>JAHCID010000001.1:0-1200000 GCA_026129405.1 bacterium
CGCTTCCCGTCGGGCCGGCGGCACCGGTCGGGCCCGCCGCGCCCGGGGCGCCGGTCGGCCCGGGGATGGCCGCGATCTGGAGCGCGACCTGACGCTCCTTCGGCTTGCAGACGCCGGACGGCGGGATGCGCACGGCGCCGGACTTCCGGTGCACGCAGCCCACGATCGACGACGCCTCCTGCCCGAACGCCGCCCCTCCGGCCAGCGCGCCCGACACCACCGCAACCACCAACATCCGCATGCGCCCCCCTTGCGCGCGCATTCTATCCGTCGAGGCGGTGCGATTTGAAGCGATCCCACACTCGCGCGGCGAGCCCGATCCGTTTCGCAGCGGGCTACTCCAGCTACCGGTGGCCCGAGGTGCCGTCGGCCGACACCGGCTCTCCGCCTTCGAGGACGCGGGGGCTCGCCGACGCGGTGGGGCCGTCGCCGAGGTCGGCCGCCGCCGGCGCGAGCGGTGCCGGCGTTCCGGCGGGGCTACCCCCGCAGCGCCGCGAGACAGCCCGTTCGCTCGAGGATCGCATCGACCGCCGCCCGGTCCGCGACCGCCGCGTACTTCTCCCGCAGCTTTCCCAGCGAGCGCGCGTGGTACTTCTGCGTCTCCTGCCTGAACGGTGCGCCGCCCATCTGCACCGTGAACTCCTTCTCGCCCGCCGCGAGCGCGGCGGCGTTCGCGACCGTCCACGGCAGGAAGGTCGCCGCGACCTCGTCGCGCAGGAACGGCTCGAGCGTCGGCGCGAGCGCGCTCCACGGCTCGAAGACGCCCTCGGCCTTCGGGTCGAGCATGCGGTCGATCCAGCGCTGCGCCGCCGGGGCTTCGGCGCGCACGATGGCGCCGGGGGTCGGGTCGGTCGAGCACTCGTAGAGCTGGGCCCAGACGCCGAAGTCGCCGAACGCCGGACGGCCGCCGAAGAGATAGGGCCGCGTCGCCAGGTGCTTCTCCAGGAGCGCGAGCTGGCGGCGGTACGAGCCTTCGATGCGGTCCTTGGTCGCCTCGGACGAGCCGACGAAGGCGAGGCGCGGCACCATGCGGCCCTTCACCGCGCCGACGACGGTCTCGAAGGCGTCGGCGGGCAGCTCGGGATTCATGTCGCGGGCGATGCGCTCCGCCGCCGACTGCGCGTCGGCCTCGTAGAACCACCGGTAGTGGAACATCGGCTTGTTGCCCCACTCGTCGCCGTACTCCTCGAGCAGGACGGAGACGAAGGCTGCGACCGGGTCGGCCGGCGTGATCGACGGCTCGGGGACGCGCGCCTCCATCTTCTCGATGATCGGCGTCGAGTCCTGCATCGCGGTGCCGTCGTCGCCGAGCACGAGGGGGATCAGCGGCAGCTTCGCGTGCTGGTCGAACTCGGCCTGGTTCTGGATGGTGCGCGGCGTCCAGACGTGCGGAATGCCCTTGTAGCGGAAGTAGGAGCGGACCTTCACCGAGTAGGGGGAGAGCTCCGAGCCGAAGATGCGATACGAGGTGGTCATCGAGATCCTCCTCAGCCGCGGGCGATGGCGATCGGATCGCCGTCGCCGAAGGCGGTGGGACACGGCTTCGTGAAGTGCTCGTCGGACATGCGCAGGAGCTCCCTCAGCGCTCCTCGTGCAGCAGCGCCGTGAGCATATGGGCGAGCACCCGCCGGGCCTGCGTGCGATCGAGGCCCTGATGCTCGCGCAACCCTTGCCAGGTGGTCCAGCCGCTCGCGACCACCAGCGCCGCGACCAGCGGCCGGCGCGAGGCCGACGGCCGCGCCGCGATCTCGCGCGCGAAGACGCGTTGCACCTCGGCGCCCTTGTCGTTGCGGAAGCTCGCCAGGCGCACGTGCAGCTCGCGCGAGAACGGCTCCATCAGGATCGCCGCGCGGCGCACCGGCGTGATTGCCTCGAGCACCTTCGCACGCTGGCTCGCGAACGCCGCGATGCGCTCGGCGAGCGGGCCGTCGAGCGAGATCGGCCGCACCAGCGGCATGAGACGCACCTTCTGGCGCTCGGCCGCGGTGGCGAAGAGCGTCTCGACGTCCGAGAAGTGCTGGAACACCGAGCGCAGCGAGACGCCCGCCCGCTCGGCGATGCGTGCCGCGCTCGGCCGCAGCTCGCCGGCCTCGAGGAGGTCGAGCAACGCGTCGACGATGGCCCCGCGGGCGCGCTCGCCGCGGGCGAGCCGGCCGTCGACGCGGGACGCGGTAGAGGGGCCGGCCATGGCGCGGCGAAACTTATTGCAGTCGGTGTGCAAAGCACAATACTCGGTTGCCCGTCGCCCGGCCCGGCCATAGAGTCTCGCGCCCGATGCGCCTCGTCACCTGGAACGTGAACGGCATCCGCGCCCGCCTCGAGCGCGTCCGCGCGTGGATCGGCGAGCATGGACCGGACGTCCTCTGCCTCCAGGAGACCAAGATCGCCGACGACGCGTTTCCCCACGACGCGTTCACCGAGCTCGGGTACTACGTCGCGATCCATGGCCAGCGGAGCTGGAACGGCGTCGCCATCCTGTCGCGGACGCCGCTCGACGCCGTGCAGCGCGGCTTCGACGACGGCGTCGAGGACGCCCAGGCCCGCCTGATCGCCGCGACGACGGGCGGCGTGCGCGTCGTCAGCGCCTACGTTCCGAACGGCGAGACGATCGGCTCCGACAAGTACGCCTTCAAGCTCGCCTGGATGACGCGCTTGGGCGCCTGGCTGCGCCGGATCGTGCCGGAGACGCCGCGGCTGGCGCTGTGCGGCGACTTCAACGTCGCACCCGCGGAGCTCGACGTCCACGACCCCGCACGCTGGATCGACACGGTCCTCTTCACCCCCGAGGTGCGCGAGGCGCTCGAGACGCTGCGGCAGGACGCCGGCCTCGTCGACGTCGTGCGCCGTCTCAACCCGGGCCAACCGTGCCTCTCCTGGTGGGACTACCGCATGCTCGCGTTCCCCAAGGGCCGCGGGCTTCGCATCGACCACATCTTCCTCACGCCGGCGCTCGACGCGTTGGCGTCGGCAGCCGGCGTGGACCGCAACGCGCGCAAGGGCGCGCAGCCGAGCGATCACGCGCCGGTATGGGTGGAGCTGCGCCGGGCATGAGCGCGAGGCCGGCACGGCCGCGGCGCCGGCGCGCCACCTACCATCACGGCGACCTCAAGCGCGCGCTGCTCGACGCCACGCGGGCACTCCTCGCCGAGCGCGGGCCCGAGCAGATCGGCCTGCGCGAGGTGGCACGCGCGGTCGGCGTCGACCACGCCGCCGTGTACCGCCACTTCGCCGACAAGCGCGCCCTCGTCGCCGGCCTCTCGGAGACCTGCTACCGTGAGCTGATCGCGACGCTGGAGACCGCGCTCCGGCGCGTGCCCGCGGACGACGTGCCGGTGCGCCTCGAGCGGCTCGCCGTGACCTTCCTGCGCTTCGCGTACGACGACCCGGCGCGCTTCGCCTTGATGTTCGGACCGCGCGTGAACCTCGACGGGCGCTTTCCCTCCCTCGACGCCGCCACCCAGGAGGTGCTCGCCGTGCTGGTGCGCGAGATGGCGCACGGCATCGCCACCGGGCGCCTCGCCGGCGCGAAGCCCACCGACATGGCCATCGCCCTGTGGAGCTTCCTCCAGGGCTACGCCGACATGGTGCTGCGCGGGCGCATCCAGGTGCGCTCGCCCCGCGTGGCGACGTCCTATCTCGTGAAGCTGCTGGCGCCGCTGCTGCGCGGGCTCGCCGCACCGGCGCGCTGACGCCGAGCAGCGCGGCGCGGGCGTCGCTTGACCTGCCCCGGCATCAATGTCACCAGCGGTGACATAGGAGGACACGACCCATGCGTGAGCTCACCTTCGTCGAACCCGGCCGCGTGGAATGGACCGACGCTCCCGAGGCACGCCTCGAGGGGCCCGACGACGCGCTCGTCCGTGCCGTGGCGGTCACGACCTGCGACCTCGACCACGCCTTCGTCCAGGGCACCGTTCCCATCCCGGGCCCGTTCCCGCTCGGGCACGAGTTCGTGGCCGACGTCGTCGCCGTCGGGGACGCCGTGCGAAACGTCCGTCCCGGCCAACGCGTCGTGGTGCCGTTCCAGATCAGCTGCGGCCGCTGCGACCGCTGCACGCGGGGGCAGACGGGCGCCTGCCGCGCGGTGCCCCACCGCTCGGCCTACGGGCTCGGCCCGATCGGCGGGACGCAATGGGGCGGCGCCTTCGCCGATCTGCTGCGCGTGCCCTTCGCCGACGCGATGCTCCTGCCGCTGCCCGACGGCGTCGCGCCCGAGATCGTCGCCTGCGCCAGCGACAACCTCTGCGACGGCTGGCGCGCCGTCGCTCCGTATCTCCGCGGCGACGCCGCCGGCGCCGAGGTGCTGGTGCTCGGCGGCGAAGCGCGCAGCATCGGGCTGTACGCGGTCGCTGCCGCACGCGCGCTCGGGGCGTCCCGCGTCGTCTACCAGGACGCCGACGCCGACCGCCGCAGCGTCGCCGCCGCACTCGGCGCCGAGGTCGTCGCCGAACGCGCCCACCGCCTCGGCCGTTTTGCCGTCACGGTCGACGCCAGCAACGATGCCGAGGGCCTCGCCTGCGCCATCCGCTCGACGGACGCGTGGGGTACGTGCACCTGCGTCGGCGTCTTCTTCGCCGACGTCGCGCTGCCGATGCTCGAGATGTACGGCAAGGGCATCCACTTCGTCACCGGCCGCGCCAACGCCCGCGCGGACATGCCCGACGTGCTCCGCCACGTCGCCGACGGCTCCCTCGACCCGCGGCCGGTGATGACGGGGGTGCACCCCTGGGAGTCGGCGCCGGAGGTGCTGCTCGCGGGCCCGATGAAGCCCGTCTTCCTGCGGGGGGCGTAGGTGTTCCGCGCATGCCGGACGGGACGTGGGCCCCCGGCCGCCACGCGTCCGCGCAGCACGCGCGCCCCCCGTCAGACGTCGAGCCCGACCGCGCGCATCAGGGCGAGGGCGTTGCTCTTCGTGACCACGCCGTCGCGGAGGCGGTAGTCGAAGTGGAGCTGGGCACCGGCGAGGTCGTCGATGAAGTGGACGTTGCGCGCCAGCGGCGACAGGGCGTCGGCGACCTTCGCCAGCGTCAGGTCGTGGGTCGTGACGAGACCGATCGCGCCGCGGGCGACGAAGGTGCGGACCACGGCTTCGGCGCCGATGGCGCGGTCGTGGGAGTTGGTGCCGTGGAGAACCTCGTCGAGGAGGAAGCAGAGGGGGCGCGGCCCGGCGGCGAGATCGACGAGCTGCTTCAGACGCGTGATCTCGGCGTAGAAGCGCGAGCGGCCGTCGCGCAGGGAGTCCTGGACGCGGATCGAGGCGCCGAGCGCGAGCGGCGAGAGGCGCAGACTGCGCGCCGGCACCGGGGCGCCCGCCTGGGCGAGCACGACCGCCATGCCGACCGTGCGGAGCAGCGTGCTCTTGCCCGACATGTTCGAGCCGCTGACGACGAGCACGCGCGGCGCGGCGCCCAGCCGGACGTCGTTGGCGACGGCGTCGCGCGCGAGGAGGGGATGGACCAGGCCCTCGCCGTCGAGCACGCGCCCGTCGTCGAGCAGCTCCGGGTACGGCAGATCGGGATGCTCGAAGGCGAAGGCGGCGAGCGCCATCAGCGCCTCTATCTCGCCGACCGCGTCGAGCCACGCGGCGAGCGCCGAACCGCAGCGCTGCCGCCAGGCCTCGATCGCGGCCGCGCATTGGAGCGACCAGCACAGCAGGAAGGCGATCGGGGCGAAGAACTGGTTGCGACGCGCGTCGAGCAGGTCGACCAGGCGGCGCAGCCGCACGATCTCGGCGGCCGGCGGATCGCCGGCCGCCGAGAGAGCGGCGCGCAGGGCGACGAGACGCGGCGACGTGAAGGTCTCCGCCTCGAGCCGTCCGAGCAGCGCCGCCACGAGCGGCAGCTCGCGTCCGGGCCGATCGACGGCCGCCACCACGGCGGCGACGCGTCTCCGTACGGCGACGGCCAGCACCGCTTCCGCCGCGATCACGGCGAGCAGCGGCCGCGCGTCGCCCATGAGCCAGACGACGACCGCGCCGACCGCGAGCAGCGCCGCCGACGCGGCGACCCACCGCTCCCAGGCGGCGAAGACGATCGCCGGCGCGGACGCCCACGTCCGCAGCGCCGTCGGATCGACGCCGCGTCGCACGTCGCCGCCGAGCACGGCGAGGTCCTCGCGCAGGTCGAGGCGGTCGCGCAGCTCGCCGATCGCCGCGTGGCGCGGGCGCACGTCCGCCGGGTCCGACGGCGCGGCGAGCCAGCGGGCCAGGGTCGCCTCGCCGGCCGGCGTCCGGGCCGTGCAGAGGCGCTCGAAGAGCGAGCCCGCCCCGAAGACGTCGAGATCGTCGGCATAGGGATGCTCGGGATCGCGGAAGCGGTCGCCGCTCGTGCCGCCGCCCGGCCAGGTGCCGTCGAGACAGGCGAGGCCGCGTGCCCAGTGCACCGCGGCGCGCTGCGCCCGCTCGCGCGCCGCCGTCGCGCCCCACTGCCGGAGCACCAGGGCGGCGAACGCCGCCAGCGGCACGCCGACGCTCCACGCCGGCAGCACGTGCCGGCCGAACGCCATCCAGGTCACGATCCCTGCGGCGACGAGGCAGGCGAAGCGCGCCCACCCGAGCCGCTCGTCGCGGCGGTCGGCGGTCTCCGCCTCGGCGCGCCGCGCGGCGAGCCGCTCCGCATACGTCTTCGCCGGCCCGACCTGCACGTCCGTCATCGTCGCCCGCGCGCTTACCTGGCGCTGCGCCGCAGCGCCACCGAGGCGCTCAACGAAGGAGCCGCGCGAGGCGCCACGCCGGCGCCCACGCCAGCGCCGCGATCGCGGCCTCGAGCCCGAAGAGGGCCGCCGTGCCAATGCGGTCGACGAGCAGCCCCGCGAGCGCGAACCCGGCGCTGCCGCCGAGCCCGAAGCCGACGAAGCCGTAGAGACCCTGCCCACTCGTGCTGCTCGCCGCCGGCACGAGCCGCGGCAGCAGCAGCATGGTCGCCAGGTGGAATACGGAGAACGTGACGGCGTGCCCCAGCTGCAGCGCCACCACCGCCGGCGCGCTCGTCGCCACGGCCGTCGCCGCCCAGCGCACGACGGTGACGACGAGCGTGAAGCCGATCAGCTGCGTCGCGGTGAAGCGGCCGACGAGGCCGCGGCCGAAGCGGAACAGCAGGATCTCGGCGACCACGCCGAGGCCCCATGCCAGGCCGGGCACCGCGTCGGACAGGCCGAGCGCCGCGGTGTGGATGGCGAAGAAACCGCCCCAGGCGCCGCAGCTCACCTGGAGCAGGAACGCGGTGGCCAGGAAGGCGCGCATGGGCGGCGTCAAGAGCCGCCACGGCGGGCGCACCTCGTGCGCGTGCCCGAGCTGCGCCCGCGGCAGCCCGAGCAGCGCGGGTGCGACGACGACCTGAGCCGACAAGAGGAGCCAGGGCAATGCCGCGGGCGACCAGGCCGCGAGGATCGGCGCGCTCGCCAGCGCCCCGACCGCGAACGAGACGCTGCCCGCGACCCGCAGCCGCGCGTAGTCGCCGCCGAGCCGAGGCAGGTGGTCGAGCACGGTCGCGTCGACGAGCGGGATCAGCGAGCCGTGCAGCAGCGCGATCGCCGCGAACACGACGAGCAGCGTCTCGAAGCGCGTCGCGCCGACGAGCGCCAGGAAGCAGAGCGATCCGGCGCAGGCGGTGACGACGAGCAGACGGTGCCGCACGCGCCAGCGATCGACCGCCGCCGCGAGCGCGATCGCGCTCACCCAGCGCAGGAGGGGCTGCTGCGCGCCGAGGAGCCCGATCTGCATGCCGTCGAGCCCGAGCCACGCGAGCCAGCGCGGCACGTACGGCAGCCACACGCCGGCACCGAGGAAGACCGCGAAGTACGCGAGGAGGACGGTGCGGCGCTCGGACCGGATGGGCGGCGTGTCGCAGGAAGCTCCGGGGCCGGCAAGCGCAGCCGTGGCGTGTCCGGTGCGAAGCGGCTACGACGGCCCACGTCGGCGCGGCCGCGCCGCGAGGAGGTTCGCGTGGAGCTCCGGGATCGCGTCTGCGTCGTCACGGGAGGAGCGAGCGGCATCGGCCGCGCGCTCGTGGAGCGCTTCGCCGCCGAGGGCGCGCGCACGGTGGTCGCCGTCGACCGGGACGCCGGCGGCGCGCGAACGGTGGCCGAAGCGGTCGGCGGGATCGGCCTCGGCGCCGACGTCGGCCGCGACGCCGAGGTGGCGCGCGTCGTCGACGAGGTCGAGACCCGCGTCGGCCCCATCGACCTCTTCTGCTCCAACGCCGGCATTCTCCTCGTCGGCGGCGCCGAGGTGGCCGACGCCGACTGGCAGCGCATCTGGGACGTCAACGTCATGGCCCACGTCTTCGCCGCACGGCACCTCGTCCCGCGCATGCTGGCCCGCGGCGGCGGCTATCTCCTGAGCACCGCGTCGGCGGCGGGGCTGCTGTCGCAGATCGGCTCGGCGCCCTACTCGGTGACCAAGCACGCGGCGGTCGGCTTCGCGGAGTGGCTGTCGATCACCTACGGCGATCAGGGCCTGCGCGTCTCGGTGCTGTGCCCGCAGGCGGTACGCACCGCCATGACGGCCGACTTCGAGGGCGGCGGCGTGGCCGGCGTCGACGGCATGCTCGAGCCCGCGCAGCTCGCCGACGTCGTCGTCGAGGGGCTCTGCGACGAGCGCTTCCACATCCTGCCCCACCCGAGCGTCGCCGAATACGTGCGCCGCAAGGCCGAGGACCCGGAACGCTGGATCCGCGGCATGCGCCGCCTCCAGGCCCGCTTCGGCGGGGGCGGCTGACTCGCCGCGACGATCGGGCTAACCACCCTGCCATGGACATCGGCCGCGTCGGCATCTGGACCTTCCAGCTCGACCTCCTTCCCTCCGCCCAGGCGCGCGACGTCGCCGCCCAGCTCGACGCGCAGGGCTGGGGCGCCATCTGGTTCCCCGAGGCGATGGGCCGCGAGGCCTTCACCAACGCCGCGATCCTCCTCGGCGGCACCCGCCGCATCCCGATCGCGACCGGGATCGCGAACGTCTGGGGGCGCGACGCGATGGCGACGGCGGCGGCGCAGCGCACGCTCGCCGAGGCGTGGCCGGATCGCTTCCTCCTCGGCATCGGCGTCAGCCACGCACCGCTCGTGCAGATGCTGCGCGGGCACGACTACCGCAAGCCGTACTCGTTCATGGAGCAGTACCTCGAGGCGATGGCCCGTGCGCCGTTCGCCGCCGCCGGCCCCGCGACGCCGCCGGAGACCGTCATCGGGGCGCTCCACCCGCGCATGCTGAAGCTCGCGGCCGAGCGCACCCGCGGCGCGCACCCCTATCTCGTGACGCCGGAGCACACCGCCCGCGCCCGCGGCATCATGGGCCAGGGCCCGCTGCTCGCGCCCGAGCAGGGCGTCGTGCTCGAGACGGATCCATCCGTGGCGCGCGAGATCGCGCGCACGCACCTCGCGACCTACCTCCCGTTGCCGAACTACAATCGCAACTGGCGCTCGCTCGGCTACGACGACGCCGACCTCGAGAACGGCGGCAGCGACCGCCTCGTCGACGGGCTCATCGCCTGGGGCGACGTCGACACCGTCGTCGCGCGCGTGCGCGCGCACCACGACGCCGGCGCCGACCACGTCTGCCTGCAGGTGCTGGGGCGTAATCAGACCGCGGTGCCGATGGAGGAGTGGACGCGACTGGCGGAGGCGCTGCTGGCGTGAGGCCCCTCGTCGCCGCGCTGCTCGTCCTGGCGCTCGGCGGTGCTTCCGGCATGGCGAACGACCGGCCCGCACATCACGATCCGGGCGGCGGATTCCGCAACCTCGAGCCGTGGGAGCGGGCCGGACCGCTCGTCACCGTACCCTTCTTCCTGCGCCGGATCGGCGCGAGCATCGTCGGCCGTGGCGGCGCGCCGTCGCCGATCGCGAACGACGGCGCGGCGCTGCGCGAGAACGCCCGCCACAGCTCGCCCACCGTCACGTGGATCAGACATGCGACCGTGCTCGTGCAGATGGACCACGTGACCTTCCTCACCGATCCCATCTGGTCGGACACGGCGAGCCCGGTGTCGTTCCTCGGGCCGCGGCGGTTCGTGCCGCCCGCGCTCGCCCTCGACGACCTGCCGCCGCTCCACTTCGTCGTCGTCTCGCACAACCACTACGACCATCTCGACCTGCCGACGCTGCGCCGGCTGTCCGCACGCGGCACACGCTTCTTCGTACCGCTCGGCGTCGGTGCGCTGCTGCGTGCAGAAGGCATCGGGCCGGTCGAGGAGCTCGACTGGTGGGAGTCCCGCGACGTCGGCGGTGTGACGGTACACTGCGTCCCGGCACGCCACTGGAGCCAGCGGGGCCTCACCGACTTCAGCCAGACGCTCTGGAGCGGCTGGGCCGTCGTCGGCCCCACCCGCCGCTTCTGGTTCGCCGGCGACACCGGCAGCACCACGAGCTTCCGCGAGATCGGCGCGCGGCTCGGGCCCTTCCAGCTCGCCGCCGTGCCGATCGGCGCCTACGCGCCGGCCGAGATGATGCAGCCCGTGCACATGAATCCCGAGGAAGCGCTCCAGGCCGGGCTCGACGTCGGCGCGCAGCGGCTCCTCGGTGTGCATTGGGGCACCTTCGATCTGACCGACGAGCCGGTCGACGAACCGCCCCGCCGCTTCCACGCGGCCGCGGTGGCGCAGGGTGTGGAGCCGGCACGCATCTGGACGCCGTCTCCGGGCGAGACGCGCCCCTGGTAGAGCCGTTCACGCGGTCGCTGGGGCGTATGCCCTTGCAACATCCTTGACACCTTCGACGCCCTCTCGCTATGACGCGCGCGCTTTCCGCGAGATTAGCGGCGCTTCTGCGTCGGAGAAGGGGGTCGGACACGATGGCGACGACGCGGATCCGGGGTGGCTTCCTCCTCGCCCTGACGACGCTGACCATCACCCTGGCGGTGGATGCCGTCACACCGGTGTCGGCATACGACATCGATCCTCGCGGCGAGATGCGACTGGGACTGCGCGCGTATACGGCGGTCCGTGTCGGCACCGAGCGCATCGGCGGCTCGGACAACCCGCTCAACTGGCCGGTGTCGCCCGCCGGCCACGTACGCCAGCATCGCTACTTCCTGCAGATCGACTGGGAGCACGACCTCCGGCGCCTCGCGAAGGACAGCTGGGGGCTCATGATGCCCTTCCGCTGGATGGACGCGGACCTGCTCAAGTACACGGTCCAGTACCGCGGCGAGTGGGAGGGCATCTACGACTACGGCCCCGAGGAGTACAGCGACCCCGGCGGCACGACGCGCAAGTTCCGCGCCGACCTGCCCAACGTCCCGGGCCTCGTCAGCCGTGAGCTGCCCGACAAGTACATCGATCGCCGCGTCAGCCGGTTGAACCGGCGCGCCCGCATCCGCCAGCGCCTCTTCCTCGCCTATTTCGACTTCGAGAAGGGTCCGTTCTTCGCCCGCGTCGGCCGCCAGATCCTGGCCTGGGGCGAGACCGACATCTTCCGCCTGATGGACAACATCAACCCGCTCGACGACAGCTTCGGCGGCTTCCTGATCGCCCTCGACGAGCGCCGCGTGCCGCTCGACATGGTCCGGGCGAGCTGGAACTTCGGCTCGATCGGCCCGTTCGCGGACATCTTCGTCGAAGGCTTCGCGGCCGAAGGCAACGTCGTCTCGCAGGTTCCGGGTACCCCCGCCGGCTCGCCCTGGTCGCCGGGCGGCATCGGCCGCCCGAACACGTCGATCAACCAGGTCGTCACCGTGCCGGACGCGACCGACGTCCGCGGCGGCGCCCGCCTGGTGTTCACGGCCAAGGACGTCACCTTCACCCTGGCCCACTACTACACGTACCTCGACATTCCCGGGACGCAGTACCGGCTGCCGGGCATCGGCCCGAACGGCACGTCGCTGCCGGTGTTCGAGAACCCGATCACCGCCTATGCCCGCTTCCCGCGCGTGCCGATCACGGGCCTGTCGGCGACCTTCCCGGTCCCGAGCCTGTACACGATCGTCCGCTCGGAGGTGGCGTACTTCCAGGGCGAGCCGATGAGCCGCCAGGGCGAGGGGCTCAACCGGGACAGCGTCGGCGCTCCGGGAACGCCGGGGTATCGCCGCCTGTGGCGCGCGGGGAACATGGTCGGCGGCGTCGACCCGTTCCTGTACCCGGGCTTCTACCGCACGGATCGCCAGAACCAGTTCTGGGGTCGCGTCCTCCAGCTCGACACCTTCAACCTGTCGGTCGGCTTCGACGTCAACCGCTTCATCCGCTGGCTCAACCCGACGCAGACGTTCTTCTTCTCGACGCAGGTCTTCTACAAGCACGTCTTCGACTCGCCGGGCGATCTCGTGCTGCCCGTGCCGTTCCGGAACCTGCGGGTGAATCCGAAGAACAGCTTCCTCATCGCCGGCAACCCGGGCTGCAACCGCAAGAAGCAGGCCGACGGCAGCTTCAAGAGCAAGGGCTGCCCCTCCGAGCCGCGCTTCTTCAGCCTGGCCGACGACCGCATCCTCCAGACCCTGCTCATCACGACGTCCTACTCGGGCGGCCGCATCGTGCCGTTCTACGGCATGTTCTACGACTGGCAGGGCGGCCTCGTGTTCCAGCCTGGCGTCACGCTGGTCCGCGACCCCTTCCGGGTGACGTTCGATTACTCGCGCATCTCCGCCGCGCCGACCGGGCAGTTCGGCGCCGCGCGCGACCGCGACAACGTCCGCTTCCAGGTCGAGTACGTATTCTGAGGCACCGGGTGTGGACGCGACGGCTCGCCGTCGCGTCCACACCGAGGCCCGTCTGACGCAACGGGCCGTTGACACCGCGTTCGGCGGCCGGGTAATTGCCCCGATGGCCCGGCGCCCGGGCCAACGTGCACCGCGCGTGCAATTACCCATGTTCGACGCCCGCCCGTAGGAGACCCCCATGCATCGCCTACTCGCCGCCGCCGCGGCGCTGTCCGCAGTGACGGCGTTCGCCGAGCCGGTCCGGCTCGGCGAGGTTCGACAGAACCTCTTCGCCACGTGCTTCGCCAGCGACTCCGAAGGTTGGATGGTCGGCGAGCTCGGTCGCATCTTCCGCACCGCCGACGGCGGCAAGACCTGGGACCGCCAGGACGCCGGAACGAAGCGCCCCTTCCTCGCCATGTCCTGCCTCGACGGCAAGACGGCCTGGATCGCGGGCAAGGAAGGCATCATCTACGCGACCAAGGACGGCGGGAGCAGCTGGCAGCTCCAGAAGACCGGCTCTCCCCGGCACATCTTCGCCCTCCAGTTCGCCGACGCCCAGCGCGGCCATGCCGCCGGCGACTACGGCTCGATGGTGCACACCGAGGACGGCGGCGCCACCTGGACGGTGCACAACGTGCCCCCCGAGGTGAAGCTACCGGAGATCGCGCTCGACACCGGCGTCGAGCCCGGCGACGTCAACCTCTATGGCATCGCGTACGGCGATCGGGACCACGCCTGGATCGTCGGCGAGTTCGGCATCGTCATGGCGAGCACCGACGGCGGCCTCACCTGGCAGCAGCAAATGGCGCCGATCGAGAGCACGCTGTTCGGCGTGTATTTCGCCGACGCGAAGCGCGGCTGGGCAGTGGGCATCGACTCGATGATCCTCCAGACCGACGACGGCGGCGTCACCTGGACGCCGACGCCGGCTCCGATCCCGGGCCGCTCGCTCTACGACGTCGTCGTGAGCGGGCAGCGGGGTTGGATCGTCGGCGAGTCGGGGACGGTGCTGAAGAGCCAGGACGGTGGCCGCACCTGGCTGGTCGAGCAGCTGCCGATCCAGCTCGCGGCCAACTGGATTCGCGACATCTGGATGCAGCCCGATGGCGCCGGTCTCGCGGTGGGCTCCGAGGGGCTCATCCTGCGCGTCGACGAGAAGGGCCTCGAGCAAGTGAAGGACCGCCCCGAAGGCGCCCCCTCATGATCTCCAAGCGGCTCGTCGAAGCCTACCTCCGCTTCCTGCTCCGGCACCGCGTCGCGGTGTCCGTCGTCATCGCCGTGATGACGGCGTTCTTCGCGTGGCAATGCACGCACATCAAGGTCCTCCCGCAGTTCCTGGACTTCTATCCGGGCCCGCTGAAGCTCTCGTTCCTCGGCAAGGAGGTCACCCTCCGCGAGGGCCATCCCTACATCCAGATCTACAACGAGTTTCGCCGGATGTTCGGCAGCGCGAACGTGCTGACGATCATCGTCGAGAAGAAGGACGGCGACATCTACAACCCGGCGACCCTCCAGAAGGTCGACCAGGTCACCCGCGCCCTCACCGAGACCAAGGGCGTCGTGCCGTACCAGATCCTCTCCATCGCGCACCCCAAGATGAAGAGCATCACCAACGCGGGCGGTGCGATCCAGATCCGCGAGGTGTACTGGCCGGCCCTGCCGAAGACCCAGGAAGACGCCGAGCGGGTGAAGTTCGCCGTCTACTCGACCAAGGGCATCCGCGGCCTCTACGTGTCCGAGGACGACACCGCCGCCCTTGTCACCGCGGGCTTCTGGGAAGAGGAGCTCGACTTCAACTACCTCTACGACCGCCTGACGAAGCTCCAGGCGGAGGTGCAGGACGCGGATCACAACGTCTACATCACGGGATTCCCGTGGCTGTACACGTCGATCCAGCGTTACGTGCCGGAGGTGGGCGAGGTCTTCGTCATCACCATCGCCGCCCTCACGTTCCTGCTGTGGAACTACTTCCGCAGCTGGCCGGGCGTGTGGGTGCCGGTGTTCTCGGGCATCCTCTCGTCGATCTGGGCACTCGGCATGGTGCCGTTGCTCGGGCTGAACCTCGACCCGCTCGTTCTCGTGATCCCGATCTTCCTGTCCGCGCGCGCCCTGTCGCACTCGGTGCAGTCGATGGATCGCTATCACGAGGAGTACCACCGCACCCACGACAAGCACACGGCGATCGTCGAGTCGTACTCACACCTGTTCCCGCCGGCGATCGCGTCGGTGCTGAGCGACGGCATCGGCATCCTGCTCGTGGCCATCGCGCCGATCCCGCTGATCCAGAAGTGCGCCTTGTTCTCGAGCTTCTGGATCGTCTCGATCATCATCAGCGTCGTCACGCTGCACCCGATCATCCTCTCGGCGACGAACCCGCCGGGCGCCCATGGCGTGTTCCCGGGCTGGGCACGGCTCCTCGGCAACCTGACGCTCGCCGTCGGCGGCGCGCTGTTCTTCGGGTACGCGCTCTGGCTCGCCACCTCGCTGCTCGGCTACGGTGGCGTCGCGGTGATGCTCCTCATCGCGTTCGTGCTCTACCGCTGGCACGAGGTGATCTACGAGCGGGCCACGCACTGGACGATCGCCGCATCGAACGGCGGCTGGCGCTTCGTCGGCGTCGGCCTGACGATCGCGCTCTACCTGATCTGCCCCTACTTCGGATGGCGGCTGAAGGTGGGCGACATGACGCCCGGCGCGGCGCTGCTCTTCCCGCACCACCCGTACAACGTCGCCTACGCGAAGCTGAACGAGAAGTTCCTCGGCGCGAACCAGCTCGTCATCATCGCCGACACCGGCAAGCCCGACGGCATGAAGGACGTGGCCCCGCTCACGGCGATGGAGGAATTCGCCGACCACATGGAGGCGACGGAGGGTGCCGGCGCGTCGGTGACGGTCATCGACATCCTGAAGCAGCTCTCGCGGCTCTTCCACGAGGGGGAGCCGAAGTGGGCGTTCATCCCCGACAAGCAGAAGTACATCGCCGAGCTCTTCTATCAGTTCACCCAGACCGGCCAGGCCGGCGACCTCGACCGCTTCATGTCGACGGACATGCGCTACGGCACCATCATCACGCTCTACAGCGGCTACTCGCACGACATCATCATGAACGCGATCGCCGACGGGAAGGCGTGGGCCGCGCAGAACTCCGACGACGGCGTGCAGTACCTGTTCGCGGGCGGCCTCTTCGGCGTGCTGGCGGCCGTCAACGAAGCCGTCGACGATTCGTACTGGATGACGCTGGCGCTGGTGATGGTCGCCGTGTCGGCCTGCCTCTACTTCACTTACGGCTCGCTCGTCGCGACGCTGCTGCTGATGATCCCCGTGATCCTCTCGCAGCTCGCCTGCGAATGCGCGATGTGGCTGTGGAACATCGACCTCAACGTCAACTCGTTGCCGATCGCGGCCGCGGGTGCGGGCGTCGGCGTCGACTACGGCATCTACCACTTCAGCCGCATGATCGACTTCGTCGACGAGGGCCTCGGCCTCGACGAAGCGGTCGACCGAGCGACGGCGACGACCGGCAAAGCCATCATCTTCACCGCGACGACCATGCTCGCGGGCACGATCTTCTGGTGGTTCTCCGACCTGAAGTTCCAGGCGGAGATGGGCCTCCTGCTCGCGCTCCTGATGGTGTTCAACACCTTCGGCGGGCTCGTGCTCGTGCCGGCATGGATGAAGGTCGTCCGACCTCGATTCCTCACCAACCGGCCCGCCCGGACGATCGGCACACCAGCACCCGTGCCGCTCGCTGCCGGGTGACCGGACGCCCCTTGCACGCGGGAACGGGATTCGCCCGTCCCGCGCGTCGTCGCGGCGTGACCACCGGCGGTATGGTCGCGACGGCAGTCTTCCTCATGAGCCGGCAGCGCGAGGCACCTGAATGATCCCGAAGCGATGGGTCGAGAGCTACCTGCGGTTCCTACTGCGGAACCGCCTGCTCGTGACGCTGGCGATCGCGGTGATGACCGTCTTCTTCACGTACGAATGTACGCGCATCAAGATCATCGCCAACTTCATCGACTTCTACCCCAGCGCCACGAAGATCTCGCTCTTCGGCAAGGAAGTGACGCTGCGGCAGGGGCATCCCTACATCAACATCTACAACGACTTCCGGCGGATGTTCGGCAGCGCCAACGTGCTGACGACCATTCTCGAGGTGAAGGACGGCGACATCTACAACCCGACGACGCTCCAGAAGCTCGATCAGATGACGCGCTGGATCGTCGAGACCAAGGGCGTCGTGCCCTACCAGATCACCTCGATCGCGCACGCGAAGATGAAGAGCATCACGACCGTGCAGGGCGCGATCCAGGTGCGCGAGGTCTACTACCCCGGGGTCCCGAAAACCCAGGAGGACGCCGACCGCGTGAAGTTCGCGGTCTACGCGACGAAGGGGATCCGCGGCATCTACGTCGCCGAAGACGACAGCGCGGCCCTCGTGCATGCCGGCTTCTGGGAGGAGGACGTCGACGCCGGCTACCTCTACGACCGGATGATGGAGCTGAAGCAGCTCGTCGAGGACGACCACCATACCGTCTACATCACCGGCTTCCCGTGGTTGCAGACGTCGATCCTGCGCTACATCCCCGAGGTGCAGCAGGTGTTCATCATCACCTGCGCGGCGCTGACGTTCCTGCTCTGGAACTACTTCCGATCGTGGCCGGGGGTCTGGGTGCCCATGTTCTCGGGCATCCTTTCCGGCATCTGGGCGCTCGGCCTCGTGCCGCTGCTCGGGCTGAATCTCGATCCGCTCATCCTCGTGGTGCCCGTCTTCCTTTCGGCCCGAGCGCTGTCGCACTCCGTGCAGTCGATGGACCGGTATCACGAGGAGTACCACCGCACCCACGACAAGCACACGGCGATCGTCGAGTCGTACTCGCACCTGTTCCCGCCGGCGATCGCGTCGATCCTGAACGACGCCGCGGGCATCTTCCTCGTCACGATGGCGCCGATCCCGCTCATCCAGAAGGTCGCGCTGTTCTCGTGCTTCTGGATCTTCTCCATCCTGATCAGCGTCGTCACGCTGCACCCGATCATCCTCTCGGCGACGAACCCGCCGGGCGCGCCGAGCTCGTTTCCGGCGTGGGCGCGCTGGCTCGGCAAGGCGACGCTGGCGCTCGGCTTCGTCGCGTTCGCGTACGTCTCGCTCCAGGCGGCACACGATCTCCTCGGCACGACGAAGACCATCGTCATGTGCCTCATCGCCGCGGCGCTGTACCTGCGCCACGAGCAGATATACCAGGGCCTCACCGACGCGATCATCGCGGCGAGCGCCGGGTGGCGAAAGTGGGCGGGCGTCGGCCTCACCATCGCCCTCTTCATCGTCTGTCCGTACTACGGCTGGCAGCTGAAGGTGGCCGACATGACGCCGGGTGCGGCGCTGCTCTTCGCCGACCATCCATACAACATCGCCTACGCGAAGCTGAACGAGAAGTTCTTGGGCGCGAACCAGCTGGTCGTCATCGCCGACACCGGCAAGCCCGACGGCATGAAGAACGTCGAGCCGCTCACGACGATGGAGGAGTTCGCCGACCACATGGAGTCGGCGGAAGGCGCGGGCGCGTCGGTCACCGTGATCGACATCATCAAGCAGCTCTCGCGGCTCTTCCACGAGGGCGAGCCCAAGTGGGCGTTCATCCCCGACAAGCAGAAGTACATCGCCGAGCTCTTCTACCAGTTCACGCAGACGGGCGGCGCCGGCGACCTCGACCGCTTCCTCTCCGCCGACATGCGCTACGGCACCGTGGTCACGCTCTTCCACGGCTACTCCCACGACATCATCATGAACGCCATCAACACCGGCCAGGAATGGGCGGCGCAGCACAGCGACGGCGGGGTGAAGTTCCTCTTCGCGGGCGGCCTGTTCGGCGTGCTCGCGGCGGTGAACGAGGCGGTGGAGGACTCCTACTGGACGACGCTGGCGCTGGTCATGTGCGCCGTCGCGTTGTTCCTCTTCTTCACCTACGGCACGCTGGTCGGAACGATCATCTTGATGATCCCCGTGCTGATGGCCCAGTTCGCGACCGAAGCGTTCATGTACCTCATGCAGATCGACCTCAACGTGAACTCGCTGCCGGTTGCGGCGGTGGGCGCCGGCGTCGGGGTCGATTACGGCATCTATCACTTCAGTCGCATGATCGACCTCGCCGACGAGGGGCAGAGCCTCGACGACGCCGTCGACGGCGCGACCGCGACCACCGGCAAGGCCATCATCTTCACGGCGAGCACGATGATCGTCGGCTCGTTGTTCTGGTGGTTCTCGGACTTGAAGTTCCAGGCCGAGATGGGCTTCCTCCTGGCGCTGCTCATGGCGTTCAACACCTTCGGGGGGCTCGTGCTGGTGCCGGCGTGGATCAAGGTGCTGAAGCCCCGCTTCCTCACGAAGCGCGGGCCCAAAGCCGACGCCGAGCCCTCCGCACGACTCGCGGTCGGGTGATCGAAGCCCGGGCACTCACCAAGCGCTTCGGCGGCCGCACCGCCATCGAGAACGTGTCGCTCGCGGTCGCGCGGGGCGAGGTGTGCGGGTTCCTCGGCCCCAACGGCGCGGGCAAGACGACCACGCTGCGCATCCTGGCGGGCGTCTTCCCGCCGACGAGCGGGCAGGCCGTCGTCGCGGGCTGTGACCTCGCCCACGATCCGCTCGGCGCACGCCGGCAGCTCGGCTACGCGCCCGAGCGCCCGGCCCTGCACGCCGACATGACCGTCGAAGCGCAGCTGGCGTTCGTGGGCGGGCTGCGCGCCGGCGGCGACGTCCGGGCGGCGGTGGCACGCGTCCTCGACGACACGGGCCTCGGCGAGGTGCGCGCACGGCGTATCGGCACCCTGTCGCGCGGCTACCGCCAGCGCGTAGGCCTCGCGACGGCGCTCGTCGGCGATCCGCCCGCGCTCCTGCTCGACGAGCCCACGGCGGGCCTCGACCCCGCGCAGGCGGCCGACGCCCGCGCCCTCATCCGCCGCCTCGGCGCCGATCACGCCGTCTTCGTGTCGAGCCATCTGCTGGCCGACGTCGAGGCTCTCTGCGACCGCGTCGTCATCCTGCATCGCGGGCACGTGCTCGCCACCGACACGCCGGCGCACCTCGCCGCCCGCCTGCGCTCGACGACGATCGTCGAGGTCGAGGCCGGCGCCCCGCGTGAGGCGCTCGCGGCAGCGCTGGGCGCGATCGCCGGCGTCCGTACGGTGACGCCGCTCGCGCCGGGGCCCGGGCCGGCGCGCTGTCGCGTCGAGCTCGAGCCGGGCGGCGATCCCCGCCCGGCGATCGCGGAGGCGATCGCCGGCGCCGGATGGCCGCTGTACGGCCTCGTGCCGATCGAGCCCTCTCTGGAGGAGGCGTTCCTCGCCCTGACGGCGTGACGGTCGCGTGGCGCATCTGCCGGCGCGAGCTGGCGTCGCTCTTCGGCGGGTCGCTGGCCTGGGTGCTCGCCGCCGTCTTCACGCTGCTCTGCGGGTACTTCTTCTGGGCCGACCTGGCATTCTTCGTCCTGTTCGGCGGCAGCAACCTGCCGGCCGGCCTGTGGCGCTACGTCTTCCTCGACTTCCGGCTGGTGGCCCTGCTCGTGGTGCCGCTGCTCACCATGCGACTGCTGGCCGAGGAGCGGAAGCTCGGGACCCTGGAGCTCCTCTGGACGCTCCCGGTGCGCGACCGCGACGTGCTGGCGGGGAAGTTCGCGGCCGCCGCCATCGTCTATGTGACGATGCTCGCCGCGACCCTTGCCGGCCCGCTCGCGCTCTGGTCGCTGCACCCGTTCGCGCTCGGCCCGGTGCTCGCCGGCTACACCGGCATGCTGCTCCTCGGGCTCGCGTTCATCGCCGTCGGCCTGGCCGCGTCGGCGATCACGGAGAACCAGGTGGTGGCCGCGATGCTGGCGTACGGCGTTCTCGTGTTCTCCTGGTTCGCGACCTGGAACGAGGCCGCGCTGCCGGACGCGGTCGCGCCGATCCTCGTTTTCTGCTCGCTCTTCGACCGCTTCTACGGCTTCGCGCAGGGCGTGATCGACGTCCGCGACGTCACCTACCTCCTCGCCGTCACCGTCCTGTTCGCCTTCCTCGCGCATCGCGCGCTCGGCGCCCGCGCCTGGCGGGGCACCATATGAGGCGCGCGGTCGTCCTCCTCGTGGTGCAGACGGCGACGCTGCTCGCGATCCTCGCCTGCGTCCTCTTCCTCGCCGTGCGCAATCCCTCGCGTCTCGACCTGACCCCGGAGCGCAGCTTCACGCTGTCGCCCTACACCCGCGACGTGCTCGAGCGCCTGAAGGCGCCCGTCGACATCACGGTCTTCTACTCGAGCCAGGAGGGTGCGATCCGGCGCGCGATGTCCGACCTGCTGACGCTCTACCGCGACGCCTCGCCGCGCGTCCGCCTCCACATGCTCGATCTCGATCGCAGCCCGGGCGCCGCCGAGCGCCTCGGGGTGAGCGACTACAACGTCGCGGTGGTCGAAGCGCCGCGCGAGTCCGGCGTCCGCCGCACGCAGATCGACCTCGTGAACGAGGACAACGTCACCGCCGCCCTCCTCGAGGTGGCGGGCATGCCGACGCTCACCGCCTATTTCGTCGGCGGCCACGGCGAGCGCGACATCCGCAACACGGACGACCGTCTGGGCGCCGGCGAGGCCGCACGCGCGCTCGCGGCCGAGGGCTTCCGCGTCGAGCGGCTGACGGGCGCTGCCGGCATCCCGGCCGACGCCGATCTCGTCGTGCTCGCCGGCGCAACGCGCGACCTGCGCCCGCCCGAGGTCGACGCGCTCGCCGCCTGGGTGAAGGACGGCGGGCATCTGCTCGTCTTCGCCGATCCGGGCACGCCGCCGTCCATCGACGGGCTGCTGCGGCGCTTCGGCGTGGAGCTCGGGAACGACCTCGTCGTCGACGACCAGGCGCGCCTCTTCGGCACGGACGGGCTCGCGGCGCGCATCGCCTATCTGAACCAGCAGCTCGTGCCGCGCGAGCCGGCGGCCGAGGCCCTGCTGCCGCTCGCGCAGTCGCTGCGACTGGCCGACGTGCCCGGCATGCGCAGCGAGTACCTGGCGGTCACGGGCGAGCAGACCTGGGCCGACGTCGACAAGCGCACCGGGGGCGGCGTGGCGCCGTTCCGTCCCGGCGTCGACCGCCGCGGACCGCTGCCGGTGGGCGCCGTCGTCACCGTCGAGCGCGGCGACGCGCCGCCGGGACGCCTCGTCGTCCTCGGCGACGCCGACTTCATGACCAACCTGCACCTGAGCGTGCTCGGCAACCGGGACCTGCTCGGCCTGCTGGCGAGCCTCACGGCGCGCGACGAGCTCGTCACCGCGCCGCGACGCCGGCCCGCGGCGGAGGGCGTGTTCTCCGGGCTCGCGCTCACGGCGCGCGAGGCGCGCATCGTCTTCTGGGTCGCGGTCGCGGGTCCGGCGCTGTTGTTCGCGCTCGGCGGCCTCGTCGCGGTGCGTCGCGGAGCACGCGCATGACGGTGCGCGGCACGCTCGGGCTCGTCGCCGTGCTCGTCGTGCTGCTGGCGCTCGTGTGGATCGGCGAGCGCAGCGCGCCGCCGCCGGGCGCGCCGGCAATCGATGCACCGCCGCTACTCGCGGCAGCGCCGTCGTCGGTGACGCGGCTCGAATGGGTCGATCGCGGCAGGCGTCTCATTCTCGTGCGCGCGCCCGGCGGCTGGATCGACGTCGCGGGGCGCCCGTGGCGATCGAACGCGCCGGGGGACCTCTTGGAGGCCCTCACGACGCTTCGGCCCGTCGCGGTCGTCTCCGCGGATACCACCACGCTAGGCGAGTACGGTCTTGGTGCCGACGCGTCGCGCCTGGAGGTCCTCGGAGCCGATGGCGAGGCCGTGCTTCGTCTCGACCTCGGCAAGCGGAATCCGGCCTGGACCGGCGTCTACGTGCGACGCGAGGGCACGAGCGAGGTCCTCCTCGTCGGCGCATTGCTGCACTGGGAGCTGCGCAAGCTGCGCGACGCGGAACCCATCCCGGAAACCTTGACAACCGCAGGAGAAACGGGCGAACGAGGGTCCCCACCCGAGTCCCCGATCCGCAGGGAGGTCCCATGAAGAGAACGGCCCGCTTTCCGCTCGCGCTCGTCGCGGCGCTCGGCATCGTCGCTGCGGCCGTGTCGCCGGGCGCGGCCGACGACAAGCCGTGGATCCTCGACGCGAACAACTGGCAGGAGGGCAAGGACCTGCTGCCGGAGCCCGTGCTGAAGCGCCTCCAGGACGGCCAGTACTGGTTCAAGGTCGTCCCGGTCGACCCCGTCGCATACAAGAACAACTACGCGAAGAAGTTCTGGGATCAGACGGCGTCCAACGAAGGCAAGTACGACCTCGGTCCCAATTGCGGCCTGCGCGACAAGGAGACGGGCAAGATCCCGGACTTCCTGATCGGCCTGCCGTTCCCGAAGATCGACAAGAACGACCCCGAGGTCGCCTGCAAGATCGCGCAGAACTTCGCCTTCGCCGGCTCGCAGGGCGGCGGCGGCGGCGCGACGTTCAGCCTGAACGGCGTCGACACCGGCGGCGAGTTCCGCAAGGTCAAGGCGTTCATCCATGCGATGGGCTATCAGGGCCGCATCGACGGCAAGATCGAGAACAACCCCGAGAATCTCGCCGGCCAGGCGATCGGCGCCGCCATCGAGCCGATCGACGTCGAGGGCGTCTCGACGCTCACGAAGCGCTATTGGGACTGGGAGAGCCAGGACGCGATCTGGGCCTACGTGCCGTCGACCCGCCGCGCGCGCCGCGTGAACGCCGCCTCGCGCTCCGATCCGGTCGCGGGCCTCGACATCTTCTCCGACGACCTCAACTGCTACGCCGGGAAGATCGAGTACTATCAGTGGAAGCTCGTCGGCGAGGGCACCATCCTCGCGCCGGTGCTGCGCCCCGAGCCGTTCCCGATGACGCCCGCGGGACCGTCCCGCTTCACCATCAACACGCCCTACATGCAGGCGGGTTACGAGAAGCCCGGCAGCAAGGGTGCGCCGTGGTGGATCCAGGACAATCTCGTCTTCGTGCCGCGACCGGTGTGGATCATCGAAGGACAGTCGAGTGACCCGTACTACAACTTCGGCAAGGTCATCATGTACTTCGACAAGGACATCTACCGCATCTACTGGAAGCTCGTGCACAATCGCGCCGGCGAGTACTTCTACACCGCCGCCTGCGGCTACCACTTCGTGAAGGACGGCGAGACGTTCTCCGCCGTCTACCCGAACCTGGTCATCGGCGTGAACGACAAGACGAACCGCGCCGCGCTGGGCGGTCGCTATCAGTCCTCGTTCGTCGAGCGGAAGTGGGATCCGAACTACTTCTCGCTCCGCACGCTCACACGCCTCACCGACTGAGCGGGATGCCCCGCTTCCCCGCCTTCCTGCTGGCGCTCCTCGCTGCGACCACCGTCGCAGCGGGGGCGCCGGCGGTGAAGGTGCTCGAGCACGGCGGGAAGTGGGAGTCGGGCTACGGCGCGAAGTTCTACAACGTCGTCGGCACGCTCGAGAACGACGGCTCCGCGGCGGTGCGCTGGGTGAAGCTGCGCATCGACGCCCTCGACGACCACGGCAAGGTCGTCGCCTCGACCGACGCCTACAACGAGACGGCCGAGATCCTGAGCGTCCCCGAGGTGAAGCCCGAGGACGCGGCGAAGACCGGCAAGCTGAAGCCCTTCGCCCCCGGCACCACACAGCGCTTCCGCGGCTCCTTCCTCGCCGAAGAGACCCCGCCCTTCGCGACGTACCGGGTCGCGGTCGTCGACGCCCCGCCCGAGCCGTAGGCGCGTCGCTCGGCGCCTCGCATCGAGTCGCTGTGGTGCGCGCGGCGTGCCTGTCACGCCGCCGCGTCACGATCCGCGGTCCGGCGTGCCCCGACGCCCCGGTCGCTGCACCGCAGCGATACATGCGTGGTAGTGCAGTGCGTTGACAGCCTCCCGCGCCCGTTGTTAGCCGAGCGCGTGCATCGTTGGCTGGTGATCGGTTTGTTGCGTGACGGTGTGGCGCGGTCCCAGGACGGAATCGCCACGGCGTATCGGGAGCGGACGGGCGTAACGCCGGATCGGGAGGCGCTCCATGCCGAGCTGAGGCACCTCGTGGCCAAGGGCGTGCTCGACGTCGCCGGCGGCGCCGCGGCCCCGGCGTATCGTCTCGGTGCCGACGGCGCCGCGGCCTTCGACATCTGGCTCACCGCACCAGCGGCCATCGACGAGGACGACGACGAGCGCGTGACGTCGCGCCTGCTGCTGCTCGGCGAGGTGTCCCCGGCCGATGCAGCGCAGCTACTGGGGCGTTGGGAGCGCGAGCTCTGGGAGCGCGCCCGCACGCTCGAGCGCGCACGAACGGCCGCGGTCGCCGACGCCGCATCCTCCGCGCAGGAGATCGCCGTGCGTCCGGCCCTGCTCGAGCGCCTGCTCGAGCGCGTGGCGGCCGATCTCGCGACGCTCGCCGAGCTGCGCCGTGCCTGGGAGGCATGGCGCACGCCGTCGCGAACGCCCTGAACCGCCACGTCCTACGGGCGTCGCGCGCGAATGGATGCCCGGCAGCGATTTTCTGAGTTCATTGTCGCCAGAGGCCGGCGTCCTTAACTCGGGAGTCACTGTGTTTCGCTACGTCGTTCTCGGACTTCTTCGCGACGGCAAGCCCCGTCACGGGTACGCACTCATGAAGGCCTACCGCGACCAGGTGGGCGTGCAGGTGAGCACCGGGAATTTCTACCGGGAGCTCCAGCGCCTGGTCACGGAGGGCTGGGTCCGCACCGTCGAGCGTGCGGACGGCGCCGATGCCCGACAGGCGCCCTACGCGATCACGCCGACGGGGGCGGCGAGCTTCGACGAGTGGTTCGCCGACACCAACACGCCGCCGACGCACACGGCGTCCGAGGACCAGCTCTCCTCACGCATCCTGTTCCTCGCCGAGGTGAGCCCCGACGTCGCCCGGCGCCTGCTCGACCGCTGGACGGACGAGCTCTGTCGCCGCGCGAAGCAGCTCGAGCAGGCACGCACCGCCGCCCAGGCGGCGGCCGCCGAGCATCCCGATCGCTTTCCGGTGCTGCCGATCCTTCTGGGACGTCGGCTGCGCCACGTCACGGCCGACCTGGCCCTCGTGGACGAGCTCCGCGACGCCTACGAGACCTGGCTCGGCGAAGTCGCGCCGGTGCCCGATTGCATCACCACGGCACCGCGCCCGCGCGGTGAGCGGTCCCACCCCGCCACCGCTTCTTCGTCCCTCCTCTACCCGCGCGCGGGCGTCGGCTGACCGGCGCCCGCGTCCCGGGGGTGCGACTCGACGCTGCCGCCCGGCAGCCTCGGTCGCGCGCCTCGCGGCGGGACGCGCTACTCGTTCGCGACCGGAAAGCGCGGGCTGAGCGCGAGCGGCGTGATCTTCCCGCCCGCCTTCGTCTGCACCTGGATGGCGGCGAGGGGCGCGCGCCACGGTGCCGCGAGCGCGACCTTCCAGGCGACGGTGGCACGCAGCTCCCCCCCGGCCGGGATCTTCTTCGCCCCGCTCCAGCCCGCTGGCAGATCGATGTCGATCCGCCGTGTGCCGCCGGCGATCAGCACGACCTCGAGGTCGGTGAGCTCGACGTCCTTGCCCACGTTCCGCACCACCAGCTCCCCGTTCACCTCGACCTCCTTCTTGAGCTCGCGGGCAACCGCGAGGGTCGGCGTGAACGTGGCCTCGAGCTTGGGGGTTTTCTTGAAGAGCCCGAGCATCCCTCAATCCTCCAGCAGGCGATCCAGCCCACGCTCGAGACACTCGGCGATGTCGATCCGGCACTGGCGGAAGACGTCGTCGCTCTGCATGGCGGGGTCGGCGATGTCGCCCGAGGTGCCACCCAACTCGCGAAGGGTCAAGACGCGCTTGCCCTCGGCCTCGGGGAACGCGGCCAGCATGCGCCGCTGCTCGTCCGTCATGACCAGGATGACGTCGGCGGCGGCGATCAGATGGGTGTTGCGCTTGAGGTCGGTCGCCCCCGGCTTCGGCGGGTCCGGGATGCCCACTTCGCGCAGCACGAACTTGGCATCCAGCGAGACCAGGCTGCCGTCGCGGGCATAGGGAGCGATGCCTCCCGAGCCGACCTCGAGCCGATGATCCAGGCCGCGCTCGCGAACCATGCGCAGCAGCAGCGCCTCGGCGATGATGCTGCGGCTCGTGTTGGCGTGACAGACGATGAGCACCCGCCGGCGCGCGGGGCCGGCGGGTGCCGTCATGGTCACATGCCGCCCATGAAGATGTCGGCCATCGACTCGGCCTTGGTGTTGCCCTTGGCGAGCTCCGCCTTGAGCGCCGTGCCGAGCTTGGCGGCGTCCCAGGTGGCGAGCTCGGAGTTCTGCACCTTGCCGGCGGAGTGCCAGCCCTTCATCGGCCACACGTTGCGACCGGCGACGCGGAAGACCTGACCGTTGCACCCGGCGGCGTCGTCGCTGCCGAGCCAGGCGACGAGCGGCGCGACGTTCTGCGGACCCCAGGCGTCGAAGTCGCCCGGCTTCACCTCGCCGCCGAGGAGGCCGGCGGTCGACGGGGTGGCATCGGTCGTGAGGCGGGTACGGGCGACGGGCGCGATCGCGTTCGCCGTGACGCCGTACTTCTTCATCTCCTGGCCGATGATGATGGCCATGACCGCGACGGCGGCCTTGCAGGCGCCGTAGTTCGACTGGCCGACGTTGCCGAGGAGGCCCGCATCCGAGGCCGTGTTGATGATGCGGCCGTTCAGGATGTTCCCCTTCTTGTGCTCCTCGCGCCAGTACTCGCAGGCATGGCGCGACATCGCGAACGTGCCCTTCAGGTGCACCGCGACGACCGCGTCCCAGCTCTCCTCGTCCATGTTGAAGATCATGCGGTCGCGAAGGATGCCGGCGTTGTTGACGACGATGTTCACCTTGCCGAAGGTGTCGATCGCGCACTCGATGATGCGCTTGGCGGCGTTGAAGTCGGTGACGCTGTCGCCGTTGGCGACGGCCTCGCCGCCGTTCTTCTTGATCTCCGCGACGACCTCCTGCGCGGGGGAGCCGGTGGGGGCGCCGGTGCCGTCGAAGTGCGCGCCGAGGTCGTTGACGACGACCTTCGCGCCGAGCTTGGCCATGAGCAGCGCCTCTTCACGACCGAGGCCCCGGCCCGCTCCGGTGATGACTGCGACCTTACCTTCGAGAAGCATCAGAACGCCTCCTTTGAAATGTGGACAATCCGGGTCGTTTGCCCCAGGCCGCTTCGCCTTGTCAAGGCGACCGGGCACCGGGTGATGGCCGGATTAGGACACCCCGCCGGTGAAAACCGGCCACTCGCACCTGGGCCAAATTTTCTGTATTGGCGCCCGCGAGCGCAGGGGTGACTCTGTGGCTCGGGAGGGAACCGGATGCCGACGCCAGACCGCACGACCACCCGTGCGTGACCGCGACATTCGCGTCGCGCTGCTCGGGTGGCTGCGCGACCAGCACGCGGACGACGACAGCCTGATCCTGGAGGAACTGGGCCTGTGCCAGGGCGAGGCGCGGGTTGACCTCGCGGTCGTGAACGGTTCGCTCTCAGGCTACGAGATCAAGAGCGAACGGGACACGCTCGATCGGCTACCGGGCCAGCGGTCGATCTACAGTCAGACCCTCGACCACGTGTGGGTCGTGGCCTCACCTTCGCACGTCCCCCAACTGCGCAAGTCGACCCCTCGGTGGTGGGGCATTCAGGAAGCAGCGGTGACGGCGGAGGGTGCCATCACGTTCCGGGTTATCCGCCACGCAAAGCCGAACCCGAAAGTCCGCCCGCTGGCTCTCGCGCGACTGCTCTGGCGTGATGAAGCACTGGCGATCCTGGCGAGCCTCAACCTCGCCCAGGACTTGCGCTCCACGACTCGCTGGGCGCTCTGGGGACGCCTTGCCGATCAGGTCCCCGTGCCGATCCTCCGAGAGCTTGTTCGGGCGAGGCTCAAGGCACGGGGAGACTGGCGAGCTGGGCCCTCACCTTTTCGAGGTGATGGTTCAGCCCGATCCGCCGCCAAGTCTCAGCGTTTCCAGGAGAACCGCCGACGGTTGCTTTCTCGTATATCTCCGCGTCCGCAGCGCTGAACGTCCGGCCATCGTACCACTGCTGCCGGATCAGGTTTCGACAGATCGCCAGGAACTGTCCGTAGCCCTGCGCCTGCTTAAAGACGTTGCCGCCCTTCCAGATCATGAACTGCGTGTCGATCGAGTAGCGCAGTTGGGCGAGAATCGTAGCGCGCCCCGTGGGTGGCAGATCGGGATGGCCTATCCCGTAGTCGCCGTATGACGGCAGGCGCGGGACGCGATCCGGCCGGGACACAACCCGCCGCCAACCACCCCAATCCGATCGGTCCGCCGCGTTCCAGGTGCCGCTCACGAGCGGCCCGAGGCCGAGCGGGAATGCACCCGAGAGAACCGTCAAGGTCCGCCACTCGCTGACGCGCGGGACCAGATCGAGGGTCGCGCGCATAATGCTCGTGACCGCTGCGGACCGCTCTCCTGCGACGCTGCCGAGATCAATGAACACATCGACGCTCGGCGCATCTAGCCCCACGCGCTCCAGCAAAGCCGCAACGATCGCCTCCAGCTCGTCCTCGTCATCGAAGTCGTCTCGCACGAGTCTTAGGCCGCACCCGCGACCCTGATCCCTCGCGATAGTCGCAACTGCCTCCTGGTAGGCTTCGGATCGGCCGGTCCCGGTGATGGGAATAGCTGCCTGCTGGCGGCTGGCTACTTCCTGGAAGCACTCAAAGATCGGATGTTCCTCGGCGTCGTCGTCGGGCCAGTCCTCGTCGTCCAGGAAGAGCCCGTCGATGAAGTACGGGCGCTCCGAACGCCAACTCTTCCCCATCTGCTCAGGGACGAACGCCGCTTCGGAGCCAGGGATGACTTCCACGATCGGCGTTAGCCACTCGTGATCGGCCACGTCGCGAAGCCGGAAACTCCGCGCGCTTCCCCTTCAGAATAGGCACGTAGTGCTTGTGGCCAAACATAGATACCAGGCGTATTCGACTTGAAGTGCGAAATGCAACCCCCCGCCTAGCTGCGCCCTCCGGGTATGAGGCGCAGCTTTCGTGGGCCGCGGGGACCGCGGTAGCTGCCGCGAGTCTCACCCTTGGCCTGCGCCGCGGTGAGTCCCGGAAGCGTCTGCTGACCGGGCCCCGGCAGCGGCGACGGCTCAGGCGCAGACAGCGCGGCGTGCACCAGCTCCCCGATCGTCCACACGTGATCCGTCACGCCCAGAGCCATCGCAGGCGTCACGCGCAGCGTCTCGTGGACACGCACGAAGTTGTAGAAGGCGAAGTGCAGGCTGATCGCGGCCTGGTGGTTCTCCAGCTTCCGCGAGAAGCCCGACGTGAGGCGTGTGAAGCGGCGCATGTGCATGCGCGTGCTCAGGTTGAACCTCTCGACGTAGCTCGTGCTGATCTTCGTCGGGTCGGGGTTTCCGCACACAACCGTCTTGGTCGTGGCTATAACCTCTCCCGGGGAGTAGCGATGCGCGGCATCGTTCCCGGTGACGGCCGCGTAGTCCTTCACGATCTGCGCGAAGTCGACATCGCGCCCGAACGCATAGTCGATCGCGCCGACATAGGGGCCGAAGCCATCCGCCGTGATCTGCGGTCGGTTCAGGATGCGCGCCCGCAGGTCGGTCGCGATAGCGAGCGCCTCGCGGCCGGTGCGCTTGCCAACGACGTACGAGAGAACGGCCTTCGTCGTGGCGTCGAGCGCGACCCACACGTAGCAATCTCCCATGTCGGGCGCGTCGTCGATCTTCACGCGCTTCTGCTTCTTGCCGATGAACGCCCACTGCTCGTCCATCTCAATGAGGCTCACCTGAAGGTTGCGCATCATCGCGCCGTGGAGGCGGGCGCAGCCTTCGCCGACGCGGACACCGAGCCGCATGATCGTGTCGCGGTGAACGTCCGTCAGTCGCTCCGTCGCCCGGATGCTGCACCCCTCGGTCAACGCCGCGATCACCTGAACCTGCTTTTCAAACGGGAGGATGTTCATGAGCCCTTGCGCCTCTCCGGCTCGGGGCCCATCCTGTCGTTGTGGAGCGCTGGGTGGGGCAACCCGTCCGGTGTTCTAGGCCCCGTCTCCGGTTGCCGCCGGGGGCGGGGCCGTTTTCGTTACTGCGTCACGGGACATAATGTAGCCACATTGTAGGCACGTCGTCAAGTCCTTTACGAGACGGCCTGATGTCGCTACACTAGGCCGCGTGATGAAACGCCGGAAGGCGAAGGCGCAACGGAAAGAGGACGTGATCCGGCTGCGGGTCACGGCCGAGCAGAAGCGCGTCATGGTCGAAGCCGCCGAGCGAGCGGGCCTCGACGTTTCCGCCTGGCTCCGCTCGCTCGGGCTTCGTGAGGCCGGGCAGAAGCCCGGCTAGGGTATTATCGCGCGGTCGAGATACCGCACCGCCCACCTCCGCCGCCGTGAAGATGCCCGGGCCGATGAAGCTGGCCCGGGCTGGTTGAGGGTTAGTTCCGCACGAGCATCGGGAAGACGCGCCCGTTCTTCGGGTACACGATCTTGCCGCTGCGAGTCCGGCGCCAGGGGCGGAATATCAGGCGGTACCCGGGGGGTACGCGGATGCGCTTGGCCATGTGGGGCCTCCTTTCCGCATCACCGCCCTGGACGCGGGGGTGCTTGTGACGGAGGCCCCGAGGGGTTAAGAAGGCGGTTAGCAAGAGGGCCTTCTGTACCAGGCTCCGCGGCCGGGTCGACGTCCTACCGTCGCCTCGGCCGTTTCATTTTATCGTATCGTCAGTGCGTACCTCGTTCGCGAATTCGATCTAGCTCGACTACGCCGCGAGCAGCTCACGACGCCGCTGCGTGAAGACCTGCAAACGGATCTGCGCCGCGTGCGCCGAAACGCCATAGACACGCTGGAGGCGTGACGCGGTCAAGACGCCGCCGGCGCTCTCCAGCTCGGCCAGGCCGACGGCAGGCATCAAGAGTGCGCCCGCGAAGGCGTTCGCCTGCCATTCGGTGTCCCGATACCGAGGATGCTCCGCCTTGCCTCGCAGCATGCTGACGGCCCGCTGGTGAGGGATTCGCCCCAGCCGGACGAGCTGCTCACCATGCAGGCAGGCATGGCCGATCTCGTGACAGAGACAGAAGCGCGCTCGCGGATAGCCGGCCTGTAGCCCGCGGTATGTTTCGGGCGACACGGCCACCAGCAGACGATCGCGACCTTCGTCATACACCGCGAGCGCTTCGACTCCGGGAGGCAGCGGGTTCACCGCGTAGTCGAGGCGAACCGGCCGCCCGGAAGCCTTGATGTAGTGATCGTCGAGCCTCTCGAACGCGCGCACATCCGGGAACTGCTGCGTGGGCGACACCCCCTTGAGGATCACCGATCGCGCGAAGCGGGCGGCCCGCTCCACCTCGACGTACCCGAGCCCACGGTCGGCCTGAAGTCCACGAGTCACGGCTTCCCTCCCCGCCGCCCGCGGCCCTGTAGGACGTTGCGGATCAGCTCCAGATCATCGTCAGACAAGTCGGGCCAGCCACGCATCAGCGCGGCCCCCACCTCCCTTGCGGTCGGGCTGACATCCGCCACGTCCAGCTCGAAAGCCCCCTTAGAATCCGCGGCCGCCATGTAGAGCGGGTTCGGATCCGCGATGTTCAGGAACGCCACGGCCCGCGCCAGCCGATCAGCCGTGAGCGGCGCGCGGTTCCCGCGCTCGACGTCCGAGATGTATGCGACCGAGACCCCGAGGTGCTCCGCCAGGTCCCCCATCGTTCGATCCGCCTTCGTTCGCCACCTGCGAAGCAGTTCACCGAACTTCTCCGCCATGATTTCCTCCCTCCGCCCGCATCGGACGGTGATTCACGTTAAGCTTAGCGGCTGAAGTCCCCGCCGTCAAGAGTGATGGGCGCTGAACAGGACAGGTGCCTAGCCCCCCAGACTTAGGACACTCGCGCGCTCAAACGCGGACACTCGCGCTCAAAGACGGACATCACCGGGCACCACCGGCGGCGCCCGCTAGGCGGCCGCAGTCGGCTTCGATAAGAGGGCGCCGCATGCGTCGCGCCGTCCGCTGGATGAACGCGCTGGGGCTGGTGGCGACGCTCGCCAGCGCCCTCGCCGTGCTCGGGTCCTGGGTCCTCGACCCCACCTACCGGCAGCATTACGGAGACCAGCCGCTCTTCGTGCTCGGCTACGTCGCCCTGCACGCCTGGTACCTGCGGGCCTACCTCACCGATGCCCGGGCCCTGCCCGCGATCGCCTTCGCCCGGGCCGCGGCCGGCCTCTTCTTCCTCGTCACCTTCACGTACATCGGGCCGGCGTGGATGGTCGTCAGCCCGGCGCGCTACGTCTACCTGCTCTTCGAGTGGGGGTCGGCGTTCAAGATCGGCATGTTCGCGTTCGTCTTCCTCGGCCGCGGTGCTTTCAACGTCTTCAGCGCCTTCGTGCTGACGGAGACCTGGTGGCGGCCCATGCGCGAGACCCGGCCGCTCCTCGCGCGCCTCGTCACCGGCGTCCCGGTGCTGCTGATCGTCGGCTGCCTGTGGCTGTTCCTCCAGCTGGCCCGCATGGATGCGCGGACGTTCTCGCCGGAGGCGCACGGCGTCGCCGCGGAGGTCCTCGCGACCATCGACTGCGAGACGCTGCGCCAACGCCGCGGCACCACGACCACCGACGTCCGCCAGCGCGGCGAGCGGCGCTACGAGGTCACGGTGCGCTGGGATTGCCGCGACGTGCAGGTGATGGTGCGGGATCCCGACGGCAAGCTCGGGACCGAGCACGGGCCGCGGTTCGACTGCTGCCCGAACACGTCCGGCTGAGGAGTGATCGCCTGATCCGGCTGGCGGCGCGCCGGCGCCGGAGCCCGTCCGAGAAATCCTTGGGGAGGGAACGAGCCGGGGGCGGCACGTCTTCCCGGACGGGCTCCGGCGCCGGCGCGCCGCCGGCTGGATCAGGCGTGCGCCGCGACCGCCTCCGGTGCCGCCACGACCGGCCGCGCGCCGGCGCCGGCCTCGACGAAGGCCGGTCGCAGGACCGTGAGCAGGGCCGGCAGCACGACCAGCGCGCTCGCCGCCGACACCAGCATCGCCAGCGCCACCAGCGCCCCCAGCTCCACGTGGAGCGCGAACCCCGACAGGCAGAGCGTCGCGTAGCCGACGGCGATGGCCGAGGCGACGAAGCAGACGGCCTTGCCCGAGGTGTCGAGCGCGCGGCGCAGCGCGGTGGCGAGATCGCCGCTCGTCGCGCGCTCCTCGCGCACGCGGAAGAGGAGGTACATGGCGTAGTCGGCGCCGATGCCGACCGCCATCGCCGAGATCGTGGCCGTGATGCCGTCGAGCGGCACCCGGAGCAATCCCATGACGCCGAAGTTCACGGCCACCGTCAGCGCGAGCGGCACCACGACGAGCAGCCCCGCCAGGAACGAGCGCAGGAGCAGCGCCGACACGGCCACCGTGATGGCGGCGATCTGGAGGATGTTGCGCAGCTTCCCGTGCACCATCACCTCCGTCGACGCGGCGATCGACGCGATGGTGCCGGTGAACGCGACGTCGACCCCCGGGGGCAGGTGCGTCGCTGCCAGCGCGGCCGCGCGCGCGATCAGTGCCTCGCCGGCGTGCGTGCTGTCGTCGCGGACGAGCAGCCGCACCTTCGCCCAGCGATGGGTCGGATCGAGGATGACGTCGAAGTCGTCGGCGCCGCCCGAGAGGCCGTAGAGGAAGAGGTACTGGGCGACCAGCTCGCGCGACGCCGGCAGCTCACCGGCGTCGGCGCGATCGGCGTTCAGCGCCAGGTGCATGCGCCGCACGAAATCGACGTAGGACGTCACCTTACCGACCCCGGGCGCCGCCGCCAGCTTACCCTGGAGCTTCCACAGCCCGGCGAGCACGCCCGGCTCCTCGAGCCCGCCGTCGCGGCCGCCGTCGAGCAGCAGGATCAGCGTGCTCGTGCCGGCGAAGGCGTCGTTCAGTGCGGCGTCGTCGACGCGCACGGCCTCGCCTTCGCGGAACTGGCGCTTCACGCTCATGTCGACCGCGAGCCGACTGGCGGCGAGCCCGCAGAGGGCGACGAGGAGACCGGCGGCGCCGAGCACGCGCCACGGCCGACGCGTCGCCAGCGCCGCAACCCCGCCGAGCAGCCGATCGAGGATCGGGTGCGCCGCCGCCTCGCGCTCACGCTCACGCCGCGCGGGAGCCGGCAGCATCGCGCGCACTGCGGGGATCAGCGTCGCCTCGATCACGAGCGCCGACACGATGCCGAACGCCGTGAAGATACCGAACGTGCGGATGCTCGCCGTCCCGAACGTCACCAGCGACGCGAAGGACAACGCCGCGACCGCACCGGCGGCGAGCATCACCGGACCGACGGTGCGCAGCGACGCCACCACCGCCGTCTCGACGTCGCCGCAGCGGTCGTACTCCTCGTAGAAGCGCTTCAGGACCTGCACGGCATGCCCGGCGGCGACCGCGAGGATGAGGACCGGCGTGGTGGTGTTGAAGGGATCCAGCGCCACCCCGGCGAGGCCCATGAGGCCGAGCGCCCACAGCACCGAGAGGAGCCCGGTCGCGAGCGGCAGGACGAGCGCCTGGAGCGTGCGGAAGGCCTCGTAGTGGACCAGCCCGATGACGAGCAGCGCCAGCGGGAACAGGTAGGCCATGCGGCTCGAGTAGGCGCTCAGCTGCGACAGGAAGGCGACCGGACCGGACAAGCGCCACGTGAAGGTGCCGTCGTCCTCGCTCGCGATGGCCGCGCGCACGGCGGCGTCGAGCTGCCGATAGCCGGGCGTTGCCGGCGTCAGCTCGAAGCTCGCCTGCACCGCGGCCGCGGACCCGTCGGCGGCCACGAGCGTGCCGATCCAGGCGTCGTTGGCGAACGCCCGGGCGCGCACGGCGGCGGCGCCCGCCGCGTCCGTCGGCGGCTCCGGCATCACCGCTTCGACGACCAGCCCGTCGGCGTTGCCGCCGATCGCCTTCACCTGCGGCGCGGCGAGGCTCTGGATCAGCGCCGGGTTGGCCCCCGGCACGTGACGGAGCTTCTCCGTGACCCGTGCCAGCTTGTGGAGGAACGCCGGCGTGAAGACCTGCCCGTCGTGCGGGAACAGCCCGACGACGACGAGGTTCTTGTCGCCGAACAGCGTGTGCACGCGGTCGAGCGTCTCGACGTAGGGATGCCCCTGGGGCAGCTGCGCGTCGGGGTCGACCTCGACGTGCAGACGCGTGGCCGCGACACCGAGCCCGAGCGTGATCGCGCAGAGGGTGCCGAGGACGAGAAGCCGCCGCCGCACCACCCATCGCGCCAGACGCTCGAGCCGCGTCATTTCACGCCCCCACGCAGAGCCGCTCGGGCGCCGGGAAGCCGAGCTCGGGCAGGATCTCCGCCAGCTGCGACTCCGGGAACGCCTCGCCGACGAGGAACGGGCGGAACGGATGATCCGCCAGGTCGGCCGCGACCCGCCGCAGGTCGAAGTAGAGCAGCTCGTGCTCCCCGCCCGCGAGCTTCTCGTAGCGCGCGCTGAGGCCGGTGCGCTGGAAGCGCATCCACTCGTACGTCCACACGCGCTCGGGCTTGGCGCAGATGACGAGGTTGCGGGCGTCGATGCGGTCGATGACCTGCTTCACGAGATTGAAGAGGCCGAGCGACACGACCGGGAGGAACGTCTTGCCCTTGCGGTACTCGGGGAGGATCGCGAAGCGCGTGATCTCGACCGCGCCCGCGTTGCGCAGCGGCAGCGGCAGCCGAAAGTACTCTTCGCACTCGAGCGGCCCGGCGCGGCGCGGCGTGAGCCGGACGGTGCCGCAGGCGGTCCCGGTCTCGACGTCCTCCGCGAGGAGGAACCAGGAGCGGGGATCGTAGGCGTCGGGTACCGGCACGTCGTAGCCGTTGCCGTGGACGTAGACCCGGCGGCGGACGTCGATCGCGCGGGAGATCGCCTCCGGCGTCGAGCAGAGGGAGAAGCGGTACCCGGAGAGGAGACCGCGCTTGAAAGCCTCGTCCTCGGGGGCGTCGCTGGGCGGGAGTTGGACCGGACCGGACTGCATGTGACCCTCCAGGCCATCTGCCTGTGCAACGCCTGTGCCGCGGGCCATGCAGCCGTCCCCGCATGCTTTTCGGTACTTGCGGGGCAGGAACCGCGGTTCCCACCACCGTTCCCAGGGCCCTCTGGGGCCCATCCGGACGTTTCCCGTCAGTCCGGAACGCCGTGAGAAGGGCCGCCACCGGCTTGTGAGTCCGGCGGGCGACCCACAGAATCGAGGCGTCCGGATGCGCTACGACTGGCTCGTTCCGCTGCTCGCCGCCGTGGCGAACGTCGTCATCTGCGGGGCCGTCCTGTGGCGGCGCCGCCGCGACCGCATGGCCTGGGTGTTCGCGGCCATGACCCTCACCATCGCGGCGTGGGACCTCGGCATCTTCGCGCTCTACTTCTTCGAGGATCCCGCCCGCGCGGAGTGGTGGAGCCGGCTGGCACGGGTAGGGATGTGCTTCGCGCCGGTCGCCGGCTTCCACACGGCGGTGCTCATCACGGGCTTCCGGGGTCGCGCCTGGGACACCGCGCTGGGCGTCGGCTACCTCTCCGCCGCAGTACTCTCGCTCGTCAACCTGCAGGGTCAGCTCGTCGCCGGCGTCCAGCCGCACGTCTGGGGCTGGTACCCGCGCATCCTGCCTGCCTACGCCGGCGTGACGGTCGTGGTGGCCGTCTACATGCTGCTCACCATCGGGGTCATGTGGGCGCGCTACCTCCATCCCGAGTCCGCCCGGCAGCGCGCGCAGGCGAAGCTCTTCTTCCTCGGCGCGCTCGTGCAGGTGCCGTTCTCGTTCACGAACCTGCTGCCGCTCTACGGCGTCGAGATGTATCCGCTCGGGCAGCTCGGCAACGTCTTCTTCACCGGTGCCCTCGCCTACGCGATCGTGCGGCACCGGCTGATGGACGTCGACTTCGTCGTCCGCAAGGTGCTGAGCTTCACGCTCGCCGCGGCGGTCGTGCTCGTGCCCGGAGCGCTCACGGTCGCCGGACTGAGCCAGCATCTCCACGCGGAGGATCCGCTCGGCATCGGCACCGCGGCGGCGTTGCTCGCGCTCTGCGCGGCAGTCCTCGTGCCGATGCTCCAGCGCGCCCTCGAAACGCGCATCCAACGCGCCTTCTTCCCGGACCGCTGGGACTACCGTCGCCGGCTGCGCCAGTTCGCGACCACGCTCGTACACGAGCTCGACGAGCAGCAGCTCCTGCGCCGGCTCGGCGACACGCTGACGGAGATCCTCGAGCTCGAGCACTGCCACGTGTTCGCCCGCGAGGCCGACGGCAGCGAGCTGCTGCTGGCCCATCCGGTGCCCACCACGCCGCAGCCGCTCGACGCGAGCCTGGTCGCGGCGCTCGAATCGTCGTACGGCCCGGTGCTCGCGGGCGAGCTCGAAGGCCCCTCCCCCGAGGCCGCCGCGTACGCCGCGGCGCACTACTGGGAGGTGCTCGCGCCGTTGCGGGTCAACGATCGGCTGATCGGCGTGCTCGCCCTGGGCGAGAACCGCGAGAAGAACATGATGTCGGCGGAGGATCTCCAGCTGATCGCGACGGTCGCCGCGGGCGCCAGCGTGGCGCTGGAGAACAGCCGTCTGTCGCGCGAGCTGCGCCGCTCGGAGGTGGTGCTCCAGCGCGCCAGCAAGCTGTCCTCGCTCGGCATGCTCGCCGCGGGCATCGCGCACGAGATCCGCAACCCGCTGGTCGCCGTGAAGACGTTCCTCGACCTGCTGCCGCAGCGGCTCGACGATGCCGACTTCGTGTCGCGCTTCCGCGAGCTCAGCCAGAGCGAGCTGAAGCGGGTCACCGACCTCATCAGCGACCTCCTCGCTCTCGGCAAGTCGAAGACCGCCGAACGGCGGCCGATCGAGCTCGCGACCACGCTCGAGCCGGTGCTGCGCCTGATGGAATCGACCGCCCGCAAGCGCCAGGTGGAGGTGATCGCCCGGTTGCCGCCCGACCTGCCCCTGGTGCTCGCCGACAGCGACCAGATGAAGCAGATCGTGCTGAACCTCCTCTTGAACGCCATCGAGGTCAGCCCCCCGGGCAGCGCGGTGCAGTTCGACGTCCACCTCGCGACGCCGTCGACGGTCGTGCTCGAGGTCCGCGACCAGGGTCCCGGCATTCCACCGGAGCACCTGGAGACGATCTTCGAGCCCTTCTTCACCACCAAGGAGAGCGGTACCGGACTCGGCCTGCCGCTCGTACACCAGATGGTCACCGAGCACGGCGGCGAGATCGACGTCGAGAGCCACGTCGGCCGGGGCAGCGCGTTCCGCATCACGTTCCCGCTGGCGGCGCATCTCGTGCTCCGCGACACCGGCACCTGATCTCGCCGCGGCCTCCGGCGCACCCGTCCCACGCCGCCGAATGGGAACCCCCGGGACCGCAACGGCGCGGAGCGGAACCCGGGTTCCCTGCCGCACCACGTCGCACCGCCCATGCAGGACGGCATGAGGGTTGCTCGGCAGTATCCCATGCAGTTCATCGAAGGCACCAGCGTCGCGCCCCACCCGAACACGATCCCGGCGATCCGCTTCGAGCAGCCGCGCAGCGAGGCGCGGCCCGCGTCCCGGCGCGTCGTCGTCACCGGGATCGGCCTCGTCGCCAGCAGCGGCATCGGCATCGACGCGCTCTGGAAGACGCTGGTCGACGGCGGCTCGACCGTCCGCCCCCTCAGCAGCTTCGACGTCAGCGACTACGCCGTCCAGATCGCCGCCCAGGTCCCCGACTTCCGGCCGCGCGACTTCATGACCGGCATGCGCGCCCGCGGCGGCGGCCGCTACTGCCAGCTCGCGGTCGCCGCGACGCGGCTCGCGGTCGAGGACGCGCGCGTGCCCGACGGCGCGCTGGCGTCGACCCGCGCCGGGCTCTTCCTCGGCACCGCATCGGGCGCGGCCGAGCTGTACGAAGCCCAGTCGATGGTCTTCCAGCGCCGCGGGCCGGGCTCGGTCGGCCGGACCTTCCCCCTCGTCGCCTCGCCGCACGCCGCCGCCGCGCTGGCGGCGAGCGACTGGGGCATCGTCGGCCCCATCCTCACCGTATCCACCGAGTGCCCGGCGGGGCTCGACGCCCTCGTGCACGCGACGCGCGCGATCCGCAGCGGCACGATCGACGTCGCCGTCGCCGGCGGCGCCGACGCGCCCCTGACGCCCCTCCTCTTCGCCGGCTTCGCTCGCTGCGGGCTGCTGTCGGCGGACAACGACGCGCCGGCGAGCGCGGCGCGACCCTTCGATCGCCGGCGCGCCGGCTTCGTTCTCGGCGAGGGCGGCGCCATGCTGGTCCTCGAGAGCGAGGAGCACGCCCGCGCCCGCGGCGCCCGCATCCTCGGGACGATCCTCGGCGCCGGCGTGGCCCGCGCGCGGCCCACGTTCCTCGGCGACGTCGACCCGACCGGCCAGGGCTTCGCGGCGGCGGGCCGCCAGGCGCTCGCGGAGGCGGGCCGCACCGTCGACGACGTCGGCCTCGTGTGCGCGCACGCGACCGGCATCCAGATGACCGACCTCGCCGAGGCCCACGGGCTCGCGACGCTGCTCGGCCCGCGGCGCAGCCGCGTGCCGGTGATGTCGGTGAAGGGCGCGCTCGGCCATCCGCTGGCCGCGGCCGGCATCCTCCAGGTGGCGACCGCGCTGCGCACCATCGCGACGGGGCGGATCCCGGCCACGCGCAACTGCGAGCAGGTCGACCCGGCGTGCGGGCTCGACGTCGTGCACGGCGGCTCCCGCTGCGAGGACGTACGGACGGCGCTGGTCGAGAGTCACGCCTTCGGCGGCAACACGACCTCGCTGCTGCTCGGCGGCGCCGAGGCCGCCTGAGCCTGCGGTGCCGGAGGGTCCGCGAGCCGCCGACCCTCCGGCACCGGTGCGTCAGAGCCGCAGCGTCCCCGAGCGGATCAGGTAGGCGAGCCGCCGGCGCTGCTCCGGCCGCAGCAGCGCATGGATGCGGCCGAGCGCCCGCTCGACCACCTCGCGCAAGCGCTCGGCACTGCGCACGCGCGTCGTGCCGCCCTCGCCGGCGCGGGCGACGTCGTAGGTGTCGCCCGCGACCGCGTCGGCGAACGCAGCCATGGCCCGGCGCGTGTCGACCTCGGCCTGCGCCCGCTCGGTCTTGAGGTCGCCCAGGATGGTGGCGAGATCGGCGGTCTGCTCCTCGTCGAGCTCCAGCTTGTGGGCGAGATACCGCAGCGGCCGGCGGACGCCGAAGTCGCCGCCGCCGAGCTCGCCGGCGTCCATCCGCGACGCGAACGCCGCGATCCAGTCCCGATCGACATGGCGGTGCTCGTGGCCGCCCTCGTGGTCGCGGACGGGGCTGCAACCGCCCGCAAAGGCCCAGGCAGGCGCGCCGCCGTGGCGGGCCCACCAACGTAGGTGTCGGTGCATCGTCTTCTCCTCGTGCCGGGGCTGGTCGCACCCGGCGGGAATTCCGCGTGGGCGGGATGCCACACGCAGCCCACCTCGTAGGCGCGCGAGGCGCCCGGGTCAACGCAGCCCGCACGCGGCGGTGCGCAGCGCCTGCCGTCACCATCGTGCCGCGACGGACCGTTGCACCCCGCCGCGCAACCCGCAGAGCATCGGCCGCGTTGTGCCACGCACGACACACCGTCCTGTGCCGCCTGGGTCAGGCTGACGCGTTCCCCCGCCCAAAGGCCTTCGCTCGAGGGCGACTCTGCGAGGCACCGGCTTTGCTCCACGGATCCCCGGACCCGCACGACGCCGGCGGGACACGCACGTCATGGGTGGCGATCCCTACGTCTACATCGCCGCCGTGGGTGCAGTGGGACTCCTGCTCGCCGCCCTGCTCCTCGTGGCGCGTCCAGACCCCCTGCGCACCGCGGTCGCGCTGGTCACGGCCAATCTCCTTGCCTGGCTCGGGGGAGAGGTGTGCGTCCTGCTGGCGCCGAACGTCGCCCAGGCCGACCTCGCCATCCGCGCCACGTACGGAGCGCTGCTGCTCCTGCCGTGGACGGTGCACCGCCTCACCGCCCAGCTGGACGACCCGGGGGCACGCCTCCATCGCGTCGCCGCGGCCGCCACGGGGGCGGCCGCCGGCATCGGCGTCGGACTCCTCGCCGCCACCGACCTCGTGATCGCGGGCGCGCGGTTCGAGCCGCCGCACTTCCACCGCGTCGGCGGTCCGCTCTTCGTCCCGGTGATGGCGACGATGTTCACCGGGCTGCTCGCCGCGCTGGCGATCGCGATCCGGGCCATGCGGCGCACGACCGACCGTCTGCGCCGCATCCGCTTCCAGTACCTCCTCGCCGGGGTGGCGGCGAACGCGGCCCTCGGCCTCGTCGACCTGGCGGTGCTCCAGCCGCTCGGCTTCCGCGCCCACCGCGCGTTCCTCTTCCCGCTCGGGACGGTCCTCGCGTGCGGGGCGACGATCTACGCCGTCGCGCACACGCGCCTCCTCGATCTACCCACCGCCGCCCGTCGCAGCATCGTCGCCGTCGGCCTCCTCGGCGTGCTGCTCGTGCCCTGCCTCGGGCTCTCGCTCCTCGCCGAGCTGGCGCTGACCGGGCGCATCGAGCTGTGGCACAGCGTCGTCACCGCCGGCCTCTTCGTCATCGCCGGCTTCGGGTTCCCCCGCCTGCGCGTCGTCGCCGAGCAGTCGCTCGAGCAGCTCTGCTTCGGCGCCCGCGCCGACGAGCGACGGCTGGTACGCGCGCTCGGCGAGGAGGTGACGACCGTGCTGAGCCTCGCGACGCTCGCCGTCGTCACGCGCACGGCGCTCGGCCGGGCGTTCGGCGACGCGGAGCCGCGGCTGTGGCTCTGGCAGGACGAGCGCCTCGGACGCCTCGATCCCGCCGGCGACGCGCCTCCCACCGACCCGCATCTGCTGGCGCTGCTCGCGGACGCCTCCGGGCCCGTCCTGCGCGCCGAGCGCTCCGCGCGCGACGCCGGCCTCCTCGAAGCCGCCCACATAGAGCTCGCCGTCCCGCTGCGCGTGAAGGGCCGCCTCGTCGGCCTGCTCGCGCTCGGCCCGCGCGGCGACGGCCGCGTCTACACCGACGACGACCTGGGCCTCGTGGCGACGGTCTCGAGCCAGGTGGCCATCGCGCTCGAGAACGCGCGGCTCTACGAGGAGCTACGGGAATCGCGCGCCGAGGTGGGGCGCGCGAGCCGTCTGTCGGCGCTCGGCATGCTCGCCGCCGGCATCGCGCACGAGATCCGCAACCCGCTGGTCGCCGTGAAGACCTTCCTCGACCTGCTGCCGCACCGGCTGAACGACCCCGAGTTCCTCGGCACCTTCCGCGACCTGAGCCTCTGCGAGCTGCGGCGGGTCACGGATCTGATCAGCGACCTCCTGACGCTCGGCAAGTCGCCGCGCGCCGAGCGCTGTGCCGTGGCCCTCGACGTGACGCTCGAGCCGGTGCTGCGCCTGATGGAATCGACCGCGCGCAAGAGCGGGGTCGAGGTCACGCTCGCGGCCGAACGCAACCTGCCGCCGGTCTGGGGCGATCCCGACCAGCTGAAGCAGATCGTCCTCAACCTGCTGCTGAACGCCATCGAAGCGAGCCCGCGCGGCGCGGGCGTGACGCTCTCGCTCTCCGCGGCACGCGACGTCGTCGAGCTGGCCGTCGCCGACCAGGGCCCGGGGATTCCGCCCGAGCGCCTCGACGCCATCTTCCAGCCGTTCTTCACCACCAAGGAGAGCGGCACCGGGCTCGGCCTGCCGCTCGTCCACCAGATGGTCGTCGAGCACGACGGCGACATCGCGGTCGACAGCACGCCGGGACGCGGCACCGTCTTCCGCGTCCGCCTGCCCGCCGCGACGCCGCTGCGCGCGACCGGGACGTAGCGCCGCCGGCGGCGTCTCAGAGCTTGAGACGCCGCAGCTTCTTCATGAGGCCGCGGTAGCTCATGCCGAGCTCCTCCGCGACCCGCGCCTTGACGCCGTTGTGGCGATCCAGCGCTTCGAGGATCTGGCGGCGCTCGAAGTCGTCGGTCTTCTGCTGGAGCATGCCCGGCGGCCGATCCGCCTCGGCGGACTCGAGCAGCTCCGTCGACAGCAGCTCCTCGCCGAGCGGGCCGCCCGGCTCGGCCAGCAGCATCGCGCGCTCGATCTCGTTGGCCAGCTCGCGCACGTTGCCACGGAACGGGGCGCGCTGGAGGACCGCGAGGGCTTCGGGCGTCAGCTCGCCGACCGGCTTCTTCATCTGACCCGCGATCCGCCGGACGAGATGGCGCGCGATCGGCGCGATGTCCTCCGGGCGCTCGCGCAGCGGCGGGATCGTGATCGGGAAGACCTTCAGGCGGTAGTAGAGATCCTCGCGGAAGCGCCCGGCGCGCACCTCCTCGTCGAGCCGGCGATTGGTGGCCGCGACGACGCGCACGTCGACCGCGTGCGTGCGGCTGTCGCCGATGGGACGCACCTCCCCCTCCTGGAGGACGCGCAGCAGCTTCGCCTGGAAGCCCAGCTCGGTCTCGGCGATCTCGTCGAGGAAGAGCGTGCCGCCGTCGGCGACCTCGAACAGGCCCTTGCGGTCGGCGACCGCGCCGGTGAAGGAGCCCTTGCGGTGCCCGAAGAGCTCGCTCTCGAGCAAACCCTCGGTGAGCGCGGCGCAGTTCACCGGCACGAAGAGCTCGTCGCGCCGCGGGCTGTGCGCGTGGATCGCGCGCGCGACCAGCTCCTTGCCGGTGCCCGTCTCGCCCTGCACCAGCACCGTGCTGCGCGACGGCGCGACCTTCGCGACGAGCCCGAGGACGTCCTTCACCGCGGCGCTCACGCCGACGATCTCGGCCGCCGGCACCGCCGCCTCGCGCAGGTAGGCGTTCTCGACCGCGAGCCGCTCGTTGGCGCGGCGCAGCGCCTCGACCAGACGCGCGTTCTCGCGCGTCAGATGGAACAGCTCGATGGCCCGGAAGAGGGCCAGCCGCAGCTCGTCCGGCTCCCACGGCTTCTGCACGTAACGGAAGATGCGGCTCGCGTTCACCGCCTGCACCAGCGCCTCGACGTCGGTGTAGCCGGTGAGCACGATGCGCGTGGCGTCCGGCCGGATCGCCATCGAGCGCTCCAGGAACTCGGTGCCGCCCATGCCCGGCATGCGCTGGTCGGCGACGATGACGGCGACGTCGGTCTCCGTCAGGACATCCAGCCCACGCGCCCCGGACTCCGCCGTGACGACCTCGAACTCGTCCCCGTAGTTGAAGCCGAAGGCCCGCAGGATGTCCGGCTCGTCGTCGACGACGAGGATCGGAAACTGGCGGTAGTCGAGCGCCACGCGCGTCGTCTATCGACCCGCGCTCGCGACGCTGTCAAGCGAGGCGCCCGCGGTGACGGGGAGCCGGAGCCGCACCGTGGTGCCGGCGCCCGGCGTACTCTCGATCGCGATCGTGCCGCCGTGGGCGGTGACGATGCCATGGCTGATGGCCAGGCCGAGCCCGGTGCCGGCCCCGACGTCCTTGGTGGTGAAGAAGGGCTCGAACACGCGCGCCTGCACGTCGGCCGGCATGCCCGCCCCGTCGTCGCGGATGGCGATCTCGACGGCGTCGCCGCCGGCGCGGGTCGTGATCCAGAGGTTCCCCGGCCCGGCGATGGCGTCGCAGGCGTTCGCGAGGAGATTCATGAAGACCTGATTCATTTGCCCCGGATCGCACTCCACCGGCGGCAGCGTGCCGAGCTCGCGATGCACGACGACGCGGTCGCGCCAGCGCGACTCGAGGAGGCGCAGGCTCACCTCGAGGCCGTCGTGCAGATCGACCGCCTTGCGCTGCGCTTCGCCGAGACGCGAGAACGTGCGCAGGTCCTTCACGATCGCCGCCGTGCGCTCGGCGCCGCGCGCCATGATGCCGACGATCTCGTCGGCCTCGCCGAGGAGCTTCTGCACGTCGGGCGAGCCGGCGGCGGCGGCGCGCTCGATGCGGCGGCGCAGCGGCGACACGCTCGTCGCGATGAAGCTGACCGGGTTGTTGATCTCGTGCGCGACGCCCGCGACGAGCCGGCCGAGCGACGCCATCTTCTCCGACTGCACGAGCTGCACCTGCGCCTGCCGCAGCTCGCCGAGCGCGTGGTGCAGCTCGCGGTTCGACGTCTCCAGCTGCACGGTGCGCTCGGCGACGCGCTCCTCGAGGCTGGCGTTGAGGGCGACGAGCGCCTCGTACGAGGCGGCGTTCTGGAGCGCGATCGCCGCCTGGTTCGCCAGCGCCCGCAGGAAGCCCGCGTCGCCCGCGGTGAAGAAGAGGCCGGAGCGTTTCGGACCGACGGTCAGGACGCCGACCACCGCGCCGCGGAGCAGGAGCGGCACGGCCAGCTCGGCGCCGAGCGCCGTCAGCGCCGCCCGCACCACGTCGAGCGCCGCGGGCTCGGCGTAGCTCTCGGCCGAGTCGAAGGCGGTGAGCACGCGGCCGGCACCGAGCGCGGGCACGAGCGCCGCGGGCACCGTCGCGTCGCCGCCGACCTCGTGCAGTCCCTCCGCCGCCGTGCCGACGAAGAGACGCGTCCCCGCGTTCGGGATCGCCCCCTGCACGCCGTCGCGCACCAGGCGTGCGATCTGCTCGCGCTGGAGCGCCGAGGCGAGCGCCCCGCCGACCCGGTCGAGCACGGCGGCGCCGTCGTACGCGGTGCGGAAGAAGACGCGGTCGACGATGCCCTGGAGCAGGCTGCGCAAGGGGTTGAACAGCAGCAGCACCGCCAGCGTGAAGGCGACGGGAAAGGCGGGCGATCCCGTGACGTCGCCCGGCAACGCCAGGTTGAAGACGAGCACCGACCCGACGTACGCGGCGCCGACGGCGCCGGTGAGGAGCAGGTAGTACGCCCCCCGCTTCACCATCGCGTCGATCTCGAAGAGGTCGTGCTTGACGACGGCGTAGGCGAGCGCCATCGCGAACAGGAAGCCCGTGAACGCCCCGCTGTTGACGGCGACGCTCCCCGCCGTGAGCGCCGAGGCGAGGAAGATCACGCCCGGCAACGCGAACCCCATGAGGGTCCCGAGCGTCATCACACGGATGCGCTGGCGATCGAGCTGCGAGCGGCCGCGCCAATACTCGAGGACGAGGCGCCAGCCGAAGAAGAGCGCCGCGCAGCCGAGGTAGACCATCGCGGCGTTGTGGATCAGCGTGTAGAGCGCCGGCGTGTAGAGGAAGAGCTCGTAGGGGATGAGCAGCGCCGTCCCGAGGGCGTAGAAGACCCACGCGTACGGCGCCCACGGGTGCGGGGACGGGAAGAGCAGCCCCAGGTGGAAGCCCGCGGCCGGGAACAGGGACTCGCCGACGAGGTGCAGGCGCACGAAGGTCGCGGGACCGTAGAGGTCCATCGCCGTGACCATCCACAGCGTCGACAGCGTGCCGAACGCGAGCAACGCGCGCCCGAGCGAGGCCCGCGGACGCAACGTCCACGTGACCAGACCCGAGGCGAGGTAGACGGCGGAGTTGAGGAGATACGCGCCGAAGAGGAGGACCCAGTCGCGCGCGCCGAAGCGCTTGGTCGGCACGACGACGTCGCGGTCGGCCCCGCGCCAGCGCACGCGATAGCGGACCGCCGTGCCGGGGGCGAGCTCGGCGACGTAGTCGTAGACGTCGGCGGTGCTCGCCACCGGCCGCCCGTCCACCGCGAGGACCTCGTTCTGATACAGCTCCTGCGGCCCGCTCCAGTCCGCCAGCCCGATCGATGCGACGACCCGATTCGGCAGCAGGAGGAAGCCCGGGAACGTGCGCCCGACCCACTCGGCACTGGTGATCGTCGTGCGGGTGGCGAGCGCGATCGCGAGCACGCCGAGGACGATGGCTGCGAGCCGAACCGTGGTCGCCGCGCGGGGCGTGGTCGGGAAGCCCTCCGCCATGGGCCAGACGGTTCCTAACCCCTCCGCCGGGCCCGGCGCCAGCGCGCCGCCGGCTTGCCCCGCCGCAGCACCCCGGTATAGAGCCCCGGCACCATGGCATCGGAACGTCAGCGAGAGATCCGCCGGCGGCGCAAGCGCCGCAAGGAGGCCAACCGGTTGAAGCAGCGCGAGACGGCCAAGGAGAAGCGCCGCCAGCGCGCCGCCGCCAAGAAGCCCTGACTCGCGGCCGACGGGACCGCCGCCCGGCCCTAGGTTCCCGTCCGGGCGCGCAGGGCCTCGAGCTCCTGCGCCGCCCGCTCCCAGAGGAGGATGCGCGCCCACGCCGGGCGCCACTTCCCCGACTGCTCGAGGCCCATCGGCCCGCGCGCGGGCTGGCGCGACACGGTCGCCTCGAGGAAGGCGTACTCGTCGACGATGCCGGCGGCGGGCGAGTCGCCGAAGAAGTCGACCGTGGCCCCCTCGGCCACCGGCAGCCGGCGGCTGCGGCGGTCGAGGTCCTGATCCCCCTGCATCGCGCTCCACGCCACCACGGCCGCGGCGTGGTAGCGGCCGATGCGACGCAGCTCGACGACGACGTCGGCCGGCGCCGCCTGACGGACGGCGAGCGTCTCGATCTGCCGCCGCACCTCGTCGACGGCCTCGCGATGGCTCGTGAGGTCGCGCGGCGGATCCTCGGCCGTGCCGAGGTCGGCGAGCCCGCGCACGACCGCCTCGAGCGACACCGGCACGTCGAACGGCAGGGGCGCGGGCGTCGCGATCGCAGGCGGCTTCGCCTCGGCCGCGACCGGCGCGCCGGGGCGGTCGAGCGGCGGACCGGGACGATCGGCTTCGGGCACCGGCGGCGGTACGGGGACCGCGGCCGGAGCGGAGCCCGCCGGCGCCGGGGCCGGGACGGGTGCGGAGCCCGTGGTCGGCTCCGGGACGGGGACCGGAGCGACGCCGGGCGGAGGCACGGTCGCCGGCGGCGCCGATGCGACCTCGGCCGGCTCCGCCGGCTCGAGCGGCGGAGAGAGCAGCGTGTGCGGCAGCAACAACGGCTGATCGATGCGGCCGCGGCGGACGAGCACGAGCACCGCCATGCGCTCGTCGCGCGCGTCCTCGAGCGTGCTCGCCCACTGCGCGCACGACCGCGGCACGGTGGCGTTCACCTGGAGCAGCTCGTCGCCGACGCGGAATCCCGCGCGCGAGGCCGGCGACCCCGCGTCGACCTCGCCCACGACGAGAGTGCCCCCGCGGATCGCGAGCCCGAGTCCGAGCACGGCGCGCTCCGCGTCGCAGGCGCCGGCCGCCGCCGCGCTGCGGGCGCCGGCGCCGGCGCCGGCGAGCAGCGTCGCCGCACCGATGAGGGCCGTCAGGAGCCGCCGACCGCTCGCCATGCCGCCTCCACCTGCGCCCGCAACGCCGCGGGCGTCCCGTCGTTGTGGATCACGCGCGTCGCCCGGCGCACGCGCTCGTCGTTCGTCATCTGGGCCGCGAGCCGCTGCTCGACGTCGACCCGCGACAGCCCGCGCGACGCCGTGACGCGCGCGATCGCGGTCTCGGGCTCGACGATCACCGCCCAGACCTCGTCGAAGAACGTCCAGCCCGCCTCCATCATGATCGCCGCCTCGACGACGATGGGCGTGCGCGCCGCCTCGGCCTGCGCGGCCATCAGGCGCTCGCGGATGGCGAGGCCGATCAACGGATGGACGAGCCCGTTCAGGCGGCGCAGCTGCGCCGGATCGGCGAAGACGGTCGTGCCGAGCCGCCGCCGATCGATCGTGCCGTCCGCAGCCACGATCTCGGACCCGAAGGCCTCGACGACGGCACGGAAGCCGCCGGTGCCCGGCGCGTAGACGTCGTGGCCGACCTTGTCGGCGTCGATGACGTACGCGCCCAGCTCGCCCAGGATCTTCGCCGCGGTGCTCTTGCCGGCGCCGATGCCGCCGGTGAGCCCGATGACGGGCCGCGCCTGCATGGGGGCGGGGGCTACCGGAATCGGCCCGCGAAGTCGAGGAATCGCACCGCCCGCGATGGCGCGTGCGCGGCGCGCGGCGTAGGAACCGCGGCGTGGAGGACGTCCGCATCCCGCTCCCCGCCGGCGCCGCGGTGTCGGGCCGCGTCGCGCGCGCCGGCGCCGGCGCGCCTGCCGTGGTGCTCGGTCACGGCGCCGGCAGCGATCTCGCGCATCCGCACCTCGTGGCGCTCCAGGAGCACCTGCCGGCACACGGGTTCGCCGTGGTCACGTACAACTTCCCCTACCGCGACGCGCGCCGCCGCTTCCCCGATCGCCGTCCCGTGCTCGACGCGACCGCGCGCGCCCTCCTCGACTGGACGGCCGACACGCTCGCGCCGGCGTGGCTCGTCGCGGGCGGGCGCTCGATGGGCGGGCGCATCGCCTCCCACGTCGTCGCCGGCGACGCGCGCGTCCACGGGCTCTGCTTCCTCGGCTTCCCGCTCCATCCCGCCGACGAGCCGGCGGTCGAGCGTGCCGCGCATCTGCCGGGGCTCGATCTGCCGATGCTCTTCGTGCAGGGCGAGCACGACGCGCTCGCCGAGCGCGCGCTGCTCCGCACCGTGCTGGCCGGGCTGCCGCGCGCGACGCTGCACGAGATCGCCGCCGCCGATCACTCGCTCGCGGCCGCGAAGCGCAGCGGCCGCACGCCGGCCGAGGTGACGGACGAGGTGCTGGCGGTCGTGGGCGACTGGCTCGCCGCGCTCGCGCGCTGAGCCGAAACGACGGACGGGGGACCGGCGCCACGGCCGGCCCCCCGTCGCATCGGGGAATGGTGTGGTGGTTGGATCAGTCGAGGAACGCGCCGCTCGGCGAGCCGCAGGCGATTATCGGCACCTGCGCGTCGACGGCCGCCTCGGCCAACGCGGTCCAGCCGGCGCCCGTGTTCGGTGCCGGCGCGTTGTTGTAGCAGGCCGGGTTCGCACCGGCCGCGCTGCACGCCTTGTCGATCGTCGCGACCGACTTGCTCTCGGCCTTCTGGATGCACGCCATGGTGGCGGCATCGGACGGCGTCGGCGGGTTGCAGCTCCCCTCCGGAAGCTTGCCCTTGAAGACGTTCGCGTTGCACTTGTCGTAGCACTTCGTCTTCGACGCCACGAACTTCGCGAGCGTCTTACCGACGGAGTCCTCGCACTTCGCCTGGGGCTTATCCGGCGTATTGCCCCCGGCCTCCGTGCAGTAGACGAGCGTGCCGAACGCATCGAGCTGCGTGCTCGTGTTGTCCACGAAGGGCTGACCCGTGTCGCAGGTCATCTGCCCGTAGCACTCGGGGCAGTCCTTCGCGCACGCCTTGATGATGCCCTTCTCCGCCTTCGCCTCGGCACCCTTCACCGGGTCCTCGAGACAGCTCAGCGTCGCGCCGCCGTACGGTGGGAAGCAGTCGGTGTACGGACCCGACGTCTTCCGCGCGGTGGCGAGACACTTCTGGGCACACTTGCCTTTGGCGCCGACGAACTTCGACAGCGTCTTGCCGGTGCCCGACTCACACTTCTGCTCGTCCTTGGTCACACCCGCCGGCTGCGCCAGGACCGGCGCGGCGGCGAGTCCCACACACGCCGCGGCGGCGGCGAGCGTGAGGCTGCGGAAACGGAATCGTGTCGACATGTTCTTCGTACCCCCCTGTGGTCGTAGCCGCGTCCCCACTCCCACGGACGCGACGTCCACCCCCGGCTTAGCGAGGCCCTCCGGGACGTCAATGCGTCTCGACGCCGAACGGTCGAGCAAAACGAGTCGCCGCCAGGTGATCGCGTGCGATCCCGGGGCATCATGCCTCGGTGCCTGCGACCAAGGTCGCACGTCCGGCCGCCGGCGCGCACGCCGGGCACGGCGACGCGCCGGCCTGCCGGTGTTCCGACGCGGCCGGTTGCCACGGCACGGCACTCGCGCGCCGGAGCCAGAAACGCGAACGGGGGACCGGCCTCGCGGCCGGTCCCCCGTGTGCTGCGTTGGCTGCGCGTCGCTCAGTCGAGGAACGCGCCGCTCGGCGAGCCGCAGCCGATGATCGGCACCTGGATGTCGACGGCCGCCTCGGCGAGCGCCGTCCAGCCGGTGCCCGAGTTCGGGATGACGACACCGTCCCAGCAGGTCGGCTTCGCGACCGCGCAACCCTTGTCGATCGTCGCCACCGACTTCTGCTCGGCCTTGAGGATGCACGCCGCGGTCGCGGCATGGGTCGGCGTCGGCGGATTGCAGCTGCCCTCGGGAAGCTTGCCGCTGAAGACGCTCTGCTGGCACTTATCGTAGCACTTGGACTTCGACGCGGCGAACTTCGCGAGCGTCTTGCTGGCGCCGTCGGCGCACTTCGCCTGGTCCTTCGACGGCGACTGGCCGGCGGCCTCCATGCAGTAGACCAGCGTGCCGAAGGTTCCGAGCAGCCCGCTCGTGTTGTTCACGAACGGCTGTCCCGACGTGCACACGCTCGCCGGGTAGCACTCGGGGCAGTCGGCCGTGCATGCCTTGACGATGCCCGCCGCCGCCTTCGTCGTGGCGCCCTTCACCGGATCGTTCACGCACGCCGCCATCGCACCCGTGTACGGCGGGAAGCACTCGGTGTAGGGCCCCGACGTCTTACGCGCCGTCGCGAGGCACTTCTGGGCGCACTTCCCCAGTGCCCCGGCCAGCTTCGACAGCGTCTTGCCCGTCCCCGACTCGCACTTCACCTCGTTCTTGGTGACGCCCGCGGGCTGCGCCAGCGCGGGCGCCGCCACGAGCGCCGTGCCGGCCGCCAGCGCGGCGGCGAGTGCGAATCGACCAATTCCTCTCTGCATGTTCATCGTCCCCCTGTCCAAAGTCGTCGCGCTCTTCCCGAAGGTCCACGCGACGCTCGGAGGGGGTAGGGCACCGGCGGCGCGGCGTCAATGATTTTCGAGCTGCGCGCACAGGTTTCTTCCCATCCCGCGCGATGGAGTGCTTTCGCGCCGCAGAGCGTCGTGCCGGGACGCACGATCCGGGCGTCAGCAGGCGACGGCGTGCGCGCTGTCGCCGCCGAGCCCGCCGCGGTAGGCGCGCAGCCACGCGACCGTCGACACCTCGGCCGCCGCGAGGAGCCGCAGGAGCTCGCGCGTCTCGGCATCGCCGGCGAGCGCGGCGGCGACCGCGCCGAGCGGACGGGCGACGACGTCGTCGGTCGGGTAGCGCGCCAGCATGCCGTCGAGCTTGCTCTCGTCGGCGACGTCGGCGACGCCCCAGCGTGCGAGCGCCGCCGCCCGCGACGCCTCCGGGACCTGCATCCGCGGCGTACCGCCGAGCTCGGCCAGGCGCTCGGTGAGCAGCGCGGCGTGCACCCGCTCGCGCGCCGCGATCGCGCGCAGCCCGCCCCGCAGCCCGTCCGCGCGGCAGACGGCGACCCAGGCCTCGACCACCTCCGCCGACGCGGCCTCGGCCGCCCGCAGGGCGTCGCAGAAGCCTGCGGCGAACGCCGTCTCGCCGCGCCCCGAGGCGACCACCGGCTCGGGTCCGACGTCGGCGAGTCCGCGCAACCAGCCCAGGCTGACGCGATCGTCGTCGCGCACCGCCTCGAGCAACGCGCGGGTCTCGGGATCGCCTTCGAGCACGCCGCCGAGGCCGGCGAGGGGATCGTCGGTGGCGGCCGGAAAGCGCGCGATCAGGATCGACAGCTTCGAGCGATCCGAGACCGCCTGCGCGGCGAGCACGCCGCAGAGCGACGTCAGGCTGCGCGTCGGGGTCGCCGTGGGACGTCCGCCGAGGGCGTGGAGTCGCGCCACGGCGAGACGGGCGTGCGCCGCGTCGCGCGCCTGGATGACGCGCATCCCGCCGCGCAGACGCGGATCACGACAGGAGGCGATCCACCGAGCGAGCGCATCGGCGCCGGCATGCTCGGCCGCCTGGAGCTCGTCGAGCAGCCCGATCACGTGGGTGCGCTCCGACGGCGTCTGGGAGCCTTCCGGGATGCGCGGCAGGGTACGGACCGACCCACACCCTGTCAATATTCAGGACTGGGTTGCGCGCGACGCGAGGCTCAGCGTCCCGTGCCCTGGATGACCCGCACCTTCTGCTTGCGCTCGACGACCGGCGTCGTCTCGATGCGCGCGAGCAGATCGGAGACGATCTGCGCCAGCGGGATCAAGCGACGCGCGTTGGTCCCGTCGGTCAGCTGCGCGCGCAACGCCGCCGGCGCGTCGTCGCTGCCGCCCACGACGACCGCGTACGGGATCGGCTCGATCGCGCCGAGCGCCGCGATCACCGAGTAGCCGTCGCGGCGCGGCAGATCCAGATCGACGACCACCGCCAGCGGCTTCACCACCGACAGCAGCTCCGCGGCCTGCTTGCCGTCCCAGGCCATCGACACCGAGACGCGGCGCCGCGACAGCGCCTGGCGCAGGCTCATGAGCGCGTCGACGTCGGCGCCCGTGGTCACGACGCGCCCCCCCTGCCCGGCGTAGAGCCCGAGCGTCTCGATGACCGCGTCGGGGTCGAGCGGCGCGACGGCGGGCTCCACCGGCCCGAGCGCGAGCCCGTGTCCCGCGCGGGGATCGGCGATGCAGCCCCAGAAGCGGGCGCTGCACCCGGCGGCGCGCAGCGCCATCATCGCCTGAAGCGCCCCGGGCGCGGCCAGGTTGACGATGACCCGCTCGGGCTCGACCGCAGCGATGTGCTCGCCCGCGCCGCCGTCGGGAGGCAGCACGATCACCTGATGCTCGGCGAGCGTGGCGTCGGCCCAGGCTTCCTGGACGTCGAGCACGACGACCGCGGTCTTGCCGGGCTCGACCTTGGGCGTCTGCGCGACCGCGTCGGTGACCGCGATCGCGATGACGGCATCGTCGGGCTCGGCGTCGTCGAGCGCGCCCGGCTCGGGCATGGGGATCGCCGCGGCGACGTCGTCCTCGCCGTCGGCGTCTGCGGCGACGTCGTCGTCGCCCTCGGCCTCCGGCGCCGGGATCTCGAGCGGCGAGACGTCGGCCTCGGCCGCCGCGAGCTTCGACTCGAGCGCCTCGCGCTCGGCGAGGAGCCGGTCGTGCTCCAGCGCCAGTCGATCGCGCTCCGCGACCAGCCTCGACAGGGCGGCCTCGTGCTCGCGTTGCGCGCCGCGCAGCTGGCTCTCCAGCGTCGCGAGCTGCGTACCCGCTTCGGCGCGCACCCGCTCGCGCTCCTCCTCCGCGGTCGCGAGCAGGGCGCGCAGCTGGTCGCGCTCGGCGGCCAGCATCTCGAGCCGCGCTCCCACCGCCGCGCCTTCGGCCTCGCGCTGGCGCGATCCGGCGACGCTGCGCTCGTAGTCCTCGCGCACGGCCGCCAGCTCGGCGGCCAGGCGATCGCGCTCGGCGCACGCCTCGCGCACCGCGGCCACGTGGGTCGCGACGAGCGAGGCCAGCCGCTCCTGCTCGGCCGCCGCGGCGCGCTGCCCGTCCTCCAACCGCGCGATCTCGGCCTGCGCCCGCGCGCTCGCCCTTCGAGCGCCTCGAGCGCCGCGCGCGTCGTCGCGAGCTCCGTCGCGGTCGCCGCCGCCAGCCCTCGGCCGCCGCGCGCTTTGGGTCAAGGATGGCCTTATTGAAAAATGGGAAGCGCGACGCGGTAAGGATCGAGCGGTCGCGACGTCCGCATCCTCCGCCGCACGGCCGGCCGACACGCGCTCCAGCTCCTCGTGCAGCTGCTTCTCGCGCGTCGCCGCGGCCTGCTGCGCCGCCGTGAGCCGCGCCAGCTCGGCCTGGAACCCGTGCTCGCGATCGCGCTCCGCCTGGAGCTGCGTCTCCAGCTCCGCGCTCCGCTTGCGCAGGCGCTCGATCTCCTCCTGCCGCTCGCGCGCGACCCGCTCGCTCGCCACGGCCCGCTCGTCGCCCGCCGCGCGCACGCGCTCCAGCTCGTGCGCGTGCGTCTCGGCCAGCCGCTGCGCTTCGCGCCGCGCCTCGTCGAGCATGCTCTCGCGCTTCACCTGGTCGCTGTGCAGCGACGCCGCCGCCTCCAGCGCCGCGGCGAGCCGCTCGCGCTCGCGCTCCGCGGCTTCGAGGGAGGCGGTGAGACGGGCGACGCGGTCGTCGCTGCGCGCGCGCTCGACCTCGCCGCGCAGCCGATCGCGCTCCGCGCCCGACTCCGCCACCGCCGTCCGCAGCGACTCGACTTCCTGCGCGTGCTCGCGGAGCATCACCGCGAAGCGCTCCTGATCGGCGCGCAGCGCGGTGACCTCGCCGAGCAGCCGATCGCGCTCGGCCGTCAGCGTGACCACGTCCGGGGTCGGCACGAAGCGCCGCGGCGGCGGCGGCAGGTCGTGCCCGATCTCCGACCCGCCCGCGCCCACCTGACGCCGCACCGCCTCGATCATCCGCACCAGCTCGGCGAGCGGCCGCCACAGCGCCTGGATGTCGCGCTCGACGAACGCCCGCGGTGCGACCGTCACGAGGACGAGGCTGCCGAGCGGGGTCGTCTCCGCATACAGCGGCACGCAGGCCACCGTGCGCACCGGGGCGCCGGCGGTGAGCAGCCGCGGCACGTAGCGGTTCCGCGCCGCGCTCTCGATGAGGTACGCGCGCCGGTTGAGCAGGCCGTGCAGCGGCATGTCCCACGACGCCGGGTCGCCGCGCCGCACCGAGCGCAGCCGGCGGCAGCCCTCGTCCGACAGGCCGACCTCGGTGGTCAGACGCAGGATGCCGTAGCGCACGTCGAACAGGCACAGCGCCCCGGCCGACGCGCCGGTCGCTTCGAGGATCGCCTGGAGGGCCGGCTCGAACGCGTCCTCGGGCAGCGTCGCCTGCTCGGCGATGGCCCGCAGCTGCGCCGCCAGGTTCGGCCCGCGACGCACGACCGCGCCCACCGGCACCACGGGGGCGTCGGCGACCTCGCGCGCCCCCTCCTCGGCAGCCCCCGCCTGTGGACGTGCGCGGCGTATCTTGCGGAACATCGGCATCGGACGACCCCCGAGAGCGCACGAGCAACCCTCATGCCGACCGCGGCGCGTGCAGCACCCGCATGGAGCCTCGCGCCGCGGCGGCCGAGCGTCCACGAACGAACGCCGCGGCGGGCGCGGCGTCACCACAACGCCATGGCCGCGCGCGACGCCACGGCGCTCGCGAGGTTCCGCGGGGCGCGCCGCCCCGACTCTTCGGCGCGCGCACGGCGGCTGCGCCATCCGACGAAGGGCGTTCGGCGCCGCATCCACGTCGCCCGGCCGTCCCGCAGGCGGGAGCTCGGTCCGCGTTGACACCGCACCGGGGGTCTTGCATGGTTCGAGGTCGTGACGGCCCCCGTCTCTTCGTCTGTCCGCGGTGCGCTCGCAGCCCTGCTGCTGTGCTTCGCCGTCGCACCCGCCTGGGCCGGTCCCTCCGCCGAGGAGCTCGCCAAGCAGTCGATCGCCGACTGCCTGGCCGGCCAGAAGACGAAGGACCGCGCCGGCAAGGTCGCGCTCTTCACCCGCGGCCAGGAGCTCGCCGAGAAGGCCATCGCCCTCGACGACGGCCTCGTCGACGCCCACTACGGCCGCTTCTGCAACCTCGGCGAGTCGCTCCGGGTCGACGGCGAGAAGATCACCTCGGTCTTCAAGCTGAAGGACCTGATGCGCGAGCTCGACAGGACGCTCGCGCTCGACCCGAACCACGTCGAGGCCCTGGCGACCAAGGGCGCCCTCCTGGTGCAGCTCCCGCGCCTCTTCGGCGGCGACGTGCCGAAGGGCGAGCAGATGCTGAAGAAGGTCGTCCACCTCGACGACAACGCCGTCAACTCGCGCATCGTCCTGGCCAAGGCGTGCAAGTGGCGCGGCGACACCGAAGAGGGCGTCGCCTACGCGCAGCGCGCGCTCCAGATCGCCAAGGACGAGGGCCGCACCGACAAGGTGGCCGAGGCGCAGGCCGTGCTCGCCGACCTCGGGGCCAAGCCCTAGCCCGCTCGCGCCGGCATGGGGGGGCTCTCGCCGGCGACGCGTGAGGCAGGCTTCGCGGCCCTGCCGCACGCCGATCTCGATCTGCTCGTCGTCGGCGGCGGCATCACCGGTGCCGGCATCGCGCGCGACGCCGCGCTGCGCGGGCTGTCGGTCGCGCTCGTCGAGGCGGTCGACTTCGCCGCCGGGACGTCGAGCCGCAGCTCCAAGCTAATCCACGGCGGCGTCCGCTACCTCCAGCAGGGCGACGTCGCGCTGGTGCGCGAGGCGGCGAGCGAGCGCGCCGTCCTGCGCCGTCTCGCCCCGCATCTCACGCAGCCGATCCTGATGGTGATGCCCACCTACGGGCGCGCCACCCAGATGAAGCTCCAGGCGGGGCTGTGGGCCTTCGACAAGATCGCGTCGGTCGGCAGGGACGAGCGCCACGAGATGTGGGACCGCGCGGCGGCGCTGCGCGAGGTGCCGTCGCTGGCGCCGGATCGCCTGTTCGGCGCCGCCGTCTTCGTCGAGTACCTCACCGACGACGCCCGTCTCGTGCTCGCCACCGTGCGCGGCGCCGCCGACGCCGGCGCGATCTGCGTCAACCACGCCGAGGTCACGGCCATCGACGGCGGCCGGGTCACGATCTGCGACGCCTTCGGCGAGCGCAGCGTGCAGGCCAGCGCGCGCGTCGTCGTCAACGCCGGCGGCCCGTGGGTGGACCAGGTCCGCCAGCGCGCCGGCACGCGCGGCACGCAGCGCCTGCAGCTGACGAAGGGCATCCATCTGGTCGTCGACCACGCGCGCCTGCCGATCGCGCACAGTGTGGTCATGACCGCGCGCGACAAGCGCTCGGTGTTCGCCATCCCGCGCGACGGCATCACCTACCTCGGCACGACCGACACGCTGTCGCCGTCGCCGGAGCTGCACCCGGGCGTCACGCGCGACGACGCCGACTATCTCCTCGAGGCCGCGAATCGCACCTTCGCAGGCCGCCCGCTCGAGCGTGCCGACGTGCTCGGCGCCTGGGCCGGGCTGCGGCCGCTGCTCGCCGAGGAGGGCAAGGCGCCGTCGGAGATCTCGCGCAAGGACGAGATCATGACCGACCCGAGCGGGCTGGTGTCGATCGCCGGCGGCAAGCTGACGACGTACCGCAAGATGGCCCGCCGCATCGTCGACCTGGTCTGCGAGAAGCTCGGCAAGCGGGACCTGCGCTCGCGCAGCCGGGACGTGCCGCTGCCCGGCGGCGAGCCCGGCAGCGTCGCCGACGCGGCGGCGCTGGCCGCACGCCTCCCCGCGCTCGGCCGCGAGGGCGCGGAGCGCCTGTGGCGTCTGCACGGCAGCGGCTGCGACGCGCTGCTCGCCCGCATCGCCGCCGACCCGCGCGCGGGCGAGCCGATTCCCGGCCTGCCCGGCGTGCTGCGCGCCGAGATCGAGCACGCGCTCGACGCCGAGCTGGCGCTGACGCTCGAAGACGTGCTCGAGCGCCGCACGCGCGCGCTGCTCTTCGATCGCCGGCAAGGCCTCGACGGCGTGGAAGCGGTCGCGGCGATCGCCGCGGATCGCCTGGGATGGAACGCCGCGCGCACCGCGGCCGAGATCGACGGCTACCGCCGCCTGGCGGACGGCCTGCGGAGCTTCCGATGAGCGACATCGCACGCGCCCTCACCGACGTCCTCGGCCCCGATCGCGTCTCCACCGACGCCGCCGTCATCGCCGCGCACCGCAAGGACTACTGGGTCCTGGCGCACCTGCGGGAGCGCCGCGGCGAGCTCGGGCCGCCGCCCGCGTGCGTGGTCACGGCGCAGTCGACCGCCGACGTCTCGACGACCCTGCGCACGGCGCAGCGGCACGGGGTGCCGGTGGTGCCGTTCGGCGGCGCCTCGGGCGTGCTCGGCGGCGCGGTGCCGCCGGGGGGCACGATCGTCCTCGACCTGACGGCGATGGACCGTCACCTCGAGCTGAACGAGACCGCGCTCTACTCCGTCGCGCAGGCCGGGCTCCTCGGCGGCGAGTACGAGAAGCTCCTCGCGGCGCGCGGCTACACCACCGGCCACTATCCGCAGTCGATCGACCGCGCCAGCGTCGGCGGCCTCGTCGCCACGCGCTCGGCGGGCCAGTTCTCGACCAAGTACGGCAACATCGAGGACCTGCTCCTCGGGCTCGAGGTGGTGCTGGCGAGCGGCGAGATCGTGCGCCTCGGGCCGATCGTGCCGCGCGCGGCGGCGGGGCCGTCGCTGCGCGAGCTCTTCCTCGGCAGCGAGGGCGCGCTCGGCGTCATCACCGAGGTCACGCAGCGCGTGTATCCGCTGCCCGAGACGCGGGTCACCGACTGCTTCCCGTTCCCCTCGATGGCCGCGGGGCTCGACGCGATCCGCCGCATCCTGCGCGTCGGCTGGCGGCCCGCCGTGCTGCGGCTCTACGACGGGCTCGAGTCGGGACGGAACTTCGCGTCGGCGGGCCTCACCGACGGCAGCTGCGCGCTGCTCGTCGTGTCGGAGGGGCCGGCGGCGCTGGTCGCCGCCGAGATGGCCGCCGTCGCCGCGATCGCCGGCACGAAGGGCTACGGCGCCGCGCCCGGCGAGCACTGGCTCGGGCATCGCAACATGGTGCCGTCGTGGGACTTCTTCCTCGACAAGGAGATCGTCGTCGACACCATCGAGATCGCGGCGACCTGGGACCGCCTGCCGCAGCTCTACGACGGCGTCATCGCCTCGCTGAACACCGTCCCCGGCATCCTCGCCGCGAGCGCCCACACCTCGCACGGCTACCCCGAGGGCACGAACCTCTACATCACCTTCGCGCTCAAGCCCGACGACTGGGCCCGTGCCGAGGATATCTACCTCGACGCCTGGGGCCGCGTGATGCAGACGACGCTCGCGGGCGGCGGCACGATCGCGCACCACCACGGGGTCGGCCGCCTGCGCGTGCCGTGGCTCGAGAAGGAGCTGGGCACCGCCTATCCGATCCTGCGGGCGCTCAAGCGCGCGCTCGATCCCGCCGGCATCCTGAACCCGGGCACGCTGCTCGGCGCGGGCTCGTGACCGCGGCGGGCGGGGTCGTGCGGCCGGCACGCCGCCCCGCCGGCTGGCGCGCGCCCGGGCCTGCGCCCGCGGCGCCCGACGATCCCGTCTGCTGGCCGTCCGCCGGCGAGGATCTCTGCGCGCTCGCCGGCGACTGGCGCATCCTCCAGCTGCGTCGCGGCCACCGCTGGTCGCTCGACGATCTCGCGACCGCGTGGCTCGCCGCCGAGGTCGCGACGCCCCGGCGCCACGCCGACCTCGGCTGCGGCATCGGCACGGTGCTGCTGCTCCTCGCCTGGCGCTTCCCGCAGGCGTACGGCGTCGGCGTGGAGGCGCAGGCGGTGAGCGTCGGGCTCGCGCGCCGCTCGATCGCGTGGAACGGCGTCGCCGACCGCTGCCGCGTGGTCGGCGGCGACCTGCGCAACCCGGCCGTCCTCGCCGGTGCGGCGTCGTTCGACCTCGTCACGGCGACGCCGCCGTACCTGCCGCCCGGCACCGCGCACGAGTCGGCGCGGCCGCAGTGGGGGCCGTGCCACGTCGAGCAGCGCGGCGGCATCGAGGACTACGCCCGCGCCGCCGCGCACCTGCTGGCACCGGACGGCTGGTTCGTCACCTGCGCGGGCGGGACGCAGGACGGGCGCGTCGACGCCGCGGCGCACGCCGCCGGCCTCGTCGTCGTGTGCCGGCGGGCGGTCGTGCCGCGCGCGGGCAAGTCGCCGCTCCTCGCCGTGCACGCGCTCCGCCGCCGCGCCGCCGCGGACGGCCCGCCCGCGGTCGAAGCGCCGCTCGTCGTGCGCGACCACGCCGGCCGCTGGACCGACGGCTATCGCGCCGTGCGCCGCGCCTTCGGCATGCCGGACCGGCCGCCCGCCGGCTGACCGGAGGCACGGCCGAGCTCGGCGATCTCGGCCGCGAACGCCTCGCGCACGCTCGGCTGCCCCGGCAGCGCCGCGCGCGGCGCGACGCAGCCGATGGCGCGTGCGTGCGGCTGCACGGTGACGCGTACCCGGCCGCGGACGACGTCGAGCATGAGCGGCCAATGCCGGCACGCCGCCGGCTTCACCGCGGCGACCTCGCGACCGGTGCGCAGCGCCAGCGTGTGGATCGAGCACAGGGCGCGACGCCGCGTGCGCAGCAGGAACGGACACGCGCCGTGGTCGTCGCTCTCGATCACCCAGCCGGGCGGATCGGGCACGAAGACGCTCGCGTAGCCGTCGGCGTCGCGCAGCGACGGCTTCAGCGCGGCGAGCTCGTCCATGAGCGCGTCGATGACGCGTACCTCGCGTCGCGACGCCTCGACCACGAGCCCGACGCAGCAGGTGCGGTCGCGCGGACAGCCGTCGGGATGGCAACGGTACGCGAGACGGTCGAGCTCCGGATCGACGAGCAACGCGGGCAGGCGGGAGGGACGGCGCGGCGACGGCACGGGTGCGCGCCGTCTACAGCGGCATGCGCCGCGCCGCCAGCGATCGTGAACCGCGGCGCCGGCGCGCAGTTGGCCGGCGGGCGGCCGCGGGCTATGAACCGGCGCCGGGTGCCCTCCCCTCCCGTCACCGTCGGCATCGACGCCGGCGCCACCCTCACGAAGATCGTGCGCCGCGACGCCGCGACACACGTCGCGCGCGTACCGTCGTCCGACCTCGCCGCCGTCCGGGCCCAGATCGCAGCGTGGGAGCCCGCGCGCGTCGGCGTGACCGGCGGCGGCGCCGCGCGGCTCGGCGCCGCGCTGGACGGCCTGGCGCTGCACCCCGTCGGCGAGTTCGACGCCTGGGCGGCGGGGGCGGGGCTGGCCGCGGGCGCCGAGGGCACGACCCTGCCCGCGCGCTACCTCCTCGCCTCGCTCGGCACCGGCACGTCCGTGCTGCACCTCGGCGACGGCCCGGTCGCGCGTGCCGGCGGAACGGCGTTGGGCGGCGGGACCGTCCTCGGGCTGGGACGCCTGCTGCTCGGCGAGTCGGACTTCGCCCGCATCGCCGCCCTCGCCGCCGCCGGCGACCGGCGCCGCGTCGACCTGCTGGTCGGGGACGTCTACCAGGACACCGCCAGCCCCCTCCTGCGCGAGCTGACCGCGGCGAGCTTCGCGAAGGCCGGGGCCGCGCCGCGACGCGAGGACCTCGCGCACGCGCTCATGGGCCTCGTCGGCGAGAACGTCGCGCTCGTGTGCGGCGGGCTCGCCCGCGCCGCCGGCATCGAGACGATCGTGTTCGGCGGCTCGACGCTCGACGGCAACCTCGCGCTCGCCACCATCGTCGGCGGCATCACGACGCTCTTCGGGCATCGGCCCGTCTTCCTGCGTGAGGGCGCGTTCTGCGGCGCGCTCGGCGCAGCCGCGCTGGCGGCGGAGGACGCATGATCCGCGCCGTCCTCGGCCTCGCCCTCCTCTGCGCCGCGACCCTCGCCGCCGCGCAGACGCCGCCGACCACGCCGCCCGCGACCACGACGACCGTCGCGCCGGCGCCGCCGCCGACCGCACCCGCGCCCGCGCCGATCGGATCAGCCGCGCCGCCGACGGCGGCCCCGGCCAGCGCGCCGCCGGTGCTCGACCCCGCGCCCCTGCGGGTCGGCGTCATCGAAGCGCCGCCCTTCGCCTACCTGGACTCCGACGGCACCTGGACCGGGCTCGCGGTCGTGCTCTGGCGCGTCGTCGCCGGCGAGATCGAGCGCAAGTGGGACTGGGTGGCGATCGACACGTCGGAGGCCTACGCGCAGCTCGCCGACGGGCGGCTCGACGTGGCGCTCGGGCCGGTCGCGATCACCGCCGAGCGCGCCCGGACGGTCGACTTCTCGGCGCCGTTCCTGAGCGGCGAGCTCGGCGTGACGGTGGTGCGGGGCGACGGGCTCGACGTCTTCACGGCCGCGCGCCGCATCTTCACGCGCCACCTCTTCGTCATCCTTCTCGGGGTCAGCGTCTCCATCGTGATCGCCGGCGCCTGCATGTGGATGTTCGAGCGGCGCAGCAACGCGCAGCACTTCGGGGGCCGGGCCTACGAGGGGATCGGCGCGGGCATCTGGTGGGCCGCGGTCACCATGACCACGGTCGGCTACGGCGACACGCTCCCACACACGCGCGGCGGACGCGTGATCGCGCTCGTCTGGATGTTCATCAGCATCGTCGTGATCTCGCTGTTCACCGCCAGCGTGGTGTCGATGGTGACGCTCGCGAACATGCGCTCGCACATCGAGAGCGTCGAAGACCTCCGGCGCATGCACCTCGGCGCGGTCGACGGCGGGACGGGGCAGAACTTCCTGCGCCACCACCAGATCACGGCGCGGACGTACCCGACCATCGAGGCGGCGCTGCAGGCGGTCGCCGACGGCGAGGTCGACGCGGTCGTGGGCCAGGTGCCGGTGATGCGCTGGCTGGTGCGCCGGCAGTGGTCGGAGCAGCTGCTCGTGACGGCGCCGTTCCTGGAGCAGGAGTTCTACGCCCTCGCGCTGGCGCCGCGCGACGACCTGCGCAGGACGGTGAACGGCGCGCTGCTGAAGGTGATCGAGACCGACGACTGGCGCGCCGTGCGCGAGCGCTACCTCGGGCACTGATCCCGCCGCCACTGCCGGGCGACCACGCGCACGCCCCGCGCGCGCCAGAACCGCGCCGCCGCGACGTTGCCGGCGTGCACGTGCAGGGTCACGTGCCGGTAGCCGATCGCGCCGGCCCAGCCGAGCGCCTCGGCGAGCAGCGCGGCGGCCACGCCACGGCCGCGTGCGGCGGGTGCGACGACGAGATCGGGCACGTGGATCGCGTCGGCGGGCGCGTGCAGCGGCGAGACGACCGTGCCCGGAGGTTGCAGCACCACCATGCCGAGCGCGACGCCGTCGACGAGCGCGAGCCACACGCCGGTACGCAGGTCGGCGAGGCGCACGCGCTGTCGGGCGCGCTCGGCCCCGGCGTCGGGCACGCCGAGCGACGCGTGCTCGGCGCGCAGCATGGCCGCCAGCCCGAGCACGGCCTCGAGGTCCTCCGCGCCCGCCTGGCGGATCGCCAGCCCGGGTGCGCGGTCGCCGAGCGCGAGCGGCAGCCGCGCGACGCCGACGTCCAGCAGCGGCTCGAAGCCCACGGCGGCGACCGCGGCGTTGCCCGCCGCGTCGTGGACGCCGACCTGTACGTGCCGCTCGCCGGCGTCGTCCCACGCCGCGAGCAGCGCCGCGAGCGCCGCAGAGTCCGTCGCCGCATGGGCCGTGGCGGCTACGAACGTCGCGGGCGGCCGCCCCGGTCCGGCGAGGGCCGGCGCGACGACGAGGAGCCCCGCCACGACGCCGTCGATCTCTGCCACCCGCCCGACGGCGCCGCGCCAGGCGAGCGTCGCCTCGACCAGCGCCCGGGCGCGGCCGTCGTCCGCCGGACCGGCAGGCAAGAGCGGCTCCGCGCGCCGCTCGGTCGCGTGCCGCGCCGCGAGCAGCCGCGCGACCGGCGCGACGTCGGCGGGAGCGATCGGGCGCACGCGGACCGTCATCGGCACGGCAGGGCATAGCCCCGCCGTGCGCCCCCGGCGAGCACCGGACGGCACCCCGCTCCGACGGCTCGCCCGGCGACGGCTGCGTCGGGGACCTGGGCGTGCTTTGTGTCGGCGATGCGATCGCGATGGGGACTCGTCGTCAAGGTGCTGGCCACCGCCGCCGCCGCGCTGATCCTGGGCGTCGGCTCCGCACTGCGCACCGTGCGCGCCCAGGTCGAGGCGCACGCGCTCGCCAACGGCCCCTGGCGCACCAGCGCCGACATCGGCGCCGCGAGCGCCGATCCGTCGCTGCGGGCGGTCGTGGCGCTCACCGGGCTGCTGGCCCTGAACCGCAGCGAGACCGTCTACTACACCGCGACCACGGACGAGGCCGGCGCGCCGCTGCGCTCCGGATGCCGCTATCGCATCGAGGGTACGGATCCGCCCGCGCGCTGGTGGTCGATCACCGCCTACGCCGCCGACAGCTACCTGATTCCCAACCCGCAGCACGCTTACTCGGTCGACCGCACGCGCGCCGAGCGCGCACCCGACGGCCGCTTCACGATCCGCGTCGGCGGCGCGCCGGCGCCGGCGAACTGGATCGCGACCGGGCCGCCGGGCGAGCCCATCTCGCTCACCTTGCGCCTCTACCAGCCGGACGCGAGCGTGGCCGACGACCTCGTCGGGACGCCGCTGCCGGCGATCCACGCCGAGGGCTGCGCGTGAGGCGCGCGCTGCCCTGGATCCTCGCCGCGCTGGTCGGCGCGGCCGTCGTCCACACGCTCACCATCCGGCTCCTGCCGTGGGCGATCATGCGCTACACCATGCGGATCATGGCGCACGCGGGCGGCCCGAACCACGCCGTGCACCCGCCGCGTGTCGACGCGACCGCGCGCGCCGTCGTGCGGCCGAGCCCCGACCTGCTCTACTCCGCGTGCACGTTCGACGTGTCCGGCGGGCCCGTACACGTGACCGCCGAGGTCCCGCGCGACACCTACTGGTCGATCTCGATGTTCGCCGCCGACACGGACAACTTCTTCGTCCTGAGCGACCGCCAGGCGAACGGCGACCGCGTCGACGTCGTGGTCGCCGCGCCCGGCGCCGCCGTGACGCTACCGCCGGGCGCGGTGCGCGTCGACGTGCCCACCACCCGCGGGGTGATCCTCGAGCGCACGCTGGTGATCGACGAGGCACGCCTGCCGGAGCTCGACGCGGTCCGCCGCCGCTTCACCTGCGCGCCGCTGGCGTGAGCCGCGGCCGCCGCGCGGCGCGACGCCGAGGTGGTCGCTCAGTACCGTGCCGCCGCCCGAGCCTGCCGGCGCGGCGGCCGGCAGGCGAAGCTCGCCGCGGCGTCGATGCTGCCGCGCCGGTCCCAGCGCGCCACCTCGGGCCACGGGCACAGTGGACGCGTGCGGTCGACGACGCCGTCCGTGGCGTGGGACGCCACCAGCCGCGCCGGCGCCGTGCCCTGCTCCACCCACGCCTCGAGCGCGCCGATCGCGTCGAAGCTGTTCGGACCGGGACCGCCGGCACAGTGCTGCATCCCCGGCGCGAGGAAGAGCCGCGCGAAGGCACGCGTGCGCTTGCGGCCGCCCATGCGCCGCACCATCCGCTGCCAGTACTCGACGGTCGCCGTCGCCGGGATCGCGGAGTCGCTCCAGCCGTGGAACGCGAGCAGCCGGCCGCCCCGGGCGCGGAACGCGCGCAGGTCGGGATCGACCGCATCCATCACCGGACCGAGCTTCGCCTCGGTGCGGGCGACGTCGCGGTCGAAATCGAACCGGCGCCAGTCCCAGGTCGCGTCCTCGAACACGAGGAAGCGGAAGAAGGCGTCCTGGATGAAGTGCGCGATGCCGGGCAGCTCGCCGACCAGCCACGTCTCCCACCCCCCGATGCTCGGCTCGCTGATCGGGCCGGGCTCGTCCCCGCTGCCCAGCTCGCCGCCGGGCGGATAGCCGGGATAGATGCGACGTCCCTTCGACGTACGCGGGCCGTCGTAGAGCTTCGCGAGCGCGGCGATCTGCGCGTCGGTGAGACAGGCGTCGGTCTCGGCGCCGGCGCAGCGCAGCACCTGCGGCTGGAAGCGGCAGCGCAGCGGGTCGGACACGAGGCCGTCGGTCAGGCCGTCGCGGGCGTCGCACCGTGCGAGCACCGCGGCGGCGAGCGCCGGGACCTTCGCGCCCGGGATGCGGCTCGCCGGGTCGTCGTGCACCGCCTGCGACACCCAGTTGCCGAGCGACGTCAGGCGCGTCATGTGCGCCGCCGGCGCGCCGGCGACGATGCCGTCGAAGTCGTCGGGATAGCGCTGCGCCGCGACCAGCGCCTGACGTCCGCCGGTGGAGCAGCCGGCGAAGTAGCTCCGGGCGGGCGCGGTGCCGTAGTACGCGGCGACGAGCGCCTTCGCGACGACGGTCGTCACGTGGATCGCGCGGTGGCCGAAGTCCTCGACCAGGTCGGGGCGGCCGACGGCCCAGGCGCCCTCGATGGGACTGCCCACGTGCCCCGTATCGGTGCTCGCGCTGGCGTAGCCACGCTCCACCGCCTTCGTCATCGCGGGCAGGTTGAGGTAGCCGGCGAGCGCGCCGTTGCCGACACCGAGGTACTTGCCGTTCCACGCGTCGGGCAGCCACACCTGGAACTGCACCTGCGGCGCGATCACGCCGGCGACGCGGCAATGGGCGGTACCCGCGGGACGCTCGGCCGCCGTGATCGTCGTGTCCGGCAGCACGAGCATGGCCAGCGCCTCGCACGACGCCGCGTGCGCCGCCGGCACGGCGGCGAGACCGAGGAGAAGCGTCGTCAGACGGATCGGGAGTCGTCGCATGCCGGTCGATTCCTCGCCGATGCGGGCGCGTCGGCGCAAGTCAACGCGTCAGCAGCATGCAGCCCGCGATCGGGCCGCCGCCGTTCGCGACCGCGACGACCTCGCAGTCGGCCACCTGCCGCGGCCCGGCCTCGCCGCGCAGCTGGCGCACGGCTTCGGCGAGGAAGCCGAAGCCGTGGAGGCGGCCGCCGGAGAGCTGGCCGCCCCAGGTGTTGAACGGGAGCGCACCGCCGAGGGACAGCGTGTCGCCCTCGACGAAGCGGCCGCCCTCGCCGTGCGGGCAGAAGCCGAGCGCCTCGATCCAGGCGAGGGCGAGGAAGCTGAAGCCGTCATAGAGCTGCGCGCAGTCGACGTCGGCCGGCCGGAGCTCCGTGCGCGTCCACAGCTGTGCGGCGGCGTCGCGCGCGGCCATGGTCGTCAGGTCCTGCCACTGGTCCCAGCTGGGGCGCGAGCGCATGGCGGTGCCGACGGCGTTCACGCGCACCGCCGGCTTCGGAAGGTCGCGCGCGACGTCGGCGTGCGACACGACGAGCGCCGTCGAGCCGTCGCAGGGCGCGTCGCAGTCGAAGAGCCCGAACGGCCAGCTGACCAGGCGGGCGGCGAGGTAATCGTCGAGCGACATCGGGTCGCGATAGATCGCGTCGGGGTTCCATCCGGCGTGCCGGCGCGCGGTGGTGGCGATCTGCGCCAGCTGCTCGCGCGTGGTGCCGAACTCGTGCATGTGGCGCACGCACATCGCCGCGATCCAGTTCGCCGCCGACATCGCGCCGTAGGGGATCAGGTACTGGCCGAAGCCGGGGATCTCGCGCGAGCCCGCGCCGATGCCGCGGCGGCCCATGCCCGCGGCCGCGCTCGCCTCGCTGACGGTGCGGTAGACGAGCACGTGGCGCGCGAGGCCGGCCGCGACGGCGAGCGTCGCCGCGATCACCGCGCCGAGCTGCCCCGGCACCTCGATGCCGCCGTGGTGCCACGTGCACGAGAGGCCGAGCGCGTCCTGCACGTCGATCACGCCCGGTCCCGCGAAGCCGGCGGGCCCCGCGACCATCGCGCCCGGGTACGACGCGATGCCGTCGATCGCGTCGGGCTCGAGCCCCGCGTCGGCGATCGCGCGCAGCGCGGCCTCGACGGTGAGATCCATGTCGGTGCGCATGAGGCGGCGGCCGATCGCCGACTGGCCGACGCCGGCGATGATCGCGCGCCGCTCGAGGCGCTCGGCTTCCCCGATCCGGCGCAGCGGATGCGCCGCGACCCGAGCCGTGTCGGTGACCAGCGGCACGTGCGTCGGCGGCGGCGTGACCGGCTCGTCGGCCGGCGCGAACACGGGCAGCGCGACCTCGTCGGACGCCTCGCGGAAGCGCACGCGCACGGGCATGCCGACGTAGACGTCCTCGGGTGCGCAGTCGACGACGTTGCTCGTGAGACGCAGGTTCTCCTGCTCGACGAGCGCGACGACCGCGACCACGTACGGCACCTCGAGCCCGGGCATCCAGACCTGATGGTTGATCGTATAGGTCCACACGACGCCGTCGCCCGAGAGCACCTCGGGCCGCACGTCGCGGCCGCGGCAGCGCGCGCACACCGGGCGCGCGGGATGGATCCACCAGCCGCACGTCTGGCAGCGCGCCATCTCGAGGCGCCCCGCGCGGGCGGCGCGCCAGTAGAATTCGCTGTCGGGCTCGAGGGCGGGCAGCGGCATGAACGGATGCACGCCGCAGATATCCTCTGCCCGCCCGTCGCGGGGCAACCGCTACGCGCGCCGCGGGCTCGCGCGCAGGGTCACCGTCGTGCGACGCCGCGGCGGCGGCCGGCGCCGCTCCGCGGTGCCCACGACGACGGCAGCCGCGAGCCCCAGCACGAGCACCGCGAACGCGGCGCAGAGGCCCGACACGTCGAGCACCAGCCCGGGCCCCATGCCCGGCGCCGGCGGAACGGCCAGCGGGATCAGCCCTGACGGAACCGGCACCATCGTCCCAACCTCCTGCCCCCCGACCCCCTCGGGTCGGAGACGGAGCAAGGGACGTGCCGCCGGTTCAGCTCTTGAAGAAGCGCGTCTTGTCCTCGTCCATGCGCGCCAGATAGGCCTTCTCGACGGCGGCGGACGGGAGGTACGACGCGTCGAGCGTGCGACGCAGGTCCCACGCCGCCTTCGACGCCGCGACCAGCGCCACGAGCTGCTCCTTGAAGAGCCCCTGGTGGCCGTCGGACTTGGCGATCAGCGGGTTCGGGTGCGCCTCGACGAGGACGATCGACGCGCCGGCCATGATGCCCGAGAGCGTCGCGGGGTGGACGAGGTCGCGCACGCCGGTCGCGTGCGACGAGTCGACGGCGATCGGCAGGCCCGAGAGCTGGTAGCGGAACGCGGCGATGGAGCCGACGTCGAGCGTGTTGCGCGTGTAGCGGTTGGCGCTGGCGATGCCGCGCTCGCAGAGGATCACGTTCTCCTTGCCGGTCGACATCATGCGCTCGACCCACAGAAGGTAGGCCTCGGTGTCGAGCGAGTTGCCGCGCTTGTGGATCACCGGCAGCGGTGTCGTGCGCAGGCGGTTCAGGAGCGCCTGGTTCTTCGAGTTGGGCTCGCCGATCTGCAGGCAGTCGATGCCCGTGTCCTCGAACAGCGGCACGTCGGCCTGGTCGAGGATCTCGACGACGGTCGGCAGGCCGAACTCCTTGCCGGCCTTCGCGATCAGCGAGAGGCCCTTCTTGAGGGCTTCGCTGTCGTCGGCGCCGAGCCCCTCCCAGCCGCTGTACGGGCTGGAGCGGTACTTGACGACGCCGCCGCGCAGCGCGTGCGCGCCCGCCTCCTTCACCATCTGCGCCGCGGCCATGATCTGCTTCTCGCTCTCGACGGAGCAGGGGCCGGAGATGAAGACGAGGTCGCCGCCGCCGCACACCACGTCGCCGATCTTCACCGTCTGGTGGATCGGCCGCTCGGGCGTGCCCTTCTGCGCGGCGCGCTTGTAGGCGCGCGAGATCGGGATCAGCTGCTCGACGCCCGCCAGCTCGGCGATCTCACCCTGCGGCAGCTTCGAGATGTCGCCGTAGACCCCGATCAGCGTGATGGCCTCGCCGACCATCTTGCCGGTCTTGAAGCCCAGGTCGTGCAGCTTGGACTCGACGGTCTGGACCTCATCGGAGGTGGCATCGGGGCGCATCTTGACGAGCATCGGTGCGGGATCTCCTTGGGCCGGCCGGGGCCGGACCGGCCATGGAAACCCCACGACGCCCGGCGGGTCAAGGGGCGGCTGCGGGGTTCGCGGTGCTCCGCGCCAGCCTTGTCGCCGTCGCCGCCCGGGCGTAGCGTCCCCCTGCGATGGATACGGCGACCCGCCCCGCGCCCGGCTACGCCGGGCTGCGCATGACCGCCGACGAGTACCTCGCCCTCCCCCCGGACGGCGAGCGCTACGAGCTGGTGGAAGGGGTGGTGGTGATGTCGCCGAGCCCGGTCCTGCGCCACCAGGCGGTGTCGGGAGAGGTGTTCTTCCAGCTCCAGGCGTACCTGCGCTCCAACCCCATCGGCTTCGCGTTCTTCGAGGTCGACGTGCGCCTTGGTCGCGGCGTCGGCGGCCGCGACCTCGTCTTCCGGCCCGACCTGATCTACGTGCGGCGGGAGCGGTTCGCCGTCCTGCCCGCCTACGTCACCGGGGCCCCGGACGTCGCCTGCGAGGTCGTCTCGCCCGGCTACCGGCGCTACGACCGCGAGACCAAGCGCACCGAGTACGAGCGCCACGGCGTCCTCGAGTACTGGCTCTTCGACCCCGAGGACGCGACGACCCAGCTCTGGCGCCTCGAGGACGGCCGCTACATCGACGTCACCCCGCCGGGCGACGCCTACCCGAGCGCCGCCGTGCCCGGGTTCGTGCTCGACCTCGCCCCCGTCCGGGCCCTGCTCCCGGAGCTTTCGGTCTAGCCTGCCGTTGCGCCTCCCGGGCCGTTCGCCATAGACCAGGCCCGCCCATGCCCGCCTCCGGTCCCGCCGTGCTCGCGCTCGACGTCGGCACCACCGGGGTGCGCGCGCTGGTGATCGACGCGGACGGGCGCATCGAGGCCGAGGCCTACCGCGAGACGCTGCCGGCCCACCCGGGGCCGGGGCTCGTCGAGCACGATCTCGACGCCCTCTGGGACGGGGTCACGCACGTGCTCGGGCGTGCGATCGCCGGCGTCACGCCCGGCCGCATTCGCGGCGTCGGCCTCGCGACCCAGCGCTCGACCGCGGTCGTGTGGGAGACGGCGACGCAGCGGCCGACGCACGCCGCGATCTCGTGGCAGGACAACCGCACCGTCGCCCGCTGCGGCGAGCTGCTCGCGCAGGGGATGCTGGTGACGCCGCTCATGGCGGCGAGCAAGATCGAGTGGCTGCTCGACCGCGCCGATCCCGATCGCAGCGCCGTCCGCGCCGGACGCCTGCGCTGCGGCACGCTCGAGTCGTGGCTCGCCGCCAGGCTCACGCGCGGCGCCGTGGTCGCCACCGACGGCTCGAACGCCTCGTGCAGCGGCCTCTTCGACTTCATCGGCGGCGCCTGGATCGACGGCATCCTGGACGCGCTGCGCATCCCGCTCGCCGCCATGCCGGACGTGGTCGACTCGAGCGTCGCGCTCGGCCCGCTCGACCCGGCGCTGGGGCTGCCCGGCGTCCCGCTCGCCGCCATCATCGGCGACCAGCAGGCGGCGATGATGGGGCAGCTGCGCCTCGAGCCGGGCACGGTGAAGATCTCCTACGGCACCGCGGCCATGCTCGACCTGAACGCCGGCGAGCGGCTGCTCTTCTCGTCGCGCGGCGCATATCCGCTCGTCCTGTGGCGGCGCGACGGCGTCGTCACCTACTGCCTCGAGGGCACCGCGATCACCGCGGGCGCGGCGGTGACGTGGCTGCGCGACGGCCTCGGCGTCATCGCCGACCCGGCCGAGACGGCGACGCTCGCCGCCTCGGTGCCGGACGCCGGCGGCGCCTGGGTCGTGCCCGCGTTCCAGGGGCTCGGGACGCCGCACCTCGACACCACGGCGCGCGCCGTCGTCGGCGGCCTCTCGCGCGCGACGACCAAGGCGCACGTCGTGCGCGCGCTGCTGGAAGGCATCGCCTGGCGCTGCCGCGAGGTCTACGACGCGCTCCGCGCCGACTGTCCCTTCCCGCCGCCCGAGACCCTGCGGGTCGACGGCGGCGCGGCGCGCAACGACGTCCTGCTCCAGGCGCAGGCGGACGCGCTCGGCATCCCCGTCGAGCGCGCGGCCGTCCTCGACGCCGCCGCGATGGGCGCCGGCTATCTCGCCGGCCTCGCGACCGGCGTGTGGAGCGACGCGGCCGACCTCGCGCACGCCTGGCGTCGCGACCGCATCTTCGAGCCGCGCCTCGCCGCCGCCGAGCGCGAGGTCCGCTTCGCCGCGTGGCAGCAGCACCTGCCGGCGGCGAAGGTGCCGGCGTGACCGCGGCGCAGCGGCTCGCCGCGACCTGCGTCGCCTGGCGCGACGCTACGCCGGACGCCGCCGTCGTCGCACGCACGCGCGCCTTCCTGCTCGATTGGCTCGGCGTCACGCTGGGCGGCGCGCCGGAGCCGTCGAGCGTCGCGCTGCGCCGCGGCCTCGCCCTGCTGGGCACGCCCGGCGACGCCCCGGCGTTCGGCACCTGCGAGCGCTTCGCGCCGATCCACGCCGCGCTCGCCAACGGTGCCGCCGCGCACACGCTCGAGATGGACGACACCCACCAGGCAGGCTCGATCCACCTCGGCGCGACCATGTTCGCGGCCGCGTTCGCCGCCGCGGCGCGGCGCCCGGAGACGACGCTCGACGCCGCGCTGCGCGCCGTCGCCGCGGGCTACGAGGTGACGGGCCGCCTCGCGATGGCGCTCGACCCCGCGGCGCACTACCGCCGCGGCTTCCATCCCACCGGCACCTGCGGCGCGTTCGGCGCCGCGGCCACGGCCGCGCTGCTGCTCGGGCAGGACGCCGACGGCGTCGCGAACGCGCTCGGCATCGCCGGCAGCCAGGCGGCGGGCTCGATGGAGTTCCTCGCCGACGGCACCTGGACGAAGCGCTTCCACCCGGGCTGGGCCGCGCACGCCGGGCTGCACGCGGCGGCGCTCGCCGCGGCCGGGTTCCGCGCGCCGGCGACGATCCTCGAGGGCCGCTTCGGCACGCTGCACGCCTACTCCGACGCGGCCGAGGTCGCGAAGCTCGACGACGGCCCCGAGCCGGTCGTCCTGCGCACGAGCGTCAAGCCGCACGCGTGCTGCCGCTACATGCAGGCCCCGATCGACGCGGTGCTGGGTCTGCGCGCGGCACACGGGCTGCGCCCGGGCGACGTCGAGCGCATCGAGGTCGGCATCGTCGCCGCCGGCTTCCCCATCGTCTGCGAGCCGCTCGACGCGAAGCGCCGCCCGGCGACGGTGGTCGACGCCCAGTTCAGCCTGCCCTTCGGCGTCGCCGTCGCGCTGCTGCGCGGGCAGGCGTCGCCGGACGAGTTCGTACCGTCGGTCTTCGGCGACGCCACGATCACGACGCTCATGGACCGCGTCGAGCCGCGGCGCGACCCGGCACTCGACGCGGCGTACCCGCAGGTGTGGCCCGCGTGGGTCAAGGTCGTGACTCGGGCGGGCGCCGTGCATGACGCGCACGTCCGCTTCCCGCTCGGCGACCCGGAGAATTTTCCCGGCGACCCGGCACTGCTTGCCAAGTTCCGCCGGCTCGCCGCACGCGCGCTCGCGCCCGACGCGGTGGAGCGCGTCGCCGACGCCGCGACCACGCTGCGGCTCGACGCGCCGCTCGTCCGTCTCGCCGCGCTCGCCGTCGCCGGCTGACGCGGTCACGCGGCGCACGCGCGCGCCGCACGGCGGCACGGCACATCCTGCCGAGCCGCACCGCCTGACACATGTGACAGCGCGAGTGGCATCCCCGTTGCTGCTCCGGCGCCTTCAGATCGACGCGCAACGCGCCGACAGGAGATGCCGTGAGAAAGATCCGTCGCGCCGTCATGCTGCTCGCGTGCGTTCTCGTCGTTCCGGCGGCCCGCGCCACGACCTTCGTGGAAACCACCGAGCGTGCGCTCGCGCGCGCCGCCGACGCCGTCGTCGCCGGCACCGTCGAGCGCATCGAGACCGTGGGCGGCCGCGACGGCGCGATCAGCACGCTCGTCACCGTGCGGGTCGCAGCGCGCTACAAGGGCGCCACCGCGCGCGAGATCGTGCTGAAGCAGCCCGGCGGCGACCTCGGCGAGCGTGCGTTCTGGCTCGCGGGCTCGCCGCAGTTCAGGGTCGGCCAGCGCAACGTGCTCTTCCTCTCGGCCGGGCCCGACGGCACCGCCCGCACGACGGCGCTCGCGATGGGGCAGTACGTCGTCACCGACGACGCCGCGAGCGGCGAGACGATGGCGACGCGCGCGCTCCACGAGCCGGTGCTCGGCGGCTCGCGCACCCGCCGGCTGAAGCTGTCGCGGCTCGCGCGCACGATCCGGCGTGCGGTCGCGTCGGACCTCGGCAAGCCGGTGCGCCCGCTCGTCGCGGTGCCCGACGAAGCGACCGCGCCCAACCTCGAGCGCCGCACGACCGACGCCTTCACCTACCTCGACACGCCCGCCGGCCGCTGGCGCGAGCCCGACGCCGGCCTGCCGGTCACCTTCGCATACACCGCCGGCGGCGACCCCGCCCTCGGCGAGGCGACGAGCCTCGGCGCGCTCGACGCGGCGCTCGCCGCCTGGACCAACGCCAGCGGCGCGAGCATCGTGCTCGCGCGCGGCGGCTCGACGGCGCCGGCGCCGCTGCTGTGCGACGGCCTCTCGCAGATCGTGTTCAACGATCCCTACGGCGAGATCCCGAATCCGAACGGGTGCAGCGGCATCCTGGCGCTCGGCGGCTACTGCGTCACCGGCCGCGCGAGCGACGGCGACGTCGTCGGCGGCGTGCGCTTCCGGCGCATCTCGGAAGGCAACATCACCTTCGCCAACGGCTTCGGCGGCTGCGGCTTCTGGAACGGCACGAACCTCGCGGAGATCCTGACCCACGAGCTCGGCCACACCATCGGCATCGGGCACGCGTCCGAGACCGACGACGAGTCGATCCCGGCCCTGAAGGACGCGACCATGTACTACCGCGCGCACTTCGACGGCCGCGGCGCGGCGTTGCGCGCGGACGACCTCGCCGCCGTGCGCGCCATCTATCCCGATCCCGACGACCCGGGATCGGGCCCGACCGACATCGACGGCGACGGCGTCCCGGACGCCGAGGACAACTGCCCCGGCGACGACCCGATCTACGGCATCGCCAACCCGTCGCAGACCGACACCGACGGCGACGGCCTGGGGGATCTCTGCGACCCCTGCCCGCTCGTGCCCACCGACGCCGACGATCCGACCTGCCAGCGGCTCGCGGTCAGCGCCTTCCAGGCGCGCTTCACGCCGCGCGGCAACCGCCTGCGCTGGAAGGGGCGCGTCGCGCTCGACCCCTCGGTGTCGCCCGCCTCGGCGCGCGTCATGCTCGTCGGCGGCGCCGGCGTCGTGATCGACACCGCCATCGCGAGCCGCGCGGCGCGTCTGCCCGGGCGGCTCGCCTATCGCGGCGGCAACGCGCGCATCCAGCTGAAGCGCGGCCGCTTCGGCGTCTACACCGTGAAGGTGACCGCGCGCGACGTGAAGCTCGACGGCTCGCCCATGCCGATCGTCAGCGCGAACCTGCAGATCGGCGCACGCACCTTCACGACCTCGCTCAGCTGTCCGCCCGCCAGCGGGCGCAAGCTGCGCTGTCGGCGGTGAGGCACCGCTCGCCGGGCGGCAGCGCGCGGCGCGTTGCCAGCCCGGGGTCGGCCCAGTAGAAGCGCGCGCATGGCCGACCTCGTGGTGCGTGCCCGCGGCCTCCGTCCTCCGGCGCTGCGGCCGATTCTCCGGCGAACCGCGTGAACGGCGACGATCTCCAGCGGCCCGCCGTCGAGGCCACCCCCGCACGCCGGCTCGCTGCCTGGGGCGTCCACCTCTTCACCGCGAGCGGCGCCGTCGCCGGTCTGCTGGCGCTGCTCGCCATCGCCCGCGGCGACGTCGCGGTGGCGTTCTGGTGGATGGCCTACACGCTCGTGGTCGACTCGGTCGATGGCACGATGGCCCGCGCCGTGGGCGTGAAGCAGGTCCTGCCCACGGTCGACGGCGCCCGCCTCGACGACTGCGTCGACTACTTCACCTACGTCCTGGTGCCCGCGTTCTTCATGCTCCAGACGCAGCTCTTCCCACCCGCCGTCGCGCTCCCCGTCGCCGCCCTCGTCTGCCTCGCCAGCGGCTACGGCTTCGCCCAGACGGCGGCGAAGACGCCGGACCACTACTTCACCGGCTTCCCGTCGTACTGGAACGTCGTCGCGTTCTACCTCTGGGCGCTCGAGTGGGACGCGTGGACGAACGCCGCGATCACGACCCTGCTCGCCGTCGGCGTCTTCGTCCCGCTGCGCTACATCTACCCGTCCCGCACGACGACGCTCCGCCCGCTGACGATCGGCCTCGCCCTCTGCTGGGGCGCCGCCCTCGTCTACGCCCTGAGCCAGCTCCCGGCGAAGCACCCGACCCTCGTCCACGCGAGCCTCGCCTTCCCCACCTACTACGTCGGCCTCTCCGTCATCCTCCACCTGAGGGCCATCCGACACTGACCCCGAGAGCGGCGGACACCCGAAACCCGCGAGCAGGACGACGTCCCAGCCGGGCTGCCGCGAGCACGCACGCGCACAGCGACGCGCACCCGCCCGGCACGGGCGCGGCCGCGTCTCCGAGACCGAGCTCAGTTCAGCTGGAACGTCACCCGCAGCTGCAACATGTCGTGCGCCCGGAACGTTCCCGGCCCCGCCTTGCGCGACGCCTCGATGCCGACCCAGGTCGCCGTCAGCAGCACGTTGTCGTTGATGCGGTAGGTGCCGGTGGGCTGGAAGACGAAGATGCCGCTCACGTCGGCGATGAAGGTGAGGCGCGGCGAGAACTTGCCGTGGAACATGTCGGTCTGGAGCGCGAACTGGAAGAAGCCCTCGTACTGGTAGGCGTCTTCGAAGTTGCGCGGCACGGCGCGCACGCAGAGGGGGTTGTTGCGCGCGCCGGTCTTCGGCGCGCAGGCGGCAATGCGTGGGATGACTCCCGACTGGGCCTGGAGGAAATAGCCGGGCTTGGTCTGGGGGTAGCGGTAGTCCTTGCCGCCCTTCTCGCTCAGGTTGAACGAGTTGTTGAACGCCGCGGACAGGACGATCGAGCTCGAGGGGTTGATCGGCCGGAAGAAGAAGAAGCGGTCGTAGCCGATGACCCAGCGGATGTAGTCCGCCTTCTGCATGGTGTTGAAGTACTTCTTGTTGTCGTTGAGCAGCGGGCTCCGGCGGAGCGCGGCCGGGATCTGGGTGCGCGGGTTCAGCTGCCGGGTCGGGATGAACGCCGGCTCGTCGATGAAGATCTCCGCCTCGGTCCGGATGATGCCGTTCACCGTCGGGCTGAACCACGTGCCCGCGAGGCCGATCACCGACTCCAGACGGTGCTCGAGGGTGGTCACGACCGGCGTCTTGTTGAAGCAGCGACGCCCCGCCGGCGTGCGGCCGATGCCGTTCACCCGGTTGAGACAGAGCGGCGTGCGGAAGCCGCGATTGTCGACCTGGTACCGGATCTTGTCGCCGTACAGCCGCGGCGCCGCCAGGTTCTGCAGCACCGGCACCGGCTGCTGGTTGAACGTGCGGAAGAACCAGCCCTGCACCGTGTAGTCGCGCGCGATGATGCTGGTGAGGCGCGCGCCCCAGCGCGAGTTGCCCCAGTTGTTCTTCGGCAGCTTGTCGACCACCACCGTGTGCAGCTGGGTGTTCTGGTCGGCCACCTGGCGGCGCGTCGGACCGATGACGAGGTTCCACTGCGGGTCGCCCTGGTCGGGGCCGAACGGCGTGATGCCGCCGACGAGCGGCGTCGTCGGCACCGTCGTGTCGATCGGGCCGGGCACGAGGTAGGTGTCGAGGAACAGGCTCGACAGCCACTCCCAGTTGTCGAGCAGCTTGAACGTGCCGCGGGCCGTCCACAGCGGGATGCGGGCTTCGTCGACGTCGGTGAAGAGCCCCGGGGCGCCGTTCACCAGCTCGAACGGGTTCGAGACGTCGAGCAGCGCGATCGTGTCCGCCTCGCCCCAGGAGATCGCCTGACGGCCGATGCGGAAGAAGACGGGGCCCTTCGTATAGTCGACGTAGAGCTCGTTGATGCGGTTGCGCGAAGCGAGGATGTGACGCGGGTTCTTGTTCTCGTCCTGGAACTTCGCGCTCTCGACCCCGGGGTCGTCGCTCTGCGAGAGACGCCCGCGCAGCGAGCGGCGATTCGAGTCCCAGAGGGGATCGAGGTAGTCGTAGATGCCGTCGTAGAAGCCCCACCACGCGAAGCGGAACTTGAAGTCGTCGGGCGCGACCCACGACAGGCCCTGCACGTCGCCCATCCAGTTGAGGTACGGCGTGAGCTTGGCGTCGAACTCGGGATTGTAGAAGTTCCGGTGCTGGGCCAGCGTACCGGCGCTGTACTTGGGCGGGCAGGTGCGCGGATCGTTCTGGAAGAGGACCGGGCCGCGCTTGCCGTTCACCGTCGTGTAGACGGGCTGGCAACCCTTGCGCTCCGAGTTCTCGGTGAGGATGCCGAGCTGCGAGTAGGCGCGGACGCGGACGTCGAAGTTGCGGCCGGCGTCTAGAAAGTACGCTCTAGATTCAGCAGGGAAGAGCGTTCCGAGAAGCGTTCCGACGACGCAGCCGAGGAGCACCCGGGCCCATGTCCGCATGGCGGGCGCTATCGGGAAATCCCAAGCAAATGTCAAGGATTTGCAGGATCACGATTCAACGCCGCAGCGTGTCGACGAGCGTCGCCTTGAGGTGCGCCAGCAGCTCGGCGGAGTGCTCCGGCGGCTCGTTGCGCAGAAACCCCTGCACCAGGATGCCGTGCAGCGCGCTCATCACCAGCCCGGCGTCGAGCTGCGGCGTGACGCCGGCGCGGAACACGCCCTTCTGGCGCCCGCTCTCGATGATGTCCGCCATCAGGTTCACGTAGACGCGCTGCAGCTCGCTCATGTGCCCGACGAGATCGTCGGGATGCTTCTCGTCGCGCAGGATGAGGCTCAGAAAGAACTTCACCGAGTAGAGGTTCCGCGAGACGAAGGCGTAGTACTCGTCGATCAGCCGTTTGATCTGATCGACCTCGGACAGCCCCTCCAGCTCGTCGACGACGTTGATGAAGTACGGCTCGAGGGTGCGCTGCACGGCGGTGCGGAAGAGCGTCTCCTTGTTCTCGAAGTGCCAGAAGATCAGCGCCTTCGAGACCTCGGCCTCCTTCGCCACCTGGGACAGCGAGGTGTTGGCGTAGCCCTGCGAGGAGAACAGCCGCTTCGCGGTCTCGAGGATCTTCTCGCGGGCGTCCATGCTCCCCGGAATTGGGCCGGGACGCACCGTGTCGTCAAGCGCTGCATGATTGACCCCCGTCAGCACGCGGCCCTAGAATCCCCGCCGATGGACGACTCCAAGGACCGCCTCGGTAAGAAGCTCCAGGAGCGCGAGAAGGCTGCGGAAGACAGCTGGATCGCGGAGCAGGAGAAGGCGAAGCTCGAGAAGCTGCGCCGGGAGCAGGCGGCCTCGTCCCATCCGGCCATCTGCCCGAAGTGCGCGGCCCCGCTGCGCTGGGTGCGCCACCACGGCGTGTGCGTCGACGAGTGCCCCAACGGCCACGGCGTATGGATCGCGACCGAGGAGATCGAGACGTTGGCGCAGCGCGAGCGCGACGGCTGGGTCGGCCGCTACTTCTTCCAGCCGAAGCTCGTCACCGACTGAGCCCGGCCCCGTGTTCACGGGCATCATCCAGTCGACCGGCCGCATCGAGCGGATCGCGAAGCAGGGCACCGGGCTGCGCCTGACCCTGCGGCCCGACCGCGCGATGCCGCGCCTGGCCCTCGGCGAGAGCGTCGCCGTCTCGGGCGCCTGCCTGACGGTGACGAGCGGCACCGGACGCCGCTTCACCGTCGATGTCTCCCCCGAGACGCTGCGCCGCACGACGCTCGGCACCGCCATCCGGGGGCGGCGCGTCAATCTCGAGCGCGCGCTGCGTCTCGGCGACCGCATGGGCGGCCACGTCGTCCAGGGCCACGTCGACGCCGTCGGCCGGGTCGACGCCATCACCCCCGACGGCGACTGGGTGCTCTACCGCTTCAAGGCCCCGCGCGGCGTCGCGCCCTATCTCGTCGAGAAGGGCTCGATCGCGATCGACGGCGTCAGCCTCACCGTCTTCGCCTGCCAGGGCGGCACGTTCACCGTGGCCCTGATCCCGCACACGCTGAAGGCGACGACGCTGATCGACCGCGTCCCCGGCGACGCGGTCAACCTCGAGGCCGACATCCTGCTGAAGCAGATCGCGGCCATGCTGAAGTCGCGGCTGCTGCCGGGCACGCGCGCGCCGGTGCAGGCCGCACCGGCCAGGGCACGCGCCCGATCGCGACGCACTCCCGCCCGCCGCTCGGCGCGCTGAGCCTCAGGCGGAGCCGGCCGGCGGAATCCCGGCCAGGTGGGGCAGCAGCACCGAGGCCGGATCGACCTCCGACCCGAGCTGCTTGCCGACGCCCGAGAGGATGCCCATCACCCGGCCCACGAGGAGGATGTCGCCGGGGATCTGCACCAGCGGATTGCGCTTCAGCGCGTCCGGCACCTCGTCGTTGAACTTGGCGACGATCTCCGCGTCGGCGTAGGCGCGCCCGTTGCGCAGCGCGAAGCCGAGGAACGCCTCGCCCAGCACGGCGAGGCTCTCGTCGGACTCGTCGCGGGTGCGGAAGCCGAGGCCGCGGAAGGCCGCCGCGATCGCCGCCGCGTCGCCGGACACGATCGCGAACGTCAGCCGCAGGATGCCCTCGCGGAAGTCCGGCGGCAGCGACTTGGCGAGGCCGAAGTCGAGCAGCACGAGGCGCGGCCCCGGCTGGACGAGGATGTTCCCCGGATGCGGATCGCCGTGGAAGAAGCCGTGGGTGAGGATCATCTCGGCGAACAGCTCGGAGAGCCGCCGCGCGACGTCCCTCGGGTCGACGCCCATGCGCTCCAGCGCGGCGAGGTCGGTGCAACGGACGCCCGCGGCGAACTCGGTGACGAGGACGCGCCGCGACGACAGCTCGCGCACCACCCGCGGCACCATGACGTCGTCGCGACCGGCGAGGCATGCGGCCATGCGCTCGGCGTTCTCGGCCTCGTGCAGGAAGTCGAGCTCCAGCGGCACGAGCTTCGTCACCTCGTCGACCAGCACGCGGAAGTCGAAGCGCGGCTCGAGGCGCGCGAGGAGGCCGACGAGGAGCGCGAAGTTGCCGATGTCGTCGCGCACCACGTCGGCGATCTCGGGGTACTGGATCTTCACCGCGACCTCGCGGCCGTCGTGCAGGCGCGCGCGGTGCACCTGGGCCAGCGACGCCGAGGCCAGCGGTCGCTCGTCGAAGCGCGCGAACGCCGTGTCGACCGAGCGGCCGAGAGCGGCCTCGAGGTGCGGCCGCAGGCGCGCCAGCGGCCGCGGCGGTACGCGGTCCTGGAGCCGCGAGAGGACGGTGACGAACTGGTCGGGCAGGATGTCGGCGCGCGAGCCGAGGAACTGACAGACCTTGATCGGCAAACCCTGGAGGCGGATGGCGAGGTCGTACGCCGCCTCGGCGCTCCACTGATGATGGCGGTGCAGGGCTTCGTCGGGCTCGCCGACGCCGAGCCGGTAGCGCAGCTGGACGCCCTTGTAGCCGGCGTACACGCGCGCCACGAGCGCGGCCTGGGCGGCGAAGCGTCGCGGGCGTCCCGAGATCATCGGCGCAGTCTGTGGGCACGGCCGTCCGGACGCAACGCCGGCTTGCGGGCGCGCGGGCCGAGCGGCTATCGAGCCCCCCGGATGGACGCCATCGGGGACCCGAGCGACGCCGACGCCATCCGCGTGGGCGCACGGGTGATCACGCTCCAGCGCCCCGGCATCTTCACCGTCGTCGCGCGCGCGGGGCGCATCTGCGAGATCGCCGGCGCGGACGGGACGCGGCTGCGCCTGCTCGACGTGGCGCTGCGTACGGTCGTCGACCCCGACACCGACCCGCCGGCCTGAGCGTCATGCGGCGTCGTGGAAGATGACGCCGAGCGCGAAGCGCACGCCGCTGCGCACCTCGCCGACGCCGTGCCGCACGCTCACGCGGTACGTGCCGCGGGTGCCCTGCACCGGGCGGTGCTGGTTCGGGAAGACCACGGCCTGCCCGCGTCCGAGCGGCACCACGCGCGCGATCGACTGGGCGCGCGGCCGCTGCTCGACGAGCAGGAACTCGCCGCCGCTGAAGTCCGCGCCGGGACGCGACAGGAGGATCGTCGCCTGGAGCGGGAAGGCGACCTCGCCGTAGCGGTCCTGATGGAGACAGTTGTAGCCGCCGGCGGCGTAGCGCAGCAGGAGCGGCGTCGGCCGGCGCTGCCCCGCCGCCGCGCAGCGGGCGAGGAAGCGGTCCAGCGTCGGCGGCAGGTCGGCGTCGCCGCAGGCGCGCGCCAGGAGCGGATACAGCCCGGCGCGCAGCGCGGCGACGAGCGGCGGCAGCGGCGCCGCGAAGTAGCGATACGTGCCCTCGCCGAAGCGGAAGCGGGCCATGTCGACCGTGCGGCGGAAGCGCGCGTCGTCGTTCCACGTGCGCACGAGCGCGTCGCACTCCGCGGCGGCCAGCAGCGGCGGCGTCAGCGCCCAGCCCTGGACCGCCAGATCGCGCGCCAGCGCCGCCGGATCGATCCGCGCGACCCGGCGCGCGACGGCGTCGGCGGCGCTCATGCGTCGCTCGGCCGGCAGGCGCGGCACGGCCGGTAGCCGACCTCGCCCGCGTCGGCGACGCTCGCGAACGTCACCCGCCGGTCGCCGCGCACGCGCGCCAGGTCGGGACAGCCGACGCGGCAGACGATCCGCGTCGTGGTGCAGCCCTCGAGCGCCGGTGTGCGCCGCTCGAGCGCGAGCAGCGCGGCCTTGAGCGACGGCCCGGCGCCGAGCGAGTAGCCGCCGAGCCCGCCGTCGCTGCGCAGGACGCGGTGACAGGGGACGAGGAGCGGCACCGGGTTGCGGCCGAGCGCCGTGCCGACGGCACGCACCGCCCGCGGCGCCCCCGCGCACGCCGCGATCCAGGCGTAGGGCCGCGTCTCGCCGAACGGGATCGCCGCCGCCGCGTCGAGCACGCGGCGCTGGAACGGCGCCACCGCCGACAGGTCGACGGGCACCGAGAACCAGCTCCGCGTCCCCGCGAGGTAGGCGGCCAGCTCGTCGCGCGCCCGCTCGACGTGGCGGCGCGCGGCGCGATCGACGGGCGTGACCTGGACGCCCGGCTGCACGGCGGTCACGCCCGCCGCGCTCGCCGTCACCGCGACCTCGCCCAGCAGGCGATCGACGGCGGCGCGCTCGTCGCGCAGGCGGGCGAGCGCGCGCCGGGCGAGATCGGGCGGCGGGGTCGTGGGCGCGAAGTGCGCCCGCAGCAGATCATCCACGGCGTCGGACGGATGCATGACGGTCCTCCTCGCCGAGCGCCGCGTGCAGGATGCGCTTCCCGCGCGCGAGCTGGCTCTTCACGGTATTGACGGAGATGCCGCGCACCCGCGCGAGCTCGGCGTGCGACAGCCCGTCGACGTAGCGCAGGGCGAGCAGCACGCGCGCCTCGCGCGGCACGCGGGCGAGCGCCCGATCGACGTCGAGCGCGCCGGCGTCGGCCGCCGCCGCGACGCCACCCGCCGGGAGCGCGGCGGCGGTCCGCGCCGTACGCGCGGCGCGGCGCAGCTCGTCGATGCAGACGTTGGCGAGGATGCGGTACAGCCACGTCGACACCGCCCATTCGGGCCGGTACGAGCCCGCCGCGGTCCAGCAGCGCACCAGCGCCAGCTGCACGGCGTCCTCGGCGTCGGCCGCGGTGGGGAGCAGACGCCGGGCCACGACGTGCAGCCGGGGCGTGTAGCGCTCCGCCAGGGCGGCGAAGGCGCCGGCGTCGCCGCCCGCGATCCGTTGCATGAGGGCGCGCTCCTCGTCTGCCGCCGGTTCGGTGGCTCGCATGATCGGTCGGATGTACGTCCGCCGGCGTCCGGAGGGGTGGAACGGGGATCAGGCCGGCAGAAACGGGATCGCTTCGGGCGGCGGCGGCGTCCCGGCGACCAGCGCGGCGACGGTCTCGGCCGCGATCGGGGCGAGGAGGATGCCGTTGCGGTAGTGCCCGCTCGCCACGATCAGGTTCTCCAGCGACGGCTCGCGGCCGACGAGCGGTCCACCCGCGGGCGCGCAGGGCCGGATGCCGGCCCACAGCCGCCGGATCGGCCAGCCCGCCGCCTCGGGTACGATCCGCGCGAGGTCGGCGAGCAGCGTCGCGACGCCGGTGGCGGTGACCGCGCGCGCGAAGCCCTGCGGCTCGACGGTGCCGCCGCACCACGCCTCGTCGGGCGGCTGCGGCGTGAGGCAGCCGTCGGCGTGCATGACGACGTGGCGCAGCGCCGCGGGCGGCATCGCCAGCGCGAGCATCTGCCCCGGCACCGGCACGACGCCGACGTCGGGTGCGAGACCGGCGATGCGCGGCGTCCACGCGCCGGCGGCCAGCACCACCGTCCCGGGCGCGACCCAGGTGTCGGTGATGCGTACCCGCGCGACACGGTCGCCCGCCCGCACCGCCGCGTGCACCTCGCCGCCGGGGACGAGCACCGCCCCCCGCTTCCAGGCCGCGGCTGCGAGCGCCGCGACCAGGCGGCCGCTGTGCACCGTGGCGTCGCCGGCGAAGCGGGCGGCGCCGAGCGCGGCGGGCGTCACCCGCGGCTCCGCGGCGCGCAGCGCCGCGGCGATCGAGCCACTCGGCCGCGAAGCCGGCGGCGGCCTGGCGCGACGCCATCGCGCGCAGCGCCGTCGCTTCGAGCGCCGCGCACGCCAGCTGGAGGACGCCGCAGACGCGGAACGCGACGTCGATGCCGGTGTCCGCCTCGAGCGACGCCGCCAGCGCGTCGAGGCGCGCGCGGCTGGCACGGCGCAGGGCGAGACGCGGCCCGTCGTCGTCGCCGCTCGCCGCCGCGAGCACGCCCGCGGCGGCGCCGGACGCCTCGCTGCCGATCGCGCCGCGCTCGGCGAGCAGCACCGACGCCCCCTGCCCCGCCAGGGCGTGCGCGACGGCGCAGCCGATCACGCCGCCGCCGACGACGAGCACGTCGGGCGCCGCGGGCAGGGTCACGGCCGCAGCGCGCTCTCGAGGTGGGGCAGCAGCTCGAGCACGTCGGCGACGACGGTCACGTCGGCCGCCTTGCGAATGGGCGCCTTCGGGCTCTTGTTGACGCCGACGATGGTGCCGGCACGACGCAGCCCGACCATGTGCTCGAGCGTGCCGCCGACGCCGAGCCCGACGTAGAGGCGCGGCGCGACGGCGCGGCCGGTGAGCCCGATCTGGAGCTGGCGCGGCAGCCAGCCGGCGTCGGTGACCTCGCGCGTCGCGGCGACCGCACCGCCGATGCGCGCGGCCAGCGCGCAGATCGCCGGCAGCGCCGTCGGTCCGCCGACGCCCTTGCCGACGCCGAGCACGATCGGCGCCTCGTCGAGATCGGCGTCCGTGCCCGCCGGCAGCGGCGTCGACGCGGCGACGCGGACGCGCGACGCCGGCGTGCCGGCGTCGAGCCGCACGATCTCGGCGCGCCGCGACGGATCGGGCCCCGCCGCGTGCAGCAGGCCGGGACGCACCGTCGCCATGTCGGGGATCGTGCGCGACAGGATCGGCGCCACGACGGTGCCGCCGAACGCCGGCTTCATGGCGCGCACGTTGCCCTCGGGATCGAGCTCGAGGTCGATGGCGTCGCCGGTGAGCCCGAGCCCGAGCCGCGCCGCCACCCGCGGTGCGAGGTCGCGGCCGCGCACCGTCGAGCCGAGCAGCACGAGCCGCGGGCGGCGCGTGCGGATCGCGGTCGCGAGGATCTCGGCGTGTGCGTCGGTGGTGTACGGGTCGAGGGCCTCGTGGTCGGCGACCAAGATGCGATCGGCGCCCGCGGCGGCGAGCGCGGCGGCGTGGGCCGCGCCCGGGCCGATCACGACCGCCTCGACCGGAGCGCCGAGCGCCGTGGCGAGCAGCGCGGCCTTGGTGAGCAGCTCGAACGTGACCGGCCGCACCGCGACCGCATGGCTCTCTACCACGACCCACACCGGCGGCGCGTTGCCCGGCGTGCGCGCGGGCAACGGCTCGCGCGGCGGCGCGGGCGTGAGGGCGCCGAGCGCGTGCAGCCGCTCGCGCAGCCGCGCCGCCAGCTCGGCGACGTCGCCCCCCTCGAGGATATCGCCGGCGCGCGTCACCGCCACCTCTTCCAGCTGCGCCACCCACGTCGGTGAGCCCTCGGCGCCGACCTGGTTCGGCGCCAGCCCGAGGTCGGCGAGGCTGCGCCCGGCGATCGGCTTCTCGGCCGCGGCCTGGCGCTCCACCTTGTTGGGGAAGCGCTCCTCGGCGATGTCCTCGGCGACGGAGATCAGCACCGGCAGCGCGCCGGTGACGAGCTCGAAGCCGTCGTCGGTCTCGCGCTCGGCCTCGAAGGTGCGCGCGACCGGATCGAGCTCGAGGCGACGCACGACGGTGGCCTGCGCCCAGCCGAGCAGCTCCGCCGTCTCGGGCCCCACCTGACCGGTCTCGGCGTCGACGCTCGAGCGGCCGACCAGCACGAGATCGGGCGCCTCGGCGCGGATCGCCGCCGCGAGCGCGCGCGCCGTCGCCAGCGTGTCCGAGCCCGCGAGCGCCGGGTCGCCGACGTGGACGCCGCGGTCGGCGCCGAGCGCGAGGCAGTGCTCCAACGACTCCCGCGCCGCCGGCGGGCCCATCGTCAGCGCGACCACCTCGCCGCCGTGCTTCGCGCGCAGCGCGACCGCCGCGACGAGCGCGCGTACGTCGAAGGCGCTCGCCTCGCCGCGGACGCCGTCGCGCACGAGCCGCTTCGTCTCCGGGTCGAAGCGGAGCTGGGACATGATCGGGACGTGCTTCACGCACACGACGACGCGCATCGCCCGTGGTTTCAGCACATCGCGCCGGGCGCGAAAAGGCGCGTCACTCGGTGAACGGCTCGCCGCGGCGGTAGCGTGCGAGCCGCGTCTCGACGACCTCGGCGACCTCGGGCTCGCCGGCGTCGCGCGCGGCGGCGAGCGCCGCCTCGGCGGTTCGGATCGCTTCGGGGAACCGCCCGGCCGCGGCGTAGGCGGCGGCGAGCGTGTCGAGCGCGTCGGCCGTGGGCGTCTCCCGGGCGAGCCCCTCGGCGAGCTGGACGGCCTCGTCGGGGCGGCGGACGGCGGCATCGGCGCTGGTGGCGAGCACCCAGGCGAGACGGTTCGTCGCCGGCGGCCAGCCGGGCCGCAGCCGCAGCGCCGCCCGCAGCTGCGCGACGCCGCGGGGCGCCTCGCCCTGCGCCAGCAGCACGAGCGCCAGGTTGAAGCGCGCCGACGGCGCTTCGGGGTCGAGCTCGACGGCGCGGGCGAGGTGCGGCGCCGCCTCGGCGAAGCGTTGCTGCCCCGCCAGCTCGGTGCCGAGCGCCACCTCGGCACCCGCGTTTCCCGGCCGCGTCGTGAGCGCGGCCTCCCAGCTCGCGATCGCCAGCTCGGACTCGCCCGCCTGCGACGCGAGCTGCGCCAGCAGGAGATGCGCGTCGGCATACTCCGGCCAGATGCGCACCGCCTCGCGCAGATGCGGCATCGCCTCGAGCGGCCGGCCGTCGGCGACCAGCGCCTCGGCCATGCCGTAGTATGCGTGGTAGTTGTCGCTGGTGACGGCGAGCGTGCGCGCGAGGATCGTCTCGCTGCGCTGCCAGTACGCCGCCTGGCGCGCCGTCAGGACGGCCCAGGCGACGACGACCACGCCGCCCGCGACCGCGAGCGCCGGCCGCGCCCGCCCCAGCTCCGCGGCGCCGAACGCCACCAGGATCGCGAGCCCGAAGAACGGCAGATAGGTGTAGCGGTCGGCCATCGCCTGCTCGCCGACCTGGACGATGCCGATCACCGGCACGAGCGTGCCGACGAACCACAGCCAGCCGACGAGCAGCCAGGGGCGCCGCCGCGCCTGCCACACGACGAGCCCGGTGATCGCGGCGAGCAGGGCCGCCGCCCCCACGACCTGCGCCACGGGAACCGGGATCACGAGCGGATAGATGAGGCCGAGGTCGGCCGGCCAGACGAAGGTCGCGAGGTAGCGCGCGTAGGCGACGGTCGCGTTCGCGAGCCGCGTCGCCATCGGCAGCAGCGACACCTCGGCCACCGCCCCGCCCGCGCGCTGCGCGAGGAACGTCATCACCGCCGACGCCGCCGCCAGCGCGAGCAGCGGCAGCTTCTCCCAGACGAGCCCGGGCAGACGGCGCAGGCCGTCGCCGTCGAGCGCCACGCGGCGCAGCGGCCAGACGTCGAGCAGGAGCAGCACGCACGGCGCGGTCACGAGCATCGGCTTCGCCATGAGGCCGACGGCGAGCGCGAGCGCGACCACGAGGTAGCTGGCGATCGAGCGCTTGCGCACCCAGCGCGCGTACGCGCCCACGACCAGGAGGAAGCAGAACGTGCTGACGACGTCCTTGCGCTCGGAGATCCAGGCCACCGACTCGACGTGCGCCGGGTGCAGCGCCAGCACCGCCGCGACGAAGGCGCTCGGCCACACGGCTCCCGTCAGGGCGCGGAAGACGGCGAAGCACAGGACCGTGTTCGCGACGTGCCAGGCGACGTTCACGAGGTGGTGCGCGCCCGGACGGACGCCGAAGAGCGTCACGTCGAGCATGTGCGAGAGCCACGTGACGGGGTGCCAGTTCTGCGCGGCGCCGGTGGTGAGCGCCCACGCGACGCCGTCCGCCGTCAGCCCGCGCCGGACGATCGGGTTGCCGGTGACGTAGAGCGGATCGTCGTAGTTGACGAACTGGAAACCCGCCGTCTGCGCGTAGACCGCGGCGGTGGCCACGACGAGGACGGCGACGATGGCGGGCTCGGGGCGGTGCACGGGCCGCACGAAGGTGCCCCGCGGGACCCGGTGCTGTCGAGAGGCGGCGCGCATTGCCAGCCCGGGGCGCGCCGGCTAAGCGGTCGGCCGGCACCCTCCGATGTCGGCACGCGTCCCCGTCACCGTCCTCACCGGCTTCCTCGGCAGCGGCAAGACCACGCGGCTGAACGCGCTCCTGCGCGCGCCGCACGGCCGGCGCATCGCGGTGGTGGTGAACGAGTTCGGCGAGGTCGGCATCGACGGCGCGCGCGTCGCCGGGGCGAGCGCCTTCGTCGAGCTCGAGAACGGCTGCCTGTGCTGCGCCGTCAACGAGGATCTGGATCGCACCCTGCGCGCGCTGCGTGCCCGCGGCGGCTTCGACCAGCTCGTCGTCGAGACCACCGGCCTCGCCGACCCCTTGCCCGTCACCTGGACGTTCGGGCGCGAGGGCCTCGTCGACTTCTACCGCGTCGACGCGGTCGTCACGGTGGTCGACGCCGTCAACCTGGAGCGCGCGCTCGCCGAGGCCCCCGAGGCTACGCTCCAGATCGAGCGCGCCGACCTCGTCCTCCTGAGCAAGGGCGACCTCGCGCCCGACGGCGGCCGCGCCGCCACCGCGCGCGTCCTCGCGCTGAACCCGTCGGCGCGCCTCGTCCCCGGGCCGCCCGGGGGCATGCCGTGGAACCTAGTCCTCGGCGCCGGCCCATCCGCGCCGGCGCCGGCCGAGGGCGACGCGCACCGGCACGCGTCGTCGTGGGCGACGTGGACCTTCCGCACGGCGGCGACGGTCGCGGAGGGCGCGCTCGAGGAGCTGCTGCTGCGCCTGCCGGCGAGCGTCTTTCGCGTGAAGGGCCTCGTGCGCACGGACGGGCCCTGGGGCTGGACGCAGGTGAACGCGGTGGCGGGCCGGTACGAGCTGGAGCCCGCGGCGCCCGAGCCGGCGCCGGCGGAGAGCGCGCTCGTGTTCATCGGACGCACGCTGGACGCGGCCGAGCTGGCGGCGCGCTGCGCGGCGGTGATGGCTTAGGCGCGCAGCCCGAGCGCCGTGCGCAGGGCGGCGTCGACGCGGACCATGTCGTCGGCCGAGAGCGTTCCCATGTGCTCGACGAGCTGCCGCTTCCAGAAGGTGTAGGGCTCGCCGCACTTCACCACGCTGGCGAGGGGAAGGTTGGCCGCACCGCGGGGAAGCTCCACCTCCCAGTCGAACGGACCGCCGGCTCGCGCCGCGCTCGTCAGGTGCACCACCACGACCTTCGTCCACCGGTCGTTGGCGTTGAAGGCATCGTCGGACACGACGAGGAACGGGCGTCGCTTGCGCTCGCTTCCCGGGGTGGGGGGATTCCCCCAATACACCTCACCTCTTCGCACGCGATGGCTTCCTCGCCTCGGTCCGGTCCGTCGCGGCGATCGCCTGCCACTCGAGGAGCTCGTCGTCGGCCCCGTCGGTGCCGGCAGTGCAGTAGCGGTCGACCTGCTCGCCGAGCCGCTCACGCCAGTGCCGCGCGAGCTTTTCGCTGACGGCCTCGCGCACGAATTCGGATACGGTTCGATACTGCCCTTGCCGCACCAGCGCCTCCACGGCGTCGAGGTCGCCGGCCTCCGCGCTGATCACGGCCTTGCGCTTCCGGACCGCCATGCTCATCGGATCCTAAGATGGTGCACCACTGGAGTCAACCATCTACGTGCACCACAGATGGACACCACTGGCCGCTGCCCGCGCCGCTCGGCTATGACCCCCGCCCGCCATGGCCGACGTCCCGAGCTGCTGGTGCGACGCGCCCGACCCGCGCCCGCTCGCCGCGTGGACGCTGCCGGGCGGCACCGCCGTATCGATGGTGCGCTGTGCGCGCTGCGGCGTGCACGCGCTGCGGCCACCGCCCGACGACGCCGTCCTCGCCCGCGCCTACGCCGCCGACTACTACGGCGCCTCGGCGCGCAAGTTCGTCGGCCCGATCGCGCGCGGCGTCGCCTGGTTCCAGGAGGGGCGCGCGCGCCAGGCGACGCGGCTGCTGCCGCCCGGCGGACGCGTGCTCGACGTCGGCTGCGGCAACGGCGGCTTCCTCGCCGCGCTGGCGCGGCGCGGCTTCCGCGTCGAGGGGACGGAGCGCACCGCCGACGGCGCCGCACGCGTGCCGGAGGGCATCCCGGTGCACGTCGGCGACCTCGTCGACCTCGCGCTTCCGGCCGCGACGTACGACCTCGTAACGCTCTGGCACGTCTTCGAGCACCTGCGCCGGCCCGACGCGGCGCTGGCGCGCATCCGCACGCTGCTGCGTCCCGGCGGCACGCTGCTGATGGCAGTGCCGAACGCCGGGAGCTGGCAGGCGCGGCTGTTCCGGCGGCACTGGTTCCACCACGACCCGCCGCGCCACTTGTGGGCCTTCGATCCGCCGTCGCTGCTGGCGCTGCTCTGCCGGGCGGGCTTCACCGGCCGCGTGCTCGGCACCTGGTCGCTCGAGCAGAACCCCTTCGGGGTCGCGCAGAGCACGCTCAACGCCGCCGGCTTCCCGCGCGACCGCGCCTACGACGTGCTGAAGGGCGTGGCGACGGCCAGCCGCGGCACGCGCGCGCTCGACGCCGTCCTGCTCGCCGCCCTGGCACCGGTGGGCGTGGCACTCTCCGTGGCGGAGTCGATGGTCGGGCGCGGCGGCACGGTGGTAGTGTCGGCACGGCCCGAGGGGGAATGACCAGCTCCGACACAGCCGCGACCACCGGCCCCGCGCCGAAGATCGTGGTCGTGATGCCGGCCTACAACGCCGCGCGCACCGTCCGCGACACGCACGACCGCATCCCGAAGATGGTGCGCGAGGTGATCCTCGTCGACGACCACAGCCAGGACGACACCGTCGCGGTAGCCTCGTCGCTCGGCATCAAGGTGATCCCGCACCCGCACAACGTCGGCTACGGCGGCAACCAGAAGACCTGCTACATGGAGGCGCTCCGCTGTGGCGCCGACGTCGTCGTCATGCTCCACCCCGACGGCCAGTACCCGCCCGAGCTGATCGGCGACCTCGTGCGCCCGATCCTCGAGGGCCACGCCGACATGGTGCTGGGGTCGCGCATGCTGGCGCCCGGCGGCGCCGCGGCGGGCGGCATGCCGCGCTGGAAGCGGGTCGCCAACTGGTTCCTCACGACGTGCGAGAACGCGGCGATGGGGACGCACTTCGCCGAGCTGCACACCGGCTACCGCGCCTACAGCGCCGCCTTCCTGCGTCGCGTGCCGTTCCTGCGCAACTCGAACGACTTCGTCTTCGACACCGAGGTGATCGCGCAGGCGGTGGCGTTCGGGCAGCGCATCGCCGAGGTGCCGGCGGCGTCGCGGTATTTCACCGAGGCGTCGTCGGTGGGGTTCCGGGTGGGGGCGGTGTACGGGGTGAAGACCCTGTGGACGATGGTGAAGTTCGTGGGGTGGCGGACGGGGGTGTGGCGCGTGGGGCTGTTTCGCGGGTGAGGGGGGCGTCAGCCGGCGGCGAGCTTCAAGCCGGCATGCGGAGCGATGCGCGCGAAGATCGCGTCGCGCGAGAGCAGGAGCGCGTCGCGATCGATCGCGCACTGGGCGACGTGGGCGTCGGGCGTGGACACGGAGATGCCGCGTGCCCGCAGGCTGCGACGCAGATCGCCGACCCGCAGCCAATGATCCCGCGGCGTGTCGTGCAACGCGAGATCCGAGAGCACCTCGGTGATCGCGACCCGATCCTGCCGGCGACGAGCCCCGCTCAGCAGCTCCGCGATCACGATCGGCGGCAGCACGACGACGCCGTGCGCGAGCGCGTCCTCCATCGCCGGCACGGGAATGCCCGCGAAGAAGTCGATCCACACCGAGGTGTCAACGACGACGCCGCTCACGCGACGCCTCCAGATCGACGTCGAGGCGGATCTTCCCGCGCAGCGCCATCGCCTTCGCAGCGCCGCGCGCCTGGCGGACCAGCCGGAGCCCCTCGACGAGCGTTTCGGTAATGCCCTTGCGCGTGACCTTCATGGCCTCGGCGAGGAGGTCCTCGGGGAGGTTGGCGGTGATGCGCTTGGCGCCGGCGGCCATACGCCTTCGAGGCTAACGGCGGTACATACGGCGGTCAATACGCGCGTGCGATCCCCTCCGTGGTCGTCAATCCGACTTGGCCTTGAAGCGTGCCCCATCGTTGCGCGTCGCCGCGGAGAATCGAGCCCCCAACACCCACCGATGCTGCTGCGCAGTTGGACGACGAGCCTCGGGTCAGCCGCGAGGGGAAGAGCGGGAAGCATCAATGCACCGCCCTTGCCCTTGACGCTGAGCCTGGGTGCACGGCAGTTCAGCGCGGCAACCGAAGGATGCATGCAGGCCCGCGCGCCGTCGCACGCATCGGTCGAGCATGGGTCGGCATCGGCCGCGCAGGCAGCGCCGGCGGAATCGAACGTGCAGGTCGGCGAGCAACAGTCGCCGTCGACCGTATTGCCGTCGTCGCACTGCTCCGGAGACTCGACCGTACCGTTCCCACACACCGGTGCAGGGTCGCCGAGACAATGCGCGAGGACGAAGTCTGAATCCGGCCCCGTGAAACCGGCGAACCCTGCGACCACGATCCTCCCGTCGGGCTGCAACGCAAGGGAGCGTCCTTCGGCGGCGCCGATCGGGAAGGTGGTGGTCACGAGGCCACCGGCGCCAAACGAGGCATCGGGACGCCGTTGGGTGACGGGCGTGATGCCCGCCCCCGTGACACGCAGATAGAGCGTCCGCAGCGAGCTGCTGCTGGCGAGCGTACGTGGTCGATGCGCGCCGGAACGGGGCTCTTCGGGCCGCCCTTCACCTTCACGAGCTCCAGCTGCTCGAGTAGCGTCGTGGCTTCGACCGCGACGACCTGTGACGCCACCGGCGTGGCGCAGGTGGCATCCGAAAGCAACGAGAACGTGAGCGGCGTGCCCGTAACCGCCGGCGTCTTCAGCGACGAGCACGCGGGGTTCTTCGTCGGCGGCGACAAGGCCGGGATGCTCTTCGGCCGCGAGGCGCGCGGTGCGAAAGGGGCGGTGTGGCGGCGCAGCGACCCCGGTCCGATCGACCGTCGCTACGTGCGCGTCCCGCCGCTGCTCGTGGTCGAGGTCGAGGGTCGCGAGGAGGGCGAGGCGGCGCTGTGCGTGAAGGCGCGGTGGTACTTCGCGCACGGCGTCGGCGTCGTGTGGCTGGTCCTGCCGAGCACGCGCGACGTGCTCGTCCTGCGTCACGGCGGCGAGACGCGGCATGCGGTCGGCGAGCGGCTGCCCGAGGACCCGGAGCTTCCGGGGCTGGCGCCGGCCGTCGAAGGCTTGTTCCGCCAGCTCGCCCCGAGGTGACGGGGCGCCGCGCTACGCCCCGCGATCTTCCGGCGGATCCTCCCCGCGCAGCACCGCGATCAGCGCATCGCGCCATGCCAACGCCATCGCGACGTCGGTGACGAGGTCGTCGGTCGCCGCGGCGGGATCGTCCATCGGACGCGCCAGCCACGCCTCGACGAGATCGCGCGCGGCGTCCGCGGCGACGACAGGCCCGCGACGCCCTGGACGACTTCCTGAGCCTCGACGTCGTGCGCTATCCTCACGACGTCCTGCTCCCTCGCGTCTGGGAGCTGCGGCACGATCGTACGGCGTACGACGCCGCCTACCTCGCCCTGGCCGAGACGCTCGGCGCCCCGCTCCTCACCTGCGACCGCGCCCTCGCCGCGGTTCGCGGCTACGCCGCCGCGGTCGAGGTGGTCTGACCGCTACCGCCCGAGCCGCTCGCGCAGCTCGTCGAGCTCCTCTTCCAGCTCCGCCGTGCGCCGCCCGATGCGAAAGACGTAGAGCGCGATGCCGACGAACACCACCGCGTAGCCCGCGAACAGGTACCAGAAGTTCTTCACGCGGCACTTCCTTCGCGCAGGTCGAGCTGGCGGCGGAGCGCGCCGAGCTCGCTCGACAGCCGCTCCGTACGCATGCGGAGCATGACCAGCCAGGCGGCGAGGAGCAGCATCGACACCGCGCCGACGTAGAGGGTCAGGCGCATGGTCGGGTCGACGAGGCCCGAGGTACCTTCCTTCGTGGTGATGACGGCGGGGTGCATGCCCTGCAGCAGGCGAACCGAGACGCGGATGATCGGGATGTCGAGCACGCCGACGATGCCGAGCACCGCAGCCCAGCGCGCCACCGCCTCGTCCTCGCCGCCGAAGGCGCGCAGGAGGAGATAGCCGGCGTAGATCGCCCACAGGATGACGGTCATCGTGAGGCGCGGGTCCCACGTCCACCACACGCCCCAGATCGGGCGCGCCCAGATCGGGCCGGTGATCATGACCAGCGTACAGAAGAGGACGCCGACCTCGGCCGACGCGAGCGCCAGCCGGTCGGCGCCCGGCGAGCGCTTCCACAGGTACCAGGCGCTGGCGCCGGCGACGGTGAAGAAGCACGCGAACGTCGCCCAGGCCGACGGCACGTGCAGGTAGAAGATGCGCTGCACGTCGCCCATCGAGGCTTCCGTCGGTGCGACCAGCAGCGCGAGGTACAGCGTCGCCACCATGCCCGCCGCGGCGAGGGCCCCGAGGATCGATTCCGCGCGCATCAGTCCCGGACTACCTGCTCGAACAAAAGGATACCAGCCGTGGTGAAGACGACGTCGAACGCCAGCAGCACGGCGAGTGCGTCGTGCGCCGCGTCGAGACCGCCGGCGAGCACCGCCTGCGTCGCCTTCACGCCACCGATCAGCACCGGCACCAGCACGGGCAGCAGCAGGACGGGCAGCATGACCTCGCGTGCCCGTGCGCGCACGGCGATCGCCGCGAACAGCGTCGCCGGCGCGGCGAAGCCGAGGTTGCCGAGCAGCAGCACGACGAGCAGCCCCGGCACGGCGGCGAGGAGGTCGGCGTGCAGCAGCAACGCGGTGAGCGGCACGACGATCGCCTGGAGGACGCTCAACAGGACGAGGTTCGCGAGCAGCTTGCCGAGGTAGATGCCGGCGGGGTCGATCGGCGACGCCAGCAGCGCGGCGAGGCAGTCGTGCTCGCGCTCGAGCACGAAGCCGCGCTGGATGCCGAGGATGCCGGTGAAGACGAACGACACCCAGATCACCGCGGGCGCGAGCGCCGGGGCGGCGTCGGGCGGGGCGTCGTGCGCGACGGCGAAGGTGACGACGAGGAGCACGCCGAGCACGAACAGGCTCGCGAGGCTCTCCTTCGTCCGCCACTCGACGGTGAGGTCCTTCCCGAGGACCGCGAGCGCGCCGCGGATCACGCGCGCGGCCCCACGCCGGCGGCGTGCCAGGCGTCGGCGATGGTCGCCGCGTCGAGCGGGGCGCGCCCGCTCCAGGCGATGCGGCCGCGCGCCAGCAGCACGGCGTGCGTCGCCAGCGCGGCGATGCGCGCCGAGTCGTGCGTGCTCAGCACCACCGCCGTGCCGTCGCGCGCGCAGTCGGCGAGGAGCGCGTCGAGCGTGGCGGCGCCGTGCGGGTCGAGGCCGGTGTAGGGCTCGTCGAGCAGCAGCAGCGACGGGCGATGCAGCAGCGCGCGCGCCAGCGCGAGACGCTGCTGCATGCCGCGCGAGTAGACGCGCACCGGGCGGCGCATCGCCGCCTCGAGGCCCGCCCAGGCGACCAGCTCCGCGATACGGGCGCCAGCGTCGACGAGGCCGTGGACCGAGGCGTGGAACGCGAGGTTCTCCGCCGCGGTGAGGTCCGCATAGCAGCCGCTCTCGTGGCCGACCCAGCCGAGGCGACGCTTCGCCTCCATCGGCCGCCTGGTCGCGTCGACGCCGAAGAGCTCGAGCGTCCCCGCCGTCGGACGCAGCAGCGTCGCGAGCGTGCGCAGGAGCGTGGTCTTGCCGGCGCCGTTCGGCCCGAGCAGGACGACGACGTCGCCGGGTGCGACGGTGAGGTCGACGCCGGCCAGCACCGCGGTGGCGCCGTACGTGCGGCGCAGCCCGGCGGCGCGGACGGCGGGCGCGGCCACCTAGCGGACCGTGGCGCCCGGCGCGATCTCCTCGTCGGGACGCACGAGCGTGAGCTGGCCGTCGTGCGAGGCCGCGAGGAGCATGCCCTGGCTCTCCACCCCGCGCAGCGTCGCCGGGGCCAGATTCGCGACCACGACGACCTGGCGGCCGACGAGCGCCTCGGGCTCGTAGTGCTTGCGGATGCCGGCGACGATCTGGCGCTCCTCGCTGCCGAGGTCGACGCGCAGGACGACGAGGCGATCCGCGTTCGGGTGCGGCTCGGCGGCGCGGATCGTTCCGACCCGCAGCGCGACCTCCTGGAACTGCTCGATGGTGATCACGACCGCTTCTCCTCCCGGTCGAGCGCCGCCATGGCTTCGAGCGCCTGCTGCTCGAACCGGTTGCGCATGGTGGCGAGGTCCTCGTCGGAGAGCTTGCCCATCTGGTAGTCGAGCTCGACCTCCTTGATGGCGGCGAGCGCCGACGACTTCTGCTTCTCCCAGCGCTCGCGCGTGCCCGGCAGCGCCTCGGGCTGGAGGATCTCCGGCGCGCGGAACAGCGGCGCGGCGACGTAGAAGGCGACCAGCAGCACCATGAGGCTGCCGAGGACCAGGGTGGCGGCGGAGGCGGCGTCCATCAGTCGCGATCGAGGTCCTTCAGCTCGCGCGCGAGGCGATCGCGCAGGGCGGGATCGCCGCCCGCGGGCGGCGGCGCGGACGGCGCCACCGGCGTCGGGGCGCCGGCGCGCGCGCGGCGGCGCAGCGTCACGGCGAGGATCGAGCCGGCGACGAAGACGACGAGGAACGGCGTCACCCAGGCGAGCCAGTTGAAGCCGCGGAAGGTGGGCGCCGAGAGGATCTTCTCGCCGAAGCGGGCCTCGAAGGCCGCGAGGATCGCCGGCCCGGTCTCGCCGCGCGCCAGCCGCTCGGCGATCTCCTTCTTGATCGGCTCGCCGGAGCCGCAGTTGAGGTGATTGCAGGAGTGGACGGTGAGCCCGCACCCGCACTGGCAGGTGAGCGCCTCCTCCATCTCCGCCTGCGTGGGACGCTCCGACACCGCCAGCGCCGCCGCTGGGGCGAGCGCGGGCACCGTCGTCGCGAGCAGCACGCAGAGCGCCGCGGCGCGGGCGTTCACTCGGCGGACGCCCCGACCGCGCCCGGCGCCAGCACCCGCACCTCGCGCTCGCGGCCCGACGGCCACACGGCGACGGCGGTGCCGAGCGCCATCACGAGCCCGCCGATCCAGATCCACACCACGAGCGGGTTCACGTAGGCGAGCAGCGTGACCAGCTTGGTCGCGTCGTCGTACGAGCCGAGGACGAGGTAGAGGTCTTCGCGCAGCGTCGAGCGGTTCGCGACCTCGGTCGTCGGCTGCTTGGGCTTCTTGTAGAAGCGCTTCTCGGGGTGCAGCACGTCGATCGGCTTGCCGTCGACCAGCACCGTCACCACGGCGGCGAGCTGCGAGAGGTGCCCGTCCTCCTTCGACTGGACGCCGTCGTAGCGCAGCACGTAGCGGCCGATCGACATCTGCTCGCCGGTATTGAGGGTCTGCTGCTTCTCGAGCCGGAAGGCGCTCGAGCCGGCGATGCCGAAGAAGATCGCCACGATGCCGAGGTGGATGATGTAGCCGCCGTAGCGCCGGCGGTTCTTGCCGACGACGCGCGACAGCGCCCGCGGCGCGCTCTCGTGCAGCAGCGCCTGGCGGGCGCGCATGCCGCGCCAGAACTCCTGCACGACGGTGCCGGTGGCGAAGACGCCGAGCACGAACGTCAGCCACGCGGCGCCGAAGGGCATGCCGGTCGCGAGGAAGAGCACGCCCGTCGCCAGCGCGACGCCGACCGGACCGGCGAACGCCTTCCACAGGTTCTTCGCCGTCGCGCGCCGCCACGCGATCACCGGCCCCACGCCCATGAGGAAGAGCAGCGCGATGCCGAGCGGCGCGTTGACGCGGTTGAAGAACGGCGGCCCCACCGTGATCTTCACGCCGCGCACCCACTCGGACACGACCGGGAAGACCGTGCCCCAGAAGACGGCGAAGGCGATGCCGACGAGGATCAGGTTGTTGAAGAGGAACGCCGCCTCGCGCGACAGGAACGACTCGATGGTGCCGGCGGTGCGCAGCTCCGGCAGCCGATAGGCGACCAGCGCGCCGACGCCGAGCAGGATGACGAGCAGGAAGCCGATGAAGTACGGCCCGAGCCCCGACTGCGTGAACGAGTGCACCGACGAGATCACGCCGCTGCGTGTGAGGAAGGTGCCGAAGATGGTCAGCGTGAAGGTGAGGAGCACGAGGACCATGTTCCAGACGCGGAGCATGTCCTTCTTCTCCTGGATCATCACCGAGTGGAGATACGCGGTGGAGACGAGCCAGGGCATGAAGGCGGCGTTCTCGACCGGGTCCCACGCCCAGTAGCCGCCCCAGCCGAGCACCTCGTAGGCCCACATGGCGCCGAAGAGGTTGCCGAGCGTCAGGAAGAACCACGAGAACAGCGCCCACCGCCGCGTGGTGCGGATCCACTGGTCGCCCAGCCGCCCGGTGATCAGCGCGGCCATCGCGAACGCGAACGGCACCGAGGCGCTGACGTAGCCCGTGTAGAGCGACGGCGGGTGGATCATCATCCAGTAGTTCTGGAGCAGCGGGTTCAGATCGGCGCCCTCGGTGGCGGGCACCGGCAGGCGCTCGAACGGGTCGGTGATGAAGGTGACGAGGCCGAGGAAGAAGGCGGTCACGATCATCAGCGTGGCGGTGACCCACGGCATCAGCTCGCGGTTGCGCGCCCGGTTCTGGACCTCGACGACGGTGGTGAAGAGCGTCAGCACGAAGGCCCAGAAGAGCAGCGAGCCCTTCTGTCCGCCCCACAGCGCCGCGATCTTGTAGTTCGTCGGCAGCGTGCTCGACGAGTACGCGGCGACGTATTCCAGCGAGTAGTCCTGCGCCAGCAGCGCGCGCAGCAGGAGCACCGTGGCGAGCGCGACCAGGCCGAAGGTGGCGTAAGCCGCGTGCTCACCCGAGCGCACGAGATCGCCGCGGCGGCGACGGGCGCCGATCACCGAGAGTCCGATCGAGAAGACGGCGCACAGGAGCGCCAGCGAGATTGCGAGTCGACCGATCTCGGCCATGGGCGTTCAGGCTCCGGGTGGGGCCGGCGCCGGCGCGGTGGTGTCGGCGCCCGGCTCGGCCTCGTACTTGGACGGACAGCTGGTCATGATCTGACGCGCGGCGATCCGGCCGCCGCCCCAGTGGCCTTCGACGACCACCTCGCGACCCTCGGCGAACATGTCGGGCAGGATGCCGCCGAACGCCACCGGCACGCCGTCGCTGCCGTCCTGGCGCGCCAGCTCGAAGGCCAGCGCGTTGGTGCGGGCGTCCCACTGCACGGTGCCGTGGCGGACCCAGCCCTTCACGCGCAGATCCTCGCCCTCGTGGTTCGCGCGTCGCTCCACGAACTCGTCCATCTCGAAATAGTAGGTGGACGTCGATCGCACGCCGGCCCAGACCAGGTACGAGACCGCCGCAGCGATGAGCGCGGCGCCGACGAGGAAACGGCGATGATTCAGCATGGGCGCGCGGAAGGACCCTAAGAGAAGGTCGCCTTCCGCGCAAGGCGGCCCGAACCGATCAGTCCGCGTCGTCGACGGCCGGGACCGCGCCGCGGGGCGCCCCCATGGCGATGCCCCGCTTCGAGGCCCGGATGAAGCGCAGCAGCTCGTCGACGTCGGGCGACACCGCCTCGGCCTCGATCCGCGCCAGCGCATCGCGCAGGTTCGCCCGCGTGCGGAAGAGGATGCGGAAGGCGTTGCGGACGGCGCGGATGCGGGGCGCGTCGAAACCCGCGCGCCGCAGCCCGACGGCGTTGACGCCCCGCACCGTGTGGGTGCCGTCCATGATCGCGAAGGGCGGCACGTCGCGGCTGGTGCGCGAGAGGCCGCGCAGGATCGCGAGGCGGCCGATGCGGACGTACTGGTGCACGACGCAGTTGCCCGACACGAAGGCCTGGTCCTCGACCACCGCATGCCCGGCCACCAACGCACCGCTGCAGACGATGGTGCGGTTGCCGATGCGGCAGTTGTGGGCGATGTGGCCGCGGGTCATGAGGTAGTTGTCGTCGCCGACGATGGTCCAGGTGTCGGGCTGCGTGGCGCGGTGGATCTCGGCGTTCTCGCGCACGACGTTGCGGTCGCCCAGGCGCAGCCCGGTCGGCGCATTGGTGAACGCCAGGTCCTGCGGCTCGTGGCCCACGACCGCGCCGGGATGGATGACGTTGTCGGCGCCGAGCTCGGTACGCGGCCCGGTGAGGTAGGCGTGGGCCATGACGCGTGTGCGCGGGCCGATGCGCACCGGCCCGTCGATGACGACGTAGGGCCCGATGTCGGCCGTCGGGTCGATCTCCGCGCCCGGGTCGACGATGGCGGTGGGATGGACGGGCACGGTCAGGCGTCGCGGGAGGGATCGTCGTCGCGGTCGGGGGGCTCGGGCACGGGCTCGCCGGCGATGCGATAGCGCTCCGACGCCCAGGCCGAGAGATCGAGCAGCTTGCAGCGCTCCGAGCAGAACGGCCGCCAGGAATTCGCGTCCCAGGCGGTGTCGCGCCGGCAGGAGGGGCACGGGGCTCGCCGCACGGCCGGACTGTAGCCACTCGGGCCGGGAGCCGCCAGCCTCCGAGCTCGGCTTGACAGCACGGGGCCGACCCGTCGAGGGTGCGGGCCTCCCGTGTCACCCCGCCCCGATACGCCCACACAGCTCACCACCCTGGCGGACGTCCTCGCCGCCGCCGCCGGCCTCCTGCGCAAGGTCGTCGACGACACGTTCTTCAAGCGCCTGGTCGACGTCTTCACCCGCATGCCGAGCGGCGACCGCGAGACGATCGTCACCGTGCTCGAGCGCGAGGTCGAGCGGCGCCTGCTGATCGACCGCACGCACGGCGCCCTCACCGGCGACCGCATCCTCGGCCCGAACCCGAACGCCACGCTCTACCTGCGCGTCCTCGACGTGGCCGAGACGACCCGGCCGATGGGCAAGCGCGAGATCATGGAGGCGGCGGCGCGTGCGGCGCGCATCGTCCACGGCTGGGACGACCATCCGCTCTCCGAGCAGACGAGCACCGCCATCGCCGAAGCCGTCGCGGCCCTGCCGCCGGCCGAGCGGGCCAGCCTGCGCCGCTTCCATGTCGAGATGATCGCCTTCCTCGACGCCATCGACCCCGAGCCTTGACAGCGGCGGAGCGAAGGGACGATTTGGGCCGCCCATGGGCGACCCCCGGCCGCTCGATCTGGTTCCCGCCTTCGAGGCGCTCAGCACCCTGATGGACGCCGCCAGCGCGATCGCCGGGGAGCTGCGCGACGATCCGCTGCTGGCGCGCTGGATGGCGGTGTTCTCGCAGATCCCGCCCGAGGATCGGCGCACCGTGCTCGCGGTGCTGGAGCGCGAGGTGGCGATGCGCGTCGCCTCCGAGAGCGGCGCGGACGGCGCCATGGGGTTCCGCGTCACGCATCCGAACCCGAACGCCCGGATCTACTCCCGCGTCGCGACCCGGGAGCCGACGTACACCAGCGTCGGGGAGATCGGCGAGGCCATGCGGCGCATCGCCACGCTCGCACACGCGGTGCTCCGCCAGTCGCCCGGCGTCCATCCCCGATGGGAGGCCATCGCGCTCGAGCACGGCGAGCAGCTGCCGCCCGAGGAGCTCGAGGCGCTCGCCTGGTACGGACGCCTCATCCTCTCGATCGTCGAGCGGGTGCGCGCACGACGGCTCCAGTCGGGCGCCGCGTGATGGGCGCCGCGCCGTTCCTCGCCGCCTGCCGGCGCGAGCCCACCGCGCACACGCCCGTCTGGCTGATGCGGCAGGCCGGGCGCTACCAGCCGGAGTATCGCGCCATCCGCGCCCGGCTCGGGTTCCTCGAGCTGTGCAAGACGCCCGAGGTCGCCGCCGAGGTGACGGTGATGGCCGCCGAGCAGCTCGGCGTCGACGCGGCGATCCTGTTCGCCGACATCCTGCTCGTCCTGGAGCCGCTCGGCGTCGGCCTCGAGTTCGCCGCCGGCGACGGCCCGGTGATCCACCGTCCCGTGCGCGACGCGGCCGCGATCGACGCCCTGCCCGAGCTCGACGTCGCCGCCATGGCCTACGTCGCCGACACGGTGCGGGCCGCGCGCGCGGCGCTCAAGGTGCCGCTCATCGGCTTCGCGGCGGCGCCCTTCACGCTGGCGTCGTACCTCGTCGAGGGCGGCGGCTCGCGCGACTGGCTGCGGACGAAGGGCCTCATGCAGTCCGACCCCGGCGCCTGGCGCGCGCTCATGGAGAAGCTCGCGCGCGCCCTCGCCGCCTACCTGAACCTGCAGATCGACGCCGGCGCGCAGGCGGTGCAGCTGTTCGACAGCTGGGTCGGCTGCCTCGCCCCCGACGACTATCGCGCCCACGTCCTGCCGCACGTGCGCGCCATCGTCGGAGCGCTGCGGCCCGGCGTGCCGGTGATCCACTTCGGCACCGGCACCGCGGGCCTGCTCGAGTGCCAGCGCGCCGCGGGCGGCGACGTCATCGGGCTCGACTGGCGCGTCGACCTCGACGCCGCCTGGGCGCGGCTGGGCGACGACATCGGCGTCCAGGGCAACCTCGATCCGGTCGCCCTGCTGGCGCCGATCCCCGAGATCCGCCGCCGCGTCGCCGCGGTCCTCGGCCAGGCCGGCGGGCGCCGCGGCCACGTCTTCAACCTGGGCCACGGGGTGCTCCAGCAGACGCCGGTCGACCACGTGCGCGCCTGCGTCGACGCCGTCCACGAGCTATCCTCGCGGGCCTGATGCCCGCACCCGCGGTCCTGCTGATCGCCTTCGGCGGCCCGACCCGTCCCGACGAGATCCGTCCCTTCCTCGCCAACGTCACCCGCGGGCGGCCGATCCCGCCGGCACGGCTCGAGGCGGTGGTCCGGCACTACGAGGAGATCGGCGGTCGCTCGCCCCTGAACGCGCTCACGTTCCGCCAGGCCGACGCGCTGCGCGCGCGGCTGCCCGGCGTCCCCGTCTACGTCGGCATGCGCAACTGGGCCCCGTATCTCGCCGACGTCGTCGCCGAGATGGCGCGCGACGGCGTCGGCGACGCGCTCGGTCTGATCCTGTCGCCGCACGCGAGCGAGGCCAGCCGCGAGCGCTACGTCGAGGCCGTCGCCGCCGGCTGCACGGCGCTCGGCGGGCGCGCGCCGCGTTTCACCTGGGCGCCGAGCTGGCACGTCCATCCCGACTTCGTCGCCGCCTGGGTCGACATGGTCGGGGCGGCGCTCGCGGCCGTGCCCGCCGGCGCGCCGCTCGTCTTCACGGCCCACAGCATCCCGCTCGCGGCCGCGGCGGCGTCGCCCTACGTGCAGGAGATCCAGGCCAGCGCCGCGGCGGTGACGGCGGCCCTCGGCGGCCGGCCGTGGCGGCTCGCGTGGCAGAGCCGCAGCGGCAACCCGCGCGACCCGTGGCTCGAGCCCGACGTCGAGGACGTCATTCGCGAGCTGGGCGCCGACGGCGTGCGACACCTGGTCGTCGCGCCGATCGGCTTCGTGTGCGACCACGTCGAGGTGCTCTACGACCTCGACGTGGCCGCGCAGAAGACGGCGCGCGCCGCCGGCGTCACGCTGGTGCGCGCGTCGACGCCGAACGACCATCCGCACTTCGTGCGCATGCTCGCGGACGTCGTGCGGAGCAGCCGCGGGTGACGCGCCGGGTGGTCGTGGTGGGGGCCGGCGTCGCCGGGCTCGCCGCCGCCCACCGCCTGCTCGCGCGCCCGGCGCGCGACGTCGAGGTCGTGCTCTACGAAGCCGGCCCCCGTGCCGGCGGCCCCATCGGCACGGAGCACGTCGACGGCTTCGCGATCGAGCTCGGCCCCGACACGTTCATCACCGACAAGCCGTGGGCGCTGGCGCTGTGCGAGCGGCTCGGCTTCGCCGACGCGCTGATCGCCACCCGACCCGGCGAGCGCCGCACGTGGGTGGTGCGCGACGGCCGTCTCGCCCCGCTGCCCGAGGGCTTCCTCATGATGGCGCCGACGGCGCCGTGGCCGCTCGTCACCTCGCCGCTCTTCTCGTGGGCCGGGAAGCTGCGCATGGCGCTCGACCTCATCCTGCCCGCGCACCCGGTCCGCGACGAGAGCCTCGGCGCCTTCGTCCGCCGCCGGCTCGGGCGCGAGGCGCTCGAGCGGGTCGTCGATCCGCTTGTCTCCGGCATCTACACCGCCGACCCGGACCGGCTGTCGCTCGCCGCGACGATGCCGCGCTTCCAGGAGATGGAGCGCGTGCACGGCAGCGTCATCCACGGGCTTCGCCACGCCGCCGACGCGCGCGACGCCGCCGGTGCACGCTACGGGCTCTTCGCGAGCCATCGCGACGGCATGGGCGGCTTGGTCGACGCGCTGGTCGCACGCCTGCCGCCCGGCGCGCTGCACCTCCGCACGCCCGTGCGCGGGCTCGAGCCGGGCGTGGCCGGCTGGCGCGTGCACCTCGCCGACGCCGTCGTCGAGACCGACGCGGTGATCGTCGCCGTCCCGGCGTGGGCGGCGGCGCCGCTCCTCGCCCCGCTCGACGCGAGCCTCGCCGCCGACCTCGCCGCCATCGACTACGCCTCGTCGGCGACGGTCACGTTCGCGGTGCGCGCCGGGCCCGTGCGCGACGCGCTGCGCGGCTTCGGCTTCGTGGTGCCCTTCGCCGAGGGCCGGCGGCTCGTCGCCTGCACGTTCGCGAGCCGCAAGTGGGCCGGGCGGGCGCCCGACGGCTACGAGCTGCTGCGCGCGTTCGTCGGCGGGGCGCGCGATCCCGGCATCGTCGACGCCGACGACGCGACCCTCGTCGCCACGGCGCGGGGGGAGCTCGAGGCGCTGCTGCGCGTCCCCATCGAGCCCGTGCTCACCCGGGTGGCGCGCCACCGGCGCGCGATGCCGCAGTACGCCGTCGGCCATCTCGACCGCGTCGCCGCCCTCGAGGCCCGCCTCGCGACGCTGCCGGGGCTGGCGCTCGCGGGGGCGGCCTATCGCGGCGTCGGCATCCCCGACTGCGTACGCAGCGGCGAAGCCGCCGCCGACGCCCTCGGCTTCCGTTAGCGCCGGCCCGGGGGCATCCCGGTCGCCGTGGGATCGCTGGAACCTCCGCAGGGCCCGTGGTATCCGCCCGCGCGGTTTCGCGGCCGGTCTCGCAGGAGGACGTGATGCTCTCGTGGCTCCCGGAGAACATCTCCACGTACGGAGCCGACATCGACTCGGTCTACGCGCTCATCTACTGGTGCGTCGCGCCGTGGTTCCTCGTGACGGAGGGCCTGATCCTGCTCTCCCTGCTGTGGTTCCGACGCCGCCCCGGGCGCCGCGCGCTCTACTTCCGCGGCGACACCTGGGGACAGCTGGCGTGGATCCTGATCCCGACGGCGGTCGTGCTCGGGCTCGACTTCTGGATCGACCTGCGCAGCGCGCCGGTGTGGGCCAACGTGAAGCAGCACGTGCCGGCCGCGAACGCGTTCCGGGTGCAGGTGCTCGCGAAGCAGTTCAACTGGCAGTTCACCTATCCCGGCCCCGACGGCGTCTTCGGCACCGCCGACGACAAGCAGCTCGACAACGAGCTGCACGTCCCGCAGGACCGCGACGTCGTCTTCACGCTCGAGTCGGCGGACGTCGTGCACAGCTTCTTCGTCCCCGTGCTGCGGCTGAAGCAGGACGTGCTCCCGGGACGCACGATCCGCGGCTGGTTCAACGCCACGCGGCCGGGACGCTTCGAGCTGCCGTGCGCCGAGCTGTGCGGCTTCGGGCACTACACGATGCGCGGATTCCTCATCGTCCACACGCCCGAGGAATGGGACCTCTGGACGCAGGAGCAGTGGCCGCAGGCGGCCGCCGCCCCGGCGGGGGGCGGCTCGTGAGCCATGCGACGCATTCCCACGGCGCCGCCCCGGCGGGCACGCCCGCCGCGCCGCAGGGCTTCTGGACGACGTGGGTCTTCTCGCTCGACCACAAGACGATCGGCAAGCAGTACCTCGCGATCGGCGTGCTGATGGCGGTGATCGGCGGGCTCCTCGCCTACATGATCCGCTGGCAGCTGGCGTGGCCGGAGACCGCCGTGCCCGGCTTCGGCTGGGTGCCGCAGCCGACGATGTTCGACGGCATCGTCCCGCCCGAGGTCTACAACGCGCTGGTAACGATGCACGGCACCATCATGGTGTTCTTCGTCGCCATGCCGATCCTGCTCGGCGCCTTCGGCAACTTCCTCCTGCCGCTCATGGTGGGCGCGCCGGACATGGCGTTCCCGCGTCTCAACCGCCTCTCGGTGTGGACGCTGGCGCTGGCGTCGGTCGTCCTGCTGGCGTCGTTCTTCGTCCCGGGCGGCGCGGCGTCGGCGGGCTGGACGAGCTACGCGCCGCTGTCCGCCGACGCGGCCTACACGGGCGTGGGCCTCGGCATCGACCTGTGGCTGGTCGCGCTGGCGCTCGAGTTCGCATCGTTCCTCATGGGCGGCGTCAACTTCCTCACCACCGTGGTCAACATGCGCGCGCCCGGCATGACGCTCTGGCGCCTGCCGCTGCTGGTGTGGATGCAGCTCGTGGCGGCGGTGCTGTTCCTCCTGTCGGTGGGGCCGCTCGTCGCCGCCTGCCTCATGCTGTTCGCCGACCGCACGCTCGGCACGGCGTTCTTCCTGCCCGGGCGCGGCGGCGACGCGCTGCTCTGGCAGCACCTCTTCTGGTTCTTCGGCCACCCCGAGGTCTACGTCATCATGCTGCCGGGGTTCGGCATCTTCATGGAGATCCTGCCCGTCTTCGCGCGCAAGCCGTTCTTCGCCTATCGCGCCGTGGTCTGGTCGGTGATCGTCGCCGGCGCGCTCAGCTTCATCGTCTGGGCACACCACATGTTCGTCTCGGGCATCGACCCGCGGCTCGCCAACCCGTTCACCATCACCACCATCCTCATCTCCGTGCCGTTCGCCGTCATGGTGGGCGCGATGCTGGCGACGCTGTGGGGCGGCGCGATCCAGCTCGCGACGCCGATGCTGTTCGCGCTGGGCGGCCTCGCGACCTTCCTCGTCGGCGGCGTCACCGGCATCTTCCTCGGCTCGGCGGCGGTCGACGTCTACCTGCACGACACCTACTTCGTGGTCGCGCACTTCCACTACACGCTGTTCCCCGCGGTGATCTTCGGCGGGCTCGCCGGGCTCTACTACTGGTTCCCGAAGATGTTCGGCCGTCTGCTGAACGAGCCGCTCGGCAAGCTGCACTTCTGGATCACGTTCGTCAGCTTCAACGTCGTCTTCGTCCCGCTCTTCCTGGTCGGGACCGCGGGCCACATGCGGCGCATCTACGATCCGACCCAGTACGACTTCCTGCAGCCGTTCATGGGCCAGCACGCGCTCGTCACCAGGGCGGCGATCGTCCTCATGCTCGCGCAGGTCCTCCTGCTGGTGAACGTCGTCTGGACGCTCCTGCGCGGCCGGCAGGCGCCCGACAACCCGTGGCAGGCGAACACGCTCGAGTGGGCGACGACGTCGCCGCCGCCGCACGGCAACTTCGCCGCGCCGCCCGCGGTGCACCGCGATCCGTACGAGTACTCGCCGCCCGGCTACGCCGAGGACTGGCTGCCGCAGCACGCCCCCGCCGGAGGCGGCCGGTGAGCGCCCCCGCCGCCGCGGAGCGGCGCGACGTCGAGGGCGGCGCCTTCGCGCGCATGCCGCTCGGACGTGCGGGCATGTGGTGGTTCCTCGCCTCCGAGGTGATGGTCTTCGGCGCGCTCATGATCACCTACGTCGTGAACCGCATCGCGGCCGGCGGCTGGGGCGCGGAGCGCGCCCACGTGAACGCGCGCATCGCCGCGGTGAACACGCTGCTCCTCCTGACCAGCAGCCTCACGGTCGTGCTCGCGCTCCAGGCCGAGCGCGACGCGACGACCGCGCGCACGCGCCGCTTCCTGGTCGCGACCATCGGCCTCGGCCTCGGCTTCCTCGGGCTGAAGGCGGTCGAGTACTTGCTCGAGCTGCGCGCGGGCCATGCGCCGTGGAGCGGCGCGTTCTGGTCGTACTACTACCTCATGACCGGGCTGCACGGCCTGCACGTCCTGGGCGGCATCGTCGCGCTGGCGTGGCTGTGGATCGGCCTCGGCCGGCCGGGCGCCGCGGCGCTGCGACACCGGGTCGAGTACGTCGGCCTGTACTGGCACTTCGTCGACCTCGTGTGGATCTTCCTCTTCCCCCTCCTCTACCTGTCGTGACGAGCCCCCTCGCCGTCTGGGTCTGGCTGGTCGTCCTCGTGGGCGCCGGTCTCGCGCTCTTCCTGCTGCCGCTGTCGCACGAGCTGATCACCGCGATCCTCATGGGCATCGCGGCGGTGAAGGCGTTCCTCGTCGCGCGCCACTACATGCACCTGAAGGGTCAGCCGGCGATGCTCTACGCGGTCGCGCTCGTACCCGTCGTGCTGGCGATCGTCCTCGGGGTCGTCCTGCTGCCCGACGTGGCGTACCGTTGAGCCATGGCGACGCGCGCCACTCCCCGCCTGCGCCGCGGCCGCCCGGGCGAGCCGGCTCCGCCTCCCGCCGAGCGGCCGGGCATCCCGAGCATCGTCTTCGGGACGCTCGTCTTCATCGGCAGCGAGGTGATGTTCTTCGCCGCGCTCATCAGCGCCTTTCTCGTGCTGCGCGCCGGCGCGGGCGGCTGGCCGCCGCCGGGACAGCCCCGCCTGCCGATGGGGCTCACGCTGGCGAACACCCTCGTCCTGTTCGCGAGCGCGTGGACGATGTGGCGCGCGCAACGCGCCGTCCGCGCCGACGACCGCCACGGGCTCGCGCAGTGGCTCGGCGTCACCGTCACGCTCGGTGCGGTGTTCGTGCTCGTCCAGGGCACCGAGTGGATCCGCATGCTGGCGTTCGGGCTCGACGCCACGGCGAACCTGTACGGAGCGGTGTTCTACACCGTCATCGCGACGCACGGCGCGCACGTGCTCGGCGGCATCGCGCTGCTCCTCTTCGTCTGGTGGCGCGCCCGCGCGGGTCGCTACCGGGCGACGAGCCACGACGGCGTCGATGCCGCGGCGCTGTTCTGGTACTTCGTCGTGGGGATATGGCCGCTCCTCTTCACGCTGGTATACCTGTGACCATGCGTGCTGCGGCGACGGCGGGCGGGCTCGTGCTGGTGGCCGCGCCGGCCGCCATCGCCTGCCCCGGCTGCTATCAGACGCTGGGCGACGACGTGCTCGGCGCCTACCTCGCGACCGCCGTCGGGCTCTCGCTGCTCCCCTTCGGCATCATCGGCGCGATCGCGGCGACCGTGTGGTGGTACGGCCGCAGCACCGGCCCGGCCGCGGCACGCCGGCGCCAGCGCCGCCGGCTGCGCCTCGTGCGCGGCGGCGTCGCCGGCTGATCAGCCGAGCGCGAGCGGCCGCGCCAGCGCCTCCACCACCTGCGGGTAGAGGCTCCTCTTCAGCACGCCCATGGCGGGACCTGCCTTCGACGCCCGCGCCGCGGCGATCGCGATGGCACGCGGCAGCAGCGCCGCCTCGTCGAGCGCCTCGTCGACGACGCCGCGCGCCGCCGCCTCGGCGCCGCCGATCCGCGCCCCGGTGACGACGAGGTCGTGCGCCACCCGTGCCGGCACGCGCGCCAGCAGCAGCGCGGCCATGCCGGGATGGAACGCGACCTCGAGGTCGACCTCGGGCATGCAGAAGTAGCCGCGGTCGGCGCGCATCAGCTGGACGTCGGCGGCGAGGGCGAGCAGCGCGCCGGCGCCGAACGCGTGCCCGTTCACCACCGCGACCGTGGGCGCCGGACAGGTGAAGAGGCGTCCGACGATGCCGAGCACGCGGCCGACGTAGGCGGTCGCGCCCTCCTGGCCGGCGCGCATCATCTCCTCGAGGTCGAGGCCGTTGGAGAAGAATTTGCCGGTCCCGGTGAGGACGACCGCAGCCGGGCCGGCGCCGCCCTCGATCGCGTCCAGCGCCCGCTCCAGCGCCTCCATCAGCGGGGGCGTGAAGCGGTTCTCGCCGCCGTCGAGCCGCAGGATGGAGACGTCGCCGTCGCGGGTGAGGTCCAGCATGCGGGCCGTCATTCCCGCCCGACCCGGCCGACTCAAGTCCATCCATCCGGGTGCCGATATACGCCCTGACCATCCCGCCCCATGCCAGCTCCCGGCGATCACACCGACGGCCGTCTCCACAGCCTGCTGACCCGCGCCGGCAGCGGCTCCGATTTTCCCGCGCACGCGCAGATCATCCGCCAGATCCACGCCGCCGTGCAGAAGGACAACTGCGCGGCGCTCGACGTCGTACGCATCATCCTGAAGGACCCGGGCCTCTCGTCGAAGGTGCTGCGCGTCGTCAACTCGGCGTACTACCGGCACCAGACGGAGCCGATCTCCACGGTGACGCGCGCGGTGATCATCCTCGGCTTCGAGACCATCCGCGACGTCACGACCGGGCTCCTCCTGCTCGAGGATCTCGTGAAGCGCGGCCAGACCAGCGAGTACATCCGCGAGGGCCTGCGCCGCTCGCTGTACTGCGGCCTGCTGGCGCAGGCGCTGTCCGCGAAGGTCGGCTATCCGATGCCCGAAGAGGCGTACCTGCTCGGCCTGTTCGCCGACTGGGGCATGCTGTGGGTGGCGACCCACTTCCCGGACGACTTCGAGAAGGCGCAGCGGCTCGCGCGCCGGCGCGGGCTGCGCATCGAGGACGCCGCCACCGAGGTGCTCGGCGTGCCGCCGACGGCGCTCGCCGCGGGCGTGCTCGAGAAGTGGCGCTTCCCCCCCGCGTTCGCGGAGTACTTCCGCGAGACGCCGTCGGAGCGCGAGCGCCTGGCGACGCGCTCCGACGAGGGCCGCCTGCTCGCGATCGTGAACCTGGCGTCCGACTTCACGGCGCCGCAGGGCGAGATGGGTGCGGAGGTCGGCGCCTCGGTGCTGAAGCGCTTCCAGAACCTCTTCGGCCTCGCCCCCGAGCCGTTCCTCGACGCCGCCCGCAGCGCGCGCGACGCCTTCCGCCATCAGGCGCCGCTCTTCGGCCTCGAGCCCGACGATCCGGCCGCGTCCCCGAGCGACGTGCCTGCCGACGCGCCGGCCGCCAACCTCCAGGCGGCGCTCTCGATCATCTCCGAGATCACGCGCGCCATCGTCGAGCACGACGACATCAACGAGACCCTCGCCATGGTGCTGGAAGGCGTCGCGCGCGCCGGCCGCTGGGACGTCGTCTTCTTCGCGCTGCTGAACGCCGGGCGCGACCGTCTCGTCGGCCGCCTCGGCTACGGCGAGGACGTGAAGCGCTGGCTCGCGGCTCTCGACGTGCCGCTGCGTCCCGACGCCGGCGTCCTCGCCGAGTGCGTGCTGGGCTCGAAGCCGTGCCTCGGCAGCGGCACGCCGACGCCGGCCCTGTCGGCGGTGACGTCGTTCCTGGCCCTGCCCCTCGTCGTGCGCGGGCGGGCCATCGGCGTCCTCGTCGCGGGCCGCACGCAGCCGCCGGCCGCATCGACGGCCGACATGCATCTCGTGCAGCTGTTCTGCAGCCAGGCGAGTCTGGCGCTCGACCGCGCCGCGAACTGAGCCGTCACGCGCGACGCAGCACGACGGTGAGGTTGTTCGCCGGCATGGCGACGGTCTCCTCGAGCCGCAGCCCGTGCGGCGCCGCGGCCGCGACCACGTCGTCGAGATCGCGCACGCCCCAGGCCGGGTTGCGCGCGCGCAGATCGGCGTCGAAGGCGGCGTTGCTGGGCGCGGTGTGCGCGCCGCCGACGCGGTAGGGTCCGTAGAGGACCAGCGGGGCGCCGGCCGGAAGCAGGCGTCCCGCCCCGGCGACGAGCCCCTCGCACGCGGCCCACGGCGCGATGTGGATCATGTTCACGCAGAGGAGCGCGTCCGCGGCGGCGACCGGCCAGGTGTCGGGCGCCCGCGCGTCGAGCGCGAGCGGCGGCCGCACGTTCGCGAGCCCGTCGCACCAGGCGGCGACGCTCGCACGGGCCTCGGGATCGGGATCGCTCGGCTGCCAGACGAGGCCCGGCAGCGCGGCCGCGAACCAGGCGGCGTGCTCCCCCGTCCCGCTCGCGATCTCGACGACGGTGCCGGCGGGCGGCAGCAGGCGACGCAGGACCGCGAGCAGCGGGTCGCGGTTGCGCGTCGTGGCGGGGGCGTGACGGCAGGCGGACGGATCCACCCGCCGACGTTCTACCGGGTGCCGGTCCGGCGCAACGGCGCCCCCTCGCCGCGCAGCGCCGCCTCCACCGCCCGCGCGAATTCGAGCCAGTCGAACGGAGCGCCGACGACGGCCGTGGCCCCGAGGTCGAGCGCCAGCGCGACCACGTCGTTCGCCAGCGGCCCCTCCGAGGCCTCGTGCTGCGACGGGCCGCTCCACGACGGCCCGCCGCAGAGGCCGACGACCGGCAGGTCGGCGTCGTGCTCGCGGATCTCGCGCACGGCGTCGAGCCCGTCCTTCTGGGGCATGAAGAGGTTGCACACGACGAGATCGAAGCGACCGCGGGCGAGGAGCGGGCGGGCGGCGGCGAGCGAGCGGACGCGCAGAACGTCCAGTCGGCGATGCTCCAGCTCGGAGGACACGCGTCGCGCGCTCTCGGGGTCGTCGTCGATGAGGAGAACGGTCGGCATGCCCACCTCAGCAGCTTCCGTGCCCGATCGCAGCCCTTGCCGCAGCGGTCCGGGGCCGGATGCCCCTCGGACGACTCTACAAACGGGGATCGATCGTTGACTCGGCGGGGATCGCGGAGCAATCCGCGCACATGCCTACCGTCTTCGGCGTCGGTCTCTCGCCCTTCGTCCGCAAGGTCCGCGTGGTCCTCGCGGAGAAGCAGATCCCCTACGACCTGGTCCCGGTGTTCGGCCCGCAGGCGCCGCCGGACTGGAAGACCATGAGCCCGCTCGGCAAGATCCCGGCCTTCAAGGACGGCGAGCGCACGCTCTGCGATTCCTCGATCATCTGCACCTACGTCGAGCGCACGCACCCGACGCCGGCGCTGTACCCGCAGGACCCCTACGACCACGCCCGCGCGCTGTGGATCGAGGAGTTCGCCGACACCGGCCTGGTCGAGAGCATCGGGCTGCCGATCTTCTTCAACCTGGTCGTGAACCCGCGCTTCATGGGCAAGGAGCCCGACCGTGCCCGCGCCGACCAGGCCTTCGCCGAGCAGCTGCCCCCGCGCCTCGAGTACCTCGAGGGCCAGCTCGGCGGCAGCGGCCACTTCGTCGGCGACGCCCTCACCATCGCCGACGTCGCCGTCGCCTCGCCGCTCACCAACCTGCGCCACGCCGGCTACGACGTCGACCCGAAGCGCTACCCGAAGCTCGCGAAGCACCTCGACGCGATGCAGGCGCGCCCCTCGTTCGCGGCCTGCATCGCCGAGGAGAAGGGCTTCCTCGGCGGCTGAGCCGCGCGCGGCACGGCCGCCGCGGCGCGGCTTCCCCGCCGCGGCGGCCGCGTGCTAGCGACCCGCCGCATGAGCCAGGTCCTCGCGGGCATCCGGGTCGTCGAAGTCGCGCAGTGGTGGTTCGTACCGTCGGCGGGCGCCGTCCTCGCCGACTGGGGCGCCGACGTCATCAAGGTCGAGCATCCCGTCATGGGGGACCCGCAGCGCGGGCTCGTCACCTCCGGGTTCTTTCCCGACACCGGCGGGGTGAACTTCATGATGGAGCAGTCGAACCGCGGGAAGCGCAGCGTCGGCATCGACATCGCCACCCCGGGCGGCCGCGACGCGCTCATGAAGCTGGTCGCCACCGCCGACGTCTTCCTCACCAACTTCCTGCCGCCGGCGCGCCGCCGCCTCGGCATCGACGTCGACGACGTCCGCGCGGTGAACCCGCGCATCGTCTACGTGCGCGGCCACGGCCAGGGCGCGCAGGGCCCCGACGCCGAGAAGGGCGGCTACGACGCGGCGTCGTTCTGGTCGCGCGGCGGCATCGGCCACGCGCTGACGCCGCCCGGCGCCGAGGCGCCGATCATGCAGCGCGCCGCCTTCGGCGACTCGGCCGGCGGCATGACCGTCGCCGGCGGCATCGCCGCCGCCCTCCTCCACCGCGAGCGCGGCGGGGCGCCGCCCGTGGTCGACGTCTCGCTGCTCGGCACGGCGATGTGGATCCTGGCGCCCGACATCGTCATGGCCAAGCTCACCGAGCAGGAGATGCCGAAGTTCCCGCGCACCGAGGCGCCGAACCCGATCGTCAACAGCTACGCGACGCAGGACGGCCGCTGGCTGTTCCTCTCCATGCTCCAGCCCGACAGATTCTGGGCCGACCTCTGCACCCACATCGGCCGCGACGACATGATCGCCGACGAGAGGTTCGCGAGCGGCATGGCCCGCTTCATGAACCGCCAGGAGTGCGTCGCCGAGCTGGCGAAGACGTTCGCCGCGAAGACGCTCGCCGAGTGGCGCGTACGCCTGGCCGACGTCGAAGGCGTGTGGGCGCCGATGCTGACGGCGAAGGAGATCGGCCAGGATGCGCAGGCGATCGCCAACGGCTACCTGCCCGAGGTCGACCGCGGCGACGGCACGCGCTTCACGCTGGTCGCCAATCCGGTGCAGTTCGACGAGCACCGGCCGACGCTCGCCCCGGCGCCGGACTGCGGGCAGCACACCGAGGAGGTGCTGCTGTCCCTGGGGCTGTCGTGGGAGGAGCTGGCGGCGCTGAAGGAGTCGGGCGCCATCTCGTGATCGTGCGGGACAAGGCATCCGCAGCGGGTCGACGCGTCCGCCGGGCCGGCGTAGGGTCGCGGGCCATGGGGATGACCCGTGTCGGCGTGAAGATCGCGCCGCTCGCGGCGCCGGATGAGACCGTCGAGCTGCCGATGCTCCTCGCACCGGTGCGATCTACACCGTCCTCCCCGAAGCCGTCTGGCAGGCGATGGGCCTCCAGCCCATGCGGCGGGAGGAGTTCGCGCTCGCCGACGGCACCGGGATCTCGCGGCAGCTGGGGCGAGTGCCGCTTCGAGATCGCCGGACGAACGGCGGTCTCCCCGGCCGTGCTCGGCGAGGGCGACGACGCCCCGCTGCTCGGCATGGTCAGGCTCGAGACGCTCGGCCTCATGATCGACCCGCTGAGCCGCCGCGTGCAGCCCATGCGCGTGCTGCCGCTGCGCGCGTGCGTCGCCTGAGCGAGCCTCAGCCCGGCAGGCGCAGCACCGCCATCTCGAACGCGACCCCCGAGACGAGCAGCGCGTCGAGCGCGCCGCCGAGCGCTTCCGCCTCGGGCGTCAGCCGCGCGAGCAGCTCGGGCATCACCGCGTCGGGGATGTCCCAGGTGTCCGAGTAGAGGCGGCGCGACAGCGCGTCGAGCGCCTCGCGGGCCGTCGTCGCCTCGCGCCAGCGCGCCAGCTCCGTCACCTCGGGCGCGACGCCGAGTGCCCGTGCCGCGGCGTCGAAGCTCACCGCGGCGATCTCGTGCGGCGCTCGCCGCTCCGGCGCGCGGCCGAGCAGCTCGGCGACGATCTCCTTGCCGCGCCGATGGATCGTGCGGCGCGGGCTGTCGTCGTACCGCGTGTGGCCGCGGATGATGATGCCGCCGGGGCGCACCGCGGCGCGGGCGGCCGCGAGCGCCGCCGCCGCGTCCGGGACGAGGTGCAGCACGTGCACGAACAGCGCGGCGTCGAAGGTGGCGTCGTGGAAGGGCAGCTGCGACGCCAGCGCGATCGCCGCCGGCACCGTCGGATCGTGCGCGTGCAGGCGCGCCAGCATGGCGCGGCCGATGTCGATGCCGGCGACGCGTACGCCCGCGCGCCGCAGCGGAATGGCGATGCGGCCCGTGCCGACGCCGACCTCGAGCACGCGCGGCGACTCCGCGACGGTGCGCACCGCCGCGGCGAGCCCGTCCGTCACCCGCACGGCCGCGTCGGCGGGCATCGCGCGGGTCGCGTCGTAGCAGTCGACGACGCGGTCGAACGACTTGAGCGCGCCGCTCATCCCGCCTCGTCCCAGCCGTCCGTTCCGAGGCGGTGCAGGCGTCCCCCCGGCAGGTCGACCCACAGCCCGTGCAGCGACAGCGTGCCGGCCGCGAGCGCCTCGGCGACGAACGGGAAGGTTCGCAGGCGCTCGATGGAGAGCGCGACGTTGGCGCGCTCGCACGCGGTGCAGCGTTCGGCGAGCGTGCCGTCGGGCAGCCCGCGGAGCGCGTCCTCCGCGATGTGCACCCAGCGGTCGAGGTAGAGCGTGGTGTCGAGCGGCCGTCCCTCGACCAGCGCGCGGATGCCGCCGCAGCCCGAGTGCCCGACGACGACGACGTGCCGCACCTTCAGCTGCGTCACCGCGAACTCGATCGCCGAGGAGACGCCGTGCAGCTTGGCGTCGGGCGCGTGCGGCGGCACGATGTTGGCGACGTTGCGGATCGTGAAGAGGTCGCCCGGCGCGGTGTCGAAGAGCAGCGCCAGGTCGACGCGCGAGTCGGAGCAGCCGATGGCGAGCATCGCGGGTTGCTGGCCGTGCTCGACGAGGTCGCGGAAGCGCGGCTCGGCCCAGTGCTTGGTGCGGAAGCGGGCGAACCCGCGGAGAAGGTCTTCGAAGCGCTGCATCGGCCCGAGTCTACCCCGAGCCGCGGGGGCAAGTCCCACCGTTTCGTTCAACGCCCGCGCCGCGCCCGCGCCTGCTCGAACGCCGCCAGCGCGCGCGCCCGGCCCTCGGCCAGATCGACGACCGGCGACGGATAGTCGGGACAGAGGCCGCGGCGCTCGAGCGGCGGCAACGCCCACGGCGCGTGGACGCGCCCGCCCGCGACCCGCGACAGCTCCGGCACCCAGCGACGCACGTAGGCGCCGTCGGGATCGAAGCGCTCGCCCTGGCGGGTGGGCGAGAAGATGCGGTGGAACGGCTGCGCGTCGGCGCCGGTGCCGGCGACCCACTGCCAGTTGCCGTCGTTCTGGGCGAGCTGGCCGTCGAGCAGCTCGGCCATGAAGTGCGCCTCGCCCAGGCGCCAGTCGAGGAGCAGGTGGCGCGTGAGGAACGACGCCACGATCATACGCACGCGGTTGTGCATGAAGCCGGTCGCGGTCAGCTCGCGCATGCCGGCGTCGACGAGCGGGACGCCCGTCGTCCCCTCGCGCCAGCGGCGCAGCGCCGCCTCGTCGCGGCGCCAGCGGATCGCGAGCGGGCGCAGCGGCGTGTGGACGACGCCCGGCTCGGCGTGCAGGAGGTGGGCGAAGAAGTCGCGCCAGGCGAGCTCGCGCACCCACACGCGTACGCCGGCGGCGCGGGAGGGATCGCGCGCCGCCGCGGCGCGGGCGCGGCGCACCGCCTCGGCGCCGCCCAGCGTCCCCCAGCGCAGATGCGGCGAGAGGTGCGAGGTCGCATCCAGCGCCGGGAGGTCGCGCGCCGCGGGATAGGCCGCCACCTGGTGCGCGAGGAAGTCGGCGAGGCGCTGGCGCGCCGCCGCTTCACCGGCGGGCGGGAGCACGAACGCGGGGGCGGGCTCGGGCAGGTCGCGACCGACCCCACGGAGCGCCGCCGCGGGCACCCAGCGCGCCGGTGCCCGCACCGCCGCCGGCACGGGCAGCTCGGCCCAGGTGCGCGCGAACGCCGAGTAGACGCGATACGCGCCGCCGCTCCGCTGCGCACGGAGCCGGCCGGCTGCACGAGGGCGGCCTCCGCCGCGCGCACCGTGACGCCGTCGCGCTCGAGCGCGCGGGCGACGCGGCCTGCGCGCGCCCGCGCCGCCGGCTCGTGGCTCGCGGCATACGTCAGCACCGTCGCCCCGAGGCGCGCGGCGAGCGGCGGCAGCACGGCGGCGGGATCGCCCTCGAGCACGACGAGACGCGTGCCGCGCGCCCGCAATGCGGCGTCCAGCGCGCGCAGCGTCGCGTGCAGGAAGGCGATCCGGCGGCGCGCGGCGGCGTGGCGCGCGAGCACCGCCGGCACCAGCACGAAGGCGCCGGCGACCGCGCCCGCGGCGGCCGCCAGCGCGGGATTGTCGTCGAGCCGCAGATCGGAGGTGAACCAATGCAGCGACACCGGATCGCCGGACGCCATACGGCGGTGGTCGGGCTTTGCCGCCGTCGATGCAAGGTCGGCGCGCCGTCGCACCGCCCGGCACGATCGTCTATCGTCCCGCCCGTGTCGGTCACGACCGTGTCCGGCGGGGCTCCCGCCGTGGTGCTCGGCGGCGGCGTCGCGGGCCTGGCGGCGGCGCGGCTCGTGGCCCGACACGTCTCCCGCGTCGTCGTGCTCGAGCGCGACGTGCGCAGCGACGCCGCCGAGCCCGAGCTCGCGTTCCGCGACTGGGAGCGCCCCGGCGTACCGCAGTTCCGGCACTCGCACGCCTTCCTCGCCCGCCTGCGCCTCGTCCTGCTGGCGCACATGCCCGAGGTGCTCGAGCGCCTGCGCGAGATCGGCGTGCGCGAGATCACGCTCGCCGAGACCGCACCGCCCGGCCTCCTCGTCACCCCCGACGCCGCCGACGAGGACGTCGTCCTGCTCGCCTGCCGGCGCTCGACCTTCGAGTGGGCGCTGCGCGAGAGCGTGCGCGCGCTGCCGAACGTCGAGCTGCGCGAAGGCATGTTCGCCGCCGGGCTGGTGGCGGTGCCCGGCCCGCAGGCGCGCCCGCGGATCACCGGCGTACGCCTCGACGACGGCACCGTCGTGCCGGCGTCGTTCGTGGTCGACGCGCTCGGCCGCCGCTCGCCGGCGCCGGCGTGGCTGGCGTCGCTCGGCGCCGGCACGCCGCGCGAGCAGTCCACCGAGACCGGCATCTTCTACTACACGCGCTTCTACCGCCTGCGCCGCCACAAAGCGCCGCGCGGCACGACCGGCCTCGTCGCCGGCGACGCCGGCTGGGTGAAGCTGGCGATCTTCCCCGGCGACGCCGACACGTTCTCGATCACGGTCGGCACCCCGGTCGACGACGCGGCGCTGAAGCGCCTCGCCGACCCGGTCCAGTTCGAGCGTTTCGTCGCCGCCTTCCCGCAGCTGGCGCCGTGGCGCACCCGCGGCGTCTCGGAGCCGATCGGCGGTGACGCCGGCCCCGTGCGCGTCATGGGCCAGCTGAAGAACCGCATGCGCCACTTCGTCGACGACGGCGGCCCGCTCGCCGCCGGCCTCTTCGTCGTCGGCGACGCCGCCTACCACTCGAACCCGATCTACGGCCGCGGCTGCCCGAGCGCGATGGTGCAGGCGAGCCTCCTCGACGAGGTCCTCGGCCGCCACCCGCGCGACCTCGTCGCCGCCGCAGCCGGGCTGCACGCGCTGAGCGAGCAGCAGATCCGCCCGTTCTGGGAGGCCGCCGTCGCCTCCGACCGCCGCATGCGCGGCGAGACGGCGAGCCCGAACGGCGACACCGCCTTCCTCGCCGACCTCTCCGCCGCCGCGGTCAAGTTCGTCCTCGAGCGCGGCATCCTGCCGGCGACGCGCGTCGACCCGGTCGTCTTCCGCGGCCTGCTGCGCATCTTCCACATGCTCGACGGGCCGGAGGTGCTGCTGCGGGATCCGGAGATGCTGCTGCGGACGGTGCCGGTGCTGGCGCGGAGCGTGCTCGGGGTGGGGCCGGGGGGGGACTTCGAGTTCGTGCCGCGGGCTGCGGTGTTGGCGCGGTTGGATGCGGCGTGAGGGGGGGCGGGTGCGGGGCCGGGGTGGGGGCAGGCGTGGGGCCGCCGCTTCCGCTCCGGCTGCGTTCCGGCCGCGGCGGCGTCGCCCAGACCGTAGCGGCGCGTTCCGGTAACGCAGAGTCGCTCCAGCGGCGACCCCACGCCCGCCCCACCGACCTCGCAACGGGCTCACGGCGCCTCCCCGTCGCTGGGGCGCGTGCGCGCCGACCGTCGCGACGTCTCTCCCGCCCCTACGTCGCGCGCGCACGTCTTCCGGCGTCACGATGCGCGCGCAGCACCCCCGGTGGGGTTGCCGTCTCGAGATCGGATCGGCGGTGGCGCCCGTGTTGCGGGCGTGCGGACGCAGTGCAGGTCGGGACCTCGGCGCAGCGGGCGGGGCGGGAGCACGACCGTCGGTGACGGGGTGGGGACGGCGGGGCGGCACGCGGAGCGCTCTCGGCTGCTCGCCCGCACCGACCGCCGCCCGAGCACGCGCCGCACGCGGGCGACAGGCGCCAAGCGCGGCGTGTCGCCCCCGCGACCCGCCCCCCGACCGAGGCGACGCGACCGCGCCGAGGCGAGGAACCTCACGCCGCCCGCGCGGCGTACGCGACCCCCCGCGACACCAGCTCCTCGAAGAGCCGCAGCGGCCGCCGATCCGACAGCGCGTCCAGCTCCGGGTGCCACTGCACCGCGAGCACGAACGGATGCCGCTCGGACTCGACCGCTTCCACGACCCCGTCCTCGGCCCAGGCGACGGCGCGCAGGCCGCGGCCGAGGGTGCCGACGGCCTGGTGGTGGACGGACTGGACGGTGATGCGGTCCTCGCCGAAGAGGCGGCCGAGCCTGCTTTCGGCGTCGATGCGGACGCCGTGCTGGATGGGCTTCAGCTGCGGGGCGCGGTGGACGACCTGCTCGCCGAAGTGATCGGGGATGTGCGAGATCAGCGTGCCGCCGAGGGCGACGTTGAGGAGCTGCATGCCGCGGCAGACGCAGAGCACCGGCAGGCCGGGGCGCTGGAGCGCGGCGCGGGCCAGCGCCAGCTCGAAGCGGTCGCGCTCCGCGGAGATGCCGTAGTTGGCGTCGTGGTGGCCGCCGCCGTAGTGCGCGGGGTCGACGTCGCCGCCGCCGGGCAGGATGAGGCCGGCGATGGCGTCGAGCCCCTCCGGCACCTCGCACTCGACGGGCGGCAGGATGAGCGGGACGCCCCCTGCGAGCCGGACCACGTCCACGTACTCGCAGGGGACGGAGAAGGTCTGTCGCTCTCCCGCTCTGCCGTAGCTGGAGATGCCGATCAGCGGCCGCACGAGCTCGAACCTACCCGCCGGCCGCCTCGGTTCCAATCGGGACGAACCCGCCCGTCAGAGCGCGTCCGGCCCGCGCTCCCCGGTGCGGATGCGGATCGTCTCGTCGGCGGGCAGGACGAAGATCTTGCCGTCGCCGATCTGGCCCGATCGCGCCGCCGTCACGATGGCCTCGGTCACGGCGGCGACCTTCTCGTCGGAGACCAGGATCTCGAGCTTCATCTTGGGCAGGAACTCCACGACGTACTCGGCACCGCGGTACAGCTCGGTATGGCCCTTCTGGCGGCCGAACCCCTTCACCTCGGTGACGGTCATGCCCGCGATACCGATCTTCGCGAGCGCTTCCTTCACCTCGTCGAGCTTGAACGGCTTGATGATGGCTTCGATCTTCTTCATGACGCTCTCCCTTCCCGGCGGACATGCCGCCGCGGACGCCGCCTGCGGCGTGCCGGGCGGGACTCGCGAACCGTTCCTCCGATCCGCAACCACGTCAGCAGCCGCCCCAGCAGCGTGCGCTGCCGGCGCACCTGGGGGAACACGATGACGGTCGACGTGGCGGATGGTTGGGACACGAGGATCGCTCCTTCCCGTCCCGACAGGCAAGTCATGTGCCACCGCGGGCGGTTGGATTGGCGCGGCGGCGAGCAGCACGCCGCCCGGGAATGCCCGTACGGCCGGCAGCACCGCCCAGTCACCGGGCACCTCCCCTCGGCTCCGGGGACAAGGCGCGGGTCGCATGGTAGGAGGGCCGCCGATGAGCTTCCCGCGTCAGATCCCCGGCATCCCTTCCCGCTCCGCGCACCATGAGCTGCGCACCGACGTCGTCTTCGGGGAGGCCGGGGGCGAGCCGCTGCGCTTCGACCACTATCGCCCGCTCGGCACGACCGAGCCCGCACCGTGCGTCGTCTTCGTGCACGGCGGCGGCTGGGCGGCGGGCGACCCGAGCCAGGCCGCGGGCAACGCCCTCCACCTCGCCCGCCAGGGCATCGCGACCGTCTCCCTCTCCTACCGCCTGGCCCCGGGCCATCCCTTTCCGGCCGCGCTCGACGACGTCCGCACCGGGCTGCGCTGGGTGCGACGCCACGCCGACGAGCTCGGCGTCGATCCGGGCCGGCTCGCGCTGCTGGGCCTCTCGGCCGGCGCGCACCTCGTCATGCTGGCGCACCTCGGCCGCGCCGTCCCGTCCCTCGACCCGACGCTGCCCGCGGGGCTCGAGGCGGAGCTGGGCGACGTCGGCGAGGACGTGCGCTGCGTGATCGCGCACTACGGCCCCTACGACCTCGGCCGGCGGCGCAACGACACCATCGACGCCTTCCTCGGCCAGCGCGCCGGCGACGCGACCACGACGCGGCTCGTGTCCCCGGTCGTCCACGCCGCCGCCGCCACCGCGCCCGTCCAGCTCGTCCACGGTACGGCCGACACGGTCGTCTCCTGGCGCGAGTCGCAGCGCATGCACGACGCCCTCCAGGCCGCCGGCCGCGACAGCGAGATCTTGATCCTCGAGGGCGCGCCGCATGCCTTCCAGATCGACTGGGGCGGCGAGGCCAACCGGCGCGCCAACACCGCCATGGACGCCTTCCTCGCCCGCCACCTCGTCGGCACGTCGCGCGTCGCCGCCGCCTCATGAGCCAGCGCTACGCCCGCAGCCGCGCCCTCATGGCGCGCGCGAAGCGCGTCGTCCCGTCCGGCATCTACGGCCACCAGTCGCCGCGCATGCTCGTCCCCGACGCCTACCCCGCGTTCTTCGCGCGCGGCGCGGGCGCACGCATCTGGGACGTCGACGGCAACGAGTACGTCGACCTCATGTGCTCGTACGGGCCGATCGTCCTCGGCCACAACCACCCGAAGGTCGACGAGGCGGCGCGCCGGCAGGCGGCGCAGGGCAGCTGCTTCAACGGACCCGGCGCTGCGTGGGTCGACCTGGCCGAGCGGCTGGTGGCGCTGTCGCCGTGGGCGGGCTTCGCCGTGTTCGCGAAGAACGGGTCCGACGTCTGCACCTGGGCCGTGCAGGTCGCGCGCGAGACCACGGGCCGGCGCAAGGTGCTGGTCGCCGAGGGCGCGTACCACGGCACGCACGCATGGTGTGCGCCGATCCCGAGCGGCACGATGCCGGAGGATCGGGCCAACGTCGTCAGGTTCCGCTGGAACGACCTCGCCGACGTCGACCGCGCGCTCGCCGCCGCGGACGGCGACGTCGCCGCGATCATGGTCACCCCGTTCCGCCACGACGCCTTCCACGACCAGGAGCTGCCCGTCCCCGGCTTCTTCGACGGCCTGCGGAGCCGCTGCGACGCGCTCGGCGCCGTCCTGATCCTCGACGACGTGCGTGCCGGCTTCCGCCTGCACCTCGGCGACTCGGGCCAGGCCATGGGCCTGCGGCCCGACGTCGCCTGCTACTGCAAGGCGCTCGGCAACGGCTACCCGATCGCCGCCGCCGTGGGCGCCGACGCCCTCCGCCCCGCGGCGCAGCGGGTGTTCTTCACCGGCTCGTACTGGTTCAGCGCGGTCGAGATGGCCGCCGCCCTCGCCTGCCTGGCCGAGATCGAGGCGAGCGACGCCATCGCCCGCATGGCCGCGATGGGCACCCGCCTGCGTGACGGCCTCGCCCGCCAGGCCGCGGCGCATGGGCTGGCGATCACCCAGACCGGGCCGCCGCAGCTGCCCTTCCTCACCTTCGACGCCGACGCGGGCAGCTTCGAGCGCAGCCGGCGCTTCGCGGCCGCCTGCGCCCTCGGCGGCGTCTATCTGCATCCGCATCACAACTGGTTCGTGTCGGCCGCGTTCGGCGACGCGGAGCTCGCGCGCACGCTCGAGGTCACCGAGGAGGCGTTCGCCGCGATCGCGCGCGACCCCGCGTAGCCCGCGCCGTCAGGTTCGCGCGCGCCCCGGACGGATGGTACTCCTCCCCCGGGCATGTACGAGCGGTTCTTCGGGCTCGTGGACGCGCCGTTCCGGCTGACGCCGGATCCGCGCTACCTCTTCCTCTCCGCGAAGCACGCGGACGCGCTCGCCCACCTGCGCCTCGGCCTCTCCGAGTCGAGCGGCTTCGTCTGCATCACCGGCGACGTCGGCACCGGCAAGACCACCGTCCTGCGCCATTTCCTCTCCGACCTCGCCCCCGAGGTGCGCGCGGCCTACGTCGTCAACCCGACGCTGACGCCGCTCGAGCTGCTCCAGACCGTCAACGCCGAGTTCGGTCTGCCGTCGTCGAGCCACAGCCGCAAGGAGCTGATCGACGCGCTGAACGCGCACCTCCTGCGCCAGCGCGGCGAGGGCCGCGTCGCGGTGGTCGTGGTCGACGAGGCACAGGCGCTCGGCATCGACGTCCTCGAGCATCTGCGGCTGCTGTCGAACCTCGAAACCACCACCGAGAAGCTGCTGCGCGTGATTCTCGTCGGCCAACCGCAGCTGCGCACGCTGCTGCTGCACCCCGAGCTCGTGCAGCTGAACCAGCGCATCACGCTGCGCTGGCACATCGGTCCGCTCGACCGCGCCGAGACCGCCGCCTACGTCCGCCACCGGCTGCACGTCGCCAGCCGCGGCCAGGTGACGCAGCTCTTCTCGCCGCTCGCCCTGGCCGCGATCCACCGACGCTCGGGGGGCGTGCCGAGGCTCGTGAACATGCTCTGCCATCGCGCGATGCTGGCCGCGTTCGCGCGCGAGGAGCGCACCGTCGGCCTCCCCGCGGTGCGGCGCGCGTATCGCGAGGTCGCGAGCGTGCCCCTGCCGGTGCGGCGCACGTCGCGCCCGTGGATGGTGCCGGGGGGGCTCGCGGCGGCGGCGGGCGTCGCCGCGCTGGCGTGGATCGCCACCGGCGGCCTCGACGCCTGGCGCGCACCGGAGGCGACCGAGATCGCGGCGGTGGCGTCGGACGACCCACCGCCGGCAGCGCGGGTCGCCGGCGGCGAAGACGGGCGGCCGCCGGCGCGCCGGTCGTCGCCGCGGGGACGCCGGGGGCGCCGTCGCGGATGCGGGCGGCGCGGTTGCGGAGGCCTCCCCCGGCCGCAGCGGGCGGGACCGTGTCGGCGCCCACCACCATCGCCGCTGGAGCCGCCGAGCCGGCGACGGCGCCCGAGCAGCCCGCACCCGCGGCCGGCGCGGCACCGGCGGGCATGCTCGCCGTCGCGCTCGCACCGGCGCATCCGCAGGCCCCGGGTGCCGACCTCGTCGAGCGGCTGGTCGCGATGACGCCCGACGCCAGCGCGCGCGCCGCGCTCGGCACCGTGCTCGCCGCGTGGCGGCTCCGCCCGCTCGCCGCCGACGAGCCCGTGACGACCGGTGATCTCGCCACCGTCGCCCAGCGCCGCGGCCTCGAGCACCTGGCGATCACCGGCAACCTCGGCATGCTGCGGCTGCTCGACGTGCCTGCGCTGCTCGAGCTGAACCCGCCCGGCACCGGCGCGCCGCGCTGGGCGGCGATGGTCAGCCTGCGGGACGGCGTGCCGCTCATCAGCGGCGGCGGCGGCGCACCCGAGCCGGTCGGCACCGGCACGCTCGAGCACATGTGGTACGGCCAGGCGCACGTCTTCTGGCGTGACTTCGAGGCCCTCGGCCCAACGCCCCTCGACGCGACCTCGCGCGGCGTCCGCGTCGCCCGCCTGCAGTCGCTCCTCGCGCGCATCGGCCACTACGCGGGGGCCGACAACGGGCAGTTCGACGCCCGCACCCAGGCCGCGGTGGTCGACTTCCAGCGCTCGCGCTACGTCGTCGCCGACGGCATCGTCGGCCCGCTCACCCGCGTCGTGCTGTACGCCGCCGCCGGCGGATACCCGCGCCCGTCCCTGCTCGGCGTGCCCGCGGCGGAGGAGCCGGCCGAACCCGGAACCGCGCCGGGCCTCGAGGCGACGGCGCCCGCGGAGCCCGCCGTCGCCGTGGAGGCGGCCGTCGCCGGGCGACGCCGGAGGCGGCCGCATCGACCGGCGCACCCGCCCCGCCCGCCGCCGACGTGCCGGCGCTGGCCGAGGCAGAACCGGCTGCGGAACCGGCGCACGACGCGGCCGCGCCGCCGGGCGGCGTCGCCGCACCGCCTACCGCCGAGGGCGCGCAGGAGGACGCGTCGTGAGCTCGATCCTCGACGCGCTCGCGAAGCTCGAGCGCTCCGGCGACGCGGCCCCGATCGCGGCGCCGGGCGCCCCGCTGCCGCCCCGTCGCGCGGCGGCCGCCGCCCGCTCGTGATCGGGCTCGTGGTGAAGCGCGTTCGTGGCGGGAGCAGGCATCGCCGCGTTGCTGGCACGGCGCGACGGCGAGCCCGCGAAGACGGTCGCGGCCGCAACGGGCGACGCGGACCGCGGCGCTCCGCCGGCCGCGGCAGCGACGGCCGGCGCGGCGAGCGCGCGCGCCGCGCCGGCGCCCGCCACGGCGCCCGCGAGCGCCGCACTCCGGGGAGCGGCGCGGCCGCGGCGAGCCCCGCCGGCGACCCGTCAGAGACGGCCGCCGCCGCGCCGGCACCGCCCGCGGCGCCATCGGCCGCGCCCGCCGCACCGGCGTTCGCGTCCGGCGCGCCACCGCCCGATCCGCCCGCCGAGGCGGCCACCCCGCTGCCCGTGCCACCGCCCGTGCAGGTGCCGGCGATGGCGGAGCGCCCGTGGGCACACCCGACGCCGGACGTCGCGACCACCGACGCCCCCGACGGCCGTCTCGCGGTGGCGCTCGTGCCGCGCACCGCCATGCCCCGGCCCGATCTCGACGACGCCATCGAGCCCGTCACCCGCTCGCGCGCGCCGAGCGGCGCGCCCGCGGTGCGGCTGAGCTTCCTGCTCTACTCGTCGAGCGCCGAGCGGCGCAGCGTCGCGCTGCAGATCGAGGGCAGCCTCGCCACCCTGCACGAGGGTGACGAGGCGTCCGGTGTGGTCGTCGAGCGCATCCTTCCGGATCGCGCCGAGCTGAGCTGGAACGGCGAGCGCTTCACCGTCCGGGCCCGCGACTGAACGGGTGTCAGCCCCAGTTGTTGCGGCGGCGGCGCGGGCCGTTCGCTGCGGCGCGCGGCTCGGCGCCCGGCTGCGAGCCGCTGGCGCCGTGGCGCGGCCCGGCATGTCCGCCGGCGCCCGGCCGCGGGCCGCCGTAGCCGCTGCCGCTCGGACGCGGCCCCGCGTATCCGTTCCCGGCGGGCCGCGGTCCGCCGTGTCCACCGCGCGCGCGGGCCGCCGTACGAGCGCGGCTGCGGCCACGCCGCGGCGAGCGCCGGCCGGCGCGTGATGCCGCCCCGCCGCATGGTGCAGCGGCTCCGGCTCCGGCGGCGGCGCGCCGTAGTCGAAGCCCTCGACGCGCTTGCGTGCCAGCGGCGCACCCAGCGCGCGCTCGATCGCGCGCACTGTGCCGCCGTCCTCGCGGGTGACGAAGGTGAACGCGTCGCCCGTCCGCTCCGCGCGGCCCGTGCGGCCGCTGCGGTGCACGTAGGCGTCGACCGTGTCCGGCACGTCGTAGTTGATGACGTGCGAGACCGTGGAGACGTCGATGCCGCGCGCGGCGATGTCGGTCGCGACCAGGATGCGCACGCTGCCGTCGCGGAAGCCGGTGATGGCACGCTGGCGCTGGCCCTGGCTCAGGTTGCCCTGGAGGGCGGCGGTGGCGTGGCCGACGGCCTTCAGCTGGTGCGCGAGCCGCGTCGCACGGTGCTTCGTGCGCGTGAAGACGAGCACCGAGCCGACGTCGAGGCGGTCGAGCAGGACCTTCAGCAGATCCGTCTTCCGATGCCCCTCGACCGGGTACACCGCGTGCGACACCGTGCTCGCCGGCTTCGGGCGATCGACCTCGACCGTGACCGCATCGGTGGTCAGCTCGCGCGTCAGCTGGCGGACCTCGTCGGGCATGGTCGCCGAGAACAGCAGCGTCTGACGCTGCGTCGGCAGCTGCCGCACGACGCGGCGGATGTCGGGTAGGAAGCCCATGTCGAGCATGCGGTCGGCCTCGTCGAGGACGAGCACCTCGAGGGCGCGCGCGTCGACGGCACGACCGGCCATCTGGTCGAGAAGACGACCCGGGCACGCCACCGCGATGTCGGCGCCGCGCAGGTTCTTGCGCTGCGAGAACATCGGCACGCCGCCGTAGACGGTGGCGCTGCGCAGGCCGGTGCGGCCGGCGAGCGCGACGATCGACTGGTGGATCTGCTCGGCGAGCTCGCGCGTCGGCGCCAGGATCAGGGCGCGCAGGCGGCCGCGCGGGCCGGGCAGCAGGCGCTGCAGGATCGGCAGCACGAACGCCGCCGTCTTGCCGGTACCGGTCTGGGCGAGGCCGATGACGTCATGGCCGTCGAGCACGACCGGGATGGCGCGCTGCTGGATCGGGGTCGGCTTCTCGTAGCCGAGCTCGCGCACCGAGCCGGCGAGGCGCCGGTCGAGCGCAAAGGTGTCGAAAGTGGACAAGGGTACTCCTGGGTTGAGGTCGCTGCTCCGGATCGGTGCCCTGAGTGGCGAGCGATGAGGCAGGCACCGGACTGAAGGGGAGAAGCGAAACTCCGCCGCAGAACACTCTCGTCCGATCGACGGGAGGCGGGGCCCACGAAACAGGCGCCACCCTACGTGGCCCGGCCCTCCGGTGCAATGCGCGGCGTCACGGGCCGACGCCCTACCCCAGGTGTCCCGCCGCGACGGCCGCCCGAGGCGGCGGCGCCGGACGCCGCGGAGCCCGGGGCGTTGCGGCCGGCTTCGCCTGCCGCAGCGCCTCGCGCAGGAAGCGTCCCGTGTGGCTGCCGGCGACGCGCGCGACCTCCTCCGGGGTGCCGGTCGCGACGATGCGCCCGCCCGCGTCGCCGCCCTCGGGTCCGAGATCGACGACGTGGTCGGCGCAGCGGATGACGTCGAGGTGGTGCTCGATGACGACCACCGTGTTGCCGGCGTCGACGAGCCGATCGAGCACGTGGAGCAGCTTGCGCAGGTCGTCGAAGTGGAGGCCGGTCGTCGGCTCGTCGAGCACGTACACGGTGCGGCCGGTCATCGGCTTCGACAGCTCGCGCGCCAGCTTGATGCGCTGCGCCTCGCCGCCGGACAGGGTCGGCGACGGCTGCCCGAGCTTCAGATAGCCGAGCCCCACCTCGGCGAGCGTGCGCAACCCGGGCAGCACGCGCGGCTGGTTCGCGAAGACCTCGAGCGCCTGCGTCACCGGCAGGTCGAGCACCTCGGCGACGTCGAGGCCCTTGAAGCGCACGCGCAGGGTGGCGTCGTTGAAGCGGCGGCCGCGGCAGACCTCGCAGGGCACGAAGACGTCGGCGAGAAAATGCATCTCGATGCGGCGCACGCCGTCGCCCTCGCACGCCTCGCAGCGCCCGCCCTTGACGTTGAACGAGAAGCGGCCGGGCCCGTAGCCGAACGTGCGCGCCTCGGTCGTCATCGCGAAGACGTCGCGGACGGCGTCGAACACCTTCGTGTAGGTCGCCGGGTTGCTGCGCGGTGTGCGGCCGATCGGGCGCTGGTCGATGCCGATGATCTTGTCGACGTGCTCGACGCCGCGGAGCGCGTCGTGCGCGCCGGGAACGTCCTGACCGCCGTGCAGCGCGCGCGCCAGCGCCGGGCGCAGGACGGCGTTTACGAGCGTGCTCTTGCCGGCGCCCGAGACGCCGGTGACGGCGATCAGCGTGCCGAGCGGCAGGTCGACGCTGACGTCCTTCAGATTGTGCTCGCGCGCGCCCTCGAGGCGCAACGTCTTGCCGCTGCCCGCACGGCGGCGCGCGGGCGTCGGGATCGCGAGGCGGCCCGAAAGGTAGCGCCCGGTGAGCGACGCCGCGCGCCGCAGCGACGCGACCGTGCCCGCGTGCACGACCTCGCCGCCCGCCGTGCCGGCGCCGGGGCCGAAGTCGACGACGTAGTCGGCCGCCTCGATGGTGTCGCGGTCGTGCTCGACGACCAGCACCGTGTTGCCGAAGTCGCGCAGGCGGCGCAGCGTCGCGAGCAGGCGGTCGTTGTCGCGCTGGTGAAGGCCGATCGACGGCTCGTCGAGCACGTAGAGGACGCCCGTCAGCTCGCTGCCGATCTGGCTCGCGAGGCGGATGCGCTGGCTCTCCCCCCCGGAGAGCGACGGCCCGGGCCGGTCGAGGCTCAGGTAGCCGAGGCCGACGTTCAGGAGGAAGCCGAGGCGCGCGTCGATCTCCTTCTGCACCTCGGTGGCGATCTGCCGCTCCGCCGCGCCGAGCCGGAGGCCCAGGACGAAGTCGCGCGCCTCCGCGATCGTGAGCCCGGACACCTCCGGCAACGAGCGCCCGCCGACGGTGACCGCGCACGACTCCGGCCGCAGCCGCCGGCCGTCGCACGTCGAGCAGCGCGCCTCGGACAGATACTGCATGTACCAGCGGCGCATGCCCTCGCTCTTCGTCTGCCGGAAGCGACGGTAGAGCTCGTTCAGCACGCCCTCGAACGAGCGCTGCCACTCGAGCTTGCCCGACGCGAACTTCATCGTCATCGCGATCTTCCTGCCGCGCGAGCCATGCAGCAGGAGGTCGCGATGCCTGGCCGGCAGCTCGCTCCACGGCCGGTCGAGGTCGATGCCGAACTCGGCGGCGACCTTGGCGATGATGCCGCCGGTCCAGCTGTCGGCCTTCATCACGTTGGCCCAGGGCTCGATGGCGCCGCCGCGCACGGTCTTCGTCGGGTCCGGCACGACCAGCGCCGGATCCATCTCCGGCTTGGTGCCGAGACCGTTGCAGTCGGCGCACATGCCGAGCGGCGAGTTGAACGAGAAGCTCTGCGGCGTCGGCTCCGGGAAGCCCTGGTCGCAGGCATGGCACCACAGCGCCTCGGAGAAGAGCCGCTCGTCGCCGCCGACGATCTGGCACCACAGCCGGCCGTTGCCGCGTCGCAGGCCGGTCTCGACCGAGTCGGTGACGCGGGCGCGCGGGAAGGCGCCGTCGACGCCGATCGCGAGGCGGTCGATGACGACGTCGATCGTGTGCTTCCGCTTCTTGTCGAGGACGGGCAGCTCGTCCTGCGCGACCACCTGGCCGTCGATGCGGAAGCGTGCGAAGCCGGCGCCGAGGGCTTCGTCGATCAGCCCCTGATGCTCGCCCTTACGGTTGTCGACGAGGCGCGCGAGCAGCAGGAAACGCGTGCCCGCGGGCAGCGCCGCCAGCCGGTCGACGATCTCCGCCGCCGACAGCCGCTCGACCGGTGCGCCGCACTGGTGGCAGTGCTGGCGCCCGATGCGCGCCCACAGGACGCGGAGATAGTCGGCGACCTCGGTGATGGTGCCGACCGTCGAGCGCGGGTTGTTGCTGGCCGCCTTCTGCTCGATCGAGATCGTCGGCGAGAGGCCGCGGATGTGGTCGTAGCGCGGCTTCTCCATCTGGCCGAGGAACTGGCGCGCATACGCCGACAGCGACTCGACGTAGCGCCGCTGGCCCTCGGCGTAGATCGTGTCGAACGCCAGCGACGACTTCCCCGAGCCCGACGGCCCGGTGAAGACGACGAGCTGGTGCTTCGGGAGCCGGACCGAGACCTTCTTCAGGTTGTGCTCGGCGGCGCCGCGGACCTCGAGGAACTCGCGCTTGGGCGGCATGATGCGGGGAGGGAGTGTGGTGCGTCCGCCCGGATGCGGCAAGACCGCCCTGCGCCGCACGCCGGCGCCGCCCCACGGGCGATCACTCGTCCTCCCTGGGGACCTTCGCGTCGCGCGCCACCGACGCCAGCTTCTGGTACGCGTCGCGGACCGCATCGAGCTCCTTCTCGTCGAGCTCTTCGAGGTCGAGCAGCGCGTCGTCGGCCTCGCGGATGGCGCGGATCAGCTCGTCGAGCTTCACCTGGAGCGCCTCGGTGTCGCGGTTCTGGCGGCCCAGACGACGATGATGCCGACGGCGCCCACGAACGTCGTCGGCCGCCCCGCCGCCCGCGACGTCCACTTCGCGAGCTGCGTGAACCAGGAGTGGCTCTTCGACGGCCGCATGCCGAGGCCATAGCGCGCACTGCCCGGCGCGCACAGACCGGTCGGCCACTCGACAGGCGCACCGTGCGTAGTAGGGTCGCAGCGGTCTGCCACGACGGCGGCGCCGACGGGAGGGGCACGAGCGATGGGCGTGAAGGTTCAGGTGGTCTTCTACTCGACGTACGGACACGTCTGGCGCATGGCCGAGGCCGTTGCCGAGGGTGCGAAGCGCGTCGCGGGCGCGGAGGTCACGCTGCTGCAGGTGCCCGAGACGCTCCCGGCCGACGTGCTCGAGAAGATGGGCGCCAGCAGAGCGCGCGCGACGTTCGCGCACGTCCCCGTCGCCGAGGCCGATAGGCTCGCCGACGCCGACGCGATCATCTTCGGCACCCCCACCCGCTTCGGCAACATGTGCGGCCAGATGCGCGCCTTCCTCGACCAGACCGGCAAGCTCTGGGCCCGGGGCGCCCTCGTCGGCAAGGTCGGCAGCGTCTTCGCGTCGTCGAATACCCAGCACGGCGGGCAGGAATCGACCATCCTCACCTTCCACCCGACGCTCCTCCACCACGGCTTCGTCGTCGTCGGCCTGCCCTACTCCGAGCAGCGCCAGATGACGATGGACGAGATCACCGGCGGCTCTCCCTACGGCGCTTCCACGATCGCCGGGGTCGACGGCTCCCGCCAGCCGAGCGACAACGAGCTCGCCATGGCCCGCTACCAGGGCACGCACGTCACCGAGATCGCGAAGAAGCTCGTGGCGCAGTAACGCCACCAGACAGGGGGACGGTCGCGACGGCCCGCCGCCCGTGCGGCATCGCGCACGCGGGGCGGGGTTCACTCCGCGTTCGTATCCGGGTCGTCGATCACGAAGAGCCACGTCCCGTCCGCCTGCCTCCGCACCACCTCGCGCGCCCGCCCCGCGAGCGTGATCGGCTCGCCGCCGCCGGGCGGCGTCAGCGTCGCCTGCCAGGCATTGTAGAGCAGCGCGACGTCGCCACCCGTGACGACGTGGTGCACGTTCATCACCATGGCCGGACGCATCGCGACCAGCGCCGCGATCTCGTCGCGGATCGCCGCGTGGCCGGTCGCCGACGAGCGATCCTGCCGGATGAGCGTGCCGGTGGGCTCGTAGAGGGCGACGACGCCGTCGACGTCGCCCGCGTTGACGCGCTCGGCGAAGAGCCGGTCGACGTCGGTGGGAGCCTGCGCCTTCTCGCGCGTGGTCATGGACCCTCCTGCGATCAGCCGGGCGCCTTCGCGTCGAGCGCGGCACGCATGGTCGGGTTGTCGATGCAGAAGCGCAGGGCGACGACGCGGCCGTCGCGTAGCTGCCAGAAGTGCGCGACCGGCACGTCGAACGACGCCCCGTTGGCGTGCACGGTGCCGCGCGTCCAACCGACGGCGACGACCTGGTCGCCGGCGTCGATCCAGCGATCGACGGTGACCGCCGACGCGATGTTCGCGCTCAGCGTCGCGAAGAACTGCATCGCGCCCTCGTGCCCGCGGTACGACCCGCCCCACGGCACCTCGGTGGACTGCTCGATGGTCACGTCCTCGGCGAGGAGCGCGAGGACGCCGGGGACGTCGCGGGTGCGGAAGCCGTCGTAGATGCGGGCGACGAGCTCGACGTTGGCGCGCGGCATGTCCGGCTTGTGCGCCGGAACCGGTGGTCATGCAAGACCGCGCGCCGCCTTCTCCCCCGCGCGCAGGCCGATGTCGGTCATGATCTTCGCGGCGAGACGCGGCGACACACGCTGGATGTAGAGCAGCAGGCGATTCGACGCGCCCGCGAGGAAGCTCGGCCGCCCCCGCCGCAACGTGCGGACCAGCTCCTCGCCGACCCAGTCCGGCGTGAAGACGCGCGGCCCCTCGAGCGGCATCGCCGATTCCGTGCTGGTGTGCGGTGGGCCGAAGACCATGATGCGCACGCCGCTGCCCGCGAGCTCGCCGCGCAGCGCCTCCGACAGCGCCACGACCGCAGCCTTCGCCGAGCAGTACGCGGCGGCCGACGGCATCGGTACCCAGGCGAGCGTCGAGGCGATGTTCATGACGGTGCCGCCGCCCTGCGCGAGCATCGCCGGCAGGACGGCGCGCGTCACGCGCTCCATGCCGAAGAGGTGCACCTCGAACATGGCGCGGGTGGCCGCGCCATCGCGCGCCGCCCAGAAGCCGAGCGGTCCCGCGTTGCCGGCGTTGTTGACGAGGACGTCGATGCGGCCCCGGCGCGCGACGATCGTCGCGACGGCCGCGGCGACCGACGCGTCCGACGTCACGTCCATCGGCACCGCGAAGGCGTCGCCGCCGGCGGCCGTGATCGCGGCGACGGCGGCGGCGAGCCTGTCCTCCGAGCGCGCGGCGAGCACCACGCGCGCGCCGGCCCGCGCCAGCGCCTGCGCACTCGCGAGCCCGATGCCGCTCGACGCTCCCGTCACCACGACGACCTTGCCGCGGATGACCACCGTCACGTGCGCTCTCCTCTGCCGCGCGACAGCGCACGGCGGCTGCGGCGGATCCAGGCGAGCTCCATGTCGCACCAGTCGAGACCGTGCTCGATCGCCAGGATCCACAGCGTGCGCTCGCGCGCCGAGCGTGCGAGCGCGAAGATGCCCGGGCTCTTCAGACGCGCGGCGTAGTCGCGCCGCGTGACCTCGATGCCCTCGGCGTAGCGGGCGAGCAATGCGTCGACCGCCGCGGGCGGGGCAGCCGCCGCGAAGACGACCTTCAAGAGCAGCGGATGGCGGAGCTGGAGCGGCTCCAGCGGCTCGGCGAGCCAGGCGTCGAGCGCCGCGCGGCCGCCGGCGGTGAGGGCATACACCTTCCGGTCCGGCTTGCCCTCGCCGGGCTGGCGCTCGGGCTCGACGAGCCGCTCGCGCTCCAGCGTGTGCAGCTCGCGATAGATCTGGCTCTGGGTCGCCGACCAGAACGAGCCCACCGAGCCGTCGAAGCGCTGCTTCAGGGTGTAGCCGCTGCACGGCTCGAGGGAGAGGAAGCCGAGAATCGCCCCGCGCAACGACATCGGCCCACACCATATGCCATCAGTGTCATATGACGCAACCGGACCGTCGTTGATTTACCTGCCGTCAGCCCCGTCCCAGGCGGCGGGAGGCCTCGCTCACGTCGCGCCCACGATCCCGAGCGCCAGCCAGGGCACGACGTTGAAGACCAGCACCGCCAGCTTGTAGGCCGCCATCGAGCCGAAGCACAGCGCGTCGAGCTGCGCCGGCGACAGGTGAAACCAGCGCGCCCACAGCTGCTGCACCTGGTGGTGCGCCGCCGTGTAGGCCGCGAACCAGACCAGGAGGACGCCGTAATTGACGATGGCGCACCACAGGAGAACCTCGCGTAGGGTTTCGACGCTCATCCGGCGCCGCTAGCACGCGGACACCCCGGGTCAAGGCGGTCAGCTCTTCAGCCGATAGCCGGTGCGGAAGATCCACACGACGACGAGCAGGCACGCGGCGAGGAAGCCCAGCGTCATGCCGAGGCTGACGCCCACCGCGACGTCCGACGTCCCGTAGAAGCTCCAGCGGAAGCCGCTGATCAGGTAGACGACCGGGTTGAGCAACGCGACGGTGCGCCACGCCGGGGGCAGCATGTCGATCGAGTAGAACGCACCGCCGAGGAAGGTGAGCGGCGTCACGATCAACGCCGGCACGACCTGGAGCTGCTCGAAGCCGTTCGCCCACACGCCGAGGATGAAGCCGAAGAGCGAGAACGTGACCGCGGTGAGGACGAGGAAGCCGAGCATCCATCCCGGATGGCGGATCTCCACCGAGACGAAGAGCGTCGCCGTCGCGAGGATGACGAGCCCGAGCGCGATCGACTTGGTCGCCGCGGCGCCGACGTAGCCGAGCACCACCTCGGCCGTCGACACCGGCGCCGACAGCAGCTCGTAGATCGTGCCGGTGAACTTCGGGAAGTAGATGCCGAGCGATGCGTTCGAGATGCTCTCCGTGAAGAGCGACAGCATGATGAGCCCCGGGACGATGAAGGCCCCGTAGGGCACGCCGTCGACGGTATTCATGCGCGAGCCGATCGCCGAGCCGAAGACGACGAAGTAGAGCGACGTGGTGATGACGGGCGTCGCCAGGCTCTGGAGGAGCGTGCGCAGCGCGCGCGCCATCTCGAACTTGTAGATCGCCCAGACGCCGCGGTGGTTGAACGGAATCGTCATGCGTGGTGGCTCACCAGGTCCACGAAGATCTCCTCCAGCGACGTCTCGCGGGTCTGCACGTCGGCCAGGTCGAGCCGCAGGTCGCCGATGCGACGCAGCAGCTCGCCGACGTGGGCGTCGCCGTCGTTGCCGGCGACGGTGAGCTCGAGCTCGCGCCCGCCGGCGTTCAGCGCCAGGCGCCAGGCGGCCAGCGCCGCCGGAATGGCGTCGAGCGGCCGCGCGAGGCGGAGGACGAGCCGCTTCTTGCCGAGCTTGTGCATGAGCGCCCGCTTCTCCTCGACGAGGATCAGCTCACCGCCGCGCATGACCCCGACGCGATCGGCCATGTCCTCCGCCTCGTCGATGTAGTGCGTGGTCAGGATGATGGTCACGCCGCGCTCGCGCAGGCGACGGACCAGCGCCCACATGTCGCGCCGCAGCTCGACGTCGACCCCGGCCGTGGGCTCGTCGAGGAACAGCACCTCGGGCTCGTGCGAGAGCGCCTTCGCGATCAGTACGCGGCGCTTCATGCCCCCCGAGAGGGTCATGATGCGGTCGTTGCGCTTCTCCCACAGCGCCAGGTCGCGCAGCAGCTGCTCCACGAACGGCGGATTGCGCGGCCGCCCGAAGAGCCCGCGACTGAAGTTGACGGTGGCCAGGACGGTCTCGAACGCGTCGGTCGTCAGCTCCTGCGGCACGAGACCGATCGTCGCACGCGCGGCGCGGTAGTCGCGGACGACGTCGTGGCCGTCGACGACCGCCGTGCCCGACGTGGGCGTGACGATACCGCAGACGATGCTGATGAGCGTCGTCTTGCCGGCGCCGTTCGGCCCGAGCAGCGCGAAGATCTCGCCGCGGTGGATGTCGAGGTCGATGCGCCCGAGGGCCCGCAGGCCGGACGCGTATGTCTTGCTGAGGCCCCTGATCGCGACCACGGGCCGTCCCGGTTCAGCCATCGTTCGCCCGCACCCTGCCCGGCCGGCGGGGTTGACGGAACCACGGCGGAGCATGGGGACCGAAAGGCTACGGCTGCGGCCGGAGGTGGCTCGGGTCCATCCACATCACCTCCCAGTGGTGGCCGTCGGGATCGTAGAAGCTCCAGCCGTACATGAAGCCGTAGTCCTGCTTGTCCATGGCATGCCGGCCGCCGGCGGCGACCGCGATCGTCACCATGTGATCGACCTCCTCGCGGCTGTCGCAGGAATACGAGAACAGCGCCTCGGTCACCCGGGTGGCGTCGGCGATGGGCTGCCTCGTGAAGTCGCGGAAGCGCGCCTCGGCGAGCAGCATGACGAAGGCCTCGTCGCTGACGACCATGCAGGTCGCGTGCTCGTCGGTGAACTGCGCATTGAAGGTGAAGCCGAGCTTCGTGAAGAAGGCGACCGAGCGCTCGAGATCGCGCACCGGCAGGTTCACGAACAGCTTGCGGGGCTTGGGGGTGGTCATGTTCGTCCGGGCTCCTCGTTCGGGGTTCTGCCGCGACGACGATCCACGGCGGCGGGAATCGACATGCGCGTTGACCGTCGCCGCGACCGCGTCGTATCGCTCGGCTTCCGCCCATGGCGACCCTGACCATCCGCCGCCCGACGGCCACCTTCGACGCCCCGGCGGCCGAGTCGTTCCGCGTCGGCCGCCCCCTGCGCGGGCTGCGCGTCGGCGTGCGCCAGGACGGTACGTGGCGCTCCTGGCAGGTGATCGTGGCCGTCTGGCTGGAGCGGCTGCGCGGCGACGGCGCCGAGCCCGTCCTCCTCCAGACGGGCGAGCGGACCGGCGCCGAGGGCGAGCGCACCCGCGCCGAGCTCGCGGTCTGGATCGACGCCGTGGACTGCGCGGTGGTCGGGCTCGGCACCTGCGGCTCGTGCACCATGTGGAGCGTGCGCGACGCCATCGGCGTGGAGCGGGCGCACAAGCCGGTCGTCGTCGGCGTCTGCGAGGAGTTCGTCGCCCACGCGCGCACCACGGCGGAGTTCCTCGGCCATCACGGCCTGAAGGTGCTCGTCCTGCCCTATCCCCTCGAGGCGCGGCCCGAAGCCGAGCTGCGCGCGATCGCCGACGCCTGGTACCCGAAGATGCTGGACCTGCTCGGCGTCACGCGCGACGGCTGATCCGGCCGTGCAGGAATCGCACCTCCGTCTCGACCCCCCGGTGCGCACGGCGCCGGCGCCCGGCGCGGACCCTGGGGTCCGCTGGCGCGGCGCCTTCGTCCCCGCCGACGGCGGCGACGAGGCCCCGATCGGCTTCGCCTTCACGTACCCCGACGGCGCGCCGCTGCCGGCGTCGCCCCGTCCCTTCCTCCTGGCCGCGCTGGTGCCGGCGATGCGCGTCGGGGCGCCGCTGCGCATCCCCCGGCCGGTCGATGCGACCACGCTCGCGAACCTCATGGAGTGGCAGGAGGCGTTCGCGTGCTGGCGCCCGCACCTCCGTCCCGTGCCGCTGCGCGCCGAGGTCGACCCCACGCCCGTGCCGTCGCCGCACCTCGGCGGCGCGCTGGCGGCCTTCTCGGGCGGCGCCGACAGCTGCTTCACCGTGGTGCGCCACACGACCGCGCCGCCGGAGGCGACCTACCGCCGCACCGCCCTGGTCGCGGGCGTCCTCGTCCACGGCTTCGAGATCGCGCTCGAGCGCGCCGGCGAGTTCGCGGGCGCCTGGCAGTCGGCGCGCACCTGCCTCGACGCGTTCGGCCTGCGCGCCTTCCGGCTCCGGACCGACGTGCGCGCACTCGAGGCGCGCTTCGGCTGCGACTGGGAGACCGAGACGCACGGCATCGCGGTCGCCGCGGCGCTCGCCTGCTACGAGCCGCTCGCGACCCACCTCGTCGTCCCCTCGACCTACGGCTATCCGCGCGCCGTGACGCCGTGGGGCTCGAACCCCACCACCGACCCGCTGCTCGGCTCCGCGGCGGTGCCGCTGTGGCACGACGGCAGCGCCTTCACGCGCGTCGAGAAGGTCCTGGCCATCGCCTCGCACGAAGTCGTGCGCCGGACGCTGCGGGTGTGCTGGGAGGGCGGCCGGCTCGATCGCAACTGCGGCCACTGCTTCAAGTGCATCGTCACCCAGGCGGCGTTCTGGCTGGCGGGCTTCGCCGACGTGCCCGCGTTCCCCGACCGCTGCACGCTGGACGAGGTCGCCGCCCTGCCGACGACACTCGCGAGCCGCGCGGACATCGTCCGCGATCTGCACGCCACCGCGCTGGCCCGCGCCCACGCCGACCTCGCCCATGCCCTCGGCCGGGCCCTGGCGCCGCCGCCCGCACCGCGCCGGCGCTGGTTCGCGCGCTGACGCGTTGTCCGCCGTCGGCGGCACGTGTTAGCCGAGCGGCGCATGACGCTGACCCGCCCCACCCTGGTCGTCGACGACGACCCGGAGGCGCTGCTCGCGCGCTCGCTCGCCGAGGGCTGGGGCGACGGCGCGCCGCTCGTCCCCCCGACCGACGCGCGCGTCCTCGCCATGCTCGCGGCGACGCCGCTGCCGCCCGACCACGTGCTCGGCGCCCTGCCGCCGCGCCACGGCGCGGCCAGCGTCGAGCTGCTCGCGATCAACGCCGTCCTGGCCGGCTGCGAGCCGCGCGCCTTCCCGCTGGTCCTCGCCGCGATCGAGGCGCTCCTGCGTCCCGAGTGGAACGCGGTCGCGATCACGACGACGACCTCGAGCGTCTTCCCGGTGCTGCTCGTGAACGGGCCGACCCGCGCGGCGCTCGGCATCGACCATCAGGCGGGCTGCTTCGGCGGCGCAGCGGGACGCGGCTCGATGACCATCGGGCGCGCGGTGGCGCTGGCGCTGCGCAACGTCGGCGGGCAGCGCGTCGGCGCGACCTCGCGCAGCGTCTTCGGGCAGGCGGCGCGCTTCGGGCAGTGCCTCGGCGAATGGGAGGAGTGCTCGCCCTGGCCGACGCTCGCCGCGCGCCGGGGCTTCGCCCGCGGCGAGGAGGTCGTCACCGTCCACGCCAGCAAGGGCAACTTCCCGCTCGCCGACACCAACAACGACGACCCGCACGACCTCGCCTACATGCTCGCGAAGAGCATCGCCTACCCGATGAGCAACTACTACCTCGAGCTCACCGGCGACTGCGGGCAGATCGTGCTGGCGGTGAACCCGATCTGGGCCGAGCGGCTGGCGCGCGCCTTCCCGCGCCTCGAGTCGTTCCAGACCTACCTGCGCGAGCACGCCTGGCAGCCGATCGACCTCTGGCGGCCTGCGAACCAGGCGGTGCTGCGTCGCAAGCGGCGGGTCGACGCGCAGGGCCGCGTCCACCTCGTGAGCCGTCCCGAGCAGCTCGTCCCCATCGTCTGCGGCGGCCTCGGCGGCCTGCACGCGATGGTGCTGCCGAGCTGGTGCCAGAGCGAGATGCAGAGCGCCGCCGCCGTGCGCGAGGTCGCCTGGACCGACGCCGCGCTCGCCGCCGCGCTCGACGCGGCCCGGGCGCTCGTGCGCAGCGACGGCGCCGACCTGCTCCTCGTCGAGCGCAGCGGCGGCCGCATCGCGCTGCGGCTCGCGCTGGGCGACGCCGAGTGTGCCACCGGGGCCTGCGTCATGCCGGGCGAGATGCTGGAGCCCCTCGTCGCGGCGGCGATCGCGCGTCATCTGCCGGGCGTGGTCGCGGTCACGCTCGACGACCCGCGGCGCACGCCTTGACCCCCGCCACGCCGGCCCCTAATCGCGGCAGACATGGGAGATCCCGCGTCGTACCAGGCCGCCGGGCTCTACGACCCCGCGGCGCCGGGGGCCGGCGGCCGCCTCGCGCTGCTCGAGTGGCTGGCGGCGCGCGGCATCACGATCGCGCAGATGGTGCGCGCGGACCGCGAAGCGTCGCTCACCGGTCTGGCGGGTGACCTCGCGCTCAGCCCCGGAGCACGCATGACGGCCGCCGAACTCGGCGCGCGGGTCGGCTGGCCCGAGGACCGCGTCATCGGCCTCAGCCAGGCCGCGGGCCTGCGGGTGCGCCCGCACGAGAAGGCCTACACCGAGTCGGACACCCTGCTCTTCACCGCGTTCGACGGCGGCGAGGCCCTGTTCGGCGACGGGCCGATCCGGCGCTTCACGCATACGCTCGGGGCGTCGCTGGCGACCATCGCCGAAGCGGCGGTGTCGCTCTTCCAGGTGAACGTCGAAGGCCCGATGCGCGACGAGGGCCGCCCGGAGCTGGAGCTCGCCCAGCAGAACCTCCGGGCCGTCGAGTCGCTCGGCAACGTCGAAGCCCTGATGCAGCTCCTCTTCCGCTCGCACATGGCCGCGGCGACGCGGCGCCTGCGCGAAGCGCGGCCGCGCGCGTCGGTCGACACCGCCCGGCTCGCGGTGGGCTTCGTCGACCTCGTCGGCTTCACGCCGCTCGCGTCCCGCATGTCGCCGCGCGAGCTGCGCGACGTGGTCGAGCGCTTCGAGGACACCGCGCACGACGTCGTCACCGCCGGCGGCGGACGGCTCGTCAAGGTGATCGGCGACGCGGTGATGTTCATCACCGTCGACCCCGCCGCCGCGGGCGACGTCGCCCTCACCCTGGTGGAGCGCTTCACCGGCGACGCGTCGGTCACGCCCCGGGGCGGCATCGCCGTCGGCGAGGTGCTGGTGCGCGGCGGCGACTACTACGGCCCGATCGTGAACCTCGCCGCCCGCGTCGCCGACCTCGCGGTGCCGTCCGAGCTGCTCGTCACCGAGGACGTCGCCGCGCACGGCGGCGCCGGGCTGCGTTTCGCGCCCGCGGGCAAGCGCATGGTGAAGGGCCTCGACGCGCCGGTGTCGCTGCTGACGGTGGAGCGGGCGCCGGCCGCGTGACCCCCGTGCCCACGCGCGCCCTGCTGCTGGCCGCCTGCCTCGCCGTCCTCGGGCTCGCCGCCCATGCCGGCGCCGGCGGCTGCCCGCGTACGGCGATCGAGCTGCACGAGGCGGGCTTCGCGCCGAGCCCGACCGGCGGACCGCTCCCCGCCGACGCCGTGCTGACGCCGGTGCAGCTCCCCGACGCCTGGCGGGCGCGCATTCCGGACGCCGGCGGCTTCGCCTGGTACCGCTTCACGCTGCCCGCGCAGGACGGGGAGCAGGGGCGCTGCGGCATCCTGCTGCCGGACGTCAACATGAACGCCGCCGTCTGGGTGGACGGCGAGTGGATCGGCGAGGGCGGCTCGTTCACCGAGCCGGTGGCGCACAACTTCAACCGGCCGCTGTACTTCCCCTTCCCCGCCGCGCGACTCGGCGACGCGGCGAGCACCATCGACGTCCTCCTCTACGCCTACGCCGACCATTTCGGGCGCCTCGGCCCGATCTGGGTCGGCCCGCACGACGCGCTCGTGCGCCGGTACGAGTGGGCGTACTTCCGCCAGGTCACGCTCGCCAAGATCGGCACGGTGGCGGCCGTCGTCACCGCGCTCGGCATCGGCACCGTGTGGGTCAGCACCGGCTTCGCCCCGCTCTACGGCTGCTTCTTCGCGTCGACGGCCGCCTGGACGGTGAACAGCCTCAACTACTGGGTGCGCGACCTGCCGATGTCGCACTGGGCGTGGGACCGCCTCGTCAACGGGGCGCTCGACCAGTTCGCGGTGTTCCTGGCGCTGTTCTTCCATCGGCTGCTCGGCGTGCGGCGACCGCGCACCGAGCGCAGCCTCGTCGTCTTCGGCATCGTGGCGGCGCTCGCGGCGGCGTTCACGCCACGCGCCTGGTTCGCCGAGACCATGATGGTCACCCACTGCGCCATCACGCTGATCGGCGCCTACGTGACCGCGCTCTCGTGGATCTACCGCAGGTCGCTGTCGCCGCTCGAGGCGCGCATCTACCTCGGCGCCTGGCTCGCGCAGCTGGCGTTCAGCGCGCACGACCTCGGCATCCAGCTCGGGCTCTGGCGCGGCGGCGGCTACACGCTGCCCTACACCGTGTCGTGCATGATGCTCGCCTTCGGCACGACGCTGGCCCTGCGCTACGTGCGCACGCTACGCCAGGCGCTGGCGCTCAACGAGACGCTCGAGCAGCGCGTGCGCGAGCGCGAGGCCGAGCTGTCACGCCAGTTCGACCGCAGCCGCGAGCTCGAGCGTCGCGACATCCTGAGCCGCGAGCGCCAGCGGCTCATGCGCGAGATGCACGACGGGCTCGGCGGCCACCTCGTCTCGTCGCTCGCGCTGGCCGAATCGGCCGACGACGCCGACCCGGAGATCGTCGCCGCCCTGCGCGACGGCCTCGAGGAGCTGCGCCTCGTCATCCTCTCCCTCGACGCCGGCTTCACCGAGGTGCCGACGCTGCTGGCGTCGCTGCGCGAGCGGCTCGAGCCCGCGCTCGAGCGTCAGGGCATCCGCTTCCGCTGGGGCGTGGGCGAGGCGCCGACGCCGAAGCACCTCGGCCCCGAGCAGATGCTGAGCGTGCTCCGCATCCTCCAGGAGGCGATCACGAACGCCGTGAAGCACGCCCGCGCGACGACCATCGAGGTGACGACGGTGGTCGACGACGGTGCGCTCACCATCACGGTGCGCGACGACGGCGGCGGCTTCGGCCCGATCGTCCGGCGCGGCCGCGGCCTCGACAACATGGAGCGCCGCGCCCACGAGCTCGGCGGCCGCCTGCGCGTGCGCTCCGGCGAGGGCGGCACGACGGTCGCCCTGCGCCTGCCGCTCGGCGCGGGGCTCAGCCCTTCAGGTCGATGAGACCCAGATTCACGGCCTCGTAGATCGCCTCGCTGCGCGAGGAGACCTCGAGCTTGCGGTAGATGTGCTGGACGTGGGTCGTCACCGTGCGGTCGGCGATCTTGAGCAGCTCGGCGACCTCCGGCACGCGAAACCCCTTCGCGATCAGCGACAGGATCTCGAGCTCGCGCGCACTCAGCTGCGGCACCGGCCCGTCGGGCAGCCGCGGCGCGGCCTGCTGCACGCTCTGCAGCAGGTGCCGCGCGATCGCCGGGCTGATGGGCGAGCCGCCGGCGAGCAGCTCGAGCATCGCATTGGCCAGGTACTGTGCGGAGCCGTCCTTCAGGAGATAGCCCTGCGCGCCCGCCCGGATCGCCCGCATGACGTGCTGCTCGTCGGCGAAGACCGTGATCACCATCGTGCGCGTACCCGGAGCGAGCCGGCGCGCCTCGCGGATGAGGTCGACGCCGTCGCCGTCGGGCAGGCCCAGATCCACGAGCATCAGGTCCACCTGCTCGGGGAGGACCGCCCGGGCCTCGCGTACCGACCCGACGGCCGCGATCAGCGCGAGGTCCGGCACGCGCCCGACCGCCCGCTCGAGGCGCTGCCGGGTCCGGGCCTCGTCCTCCACGATCAGAACCGTATGGACCATCCGGGCGAGAACCCTAGCGCGAACCGGCCCGCGCCGACCATCGGATGTTTTGACGATGGGAGCGTCCCGTACGGGATCGCCTCAGCGCCAGTAGCGCGCCATCAGCTCCTGCGACCAGGCCGGCTGCCGCACCTCGCCGCGCGGCAGGAACTCCGCCATCACCGGCTTCAGGTCGACCACCGGCGTGCCCTCGACGGCATCGAGCCCCTCGACGAGGAGCGCGCGCGGCTCCCGGCCGACGATGCGGGCGATGGTGCTGCCGAGGCGGTTCGGGCGATCCTTGCCCCGCTGCGCGAAGATGCCCACGCGCGGCCAGGCCGGGTTGCCGCGCGGGTGACGCGCGCCGCGGTGGACCGCGTCTTCCGCCACCCGATGGAAGTGGAAGAGCACCTCGACGTGGGAGAACTCGTCCAGGCCGTCGAGCGACTCGGCCGGGAGGTCGTCGACCAGCTCGATGCGCGACCGGACGTCGCCCCAGGCGTCGTCGGTGAGGTCGGTGCGGCTGCCGCGGACGTGGGCGACCGGAGCGATCGTGATCATGGGAGCCAGGTAGCCCGCCGATCCCGGCGGCGCCACCCGTCACGCCTCCGGCGTAGCAGGGGCTCCTTCCGATCACCGCGGATCGCTCGAGCGCTCTGTTCCTGGCCGAGCACGACCCCTCGCACCACCCGGCCGGCCGGCGCGCCTCACTCCAGCGCGCGACCGCGACGCCAGTAGCCCATCAGCACCGCGGCGCTGCGCTCGACGCCGCGCTCGGCGACGAGGATGCGGCGGATCGTCTTCACCGCGCCCGCCTCGGCCGCGATCCAGGCGTAGAAGCCGCCGTCCGCTGGCGCAGCCCTGTCCCAAAGCAGCTCGACGTCGAGGTTCTCGTCCGGCAGCGGCGACGCTGGAGCGGCCGTGCACGGCAGCTCGGCGCGCGCGGCCGCGGTGACCAGCGCCGCGCCGGGCTCGGCGTGCCCCCGCGCCGTCCACGCGAGCGACAGCCCGCGCCAGATCGGCAGCGCGATGCGATCGTCCGCCGACGGAACCTCGACGAAGGCCTCCGTGCGCGGCGGCGCGAGCATGGCGGCGAGCTCCTCCAGGATGCCGGCGAGGGCCGGGAGCGCCGTCTCGTCGGCCATGAGCAGGACCCGCTCGAGCCGCGGCGGCGGACGCCACTCGTAGCCGCCGGGATCCCCATCGAAGCGGCCGTCGGGCGCCACCATCTGGACGCGATCGCCGGGCGCCGCGCTCGTCGCCCACGCCGACGCCGGCCCGGTGTCGCCGTGGAGCACGAAGTCGACGTCGACCTCCGCCGCGGCCGGCCGCAGCGCGCGGATCGTGTAGGTGCGCCGCGGCGGCCGCGCCGCCGGCGGCAGCGTCGGATAGACGCGCAGCCAGTCCGGCGGCAGTGCCGGGGGCCGGCCGTCGGGGGTAGGGAAGAATATCTTGATGCGCTGATCGGGGGCGCGCCGTCCCATGTCGGCGACGGCGTCCCCGGTGAACGTCAACCGGCAGAGCGACGGCGACAGCGGCGTGCGACGCACGACCTGCACGTCGAAGAGGCGATAGGCGACGGCTCCCGACATGATGCCCATCGTGGCACCGCGGCGCGGTGGGTGGGATTGGCGAATTCTCGAAAGGCTTGCACCTACTTCGCAGGGCCGGCGTCGTCACACCCTCCAGGCGATCTGCTGGATCTCGGTGTACTCCTCCATGCCCCATTTGCCGCCCTCGCGGCCGAGCCCGCTCTCCTTGAAGCCGCCGAACGGGCCGTCGAGCATGTTGATGCCGTTGTTGATCCACACCACGCCGGTGCGGATGCGCTTCGCGAGCTGTACCGCGGCGCTCACGTCCTTGGCGTAGATCGCGCCGGCGAGGCCGTAGCTCGAGTCGTTGGCGATGCGCACCGCCTCGTCGGGGTCCTTGAACGGGATCACCGACACCACCGGCCCGAAGACCTCCTGCTGCGCGATGCGGTGCGAGTTCCGGACGTTGCAGAACACCGTCGGCTCGACGAACCAGCCCTTCGGCTTGTCCTTCGGCCGCCCGCCGCCGGTGGCGAGCGTCGCGCCGTCGGCCTTGCCCATCTCGATGTGACGCTCGATCGACGCCCGCCGCTCGGGACGGATGACGGGGCCGAGCATCGACGACGGGTCGGCCGGGTCGCCGATGGCGACGACGTTGCGGCAGAACCCGACCATGTTCTCGACGAAGCGGTCGTGCACCGACTCGTGCACGAGGACGCGGGTCGCCATGGCGCAGCCCTGGCCGGCGTGGAACATCGCCGGGCCGCTCGCGATCATGGCGTTCATCTCGACGTCGTCGGTGTCGAGGTAGATGCCGACCGACTTGCCGCCGAGCTCCAGGTGTACGCGCTTCAGGTTCTCGGCCGACGCGTGGATGATCTTGCGGCCGTTGGCGACGCTGCCCGTGAAGCTCACCTTGTCGATGCGCGGATCGGAGACCAGCGTCTCGGCGATCGCGTTCGACTGCCCGAGGACGACGTTGACGACCCCGGGCGGCAGGTCCGCCTCCTGGATCAGCTCGATCAGGAACTGCGAGATCAGCGCGCTCCACGGCGACGGCTTGAAGACCGACGTGCAGCCCGTCGCCAGCGCCGGGCCGAGCTTCTGCACGAAGACGTAGGCCGGGAAGTTCCAGGTCGGGATCATCGCGCAGACGCCGACGGGCTGGCGGTAGACGACGCCGGAGTTCAGCTGCGGCCCCATGTGCCCCTGCGAGATGCGCTGCGGCAGCGGCTCCTCGAACTCGAACCTGCGCGCCAGCTCGGCCCAGTGCCGCAGCGCCTCGATCGGCGTCTCCACCTGCATCCCGTGCGTGACGTAGGTGGCCGCCGCCTCGGCGATCAGGATCTGCCGCATCTCCTCCTTGCGGCGCTCCATCGCGTCGGCGATGCGCTCGAGCACCCTGGCCCGCTCCGCCTTCGACGACCGCGGCCACGGCCCCTCGTCGAACGCCGTGCGCGCCGCCGCGATGGCGCGCTGCATGTCCTCGACCGACGCGTCGGACGCCTTGCCGATGATCTCCTCGGTGGCGGGGTTGGGAACGTCGAACGTGGCTCCGGTGGACGCGTCGGCCTGGCGGCCGTCGATGAGCTGGCGAGCGGTCTGCACGGCGGGATCCCTCCGGGCGGGACGCATAGCCCGCACCGCCGCGAGCCGTCCACACCCGCGGGCCGTGGTCGCAACCCGCTCGTCGGCCTGCGACGGGTGATCGCAACCCGGACGGGCGCCCGTTAAGCCAGAAGGGGCATGCCCGCCCGTGCCCTCTGCGCGCTCGCGTTCCTGGTCTCGGCCACGGCGGCCCCGGCCGCGACGCTCCAGCACGTCGAGGTGCTGGGCGGCGACGCCCCGGTGGTACGCCTGCGCCTCGACGGTGCCGTCGTCGCGCGCAGCGAGGAGCTGCCGCCGCGCGACGGCCAGCCGGCACGCATCGTCGTCGACCTGCCCGGCACGCGTCTCGCCGCCGGCGTGCGCGGCGCGGCCGGTGCCGGGCCGCTCCGGCGGGTGCGCGTCGGGCAGTTCGATACGAGCACCACGCGCGTGGTGCTCGACCTCGCCGCCCCCACCACCTTCACGCTGACGGAGGACGGCGGCGTGCTCGATATCCGCCTCGCGAGCCACCCGCCCGCCGCGGACGCGCCGGCCCGCACGTTGCCGAAGCCCGGCGCCGCGCCCTACCTCGACTACGACGACGCCGACATGCAGCCGCTCCCGACGCTGCCCGGCGACTGGCGTCACTGACGATTGGCGCCGCGCCGCCCGGGTGCGCTACGCAGCGGCATGCGCCCGACCCGCCCGCCCACCCCCGAGCGCCGCGCGCAGCACGAGGCCACCGGCGCCTGGCCGCAGCCGCCCCTCTCGACGCTGCTCGCCGACCGCGCCGCGCGCACGCCCGATCGCGTCTTCGTCACCGAGAGCGCGGGCGGCCGCTTCACGTTCGCCGAGGTCGCGCGGCGCGCCGAGCGTCTCGCCGTCGCGCTCCAGCGCCTCGGCGTCGCGGCCGGCGACGTGGTCTCGTGGCAGGTGCCGAACTGGGCCTGCGCGGCGGCGCTCGCGGCGGCCATCGACCGCCTCGGCGCGATATCGAATCCGATCATCACCATCTACCGCGAGCAGGAGGTGGGCTTCGTCTGCCGCCAGACGCGCTCGCGCGTGCTCGTCGTGCCCGGCGTCGTACGCGGCGTCGACCATCGCGCGATGGCGCGCGCGGTGCAGGCGACGACGCCGTCGCTGGAGCACGTCGTCACGCTGCGCGCCGAGCCGCTGGACGGCCAGCGCGGGCTCGAATCGCTCGAGGCCGACCCGGCGACGCCGCTGCCGCCGTCGCCGCACGGGCCGCACGACGTGTCGGCCATCTTCTACACCTCCGGCACGACGGCCGACCCGAAGGGCGTCCTCCACACCCCGTCGACGCTCGGCTCGGTGCTGCACTACCACGCCGAGATCTTCGGCACCGGCGGCGACGACGTCAGCCTGCTCCAGTTCCCGCTGACCCACATCGGCGGCCTGCTCATGTACGTCATGCTGCCGATCGCGCGCGGCTCGCACGTCGTCTACATGGACGGCTACGACCCGGCGCTTGCGGTCGAGCTGATCGAGCGCCTCGGCGTCACCACCGCCGGCGGCCCGCCTGCGATCCTCCAGGGCATGTTCGCCGCCCCGAGCTTCACACCCGAGAAGGTGCGCACGGTGAAGACGAGCGGCTCGGGCGCGGCCGACGTCTCGCCCGAGCTGATGCGGCAGATCCAGACCCGCTTCGGCGGCGACGCCTTCGTCTACCGCTCCTACGGCATGACCGAGTGCCCGATGCTGAGCTGCGGCCGCCGCGACGACCCGACGGAGACGCTGCACGGCACCGACGGCCGCCCCGTCCCCGGGGCCACGGCGCGCCTCGTCGACGACGCCGGCAATCCCGTCCCGCCGGGCACCGAGGGCGAGATCCTGGTGTTCGGCCCGCAGCTCTGCGTCGGCTACCTCGACCCGGCCCTGAACGCCGCCTTCACCGCCGACGGCTTCTACGCCAGCGGCGACCTCGGCGTCGCCGACGCGCGCGGCGCCATCCGCATCACCGGGCGGCGCAAGGACGTCATCATCCGCAAGGGCGAGAACCTCTCGGCGAAGAGCATCGAGGACGATCTGGCGGCGCACCCGAAGGTGGCCGACGTGGCGGTCGTCGGCGTGCCCGACGCGGCCAGCGGCGAGCGCGTGTGCGCGTGCGTCGTCCTGAAGCCCGACGCCGGCGGGCTGACGCTTGCCGAGGTGCGCGCGCACATGGAGGCGCGCGGGGTCATGCGGCAGAAGATCCCGGAGCAGCTCGAGCTGCTGGCGGAGCTGCCGCGCAACGCCACGGGCAAGGTGCGCAAGGACCAGCTGCGCGCGCGGCTCCGCGACGCGGCCGGGGCGTGACGACGGGCGCGGCGCGCCGCGTGTTCGCCGCCCGCCGCGCCGGCGCTCGAGCATGTTCCGCACGAAGGTATCGACAGCTTTTCGCCGGGCGCCTGTTTCGCGGCCCGTCCTCACACCAGACGTCCCTTCTCGCGCACGCAGCGCGTCGCTTACACGCGCCCTCGCGTAGCGCCGCTGGCGCGATCCGTCCGGCCGCCTGTGCCCCGCTCGCGCCATCGGACGGCGTCCGAAAACCCCATGCTACGCCTCGTGCATGACCTACGCCGACGAGGAGCGCCTCGGCGACGAGATCGCCGAGCTCGCCGCCCACCTCGACGCCGCCACCCATCGCCTCCTCGTCCTGATCGGCGACTTCGACGCCGCCGGCGCCTGGGCCGATCAAGGCGCGCTCAGCTGCGCCCACTGGCTCGGCTGGCGCATCGGCCTCGAGCTCGGCGCCGCCCGCGAGCACGTCCGCGTCGCGCGCGGGCTGCGCGACCTCCCGCAGATCGCCGACGCGCTCCGCCGCGGCCAGGTCAGCTACTCGAAGGTACGCGCCCTCACGCGCGTCGCCACCCCCGAGACCGAGGCCGCGTTGCTCGCCATGGCGGGCGCATCGACCGCGTCGCAGCTCGAGCGCATCTGCCGCGGCTACCGCCGGGTGACACAGGTCGACGACGCCGGGCCCGAGGACGAGGAGGACGTGCGCTGGTTCCGCGAGGGCGAGACCGGCACGGGCTTCGTGCGCTTCGACATCCAGGTGCGGGCGGAGGAGGCGGCGCTGCTGCGGCGGGCGCTGGAGGTCGCGGCGTCGCGCGGTTGGTCGCGCGGCGACGTTTCCGCGGAAAAGCCCTGGGGCGCCATGTCGACGGGCGGACGCGCTGTGGCCGTCCTCGAGTCGTACCTCGCGGGCTCCGCGGACGCCGCCCCGCCGGTGGAGCTGGTGGTGCACGTCGACGCGGGGACGACCCTCGACGACGGCACGGTGCTGCCCGACGCGACCGGCGCGCGCCTGGCGTGCGACGCGACCGTCGTCGCGGTGACGGAGGATTCCCGCGGGAACGTCCTCGACGTCGGCCGGCGCCGCCGCACCATCCCGACCCTGCTGCGCCGCGCGCTGCACCTGCGCGACGGCGGCTGCCGCTTCCCGGGCTGCACCAACCGCCGCGTCGACGGCCACCACATCGTGCCGTGATCGCGGGGCGGATCCACGTCGCTGCCGAACCTCGTGTCGCTCTGCCGGCGCCACCACACCTTCGTGCACGAGTACGGGATGCCGGTCGTGGCGGGCGAGGCGGGGACGCTGCAGTTCCTGCGGCGGGACGGCACGCCGATGCCGGCGTGCGACCAGCGGGCCGGCGGCGGCGCGGAGGCCGTCGCCGCGCTGCGGACGGGGAATGCCGGCGTCGCGATCGATGCGATGACGGGGGCCTCGCAGTGGGACGGGCGGCGGCCCGACTATGCGCACATCGTGTGGGCGCTGCTGCCCACGCCGCCGGCCCCGGCGCAGCGCCGCGGCGGGCGAAGGCCCCTCGGCACCGCGTCGATCCGGCGTGGCGAGCCACGCCGCGGCCCTTGTCCAGGGACGTTCCCCGGCAGTATGCAAGCTGGAATGCTTCGCGACTCGGTGGCGAGCCGGCCGGCGTGCCGGGTGTTGGTTGTCGGGCCGCGAACCGGGATGCCTAGCGCGAGAGTGTAATGAAGGGGCGTTCGCAGTTCGTTGGCGCCGCGGGACAGTACTACGTTGCCTACTGCCTCACGGTGCGCGCGAGGAGTTCGCTATGGTCCGAATGCGAGAATCGCTGGGATCGGGTAGATGCATTTTTGTCAGGGGACGTCGCAGGAAGCGACTGGTCCCAGCGTGTTCCCGAGAAGGTAGGCCATGGAGCACCCCGGTCGCCTCACTGCCCCCGCGGGCGCCGTCGCTGGGCCGTTGACGCGTTGAGCACACGCGTACCTTGGCAGTTGGTGACGTCGCTCACGCCCGGGGAGGCATCCTCGCGCCTCGGCGTAAACCTGAAGCGAAGCGGGCGCGACTGCTACGTCACCGGCGGCGCGGTCGGTACCATCGTCGATGGCCGCGTCAACGCCTGGCGCCAACGGCCGGGGACGCATTCGTCGTTCGGGGCCGTCTTTGAAGGGGTCATACGACCCAACGGTACGAACGGTAGTCTGCTCGTAGGCGAGTTCCGCCTGCCTGGTCTTGTACGCCTCGGGGCACCCATCATCGTGGCACTAGCAGTGACGATGGCCGTTGCCGTTGGTGTTCTCTTGATCCTCGGCTACGTGCCGAGCGGCCAGGGCATGTTCGCTATCGCTCCGGTTCTTCAGCTCTTCGTCATCGTAGTTCTCGTCGTCATCGTAGTTCTCGTCAGGTTCGGCCGCCGTCTAGCGGCGGGCGGTGGCGCGGACGGGATACGGCCCGACTGGTCGCGATGCGGTACGCACCGCAGCGGTAGCCGCCGCTTGGCGCCGTAGCTTGACCGGCGCCAGCCCCCGTGCGAGCCGTCGCCCGTGACCAACGCCCCCGTCGTCGCCGTCGACACCGGCGAGCTCCCCCCACACATCCTCGACCTCCTGCGCCACGACCACGCCCGCCTGGAGCCGCGGCTCGACGAGATGCTCGCCGTGCTCGGGCGGCAGGGCGCGCACGAGATCTGGCACAAGCACGGAACGTTCTACGAGCACCTGCTCGGGGTCTGGCGCATCCTCGCCGCCTGGGGGCAGCCGCCCGACGTGCGTCGGCTCGGGCTCATGCACAGCGTCTACTCGAACAGCGTCGTGCGCATGAAGGTGTTCGACGCCGCGCACGGCGAGCGCGCCGACCTCCGCCGGCTGATCGGCGACGAAGCGGAGCGGCTCGTCCATCTGTTCTGCTCGATCCGGCGTGAGGAGCTGCTCTTCGGCGATCTCGAAACGCCGGCCGAGGGCATCCGTGTCGGGCTGCACGGCGGTGACGAGAGCGTGCAGCTCTCGCGGCACGACCTCGGCGTGTTCCTGATCGTCACCATGGCCGACTATGCGGAGCAGTTCTTCGGCTGGCAGGATCGCCTGTTCGGCACGCCGGAGGCCGACGGCACGAGCCGCGGCGGTCCGCACGCGCTCTGGCCCGGCGACTTCCGCCCGGGGCTCTGGATGGCGATGAGCTCGCGCTTCGGGCGGCGGGCGGCGCACTGCGGCGTGGCGCCGCTGCCGCCGGTGTTCGAGCGCTGCAGCGTCGAGATCTCGCGCGACGCCGAGGTCACGGCGCGGGATCTCTACTGGCAGGTGTCGTGCGACATGGCGCTGCAGGACGACGGCGAGCGTGCCGAGCGGGCGCTGCGCGAGGCGATCGCGGCGAACCCGTTCATCGCCGAGCCGCACGTCCTGCTCGCCCAGCTCCTCGTCGACCGGCAGGCCTGGGACGAGGCGGCGCACGAGGCGTCGGCGGCGCAGGGCGTCCTCGTGCAGTGGGCGACGCCGTGGGACAAGCGCCTCTCGTGGGAAGCGTGGGTCGCGTGGTCGCGCGTGCTGTGCAAGGGAGCCCGCGAGCGTGACTGGCCGCGCGACGGCTTTCGCATGATGTCGCTCGGCGAGGTGCGCCCCGGGCGCTGAGCCGAGCGTCGGCGACCCGGATGGCGCCGAGACCAGCGCAGCTTCGTGCACGCGGCCTCGCGGCGGCGGGACTCATGGTCCTGTCGCTGTCCGTCGGCACCGTCGGATCGGACCTCGTCGACACGGAGGGACTGCGCTTCGGCCGCACATCTGGGCGCGTCGGGCTGGTCCACGACGGCGGCCACGACGGCGAGTATCAGGTCGTCGACGCCCCCACCGAGACGACGGTGTTCGGCTTCCAGGTGCCGAGCGCGCCCGATCAGCTGTCGCTTGTCGCGAGCGAGATCGCCGCCCTCGTGAGCCGTCGGATCAGCGGCTAGTCGGGGCTCGCCCGCGTCTCAGCGCGGGCGCAGGCTGCCGATCCCGAGCGAGGTGTCGCCCGCCGGCGGCGCCGCAACGGCCTCCGGTGCCAGGGCGGCCTCCGCTTCCGGGGCCGGCCCCGGATCGGCGAGCGCTTCGAGCGCGTCCTGCGACGGGGCGAAGAAGTGGACGCCGGTCACCGGGTGCGAGAAGTCGAGCAGGCGGTCGTAGTTGCCGTCGGCGTCGGCGACGAACATGCGCTCGAGCATACCCTCGGTGACGGACAGGTCGCGGGCGTAGGCGATGAAGTACGTGCCCGCCTCACGGGCCGAGCCGTAGGCGCGGTTGTGGCGCAGGATCTTCTGCTCGGCACCGTCGCGGACGATCTTCGCCCGCTCCTTGTGTGCCGTCGGCAGGCAGCGCTCGTCCTCGAGCTCGACGTCGTCGATCTTCGTGCGCCCGATGACGCCCTCCTGGGCCTCGGTCGAGGTCGCCTGCCACGCGCCGAGGTCGGTGACGTAGCGCTGCACGGTGACGTAGCTGCCGCCGGCGTGGTCGGGATCTTCCTCGCCGACGATCGTGAAGGCGCCGCGCTCGTCGCCCGTCGGGTTCTCGGTGCCGTCGACGAAGCCGATCAGGTCGCGGCTGTCGAAGTAGCCGAAGCCGTGGGTCTCGTCGGCCACCGTGACCGCGTCGCCGAGACGCTCGAGGAGCAGGCGGGCGAGCTCGTGGCAGAAGTCCTCGCGCTCGGCGCGGATGTGCAGCAGAACGTCGCCGGGGGTGGAGGGGGCGACGCGCCCGCCGTCGGCCAGCGCCCGGAAGGCATGTAGCTGCGCCGGTCGGCTGTACCCGGGCTGGAGGCGTGACCAGGCGTCGGCGCCGATCCCCACCACGCAGCTGAGCCCCATCGCCTCGTCGCGGTGGCCGACCGCGCGCACCAGGTTCGGCACCGCGGCGAGCGCCTCCCGCACCCGCTCCTCGCCGTCGGGGCGCACCTCGAGGACGATGAAGCGGGCGCTACGCCCGGGGCCAGCTTGAATCGCACTTTGCGGTGGAGCCATCGGCGGCGGCATCGTACGCAACGGTGGGCATGTTGCAATGCCGCCGCACCGCCGGACGCCAAACGCGACCGCGAAAAAACTCCTTGACCGGCAGCCCCGCCGTCTCGGACTATCGCGACGACACTGCAGGAGGCCTTCGACGATGCTGAGACACTGCATGCTGGTCCTGCTCGTCGCGCCGCTCCTCGCCCTGCCGGCGCGCGCCGAGCACATCACGCTCACCGTGCGCGGCGACACGGCCGCCGGCACGCTGCCGACCTGGTTCGAGCCCTCCGCCTTCTTCGGCTGGACGAGCAACCAGATGAAGCAGGACTTTGCGGTCGACGCGGGACGCTCCCACGGCCTGGTGGTCGAGTCGACGCAGCTGCTCCTCGGCCCATCGACCAGCCTCGCCGACTACCAGAACCGCCTCCAGCAGAGCGGGCTCGCTACCGTGGCGAGGCTCACCGCCGAGAGCGGAGCGCAGTTCCTCCTACAGGTGCACGGCATGCCGCGGTGGATCTCGAAGTCACAGGTCACCGCCATGCCGCCGGGCTGCGAGGAGGAGTGGCCCACCTACCAGACCGTCGCCCCCGACCCCACCAAGTGGGCCCTCTGGGAGGCGGCGATCGCCGCCACGGTGACGCACTTCAACGTCACCCACGGGCTCACCAACGTCTGGTATCAGTTCTGGGAGGAGCCGGACGCCCCGTGCTTCTGGACCGACACCCAGGCGAGTTTCCTCGAGACCTGGCGTCACTTCGTCGCGGGGGCGCGCAGCGCCGATCCCGCGGCGCGCGTGGGCGGACCGGAGCCGGCGGGCGGACCCGAGAGCATCAAGCCCGGCGAGTCGGTGCCCGTCATGCAGGCATTCCTCGAGTTCTCGGCGGCCGAGGGCATCCGGCCCGACTTCGTCAGCTACCATCTGTTCGGCAATGCGCCCGAGCAGGGCCGGCGCGCCAACCGGCAGGTGCACGAGCTGCTCGCCGCCAACGGCTTTCCGCCCCTGCCGATCATCGTGGGCAGCTGGAACCCGCTGTCCGCCTGCTGGGAGCCCAACGAGCAGCGCGACGACCCGAGCTGGCCGTCGCCGCCGTCGCCTCTCGGCTGCTGGCAGACCGACAACGAGATGGGCGCGAGCTACTCGTTGGCCTTCATGGCGCACCTCGCCGACGGCGGCGAGGGCGGCTACCAGGCGATGTACCAGCTCGACGACGCCGATTGGGGCGGAAGCCTCGAGTTCCCGCACGACTGGGGGCTGCGCACCAACAAGAACAAGCACGGCCTGCGCAAGGCCATCTATCACGCGCAGACCATCGTCGGCCGCATGCCGCGCACCCTCGTGTCCGTCGGGCTCACGCACGCCGACGGCGCCGACGAGCACTTCCCGCACGTGTACGCGATGGCTGGCGTCGAGGGCGACCGCATGAGCGTGCTCCTGTGGAGCTACGTGACCAGCCCCGGTCGTCAGGCCGTCGAGGTGCTCCGCGACATGGGGTACGGCCCCGCCGACTTCGCGCGCTGGGGTGGACAGACGCGACTCGCGGCCTACCTCGGCAACGCCATCGCGGTGAGCGCGCTCACGGCGGTGCCTTCGGAGCAGGCGCACCTCGAGCGCATGAAGGTCGTCTTCTACCGGCAGCGCGCGCTGGTCACCGAGCGGAGCCGCGTGACGCTCGCCGTCGACGGCTTCTCCTCGACGGGCGGCTACCGCGTGCGGCGCTGGCTCATCGACGCCGCCAACAACAACGCCTATGGGGCCTGGGTCGCGGGAGGGTTGAACGCGGCGATCGCGGCGGAGCGGCTACGGCAGCTCGACACGCAGCTGGTGTCGAATCTCGCACAGATCCAGGAGGTCGACCTCGCCCCCTACGCGGTGATGCTGCTCGAGATCGAGCGCGGCGCCGACACCAGCGCCTGCCCCGACCCGTCGACGTTCGGCGGCGCGCGGCTCACCCTGACCAAGCTGCAGACGCCGGCGAGCGACGATCAGCTCAAGCTCGGCGGCACGGTCGCGGTGACGACGCCCCCGCCGCTCGACCTGGTCGCACGCGGCATGAACCTCGTCCTCACCACCGGCACCGGCGTCGTCCTCGCCGACCTCACGGCGCCCGCGGGCCCTGCCTGGTCGGCGAAGGGCGGCGGCACGGCGTGGAAGTATCGCGCCCCGTCGGCGGCGAGCGGCATCGTCAATGCGACGGTGAAGGCGATCAAGCCGGCCGGCACGCTGCGCGTGAAGCTGAAGGCCCGCGGCCTCGCGCTCGGCGCCGCCCCCGCCGGCGCGCCGCTGGTGGCGCGGCTCGCGTTCGGGGCGCCGGCGGCGGCGCCCGGCCAGTGCGGCGTCACGGCGTTCGCGGGCTGCCGGACGACGACGAACGGGGCGACGATGCGATGCCCGTGACGAGGTCCGAGCACGCCCACGTACCCGGCACGGTGCCGAGCGCCGGCTACGCGCCGAGCTCCGCGGCCGCGACGGCGAGCACCTCGTCGGCCGCGCCGACGGCCACGAAGTGCCCGGCGCCCTCGACGGGATGCCACACCGCGCCGGGCATCCGCTCGGCCACCTCGCGATTGACGGCGGGCGGGACGAGCGTGTCGGCGAGCCCCTGCCACACGTGGACCGGACGCGTGATGGCCGTCACCTCGAAGGCCCAGCGGCGATAGAGCAGCTCGGCGTCACGGACCAGCCCCTCGCTGCCCTGCGCGAAGCACTCGGCGCTCGCCTCGGAGAACGCCGTCTCGACGTCCGGGCGGAGCAGAATGCGGCGATCGTAGTCGCCGACCGCCTTCCGCAGCTGCGCGATGTAGGTCGCGCGGAGGTGCTCGGCGGTCAGCCCGATGGCGGCGTACATGAGCCGGAAGCCGGGCTCGAAGTGCAGCGCGAGAAAGCCGCCGAGCGCGTCGGCTGCGGAGAGGTGCCGCGCCGCCCAGTCGTCGCCGAACGCACCGTAGCTGCCGCCGGCGATGCTGGCGACGTGGCGCAGCCGCGCCGGGTCGATGTACGCCGCCGCCGCGAGCGCCCAGGGACCGCCCTCCGACCACCCGGTGACGCCGAACTCCCGGTGCCCGAGGGCGTCGGCGACCGCGGTCAGGTCGTCCGCCCAGCCGGCGTACGTGCGTCCCTCCTGCGGGCTCGACTGCCCGATGCCGGGCCGATCCACGCACACGAAGCGCACGCGGTGCTTCGCCGCCGGGGCCGCGAACAGCCGCGCCTCGAGCCGGCTGCTCGGACCGCCGTGATTGTGCAGGACGAGGCGACCCTGCGGGTCCCCGACCTCGCAGTAGGCGAGATGCCGGCCGTCCCGGGCGGTGAGGATCCCCGTCACGTCGGCGTCCGCCGTCACGCTTGGCCCCGCACCGTCGCGAAGGCCCAGTCGAGCCAGGGCAGCAGCGCCTCGACGTCCGCGGTCTCGACGGTGGCGCCGCCCCAGACGCGGATGCCGGGAGGTGCGTCGCGATAGGACGCGAGATCGAAGCCGGCACCCTCCTTCTCGACCAGCGACGCCAGCTTCTTCGCCGCCTCCGCCTGCGCCTCCTTCGGCTGGGCCGTGAACCACGGGTCGGTGATCGCGAGGCAGATCGAGGTGCACGAGCGCGTCGCCGGCGTGGCCGCGAGGAAGTCGACCCACGGCGTGCGATCGACCCATGCGACGATGGCGGCCAGGTTCGCCTCGCTGCGCGCGCGCAGCGCCGGCAGCCCGCCGATGCCCTGCGCCCAGGTGAGGCCGTCGAGCGCGTCCTCGACGGCGAGCATCGACGGCGTGTTGATGGTGTCGCCCTGGAAGATGCCCTCGATGAGCTTCTGGCCCTTGGTGAGCCGGAATATCTTCGGCAGCGGGCGCGGCGGCGGCGCGCTCTCGAGCCGCGCGACCGCGCGCGGCGAGAGCACCAGCATGCCGTGCGCGGCCTCGCCGCCGAGCACCTTCTGCCAGGACCAGGTGACGACGTCGAGCTTGCTCCACGGCAGCTCCATCGCGAACGCGGCCGAGGTGGCGTCGCAGATGGCGAGGCCGCCGCGGTCGGCCGGGATCCACGCGCCGTCGGGCACGCGCACGCCGGAGGTCGTGCCGTTCCAGGTGAAGACGACGTCGCGCGACCAGTCGGTGGCCGCGAGATCGGGCAGCTCGCCGTAGCCCGCCACGCGCGCCGTGACGTCGGTGAGCTTCAGCTGCTTGGTGACGTCGGTCACCCACTCCTGCCCGAAGCTCTCCCAGGCGAGCAGCTCGACGCCGCGCGGCCCGAGCAGCGACCACAGCGCCATCTCGACCGCGCCCGTGTCCGACGCCGGCACGATGCCGACGCGGTAGTCCGCCGGGATGCCCAGGATCGAACGGCTGAGCTCGATCACGCGCCCGAGCTTCGCCTTGCCGGCCTTGGAACGATGCGAGCGTCCCGTCAGCGCGTCGGCGAGCGCAGCCAGCGACCATCCCGGACGCTTCGCGCAGGGCCCCGACGAGAAGCAGGGGTTGGTCGGCTTGTGCTCGGGCTTGGGCGGCGTGCTCATCGCGGGGCGTCCTCCGTCGGAAAAGGACAGGCCTACGATCCCGGCCAGGACCATGCAACGGCGGCCGCTGCGTCGCGACCAACCGGTGGTCGCCGTGATCCGCGCGCCCGGCGCAGTTTGTAGAATCCGAGCCGCCGCCGCGTGGGCGGGCGCAGTATCCGCGGGCATGGCGTGCCGGCATGGGGCCTGCACGCGCAGGAAGTCATGCCGCAGCGCACGCCATCCCCCGTCGATCCGCGCGCGGCGCCGCCCGACGACGCCGGCACGCAGGGCAGCTTCACGCGTCCCGAGGACACGCTCGCCGTGGGCGGCGAGTCCGCGGAAGGCCCGCTGCTGGATCGCGACCAGCAAGCGTCCGACGCGCCGCGCGTCCCCACGGCCATGGTGATCGCCTGCCTCGTGGCGATCGCCATCGTCGCGCTCGTCGTCGTCTTCTACGCTCCGACCTGAGCCGAGAAGGCGCGTCCGGAACGTGGCTTGCAGCCAGGCAGGGGGAGAAAGGGGCCGCCTGGCCCAACCCGGCGAGCGCCCTCGAGGTGACCGATCTCGTCGAACGGCACCGCGAAGAAGATCGTGGAGGACGAGGGCGGTACGGCGCGCGGATCGTGGCGTCAGCGCGATTCACGGCTACCGATCGAGGCGTCCACCACCGGCAGCCGCATCGAGAACGTCATGCCGGGCCCGTCGTTCACCTCCGCCCACAGATCGCCGCCGTGCGCCGCGACGATCGAACGGCTGACGGCGAGTCCCATGCCCATGCCGCGCGTCTTCGTCGTGTAGAACGGCTCGAACAGACGCGCGAGCGTCGCGGGACCGGCACCGACGCCCGCGTCGCCGACGGCGGTCACGACGCAGGGGCGGCCGTCGATCGTCTCCCGGCCGACGTGGATGGCGAGCCGGCGCCGGGGCTCCGGGAGCTGGCTCACGGCGTCCAGCCCGTTCAGGATCAGGTTCTGCAGGACCTGCTGGAGCTGGACGCGGTCGCCGCGGACGAGCGGCGCGTCGTCCGGCAGCGTCGCCTCGATGCGCACGCGGCGCGACCGCGTCTCGTGCCCCGCGAGCCCGAGGACGTCGGCGACGACGTCACGCAGGTCGAGCACCGCGGGCTCGAACGGCGCCGTCATGGCCAATTGGCGGACGCGCGCGACGATCGCGGACGCACGCCGCGCATCGCGCAGGATGTCGGTCAGCGCGCCGCCGATCTCGCCAACGTCCGGCGTCGGGGCCGCGATCAGCATCTGGCAGACCTCGGCGTTGTTCACCACCGCGGCGAGGGGCTGGTTCACCTCGTGTGCGATCGACGCCGTGAGCTCGCGCTCGCGCGCCTGGAGCGCGTGCTCCGCGCGCTTGCGGTCCTCGATGTCGGTGAGCTGGACATACCAGCGGACCACGGCACCGGCGGCGGCGCGCTCGGGCAGGCCCCGCGCGAGAAACCACCGATACGCGCCGTCGGCGCCGAGGAGACGATGCTCCGTCTCGTAGGGGTCGCCCGTACGCACGGCCTGGGTCCACGCGTCCAGCACGCCCGCACGCTCGTCGGGATGCACGAGCGCACCCCAGTCGCGCAGCTGCTCGCGCTCGAGCCCGAAGTAGTCGGCGATGCGGCGATTGACGAGCTCCAGCTCGCCCGCCCCGGTCATCGTACAGACCCAGCCGGGGATGCGATCGATGATCCGGCGGGAGCGCTGTTCGCTGGCGCGCAGGTCGTCTTCGGTGCGACGTCGCTCGTCGACGTCCGTCGCCGCGACCCACCAGCCGCGTCCTCCCTCCGCGCGCGCGGCGCGCACCAGGAACCAGCGATACGCGCCGTCGTGCCGGCGCAGCCGCGCTTCCATCTCTCGCGGCTCGCGGCTCGTGGCCAGCGCGGCCAGGAACGCGTCGAGCAACGGGGCATCGCCGGGGTGAACGGCCGCGCGCCAGTCACGCGTCACCGCCGGCATGGGCGACCGGCCGAGGTAGTCCAGCGCGCGCCGGTTGAACGACCGCGCCGTCGCATCGACGTCGAGCTGCCAGGCGAGGATGGGCAGCGCGTCGAGCACCGCGCTCGCCGGCCCGTCGCCGGACGGCGGCCTGTGCTGATCGAACACGCTCGCCCGCTCCTCGACGCTCGACCGGACCACGAGCAGATCAGCGCTCCACCGGGATCAGGATCGGCGCCCCCTGGTCCTTCACGAGGAAGACCACGAACTTCGCCGGGGCGGTGGCGCTCGGGTTGCGCCCCACGAGGTGCACGCGCGTCGGGTCCTCGTAGAACGTCTCGCCGGGGCGGAGCGTGACCATCTCCCCGCCCTCCATCTGCATCTCGATCGTCCCCTCGAGCACGTAGATGAACGCGCTCGCGTCGTGACGATGCACCGGGTCGACCGCGCCCGGCGCGTAGTCGACCGTGATCATGGTGACCTCCTTGCCGGGCACGCCGGCGAGCGGCCGGGTCAGCAGATCGGTGACCCGCCCCGGCTCGGCGGCGCCGGCAGCGGCGATCGACGAGGCGACGACGAGCGCGGCGAGCAGGCGTGCGTCCATGGCTCCTCCGTTCTCCGGCGAGTGCGGGAGGCGCATCGCCGTTCGCTGCACGCAGGACCACCCAGCACGGCATTTCGTGACAGGGCCCGGGAGCCCCCGGCACCCGGGGGCGACACGCCTGGCGCCGCTGCCACGGCCGCGCTACGGACGTCGACGATGCGGTTCTCCTACGCCGAAGCCCTCTGCGACCCCGCCCACTACCTGCCGCTCGCGCGGGCGGTCGAAGACGCCGGGTGGGACACGTTCATCGTCCCGGACAGCATCTGCTACCCGGAGGTCTCGGACAGCCGGTATCCGTACACCCCCGACGGCAACCGCGAGTTCCTCGAGGACAAGCCGTTCATCGAGCCGTTCTCGCTGATCCCCGCGATGGGGGCGGTGACGAGCCGGCTCCGCTTCACGACCTTCGTCGTCAAGCTGCCGATCCGCCAGCCGGTGCTGGTGGCGAAGTCCGTCGCGTCGGTGGCGGTGATGACGCAGGGCCGCTTCGGGTTCGGCGTCGGCCTCTCCCCGTGGCCCGAGGACTTCGTCGTCACCGGCACCGCGTGGAAGACGCGCGGCAAGCGCATGGACGAGATGATCGCCATCGTCCGCGGACTCCTGCGCGGCGGGTACTTCGCGTTCGAGGGCGCGCACTACACGGTGCCGAGCATCAAGATCTGTCCGGTGCCGCCCTCGCCGGTCCCGGTCCTGATCGGCGGGCACACGGAGCCGGCGCTGCGCCGCGCGGCGCGCCTGGGCGACGGCTGGATGCACGCAGGCGGCGATCACGAGCTCCTCGTCGGATATCTCCGCCGGCTGGCGGAGCTGCGACGCGAGTATGGGCGCGAGCGCGAGCCGTTCGAGATCCACGTGATCTCGCTGCACGCCTACACCGCCGACGGCATCCGCATGCTCGAGGACCTCGGCGTGACCGACGTCATCGTCGGCTTCCGCGATCCCTACCACATGCCGGACACGCCGGTGGGCGAGAAGATCGACTACCTGCGCCGCTACGCCGACGACGTGATCGCCTCGACCCGGTAGGCGCCAACGGAGCCCGGCGCGCATTCGCGCCGCCCACGCCGAGCTCGAGGCGCTCGCCGCTTCGCGCGACGGCGAGTGAGGCTCACACGAGCCCCGTCACCGGCAGCGCCGCGCCGTGGATGGCGCGCGCCGCCGGCGAGGCGAGGAAGACGATCGCCGCCGCCAGGTCCTCGGGCGCCACCCAGCGGCGCGGGTCGGCGTCGGGCATCGCGGCGCGGTTGGCGGGCGTGTCGATGATGCTCGGCAGCACGCAGTTGACGTTGATGCCCTGCTCGCGCAGCTCCGCGGCCATCGCCTCGGTGAGCCGCTGCACCGCGCTCTTCGCCGCCGTATAGGCGCCCATGCCGGCGGCGCCGCGCTGGGCCCCGAAGGCGCCGACGTTGACGATGCGCCCGCCGCCGCCCTGGAGCATCACCGGGACCACGGCGCGCACGGCGTGCACGAGCGTGGTGACGTTGACGTCGAAGAGGAAGCGCCAGGTCGCGTCGTCGGTGGCGTGGACGGGATCGCCCATGCGGAAGCCGCCGGCGACGTTGCACAGCACGTCGAGGCGCCCGAAACGCGCCGTCGCCTCCCGCACCGTGCGCTCCACCTCGGCCGCGTCGAGCAGATCGGTCGGCGCGAGGAGACGGCCCGCGGCGGCGGCGCCGAAGACGTCGGTCAAGGCCTCGCGGCGCTGGTCGACGAGGACGAGCTGCGCACCGCGCGCCGCGAACGCCTGCGCCACCACCCGCCCGAGGGCACCCGCGGCGCCCGTGATCGCGACCACCCGATCGGTGAAGTCCATACGTGCCTCCGTCACAGGTTGCTGTGGATCTCGAGCACCGCGCCGGTCACCGCGCCCGACTCCTCGTCGTCGCAGAGGAAGCGGATCGTCCGTGCCACCTGCGCGGGCGACGTCTCGGTGCGCAGGAACGGCGCCGCCTCGCGCAGCATGCGCGTCTCCACGGCGCCCGGCGCGACGCAGTTGACGCGCACGCCGAGCGGCCGGCCCTCGACGGCGAGGCACTCGGTCAGCCCGACGACGGCGAACTTGCTCACCGAGTAGGCCGTGAAGCCGGCGAACTTGGGCGTCCCGCGCAACCCGCCGAGCGAGCTCAGGTTCACGATCGCGCCGCCGTGCCCGAGACGCCGGAAGGCACGCAGCGCCTCGCGGCTGGCGAGGAACGTGCCGCGCGCGTTGACGTCCATGACCGCGTCCCAGTCGGCCGCCGTCAGCTCCTCGGCCGGGGCGGCACGGAACGTGGCGCCGTTGTTCACGAGCGCGTGCAGGTCGCCGAAGTGCGACAGCGTGGCTGCGACCAGCCGCACGATCGCCTGCTCATCGGCGAGATCGGTCGGCACGGCCAGCACCCGATCGGCGCCGGCGCGCGCCGCGATCTCCGCGGCGACGGCGTCGATCTCGCCCGCCGTGCGGCTGGCCAGCACGACGCGCGCGCCCGCGTCGGCCAGCAGCGACGCCGTCGCCGCGCCGATGCCGCGGCCCGCGCCGGTGACGATCACCACCCGTCCCTCGAGTGCCATGTCCCGCCCTTCTCAGACCTTCAGCGTGAACGGATTGAAGTCGGTGTCGCGGTCGTAGAAGTCCTCGTGCTCCGCGCGCTTCAAGAACCCCACGACACGGTACGTGACCGGCGTCATGACGACCTCCCAGCCCGACTTGAGGAAGTAGTTGGCGATCATCACCTGCACGACCAGCGCGGGCTCCCAGATGCCGAGGAACGCCGCCGGGTAGAAGATCAGCGAGTCGACCGCCTCGCCCGCCAGCGTGGAGCCGATGGTGCGCATCCACAGGAAGCGGCCCTCGCTCCAGACCTTCATCTTCGCCATCACGAAGGAGTTCACGAACTCGCCGCAGAAGTACGCGAGCAGCGACGCGGCGACCAGGCGCGGCGTGTTGCCGAACACCTGCTCGAGGGCGGCCTGGTGCGGATAGCCCTCGGCCGGCGGCAGCCCGACCACCACCCAGCTGACGACCGACGCGAAGATCATCGCCGAGAAGCCGGCCCACACGACCTTGCGCGAGCGCGCGTAGCCGTAGACCTCGGTGAGGACGTCGCCGAAGATGTACGAGAGCGGGAAGAACAGGATGCCCGCGCCGAAGGTGAAGCCGCCGACGGTGACGACCTTGCTCGCGCCGATCAGGTTCGCCGTCAGCAGCACCGTGACGAACGCGGCCATCACGAGGTCGTAGTACTTGTACGCCCGCCGGTGCCGAATCGGGGCCGGATGCGCTGCCCGCGCCGCCTGCGTCGTCATCGCCGCCTCAGCGCGCCGTCCACGGCACCCGCGTAAACGGAGCTACGTGCACCCGGCTGCGGCGTCCCGCCCCGTCGGCGATCCGCAGGTCGACGACGCCGCCCGGTCCGGGATCGCCGGGGCGGCGGTCGCCGTCGGGGAGGACGGCGTAGTGCGCGTCGTCGAGGAGCGCCATGGTCACGGCGCCGAACGCGTTCACGACCACCGCGATCGCCGGCTTGCCGTCGACGCGCACCTGCGTGCGCCGCCCCGAGGGCAGCTCCCGCATCCGCCCCACCACCTTGCAGGCGGCGCCCGCGTCGACGCCGAGGGCGCGACGGAAGCCGGCGGCGTCGCACAGATGGGCCCGCAGGATCCCGACCTCGGGGGGGCCGACCGGCGTCACCTCGACGTCGAGCGCCACGGTCGTCCCGTCCGCCTCGAGCGCGAGCGCGGGAACGCCGGCGTCGGACGGCAGCGGGAGGAGCGGCGCATCGAGCAGCGTCTGGTCGCTGCCGACCACGGCCAAGAGGCGCCGGACCTCGGGCGGGAGACGATCGACGCGTTTCACGCGCTCCACGAGCAGCTGCTTGGGACGCGCGTACAGGCCGGCCACGATGCGATCGTTCAGCGCGACGTCGATCTCGACCGCGTCGCGCAAGGCGATGACCGGCTGCGCCGGATCGGGCGCGACGGGCTCCCGGCCGATGCGGATCACGCCCTGCGACGGGAAGGCGGCCGGATCGAGCGAGTGCAGCACGGTCGTCGCCACGAGCAGGTTTCCGAGCGGGCTGAAGTGCTCGTTGGGCATACGGTAGGGGAACACGAGATCCGGCGGCAGGCGCACGACCGGCAGGCACGGCCCCGCACAGGAGTCGGCCAGCGACGCCAGCAGGCCGTCGATGTCGATCAGCATGGCGTTCGGCCCCTCGCGCCCGATCCACCCGAGCAGGCGCCGATACGTCTCGTGGATCTCCTGGGTGACGTCGTCCCGGTAGTAGAACGGGTTCGGCAGCGTGCGCGACGGCGGCACCCAGGCCTCCAGGAACGCCGGGGAACGTCGATCCCAGCGCAGATAGCGCAGCCGCGGCACGAAGCGCATGTAGGCGTCGAAGCGCTCCTCCTCGGTGAGGCCGACGACCTCGGCGAGCGCGAGGCCGTCGCCGGCGAGGACGTAGCGGGCGTGGAAGCCGAGCTTCTTCGCCGGCGGCGACCAGTAGTGGAACGTGCTGTCGCGGCCCGTCCACATCCGGGCCCAGCCGAGCAGGACCACGCGGTCGAGGGCGTAGTCGCGGCCGACGCGGTCCCACAGGAGCGCCGCCTGATGGAGCCCGAAGGCCGGGCTGCCGAAGTTCAGCACCTCGATGTCGCTGCGGCCCGATTCGTCGGCGAGCCGCTGCAGGACCGCAGGGTAGTCGTTGCCGTCCGCCACCTCGGAGCCCCAGGTGAAGGAGTCGCCGAAGCACCCGATGCGGATCCGCCCCGGCGCCTTCTCCCGCGGGAAGTTGCCGAAGGCGCGGGCGCGCTCGTCCGGCGCAGGGATCGCGCCGAGCTGCGAGGACAGCGCCGCGTCGATGCCGGGGATGGCGACGTTGCCCTCGAAGTGCGCCGGCCGGATCGCGTGGACGTAGCGCAGGTACGCGACCCAGGCGACGCCGACCACGAAGACCGCGAGATAGAGGGCGTACAGAACCGCCCCCCGCAGACGTGTCGACGTCGCGGATCTCCGGGTCGGGCCGGCGGCAGCAGGCATCCGCGCGAAGCTATGCTTCCGCCCGCACGATGACCAGCTTTGCCGCCCTCACGCCCGCGGCGACGCCCGGACCGCGCGATCGAACGCCCAGTTGCGGATCAGCTCGACCTGCTCCTTCATCGTCTTCGAGAGCGGCACCACGCGCGAGGTGGCGGCGTAGAGATCGGCGATCTTGAGCGGCCGCCCCTCGAGGTGCACCGTGGTGAGCGCCGACACCACGCACTGCTCGATCTCGGCGCCGGTCCAGCCCCTGGTCATCTTCTTGAGCGGCTCCATCTCGAAGCCGCCGGCGTCGACGCCGCGGCGGTCGAGGTGCACCTTGAAGATCTCGAGCCGCTCGTCGTCGAGCGGCAGGTCGACGAAGAAGACCTCGTCGAAGCGGCCCTTGCGGATCATCTCCGCGGGCAGGAGATCGATCCGGTTGGCGGTGGCGCCGACGAAGAGCCCGCCCGTCTTCTCCTGCATCCAGGTGAGGAAGAAGCTGAAGATGCGGCCGACGTCGCTCTCCTTCGACTGCGTGGTGATGCCGGCCTCGATCTCGTCGAACCACACCACGGCGGGCGCCATCGACTCGAGCATGCGACAGGCGCGCACGAAGGCGCCCTCCGGGGTCCCGTGGCGGCCGGAGAACACCTCGATCATGTCGATGCGGTAGAGCGGCAGCTCGAAGCACGAGGCGATGGCCTTGACGGACAGGCTCTTGCCGCAGCCCGAGATGCCCATGATGAGGACGCCCTTCGGCACGATCTCGGCGCTCAGCGAATCGCGCATCTGGAAGAGCTTGCGGCGGGCCGTGAGCCAGTCCTTCAGCACCGACAGCCCGCCGACGTCGCCGAGGTCGGTCTGGATCGGCACGTACTCGACCATGCCGCTGCGGTTGACGACCAGCCGCTTCTCCTCCAGCAGCGCCGGCACCGACTCGGCGTCGAGCCGGCGCCGTTCGGCGAGCGCGCGGCGGACCGCGTGCTGGGCGTCGTCCATGGTGAGCCCCTGGAGCGCGCGGCCGAGCTGAGTGATGGTCTCGTCGCTGCCGTCGACCGTGCCGCCCGACGCCGTGATCTGCTCCGCCTGCCGCCGCAGGAAGCTCGTCAGCTCGGCCAGGTCCGGCACCGCCAGCTCGACGTAGGCGACGGCGCGCTCGATCTCGTCGGGGATGTACTTCACCGGCGACGAGATCACGACGAGCTTCTGCCGGTCGAGGCAGGCGTCGTAGAGGTCGCGCAGCCGGCGCCGGACGTCGGCCGCCTCGCGCATGGGCTCGTGGAAGTCCTTGAGGAGATAGACGCCGGGTCCGCTCGACGCGATGATGGTGTCGAGCACGGCGCGCGGCCCGAGCTGCTCGCCGCGACCCGACTCGCCGTCGCGCCGGAGCCCCTCGGTGAGGCTCCAGACGAACAGCGGCGCCGGCGGCGAGAACAGCGTCGACGCCGTTTCGCGCAGCAGCTCGACGATCCGATGCTCCTCGGCCGTCCGGAAGTAGGCGAGCGGGCGTCCCGACTCGACGATGTCTCTCAGCACGCGCATGGCGCGGCTCTCGTTGGGGGCGGTCATCGACCGTCCATACCGAGGGGCGCGGGCCGTCCTGTCAACCCGGGCCGGCCGCGCCCCCGTCAGCCGCGCTCGTAGACCCAGCCGCTCGCGCGCATGTACAGGCGATGGCGCGGGCCGGCGCCGTCGATCGCGTCGGCGTCGTAGGCGGCGTCGCCGTGCCACAGCGCGACCGGCCCCTCGGGACCGGCCGCGATGCGCGTCACGAAGCGCTCCGGGTCGCGCGCGGCGGCTGCGGCCAGGCTGGCGGCGACGTCGGCGTGCGCGCGCAGCCACTCGAGCGTCACCCACGTCGGCGGCGCGAACTCGATCTCGAGCGCGTTGCGGCGCGCGAGCGCGTCGGCGGGACGGAGCCAGACGTGCTCGTGGATCTCGCCGCGATCGATCGTCACCGCGGCGGCCGTCGCGGGGGCGATGAAGAACCAGGTGAGAAAGCGCTTCGGCGCCATCGCCGGCGGGCTCCAGTGCGACAGCGGCACGAGCGTCGCCTCGGGGATGGTGAGCCCGGTCTCCTCGCGGGCTTCGCGCACCGCGGCGCGCCGGGCGGTGATCAGCTCGTCGGCGGGCGCGTGGCCGTGGTGATCCGCGGGGTCGATGCGGCCGCCCGGGAACACCCACATGCCGCCGAACGCGATCTTCGAGTTGCGCCGGAGGAGCAGCGTCTCGAGACCCGCGGCGCCGTTGCGCACGAGGACGACCGTGGCCGCCGGGATGGCTTCGCTCATGGCCAGCGGAGTGTCGTCACGTCGGGGGCCGTGGGCAAGCCCCGCGACGATTGAACGAGCGGCACCGCGGGGGCATGAGGAACGACCGTCGCTCAGCGGCGGCCAGACTGCGGTCGCGAAGGAGGAATGCGATGTTCAGCCACGTGATGGTCGGCACCAACGATCTCGAGGCGTCGAAGAAGTTCTACGACGCCGTACTCGGCACGCTCGGCATCGGACCGGGCTTCATCGACGACGCCCGGCGCATCTTCTACCTGTCGCCGGCCGGCGCCGCGTTCGCCGTCAGCATCCCGATCGACGGCGCGCCCGCCTCGGCGGCGAACGGCGGGACCGTCGGGTTCGTGGTCGCCGACCCGGCCACCGTCGACGCCTGGCACGCGGCCGGCGTGGCGAACGGCGGCACGACCTGCGAAGACCCGCCGGGCGTGCGCGAAGGCGGGCTGGGCAAGATGTATCTCGCCTATCTCCGCGATCCGTCCGGCAACAAGCTCTGCGCCCTGCACCGCATGTGAGCCGCGCGCGCGGGGGCTGACCGCAGCCCCCGCGCCAGCGCGCCGGCCGGCCGAGGCCAGCGCTCACTCCGGCGTCACGGGCAGTCGTTCACCGCGCCGTCGCTGATCCACTGGCGCAGCGCGTCGCGCACCGCGGCCGACAGCGGCAGGCCGTTGAGCGGCATCTGCGCGCCGCAGAATCCGCTCACGCAGGACGCCGTGAAGGCGGTGTGCGTGCCGTCGAGCTTGTGCATCAGCCAGCTCGCGGACGGGTTGCCGGGCGCGACGCGGGCCATGGTCGGGATCTCGGTCGCGGCCACGTTCACGAGCGCCGCATAGCCCGTGTTGCAGCCGCCGAGCCCATTGAGCCCGGCCGCGCCGCCGTGGCAGCCGCCGCAGGTGGCGCCGATCACCTGGGCATGGATGACGCTCCACGACGGCGCCATCGTCGTCGTGGTGGTCGAGGTCGTGGTGGTCGTCGACGTCGTGGTCGGGGGCGGCGCCGCGGACGACGCCTTCAGCTGCGTCGCGTCCTGCTTCTGGAACGGAGGCGTGAACGCGGCGCCCCAGCAGGGGCCACCGCCGCTGCGCTGGAGCTGCACGTCGAGGGTGCCCGCGAGGGTCGCCAGCCCGCTGAGCCCGAGGGACGCGCCCTTCCCCTTCAGCATGATCTTCGCCTTGCCCGCCGCACCTTCGGTGAGCTTCAGCATCTGCAGGCCGTCGGGCGTGAGCTCCTTGTCGGCGTACGAGAAGCCCTTGCCCGACTCGCGCCAGCACGGCTTGCCGGCGCACGTACCGCCCGCCGGCATCGCCCAGCCCTGCACGAGCGAGCCGCCCGCGTAGAGACAGAGCGCGTAGTCGGTGGTGGCGAGCGGATCGCCGAAGTCCGCCTTCGCGGTGGCGGCTCCGCGCGTCCACTTCCAGGTGAGACCGTCGGCGGTGTCGGGGCTCTTGTCCTTCAGCAGGATCGACGAGCGCCGTGCCTCGAGCGGCAGCCGGCAGGCCGACGGTGCGGGGGTGCAGCCCTCCGCCGCGAAGACCGGCGAGGCGACCTGGAGCTGTGCGGCCACCACCACGGGCAGCAGCGAGACGAGCGTGAGTGCGCGCTTGGACATGCGATCCCTCCTCGGGCGAGGGGGGGCGCTACCACGGGGCGCGGCACCGGGTCCACCACGAAAAGGCCGATTGGGCGCCGCAGGGGATGGAGCGGCGGGCCGGCCCGGACGGCCCGCCGCTCCGCGCAAGTCAGACGGTGATGCCGTAGAGCCCGGCGCAGTTGTCGTGCGTGATCTTCCGGCGCTCGTCCGCCGGCACGCCCTCGAACATGTCGGCGACGGTCTTGCGCGAGTGCGGCCAGTCGCAGCCGTGGTGCGGGTAGTCGGTCGACCACATCACGTTGTCGACGCCGATCGCGTGGCGGTTCTTTACGCCGTAGTGATCGATGACGAAGGTGAAGAACCAGTTCGTCTTCACGTACGTGCTGGGCTTGCGATCGAGCTTCACCTTGGCCCAGTGACGGTTGCGCTCGTAGCGATCGTCCATCTGCTCGAGGAAGTACGGCACCCAGCCGATGCCGGCCTCGACGGAGACGAACTTGAGATCGGGGAAGCGATCGTGGACGCCCGTCAGGATGATCTCGCCGAGCAGCAGCGGCATCGAGTCGAGGCCCGCGCCCGACAGCGTCGACACCTGACGGCCACCGGTGCCCTCGCCGCGCCGCGACTTCTCCTCCATCGCGTTCTTCGGCTTCGGCGGCGCCTTCGTCTTCGACGCGAGGCCGATGTGCAGGCTGATCGGCAGCTTCAGCTTCTGGGCCTCGGCGAAGAACGGATCGTCGGCCTCGGACAGGCTGGCGTTGCCGCTCGGCCACGCCGACAGCAGCACGCCGCGCAGGCCCATCTCCCTGCAGCGCCGCATCTCGGCGATGGCCGCGTCGATGCCGATCGCCGGCATCTGGCCGACGCCGATCAGGCGGCCCTCGCCCTTGGCACAGAAGTCCTTCGCGAGCCAGTCGTTGTAGGCCTTCACGCCGGCGAGGTGCAGCTCGTCCTCGGTGCCCTGCATGAAGTGCCGCATGGTGCGCTGGGGCGAGTAGATCACCTCCGCGACGACGCCGTCTTCGAGCATCTCCTTCACGCGCGCGCTGCCCTCGAAGTTGCCCTGGTTGATCGTGGCGTACTTCGCACCCGACCAGCGCAGCTCCTCGCGCGGGCGGCTGCGGGTGACGGTGACGAGGCCGAGGGGCGCGGGCGCGCCGCCGTCGTTGTACAGCCAGGCGTCGCCGCCCTCCTCGTCCTTCACGAGCTGGGGGGCCTGCGAGCGCAGGTGCTCGGGCAGCCACTTCTGCCAGAGCTCGGGCGGCTCGACGTTGTGCGAGTCGGCGGAGATGAGCGAGTCGGTGTTCACGGGCTCCATGCGGGTCCTCCGAGGAAGCGAACGATCGTTCGTTAGACCCTGGTCGCTTAACAGAAACGCGGCGTGGATTGGAAGGGCCGTTTGGTGGGCTCGGGTCGCTCTGGTACGAGCCGGTGCGGGTGGGGTCGGAGCGAGTGGGGACGTGGGGCAGCATCCGGCGAGCGTTCGCCTCGTGGCGCACCGCCGCGGTCGCGCTCCTCTCGTTCTCGTCGGGTCTACCGCTCGGGCTGGTGTGGATCGCGATCCCCGACTGGATGCGCGGCATCGGCGTCGACATCCGCATCGTCGGCCTGCTGACGCTCGCGCAGGCACCGTGGACGTTCAAGTTCCTCTGGGCGCCGCTGATGGACCGCTGGCAGCTCCCCGGCATGGGCCGGCGGCGCGGCTGGGCGATGGTCGCGCAGGTGGGCCTCCTCGCCGGCACGCTGGCGCTCGCCGGCGTCGGCGGGCATCCCGACGCGCCGTGGATCGTCGGCGCGCTGGCGCTCGCGATCGCCTTCTCGGCCGCGACCCAGGACATCGCCATCGACGCCTACGCCGTCGACGTGCTGCGGCCCGAGGAGCAGGGCGTCGCCGTGGGCGCGCGCACCGCGCTCTATCGCGCCGCCATGTTCGTCGCGGGCGGGCTCTCGATCACGCTCGCCGGGCAGTACTCGTGGCCGCTCGTGAACGTCGGCCTCGCGGCGCTCTACCTGCCGATGCTGCTCGTCACCTGGCGGGCGCCCGAGCCCGCCGACGTGCCGCCGGCGCCGGCGACGTTGCGCGAGGCGGTGTGGCTGCCGTTCCTCGGCTTCCTCTCACGTCACCGCGCGCTCGAGATCCTCGCCTTCGTCCTCTGCTACAAGCTGGCCGACAACCTCGCCGGCGCGCTCACCCGACCGTTCCTCGTCGACATGGGCTACGACGAGTGGGACCGCGGGGTCGCGCTCGCCAGCGTCGGCCTCGGCGCGACGCTCGTCGGCACCTTCCTCGGCGGCGTCATGACGACGGGCATGGGCCTCGGCAACGCGCTCTGGATATTCGGGCTGCTCCAGCTGTTCTCGAACCTCGGCTACGTGCTCATCGCCGGCAGCCCGGTGAACCGGCCGCTCATGTACGGGGCGACCGCGTTCGAAACGCTGACCAGCGGCATGGGCACGGGCGCGTTCTCCGTCCTACTCCTGCGCCTTACCCAGAAGCGCTTCTCGGCGACGCAGTACGCGCTCTTCTCGAGCCTCTTCGGCCTGCCGCGGCTGATCTCCGGACCGGTGAGCGGCTTTCTCGTCGACGCCCTCGGCTGGCGGACGTTCTTCTGGCTGACGATGGTGGCCGGCATCCCGGGCCTCGCGCTGCTGTGGCGCTTCGTGCCGCCGGGCGTGCGCGAGCCCGTGTTCACCGTCGAGCCGCCGCACGCGCGCGCGCCGCTGTCGCGCGCCGGGCTCGCCTGGCGCGGGGTGCTCGGGGGCGTCGTCGCAGCGGCGCTCACGGCGCTGACGGTCGCGGCGTTGGCGGCGCTCAAGGCGCTGCGCACGAGCGGTAGCTTCGACCTCGGCCCGCCGCTGTGGGCCCTCGCGCAGCCGGCGGAGGTGGGCGACTGGCTGACGCTCGCCGGCATCGTGGTGACGGCGCTCGCGTGCGGCCTCTTCGTCGCGGCGATCGCCGCGGCCCGGCACGGCGCGACGGCCGAGGTCGCCGACGCCCAGCCTTGACTCGCACCGCGGCGACCGCCCAGGTTGCCCGCGATGTCGTACGACCCCTTCGCCCGCGGCCCCTTCCCCGTCGGAGTGCGCTCGACGGTGCTCACCGACACGCGCCGCGGCGACCGCTCCCTGCCGGCCGAGGTCTGGTACCCGGCGATCGACGCCCACGCCGGCCGCGACCTCGACCCCGCCGCCCAGGACGCCTACGAGTTCCTGCCCGGCCTGCCGCCGATCCCCCAGGCCGCCGTGCGCGACGCCACCCCGCGCGCCGGTCGCCGCCCGGTCGTCCTCTTCTCGCACGGTTTCGGCTCGCACCGCCGGCAGAGCACCTTCCTCTGCACCCACCTCGCGAGCCACGGGTACGTGGTCGCCGCCTGCGACCACACCGGCAACGCGGTGCTCGACGTCCTCCAGGCCATGCTGGCGAAGCGCAACGGGGGCCCGACGCCCGACACGCTCGCCGAGCTGCGCGCGTTCGCGCCCCTGCGCCCGGCCGACGCGAGCTTCCTCCTCGACCGCGTCCTCGACGGCACGGCGGGCGACGTCGCCGGCCACGTCGACGCCGGCCGCGTCGGCATCGCCGGCCACAGCTTCGGCGGCTGGACCAGCCTCGCCACCGCGGAGCGTGATCGCCGCATCACGGCGACGCTGCCCCTGGCGCCGGCCGGCGGCCCCGTCGGCCTGCCCGACGAGCCGTTGCTCGGCCAGCTCGCCTTCGACTGGACGCGACCCGTGCCGTCGCTGTTCATCGTCGCCGACCGCGACTCGCTGCTACCGCTCGCGAGCACGACGCATCTCGCCGGCCTCGTGCCGGCGCCGCGCCGTCTGGTGGCGCTCGAGAACACGGACCACATGCACTTCTGCGACCGCGCCGAGCAGGTGCACGAGTTCTTCCGCGCGATGCCCCCGCCGGGTCTGTTCGAGCGCCTGGCCGGCGGCGTCCCGCCGATCGCGGAGCTGGCGCCGCCGGCGGGGGCGGAGCTCGCCGTGCGCGGCCTCGGCCTGGCGCACTTCGACGCGACGCTCGCCGGTCACGTGGCTGCGGCGCAGCTACTCGCCGCCGATCTCGGCGCCCTCCTGGCCGATCGGGGCGTCCGCGCGACCGAACACGCGCTGCCCTGATCGCTTTTCCTTGACGGGAAGCCGAGCGTCTTGCATGCTCGGCGGCACCCAGGAGGGCATCATGGCAAGAAAGCCTGTGCTGCCGCTCGCCGGATGCATACTCGGCGCGGCACTGTTCGCAGCGTGGACCCTGCCTCCGCTCCGCTCCTCGCCCCTCCCCTGCCCCGGCGGCCGCTTCCGCGTCGAAGGCGACGCGGTACCCGGCGGGGTTCTGCTCCTCGACGGTGACCGGGCCAGTCTGCCGGGGCGCTGCCCGGCGGCGCGCATGACGGTCGCCCACCCGGCGCGCAGCGTCACCGCGGTGCGCACGAGCTGGAAGGCGTGCGCCGGCACGGACCGCCTGCGCATCCGGCTCCGCTTCGCGCCCGGCTGCGAGGCGGCCGACGGCGTGGTCGTGGCGGGCGAGGCCGAGCCGGGCCGGCGCTTCCGCGCCCTCCGGGTCACCGCCAGCTGAGCGCGGCGCGCATGCTCAGGCGACCAGCCGTGCCATCGCCCGCCGCGCCTGGCGCAGCACGGGCTCGTAGCCCATCGCGTCGACGTCGTCGCTGACGATCTCGAGCTCGTACCAGCCGCGGTAGCCGCGGGCTTCGAGCGTCTGCACGATCTCGCGCAGCGGGAGGATGCCCTTGCCGAGCAGCGCCCGGTCCAGCGTGCGCATGGTGTCGCGCTTGTAGTCCGACAGCTGCACGGCGTGGATCCGCCGCGGCGCGTCCGCGGCGATCGTCTCCAGCAGCCGGCGCTCCCACCCCGAGTGCCAGACGTCGAGCACGTAGCCGGCGCCGCGGCCGGCACGGCGGGCGATCTCGCGAGCGTCGGCCAGCGTGTTCACGAACGACAGGTCCTGGCGCAGCGGGTGGATCACCTCGACGGCCAGGCGGATGTTCGCGGCCGCGGCCTCGGGCAGGAGCCGCGCGTAGGCGTCGCCGTAGGCCGCCGCCGCCCGCTCCCAGGTCGCACCGTTCCGACCGCCGGGAATCACGACCAGCACCTCGCCGCCGACCTCGTGCAGCCAGGCCAACGCCCGCCGCACCTCGTCGACCCCGCGACGGATCGTGCCCGGTTCGGTGCCGAACCTGCCGTACGACCCGAGATGGGCGACGCGCATCCCGGAGGCCCGCAGCAGCCCCGCCGCGCGCTCGCGGCCGTAGGCGTCGAGCTTCGTGCTGGCGAGGCTGATGGCCCGGAACCCGAGCCGCTCGAGCCCGCGCACGTCCTCCTCGAGCGTCCAGCGCCGCAGCATGTAGTGGCCGACGGTCAGCCGGTCGAGGATCGCGGCGGGCATCGGGTGGGGGATAGGTCCGCGGATACGCAGGCGTCAATCACCCCGGCGGCCGGGTAGTGGGTCAGTTTGATCCCCGTCTGACGGCTACTACTACTTCTTCTTCTTGCGCGGGCGCCCCGGGTTGCGATGCGGCACCTCTGCCCTAGCGGCCGACACTCCAATCTCGATGGCATCGAAGGCGCCTGCGGCGCCGTCCTTCTTGCCCTGCTCGTAAACCGCTTCCAGAACCTGGAGTAGCTTCACGCCATGGAACAGGGGCATGTCGTCCATGATCTCTTTGAGTGCGGCGGATATTCGGGGGCTGGCGTAGACCTTAATCTGCTCGCCGGAATTCAGTTCGATCGCGGTCGTGATGTACTTCGCTGCCATCGGCTTCCGCCTCCTTGAAGCACGTGGCATAGTTCAGCCATGCACAAGCGGTCAAGCACGGTCACGGCGCTGCTCGCAGGCTGGCTTTTGATGTCGCCGCCGCCGCAGAAGCGCGAGGGCGCGGCGCCGGGACTCGGCAGCTACGGGCAGGATCTGAGCGTGCCCGTCTCAAAATGGAAGCAGGAGGGCGCGTTCGACACGGCCGCCGAGTGCGAAGCGGCGATCGTCCGAACGATGGACGATCTCGGGAAGGCGCAAGGGAGTGATGCGATGCCGGTCCACGTCGACCTCCAGGCGCGGATGCAGGCCGCCGCCTCGGGTGCCCGGTGCGTTCCGGCAGATCACATCTACCCGGCGGCCGTGGGGGAGCAGCCGTGAAGGCCAAGAAGCCCGCACGCCGGCCGCGCGACCCGAACCAGCTCGCCAAGCTCATCGTCGACATGGCGACCGGCGAGGCCCCCCGCGACGACCTCGCGCCGCGCGACGACGGAAAGAACCCGGCCGCCGTCGCCCTCGGTCGACTGGGTGGGCTCAAGGGGGGAAAGGCCAGGGCGGCCAGCCTCAGCGCCAGGAAACGCCGTGAAATAGCCAAGAAAGCCGCAAGTGCGCGCTGGCGAAAGCGCGGCGAAAAATAGCTAGTGGTCGGCCACTAGCCAGATCCGCCACGAACAGTGGCGCGACCGGCTTGCCGCGCAGTCGCTACTGTGGTTAATGGAGCCCAGTCTAGGGAGGCTGCGATGCAGGACATTCGCATGGTGCTTAAGGCCAAGAGGGATGCGCTTCAGCGTTTGCAGGCCGAGATCGATGTCCTTGAGCGTGCCCAAGCCCTCCTGGAGGGCGATAGCCTTGAGCCTTCCCCTCGACGCGTTGTTCTGACCCCGGAGAAGCGCCTCACTGGCGCGCAGGCCAAGAATCACTTCGCGCCTACTTCGCAGGTCGGACTTGCGATCGCCGTACTGCGGGACGCAGGCAGCCCCCTTCACGTCACCGAGATCATGCGGCGTATCATGGACCGCGGTGGCTCCGTGAAGAAGGCGTCCCTCGTCGGCAGCCTCGCGCGACTTGTGAACGAGAAGCGCGTGTTTGTGCGTAAGCGGCCCAACGTTTTCGGGCTGTTGGAGTGGGCCGGCGGACCGCCGACTCTCCCGCTCCAGGTCGGAAACGGTGGCTCAAGTAGTGCCGAGCTTTCCCGTGGCAACCCGACGTCGGAGTCCACTCCCGGCGCCGGCTGGGCCGCTCGGCATTAGCGGCGTAGGGACCGCCCGGGCGTCCAAAACCCAGGCGGTCCCTGCGCTGCGCCCGTTGCGTCACTGACGCACGGATCTGCCTAACAGATGGCAGATCTCAGGCTCAAGATCCACTTCGTGCGTGCGCACGCACGACCAATGACACAGCCCATGACATAGGTTTTCGTAGGGAGCAGTTTCGGATTGACGTAGCATGATCGATCAAGCATAAGGGTCAACATGAATCGGCTGGACGGCAAGCGCCGCGCTCAAGTCGTGGCGGCTCTGGTGGAGGGCAACAGCATCCGGGCGACGTGCCGCATGACCGGCGTCGCCAAGGGCACCGTGCTCAAGCTGGTGGCCGACCTGGGCGAGGCGGCTCGCGAGTATCAGGACCGCACGCTGCGGAACCTGCCCTGCACGCGCATTCAGTGCGACGAGATCTGGAGCTTCTGCTACGCGAAGGACAAGAATCTTCCCGACTCCATGCGCCACAAGCCTGGCGTCGGCTCCATCTGGACGTGGACCGCGATCTGCGCCGACACCAAGCTCGTCCCGAGCTTCCACATCGGCACGCGCGACGCAGGTTGCGCCTGGGAGTTCATGAACGACCTGGCCGGCCGGCTCTGCAAGCGCATCCAGCTCACGACCGATGGTCATCGGGCCTATCTCGATGCCGTCGACACGGCGATCGGGAACCACCAGATCGACTACGCCATGCTCATCAAGATCTACGGCGAGGCCCGTGCCGAGGAAGCGCGCTACAGCCCGCCGACGTGCATCGGGACCGACGTCAAGATCATCGCGGGGAACCCGGATCCGGCGCACATCAGCACGAGCTACGTCGAGCGCCAGAACCTGACGATGCGCATGAGCATCCGTCGCTTCACCCGCCTGACCAATGCGTTCTCCAAGAAGATCGAGAACCACGAGCACTCGGTCGCGCTGCACTTCCTCCACTACAACTTCGCGCGCATCCACCAGTCGATCCGGTGCTCGCCTGCGATGGAGGCCGGCGTCACGGACCGGCTCTGGTCGGTCAAAGACATCGTGGCGCTGCTTGAGGAGCGCGAGGCTCAGGTCCGCCCGACCGGGACGGATTCAAACTGACCCACTACCGGCGGCCGAGCAGCGCCGCCGACGTCGGCTCGAGCAGCGACCCCGCCACCAACGCGACGCGGGCGCCGCGCACCGGGCGCGCCGCGTCCCCGCGCAGCTGGCGCACCGCCTCGACGACGTCGTTGATGCCGTCGAGGGCCGCCTCGCCGAGCTGCCCGCCGTGCGGGTTCACCCGCGGCCGTGCGAGGCCGCGCGCATCGGCTGGACGCCGACACAGGCCATAGGCGACGAGCCCGAGCGCGACCAGCCCCGCGGGATCGTCGTGCAGGCACGCGACGTCGACCGCCGCGGCCCGCAGGCCCGCCGCGCGGTACATCGCCTTCGCCGCGCGCGCGATCGCCGCCGGCGCGTCGGCGCGCACCCACTCGCCGGCGAACCGCGTCGCCGACGGCACCGCCGCCTGCATGGTCGCGAGCACGCGCACCGGGGCGTGACGCCCGCCCGCCGCCTCCAGCCGGGTCACCACGAAAGCGCAGCCGCCCACCGCCGGCTCGGCGCAGTCCGCGCGCCGCAGCGGCTCGGCGACGAACGGGCTGGCGGCGTACGTGCGGGCGTCGAGCGCGCGCCGGACGATGGCCCGCGGGTTCTTCGCCGCCGCGGCGTGGGCCGCGCGGGTCGCGGCGGCGACGACGCCCGCGTCGATCCCCCGCCGCCGCAGCACGAGGGCCGCCGCCTGCGCCGGCGTGACCAGCCCGAACGGCATCTGCATCTGCTCGACGCCGGGCAGCAGGGCCGGTACGGCCGCCGCCGCCCGCTCCGCGCCGTGGCGCGCATGGTAGGCGACGACGGTGCGCGCGAGCCCCTGCTCGACGGCCATCGCCGCCAGGCGCACCAGCGCCGGCGCGCTCCCCGGCCCGTAGGGCACCGCCGCGTACCAGTCGAGGTTCGGCATGCCGAGAACGCCGGGCAGATCGAACTCCCACATCGCCTCGCGGTCGAAGCGCACCACGCCGTCGACGTCAGCCGGGCGCAGGCGGGCGTCGGCGAGCGCGCGCGCGATCGCCTGCGCGGCGAGCGCCGCCTCGGTCACCCGACCGCGGCGCGCGAAGCGCGTCTGGCCGACGCCGGCGATGGCCGCCGTCACGCCGGACGCCAGTGCGGCAGCGCGACGTCCTCGGCGACGTCCTCGAACCGCACCGCGACACGCAGCCCGGCGCGGATCTTCGCCGGCTCGCAGTCGCGCAGCTGGCCGACCAGGAACGGCCCCTCCTCCAGCTCGACGAGGGCCATCGCGTAGGGCACGCGCGCCGCGAACGCGGGCAGCGTCGGCGCGTGCACGATCGTCCACGAGTAGACCGTGCCGCGCCCCGCGGCGGTGAACCACGTGTGACGCAGCGAGGCGCAGCGCGGGCAGGCGGGCCGCGGCGAGAAGCGCGCGGTGCCGCAGTCGTCGCAGCGCTGGAGGCGCAGCTCGTGGCGACGGCAGCCGTCCCAGAACTCCTGCGTGTCGGGATTGGGCTGGGGAAGCGGAGGGAGCACGTCGGCCATCGTAGTCACCGCGCCAGGAGGACCGCGCCGTACGGGTCGCTCGACGCCGCGGCGACGAGCACGAGCTCGGCGTCCGGCACCTGCGCCGTGCTGGTGCCGCGCAGCTGGCGCACCGCCTCGGTCCAGTTGTTGAAGCCGTGGATGAACGCCTCGGAGAGCTGGCCGCCGTGCGTGTTCACCGGCAGCCGGCCGTCGGGCCAGCGGATGCCGCCGCCGGCGACGAAGCCGCCGCTCTCGCCGTGACCGCAGAAGCCCCAGTCCTCGAGCGCCAGCAGCACCATGGGCGTGAAGTGGTCGTAGAACATCGCCGCGTCGACGTCCGACGGGCGCACGCCGGCCTCGCCCCACAGCCGCGCGGCGGCCTCCGTCACCCAGCGCCGGCGCTCGTACGCGAACCAGTCGTGCGGGTGATGGTGCGCCGGGCCGTTCGTCTGCGCGCTGCCGAGGATCCAGACGGGACGCCGGGCGGTGTCGCGCGCCCGCTCGCGCGAGGCCAGCACGATCGCGCAGCCGCCGTCGGTCTCGAGGCAGCAGTCGAGGAGGCGCAGCGGCTCGGCGACGAAGCGCGAGGCGCGGTGGTCGGCGAGCGTCATGGGCTCGCGCATGAGGGCGTTCGGGTTGCGGGTCGCGTGATGGCGCATCGCGACCGCGACCTCGCCGAGGTGGTCCTCGGTCGTGCCGTGATCGAGCATGTGCCGGCGCGCGATCAGCGCCATCTCCTGCACCGGCGACACGAGCCCGAACGGCACCTGCCACTGGTAGAAGCCGGCGATGCGCGGCGCGATCTTCTCCCACGGCCGGCCGCCCTCGGTGTAGCCCTTGCCGAACGACGACCGGCGCCCGCGGTTGCGGGCGCGGAACGCGACCACGACCGACGCGTGCCCCGCCGCGAGCGCCGTCGCCGCGCTGCGCACGACGGCGCAGTACGAGCCGCCGCCGTGGCTGTGGGTCGAGAAGAAGCGCACGTCGCCGAGGCCGAGCATGGCCGCGACGTCGCCCACCGTGTTCGACTCGATGTCGAAGAGGCAGAGGCCGTCGACGTCGCGCGGCGCGAGGCCCGCATCGGCGAGCGCCGCGTGGATCGCCTCGGCCGCGACCTGCGCCTCGCTGATCCCGAGGTGCTTCGCGAAGCGCGTCTGGCCGATGCCGACGATCGCCGCGGGCGGCGCCACGTCAGACGGGCCAGCGCTCGCGCAGCCAGGGCAGGAGGACGTCGCGCGCGCAGCGCTCCTGCGGGTGCGGCAGGGCGGCGCCCTCGACGCCGGCCGGGTAGAGGTAGTGCCCGGCCCATGGGATCTCCGCGTACTGCTTGTCCTCGGCCCCCGACCACTCGTAGGTGGCGCGACATTCGGACGGGTAGATGTCGAGGTCGGCGAGCGGGCAGGCGACGAGCGTCGGCACGCGCACCGCCGGCAGCGTGCGCTCGAGCGACGCCTTCGACGACAGCCCCGACCACGTCGACAGCCACCCGCGCCCGCTCATGACGCGCGCCAGCCCCTCGCCGTAGTTGCCGACGATGGGATCGCGCCCGAACGAGAAGATCGAGCCCAGCGGCCGCTGCGACGGATCGAGCGCCGGGTCGAGGTTCCGCGGCTCGGCGAGCGTGCGGTAGATGAGGAAGTAGCGCCGCTGGAACGCACTGCGCGACAGCCAGGCGCGCTCGCCCTGCGGCAGCTTCGCCACCTGGTCGATGGCGCCGAGCCGCTTGCGGTGCCAGCGCACCTCTTCGCACCAGGCCAACGCCCGCGCGTCGAGCCGCGCGCAGCGCTCGCGCTGCGCCGCCCGATACGTGGCGAGGAAGTCGGCGGAGTACGCCGACGGTCCCTCGTGCATCGGACGGTAGCCGTTGGCGGGGTCGTACATGTCGAGCGCCGGATGCGTCGCGATGGGATCGTTCTCGTCGAGGACCGACGGATCGAGCCGATCGAGCAGGAAGCGGCCCTCGCCGAGGTGCGCCGCCAGCAGCACGAGGCCGTCGGCCATCGGCATCGCGGTCTCGTGCAGCGGCACGGGATCGCCCGAGGGCGCGCGCAGGAAGCGCGCCTGCGGCTCCTTCGCCGCCTGCTCGAGGTAGAACGCCGACAGCGAGCCGCCGCCGGAGTTGCCGAGCAGCACGACGGTGCGGAAGCCCCGCTCGCGCAGCCACGCGACCGAGCCCGCGACGTCGATCAGCAGGCGCTCGTGCAGCGCGTCGGCGTCGTGGTTCAGGTAGCGCGTGGTCGCGCCGAAGAAGGCGTAGCCGCCCTCGACCAGATACGGCACGAGGTAATGGCGCGAGAAGTCGACGCGCGGATGCATCGCCAGGATCGCGACGTCGGGATCGGTCTCCGCCGGGCGATACAGCACCCCGCTCAGCGGGAAGCCGTCGGCCGCGGGATGATCGACGATCTCGCGGCGGACGGCCGGGTCGAGCTCTCGATAGCAGTGCGGCAGCTGGATTCGCACCGAGGGCATCGGCGCCGCAGCCTGCCAGGGGTCACCGTAGGCGGCAACCACGCAGCGCGACGTTGACACCGCCCCGTTGCTCCCGAGACGATGCGGCGATGGCCTCCATCGCTTCGCTCCTCGCTGCCGAGGGCGCGCTCGCGCTGCCCGGCGTCTACGACGCGCTGTCCGCGCGGCTCGCCGAGCGGGCCGGGTTTCGCGCGCTCTTCCTCTCCGGCTTCGGGGTGTCGGCGGCGCGTCTCGGGCGGCCCGACTTCGGCTTTCTCGGCCGCGCCGAGATGCTCGACGCCGCGCGGCAGGTGTGCGCCGTGGTGTCGGTGCCGGTGATCGTCGACGTCGACACGGGCTGGGGCGGTATCTTCAACGTCGAGGCGGTCGTCACCGAGCTGATCCGCGCCGGCGCCGCCGGCTGCTTCCTCGAGGACCAGGTCTTCCCGAAGCGCTGCGGCCACATGCGCGGCAAGCGCGTCGTGCCGCTGGACGAGTATCTGCCCAAGCTGCGGGCGGCGCTGCGGGCTCGCGACGGCACCGCATTCCACGTCACCGCCCGCACCGACGCGCGCGCCGCGGTCGGCCTCGACGAGGCGATCGCCCGCGCGCGCGCCTTCGCCGACGCCGGCGCCGACGCGGTCTTCGTCGAGGCGCCCGAGTCGGTCGACGAGATGGCGCGCGTGCGCGCCGCCGTGCCCGCGGCGACGACGCTCGTCGCCAACATGGTCGAGGGCGGCCGCACGCCGGTGCGCGACACCGCCGCGCTCGGCGCCGCCGGCCATCGCCTCGTCGTACAGCCGGTGACCGGCATCCTCGCCGCGGCGCACGCGCTGCAGACGGCATACGCCGCGCTCGCCCGCGACGGCACGAGTGCCGCCGTCGGCGACCGCCTGCTCGGCTTCGACGCGCTGAACGGCGTGCTCGGGCTCGACGCGCTCTACGCACGCGAGGCGGCGCTGCTCACGGACACGCCGCGCGGCTGACTGGACCGCGTCGATCGCCCCGGGTTAAGCCACGCCGTGCCCGCGACCACGCTGCCCGCGCTGCTCGACGCCGTCGCCACCGCCCATCCCGAGGCCGAGGCGTTCCGCTACCGCGACGAGCGCCTCACCTACGCCGACTGGGCCGGGCTTTCCGGCCGCGTGGCCGCGACGCTGGCCGCGCACGGCGCCCGCCGCGGCGACGTCGTCGCGCTGCTGCTGCCGTCGACGCCCTGCTACCAGATCTGCTACCTCGCCGCGGCGCATCTCGGCGCGGTCACGACCGGCATCAACGTCCGCTACCGGCGCACCGAGATCGGCCATCTGCTGCGCCGCTCCGGCGCCCGCCTGCTGGTCGCCGTGACCCGCTGGCACGACGCCGACTTCCGCGCGCTGCTGGCGCCGCTGCGCGCCGAGCTGCCCGACCTGCGCGAGGTGCTGTGGGTCGAGCCCGAGACGCTCGCCGCGGGCACGCGCGACGCCGTCGCCGCACTCGCTCCCGACGCGCCGCCGCCGCCGGTCGCCGCGCAGGCCGACGATCCGGCGGCCATCGTCTTCACGAGCGGCACGACCGGCGTCCCGAAGGGCGCCTGGTACGCCCACGCGAGCCTGCTGGCGCTCGCCGACATCGAGGGCCGCCGACATCCCGGCGGCCCGCCGCGCTTCCTGCGCCACCTCGCCGCAGGCCTGTCGTTCGCCCACGTCGGCACGATGGCGCGCATCGCCATCCACGTCGGCAACGCCTGGTCGTCGCTCGTGCACGACACGTTCGATCCGGCGCTGGTGCTGGCGACGATCGAGCACGAGCGCCTCGAGCACCTCGGCGCCATCCCGACGCAGGCGATCCTGCTCCTCGAGCACCCCGACCGCCCGCGACGCGACCTCTCCTCGCTGCGCACCGTGCTGCTCGGCGGCGCACCGTCGTCTCCCGAGCTGATCCGCCGCGTGCAGGACGTGCTCGGCGTCCGCGTGCAGGTGCGCTACTCGTCGACCGAGGTCGGCATCGCGACCGGCTCGCTGCCCGACGATGCCCCCGAGCTGCTCGCGACCACGGTCGGCAAGCCGACGCCGGGCGTGGAGCTGCGCATCGTCGACTCCGAGCGCGGCCCGTGCGCCGCGGGCGAGGTCGGCGAGGTGCTCGTGCGCTCGCCCGCGACCATGCGCGGCTACTGGCGCGACCCCGAGCAGACGGCGGCGGTGCTGGACGCCGACGGCTGGGTCCACACCGGCGACCTCGGCTGGCTCGACGACGCCGGCTACCTCCGCCTGCGCGGCCGGCGCAGCGAGATGTACATCCGCGGCGGCTTCAACGTGTACCCCGCCGAGGTCGAGGACGTGCTCGCGCGCCACCCGAAGGTCGCGCGCGCCGCGGTGCTCGGCATGCCCGACGCGATCTTCGGCGAGATCGGCTGGGCCTTCGTCGCGCCGCGGCGGCCCGACGATCCGCCGACGCTGGGCGAGCTGCGCCGCTTCGTCGGCGCAGAGCTGGCGAGCTTCAAGCGACCCGACCGGCTGACGGTGCTGCCCGAGCTGCCGGTGACGCCGATGTTCAAGGTCGACAAGCAGGCGCTGCGCGGGCGGGCGGGGTGAGCCCCGCTTCGGTCTTGCATCTCGACCGAAGAGCCAAGATGCAAGCTTTCACACGCCGAGGCTTCTCAGCTGAGCTCGCACGGTGCTATCGGGCTCCGGCACACGATGCAGGAAGAGATCGGCCCCGGCGCCATCGCCGCACTGCGATGGATCGACGCGAGCGCGACCATCGACATCCACCTCGGACCACCGCTGGCGATCCTCGCCGGCATCGCGCTCGTCCGCGGCCTTCGGCGCGGGCGGACGGTCGCACAGCTCGGCGCACGCGAGGAGACGACGCTCCTCGCCATCGTGATCCTCATCGCACTCGGCCTGCGCCTGATCGCCCTCGATGCACCCCAGCAGCCCCGGTTCTACTTCTCCGAGTCGACCGTGCAGGTGGCGGGGCGCATGCTCGACGACGCCGGGTTTCTCGCGAGCGTGCGGCGCCTGGCGACGAACACGCAAGTCGCTTGGGCCCAGGAATCGCCCGTGCTCTTCGGCGTGCACGCAGCCTTCCAGCATCTGCTCGGGCCGTTCGCCGGCCTGCCCGGCGTCGTGGGCGCTGCCTGGGGCGTCACCACCTCGCTCCTCGCCTGGGCGGCCGGGCGCGCGATCGTCTCGCCCGGATTCGGCCTCGCCTTCGCCGCACTGGTCACGATCGCGCCACTCCAGGTCACGTGGGCGCGCATCGGCGGGCTGCAGATTCCCGCTGTCACCCACACACTGCTCGTCGTCTGGGTCGCCTTCGCGGCGGGCCGCCGCCGCAGCCTCCTCTTGTCCGTGCTGAGCGGGCTGCTCGCCTTCGCGAGCCTGTGGCACTATTTCCCCGCCCGGATCGCGCCGCTACTCGGAGCAGTCGCGCTCGTGTCGGGTCTCACGCGCGGACCGGGCCGACTCGGGCGGCGGGGCTGGCTCTGCGCACCGCTCGCCGGCCTCGCGTGCGAGGCTGCCGCCTGGGCCGCATACCACGCGGGCGATTTCACTCTCTGGCCGCGCTATCCTGGGTATCTCGGTACGCGCGGCGAGGCCACGATGCTCGCGGCTCTGGAAGGTGCCTGGGAGACGGTCGTACGCGAGCTGCCGCACACACTCAGCCGGTACTTCTGGACCGCACGCGCCGCCGATCCTCGCGCCCTCTGGGGTCTGCCCGCGGCGCCGGTCGGCGGCGGTCTCGATCCCGGCCTGCTGCACGGCGGCCTCGTCCTGCTGCCCATCGCCCTGCTCGGTGTGCTCGGGATGCTGGCGTGCCTCCGCCACCCCTGGCGCAATGCAATCTGGCTCCTGCTCGCGGCGGGCGGCCTCCTGCTGCCGGCGCTGAGCACACCGTCTGCGCGGCGCTTCGTCCTGCTCGATCTGGCCTAGTGCGCCTTCGCAGCCCACGGGCTCCTGCTGATGGGGCGTGGAACCGAGGTCGCGCGTCGAGGCGGCCCGCGGCGTCTCGCCGTCGCCGCCGGGCTGCTGCTCGCACTCGGAGCGTGGAGCGGCGGGACCCTGGCGGCACTCGCCGCGGCGTTGCCGCGGGCCGGCCGCGTTCCCATCCCGTTCGGTGAGAGCGGCTTCGGCGACGGCCTCGCCTGCCTGCAATGCGTCGAGGAGGGACGGCGTTGGCAGCGCGCGATCGCGGGAGGCGAGGTCATCGTGCTGTTCGACTCCGACTGCGAGCGCGAGGACGCGACCTCTCCTGCCGGCGTGCCCATGTATGGACGCATCGGCGCCCGCGCTGCCGGTCGTCCCGAGGCCTTCCTGGAGTTGTACGCCGTGCTCCAGAACGTCGAGCGCGAGGATGATCCCCCACGCGTCCTCCAGCGCTGGGACGCGACCCGGACGAACGGCCTCGTGCACCTCGAAACCCGCCTTGCCGCCGCGGGCGACGCGGCGATCGTCTGGGAATTCCGCCATCCCACGGCGTGGGAGCAGTCGCTCGCCGACCGTCTGGAGCGTGCCGGAGGCATCCGCCGGGCGCTCGACCTTCCCGACATCCCACCGTATCCGAGGATGCGACCCGCCGGCGACGGTGCACCGCCGTTCCAGATCGTCACGCCCCTCCACGAACGCGGCGCCGCGCTCGCGGCGCTGCGCGCTTGGCTCGAGCCACCGATCGCGTGGGCATCGTGCGCCACGGCGGCGAAGCGCAGCGTCCGGACGATCGACAACCACGCGCTCACGGTGATCGGCCCGACGTCGGCAGCGGACGCCGACGACGCGGACACCTGGACGATCGGTAGCTACGCGTTCGCATGGCTCGGCCAGACGCGCGCCAGCGTTGCGGAGCCGGTCGCCGTCCGTCTCGCCGACGACGACGTGCGCGTGCTCGACCGCCACGCGCACGAGGTCACGCTGAAGCACGGCGCCGAGACGGGCCGCCGGGCGCTCGCGGGACTGCCCCCGGTCGGGCGACATTGCGCGGCCGCGGCCGCCGGGCGCTGGTTCGCCGTCGACGGTCTCTCGGGTGCGCTGCACAGCGACCCGCCCGCCCCGTTCACCCTACCGCCAGGCCGGTGGACCGGCCTCGCCGGGGTGGACGACACGCTCGTGCTCGCGGGCGACGGCGAGCTCGTGCTCCTCGACGCCGGCAGCGGCGCCGTACGGCGGCGCTTTCCGGCCCGCATCACACCGCCGATGCCACACCGGCGCGGCGACTGCCCACCCATCGCCCTCGGCGACGACTTCGTCGTGGCTCTCGACGCGTTCCGTGGCCGACTCGCCTTCTACGGCCTCGACGGCCGCCCGCTCGGCGACGTCCCATTGAGCCCGATCACGCCGCTCGATCCGTTCGGCGTAGCAGCGCTCGGCGCCCGGGGCAGGACCGTTGCGATCGCACAGCTGAACCGTATCGAGCTGCTGGACGTCGCGCTGCCATGCAGACCAGAGATCGAGCCCGCAACCTGGCGCCCCGACGATCGAACACCGAGCCCACGAGTGGCCCGCTAGACCTCGGCGTGCGAAGCACCCTGCGTGCGAGTGGACTCGCCGCTCGAGCGCCCGCTCGCCGCGCGATGCCGGGGGATCGCCGAGCCCGGCCCGACGACGCCCCACTGCGCGAGCGCGAAAACGAGCACGGCGAGGCTCGCCGCGGTCATACCGAGCGCGACCCATTCGAGGGCCGGGAGCGGTCCCCAGTAGGTACGGGGTGCAGCATTCGCACGCAGCGTCTCGAGGGCGGCCGCTCCGACCGAGAAGATGACGAGACCCACGAGGGCGACCTGTCCGTCGAACCGCTTCCTGCGGTGGACCCGCATGCCGACGATCGCGACGAGAAGCCCGACTGCCGCGAAGTACAGCTGGAGCGGATGAACGGGCAGCGACATCGTCGAGCGCGGCGGCAAGAGCCCGCTGAACAGATGCTGGCGGAAAACGAAGGTGTCGGACGGAAAGCGCACACACCACCCGTGGTCGCACGGGGTGCCGAAGCAGCAGCCGTTCAGGAAGCATCCGATCCGAGCGATGGCGACGCCGATCCCGACCATCGGCGTGAGACCGTCGGCAAGGCGAAGGAGCGGAACGCCCGCCCATCGTGCCCCCAGCGGGAGGGCGAGCGCGAGCGCGAGAATGGCGCCGGCGGCGTGCAGTCCGCCGTCGGTAAGCGCCAGCATCCGGCTCGGGCGCTCGGCGAAGAGAGCCCAGTTGTTGAGTACGAAGTGCAGGCGTCCGCCGATCCACGGCGCCACCGCAACGAGCAGCAGCGCACGACGCACTGCCCGCCGATCGAGGCCCTCGAGGCGCGCCGCCCACCACGGGCCGACCAGAAGGCAGACCGCGGCGGCGAGCGCCAAGAGGCCCCCATAGCCGGAGACGACGACCCCGAACTGCGGCAGGTCGATCAGCGTGCGCTGCACGACCCATCCCGCTCACGGGCACCGGGATGGCGGATCACTGGCACACGCAGCCGCCCATCCCACCGCACGTCAGGTCGAGCCCGCAGACGGCGCCGCACGCCATCCCCGGCACGGAACATGTGCCGGGCACGCAACTGCCGCTGCCGTTGCAGGTGTCGCCGATCGAGCAGAAGCTGCCGTCAAAACAAGCACTTCCGGACGCTTCGTAGGTACACCGGGACGAGCAGCAGTCCCCGTCGTAGTTATTGCCGTCGTCGCACTCCTCGCCCGCGTTGAGAACGCCGTTGCCGCACTGGGCGGCTGGACACGTCTGCGCCGTGGACTCGCATCCCGTCGTCGGATTGCAGGTATCCTTGGTGCAGGGATTCCCGTCGTTGCACGACTGCGGGGCCACCGGGACGCAGACGCCCTCGTGACAGACGGACGCCAGCGTACATGCGTCGCCGTCGTCACAGAGCGTCTCGGCGACACAGGTCGACGAGCAGCAGTCATCATCCTCGAGGTTGCCGTCGTCGCACTCCTCGCCCGCCTCGACGTCGCCGTTGCCGCAGACGTTGTAGGCCGTCACGTCGCCGTCGGGCTCGGTGGTGAACTGGTAGAGCAGTCCGCCGACGCGCAGCGAGTCGATATGTCCGTTCGCGTCGCGCGTTACCGGAACGTCGTCGACCGTCACCGCGGCCTCGTCGTCGATGGTGTAGAACTTGGTGACGTTCGTCCCGCGCGAGTAGATATCGAGGAAGTAGAGGACCTGATTCAGCGGCTCGTGATAGCCGTTGTCGAAGCGCAACAGCGCGAGCGCGAGGGAATGCGCGCTGGAGGCGAACATGTCCGAGGCCAGCCCGGCGACGACCTCCTGTGGGAACTGCACGAAGTATGCGTCGTTGCCGGTTCCGGTCAGCACGTTGCTCCGAAGCCATTCGAGCACCACGTCATCGGCCTGCGCGATGAGCGCGGTCTTGCGGCTCTGGAGCGCCGTATCGGGAACCACCGTGAACGCATCGACGACGTGATTCAGCTCATGGGCTAATACGTTCGTGAACGCGTCCGTGTAGAATGGAGAGATGTCCGGCGGGAACGGGTTACTGGGCACTCCCACCGCAGTGTCGAACACGTTGACCCCGTCCGTCGCCGTGACCGGGAAGATCACCTCGTTGAGCACCTGCACCCATGCTTCGATGGTCATGTCGCCCGAGACACGCAGCGCCACCGCATCGGGAATGCTGACGACGTCGTCCTCGCCATCGAAGAGGAGCGCGTTCCCCTGCTGCCCGCTGGTGATGGTCGCCCCGGAGTTCGTGCCCGTATGCCCGTTGCCCGACGAATCGGCGACGCTCGTCCCGCTCGATTCGTCGAACGCCCAGTGGGCGACGAGTCCCGTCGTCGATACGGGATCACCGTTGAAGGCGTCGAGAACCTCAGCCCCTGAGAGCGCACGGGAGTATATCTTCACACCATCGATCCCGCCGAACATGTGCGTCCCGAACATCGACCCGCCGATCGCTACCGGCTGCGTCGAACTCGTCGCGGGACCGATCGCCAGTGCCGTACTGCCGGCGGCGACGCCGTTGACGTACACGCGAAGCGCTGATCCGTCGTATGTTCCGACGACGTGGTTCCAAGCGCCGGACACCACGGGGGCGGACGACGTTACCATCACGAGTCCGCCGCTGCTGCGATCGAAGCCGAACGCCACCTGATTCCCGGCGAGTGTGAAGTAGTAGTTGATCAGATTTCCCGTCTGACCCTTCGCGACGATCGGCCGCGCTGACCCCGCCGCGTAGAACGTGTCCATCGAGCTGATGTGCCCAAGATTGTGCAGGTCGGGATCGACGGCGCTGAGTAGATCGTCGATCGCGATGAGCTGATCCGTGCTGAAGCCGTTGTTCTCTACCACTAGCACAGAGTGGTCGTCCCAGATGTCCAGCTTCGGAGCCGACACGCCCCCCAGCTCAAGGGCGGTCGCGATGTCCGTCTTCCGGGTCGGCGTGAGCGGCAGAATCCCCACAAAGCTCAGCCAGACCTGCAGACGCAGCTGCGGTACGAGAGGCTGTTGGGTCGCGACGATGGTCGTTTCGTCGCTCCAGTATTGCGGGTACGTGGTGATGTGGCTCTCGTAGCGATCGAAGATCGTCTCCCGCGTTGGCGTATCTATCGTGCCGTATTTGGCCAGCTTCGCGAACCACCGATGGACCTCGAAGAGCGTCTCGCGCTCGTTCGCGTTCGTACGCATCAGGGTTCCCAGGTCCGAGGGGTGCGCCGCCACGATGTCTGTCACCCGCGTCCACAATGGGTCGATAAGCGCCTCCTGCAGCACCTGGCGACTCGTCTCCGTGGGCCAGAAGAAGGACTTGGATTCAAGATACAACGCCAGCGTTGCGGTGACGGGATGGTCCTGTGTGTTGAAGTAGGTCTCGAAGAACGCCTCGAAGTCCGACGCATCGTAGTCGGTGTCCTCGATGATGCCGCTCGCCGTCGCGAGTGCGCCGTTGTCCCAGGTCGTCGTCAGGGTTTCCAGAGCGGCGGTCAGGTTCGTCGCATCCGTCGGTGAGAGCGCCGCCGACGCTACACGAACTCCCGGAAATGCCGAGCACAGCGCTGCGCACAGCAGGGCGGTCGCGAACGACATCGCCATCCGCTCACCGAAATCACGCATCGTCTTCCCTCCATCCTGGATCGGATCATGCAAACGCCACACGCCGGACCGGATCGCCGCCTGCCCGCGACCGGAAGCGCGCTCTCCAGCCGCGGAGATGGTCCATGGCCACCTGGATCGCTTCGGGTGGATGGCCGTCCGCGCGGCACACTCGCTCGAACTCCTCGATGTCGGCCCGCTGCGGCCACTCCTCTGCCGTGTCGGACATGAGGTCGTAGGCAAGAGCTCCGTCGTCGCGCAGCACCACCTTTCGTCGCCCGACGATCGCTGCGGCCTGATCGCTGCGGAATCGTGCATGGACCGGACCGGCGTGCGGATAGTGAAAGTGCTCGGCGAGCGCGACGGCACGTCGCACACGGCGTTTGGGGTCGAGGATCGTGTCCAGCAGCCCCTGGCCCCGACCCACCGCCGTCAGCAGCCCGAAGAGATCGCGCGTGCTGACGACGTCGTCGACGATGGCCGGCGCCACACCCGGATGGTGGATCCAGAGAGGCACGTGCAGATGGGACTGGTAAGTCGAGGCATCGTGCAGCCAGAGTCCGTGGTCGCCGAACGCTTCGCCGTGGTCCGCTGTGACGACGACTAGCGTGTGCTCCAGAGCTCCCTGCGCCTGCAGGTGGGAAAAGAACTCCGCCAGCCGCACATCGATCATCGCCGCGGCAGCGCGATAGCGTGCACGAAGCATAGACCGAGCCCCTGGCAGCAAGCGAAAGCCCGGGCGCAGGTAGGCGTGGCTCGCGATGCGCGGAAGCACGAACGGCAGCATCACGTTCTCAATCGCCCCCTTTGGCGACCTCCACGAGCGCAACGGCGAGGACGCCGTCGGCGGGTACGGGGCGTGCATGTCGTAGAGATTGAGGCACAGGAACTCGGGGCGGCGCGGTCCGCGTCCGCTGGTCAAGCGCCCCGCCGCGTGCTCCAGGACGAGGTGGTCGGCGGGAACGGCGAGACGCGCCAGCGTGACGAGAAATTCCCGGTTCTCCTTCTGGAGCGCGTGGAAGAACCCGCTCTCTCGCACGAGACGCCGGACTCGGGGCTTGGCGAGCGCGAGCATCGTCGCGAGAGGTCGTGCGGATCCGGTAAGCTCGCCGAGCGGCCGCAGTACGTGCGTAAATCCCCGCGTGACGCCGGGCAGCGTGCCGTCGAACACGGAGTTACGAGTGGCGAGCGTCGTCCGGTAGCCCTCTGCGGCCAGAAGCTCGGCCATCGTGGGGCCGCTCGCCCAGTACGCCATCGCCCGAAAGTGTGCCCCGTGCTGTGACGGCAGGGCCCCCGTGAACATCGAGAGGTGCGTCGGGAGCGTCCAGCATTCCGTCGCATGCGCGCGGCGAAACCAGACGGTGCGCCTGCCAAGGGCATGGAGGAACGGCGTCACCGTCGCATCAATCGCGTCGGCCCGCAGCGAATCGACGATGACGAGGAGGAGGTCGAGCTTTCGCGCGCGACCCCTCGCCTTCCGGACGCCGTCCATGGTCGCCCCCCATGATCGCCTTCATGGCGATCCGGCACCGCCGGTACCCTGAAAGCTTCCTCGCAGTCAATTAGATTCAGCGCACGACGCGAGATAATCGCCGGCAGACAGAATCCGCCGACGGATCGGCCGACGTTCTGCGCTCACCGTCCGAGCTGCTGCCGCGCCAGCCCTGCCCACACGGACTCCGGGGCCTCCGCGACAATCGCTTCGAACGCTGCTCGCGAGGCCGCCGGATCACTCCGCGCGACGGCCTCGCCGCGCCGGTACCGCAGCTCCATCCAGACGTCGTCGCGCCCCCACGTCGCTGCGTAGGCGTCCGCGAGCGTGTCGGCTGCGGCGAGATCGCGCTGCCGGTAGAGGGTCAGCCCGAGGTGATGCGCCGCGCGCCGGCGCAGCGCGTCCGGTACCTCGGGATCGCTCCACACGTCCTCGAGCGTCGCGCGCGCGTCGCACAGGCGGCCCACCTGATACTGGGCTATGCCCGCGGCGACCCCGGTGGCGATCTCCGTCATCGCGGGCTCGAGTGGGACGTCCGGGAAGCGACGCTGGAGCAAGGTCACGAGCGCACGCGCCTCGTCGAAGGCAGCCGTGCGCTGCGTCGCTTCGACGAGCAGGACGAGGGCATCGCGATCGAGGATCAGCGCGGGCCGATCCTCGAACGCGCGGCGCGCGCAGTGCGGGCGGTCGACGCGCAAGCAGGCACGCGCGACGTCAGCGCGCACCCCCGGCAGCCACGCCGGCGGCCGCACAACGAGCATGCGCTCGCCCATGACGGCCGCGAGCTCCACCTCGTTCGCCGCAAGCAGCGTCGCCAACGTGCGCGCACGCATCTGCCAGTCGCGCTGACTGCTCAGCAGGTCTTCGGCCCGAGGCCCAACCGTATCGACGCGCCACACGCGCAGCGGCTCGCGACGGTAGAGCGCCGGCGCTCCGGCGCGCTCCTCCAGCAGCCGCCACGTGCCGGGGATCGGGTATTCGTCGAGGTTCGCCGTACAGCGATGGCATCCGTACCACGGTAGGCGCGCCCCACCCGTCACGAGGATGCCGTCGGCGATCGCCCGGTATTCCGCGGCGCGCGCCCCGGGCGTCTCCCCGCGCAGGATGCGCACGCGCGCGCTGCCCGGCCGACGCAGGCCCATAGCGATCCAGCGCCAGGCGAGATCGTAATCGAGATGGACCGTGTCGTCCGGATGCTGCGCGAGGAGCGCGACAGCCGCGCGTCCTTCGGCATACGCATCGCGCGTCGGAGCCGTCAGCCCGATCGACTGCCACACGCCGAGAACGAGACTCACCGCGACGGCGGCGCCGGCCATCGACACCGACCACGACGCCAGCGCGCGCAGCCCGCCCGCGAGGGCCAGGCACATCGGAATCGCGAGCAGACAGAGGTAGCGGAAGATGTGGGGCACGAGGATGACCCACTGCCCCTTCTCGCGGTGCGACGGCGCCGACGTCAGGGCCACAAAGAGGAGCAGGAAGTACGCGAGCCAGCGCCACGAGCCCGGCCGCCGCCAGCCGACGAGGACGCCCAACGCGATCGCGAGGTGCGGCACGAAGCCCGCGAAGCGGGTGCCGTACTCGTTGGGGAGGAAGAGCATCCGCGCGTAGTCGAGCTGGTTGTGCCAGTCATGCGGCAGGAACGCCGCCACCCGGCGCACGACCGTGACGTCGTGCAGCGGATCGCCGAAGCGCAGCCACTGCCAACCGAAGTAGGCGCCGACCAGCGCGACGAAGCCGCCGCCGCAGACCGCCGTCGCCGGCCAGGTGCGGCGCGGATCGCGCAAGGCCTCGAGCGCGAAGAGGACACCGACGATGGCCGCCCACTGCTTGGTCGAGTAGCCGAGGAAGAGGCCGACGGCGGCAGCCACCCCCCAGGCGACCCGGGCGCCCCCCGGCGGTGCGGCGCACGCCTGCCGGTAGAGCCAGAACGCCCCGAAGCACCAGGTGGCGAGCGGGATGTCGATCACGAACAGCGTGCTCGACAGGACGTCGAGCGGCAGCGTCGCGAGGATCGCCATTGCGACCAGCGCCCAGCGGTGCCCCCACTCCTGGCGCGCCAGGCCGTACGCGAGAAGGAGATTCAAGAGGCTGCAGAACGTGACGAAGCCGATGAAGCCGACCTCACCGTCGCCGAGGAGGCGCATCGTCCACGCGACCGGAAGCGAGAACGCGAAGCGCAGGTCGTAGGCGCGATCCTCGTTCCAGATGCCGGAGGCATAGATGTCGTGGTAGCTATGCCAGTAGCCGGGATCGTCGCCGAGGCCGTAGCCGGACCAGAGGACCAGCCGGAGGGCTGCGCCCGCCGCGAGGACGCCCAACACCGCGGCCGCCTCGCGACGCGTCACCGCCGCCTCACCCGCCGAGCACGGCAGCCAGACTCTCGTCCGCGGAGCGAGCGTGCATCCCGAGGCGGCGCAGGTCGTCCTCGACCGGCACGCGGCGTAGGCCAGCCAGGCCGAGCAGACTCTCGGAGCGCAGCGGGAAGGGCACCCCGAGCTTTTCGCACGCCTTCACGCCCGCCAGCACCGGGCCGAACGGCAGGGGCAGGAAGACGACGCGGATGCGGAGCCGCTTGGCCGCATTACGCAGGAATGCGCCGATCGTCGGCGGATCGGGCTCGGCGACGTTGACCGCACCGGTGACACCCAGACGCAACGCCCGCACCAGCGCCTCGCCGACGTCGTCGACGTGTACCGTCTGCAACGGCTGTCGGCCGCCGTCGAACAGCGGCACGAGGTGCAACTTCTGCATGAGGTCCATCAGCAGGCGGAAGAGGCCGTGGCCGTCTCGGCCGATGACCAGCCCGGGACGCAGGACAAGATCGCGTTGCGGATCGAGCACCCGCTCCAGCTCCGCTTTGCTGCGCGCATAGTAGTTCGGCGCATCGGGCGTCGCGGCGATCGTCGACACGAAGACGAAGCGCGCAACGCCCGCCCGGCGCGCGGCTTCGCGCAGGCGCCGCGTACCACCCTCGTTCACGCGCTTCGCCTTCGCGAGATCGGTCTCCTTCGTGGCGTAAGCGCAATGGACGATCGCCGACGCGCCGTCGAGCAGCGTCTCGTCGAGGACGTCCGGCAGCTCGGCACGCCCGCCGCGCGCGACGTCGGCGCGTCCCGCGACGGTGGCCGGGTCGCGGACCAGCGCCCGGACCTCCCAGCCGTCCGCCGCGAGGTGGCGGCAGAGCACGCTGCCCACGAACCCGTTCGCTCCGGTGACGACCGCGACGCGTGTGCTCATCGGAGACGCTCTCCCAGGCGGGTGCCGACGCGATCCGCGTTGGCCATGATGTTGAACGTGAGCCCCTTCGGGGGAAGCCAGGGGAAGATCGAACCGTCCGCCAGATACACCGCGCGCGTGCCGCGCAGGAGCCCTTCGGGCGTGCAGGTGAGCGGACGCTCCTCCGGGGTCATGGGGAACGTCCCGGCATAGTGCAGGCTCGCGCCGTGGCCGGGGCGGATCGTCTTCAGCGGGATGCAGCCGAAGCCGCGGAAGAAGCGGAGCAGCGTGCGCTCGTCGTCGCGCTGGATCGCCTCCTCCTCGGCGGAGGGGCGGTAGACGACGTCGAGCCGATCGGACGCGCCGTCACGCCGCAACGCGCACGTTTTGCCGGGCGCCGGCCGCTCCTCGTGATGGATACCGAGGATCGTGAACACGGGCATCAGCACGCGCAGCAGGCGCCGCGCCTCGCGGTACGCGAGCGGCGTCTCCTTCATGAGCTTGAAGGTGAGCAACGAGCGGTACGAGAAGACCTGTGCCTGGAGGATCCCGCCGCGGCCCGCGCCGCGCCGCTCGACGACGGCCGTCAGCTGCCCGAGGCTGTAGCGCGCGTCGCGCGCCGAGCGGCCGATGAGCCCGAGGTTCAGCGTCGGGACGTAGGCGTACGCGTTGCAGAGCATCGGAATCGAGCGGTCGTAGAGGTCGAGCGAGCGGAGCACGAGGCGTGCGGTGCCGATGGTGCCCGCGGCGAGCACGAGAGCGCGCGCGTCGTGCGACTCCGCCGCCCGGGTGTCGGCGTGCGTCGTCCGGACGCGGACGCCGTCGGGCGTCTCCTCGAAGCGCTCGACGAAGCGACGGTCGAGATAGGTGAAGCCGGGTGTCTCCAGCAGCTCCGCGAGGGTCCACTGTGGGCGGTAGATCGCACGGCCCAGGTCGGCCCAGTAGTCCATGTCCTGGTAGCCGTACGGCCCTCGGCCGCGGTGGGGGCGCGTGCACGCCGCGACGCGAGGGCGTCCCAGGAAGAAGCCCTTGGCGTTCAGCTCGGCGCGTCGCCGCTGGTACTTCGCGAGCAGCACCTCGCCGCCGCCGTCGATGTCGAGCGGGGGCATGATGGACGGGCTCTTGGGGAAGAAGCGCGCGAGATCGTCGTCGTCGCCGCAGACGCCGATCCGCTCGGCCACGGCGTCGTAGTGCGGCTGCATGTCGCGCAGCCCGATGCCCATGTCGCGCAGCTCGTCGTCCGAGAACGGGAAGACACCCGCGCTCCATCCGGCGCCGAGACCGCCGCGCGCGAGGCTCATCGACACCGCGAAGCCCGGGGCGTCGAACGGCATCCAGTCGGACGCGTTGGCGGTGATGTACATGCGCGGCGGCGTCAGCTGTGCGCCGACCCGCACCGGGCCGAAGGGCACGCCCTCGAAGCGGTCGCCGAGAAAGTAGCGGTGCTGGTTCGGGTCGGTCCGCCGCGTCGTCGTGAAGGGCGCGTCGGGCACGAGCGGCGCGTAGTGGGTGTCGCGGTTGCCGAAGTCGAGCATGGTCACGTGCCGTCCGGCCGCGAGGAGCGCGGCGGACGCGTTGACGCCGCCCGGCCCCGAGCCGACGACGAGGACGTCGGTCACACGCGCCCCCGCGCCGCGATCGCCCACAGCGGCAGCCCGATCAGCGCCTGCAGCACCGCCGACGTGCCCGAGAGCGCAAGCTGCCACACGAGCCGCACGGGCGAGACGACCGCGGGCAGGAACTCGTCGGCGTGCTCCGGCGAGGTCTCAAGGATCGCCGCCATAATGAGCACCTTGCCGCGCAGCAGCCCCGTCGGCGCGCGCAGCGCGGCGGCCGCGTCGAGGAACGGCAGACTCCACGGGTGCCGACGCATCCATGCGACGACGGGTTCGTCGGACACGGGCGCGAAGAGGGTGCGCGCCGCATCGACATAGCGCGCGACCAGTGCCGGCGACGGCTCGCGTCCCACCAGATAGCGGCCGAGTAGCGAGCCCTCGCGGGCGAGCGTCGCCTCGTCCGCGGTGCTCACGAGCGCGAGCCCAGGCTCCGTGCCCACAGGCCGAAGAGATGGCTGTACTTGTAGACGGCCTCGTGGAACAGGTTGAACTTCGACTTCCGCCAGTCCTCACACTCGACGGGGATCTGCACGATCTTCCCGCCGGCGCGCTTCGTCAGGTAGCATATCTCGATCACGTACGAGGAGCCCTCGTTGATGCGCTCGCGAAACTTGCCCACGGTCTCTACGCGGTAGGCCTTCGCAGCGATCGAGTAGTCGTCGTAGTTCATGCCGAGCAGCACGCGTGCGATGGCCAGGAAGGTATCCGACGCGAGCTTTCGCACGAACGTCCGCTTCTGTTTCCCGAGTCGCTTCGAACCCACGACGATATCGTGGGTCTCGAGCAGGTCGAGCGCGCGAGGGATGAAGTCGAGATCGATCGAGAGGTCCATGTCGACCGAGACGAGATACGGGTGCCGCGCGCGGCGCACGAACTCGCGGAATGCGAAGCCGACCCCGCGCTGCGGCCCGTGGAAGAACTCCACGTGGGCGAAGCGGCGGCTGAGATCGAAACCCAGCGCCGTGGTCGAGTCGGTCGAGCCGTTGGAGCCGATCAGTATCTCGTACGGCCGGCCGAGGCCGTCGAGGAACGCGATCAGGCGCTCCGTGTTCGCCACCAGGATGGCCTCCTCGTTGTAGACGGGGATCCCGATGGTGAACGGCTTCCTTGCATCAGACGATGTCGGCGTCGCCATACGTGATGTGCCAGCTCCCGATGTCCCGGAGCAGTGAAGTGTCGTCAGGGCGGCAACGGGCACCCAGGTACCAGCGCCGGGGGTTCAGCGAGTCGGGGATGCGGAGAAACCCGAAGCGCGTCAAGTACTGCGCATGCGCCGGGCTCACGAGTGCCGTGAGAAACGCGCTCCGGCGCTCTACTGCGCGCTGCTGCGCAAAGCCCAACACCTCGCGTGTCACCTCCGGATCGACGAGCGGTAGCGGGAACAGATCGACCAGCGCGGTGAACGGCAGGTCGAAGAGAGTGAGCGTCCGCAGCACGAGCAAACCCTCGAGGCGCCCATCGACGACCACCTCGTATGGCTCGTACTCGAATAGCGGCATCGCGATGTAGCGCCAGTGGAGGTACGCAGGATCGCGCACCTGGGCGACCGGAGCGATGTCGCGATGGCGCTCCCAGAGCGCCTGGAAGCGGTCGTCGAATCCGGTGAGGCGGCGGATCGTCGCCCGGCGCGGCGGCCGCGGCTTCGGGGCGACCGTGCGGTAGACGGCATCGCCGACCGCACCGAGGACACGCGCCAGGCCGTCGCTCGGGAGGTAGCGCCGCAGGACGTGGCGGCTCTCGATCGGCTTCACGTAGATCGGGAACGTATGGACGTCGAACCAGTCGAGCTTGCCGACGAAGCCGGGGCGCGAGCTGTCGTTCGGGAAACCCCACACGACGTCGACGCCGTGCTCGCGCGCGACGTCATCGTAGAGGTCGCGCGCGAGCTGCACGAAGATGCCCTGCTTCTGGTAGCGTGGATGGGTCATCGTGTCGCACGAGAGCGCGAAGGTGCGCTCCGTCCCGCGGACGCGGAAACGCGTGGGGATGGCCGCATACTGCCCGCAGACGTAGCCCTCGTGGTCGGCGAGTCGGATCCAGCCCGCCCCCGCGGGATTGTCCTGGAACTGCCAGCGCCACACGTCGGGGCGCAGCTTGTGCGCATCGACGTCGCCGAACACCTCCCGGCGCAGGGCCAGGATCGCGCCCGCGTCGGCCTGACCGCCCGGACGACTTCGCCATGGGCGTTCAGCCATGCGCGCCCTCGGCGGCGGACGGCGCCTGCGCGGCGAGTGCGCCGAACGACGTCACCGCGATGCCGCGGGCGACGAGCGCCTCGGGCAAACGCGGGTCGAGGAGCAGATCGAGATCACGCTCCCAGGCGTAGCGCCAATGGCCGTAACGGCGAACGGTGTCCGCGTCGCGCTGGCCGGGGTGCAACATCACCTCGACGACGTCCGGCGCCGCCCGCGCCCGCACTCGGTCGAGCAGCGTGAGCAGCCCGTCCCTGTCGAGCGCGCCGCCGGCACGCAGAAACCCGACCGTCCAGAATGGATGGAGGCCCGTCGTCCCCGCCGCCCGGCGAGCGCGCCACGCGATGCCACGCAACGCAGCATAGGACGCGACCCGGACCAGACCCGCGCCGCGGTCGGAGGGCTCATACAAGTCGGCGCGCACGAAACGGATACCGCGCCGCCGCGCCTCGGCCACCACCGACGGGAGCACGTCGGGGAGTAGATGCAGGTGCTGGTGCCCGTCGACGTGCGACGGCACGATACCGAGCGCGTCGGCGCGTGCCCACTGCGCAGCCAACTCCTCGCGCGCCTCGGCAGCGCGCCAGTGTCCCGTGATCCAACGTAACGCGACGGCGGCATGCGACGGCAGCAGCCGCCCGTCGCGCAGAAGCGTCGGGATGCGCGCCGCTGGTGCAGCCGGACGCTCCTCGACCAGGGTGAGATGCAACCCCACGTCGAGACCGGGCGTAGCGCGGGCGATCGCTACGGCGTCCTCCGCAGCATCGGCGGTGACCATGAGCGACGTGCTGCGCAGGACACCGCGCACACACGCCTCCGCGATGCCCGCGTTCACCCCGCGCGACAACCCGAAATCGTCGGCGTGGAACACGACGCGCACCGGTCAATCCTTTTGTATCTCGGCGAGCCGCTCTCCGGCGTGTCGGGCCCAGACACTGTCGGAATAGCGTCGCCGCGTCGCTTCGAAAGCCGCAATGGCGCCGGCGACGTCGCCGAGGCTTCGGCGGCAGAGTCCGATGTGGTACTGCGCCTCGGGGGCGTTCACGCCGTCGGGAAACTGCCGCACGATGTTCGCGAACAGCTCCTCGGCCTTCTTCCAGTCCTGCTCGCGGTAGTAGACGATTGCCTCGAAGTACCGCGCGTGGATCGCAGTCATCGACAACGGCGCCAGGCGCTGCACCTCCTGAAAGCCGGGTACGGACTCGCGGAGCTTGCCCGCGTTGTAGAGGTTCTGTGCGTCGCGATAAACCTGCTCCGCCGGCACCGAACGGGCAGCGACGCTGAACACACCGACACCGACACCGACAACGACCAACCCGACGGCGACCGCGGCGCGCCGGCGCCCGGGCGACCAGGCGTCGGCGGCGCGGAGCATGGCATCGACTGGCTGGAGCGGCGGCAGCGCGCGCCGGCGTCGCGCCGCCGAGGCGACGCGGCGCCCGAAGCGACGTCCCGGCGGCAGCAGCGCGCCGACCAGAGCGAGCAAGCCGAGCAGGGTCATCGCCCGCCCGATGATCACTGGCGGCCCAGCTCCGAACACGAGCTCGAACTCCTCGCCCTTCGGAAACACGAGCATGAAGCTCGGCCCCGCAAGCCAGACCCGCTCGCCGGTCGCCGACTGCCAGCGCGGGTGGTACGAGATGCGAATCAGCACCGGGTGCCCCGGCTTTGCGCCGCGAACCGTGATGCGGTCCGTCGTCATCTCCTCGGTGAGCGCCGGCGGATCCGGCAGCGGTACACTCACGAAGGACTCGGGCAGGCCGTCGGAGGTCGCCGAGAAGAGCTCGCGCTCCTGCCGCGTTACCTCGTTCGCGAAGACCGGCACGACGTCGTTCGGCCCCGCGGTCTTGAACCACTGGTACGACGTCAGCTTCCAGTCCGGCACCTGCATCAGCTGCGGCTTCTGAGTGAGCGGCACCGCGTAGCGCGGATCGTTCCCCCTGATGCGGTAGAGATCGTAGTTGCCGACCGACCGCACCTTCTCAAGACCGACGTTCTTCGCCGCGGCGGCCTTCGTATCGGAACTGCGCACGATGAAGTCGGAGACGTTCAGCATGCGAAGGTGCTCGAGCCCGCGGTCGAGATCGAAGCGCGAGCACCCCCAGTTCGGAAAGGGGCACGAATGCGCCTTGCCGATCTCCGACTGGATGTAGAAAACGAACGGCGCCGTCGGCGACCCCTGCATGTAGAGGCCTTCCAGCGTCGAGCGACCCGCGAACATCGGCAGGCTCTCGAAGGCGCGCACCGTCCCTAGCTGCTCGTTGTCCGGCGAATGCTCGTAGACGACGCGTGGGTCCTTGTACGTTCCGCGCAGCGCCTCGCCGATGCCCTTGAGCACCGGCCATGTCGCCTTGCGCTCGAAGCCGGAGTAGTTCCAACGGATCCACGAGGGGATGAACGTGACCTGCTTCTGCACGTAGGCCACGACGGCGCACGCTCCGACCACCGGCCATATCTCCGCGGCTGGCAACCGACCGAGTAGATGACCGAGGCCTGCGCCCGCCGTGATGCAGAGGCCGAGTTGCACGAACGGCACGAAGCGGATGTCGACGACGTGAAACGAGAAGGCGAGGAACCAGAACAGCGCAGCGACGGTCATCACCGCCCACAGCGTCGCGAGGTCACGCGGATATGGACGCCGCTTCACCGCCGCGACGACCGCCTCGATGAGCCCTGTCGCGACCGCGGCGATGACGGCGGGCCACAGGATCGGGGGGAAGACCTCGCGCCATCCGCGAATAGGCCAGCTGTGGTTGTAGGCGGTCGTCCACGGCGAGTACCCAATCAGCGGAACCAGCCAGAACGCGATCAGAAGGATCGCAAGTCCGTGCACCACGGTGAGAATGCCGAAACGGCGCCACCATCCGCGTGCGGCCACGAGCTCTGCCAACGAGCCGAACCCCGCCCAGAGCAACGTGTAGCCGTGGGAGAGGCCGATCAGGCCGACGAGGACGCCATTGGCGAGGACGCCGCGGCCGGTGTCCATCGTGCGGCGCAGCGTGCCGAAGAAGAGGATCGTGAGGGCCAGGCCGAGCGAGAGCGCGAACTCGCCGGCCAGGGTGGAAGGGATGTTGCCGCCCCACATGCTGTTCGCTTCCATGAAGAGGAAGCACAGGGTGCCGAGCGTCCCGAGAGCCGGACCGGGAAACGGCGTACGCATGCAGCGCAGGCTGAGATAGGTGCAGATCGGCAGGAGAAACGTGCCGAGCACGGTGCCGAGCTTGAAGGCGATCGGCAGCGGGATGACGTCGCCGAGGAGGGCGATGATCACGAACGGCAGCGGGAAATAGAATTGGAACAGGGGGAAGCCGCAGTAGTTGCCGGGGTACCAGCCCACCATCTCGCCACGCGGCAGGAGCACGTCGCGCAGGAACTCGGCGGCCGGATAGTGCGACGCCATGTCCCCGCCGTTCGTGAGCGTGTCCGCGAACATGATGTCCGCGGGGAAGTAGCCCGCGATGAAACCAACAGCGGTCGCGACCGCGGCGAGATCGATCAGGTTCCGCAACCAGCGGAACGCTCGCGTGCCGGGCATCAGCGGCGAGACACCCGATCGCGAGCCCGGCGCGCGACGCCGCGGCGTGCGGACACTGCCGTGATCGTCCCGGGGGCACGGAGCAGGATGACGGCCATCGGCCGCTCAGCCTGACACGAGACGCCCAGAAAGGAAAACCCGGTTTGTGCGGCGCCGTACGCGCGCCGCAGCCTCGCTAGGCGGGCTGCCGGCGCATCGCCCGGGCCGTCACCAGGATCAACCATAGGAGCACGAAGCCGCCGGCGATCCACGGCAACTTCGAGCGATGTCGATCGAGAAAGGTCTCCCCGACCTCGATCGCGACCACGCCCTGCGAGACGAGCCCCTGATGCACGTTGCCGTCTTCGTACTCCACCGCGATGAAGACCGGATAGCGGCTGCCTGGCAGCGCCGTGCGGTTCGTCACCGGCACGTCGACTGCGCGCTCCTCCCAACCGTCGAGCGTGATCTCCTGCCGGGGCGATCCGGTCTCGAGTCCCTCGGGCAGCAGCATGCTCACCGTCGTCTTGCGCTCGTCGGCGGTCAGGTTCTTCAGCTGCACGCGGACCGATCCCGAGCCGGCGATGCCGTCCGATTCGAGGCGCGCCACCGCGACCTTCGCCGGCGGCGGGTTGCCGATGACGAGGCTCTGCACCTGGAGCGCCTGGAACGGGTACTGGTTCAGGTCGGTGTAGTCGACGGCGACCTTGTACGGCCAGCGGCCGTCGGTGAGCTGCCCGGCCGGGATGCTGAGCGTCTCCTCGAAGTCCGTGCCGGGCTCGAGGCGGGGCGTCCCCTTGCCGCGCACCTCGGCGTCGCGGAACACGAGCTTCGGCGTCACCGACAGCGCGGCCTCGTCCCCGGAGTTGTTCACCCGCAGCTTGACCGTGAGATCGTCGCCCTCGAGCGTCGCGGTCGGGACGATGCTGATGCTGATGGTGCCGGCCGCGGCGGTCCCGACCGCGAGCAGCAGGGCGCCAAAGACGAGGAAGGGTGAGCGCATGGCGAGGCACCTTGCACGAGTCGGCCGAAAATCAAAGCCACCGCGACGCCGGTGGCGGGTCGATACGAGCAGCAGATCTCCGTGCGAATCGAAGGGTGTCCAGCCGAGTCCGGCTCCGCGGTCGCGAGGCGACGGAGCGCGGCGGAACGACATGCCCGCGAAGCGGTGGCCGAGCGATCGGCACCTCCGGGAACTGTCCGAGGAGCGCCTGGCTTCCGATGACGACGATCGCGTCGTCCTGCGCTAGGTCCGCCGCGACCCGGATCAGATGATCGAGCTACTCGCGGGTCACGTGCCCGCCCCCGCGGAACGCCACAGCTGCCAACGCTCTCGCGGATCGAGAGCGCCGGCGAACCAGGCGGTGATACGCGAGGCTGCGCGCCTCGGCCCCGCCGCGCGCCGTCGAACCACCCGCTCAGCCGCCCGCGAGGTGCGCCACCACCGCGTCGTGCAGCCGGCCGTTGGTCGCCACCGCCTCGTTGCCGCGGATCGTGCGGGTGCCCTTCCAGTCGGTGAACCGACCGCCCGCTTCTTCCACGATGGGCAGCAGCGCGGCGCAGTCCCAGACGTTCATCAGCGGGTCGAGGGCGATCTCGGCGCGGCCGGTGGCGACCAGCACGTAGGCGTAGCAGTCCGCCCACGTGCGGCGCATGCCGACCTCGGCCGCGAGGCGCGCGAAGGCGTCGGAGCGGGCGCGGGCGGTGGCCTCGTCGGTAAGGCAGAGGAGCGCGCGGTCGAGGCGGTCGACGTCGGACACGCGGCACGGGCGGCCGTTCCAGGTGCAGCCGAGGCCTTGCGCGGCGGCGATCATCTCGTCGAGCGCCGGCAGGTAGCAGACGCCGACCACCGGCACGCCCTCGCGCTCGACGGCGACGAGCGTGCCGTAGAGCGGCACGCCGCGGACGAACGTGCGGGTGCCGTCGAGCGGGTCGACGATCCACCGCCACGGCTCCGTGCCCGCCGTCTCGCCCTGCTCTTCGCCGAGCACGGTGTGCTTCGGGAAGCGGCGCGCGATGACGTCGCGGATCAGCTGCTCGGCTTCGCGGTCGGCGCGTGTGACCTCCGTCCGGTCCGCCTTCGTCTCCGCGCCCATGGTGCCGGTGCGGAAGTAGGCGAGCGTGCGCCGCCCGCCCACGAAGGCCGCCTCCTGCGCGGTGGCGAGGAGGCCTCTCAGCGCCGGATCGCTCACCGCGACGCCCCGAGCAGCCCGCGCAGCACATACGGCATGAGGCCGCCCTGCCGGTAGTACTCGACGTCGTCCGGCGTATCGACGCGCGCGATCGCCTGGAACGTCTTCGTCGTGCCGCCTTCCGCCGTCGCGGTGACGGTCACCTTCTTCTTGGGCTTCAAATCGCTGGCCAGGCCGGCGACGTCGAACGTCTCCCGGCCCGTCAGCCCGTGCGACGCCGCGCTCTCGCCCGGCAGGAACTCGAGCGGCATGACGCCCATGCCGACGAGGTTCGAGCGGTGGATGCGCTCGTAGCTCTCGGCGAGGACCGCCTTCACGCCGAGGAGCAGCGTGCCCTTCGCGGCCCAGTCGCGCGACGAGCCCGTGCCGTACTCCTTGCCGGCGATGACGATGAGCGGCACGCCGTCCTGCTGGTAGCGCACGGCCGCGTCGTAGATCGCCATGCGCTCGCCCGACGGCATGTGCGTCGTGACGCCGCCCTCGACGCCTGGGACGAGCTGGTTCCGGATGCGGATGTTCGCGAACGTGCCGCGCACCATCACCTCGTGGTTGCCGCGCCGCGCGCCGTACGAGTTGAAGTCCTTCGGCTGCACGCCGAGGCCGACGAGGTAGCGGCCGGCGGGGCTGTCCGCCTTGATCGAGCCGGCGGGGGAGATGTGGTCGGTCGTGATCGAGTCGCCGAGCAGCGCCAGGACGCGCGCGCCCGCAACGTCGGTGACCGGGGACGCCTCGCGCGTGATCTCGGCGCAGAACGACGGCGACTTGATGTACGTGCTGGCCTCGTCCCAGGCGTAGCGGTCGCCCGTCGGCACCGGCAGCCTCCGCCAGTGCTCGTCGCCTTCGAAGACGCGCGCGTACTCCTCGCGGAAGCGCTCGGCCGAGACGGCGCCGAGCGCCGTCTTCACCTCGTCGGGTGTCGGCCAGACGTCGGCGAACATGACGGGCTTGCCCTGCGGATCGGTGCCGATCGGGTCGGTGGCGGGATCGAAGTCCATCGTGCCGGCGATCGCGTAGGCGACGACGAGCGGCGGCGAGGCGAGGTAGTTGGCGCGCGTCAGCGGGTTCACGCGCCCCTCGAAGTTGCGGTTGCCCGACAGCACCGCGGCGACGACCAGGTCGCCGCCCTCGACGGCCTTCGCCACCGGCTCGGGCAGCGGGCCCGAGTTGCCGATGCACGTCGTGCAGCCGTAGCCGACGAGGTTGAAGCCGAGCGTCTCGAGGTCCTTGGTCACGCCGGCATCGTCGAGGTAGCGCGTGACGACCTTCGAGCCCGGGGCGAGGCTCGTCTTCACCCACGGCTTCACGCGCAGCCCGCGCGCCACCGCCTTCTTCGCGACCAGCCCGGCGCCGAGCATCACCGACGGGTTCGACGTGTTCGTGCAGCTCGTGATCGCCGCGATGACGACCGAGCCGTGCTTCAGCTCGCCGCTCTGGCCGTTCATGGATACCGGCTGCGCAGCGTCGGCCGGCTTGCCCTTCAGGTAGTCGTCGAGCGCCGTCTTCCACGCCGCCTTGCTGGTCTTGAGGGGCACGCGGTCCTGCGGGCGCTTCGGGCCGGCCATGCTGGGCTCGACGGTGCCGAGGTCGAGCGTCAGCGTGTCGGTGAACTCGGGGTCGGGCGTGCTCGCGGTGCGGAAGAGGCCCTGCGCCTCGTAGTAGGCCTCGACCAGCGCGATCTGCTCGACCGGGCGTGCGGAGAGGCGCAGGTAGGCGAGCGTCTCGTCGTCGACCGGGAAGAAGCCGATGGTTGCGCCGTACTCCGGCGCCATGTTGGCGATGGTCGCGCGATCGGCGAGCGAGAGGCCGGCGAGGCCGGTGCCGTAGAACTCGACGAACTTCCCGACCACGCCCTTCTTGCGCAGCATCTGCGTGACGGTGAGGACGGCGTCGGTCGCGGTCGCGCCGGGCGCGAGCGTGCCGGTGAGCTTGAAGCCGATCACCTGCGGCACGAGCATGACGGTGGGCTGGCCCAGCATCGCCGCCTCGGCCTCGATGCCGCCGACCCCCCAGCCGACGACGCCGAGCCCGTTGATCATGGTCGTGTGCGAATCGGTGCCGAGCACGGTGTCGGGGAAGGCCATGCCGTCGCGGTCGACCACCACGGGCGCCAGGTACTCGAGGTTCACCTGGTGGACGATGCCCGTCCCCGGCGGGACCACGCGGAAGTTCGAGAAGGCGCCCTGGCCCCAGCGCAGGAAGAGGTAGCGCTCGCGGTTGCGCTCGTACTCGATCGCGACGTTCTCCTGGAACGCCGCCGGCGTGCCGAAGGCGTCGACCTGCACGGAGTGGTCGATGACGAGGTCGACGGGTTGGAGCGGGTTGATCTTCGCGGGATCGCCGCCCATGCGCGCCATCGCGTCGCGCATCGCGGCCAGGTCGGCGACACAGGGGACGCCGGTGAAGTCCTGGAGGATCACCCGCGCCGGCATGAACGGGATCTCGCGGCTCGGATCGGCCTTGGGGTCCCACCCCAGTACGGCCTCGACGTGCTCCTTCGTGACCGAGCGCCCGTCCTCCCGCCGCAGGAGGTTCTCGAGCAGGATGCGCAGGGAGACGGGAAGGCGCGCGGCCCGCGCGCCCAGGGCCTCGAGGCGGTGATACGCGAGCGTCTTGCCGTGGACCTCGAGGCTGCTGCGGGTCTTGAAGCTGTCCGGGGTGGCCATGGGCGAGGTTTAGTACGCCGCCGGCCCCCGTCCAAGCCGATGCACGCCCCTGCGACGACGCGCGGCGGGCGCTCGACGCCGCCGCGTCGAGCGCCGCCGCGACCGGCGCCGCGTCAGCCCGGATACTTTCCCGTGATGTAGTTCTCGAGGTGCTGGATCGTCTCCTCCTGGAGGGAGATCGTCCACTTCACCAGATCGCCGATGGAGACGATTCCGATCACCTCGTCGTCCTGGACCACGGGAAGATGCCGGATCCGGTGCGCGGTCATGAGCGACATGCACTCGTCGACCGTGTAGTCGGACGCGACCGAGATCACGGGGCTGCTCATGATGTCGCGCACGCGCGTCTCGCGCGACGAGCGCCCCTTCAGCACCACCTTGCGGGCGTAGTCGCGCTCGGAGAGCATGCCGACCGGCCCGCCGTCCTCCATCACGAGGAGCGCACCCACGCCCTTGCGCGCCATCTCCGCGACGGCCTCGTACACCGACGCGTCGGGAGCGATGGCCCACACCTCAGCGGACTTGCTCCCGAGCAACGTCGCGATCGTCTCTACCATCTTCATGGCGACCACCTCGCTTGTCCTGGGGAAGACCCGAGATGACCCGTCATAGTCCCGGTCACACCGATCGGCCAAGCCCCAAATGCAGGCCGCAGATGCCGCACCGTGGCAGGCAGGCGCGGCGGCGTCAGCGCCAGCCGACGACGCGATAGCCGTGGTCGGCGAGGCAGGTCTCGACCGCGCTGCGATAGATCGGGCTCGGCTCCAGCGGCCGGAAGACGACCGCGTTGAAGAGCGACGCTGCGGCGCCGCCGGCCGCGCCTGCCGCGGCCCCGACGCCCGGGTTGCCCCACACGGCCCCGCCGACGACCCCACCGACCGTGCCGATCACGGCACCCATCAGCGTCTCCTGTGCCACCTGCGGCGCAGGATTCGGCTCCTCGTGGGTCGAGGCCAGGGACTCGCACTCGCCCACCTGCGCGTCGGCACGGGCGAGATCGGCGTTGACGGCGGCGTCCTGGTAGAGGACCGGACGGCGGGCGGCGCAGCCGCCGGCGGCGAGCGCCACGAGGACGGCGATGGCGACGGCGGCAGGGCTCGTACGGTGGGACATCGGTGCTTCTCCTCTGGTGGCTGCGGTCCACCGTACGCCGGTGGTGCGCCCCCGGGAACACGGCGGCGCGCAGATGGTTGCGCATCTGCCCGCGCGGCGGAGGCGCCGTGCATCGATGCCCGATCGCGTCGAGCATGCGAGTCGGACCATCGCGCGTCGGACCGCACACGCAGCGACGCGCGGGCACGGCGGTTGCTCCTACTTTCCGGGTGCGCCCCGCAGCCGCATGGGCAAGTGCGCCGTCGAGGCCCTGCCTTGACGGTGCGCCGCGACCGTCGATAGCGTCCCGGCGCGCTCGGCACACGAGCCTCGATCCCGCTTCCGTGCTTCGTCTCCTCATTCCACTACTGGCCCTGCTGCTGCTCGCCGCGCGCGGCGATGCCGCGACCTTCACCGTCACCGTGGCCGACGACGCCGGCGAGGGCTCGCTGCGGGCTGCGATCACGGCGGCGAACGACGAGACGACGAACCCGGGCCCCGATAGCATCGCCTTCGCGCTCCCGGGCGACGCCGTCCCGACGATCACGCTCTCGACGCCGCTCCCCGAGATCACCGCCCCGGTGGTCATCGACGGCACGACCCAGCCCACCTCCCGCCTCGTCGAGATCACCGGCGCCGGCGCGGTGGCGAACGGGCTCGTGGTCACCGGCGGCGGCAGCACGCTGCGCGGCCTGATCGTGAACCGCTTCAGCCAGGCCGGGCTCGTGCTCCAGACGCCCGGCGGCGGCAGCACGATCGAGGGGTGCTTCATCGGCACCGACGCCGGACGCCTGACCGGCGCGTCGCCGGCCATGCCGACCGGCATCCTCGTCGACCGGTCCGGCCAGAACCGCATCGGCGGCGCCTCGACGACCGCCCGCAACGTGATCGCGGGCAACCAGGTCGGTCTGCGCGTCACCGGCACGACGGCGGCCGACAACGTCGTCGAGGGCAACTACGTCGGCCTCGCGGCCAACGGGCTCACGGCGATCGGCAACACCTCGCGCGGCATCGTCCTCGCGGGGGGCGCGCGGCGCACGCGCATCGGCAGCACCAACGCGGCCGGGCGCAACGTCGTCTCGCAGAACTGGGCGGGCACGAACACCGGCGTCGGCATCGAGATCGTCGGCCCGACGACGCAGGAGAACACCGTCCTCGGCAACTTCATCGGCACCGACGCCAGCGGCGTCCAGCGCCGTCTGAACGGCGCCGGCATCGTCATCGACCAGGCGGTGAACAACCTGATCGGCGGCACGACCGCCGCCGAGCGCAACGTCATCTCCGGCAACGAGATCAACCTCGTCATCAACAGCGTGGGCGGGCAGGCGAACCGCATCTTCGGCAACTGGATCGGCCCCAACGCGCTCGACACCGGCATCGTCACCGGCAACGGCACCGGCATCCGCGTGAGCCTCGCGTTCAGCCCGACGCGGATCGGCGGTCTCGAGCCCGGCGCGGGCAACGTCATCGTCGGGCACAGCGCCTCCGGCATCTTCCTCACCGGCAACGCCAGCAACCAGCGCATCGAAGGCAATCAGATCGGCCTGCGCCCGAACGGCACCTCGATCGGCGGCAACGTCCTCAACGGCGTCAGCATCCAGGGCAGCAACAACGTCGTCGCCGGCAACCTGATCGCGCACAACGGGCAGATCGGCGTCGCGGTCGACAGCGGAACCGGCAACACGATCCGCAGCAACCGCATCTACTCGAACACCGGCCTCGCGATCGACCTCGCACCGCTCCAGGTGGTCAACCCCAACGACGACGGCGACGCCGACACCGGCCCGAACGACCTGCAGAACTTCCCCGTCCTCAACGCGGTGGTTCCGATCGGCGCAACGACCGCCGGCGGGACGCTGTCGAGCACGCCGAACACGACCTTCACCATCGACGTCTACCTGAACCCTGCGTGCGACCCGTCGGGCCACGGCGAGGCCACGCAGCCGTTCGGCTCGGTGCAGACGACCACGAACGCGGGCGGCGTAGCGACCTTCGTGGTCCCGCTCGCCGAGCCCGTGCCGCCGGGCCAGGTGCTCACGGCGACGGCGACGGCGCCGAACGGCAGCACGTCCGAGCTGTCGGCCTGCACCAACGCGGCCGCGTCGACCACCACGACCACCGTCGTCACCACCTCGACCACCAGGCCGCCGGGGAGCACGACGACCACGACGAAGCGCCCCACGACCACCGTCGGCCCGACCACGACGACGACCACGACGCTCCCCGGCCCGCCGACCACGACGACGACCATCCCCGAGGTCTGCGGCGACCGCATCGACAACGACGGCGACGGCTACGTCGATTGCGACGACCTCGACTGCTTCGGCCACCCCGCCTGTCTCGCACAGGGGTGCACCGACGCGCCGACCGTCGCCGCGGTCATCTGCCGGCTCGACGAGCAACGGACGGTCGTCGCCTCGGCGGCCGACCTCGGCACCGCCGCGTCGCCCGTCGCGAGCCGCCTCGACAAGGCGCGGGCGGCGCTGGTCGGCGCCCAGGGCTCATGCGCGCTCGGCAAGCGCGCGCCGACCCGCCGTCGCCTCGCCCAGTCCCGTCGTCTCCTGCGCACGGCAGAGGCCCAGCTGCGTAAGCGCGCGCCCAGGGCCGGCGTGTCGCCGCTGCGCATCGACGTGCTCGCCGCCGGCCTGCGCCCGGTGCAGGAACGGGTGAACGTCCTGCGCCAGTCGATCGTCTGCCCCGGCGGCTGAGCAGCCCGCTCAGCGCACCATGTAGCCGCGGCCGCCCATGCAGGCCGTGAAGATCTGCGCCCAGGTGTCGCTCGACGTCGCCTGCCCGCTCGCCATCTCCTGACAGTCGGCCTTGTCGCGGTCCTGCTGCTGCTGGCTCTGCTTGCGCTGCGCGGTGATCGTGAGCGCGCGCGGCGGCGGGGGCGGGGGATAGTAGACGGGCTGCGGCTCCTGCGTCGCGCAGCCGGCGAGCGGCAGCGTGGCGAGTGCCGTCGCCAGCGCGACGGCACCCGGAACGAAGGCGCGGGCGGCCATGGACGGTCCTCCGGGCACGACGGGGTCGCGCCGATCAGTCGTTGCTCTTCTTCTTGTTGTTCTTGTTGCCGCCGCCACCGCCGCCGCCCTTCTTCTCCTGCCGCTGCTCCTGCCGCTGCTGGCGGTTCTCCTGGCGCTGCTGCTGTTGCTGCGTGCGCTGCGCCTGGCGCTGCTGCTGTTGCTGCTGGCGTTGCTCGCGCTGCGCTTGCTGGCGTTGCTGCTGCGCCGCCTGCTTCTGCTGGCGTTGCTCGCGCTGCTGGGCCTGGCGCTGCTGCTGAGCCGCCTGCTTCTGCTGGCGCTGATCGCGTTGCTGCTGCTGGCGCTGCTGCTGCGCCGCCTGTTTCTGCTGACGCTGCTGCTGCTGGCGCTGCTGCTGGGCCGCCTGCTTCTGCTGGCGCTGCTCGCGCTGCTGCGCCTGCCGTTGCTGCTTCTGCGTCTGCTGCGCCTGCTTCTGCTCCTGGCGCTGCTGCTGCTGGACCTGCTTCTGCTGGCGCTGGAGCTGCTGGGCTTCCTGGCGCTGCTGCTTGCGGACCTGGGCCGGCGTCGGCGCCTGCGCCGTCGTCGCCTGGAGCGGAGGCCGCAGCGCGCGGGCACGCCGATTCGGCTGCGCCGACGCGTAGCGGAGACGCTGCGTCCGGCGCCAATCGTCGTTGGCGCGACGCCACGGACGCGGCCGCGGGTTCCATGCCGCGCCCGGCGGGCGCCGGCCCCGGTTGTAGTAGTAGTTGTCGTAGCCGCGGATGCGGCGGCCGCCGTAGTAGTTGTTGGTGACGCGGACGTTGTCGTCGTCGAAGATCGAGTAGAGCGCCCACGCGCCGAGCGCACCGACGAGGGCGCCGCCGCCGAAGGCGATCCACGGATTGATGCCCGGGCTGCTCTCCTGCACGATGACCGGCTGCGGCTGCACCGCCGCGACCGGATCGTACGACGGCACGTACACGACGTCCGGCCGCGCCGGCTCGATGACGATGTCGCGATCGGCGACCGTACGGACCTTCTGGTACTGGTTCGTCTTCAGGTTGCCCGCGTTCGCGACCTGGTGCCGATAGTCCTGGATCGCCTGCAGGACGTCCGCCTGCTGGAAGGTGACGGCCTGCCCCATCTCGTCGGTCCACGCCGGGTTCGCGTCGAGCCAGCGCACGACGTCCGGGAACTGGAGCAGGGCCGTGACGCTGCCGTCCCAGCCGCGATCCTGCGGGATGGCGTCGACCTGCGCCGCCTGCCCGACGTACTGGGCCGCGTCGTGCACCTGATCCGGGAACGTGGTCGCCGGGAGCAGGGACGCGAGCACGACGTCGGGGTAGAGCGCCACCGGCGCGACGAGCTCGCGCAGCTCGTCCTTGCCGAGCGTCTGCGGCGGCTGCGCAGGCAGCGTGGGAGGCGGCGCCGCAGCCGCCGGCGGAGGCGGGGGCTCGGGAGCCGCCGGAAGCGTCGTCGCCGTTTCCTGGGGCGCCGCCTGGGCGTGCGTGGCGTCGGTCGCGGGAGGCTCGCTCGCGCCGCCGCCGCACGCGACCAGCGACGCCGTGCTGAACGTCAGCAGGACGGCACGCGCGGTGGCACGCATCCAGGCCGGGGATCGGAGCCGATAGTCCGTCATCGCACTCTCCCAAACAGGGAAGCCGCGCGAAGGTCACGCTCGCGGCGGTCTCGCTGCGATCGACATAGCGGGCGCCGCCCGCGAGCGATAGACACCTTGATGCCCGGCATCCTTCCTGACACCGCGGCGAAGCGGCGCATCCGCCGGGCCAGGCGCCCGAGCGGGCGCCCGGCCGCCGCCGCATCAGGCCGAGCTCGGCAGGGTCAGCGCGTCGCGTCCTGCACCGACCGGGCGCGCTCCGGCTCCGGCACGTGGTCGGAGTGGCAGGCGTGCTTGCCGCCGACGACCGGCAGCACCTCGGCCCGCTTCGCCAGCATCGCGCGGCCGGCCGCGGTGACGCCCGGGCTGCGGGCGGCTCGCTTCTCGGGCTGGAAGGCCCTGTCCTTGCCGCTCGCGAAGGCCACGATCTCCTTCGAGATGCGCATGCTGCACCAGTCGTGGCCGCACATGGCGCAGAAGTCGGTGTCGACCTCGAGATCCTCGTCGTGCAGGGCACGGGCCGTCTCGCCGTCGAAGGCGAGCTCGAACTGCTTCGGCCAGTTGAGCGCCGCACGGGCACGCGACATGTCGTCGTCCCACTGGCGCGCGCCGGTGACCCCGCGCGCGACGTCGCCCGCGTGCGCCGCGATCTTGTAGGCGATGCAGCCCGCCTTGACGTCTTCGGCCTTCGGCAGGCCGACGTGCTCCTTCGGCGTCACGTAGCAGAGCATGGCGGCGCCGTGGCGGGCGCCTTCGGTGGCGCCGATCGCGCTCGTCATGTGGTCGTAGCCCGGGAAGGCGTCGGTCACGAGCGGCCCCAGGATGTAGAACGGGGCGTCGTCGCACAGCTCCTGCTGGAGGCGCATGTTCCAGCCGATCTGGTCGAGCGGCACGTGCCCCGGACCCTCGACCATCACCTGCACGCCCTTGTCGCGGGCGCGGTGGACGAGCTCGCCGAGCGTGCGCAGCTCCGCGAGCTGCGCGGCGTCGCTGGCGTCGGCGAGGCAGCCGGGACGCAGCCCGTCGCCGAGCGAGTAGGTGACGTCGTACTCGCGCATGATCGCGCTGATCTCGTCGAACAGCTCGAACATGGGGTTCTGCCGGCCGTGGTGGATCATCCACTTCGCGAGCAGCGAGCCGCCCCGCGAGACGATGCCGCAGACGCGCGGGCCGACCAGCGAGAGATGCTCGCGCAGCACGCCGGCGTGGATCGTGAAGTAGTCGACGCCCTGGCGCGCCTGGCGCTCGATCTCGGCGAGGATGACGTCGTAGGTGAGGTCCTCGATGCGGCGGCCGACGATCATCGAGTAGATCGGCACCGTGCCGATCGGGATCGTCGCATGGTCGAGGATCGCCTGCCGGGTGGCGCCGAGGTCGCCGCCGGTCGAGAGGTCCATCAGGGTGTCGGCGCCGTACTGCTGCGCCCAGCGCAGCTTCTCGACTTCGGCGTCGGTGCTCGAGGAGACCGGCGAGGCGCCGATGTTGGCGTTGATCTTGGTGGTGATCATGCGCCCGATGCCGGTGGGGTCGAGCCGCTTCGGAGCGCGCTCCCCGCGCAGCACGTCGGGGTCCTGGATGACGGCCAGGCGCTGCGCCACCGTCTGGTTCACCCACAGCCGCGCCTCGTCGCGCGCGCCCGGGTGCCCGACGGCGGCGTCCGGGTAGCCGTGCGCCGCTCCTGCGGGCGTCGCGCCCGCCGAGCCCGCGAGGTGGTGGACGTTGGCCGGGATGACGAGCCGCCCGCGGGCGACCTCGTCGCGGATCGTCTCCGGCGAGACGCCCTCGCGCTGCGCCACCCGGCGCATCTCGGGGGTGACGGTACCCGCACGGGCCGATTCGAGCTGTGTCATCGCGCTTCCCTCCGCCGGCATGACCCGGGTCAGGTTCGAGGGGTCGGCAGGACCGCTTCCTGCCCTCTCAGTCGTCTCCGGACGACTCCCCCAGCAGGAGCCGACATTGGTCCGGGCACGAGGAGGGGTCAAGGGCCGCCGGCGTCACGAAGAGCGCAGCTTCACACGGCGCACCCCGGGCAGCGCGCGGAGCCGATCGACGACCGCCGTGTCACGCTCCGGAGTACGCTGGCCGAGGCTCATCCGCACCTGCGTGTGCCCCCCGCGGCCCGGGCGGACGTCGACCTGCTCGACCGCGAGCCCCGTGTCCTCCGCGGCGGCGCGCAGCGTCGCGACCGATGGCATGTCCGGACCGACGACGACCGCCAGCATCAGTGGTCGCTTGAAGAACCAGCGCTCGATGGGCTTGAGCGCCGCCAGGACCAGCAGCGTGAGCGCGGTGGTCGCCCCCCCGGCGATGAAGAGGCCGCCGCCGATCGCCAGTCCGACGGCGGCGGAGACCCACACGCTCGCCGCGGTGGTGAGACCGCGCACGCTGTCACGGCGGACGATGATCGCGCCCGCGCCGAGGAAGCCGATACCGCTCACGACCTGGGCCGCGACGCGCGACGGATCGAGCGTGACGCCGTTCTCACCGACGACGTCGCCGAAGCCGAACGACGACACCAGCATGAACAAGCAAGCGCCGACACCGACCAGCGCATGGGTCCGCAGGCCGGCAGCCCGCTCGCGCCGCTCGCGGTCGGCGCCGACGAGCGCCCCGAGCGATGCCGCGACGGCGAGCCGGAGGATGATCTGCTCCTCCGCGATCACGCGGTGAGTCTGGCGCAACGCGGCGCGGCTGGCGATACCCGCCGAGCACCCCGCGCCGAAGTCCGACCCGAACGCTACGGCGGACCGACCCCCATCAGGTCGAGCCGACGGCAGACGGGCGGCTCGGGGCCGCGAGGACACGGGATCGGCTGGCGCTGCACCACGTTCCGGGTCTCCGTCCACTCGCCCGAGGGCAGCAGCACCGAGCACACCTGGTCCGTGAACGTGTAGCACTCGAGCTTGCCGGGGGTGTAGCGCAGCTTGCGCCGGCAGTAGTCGAACGGGCCGTGGCGCAGGGTGTCGAACAGGCGGACGCTCAGCCAGCACCAGGACGGCGCCGGCTGCACGAACGGCGACGGCTGCTGCGGCACCGGGACCACGGCCGGCGCATTGCCGGGCCGGACGAAGTCGACGGCGGGCGCCGGGGCCGAGGCGAGCACGAACGACGCGGCCAGAGCGAGGACGCGCAGCGGCCGCATGACCGCCACGATTCCACTCCGCATCGCTCCGCGCAACGACGGCGCGCGTCAGGTGCCGGTCTTGCCGGCGAAGTCGCCGATGATCTCGAGCCCGCAGCGGACGCCTTCGACGGCGGCGCCCTCCATCGTGCCCCGGTAGTCGAGCGAGGTGTGCTCGCCGGCGAAATGGCAGTTGCCCGAGCGCTCCGCCTCGACGCCGCGAAACTTCACGTACTGTCCGACGCGGTGGCAGGACACCGAGCCGCGCTGGAGGGGATCCTCGGCCGGCGCCGACAGCGTGGCGCGGCCGTTCCACGTCGCTGCAACGCCGGGGAGCACCGTCTCGAGCCGGGCGAGGAACGCCTCGGCGGCGGCCCGCACGCCCGCCGGCGACGTGTCGCCGAGCGCAGCGCCGGCCGAGCCGCCGCTCACGCACGCGAGGATGCCCTCGCTGCCCTTTTGCCCCCGCGTCTCCTCCCAGGTGCTCTGGAAGCCGGCGTCGCTGAGGATGCGCGCCACGTTGGGGCTGCCCCATGGGCCTTTCTTGCGCCAGGGGCGCGACGTGAACTGGAGCGTCAGCTTGGTGCCCGTGCCGTAGCCCAGCTCGTTGATGGCGGCGGTCTTGCGCTCGTCGAAGCCCGCCGCGCCGAAGTCGATCGTGCGCAGGACCGAGAACGGCAGCGTCAGCGCGACGCGATCGACGACGACGGCGTCGCGGCCGTCGAACGAGAGGCGATAGGTGCCGTCGTCCAACCGCGTGATGGCCGTGAGCCGCGCGTTCAGCTCGACGCTGCCGTCGGGCAGCGCGCCGGCGAGCGCCTCGACCAGTCGCTGCACGCCGCCGGCGCAGACGAAGCGCTCGTCCGGCCGGCCGAGATAGCCGATGCCGTTGGGGTTCGGCCGGTTGACGAGGAAGTAGACCGCGTTGAGCGCGCTCTGCTCCCGCGTGTCGAGCCCGAGCTCGCTGGTGAAGACGACGTCGAGCAGCCGCCCCATGGGCGACCCGTGCCCGCCGGGGACGCGCGTGTCGATCCAATCCCAGACGCTGATCTGGTCGAGCGCCTGACCGGCGTCGGTGTACTCGTCGTACGTCGTCGTCGCCTTCGCCGCGCGCCGATCCGCGCGCGCGGCCTTCATCACGGCCTTGATGTCGCGCCGCGCCTGCTTCGCCAGGTAGGGCGTGCCGTCGAGCATGAAGATCGGCTTCGCCCCGGCGGGCTGGTCGCGCCGCGACCGCGCCACCTTGAGGCCGAAGTTGCGGATCAGCGTCCGGATCTGGATGTGCACCCAATCGATGTACTCGCCGCAGTGCTCGCTGAACTGACCACCGGTGAAGGAGTCGGTGTCGGTGCGCGTGCGACCGCCGATGCGGTCGGACGCTTCGTACACGGTGAGCGGCAGCAGCGCCTCGTTGAGCGCCGCCGCGGTGCAGAGGCCGCCGAGCCCGGCCCCGACGACGGCGGTACGCGGGGGTGTCTGCGCCATGCTGCGCCGCGGACGAGCGACGGCGCCGAGCGCGAGCGTGGCCGCCGCGCCCCGCAGCACCTGCCGCCGCGACAGCAGCGGCAGGGACGGCAGGCCCGCAGCCGCCTCCTCCTCGGCGACGAGTCGCGCCAGGAGGTGGGCGAGCGTGGTCTTCGGCACGACGGGCTACATCGCGAAGAGGTCCATGGTGAACTCGTTCAAGTCCACCCAGACCTGCTTCAGGCGGGTCAGATGCTCGATCATCGTCGGCCCGTTCTCGCGGCCGTAGCCCGAGAGCTTGTAGCCGCCGAACGGCGAGTTGCTCTCGATCTTGTGCCAGGTGTTGATCCAGACCGTGCCCGCCTGGAGCTTCTTCGCGATGCGGTGCGCGCGCTTGATGTCGCGCGTCTGCACGCCCGCGGCGAGGCCGTAGATGACGTCGTTGCCGATGCGGACGGCGTCGTCCTCGTCGCTGAACGGGATCACGACCCCCACCGGCCCGAAGATCTCCTCCTGCGCGATCTGCATCTCGTTGTTCACGCCGCTGAAGATCGTCGGCTCGAAGTAGAAGCCCTTCGCCAGTGCCGGGTCCTTCGGCTGGCCGCCGCCGCACTCGAGCTTGGCGCCCTCGCGCTGGCCGATCTCGGCATAGCGCTTCACCTTCATGAGCTGCTCCTCGGAGACCAGCGGGCCCATGCGGGTGGCGAAGTCGAGCGGATCGCCGACGACGATGCCCTTCGCGCGCTCCACCAGCTTCTCGACGAAGCGGTCGTACATCGACTGCTGCACCAGGAGCCGCGTGCCGGCCGAGCAGATCTGCCCGGTGTTCATGAAGAGGCCGAACATCGCGTTGGCGACGGCGGTGTCGAGGTCGACGTCGTCGAAGATGATGTGCGGCGACTTGCCGCCGAGCTCGAGCGTCACGGTCTTGAGATTGGTGACCGACGCCTGCACGACCAGACGGCCGGTCACGTGCTCGCCGGTGAAGGCGATCTTCTCGATGCCGGTGTGCTGCGCGAGCGCGGCGCCGGCCGTGGGGCCGAAGCCCGGGACGACGTTGAGCGCGCCGGCGGGCAGCCCCGCGTCGGCGGCGATGCGCGCCAGCTCCATCGCCGTCATCGGCGTGTGCTCGGCGGGCTTCAGCACGACGGTGTTGCCGCAGGCCAGCGCCGGCGCCGTCTTCCACGCCGCCATGATGAACGGTCCGTTCCACGGCGTGATACCGCCGACGACCCCGAGCGGCTCGCGCTGGGTGTAGCCGAGGAACTCGCCCGGCTGCATCGACGGGCTGGTGAAGCCGTGGATCTTCGTCGCCCAGCCGGCCCAGTACCGGAACACCTCGGCCGCCTGCATGATCATGCCGGTCGCCAGGAACGACGGCATGCCGACGTCGAGCGACTCGAGCCGCGCCAGGTCGAAGGCGCGCTCCTCGATGAGGTCGGCCATGCGGTGGAGATGCTTCGCCCGCTCCTGCGGCAGCATCGTCGACCACGTCTCGTCGAAGCACGCGCGCGCCGCGGTGACGGCGGCGTCGATGTCGGCCTTGTCGCCCTCGGCGACCACGGCCTGCACCGAGCGATCGTGCGGGTAGATCGTCTCGAACGTCTTGCCCGACTGGGCGTCGACGAACTTGCCGTTGATGAAGAGCTGATAGCGACGGACGTCGGACGCGTCGCCGAGCGGCTGGGCGGTGGTCGTCATGGGGAGGTTCCTTAGCGCGGGTTCGGGTCGGCTGGGAAGCGGCGCCCCTCGGCGCCGCCGCGTCAGCGCACCGACGATCCGACGGGCCGATCGGTCGACCACCGACCCGGGAGGGAGGGCCGGGGCGCCCCCGCCTAGCGGCCCGCGGCGACGCGATCGAGCGCTTCGACGCGGACGCGCTCGCCCTCGCTGAACGACTCTTCGAGCAGCGCCGCGACCATCGCCTCGCGCTCGGCGACGGGGCGGCCGCGCTCCCCCATGATCGCCGCGCGCGCGGCCCGGAACGCCGCCAGCCGGCCGTCCCACGCGGCGCGCTCCTGGTCGAGGGCGGCGAGCCGCGACGCCGCCTCGCGCCCCACCAGCTCCTCGCGGGCGCGCCGCAACGCCTGGGCGTCACCGCCGACGGCGCGAATCGCCTTCTCGACGGCCTCGAGGCGCGACGGCAGGGTCGCGGCGTCGTGGGCGGCGCGCGCGTCCTCGGGCAGGAGGGCGTCGGCCGCCGCCAACGCCTCGGCACGCGCGGCCGGATCCAGGGTCGGATCGTCGAGCGCCCGCCGGCGCGCCAGCGCGGCGCGATCGCGCGCCTCCTCGTCGCCGAACGTCGCCGCCGCGTCCCCGGCCCCGAACACCTCGACGCGCAGCGCCTGCACCGCCGCGAGACGGGCCTCGAGCGCGGCCGGGTCGGTGCCGTCGGGGAGGCGCAGGTCGCGCGCCTTCGCGCGGTAGGCGAGGTAGCGATCGAGGAAGGCCTCGGCCTCGGCGGCGGCCGCCGGCGGCAGGCGCCGCCAGATGCCGTTCACGATGCGGCGACGGGTGTGCGCCGCGGGCTCCTCGCCGGCGACGCTGAGCCAGTAGTCGAAGTAGAGGCGCGCGAGCGGCGACGGCCGGAAGCGGCCCTGCGCGTCGAGCTCGAGCTTGCCGTCGGGCCGTGTCCCGCGCAGCGACGCGGGCCGCTTCCCGGGCGGCGTCGGGGACGGCGCGCGCGCCGCCCGCGGCGACGGCTTCGTACCGCCCGCCTCCGGCTCGACCTCGGCGTCGCCGGCCACCTCGCCGGCGGGCGGCGCGTCGCGCACGACGAGCCAGCCCGCCAGCGCGAGCAGGGCCAGGAGGACGAGGCCGCCGCGTCTCACAGGCCGGCGTTCTTCAGACGGTTGGCGTGGTTGCGGAACAGCGTCGTCGGATTCGATTCGAAGATCGAGACCAGCCCCAGCACCTGGTTCACCTCGTCGAGATGGTTGTGGAAGTAGTCGTCGCGGATGACGTCGCCGAGGTGCGAGCTGCAGCGGTCGACGAGGCCGTCGTTCGCCTGATCGTAGAAGAGCGAGATGAGCGCCATCGCCGCGTCGGAGACGTCGAGCGCGCTTGTGAGGATGCCCGTCCCCGACCAGGAGTAGTAGCGCACGCCGCCCACCGACGCCGCGCCCTCGCCGCAGGCCGTCGTCGGCACGCCGCGCGGGTAGCGCGCGTTGAAGCTCGCCATCCCCGCGCTGGTGAGCGAGTCGAGCGCGGCGACGCCGTCCTGCGGGTTCGTGTGCCCGGTGAGGAGGCCGAGCACGGTGCCGAGCGCGTTCGCGAAGTAGGCGACCACGCTCTCGGTGAAGGAGCCGTTGCGGACGTTGGCGCGCAGGAAGTCGGCGAGGTCGGCGCCCTTGTGCGGGCTGCCGACGCTGGTCACCGAGGCGACGAGATCGGGCCGCACCGCCGCCACGTAGCGCACGTCGAGCCCGCCGTGGCTGTGGCCGATGAGATGCACCTTGGGCTTGCCGGTCAGCGCGACGATCTGCTGGACCTGGGCGAGGAGCTGCTCACCGCGCGCCTCGGTCGAGTTCAGCTGGCTCACCGTCGTGACGAAGACGCGGGCGCCGCCCGAGGTGAGCGCGAACGGGATGCCGTACCAGTACTCGTACACGCCGAAGAGCCGATCGAAGCCGCCGAGCCCATGCGCGAGGACGATCGGGTACTTCGTCTGCGTGTGATCCCACGGCCAGGCCGCGGCGGGGCGCGGGGCGGCGACGGCGAGCCCCAGCACGACGGCGGCGAGGTGCGCGAAGCGGATGCGTCCCTTCATGGTGGTCCCCCCTTCGGCGATCACCGTCCGCCTGCGATCGCATGTGCGCGCACTACCAGGCAGAGGTCAACCGTCAAGGCGCGCCGCGCCGTCTTGACGGCGTTCCCGCGGCGATGCCATCCAGGCCTTCATGAGCCACCCGAACGACGTCCTCGTCCGCCGTTGGTTCGAGGAGGTGTGGAACCAGCGTCGCCTCGCCTCCATCGACGAGCTGGCCGACCCGGACTGCGTCGGCCACTCGGAGAACGGCCGTCTCGAGGGCATCGACGCCTGGCGCGCGATGTTCGACGCCTTCATCGCCGCGATGCCGGACCTCAGGGCGACCGTGGAGGACGTCCTCGTCGACGGCGACCGCGTCTCGGTGCGCTGGAGCTTCACGGGCACGCACACCGCCGCGTTGCAGGACATCCCGCCCACGAACCGCGCCATCCACGCGCGCGGCACCACCTGGTTCCGCGTCGCCGACGGTCGCCTGGTCGAGGCCTGGGACACCTGGAACCAGGGCGCGCTGCTCGCGAGCCTGGCGCGCCGGGCGTAGCGCCGCTCAGCGCTCGGGCGTGAAGCGCACGGGGATGTGCTTCACGCCGTTGATGAAGTTCGAGCGCAGCCGCTGCACCTCGCCGTCGAGCTGGATGTCGGGCAGGCGTCGCAGCACCTCCTCGAACATGATCCGGATCTCCATGCGGGCGAGGTGCGAGCCGAGGCAGAAGTGCGGCCCGATGCCGAAGCCGAGGTGGTCGTTGGGCGTGCGGCCGACGTCGAAGACGTCGGCGTCGGGGAAGACCTCCTCGTCGCGATTCGCCGACGCGTACCAGATCCAGACGCGGTCGCCCTCGCGAATCCGCACGCCGCGGACCTCGGTGTCCTTCTGCGCCGTGCGGCGGAAGGCCATCACCGGCGACACCCAGCGCAGCATCTCCTCGACCGCCGTCGGCAGGAGCGACGGATCGCGCTGGAGGCGCGCGCGCTGCTCGGGATGGTCGAAGAGCGCCAGCATGCCGCCCGAGATGAGGTTGCGCGTCGTCTCGTTGCCGGCGACCGACAGCAGCATCACGAACGAGTCGTACTGCGACTCGGTGAGGTGCTCGCCGTCGACCTGGGCCTGGAGGAGCAGCGTCGTCAGGTCCTCGCGCGGGCACGCCTTGCGGTCGACGGCCAGCTCGTTCGCGTAGGCGAAGAGCTGCATCATCGCCATCTGCCCGACCTCGGGGCTGGTGGCGTACTCGGGGTCCTCGGCCCCGACCATCGTGTTGCTCCACTCGAAGAACTTGTGGCGATCCTCGTGCGGCACGCCGAGCATCTCGACGATGACCTGGAGGGGCAGCTCCGCGGCGACCTCGGTGACGAAGTCGCAGGTGCCGCGCCTGGCGACGGCGTCGACGATCGCCTTGGCGCGGCTGCGGATCGCGATCTCGGCCTGGTTCAGGACCTTCGGCGAGAAGCCCATGTTGACCAGCCGGCGGTGCTTGGTGTGCCGTGGCGGGTCCATGTTCAGCATCAGCTCGCGCTGGGGGACCATCTCTTCCTCGGTGAACTCCGGGAGGAGCGCGGTGCCGCGCTCGGACGAGAAGGTCTTGGCGTCGAGCGACACCTTCCAGACGTCGGCGTGCTTGGTCAGCACCCAAAACCCACGCCCCGCGCGCGCGAGCTCGGCGGCCCGGGGCGGACTGGTGTCGGGATGCCAGAAGACGGGCGCCTCGGCGCGCAGGCGGCGGAAGGTCTCGTGGGGCACTCCCTCGACGAAGGTGTCGGGGCTCGAGAGGTCGGCCCCGTACGGATGGACCTGCGCGGCGGCGGGCATGACAGTCGGGCCGTACCCAAACGTGCGTTTGTGTGCAAGCCCCGGTGTGGCTGGACGGCTCCGGGTCGGCTAGGACGGCGCCCGATGCCTTCGACGCGCACCGCCAAACCGCTCCTGGCGCTCCTCCCCCTGCTCATCGGCGCCTGCACCTCCTTCGGCGTGACGATGTCCGAGGTGAAGGCGAACGACATCACCTACACGATCGCGCGCCTGAAGCCGGTCGACGGCAAGTGGGACCGCGACGGCAGCACGGGCACCTTCACCGCCTACTTCAACGGCGACCACATCATCTACGTGCGCGACGCCCGGACGGTCGCCGACGGCGACACCGTCTCGGGCGAGTACTTCTACGAGAACGACCGGCTGTTCCTCGCCCGCGAGGGCCGCCGCGTGCACGTCGGCGGCGGCCGCTACGTGCGCAAGAACCTGACCGTCACCTGGAGCGAGGACGGCGACCTCCAGGGCGCGAAGGAGCTGATCGACGGCGAGGAGCAGGAGCCCGCCGCGAAGGCCGTCGACGCGACCCGCCGGCACGCGAACGAGCTGGCCGCCGCCGCCGTCCGCGTCCGCGACGGGGCTGCGGTCGCGAGGTAGCGCCCCGCCGTCAGGCCGGGGTGGTGCGGAACGTCCAGTACTTGCTGGCCGCGAAGTTCCACGCGACCACGATCGGAACGGACAGGATCGACGCGAGCAGCACGTCGCTCGCGTGCGGCGTGCCGCCGATGTACGGCAGGTGATCCGCGAAGAGCGTCAGGATCAGTTGGGTGAGCGCGAGGTTCAGCGCCAGCCCCACGAGGTTGGTCGCGAAGAACATGCCGTACTGCGTGCGACGGCGATGCGCGTGGGTGTCGGCGCGAAACGTCCACGTGCGGTTCCACACGAAGCCGTTCGTGACCGCCAGCATGAACGACAGCGTGGCGCTGATCCACCACGGCGAGCGCGGCAGCCCTTCGTTCAGGAGGAACCAGAGCGTCCGCTTGTCGATGAACAGGCTCGTCGCCCCGACGAGGCAGAACTTCACGAACTGGCGCACCCCACGGCGCTGGGGGAGGCGGCGGACGGCGGCGAGCGTCATGGGTGGGTCGCGGAGATTAACCCGTCCCGCCCGCGCGTCGCCAGCCCATTCCGTGCGGCGGGTGCCGTGCGCCCCCTCACGCGCCCCGTCCGGGATTGACCCCACCGGCCGATCCGGATGACATGGCGAGGATGCGCGCCGGAATCGACGTCGCGCCGGTCGACGCCACCACCTATCGGGTGACGGTGACCGAGCGCGGCGCGCACAGCACCCACCTGGTCACGCTGGACCCGGCCTACCACGCCCGCCTCACCGGCGGCGCGGTCGAGCCGGCCGAGCTGATCCGCCGCTCGTTCGAGTTCCTGCTCGAGCGCGAGCCCAAGGAGTCCATCCTGAGCGCCTTCGATCTGCCGGTGATCACCCGCTACTTCCCCGAGTACGAGCGCGACATCGCGTCGCGCGTGCGGAGGCCGCGATGACGCGCGCCGTCCGCGTGGCGCTCGCCCTCGGCGCCGTCCTCGCCGCCGGGACGCCCGCCCGCGCGCTCATGCTGACCTCCCCCGCGGTCCTGCCCCAGTCGCCGATCCCGCCCGTCCACACCTGCGAGGGGAACGACGTCTCCCCGGCGCTCACCTTTACGGGGGTGCCCGACGGCACCAAGAGCCTCGTGCTGATCGTCGACGACCCCGACGCCACCGGCGGCTGGACCCACTGGCTCGTCTACGACATCCCGCCGACCGCCACGTCGCTGCCCGAAGGCGTCCAGCCGAAGCAGCTGCCGAAGGGCGCCCGCGTCGCGCTGAACGGCTGGAACCGCCGCAGCTACAACGGCCCGTGCCCGCCGAGCGGCCGGCACCGCTACGTGTTCCGCCTCTACGCGGTGGACACGACGTTCGGCGACCTGGGCGACGCGGCGACGCGCGCCGACGTCGAGGCACACATGCGCGGACACGTTCTCCAGGCGGCGGAGCTGACCGGGCTCTACGGAAAGGCGGCCACCGCCTCGCGCTGATCGGTTTTCCGGTCGTTCGCGGCGCTGATTATCGATTTGTCCCCGGGTAGCGCCGCCGCTACGCCGGGGCCATGTCGAACTCGTCTCACCCGCTGGCGCGATGAGCGCGCCGCTGCTGTTCCCGTTCGCCGAGTACTGGTGGCTCTACGCCGCCTTCACGACCGGGGTCGTCCTCCTCCTGCTCCTCGATCTCGGCGTCTTCCATCGCGAGGCACACGCGGTGAGCATCAAGGAGGCGTCCGCCTGGAGCGCCGTCTGGATCTCGCTGGCGCTCGCGTTCAACGTCGGGCTGTACTTCTACGCGGCGTGGACGTTCGCCGGGAACCCCCGGCTGACGAGTCTGCCCGGCTTCGATCCGGACGCGGCCGCCGGGCAGGTCGCCCTCGAGTTCCTCACCGGTTTCGTCATCGAGAAGTCGCTCGCCGTCGACAACATCTTCGTCTTCGTCGTGCTCTTCTCGTACTTCGCCATCCCGGCGCAGTATCAGCACCGCGTCCTCTTCTTCGGCATCCTGGGTGCGCTCGTCTTCCGCGCCGTGTTCATCGCCCTCGGCGCGACGCTGCTCCAGTACCACTGGGTCGTCCTCGTGGCCGGGGCGTTCCTGATCCTGACGGGCCTCAAGATCCTCGCCACCCCGGACGCCGCGCCCGACCCCGGCGCGAACCCGCTCCTGCGCCTGCTGAAGCGGATACTGCCGGTGACGCCGACCATCGAAGGCCCGCGCTTCTTCGTCCGCCGTGACGGCGTGCGCTACGCGACGCCGCTCTTCCTGGCGCTCGCCTTCATCGAGTTCTCGGACATCGTCTTCGCGATCGACTCGGTGCCCGCCATCTTCGCGATCACCGCCGAGCCGCTCATCGTGTTCACGTCGAACATCTTCGCGATCCTCGGCCTGCGCTCGCTCTACTTCCTGCTCGCCGGGGTGGTGGAGCGGTTCCACTACCTCAAGTACGGGCTCGGTCTGATCCTGATCTTCGTCGGTCTCAAGATGACGTGGCTGAACGAGGCGTTCGGCGGCAAGTTCCCGATCGGGTGGTCGCTCGGGATCATCGCCGGCATCCTCGCCGGCGCCGTCCTGGCATCGTGGCTGAGGCCGCCCGGGCACCCGGGGTCGCACGGCCGGGACGGCGATCAGGGGAAGGCGGCGGCCTGACCGCGCCGGGCCGGGCTCAGCTCTCGAGGCTCGCCCGCGCCGCGCGCGACAGCGCGACCACGGCCGGATGCGTGAGACGCCGCTCGATCGAGATCGCATAGTAGCGCTCGCGCACCGTCCCCGCGACGCCGACGCGCGCCACCCTGAACTGCCGTCGCACCTCGCGGCCGATCGCCGCGCACACCGGGAACGCGCCACGGCCCTCGGCGCCGAACACCTTGAGGAGCGCGCTGTCCTCGATCTCGGCCGCGACGACGGGACGCACCCCCACCTCGTCGAACCACTGGTCGAGCGAGCGGCGAAGCTGGGTTCCGACCGTCGGCAGGAGCATCGGCGCGCCGTCGAGCGAGCGCGGGAACCGCCGGCGCAGGCTCGCGGCCAGCGCCGGGGCGGCCCACACCTCGATGGGCGACTCGCCGAGGAGATGGTCGTACGCCTTCACCTCGATGCCGGGCCCGACGGGGGCGTCCGCCAGCACGAGGTCGAGGCGATGCAGCGCCAGCGCCGCGAGCAGCTCCGAGGGCTTGCCCTCGCGGCAGACGAGGTGCACGGGCGGCTCTACCTGCAACGCCGGCGCCAGCAGCCGGTGCGCCATGAGCTTCGGCACGACGTCGGCGACGCCGACCACGAACGGCGTCGGGCGCCCCGTGGGTCGCCCCTTCACCGCGTCGAGCAGCTCGCGGCCGAGCCCGAAGATCTCTTCGGCATAGCGGTAGACGAGACGGCCGAGCTCGGTCAGCTCGAGACGCCGGCCCCGGCGGACGAACAGCCGGTCGCCGAGCGCCGACTCGAGCAGCCGGATCTGCGCGCTCACCGTCGACTGCGAGAGCCGCAGCTCCTCGCTGGCGCGAGTGACGCCGCCCTCGCGCGCCGCGAGCCAGAAGTAGAGGAGGTGATGGTAGTTCAGCCACTCCACGTGCCTCCCATATCGCGCCCGCGGTCGCGGCGCCGCCTCCCCCGAAACGACGACGGGGCGCCGTCCACCCGGACGGCGCCCCGTGTGCGTCACGCGAAGGAAGCGGAACTCAGAAGTCCTCGCCGCCGTGCATGTGGCCACCGCCACCTGCCGGCGCCTTCTCCTCCTTCGGCTTCTCCGCGATCATCGCCTCGGTGGTGAGGAGCAGGCCGGCCACCGACGCCGCGTTCTGCAGCGCCGTGCGCACGACCTTCGTCGGGTCGATGATGCCGGCCTTCATGAGGTCCTCGTAGGTGTCGGTGGCGGCGTTGAAGCCGTTCGACCCCTTCTGACCGCGGACCTTGTCGACCACGACGGCGCCGTCGAGGCCGGCGTTGCGGGAGATCCAGCGCAGCGGCTCCTCGATCGCCCGCTTCACGATGGCGACGCCGAACTGGAGCTCCGGGGCCACCGTGAGGTTGTCGAGGCCGGCCTGCGAGCGGAGCAGCGCGACGCCGCCCCCGGGCACGACGCCCTCTTCGACCGCGGCGCGTGTCGCGTGCATGGCGTCTTCCACGCGCGCCTTCTTCTCCTTCATCTCGATCTCGGTCGCGGCACCCACGCGGATGACCGCCACGCCGCCGACCAGCTTCGCGAGGCGCTCCTGGAGCTTCTCGCGGTCGTAGTCGGACGTCGTCTCCTCGATCTGGGCGCGGATCTGCTTGATGCGCGCCTCGATGTCGGCCTTCTTGCCGGCGCCGTCGATGATCGTCGTGTTGTCCTTGTCGACGACGATGCGCTTGGCGCGGCCGAGGTCCTTCAGCGTGACGTTCTCGAGCTTCAGGCCCAGCTCCTCGGCGATCATCTTGCCGCCGGTGAGGATGGCGATGTCCTCGAGCATGGCCTTGCGGCGGTCGCCGAAGCCCGGCGCCTTCACCGCGACGCACGAGAACGTGCCGCGGATCTTGTTCACGACGAGGGTGGCGAGCGCCTCGCCCTCGACCTCTTCCGCGAGCACGAGCAGCGGCTTGCCGGCGCGCGCCACCTGCTCGAGCAGCGGCAGCAGGTCCTTCATCGACGAGACCTTCTTCTCGTGGATGAGGATGAACGCGTCCTCGATCGCCGCCTCCATGCGGTCCGGATCGGTGACGAAGTACGGCGAGAGGTAGCCGCGGTCGAACTGCATGCCCTCGACGACGTCGAGCTGCGTCTCGAGGCCCTTGGCCTCCTCGACCGTGATGACGCCTTCCTTGCCGACCTTCTCCATCGCCTCGGCGATCATGTCGCCGATGGTGCGGTCGCCGTTGGCGGACACGGTGCCCACCTGGGCGATCTCGTCCTTGCCCTTGGTGGACTTCGAGTTCTTCCGGAGCTCCTCGATGATCTGCGTCACGGCCGCGTCGATGCCGCGCTTCAGGTTCATCGGGTCGTGACCGGCGGCGACCATCTTGGCGCCCTCGGTGAAGATCGCCCGGGCGAGCACCGTGGCGGTGGTGGTGCCGTCGCCGGCGACGTCGGAGGTCTTCGAGGCGACCTCCTTCACCATCTGGGCACCCATGTTCTCGAACTTGTCGGAGAGCTCGATCTCCTTGGCCACCGTCACGCCGTCCTTGGTGACGTTGGGAGCGCCCCACGACTTCTCGAGGACGACGTTGCGGCCGCGCGGCCCGAGGGTGACGGTCACGGCGTCGGCGAGCACGTTGACGCCGCGGAGCACCTTCGCGCGCGCCTCCTCGCTGAACTTCACGATCTTTGCAGGCATTGCTGTCTTCTCCTTCTACTGCTTGCCGTTACTCGACGACGCCGAGGACGTCCTCTTCCCGCAGGATGAGGTGCTCCTCGCCGTCGATCTTGATCTCGCTGCCGGAGTACTTGCCGAACAGGATGCGGTCGCCGGTCTTCACGTCGAGCGGCAGGACCTTGCCCTCGTCGTTCACGCGGCCCTTGCCCACCGCGATGACCTTGCCCTCCTGGGGCTTCTCCTTGGCGGTGTCGGGGATGATGATCCCGCCGGCGCTCTTCGTCTCCTGCTCCTCGAGCCGCTTCACGATGAGCCGGTCGGCCAGGGGCCGGATCTTGGTTGCCATGGAAACGTCCTCCTCCCGGGCCCCCGTCTCCCCGTGGCCCGGATTCGCTGTGATCGGCGGATATGTGTGTATGACGCGGGCGTGCTGCTGCGTTCGCCCGCGCGCGGGCGCACCTAAGGCGCTCACCGCAGAACGTCAAGGGGGCGCCCCGTGAAAATTCCCGCGACCGGGCTCATCGCCGGCCGGCGATGAGCCCGTCCTCGAGCCAACGGACGAGATGGGACCCCGCCCGGGCCGCGGCCGCCTCGCCGTCGCCGTCGTCGCCGACCTCGGCGAACGCCTCGCAAACGCTGGCGAACGGCTCGCCGGCGACGAGGCGGGCGAGGGCCAGGTCCTCGGCCCGCTCGACGGCGCAGTGGTAGACGACGTGGTCCTGCCGCCACACCCGGACGGCCGTGGGGTGCGGCGCCGGCATGACCTCGGGCTCGGCCCACAGGCGATCCACGGGCCAGTGCGAGGCGAGCCGCCGGAGCGACGCGACCGGCCGGAAGCGCAGCCCGGGCCAGTCCCCGGGCGGCAGCACGGCGAGGTCGGCCAGGCGGATCGGAACCTCGTCCGGAACGTCGAACGCCTCGACCCGTGCCCACTCCAGCGCCGCGAGATCCGCCGCCCAGGGCGGCAGGTCGACCGGCGCCGTCGTGCCGGCGAGCCAGGCCGCGAGCCGACGCCCGACGTGCCGCACGGACGGATGCTCGGAGGGGTGCTCGGCCAGGTACCCCCGCACGACCGCCGCGAACGGGTCGTGGCCGAGGGCTGCGGCCAGGCGCGGAAAGTCGGCCGCGAGCACGCCTTCGAGGCGCATGACGTACATCCCGGCGTAGATGCCGAGCCGGTCCATCGCATCCAGCGCATCCAGCGCCGCCGTCGCGCCGACCACGGCCACCAGGTCCGGCTCGGCCTCGCCGCGCGTCACGGCGCGAAAGAAGCCCGCCTGGAGATCACGCAGAACGGGCGCAGGCACCCAGCACCTCGGTCTCGATCGCCCGCGCCCGCTCGGCCTCGGCGAGCACGGCCTCGACGGGCGGGATGTGGTCGTCCCACTCGACCAGCGTCGCGACGCCGCCGAAGCGACGCACCGCCGAGCGGTAGAGCGCCCAGACCTCGTCGCGCACCGGCGCGTCGTGCGTGTCGAGCACGTGCGTGCCGTGGTCGGTGTGGCCGGCGAGATGGATCTGGCCGACGCGCCCGGCGGGCACGCCGGCCAGATACGCCTCGGGATCGAAGCCGTGGTTGCGCGCGCTCACGTAGACGTTGTTGACGTCGAGCAGGACGCCGCAGTCGGCGCGCTCGGCGACCGCCGCGAGGAACTCCCACTCGGCCATCGTCGCATGCGTGAAGGCGACGTAGCTCGATACGTTCTCGACCAGGATGCGCCGCCCGAGCCGCTCCTGCACCGCCGCGATGCGCCCGGCGACGTGCGCGAGCGCCTCCTCGGTATAGGGCAGCGGCAGCAGGTCGTGGGCGTAGTGCCGCCCGAAGCTGCCCCAGCAGAGATGGTCCGACACCCACGCCGGCTCGACGCGGTCGGCGAGCGCCCGCAGCTCGGCGAGATAGGTGTCGTTCAGCGGGTCGGTCGCGCCGAGCGAGAGCGACACGCCGTGCAGCACGACGGGCCGGTCGGCGCGCACGGTCTCGAGCACGCGCAGCGGCCAGCCGCCCGGGATCATGAAGTTCTCCGAGATGACCTCGAACCAGTCGGCACGCACGCCGTCGTCGACCACGCGCGGATAGTGCGTCGTGCGCAGCCCGATGCCGTGACCGAGATGGGGGAAGCTCGGCGCCATGGGATCGGCGGATGGGGCCCCCGGCCGGCGCCTGGGGCCCCGACCCGATCAATCGGCGACCTTGCCGCCCTTGGCGTCGCACTCGGCCTTGGGGACCATGACGACGCCCTTGCCCTTGCAGGAGTTCTGGCCGGCGCACGAGCCGCCCGCGCCGGCGCAGGTGCCCTGCCCCTTGCACTCGTTGATGCCGGAACACTTCACCTGGTCCGCGGCCTTGTCCTCCGCCTTCGCCTGGACCGCACCCGAGAGGACCAGCACGGCGGCCGCGCTGGCGATCAGCATGCCCTGGTTCACCTTCATCGCGTTCTCCTCCTTGGGGGAGCTGGTTTGCCGGCTTCGATACCGGCAACCGGACGGCGTTTCGCTCACCGAGCTACCGCATCGTCCCGGGAGGTGCGAGACGGGGCGAGGTGCCCCGGCGCTGGCACGAACGGCACACGCGCCCACGCGCCGGCGCATGCTGACACACGCCCGCCCACGGCGCCCACCGCGGATGCAGGCTCCGAGCGCGGCACGCCGCTTGCGATGGCAGATCTTCGCTCGCGTTCACGCAGACGCGACCACTCCACTCCTCCCCCGTCCGGCATCACCATCACCACCCGCGGGAGCGGCGGTCCGCAACACCGCCGCTCCCGCCCCCCACCCGGGGCTCAGCCCAGCGCCAGCAGCAGCACCGCCGCGGCAGCCGCCATGCCGACGCGCGGCCAGAAGCGCGGCTGGATCAAGGCGTGATCCGACGCGACGCTGCGCACCTCCTCGGCACGCAGGCGCCCGTCGACCACCGCCTCGACGATCTCGAGGCAGTCCGCCGCGAGGATCTCCCGGAACGCGTGGCCGATCTCGGCCGACGCCGCCGACGGGTCGCCCTTGTACGACACCTCCGCGCCGCCGTAGCCGAAGCGCGCGTTGAGGAGCCAGCCGAGGCCCCCGGCAATGGCGTCGACCGCGGTGCGCAGCCGTGTGACGTCGGCGCCGCGCCGCTCGCGCCAGGCAGCGACGCGCGTGCCGAGCCCGTGCAGCGGCGCCAGCGCAGGCGGCGCGAGCCGGCCGAGCCGCGTCCAGTCCGGCTCGACCAGCTCCGGGTGCTGCGCCAGCATGAACGACGTCTCCCAGGCGCCGGCGTGCTCGCCGCAGAGGAGCGCCGCGCGCTCGGGCCCGGTGAGCGCACGCCCGAGCAGCTCCTCGGTGCGCGCGAGCCGCCCGCCGGTGATGATGCGGTGGAGCACCAGGATCGACGGCGTGCACATCGCGATGCCGGTCCGCCGCGAGACGGTGCGGCACGCCGCCTCGAGCGCCGCCGCGTGGCGCGGCCCGCCGTGCCCGTTCGTCACCACGACGAAGCGGTAGCCGGCGCGCGCGAGCGAGCGGCCGTGCGCGAGCAGCGTCCGATGGACCACGCCCGCCGGCGCGTTCATGGTCCCGCGCAGCGGCAGCTCGTCGGCCCCGATCGTCAGCGCCGGCAGCTGCACGACCGTCCAGTCGGACCGGCGCGCCGCGAAGCGCCGTCCGGCTTCCTCGGCCATCCAGCGCGCCATGTAGACGTCCATCCCGAGCGGCAGGTGCGGCCCATGCACCTCGAGCGCGGAGACGGGCAGGAAGGCGACGGCGCGGCTCGCATCGAGACGCCGGATCGCCGTGTAGGTCAGCTCCTCGGCACGCACGACGGGCATGACGGGTCGTTAGCCCGCCCGCACCGAGCACGGCAACCCGTGCAGCTCAGGCAGTCGCCGCGATCCGCTGCACGACCGCGGGACGCGGCGACACGACCTCGCCGTGCTCGTACGCCGCCACGACGAGCCGCCCGCGCACCGCCTCGAGCAGCTCGCCCGGGCGCAGGAGGAAGTCGGGGTTCGACGGCTTGCCGAAGCGGGCGTTGCCCACGGCGAACGTCTCGTAGAGGAGGAGCCCGCCCGGCGCGACGGCGTCGACGAGCACCGGCAGCAGCGGTCGCCACAGGTAGCTCGTCACGACGACGGCGTCGAAGCGCGCCCCCGGCAACGGCCACGGCGACCCGTCCTCGAGGTCGGCCGCGATCGCGCGCAGCGCCGGATGCGGCATGAGCCGGGCGACGTCGCGATCGATCGCCGTGACCGCATGCCCGCGCGCGAGGAACAGGCGCGCGTGCCGCCCCGCCCCGGCAGCGACGTCGAGCACGGAGCCGCCGCTGCGCACGCGCGGTGCGAAGCGCACGATCCAGTCGGACGGGGCGGCGACGTCGTGGCGCATGCCGCCGCGATCGTGCCAGCCGCCGCCTCGGTGCGGAAGCGCGCCATCGAGCGCGCCCAGTCGCGTGTCAGCGCTTGCAGCGGACCGACGCGAACCCGTTGCGCCACGCACAGTCCGTCCGGCCGATGTGCACCTCCGCACAGCCGCCCGTCGCCGCCTGCGGCGGATCGAACACGAGGGTCAGGTGCAGGGGGAACGCGGCGGGCTGATAGACGTAGGCCCCGCGCCGGCCGCGCAGCTTCAGCTTCACGAGCGGCGTGTCGCGCACCCGGCGGAGCGCCACCAGCGATGGCGTCGTCACGAGCGGCAGCGTGCGGCCGCGGTTGCGAAACACGAACGCCCGGCCACGCGCTCCGAGCCGCCATCCGACGCCGCGCCGGGCATCGAACGCGCCCGGCGCGAGGTAGGCGTCCATCAGGACTGCGGACGGCGACTCGACGAGCAGCCGTACGCCGCGCTCCAGCGGTGCCAGGAACGCCGCATACGGCTCCGGCAGTACGAACTGCGCCGTCAGCCGCATGCGATCGTCGCCGATCGGCGGCTCGATGCGCGCCGCCGCGAGACGCACCCGCTCGCCCAGGGCGGGCGCCAGGTTCGTGCACGGATCGCAAGCGTCGCCAAGCCCATCGCCGTCGGCGTCGCGCTGCTCCGGGTCCGGCACCGCAGGACAGATGTCGACGGCATCACAGACGCCGTCGCCGTCGCCGTCGGGCGAGCGCAGGTCGGGCCCGCACTCCGGATCGCTGCCGTCGCACAGCTCCACGAGGTCGCACTCATCGACGCTGGGGCGACACGGCGTGCCGGCGGCGAGGAGCGCGTCCGGCGGACACGCCGCAGCCGTACCGGTGCAGGCCTCGGCCGCGTCGCAGGCACCCACCGCGGCGCGACACTCGACGCCCGCCGCGGCGAACGCATCGGCGGGACACTCCGCGGAGTCGCCGGTACAGCTTTCGGCGACGTCGCATGCGCCGGCGGCCGCGCGACACGTCGTCCCCGTGGTCGCAAAGGCGTCGGCCGGGCACGCGGCCGACACGCCGTCGCACACCTCCGTCACGTCGCAGGCGCCTGCGGCCGCCCGACACGTCGTTCCCGCCGTGGCGACCGTGTCGCTCGGGCACGCCGTCGTAATGCCGTCGCACGTCTCCGCGACGTCGCAGGCCCCCGCCGCCGCCCGACACGGCGTCCCCGCGCTCGCCACCTCGTCCACCGGGCACGTGGCCGATCCTCCATCGCACGTCTCCGCCACGTCGCAGGCCCCCGCCGCCGCCCGGCAGGTCGTCCCTGCCGGGACGACGTCGTCGGCCGGGCACGCGGTCGACGCGCCGTCACACACCTCCGCGACGTCACAAGCGCCCACCGCCGCCCGGCACATCGTCCCCGCCGGGACGACACCATCAACCGGACACGCCGACGTCGCGCCGTCGCACACCTCTGCCACGTCGCACGCCCCCGCCGCCGCCCGGCACGTCGTCCCCGCCGAGACGACATCGTCGCTCGGGCACGCCGTCGTCACGCCGTCGCACACCTCCGCCACGTCGCAGGAACCCGCCGCAGCTCGACACGTCGTCCCCGCCGCAACGACGTCGTCGCTCGGACACGCGATCGACGCGCCGTCGCACCCCTCCGCGACGTCGCAAGTGCCCGCCGCCGCCCGGCACGTCGTCCCCGCCGCAACGACCGTGTCGCTCGGGCACGTGACCGATGCTCCATCGCACGTCTCCGCCACGTCGCAGACCCCCGCCGACGCCCGACAGGTCGTCCCCGCCATGACAACGTCGTCGCTCGGACACGCCGTCGCGACGCCGTCGCACACCTCCGCCACATCGCAGGCCCCCGCCGCAGCCCGACAGGTCGTCCCTGCCGGGACGACGACGTCGGCCGGGCACGCGGTCGACGCGCCGTCACACACCTCCGCGACGTCGCACGCGCCCGCCGCCGCCCGGCACGTCGTCCCCGCTGCAACGACCGTGTCGCTCGGGCACGCCGTCGTCACGCCGTCGCACTCCTCCGCCACGTCGCAGAGGCCCGCTGCGGTCCGACACGTCGTCCCCGCGCTCACCACCTCGTCCACCGGGCACGTGGCCGATGCTCCATCGCACGTCTCCGCAACGTCGCAGCCCCCCGCCGACGCCCGACACGTCGTCCCCGCTGCGACGACGTCGTCGCTCGGACACGCCGTCGTCACGCCGTCGCACTCCTCCGCCACGTCGCACGCACCCGCCGCCGCCCGGCACGTCGTCCCCGCTGCAACGACCGTGTCGCTCGGGCACGCCGTCGCGACGCCGTCGCACGTCTCCGCCACGTCGCAGGCGCCCGCCGCGGCTCGGCACGTCGTCCCCGCCGCGACGACATCGTCGCTCGGACACGCCGTCGTCACGCCGTCGCACTCCTCCGCCACGTCGCAGGCCCCCGCCGACGCCCGACACGTCGTCCCCCCCGTGACGACGTCGTCGGCCGGGCACGCGGTCGACGCGCCGTCGCACACCTCCACCACGTCGCAAGCACCTGCCGCCGCCCGGCACGTCGTCCCCGCCGCAACGACCGTGTCGCTCGGGCACGCCGTCGCGACGCCGTCGCACTCCTCCGCCACGTCGCAGACCCCCGCCGCGGTCCGACACGTCGTCCCCGCGCTCGCCACCTCGTCCACCGGGCACGTGGCCGATGCTCCATCGCACGTCTCCGCCACGTCGCACGCCCCTGCCGCCGCCCGGCACGTCGTCCCCGCCGCAACAACCGTGTCGCTCGGGCACGCCGTCGCGACGCCGTCGCACGTCTCCGCCACGTCGCAGGCGCCCGCCGCGGCTCGGCACGTCGTCCCCGCCGCAACAACCGTGTCGATCGGGCACGCCGTCGTGACGCCGTCGCACTCCTCCGCCACGTCGCAGAGGCCCGCTGCGGTCCGACACGTCGTCCCCGCGCTTGCCACCTCGTCCACCGGGCACGTGGCCGATGCTCCATCGCACGTCTCCGCCACGTCGCAGACTCCCGCCGCCGCTCGACACGTCGTCCCCGCGGCGACGACGGCGTCGGCCGGGCACGCGGTCGATGCGCCGTCGCACACCTCCGCCACGTCGCAGGCGCCCGCCGCCGCCCGGCACGTCGTCCCCGCCGCAACGACATCGTCGCTCGGGCACGCCGTCGCGACGCCGTCGCACTCCTCCGCCACGTCGCACGCCCCTGCCGCGGCGCGACACGTCATGCCCGCCGTAACGACATCGTCGCTCGGACACGCCGTCGAAGTACCGTCGCACACCTCTGCCACGTCGCACGCCCCCGCCGCGGCTCGGCACGTCGTCCCTGCCGCGACGACGGCGTCGCTCGGGCACGCCGTCGCGACGCCGTCACACACCTCCGCCACGTCGCAGCTCCCCGCCGTTGCCCGACAGGTCGTTCCCGCGCTCGCGACGGCGTCGGCCGGGCACGTGCCGCTCGAGCCGGTGCAGGTCTCTGCGACGTCGCAGGCGCCGGCGGCGGTGCGGCAGGTCGTGGCGGCGGACTCGTAGTGACAGGTGGAGGAGCAGCAGTCGCCGTTCGTCGTGTTGCCGTCGTCGCACTGCTCGCCCTGGCCGGCGTCGACGACGCCGTTGCCGCACAGCGAGGTGAGACTGACGGTCACGAAGTGGCCGTCGTTCGCCTGGGTGCGGCCGCCGACGCCGGGGTAGTCGCCGGCGCTGTCGCTCGTGTAGTCGGTGGGGAGACCGAGGCGCACGGCGCACTCGTCGCCGAGGAGGACGTTGAGCAGGCCGGTCGACGTGCACGAGGCGCTCCAGGTGAACTGGAGCGTGTGCGCCTGGGCGACGCCGTTGCTGACGCCGTCGATGCGTGCGCTCGCGGATTGCGCGAACGGGGTGTTGCCGCCGTTGCTGCCGCTGAGCGTGCCGGGTGCCGCCAGCGACAGGCTGCCCGACGTGAGGCTGCCGCCGCTCGGCGACCCGGTGACGGCGCCGACGCTGGCCGCGGCCGACGAGCCGGTGTTCACGAGCGTCATCGCACCGTTCAGGGCGGTGTCGACCGTCAGGTAGTAGGCGCCGGGTGCCGTCACCTCGAACGTGATCGCGTAGTCGGAGGCTTGGGTGACCGTCGTGGCGCCGACGCTCAGGAGGTCGACGTGGGCCCCGACGATCTCGGCGTAGCGGACGGTGAACGTCGTCGCGCTCGACGACGAGACGCCGACCGTCGTCTTCCGCTGCTCCTCCGCGACGAGGACGCCGGTCTGGAGGCTGTCGGCGCTGTTCCCGGGGTTCTTCGTCGCGGCGAGACCGGCGATCGTCTGTGCGATCGCGGGCGGCGGTGCATGCACCGAGACGAGCACCAGGGCGACGAGCAGGCGACGACGAATCATCACGCGTGAGCCGATCGAAGGTGTTATTCACGAGTATCGTCAGCATGCCCTCCCGCCTTCAGGACGCGACAATGAATACCCCAGTGACCCGCGTCAGAATGCTGACGCGATGGCCCGTCAGGGCAGCGCTTCCCAGGTCCCGTCCGGCCGGCGCACGGCGACGAGGCGGGCCGGGAAAACGACGCTGAGCGCCATGCCCGCGCACATCTGCATCTCCTCGCCGCCCGCGATGCGCTCGAACGCGGCCCGCTCCGTCTCGAAGAGCAGTCCGTCGCGGCGGCGGACCACCACCTCGGGGCCGCCCGTCGTCGAGAACTCGAGCTGGGCCTCGGGCGCCGCCCTGAGCCGGACGCCCGCCGCGTACGCAGCGTCGAGACAGCGCGCCTCCTTCACCTCGTCGACGTCGAGGCGCTCGTTGCTCGCGATGAGCGCGTACATCTTCGCGAAGTCGGGCTTGAACCACGCCGGGCGCTCGGCGACGAGCGCGGCCAGCTTCCGCTCGTCGTCGGACGTGATCGAGACCACGGGCGGATACGCATGCCACGCCTGCGGCTTCGCGAAGTCCGCGACGAACTCCCGCTCCATGACGACGCGGCCCGTCGCCTCCTTCTCGTCCCTGCCGGCGTCGGCCTGGTTGGTCGCACGCTTGCCGCCGGGCGCCTTCTCCTCGCGCACCTCGTCGGTGACCGCGGCCCAGCGCAATCGCGCCTTGTACGGCACCGTCTCGCTCGTCGGGGCGAACTCGATCCGCAACGTGTTCTTGCCCTTGCGCAGGATCGAGCCGAGCGACTCGACCGGGATCCACACCGCCGGCGCGATCTCGCGCGTCTCGAACAGGACCGGCAGATCGCCCTGCTCGATCGCCTGCTGCGCCACGAAGACGCCGTTCATGGAGACGGTCGTCATGCCGGCCACGCTGCGAACCTTGTCCGCCTTCGCGTCCCCCGTGTACGGCGTGAAGTTGAACTCGACGTTCACGACCTTCGCCCCGGCGACGGCCGGAAGGCCGAGCGAACAGAGGATCAGCAGCGCCAGCAGCGTCTCGCGCATCGTCGACTCTCCTCGTGGTCGGCGCCGCGGCGCCGCCCGGCATGTGCGTCTTGCGCCCGGGAGCTGTCAAACCGTTGGCTCGCGACCCCACCCGGCTCGCGCCGGCAGGCGCCGAGCGGGGACCGTGGACCCGGTCGCGCGCCGGCAGTTACTTGCCGGGTGTTCAACAAGTGGGCTAAGCCCGGTGGCATGGCCGCCGTCCCCTCGCCCGTCCGCAAGCGCCCGCGGCGCACGCAGGCGGAGCGCAGCGCGCTCTCGGAAGACCGCCTCATGGAGGCGGCGCTCAAGCTGATCGTCGAGCGCGGCTACGATCGCACCTCGCTCCAGGCCATCGGCGACGAGGCCGGCTACAGCCGCGGGCTCGTGAGCCACCGCTTCGGCTCGAAGGAAGGCCTCCTCTGGGCGATGTGCGAGCGCACGTTCGCCGCCTGGCGCACCGAGAGCCTGGCGCCGCGCCTCGGTGACCGGGTCGGCGTCGAGGCGCTGCACGCGACGCTCGCGGCGATGCGCACCGCCATGCAGCAGGCGCCGGGCACCATGCGCGCGTTCTACGCCCTGCTCTTCGAGTCGCTCGGGCCGCTCGACGTACTGCGCCCGAAGGTCGCCGCGTTCCACCGCCGCGAGCGCAAGCAGATCGCCGGCCGGATCGCGGCGGGCGTCGCCGCCGGCAGCGTGCGCGCCGACGTCGACCCGGAGCGCGCGGCCGCGCTCTTCCTCGCCATGGTGCGCGGGGCCGCCTACCAGTGGCTCCTCGACCCGCGCGGCGTCGACGTCGCCAGTCTGTACGACGCCGTCGCCGAGGCCGTCGAACGCACGCTGCGACCGTGAGGACGTCATGACCGACCACCCGATCATCTCCGCCGACTCGCACGTCACCGAGCCGCCGGGGACCTACCGCGACCGCATCGACCCCGCCTTCCGGGACCGCGCTCCGCGCCTCCACCACATCGAGGGCGCCGGCGACGTGTTCCTCATCGACGGCATGAAGACGCCGGTGCCGATGGGCATCGTCGCCGCCGCCGGCAAGCCCGCGGAGGAGATCCGCATCATGGGCACGCGCTTCGAGGACCTCCACCGCGGCGGCTGGGATCCGGCGGCGCGGCTCGGCGACCAGGACCGCGACGGCGTGGCCGCCGAGGTGATCTACCCGACCGTCGGCATGGTCCTCTGCAACCATCCCGACGCCGACTACAAGAAGGCCTGCTTCGACGCCTACAACCTGTGGCTGGCGGAGTACTGCGCGCACGCCCCGGCGCGGCTCCTCGGCGTCGGTCAGACGGCGGTGCGCACGCCCGCCGAGGGCATCCGCGACCTGGAGCGCATCGCGGCGCTCGGGCTGCGCGGCGTGATGATGCCCGGCAACCCCGTCGTCGACGACTACGACTCGCCCGCCTACGACGAGCTCTGGGAGGCGGCGATCGCGATCGGGCTGCCGCTCTCGTTCCACATCCTGACGACGCGCGAGACGAGCCCGATCCGCGGCCCGAAGATGAACGCGTTTCTGGCCGTGATCCGCGGCTGCCAGGACATCATGGGCACGCTCGTCCTGGGCGGCGTCTTCGAGCGGCATCCGAAGCTCCGCGTCGCCTGCGTCGAGGCCGACGCGGGCTGGGTTCCGCACTACATGTACCGGATGGACCACGCCTGGAAGCGGCACCGGAACTGGCTGCCCGCGGGGCAGACGCTCTCGAAGCTGCCCTCGGAGTACTTCGCCGCCGGCGTCTACACCACGTTCCAGGACGACTGGGTCGCGTTCCGCAGCGTCGACATGCTCGACTGGCGCCGGCTCATGTGGGCCAACGACTTTCCGCACAGCGACTCGACGTGGCCCTGGTCGCAGCAGATGCTCGCGGAGCACGCGGCGCCGCTGACGCCCGCGCAGCGGCGGGCGATCCTCTGCGACAACGTCGCGGAGCTGTACCGCATCGACGTGACGGCGCTCGGACCGGCGTCCTGAGCATGCCGTCGCGCGAAGGAGCCGGCGACACGGACCGGCCGTACCGCGGGGGGAGCGCCACGACCGGCCCGTGTCGACGGGACCGCCGTCGGAACGACGGCGACGTGCCGATTGCAGGCGGCGTGCCACGTGATCGGCCGCGATGCGCGGTCGCAGCGCGTCACCGATGCACACGCGGGAGGCGCCTTGCTGCCGTCGCGCCGATCAGCGGGGCGCCGATCGGTCGGCGCCGGCCTCGCGATGCGCGATCAGGTCGAGCAGCCCGTCGGCTTCCCACGCGCGATGCGTGCCCGCTCGGGGAGCATCCCGCCTTCGTCGCCCGTGATGCGCGCCGGCGCTAAAGGATACGGTCGCACACCGCCATGCCCACTCCCGCCCCGCGGCGCCTGCCGCCCGCTCACGACGCGTTCGCGATCGCCGTCGCGCTCGGGCTCGGCTGGGCCTTCGCCCTGTGGGCGTGGGACCGGATCGTGCTGCCGTTCGCGAATCCGCTCGGCATCGTCGGGCCGCTGACGCTGCGCGAGTTCAATCCGCTCAGCAACCTCGCGCGCTATCTCGTCTTCGTCCTCACGCCGGCGCTCCTCTACGCGACCCTCGCGGCGTTCGCCGGGCGGCGCGCCGCCCCGGCGGCGGCGGACGACGCGCCGGCGCGGCGCGCGGGCTCGGTCGCGCTCGCCGCCGCCGGATTCGCCCTCGTCGCCGCGGTGGCGAGCGGACTCGCCGTGCTGTCCCGTCCCTTCGCGGTGCAGCCCCTCGACTTCTTCCACACCGGCGAATGGCTGACCCCAGGCTGGAATTTCGCCGAGGGACGCGGCCTGTGGACGGGCTCGCTCTTCATCCACGGCGCGTTCTTCGACGCCGTCGGCACCACGCTCGCCTGGGACCTCTTCGGCGCGCGCACGATCGGCGCCGTGCAGGCGTTCAACGAGGGCTTGTCGCTCCTGATCGCCCCGAGCCTGGGCGTCGTCTTCGTGGCCCTCGCGCTGTGCGCGAGCCCGGGCCGGGGCAGCCCCGCCGCCTGGATATCCGCGGTGGTCCTCGTGCTGGTGGTGGCCGACGTCACCACCGTAAACACGCTCCAGACGCTCAACCGTCGCGACGTGCCGCTGCTCGTCGGCGTGGCGGCGTTCCTCTTCGGCATCCGTCTGCGCCGGCCGTCGGGCGTCTTCGTCGCCGGCACGTGCTCGGCGCTGGCGTTCTTCTATGCCATCGACCGCGGCGCCTACTTCACCGTCGCGACCGGGGCGACGGCGGTGCTCCTCTGGCTGCGCGAGCCGCGCGCCCTCGCACGCACGATGCTGTGGGGCCTTGCGGGCCTGGTGCTCGGCTGGACCGTGTTCGCCGTCGCCGTCGGCCCGGCCGAGTTCCGCAGCTTCGTGGAGACGACCCGCTTCTTCATGGCGACGAAGGATCTCCTCGACAGCTACGTCTACCCGAAGCCCGTGCTGCTGCCGCCGAGCCTGCACGCGACGGCGCCCATGTGCATCGCCGTCCAGCTGCTGCTCGCGGCGCGCCTGCTGTGGCGCGGCGGCCCGCGCGAGACGGTGGCCGCACAGGTCCTCGTGGCGCTACTGGCGTTCGTCTACTTCCGCTCCGGCCTCGGCCGCTCCGACCCAGGCCACGTGCGCTACGCGAGCTTCTTCGCCGTCGTCGGCCTCGCCTACGCGCTCTGCAACCTCGCCGGCGAGGCGGTCGCGCGGCGGCCGGTGCTCGCGCGCAGCCTCGCGGGTGCCTTCGCGGCCGCGGCGCTCGCCGCCGGTCTGATGCTCTGGGTGCCCCGGGTCGACCTCGGCCGCGTCGTGACCGCCCCGGCACGGCTGCGGCAGCTCGCCGCCGCCCCGGACGACGCCTGGCTCACGCCGCTCGAGCGCCGCGTGCGCGATCGCCTCCGCGCCCTCACCGCCGACGACCCCTGCTTCTTCACGTTCACCAGCGAGGGCGCCTGGCCGTACCTCGTGAAGAAGCCGACCTGCGGGCGCTACTTCATCGTCTGGTTCGTGTCGGCGGCGCCGTTCCAGGCCGCCCTCCAGCACGATCTCGAGACCTGGCGCCCGTCGCACGTCCTGCTGCGCTCGCCCGGCTGGCCCAACGCCATCGACGGCATCCCCAACGCCGCGCGGGTCCCGGCTCTGTACGCCGCGGTGACGAGCACGTATCACCCCGTCGAGGACATCGAGGGCTTCGTGATCGGCCGCCGCGCCGACGCGCCGCAGCCCGACGGAGGATGACGCGGATGGATCGCGACGTGGTGGTGATCGGCGCGGGGCCGGCGGGCCTCACGGCGGCGTATCTCCTCGCCAAGGCGAGCCGGCGCGTGACCGTGCTCGAGGCCGACCCCGTCCACGTCGGCGGCATCGCCCGCACCGTCGAGCACCAGGGCTTTCGCTTCGACGTCGGCCCGCACCGCTTCTTCTCGAAGGCGGCCGAGGTCGAGGCGCTGTGGGACGAGCTGCTGCCGGGCGAGATGCTCTCGATCGACCGCCGCACCCGCATCCACTACCGCGGCCGCTACTTCAGCTACCCGCTCGACGCCACCGAGGCCCTGCGCCGCATGGGCGTGCGCGAGTCGGCGCTGGCCGGGCTGTCGTTCCTGCGCGCACAGGCCTTCCCGGTGCGCGATCCGCGCTCGTTCGAGGACTGGGTGTCGAACGCCTTCGGGCGCCGCCTCTTCGAGACCTTCTTCCGCACCTACACCGAGAAGGTCTGGGGCATGCGCTGCACGGAGATCTCGGCCGACTGGGCCGCGCAGCGGATCAAGGGGCTGTCGCTCGGCACCGCCATCCGCAACGCCGTCGTACCCAAGCGCGGGCCGCAGGCGGTGAAGTCGCTCATCGAGACGTTCCGCTATCCCCGGCGCGGCACCGGCACGATGTGGGAGGCCGCCGCGGAGCGCACGCGCCGGCTCGGCGGCGAGGTCCGGCTCGGCTGCCGCGTCACCGAGCTCACCCGCCTCGCCGACGGTTGGCGCGTCGGCTGGACCGGGCCCGACGGAGCCCGCGCGGCCCTCACCGCGCCGGACGTGATCTCGTCGGCCGCGATGCGCGACCTGGCGCCGATGCTGGAATCGCAGCTGCACGGTCGCCACCACGCCGAGGCGCTGCGCTACCGCGACTTCTGCACCGTCATCCTCTTCGTGCGCGACCGCGGGCTGTTCGACGATCACTGGCTCTACATCCATGACCCCGAGGTGCACGCGGCCCGTATCCAGAACTTCCGCTCCTGGTCCGAGGCGCTGATCCCACTCCCCGGCCACACCGCCCTCGGCATCGAGTACTTCTGCTTCGAGCACGACGACCTCTGGGCCCGCAGCGACGCGCAGCTCGTCGCCCTCGCCACCTCGGAGGTCGAGACGCTGAAGCTGGTCGCGCCCGGCGACGTGGTCGGCGGCTGCGTCGAGCGGCAGCCGCGCGCCTACCCCGTGTACGACGCCGACTACGCGACGCACGTCGCCGCGCTACGCGACGAGCTGGCCGCACGCCTGCCGGGGCTGCACCTCGTCGGCCGCAACGGCATGCACCGCTACAACAACCAGGACCACGCCATGATGACGGCGATGCTCACGGTCGAGAACGTCCTCACCGGGGAGCCGCGCTGGGATCCGTGGCGGGTCAACCAGGACGCCGAGTACATCGAAGAGGACGCGGGCTGCGGCGCGAGCGGGCTGCGCCAGGTCCCGCAGCGCCTGCGCGCCTGAGGCGCGCGTACTCGGGCTCGCGCCGCTGCCCCGACGATCCGCGCGGCGGCGCGGGGCGGCCGACCGGCCGCCCCGCGCCCATGGTTCAGTTCGCCGGGGCGCCCGGGCAACCCGCCGGGGCCGGGTTGTTGGCGGCCTTGAAGCTCGATCCCGCCTTGAACGCGACCTTGCCGCCCGTGCCGAGGCAGAGCGACGGTGCGCCGCCCGACGAGAAGACGACGGCGAGGTCCGTCGGCTGGCTCGCGAGCGAGTGCGCGAGCCCCGCGCCCTTGCCGCTGATCTTCAGCTGACCGTTCACGAGCGTGGCGCTCTTGATCGGGCCGACGAGCAGCTTCGAGTCGGCGTACTTGTAGCCGCTGACGACGCCCTTCTTCGCGATCGCCACCCAGTTCGACGCCGGCAGCAGGTAGCTCCCGTCGAAGCCGTTGCTGACCACGCGGAGCGTGGCGCCGTCGGCCACCGGATCGAAGCTGGTGGCGACGACCGCGGCCTGCTTGCTCACCGCCACGGTGAGGCCGCGCTTCGCGGGCTTGCCGGCCGCGTCCTTCAGCAGCACCGTCTTCGACGCCACCGGCACGCCGGCCGGCGTCGACTCCTCGAAGGGCAGCACGATGGTCACCGGATCGAGCGCATCTCCGGCGCTGAGGAAGCCGCCGAGCGCCGTGGCCGCCTCGGCCGTCACGGCGCCGGCGCCGGTCGTCCAGGTGACCGTGGCCGGCGTCACCGCCGGCGGGCCGGTGAGCGGGAACGTCCCGATGACCGTGGTCACGTCGGTGTTGGTGCCACCGGGCAGCGTCACGTCGACGACGATGCGGCCCGACACGGTCACCTCGCCACCGGCGATCGTGAAGGACGGATCGATCAGGCTGAAGACGAAGAAGTGCGTGGGATGGCTGAAGACCACCGTACCCTGTCCGGTGACGCTCGCGGTCCCCGCCGACAGGCTGTAGCCGTAGGCCGCCGCCGTCCACCCGAAGACGCCGCTGGACGCGCCGATCTTCGGATCGCAGCCGCCCCGGGTGACGTTCGGATTCGGCGTACAGGTGGCGCCGGCGCCGGCCGTGATCGGCGGCGCGCCGGTACCGCTGTAGATGTAGGCGCGGAAGGCGCTGCGGAAGCCCCAGTCGATCTCGTCGGCCGACCAGGCGGGCGAGACGGCGGCCGCCGTGACGGCGAGCGCGAGGAGAGCAGGACGGAAACGCATCGTTCGACCCCTTTCGTGGCGGCGTCAGCCACTCGACCGGTGGTCGCAGACGCGCGTGTGATCGCGCCGCGGCAACGACGCGCTGCCCACCGCTACTATGCCGGGGCGCGCGGCTCCATCGCTTTCGCGAGCCAGCGACGAGTTTCCGCGCACCGCCGAAAAACGTCCAAGCCGGATCCGCGTGCTCGAAATCGCTCAGGCTGCCGGCGCCGGCGGCAGGTCCGGCACGAGGCTCGCGTAGGGCTGCACGGCGTGCCGCGTGCGCAGGGCGTCGAGCGGCTCGTCCCAGACCTCGTGCCAGTCGACCAGCATCAGCGGCCGGGTCTGCCGGCCGTGGCGCCAGCCCTCGAGCATCACCTGGAGCACGACCGGCGCCACGGCGGGCGTGCGCACCACGGTGAGCGTGAACGCGGCGGCGAGGAAGTCGCGCGAGTAGTTGTGCCCGAACTGGGCGAGCTGGAAGCCCGAGATCGCGACCTCGTGCAGGGCGCTCGTGCTGTAGCCGCCGACCAGATGCAGTATCTCGTGCGTCTGCAGGATGCGCCGGCTGCTCGGGTCGATGGCGGGATGGAAGCCGACCACCGAGTCGGGATCGAGCACCTCGAGATCGAAGCCGTTGTCGACGATGAGCCGGTGGAACGCGTGGCCGAGCGTGCCCGGTGCACACCCCTCGACGTCGCCGAGGCGCGTGCGCGGCATGGGCGTCTTGCGGCTGAGCTCGGGCCACCCGGGATGCCCTTCCATGGCACGGGCGAGCGCGTCGCGGTGGGCCGGGGGATAGAGGGCCCCGAACGCCGCGATGCGAGGGGTGATGGTGGCCGGGTCGATGCCGTCCTCGGTGAGCTGCCACAGCGCAGCACCGAGCCCGTCCGGCAGGGTGGCCGGGGTCGCGAGGCGGGCGAGGGTCGCGGCGCCGGCGGGCGGTCCATCGAAGCGCAGCGGCGTGCCGTCGAGCCAGCGCGCGGCCATGTCGTCGTAGACGGCGATGGTCTCGTGCGGATCGATCCAGGCGACGCGCGCGAGCAGGACCGACGCCGCGAGCTGCTCGTCGAACACCGCCGGATCGACGGTGTCGCCGAGCTGCGGGTCGGCGGCGCACGACGCCGCGCGCAGCGGCGCGACGTCGGACGACGGGCGCGCGACGGCGTCCTCCCAGGCGGCGCGAAAGGCAGCGGGCACGATCGACATGCGAACGAACCTCGGCCAGATGGCGTCCCGCCGTCAACCGCGACGCGTCACCGCTTGCATGCCGGGCGCGGGCAGGGATCCCTGCGCCGATGCATCGCCCGATACGCACCGCGACCCTGCTCCTGCTGCTCGCCGCCGCGACCCACGCCGCCGATCCGGGGCAGAACCCCTGGTTCCGCGACGGCCGTGCCGCCGTCGCCCGGGCGCGCACCGAGGTCGGCACGACGAAGCGGGCCCGCAACGTCATCCTGTTCGTCGGCGACGGCATGGGCATCGCCACCGTCACCGCCGCGCGCATCCGTCAGGGCCAGCTCCGCGGCGGCACGGGCGAGGAGAACTTCCTCGCCTTCGAGCGCCTGCCGTTCACGGCGCTGTCGAAGACCTACAACACCGACTACCAGGTGCCCGACTCGGCGGGGACGATCACGGCGATGCTGACGGGCGTGAAGACGCGCGCCGGCGTGCTCGGCATCGACGACTCGATCGCCCGCGGCGACTTCGCCGGCACCGAGGCGGCGAGCGTGCCGACGCTGCTCGAGCGCGCCGAGGACGCCGGCCTGTGGACGGGCGTCGTCACCACGACGACGGTCACGCACGCGACGCCCGCCGGCACCTACGCCCACACCCCGGACCGCGACTGGGAGGGCGATGCGAAGATGCCCGAGGCGGCGCGCGCCGCCGGCTTCCCCGACATCGCCCGCCAGCTCGTCGAGTCCCCGCACGGCGACGGCCCCGAGATCGTGCTGGGCGGCGGCCGCGCCTTCTTCCAGCCGACGACGGCCGCCGATCCCGAATACCCCGAGCGCACGGGCACCCGCCTCGACGGTCGCGACCTCGTCGGCGAGTGGCAGGCGAAGCGCCCCGGCAGCGCCTACGTCTGGAACCGCGAGGGCCTCCTCGCCCTCGACCTCGGCCAGGCCACCCGCGTCCTCGGGCTCTTCGAGCCGAGCCACATGCAGTTCGAGGACGACCGCGCCCGCGACGCGGCGGGCGAGCCGTCGCTGTCCGAGATGACCGCGGCGGCCATCACGCTGCTGTCGCGCGCCCCGAAGGGCTACTTCCTGCTCGTCGAAGGCGGCCGCATCGACCACGGCCACCACGCCAGCAACGCCCACCGCGCGCTCGGCGACACGATCGAGCTGTCGAACGCCGTGCGCGTGGCGCTGGAGAAGACGCAGGGCACCGACACCCTGATCGTCGTCACCGCCGACCACTCGCACACGCTCAGCATGGCGGGCTACCCGCGGCGCGGGAACCCGATCCTCGGCCTGGTCTCGGGCTCGTCCGGCGAGGGCGGTCCGAGCCCCGGCCCGGCGAAGGACCTCACCGGCAAGCCGTACACGACGCTCAGCTACGCCAACGGCCCCGGCTACCCCGGCGCCTCCGATTCGCAGCCCGAGGGCCCGAAGACGTTCCCGCACCCGGCGAAGTCGTTCCAGGGGGTCACCAGGGGTCGGCCGGACCTGACCCACGTCGACACGACGGCGCCCGGCTACCTGCAGGAGGCGACGGTGCCGCTCGGCTCGGAGACCCACGGCGGCGAGGACGTCGTCGTCTGGGCCGGCGGCCCGAGCGCGGCGCTGTTCCACGGCACCCGCGAGCAGAGCTACGTCTACCACGTCATGGCCGCGGCGCTGGGGCTCGATCGCTAGGGTTCCTCCGGGTCCGGGAACTTCCCCTCGCAGGTCGGCAGGTACATCGCCTCGCCGGCCATCGCCCACACGAGGATGTCGGAGCTCGGCACGAAGCCCGTCGCCGAGGCGACGATGCGGATCCACAGGGCCGGGCGGCTGGCGACGAAGAAGTCGTCGTAGTGCACCGTGCAGTGCGCCGTGGTCTGGCCGTTCGCGAGGAAGAGGCGGGAGCCGCTCACGGTCGCGTCGGCGCAGGTGAGGAACGTCTTCAGCCCGATGCCGCGGCCGCCGATGATGCCGGTCGAGTTCTCACCGATGTCGATCGCCCACCACTGCGCGGTGCCGTCGCTGCCGAAGCTGACGGGCGTCGTGGTGACGGTGAAGTCGATGGCGATGTCCTGGTCGCGCCAGTCGTTCCGCGGCGCGCCCGGGTTGAGGCCGCCGGGGCGGCGCACGTCGGTCACCGTGAAGGCGACCTGGCCGTTGCTGGGTGGGATGCAGCCGGTCGACGACGCCCCCGTGACCACGATCGGGTTGATGAGATAGTGGTGCGGCTGCGACGGGTCCGTCAGCTTCGACACGATCGGCGCGGCGCACGCGGGCGGGACGGGGCCGAAGTTCTCCGAGCCCAGATAGCCCGCCGGGGCGCGGTTCTCGCTGAGACACGTGCCGCAGCTGCAGTCGTCGAAGACGTTCGCCGTCGCGCCGAGCGTGGTCGTGTGCGCCGGCGCGCGGCAGCGGCCGGGGCACGCCTCGTCGCCGTCGATCGCGGACGCGTCGCACTCCTCGACGCTCGCGTCGAAGACGCCGTCGCCGCAGCCGCACCACGACCTCGCCGCGGCCGCCGACGTCGTGACGCCGTCCTTCACCAGCTCGTCGACGTACGCGACGGTCTGCGGCGCCGGCGTCGCCAGCGCGCAGAACGGCTGCTCGCCCACCTGGATCCCCGCGAGGTTGCGCCCGCGGACGTGGCGCGCGGCGAAGGTCGTGCACGCCTCCATCGCCGCCTCCGCCTCGTCCGCGTTGCCGGCAGCGCCCACGCTCGCCTGCAGACCCTTCAGGTAGTCGAGCGACATCTCGCGGCACCAGTCGGCGGCGTGGGCCTCGTGGAAGACGCGCGCGAGACTCGTCGACGGCACGTCGGCGACCGCCGACGTCGGCCACGGCAGCGGCGGATCGATGAACGACGACAGCGGCGTCTTGCCGGCGTAGCGGCCGTTGGGCGCGAAATCGAGGATCGCCGGCAGCGCACCGCTGGCCGCTTGGAGCCCGGTCGGGTCCATCACCGACCAGAGCTGGATCTCGCCGAGCACCTTCATGAGATCCATGCGGTGACGCAGCACGCGCTGGGCGCAGGCGGCCGGATCGCCGGTGCAGTCCGGGACGAGGCCGCTCACGATGGCGGGGATGGCCTTGCCGATGAGGTCGATGTCGAGCGTGATGTGCTGCTGGAAGCCGTTCTCGTCCTTGTAGTCGAGCGCCGCCCCGGCGCGCAGCGCACGGTTCGTCGCGCGCTGCGCGAAGCAGTCGGTGACGACGTTCACCCGCCGCAGCGACGGGTCCATCGGCTCGGCCGCGCCGAGCGCCGCCGTGCCGAAGGCCTCGTAGACGTCCCGCACCCCGGAGGCGGTGCACGAGAACAGCTCGTGGAACTGCTCGGGGTAGCCGCCGCCGAAGAGCTCGACGAGGTAGTCGTCGCCGATCGCGGGGATCGGCACGGGCTGGTGCGGACGCCGCCAGCGCACCTCGAAGTCGGGCGCGCACATGGCGTCGTTCACCTCGCTGCCGAGCTTGCCCTCGAGCGAGCCGCGCGCGCCGTGGATCAGACCCGAGAAGATGCCCACCGCCAGCTCGCCCCACGGGTCGGCGTGGAACTCGGGCGGATCCGGCGACCCCCAGCGCTCCCACATGTGGCCCATCGACCAGGCGTCCTGCAGGAAGTGGTGGCCGACGGCCTCGAGCACCAGCGCCTCCTTCTCGCAGGCGACGAGGACGTCCGTGAAGCGGTTGCGCGCCGTGCCGAGCCGCTCGGCGACCGCCCGGCACTCCTTCGCCCGGGCCACGGCGAGCGCGTGATAGTGCGCGTAGAACTCGCCCGACTGCGGCGGGAAGTGGTTCGAGTTGAGCGCACCCATGTGCGTCTCGAAGGTGTGGCAGACGTTGGGCGCGATGGGGCCGTTCGCGCCGGGGCCGAGCGGGCAGTCCTCGTTGCCGCGCGCCCAGTCCCACAGCGAGTACGAGAAGTCCGGCAGCTGCGCGAACTCGCCGGCGGTGCGTGGCCCCGGCCGGTCGAGCACGCGCTTGGCCTGGCGGAAGTCGACCGGCCACAGCGCCGGCTCCGGCGAGCCCGCGACGGGAACGGTCTCGTTGCCCGTGAAGGCGCGCAGCGTGAACGGCTCCGCCGCCGCCGCCGGCAGCCCCGCCAGCTCCACCGTCTTCACCCAGAGCTGGCGATGCTCGTCGTGCGCGTCGATCCAGCGGCCGCGCGCGGACTGGAAGCCCTGCTCGCACGGCGCGGGTGCGTTGCACTTCGACTCGTAGGCGCCGGCCGGCCCGGCGAGCGCGAGGACGAGGAGGATCAGCGCGCGACGCATCAGTCGTTCCCCAGCAGCGCGGCGACGCCCGGGAAGCAGGACGCGTCGGTGAAGTAGGTGGTGCGGAATGCCAGCATCGCCGAGGCGCCGGCCTGCCGCTGCGCCTCGTAGGCCGCGAAGCAGGCCGCCGGGCAGCAGCGCTCCGTCTCGAGCCACGGCTGCCCGGTCGTGCAGTGCGGCGCGGAGCGGGCGCAGTCGTCGAGCACGCGGTCGGGCGGCGACACGCACGCGGTGATCCAGCCGGTGCAGCGTGCGACGGCCGTCAGCGGATCGGCCGGCGCGTCGGGCACCGTCAGCATGCCGCCGGGGCCGACGTTCAGGTAGCGGGTGCCGTCCTCGGTCTGCGGCAGCGGCAGCGTCGACGGATCGGGCGGCGGCGGCAGCGAGAAGGCGACGGTCTTGCCGATGCTCGCCGGGATCGCCGTGCACGCGCACTGCCCCGCGGCGAGGTCGCACTGCTGCCCGCCGGCGCAGCCCGACGGCGCCGCGAACAGGTCGCACGGCTCGCCCGCATCGATCGTGCCGTTGCCGCAGACGCCGGCCGGCAGGGTCGTGGTCGTGCTGGTGCTGGTCGACGTCGTCGTGGTCGCCGGGGCCAGCGTCGACGAGGTGGTCGTGGTCGCGGGCGGATCGACGCAGGCGCAGCGCGCGTCGTCGCAGGTCTGCCCCGCCGTGCAGCCCGCACCCTGGTCGCAGGCCTCGCCCCCGGCGGTGTCGACGGCGCCGTCGCCGCAGCGCGAGCGCACGGCGCGGAAGCGCACCGCCTTCTGCTTCTTCGCCTTGCGCACGCCGGTCATGGTGTCGCAGGCGGGCGCGGCGATGGTCGCCTGGAGCTTCACCGCCCGCGCGGAGCCGCACCGGGCCCAGCGCGCGCGGACGACGGTGCCCTTCTTCGTCGCCTTCAGCTTGACGCGCGCGGGCGCGCAGCCGCTGTCGATGCCGACCTGCCCGGCGGCGATCGCGACGGCGTCGAAGCGCGGCGAGCCGGCCTCGGCGACGAGCGGGCCGCCCTCGAGGACGAGGAAGCGGCCGCCCGCACACGGCTCGGGCTTCGGGCGCTTCGCCGCGACCGCCGGGTGGACGGCGTGCACGACGACGAGCAGCAGGAGCGCGAGGCGCATCACGGTGCGGCCGTGCGGCCGAGCGCCTTCAGGTCGGCGACCAGCGTCCCGAGCGCCTCGGCGAGTCGGGCGCGCTCCGCCTCGGGCAGCGCCTTCGCCACCTTCTTGGAGCGCAGCTTCTTGCCGAACACCGTGAGTGCCTTGGCCGCCTTGCGGAGCGACGCCCGGGCCGGCTTCGTCTTGCCGGCGCCGAGGTGCACCCGCGCCTTCTCGATCGCCGCGCCGGCGGCCTTCACCTTGGCGAGGAGCTGCGTCCGCGGCTTGCCGGCCGCGAGCCCCTCCGTCTGCGTGAAGAGCGCCGCCACCCGACACGCCGCCGCGTCGAGCGTGGCTCCCGCCTCGCAGCCCGGATCCGGCAGCGTCGTCGTGGTCGTGCCGCCGGGCGGCACCGTGGTGGTGGTGGAGACGCTCGGCACCTCGAGGACGACCGCCGCGCCGACGCCGTGGGCGTAGGCGAGCGGCTGGTCGATGAGGATCGAGCCGAAGCCGGTCACGAAGCGTCGCTCCTCGCTCGACGTGCCGGGGTCGACGAGGACCGCGTCGCCGACGGTGAAGATCGACGAGTCGAGGACGTCGAGCTCGGCGTCGCCGGCCGCGGCCGGCGACTTCAGCATCGTGCCGTTCGGGTCGGCGCGGATGATGGGCTCGTCGGCGAGGTGGATCCTGACCAGCGCCGGGCCGACGGCGAGCACGTCGCCGGTGACGCCCGCGACGGTGATCTGCTCCGCGTTCTCGGTGCAGGGATCGACGATCAGCTCGTCGCCGAGCTGGATGCCCGCCGCCGACTTCACCGGCAGCGCGCTGCCGGTCGTCGTCTGCTTCACGAAGGTCACGATCTCCTGCCCGCACGCCTCGGTCGGCGGCGGCGTGGTCGTGGTCGGCGTGCCGACGGGGATGATCTGGATCTGCTTCGTGGCCACGACGTCACGGCTGTCGAAGAACGGGCTGCGCCCGTACAGCGTGACCCGGAGGTTCATCGCGCCCGGCCCCGTGCCGCGGATCGGCGTGTCGAACGTGCGCACCTCGCCCGGCCCCATCGAGAAGCCCGGCTGCTGCGGCACCGGCGTCGCGTTGCCCGTGATCTCGGCGAAGCCGCCGCCCGAGGGCCGATTCAGCTGCACGACCTGCGTCGTCGCCGGGTAGAAGGTGAGCTCGTCGATGGTTCCCGCGACGCCCGCGCTCGTGGTGGCGACGATGACGCGGACCGTGCCGTCCTCGTCGACGCGCAGCAGATCGTCGCCGCCGAGCAGCTCGATCGTCACCGCGACCTGCGGACGCGGCACGCGCTGGACGGCGAGCTCCTTGTCGGCGTCGGCGATCGTCACCGCGCGCGGCGGCCACGGCGTCAGCGCCTGCCGCACCTTCGCGCCGGCGGCGGGCAGCGAGCCGTGGAAGGTGTAGACGTCCCAGGCGCCGTTCGGGAGCCAGTTCGAGTAGCTCGGCTGCGAGCCCTGCATGACGACGCACTCGGGCACGATGCGGTCCGGCAGCCAGCTGATGGGGCTGATGCAGGCGGAGCGCACCGGGTCGGCGTCGTGGCGGACGGCGAGCGCACCGCCCGCCGGACGGCCGTCGATGGGATCGGAGGTCTGGAGGCTGAGCTTCCAGAGCTCGGGGCGGACGCCGACGAGATAGCTGGCCGCCTGCTGCGGGGAGCTGCCCGAGGTGAGGAAGAAGTTCACCAGCTTCCATTGCCCCGGGGAGCGCATGTCGAAGTTCGACGGATCGTAGCGCAGGGCGCAGGAGCCCGGCGTGCCGGTGATGGGACGCGTCGGCGTGCCGGCGCTCTCGAGGCCCGCGTAGCTCGTGCACACGCCCTCCGGGTCGAGGCTCAGCCCCGAGCCGAAGAGCCGCCAGCCGACGCCCCAGTAGGAGCAGGCGAGGTCGCCGCAGACGTTCGCGGTCCCGAAGCGGGCGATGCCGACGTCGTGGGCCAGCGCGAACTTCGGATTCTGCGTCGTCGTCTCGACGACGGTCGGCGTCTGGTAGATGCAGTCCTCGCCCAGGTTCGCGAGCGTGTAGAGCGTGCACTCGGGGTCGGGCGGCGGCAGCGGCGGCAGCGGTCCGGCCGCGCGCGCGGCGGTGGCGAGGAGAACGACGAAGAGGACGGTCGACAGGAAACGCGGAACCATGGCCGTGCGCGAGCGTACCGGAGCGTCCTGTTCGGCGGCGATCGGAACTTTTGCGTATGTCGTGGCGCAGTCGCCCGGGCAACGCGCATGCTTGTCGCACGCGAGAAGCAGGTGCTACGCGCGACGCCATGGAGTCGCTGCCGATCCACGAGGCGTCCTTCTACCTGGGCGACGTCGCGCCGACCTACGCGCGCCTGCGGCGCGAGGCGCCGGTGTACTGGTCGGAGGCCGCCGGGCTGTGGGTCCTGTCGACCTACGCCGACATCCAGCGCGTCTCGAAGCAGCCCGCGCTCTTCTGCTCGAGCCGCGGCGTCATCATCAACGACCCGATCCGTCTCGCCGGCACGCTGTCGACGCCGCCGTCGATCATCCACATGGACCCGCCCGCGCACGGCCGCTACCGGCGCCTCGTCAGCGGCGCGTTCACGCCGCGCATGGTCGCGGGCCTCGAGCCGCGCATCCGCGAGCTGGTCCAGGAGACGCTCGACGCGGTGCCGAGCGGCGCGCCGTTCGACTTCGTCGATCACGTCGCCGCCCCGGTTCCGCTCCTCGTCATCGCCGAGATGCTCGGCGTGCCCGCCGGCGACCGCGCGACCTTCCGGCGCTGGTCCGACGCCGTCATCGCCGCGGCCGACGCGCCCGACCCGTCGGCGACGGTCGCCGAGGTGGTCGAGCTGTTCTCGTACTTCATGGGCATGCTCGCCGAGCGCCGCGCCGCCCCCCGCGACGACCTCCTCTCCGCCCTGGTGACGGGCGTCGTCGACGGCGACCGGCTGTCGGACGAGGAGATCCTGATGTTCTGCATGACCCTCCTCGTGGCCGGCAACGAGACGACGCGGAACCTCGTCGCCGGCGGCGTGCGCGCGCTGCTCGAGCATCCGGGCCAGCTCGCGCGCCTGCGCGCCGAGCCGGCACTGCTGCCCGCGGCGATCGAGGAGATGCTGCGCTGGGTGTCGCCGGTGCGCGCCTTCATCCGCACCGCGACCGAGGACACGGCCGTGCGCGACGTGCCGATCCCGTCCGGCGCGTCGCTCGTGCTGCTCTACGCGTCGGGCAACCGCGACGAGGCCGCCTTCGGCGACACGGCGGGCGAGCTCCGCGTCGACCGTCCCGTCGATCCCGCGCACCTGGCGTTCGGGTTCGGCGAGCACTTCTGCATCGGGTCCAGCCTGGCGCGGCTGGAGGCGCGGTGCATGCTGGAGGGCGTGCTGGCGCGGTGGGAGCACCTCGCGCTCGCGGGTGCGGCGGAGGTGCTGCCGTCGACGGTGATGAACGGGCTGCGACGTCTGCCGGTGCGGGCAGCATGACCCATGATGGAGACCCCGACGGTCGGATGGGGAGGAGGCAGCTCGTCTTCGCGCGCCGAGCCCCCGTTGCCTGACCCCCGGCGCCCCGTATGAGTCGGAGGCCATGAGCGAGACCGACGCCGCCGAGCCGACCGATCCGTACCTCCGCCTCGACCAGATCATGCCGCGCCTGACGCAGGAGCAGGTCGAGCACGCGCGGGCCTTCGGCGTCGAGGAGGACCTCCCCAAAGGAACCGTCCTCTTCGAGCGCGGCGACCGCTCCGTCGATCTCTTCGTCGTGCTGACGGGCGAGATCGACATCTACGAGCAGACGCCGGACGGCGAGGGACGCATCACGACGCTGGGCCCGAGCCAGTTCACCGGCGAGACCGATCTGCTGAACGCCCGTGAGGTCCTCGTCGGGGCGCGGGCCCTCGTCGACACGCGGGTGATCCGCATCCCAAGGATCCGGGTGCGCGCGTTCCTCGCGTCGAATCCGCGCATCGGCGAGATCGTCATGCGCGCCTCGATCCTGCGTCGGGTGGGGTTCATGAAGCACGATCAGGCCGGCCCGCTGCTCGTCGGCCCCCCCGCCGACGGCCGCACGCTGCGGATCGAGCGCTTCCTCGCGCGCAACGGCTACCCGTTCCGCCTGCTCGACGCCGCCAGCGAGGAAGGCGCCGCGCGCCTGCACGCGCACGATCTCGCGCCGGACGACACTCCCGTCGTCGTGGTTCCCGGGCGCGGCGTCCTGCGCAAGCCGACGAACACGCAGCTCGCGGCCGCCCTCGGCCTGCTCGAGCCGCTCGAGCCCGACGCGGTGTTCGACCTCGCCATCGTCGGCGGCGGCCCCGCTGGCCTCGCGGCCGCGGTCTACGGCGCCTCGGAGGGCCTCGAGACGATCGTGCTCGAGAGCGAGGCGCCGGGCGGCCAGGCGGGCACCAGCTCGAAGATCGAGAACTACCTCGGCTTCCCCACCGGCATCTCGGGCGAGGCGCTCGCCGGCCGCGCCTTCGTGCAGGCGCAGAAGTTCGGCGCCCACTTCGCCGTCGCCCGCTGCGTCGTGCGGCTCGACTGCGACGTCCAGCCGTTCGCCCTCGAGCTCGACGACGGCCTGCGCGTGCGCGCCCGCGCGGTGGTCGTCGCCAGCGGCGCCCGCTACCGCAAGCTCGACCTCGAGAACTTCGACCAGTTCGAGGGCAACGGCCTGCACTACGCGGCGACCGCGTTCGAGGAGCGCGTGTGCACCGGCCTCGAGGTCATCGTGGTCGGCGGCGGCAACTCGGCCGGCCAGGCGGCGGTGTTCCTCTCCCGCCGCGCCGCCCACGTCCACGTGCTCGTCCGCGGCGCCGGCCTCGCGGAGTCGATGTCGAACTACCTGATCGACCGCATCGAAGGCTCGTCGCGCATCACGCTCCACACCTTCACCGAGATCACCGCTCTCCACGGCACCCAGCGCCTCGAAGGCGTCACCTGGACCAACGTCCGCACCCGCGAGAGCGAGACGCGCCCGATCTGCAACGTCTTCCTCATGCTCGGCGCCGTCCCGAACACCGACTGGCTGCGCGGCTGCGTCGACCTCGACGACAAGGGCTTCGTGCGCTGCGGCGCCGGCTTCGCGTCACCGACCGTCGACCGGCTTCCGAACGCGCTGGAGACGAGCATCCCCGGGGTGTTCGCGGTGGGCGACGTACGGGCGGGATCGGTGAAGCGGGTGGCGTCGGGCGTCGGCGAAGGGTCGATCGTGGTGTCGGCCGTGCACCGCGTGCTCGGGCCGGGGTGATACTCAGGGGGGAGGCGCGTCCGGCCGGCTTCTCACGACAGTGCTCGTCGTAGGACAGCAGCTCGGCACCCGCGTTGGTGTCGATGGACGTGCCCGCTCGGGGAGCCCGGACCGCCGGGCATTGCACGGTGAGCCGTCCGGGACCACGGAGTCGCGTCCCGGACGACGAACGACTCGCGGCCAACTACCACCGCCGGGCGATCCGCAATCCGCGCAGGGCGCGGCGATGATCCCGAGAAAGATATTGACAGGTTTCCGCGCGACGCCGGTCTGCGATCCCGGGCGCCAACGACACGTGCCCCGCAACGCGCGCAGCCGTCCCATGGCCGCCCCTCGTCGCCACCCCGTCCTGCGCCGGCCCCCCACCGCCTCCGCGCCCGCGCAGCGCCGCGAGAAGCCGCCCGAAAACCCCATGCTACGACACATGCATGATGTACGCCGACAAGGAGCGCCTCGGCGACGAGATCGCCGAGCTCGCCGCCCATCTCGACGCCGCCACGCATCGCCTCCTCGTCCTGATCGGCGAGTTCGACGCCTCCGGCGGCTGGGCCGACCAGGGCGCGCTCACCTGCGCCCATTGGCTCGGCTGGCGCATCGGCCTCGAGCTCGGCGCGGCCCGCGAGCACGTCCGCGTCGCGCGCGCGCTGCGCGACCTCCCGCAGATCGGCGACGCCCTGCGCCGCGGCCAGGTCAGCTACTCCAAGGTGCGCGCGCTCACCCGCGTCGCGACCCCCGACACCGAGGCCACGCTCCTCGCGATGGCCCGCGCCTCGACGGCGTCGCAGCTCGAGCGCATCTGCCGCGGCTACCGGCGCGCGACGCGCGATCACGACGCGCGCCCCGAAGACGAAGCCGACGAGCGCTGGCTGCGCGAGGGCGACACCGGGACCGGCTTCGTGCGCTTCGACATCCAGCTACGCACGGAGGAGGCCGCGCTCCTGCGCCGCGCGCTGGAGGTCGCCACGGAACGCGCCTGGACCCGCGACGACGTTCCCGCGGGAACGCGCGCGGCGCAGTGCCGCCGCACCGACGCGTTGATGGCCGTGCTCGAGTCGTACCTCGCGGGCGACGTGGACGGCGCCCCGCCCGTGGAGCTGGTCGTCCACACCGACGCCGGCGCCACGCTCGACGACGGCACCGCGCTGCCGCCCGCCACCGGCGAGCGCCTCGCGTGCGACGCGACGATCGTCACGGTGACGGAAGATTCCCGCGGGAACGTCCTCGACGTCGGCCGGCGGCGCCGCAGCATCCCGACGCTGCTGCGCCGCGCCCTGCGCCTGCGGGACCGCGGCTGCCGCTTCCCGGGCTGCACGAACCGCCGCGTCGACGGCCACCACGTCGTGCCATGGTCGCGGGGCGGGCCGACGTCGCTGCAGAACCTCGTCTCGCTCTGCCGCCGGCACCACGGCTACGTGCACGAGTACGGAATGCGCATCGTGACCGACGCCGCCGCCGCCGGCCTCCGCTTCGTACGGCCGAACGGCACGGTGGTGTCGCCCTACGACGCGCGCCCCGAGGTCGCACCGGACCCCGCCGCGGTGCTGCAGGCGCGCAACGCCGGCGAGGGGATCGACGCGATGACGGCGTACCCGCGGTGGGACGGGACGCCGCCGGACTACGGGACGATCGTGTGGTCGCTGATGCCGACGGCGTGAGCGGGCGGGCAGGGCGCCGCGCGCTCGACCCAGACGTACACATGGTCACCGAGGGGGCGGCGCCCGAACAGCGCAGGAACCATCAGCGTGGTCGTCTGACAATGCAGCGCGCGGCCCAACGCCTTCGGCAGCCGCGAAGAGATCGGGTTCGGTCCCACCCACATCCGGTCACGCACGCGCAAACCGGCCGCTCCGAGTGCGGTCTCGAGCGAGCGGGCGGAGAAGAAATGGAGGTGTCCATCTGAATGATAGAGGTGCCACTGTGGCCCCATGCGCCGCCCCTGCCAGGTCGCCCAGTCGCCGGTCATCAGAACCGCACAGCCGCCGGGCGCCAGGAGTCGTTCGATGGTGCGCAGGTACCCACGGGTGTCGCGAACATGCTCGATGACGGCTAGCGACACGACACAGTCAAACGTCCGCTCCGGGAGATCGAGAGCCTCGACCGGCACGTTGTGGATGGTCAATCGCGGATCGCGAGCTGCGACAGCGGCAGCCGTCACCGACGGTTCGACACCTTCCAGACGACACCCCTCAGGAAAGGCACTGAGGGTCGCACCGCGGTTCGCGCCGATGTCCAGAACGCGCGCGTTGCGGGGCAGGCGTTGGCGCAACGTGCGAACCAGCGCGCGATCTCGAAGGCCAGGTCGCGGAGCACGCGCGGACGATCGCGCGTCGTCGTAGAAGCGATCATAGAAGGCGGCAAGGGCAGTGGCAGTCGGCGGATGAGGGAGAAAACGATGCGTGCACGCGAGACACTCCGCGACGGGGAGGCGTCCAAACTCCTGGTTGCTCGTGAATCCGAGCATCCGTGCCCCGCCATCCAGGCATACTGGGCATCGGGGGCCTGCCACCTGCTCTCCTGCCGCATCGATCGCTGCCGCTCGGGCGTCCACCACGACCACTCCTCCCGCTCAGATCCCGCCGCTCGGGTCTGCCGCTCTCCTGCGGACATTAGCCACGGCCATTCTCATCTGCCAGGCGGTATCCTCGATCGCTGCAAGGCTGGGTACATCGACACCGATCGGCATTCCGCCGCTCCCGAAACCGCAGAACTTCCCCCAGCCGGCAGCGCTTACTAAGGCCGCATGTCCTCGCAGAATTCGTGCTAGCCCTGGGACGCTACGCATGAAGGTGGTCCACGTCACAGTTGGCCTTGAACCTGGTGGCAGTGAGCGAATGCTCGTCAAGCTTCTTCCAGGACTAAGCAACCGACACGCGCACAACGTCGTCGTGTCACTCACCACCCCCGGGCCTCTCTCCGAGCCGCTCCACGATGCTGGCATTCAGGTCATTCCCCTGGGCCTCTCGAAGACATTCCCGATTGCCGGCTTCTCACGCCTGGTCAACTTCCTCAGGGATCAGGCTCCAGACATCGCTCACTGTTGGATGTACCACGCCAATCTATTCGGGGGACTCGCTGCTCGCGCCGCACGTGTCCCCTCTGTCGTGTGGTCTGTACGGCATACGGATCTAACGCGGCACAGCCTCAAGCCCTCAACTCTCGTGGTCGCTCGCGCTGGCGGCTTGCTCTCCTCCACCCTTCCATCACGCATCCTCTTCAACGCCACGGCTAGCCTGCGAGAACACTCGCGCCTGGGTTACAGCGAAGGGCTATCGATGGTGATCCCCAATGGATTCGACACCACTGCCTTTCGAAAAGACGCCGTTGCGTACGCGAGCCTTCGCCGCGAACTCGATCTTCATCCTGAAACCCGACTCGTCGGCTTGATTGGCCGCATGGACGTCGCGAAGGACCATCCAACCTTTCTCCGCGCAGCGGCCCTTGTCCGAGAACGTCTCCCCGGAACACACTTTCTACTGGCTGGGACCGGTATTACCCGCGACACACCTGAGCTTTGGGCACAGGTCCTCAAACACTCGCTGGCACCCAGCACGCATCTCCTAGGCTATCGCGCCGATGTTCCGCGCATAACGGCAGGACTCGACGTGGCAGTTTCGTCTTCGACTACCGAGGCGTTCGCGAATGTAATCGGTGAGGCGATGGCATGCGAAGTCCCGTGTGTCGTCACCGCTGTTGGTGACTCCCAGGCGATTGTTGGCGATACGGGTCGTGTGGTGCCAAGCGGACTTCCCGACGCGCTGGCGGAGGCAATCGTCGAACTCCTCGAACTGCCCGAGCGAGACCGACGAGAGCTGGGCCACCGTGCTCGAGATCGGGTCTCACAGTTGTACAGCTTGGAAGCGATAACGGACCGGACATTCGCCCTCTATGAGGAGCTCCTTCGCGCCCGCCGACCTAGCGGACCCTAAGCCGCGCCGGACGATGCTCCCCACTGCATTCACGGCGCCGCAAGGACAGGACACGTAGGCTCCGGAGGAGCCCATCTCTACTTTGGGCGTACCGCGGTGGCCCATGAGTCTAACGAAGGCGTGACCTCCGCCTCGCGCGAAAGCCGATAGAGCACCGCGGTAGAGAGGACGCCTACGTCCAAGACGTACGCGACTAAGACTGCCAATGCCGCTCCGCTGGCGCCGGCGTAGGAAGCCAGCAGTAGCGTACCTCCGACCAACGCGGACCCCGCCAACGCCTGCGACACGAGGACGACACCGGAAAGGTGGAGCCCAAGCGCAGCCGGGCGCGCCCAGCTGCATGCGAACTGCAGAGAGAACGCTGCCATGAGCACGAGCAGCGGTCGCCACGCTTCTTGGGTATCTCCTCCGATCAACAGCGCCAGCAAGCGTTCGCCCCCGCCAACGAGGATGCCGTCGGCGATCAGGATCGGCACAAGGGACCAGAGAGTTATCCTGCCCAACAATCGCCGCGTTGCCGCGGCGTCCCCCGTTGCCGCCGCACGATACACCCACGGTGTCACCAAATAGAGGAAGGGCGAGAGAACGAAGCCAACGACGCCTGCGAGCCGGCGTGCCATGCCGAAAGCGCCTACAGCAGTGAACGTGGCCACGATGCTCAGGATGAACTCCGCCCCGTACGCGCTCAGGCCCTTCACGGCCCCGGCAAGCCAGTTGTGCGCGCAGAACCGTCGCACCTCCGCACCGTGGGCGTTCATAACCTTCCGCATGCCGATTCCCATCGGCAACCGCCCCGTAAGCACGCCACCAGTGAGACCGAGCGCCCAGGCGATGATGGACGCCCCCCCGTCGACCGCGGCGAACGGAAGCAACGTATCCGTCCCGGCGTGAAGGAAGACGGCGAATCCGACGACTCGCACAGCGGGGGCGACCACTCCCTGCAACGCGGACGCCGTGTAGTCCTCGCGCAGCCGGAAGGCGGCTTGGTGCACTTCGATGAGATTCCCGGCCCCGTGCCTGGCATAGGCTAGCAAGAGAACCGCCACACCGCCCGCCTGTCCCAGCCACGCACCACCCAAAGCCCAGCCGGCAACGACAACTACCACGGCGCCTACCGCGGCGACGCATCCCTCGGCCAGCAGGGCCATCGACACGAGCGCTCGCGCGCCTGCGTAGTCACCGTCGCGCTCAAGACGGGGAGCGAAGGCTAGCACGCCCTCCCATCCCCGAAAGCCAAGGACGGCGGCGAGAAGGCCCGTCACCGCCCGCGCGGCGACCAGTGCCCCGAACAGGTCCAACCCGAGGGCACGCGTGACTAGAAGAGTCGCTACGAGGTCGAGGCCCTGCGCCACCCCAGCCGCGCCTACCATTATCGCGCCGCCCCACAACGGCAGACCGGGGGACATCAGGTCGTAGCCCCCTCCACTAGTGGCGGGTTCCCGGCCGCTATTTCCCGCCCTGATCCCATCACCGAGTGTTTTAGGGGGCGGCGGGGACGGGAGACGAACAAGACACTACTGGTCGCGCGCAGCATGAGCACGATCGCGGCCGTCCAGATGAACCCACGCACGAAGATCACGGCCGTATTCCGCACGTGCATCAGCAGCGCCATCTCGAACAGAAGCACGAGCACAATGGCCCAGATGCTCACACGAGGCCCCGCGAGCCTTCTCTCTAGGGTGCCCGTCAGCAATCCAATGACACACAGGAATGCCCCCGCCCCCACCCCCCCGAAATTGATGTAGGCTTCTGCGACAACTGAGTACCCGAAGCCGCCGAACCGCGCGGCGACGTCGGGTGCCGTTTTCTCCACGATCCAGACCGAAGAGACGAACCCCCAATCGCGCGGCTGCAGCGACACATTCGGCAGCGCGCGCGCGAGCGCCCACAGGTAGGTCTTTCCAGCAAAGTAGTTCTCGCGCGTTGGCACCAGCGCCATCGACCGCACCACGGTATCGAGCGTGTTCCCCATCTCGTGCATCAGCATCTCGTACGTCGAGACCTGGAACGTCTGGGTAACCGCCGCGACCACATCCTTCTTCCCCCTGTACAGCTTGAGGGTCCCGAACATGGTCAGGCCTACGGCGACAAGGATGACGCCGTACCTCCAGGGAATGCGGCGCACCCAATAGTGACGCACGAACACCAGCGGTAGCACTGCTGCCGTTAGCTCCCCACGATCCCCCTCGAGCAGGAACGTTGCGAGGTAGAGGCCGACAGCAATCGCCCAGCGACGGGTTGGGAAAAGCCTGCCGGAAGCCCCAACGCTAGCCACAGCAAGCGTGACAAGCGATGGCGCCATCGTGATGCCCCCAAGGGCATAGAGGTACGCTTGCCAGTTATCGCCAGTAGGGGTGAGGGCCTCCTTCCCGTAGACTCGGGTGAAGAACGCCACGGCGCCATAGCTCAACGGGAGCGACGCCTGCAGTGCGACGGACAGGACGAAGCCCATCTTGGCGACCAACAACACCGTCCCCGCCTGAAGAGGACTGATCGCCCTACCTCCGATCGTGAACACTGGGCGCCGTCGGATGCGCCGCCTCCCGCGCGTAAGATCGTAACCGCAGAGCCACGATAGCAGACCGAGACTGGCGACCTGCCAGGCGTAGCCGAAGAACTCTGGCGCGTACCAGCGATGATCGAGGCCGAATGTCCCGAAGTGGAAGAGAACGAACGCCAGCGGAAACAGGAAGCCGAGCCAGGGCATCTCGAGATGTCCGCGGCGCAGAGACAGCGCACAGTGGCTGAACAGGCCGATCACGACCAGGACATTGGCTAGGGCGAACTCGAAGCCGTGATCGCTACGCCCGGCAGGGGCGTGGGTCGCGACCACGACCGCCTGCACTAGAGTCGCGAACCACAGCGCCCCGAGCCAAAAGTCTTCGGAGAACAGCCGGCGAGCGGGAACCGAGTAGACGGGAGCGGTGCCGGGAGCCGTCGGCTCCATGTCAGTCCACACGAAGCCGGACGCGCCGGATCGGGATACCGATGGTCGGAAGCTCGTCCGATGCGACATCGGAGCGGGAGAAAACGAGGACTTCGTCGACGCGTGCCAGGCCCTGCATCTGGGTTACCTGGCTCGCGGACAGAACCGGCAATCCGCTGAAAACGTCCCCCACTCGCGCGGTATCGTGCTCAAGAAATCCGACGGGAACCCGCTGATACCCCGGATTCTTGGCCATCTCGCGAGCCAGGAACGCACCATCTTCGCTCGCGCCGAAGATGACCACGGAACGTGTACGCTGCTCCATCCCAGTGTCTCCCGCGATGAGACGCTGGAGTATCGCCACGGCGAGCCGGCTTCCAGTCACGGCGATGAGAACGAGCAATCCGTTCAAAACGAGCGCCCCGCGCGACGGACCGGAAAACCCATACGCCATGAGCACCGCGATTCCGGCCATCGCTGCCGCAACGATCGCCGAGCGCCCGATCACCGCGATGGTGTCGACGCTCGGCTCGTTCCACCGCACGCGATACATGCCGCCCAGCCACAGCGCGCTCATCTCCGCGACCACCACCATAGGGAGCGTGCCGACGAGAACGTCGGTCTGATCCGGCGGAAGGTCCCAGTCCCACCGGATCGCGAAGGCCGATACGTAGGCGAGAGCGCATAGTGCGGCATCGAGCATCACCATCGTCGCGCGCCGCTGTGGCATGACGACCGGCCCGCCCCCCACCGCCGACCGCTCCCGCACCGGCACCATGCCCAGGTAGAGCGCGAAGAACAGCACCGCCAGCGCGAAGCCCGGGATCACCGCCAGCAGCGCATCGACGCGCAGCTCGCGCACGACGACCGCCACCGCGCCCGACGCCGCCGCGACCGCGTACAGAATCAGCACCGCCCGCCGCTCCGACGCGCCCAGCGCCACCAGCCGGTGCGAGGTGTGATCCCGCCCGCCGACCGACACCGGTTGGCCGCGCAGGCGGCGCGTGATCGCCACCAGCGTGGTGTCGAGGATCGGGATCATCATGATGAGCACGGGCGTCAGCAGTACCGACGCCACGCTGCGCGAGCGGCCGTAGCTGCTGAGCAGGGCGAAACCGCCGAGGAGGCAGCCGAGGAACATCGAGCCGGAGTCGCCCATGAAGATGGACGCCGGCTTAAAGTTGTAGACGAGGAAGCCCGCGGCGGCGCCGGCGACGAGGGCCGGCAGGACGGCCATGTCCCACTGGCCGTTGGTCGCGAAGGTGATGCCGAGGAAGACGCAGGCGATGGCGGCGATGCCGGCCGCGAGGCCGTCCATGTTGTCGAGCAGGTTCACCGCGTTGGTGATGCCGACGATCCACAGCATCGCCAGCGCGGCGTCGACCGCGGGCTCGTGCGCCCAGGGCAGCACGAGGCCGGAGGCGACGATGCCGCCGGCGGCGAGCACCTGTGCGGCGAGCTTCGTGAGCGGCCGGATCTGCACCACGTCGTCGACGAGGCCGACGAGGAACAGGAAAGCCGACGCGGCCAGGATCGGCACGGCCTCGCCGAGGTCGTCGTGGAAGACGGCGACGCCGATCGCGAACGCGACGAAGATGCCGACGCCGCCGAGCAGCGCCGTCGGCTGCGAGTGCCAGCGGTCCTTGCGGGGCGCCGCCACCATACCCACGCGCCGCGCGAGGGTACGCACCATGGGGACGAGGATCAGACCGAGGACGAGGGTCGACAGCGCGGCGGCGAGGACGCGGACCATGCACTCACACGTGGACGCCGAAGTGCACGGCCGGAACGTTCCGGCGGGTCATCTTCTCCACCTCGTAGCCTATGACGCTCTCGAGGATGCGATCGGTATCGTACTGCGGGCGGTAGTCGACGAGGCGCTTCAGCTTCGTCAGGTCGGGCACGCGGCGCAGCATGTCCTCGAAACCCGCCTCGTACGCCTGCTCGTAGGGGACGAGCTCGATCGGCGACGGCGACCCCGTCATGCGCTTGATGCGCGCGGCCAGCTCGCCGATCGTGATCTCGCCGTCGTTGCCGACGTTGAAGACCTCGCCGATCGACTGCTCGTGCTCGGCGAGCGCCACGAGCGCGCCGACCACGTCGGACACGTGCCCGAAGCAGCGGCTCTGGGTGCCGTCGCCGTAGACGGTGATCGGCTCCTCGCGCAGCGCCTGGCGCACCATCGTCGGCACGACCATGCCGTAGCGGCCGGTCTGGCGCGGGCCGACGGTGTTGAAGAGACGCACGATCGTGGTCGGGACGCGCTTCTCCTTCCAGTAGGCGAGCGCCAGGAACTCGTCGATCGCCTTCGAGCAGGCGTAGCTCCAGCGGCCCTTGCTGGTCGGGCCCATGACGAGGTCGTCGTCCTCGCGGAACGGCACCTCGACGCGCTTGCCGTACACCTCCGACGTCGAGGCGATCAGCACGCGGCGGCGCTTCTTCGCCGCCAGCGAGAGCACCACCTCGGTGCCCTGGATGTTGGTCTCGATCGTCCGCACCGGGCTCTCGACGATGAGCCGCACGCCGACGGCGGCGGCGAGGTGGATGACGACGTCCGCCTCGTCGACCAGCTCCGCGGTCAGGGGAACGTTCTGGACGGAATCAATGTGGTAGCGGTAGCGCGGATGGTCCTTGAACGGCCGGATGTTCTCGATCGACCCCGTCGACAGATCGTCGATCGTGCACACCGAGTCCCCGCGCATCAGGTAGCGCTCGGTCAAATGCGACCCGATGAACCCCGCTCCGCCCGTGATCAGCACCCGCATCCCACACCCCTTCCCGCACGATCGCCCGCTCTCTGGCGAGCCGCTCGTACAACCGCCCCATGTCCCGGATCAGGCGATCGGCCGTCATGTTGGCCATCACCCAGGCGCGCCCGCTCGCGCCCATGAGGCTCCGCGCCGCGGGCCGCAGAGCCAGGTGGCGCAGCGCCACGGCGAAGGCCGCCGCGTCGCCCGCCGGCGCGGTGACGCCGTGCTCCCAGATCGCCACCCCGTCGGCGCTGCGCTGGCGCGCGCCGAGGATGTCGACGACGCCGCCGACCGCCGTCGCCGCCACCGGCCGCCCGCAGGCCATCGCCTCGAGCAGCGTGAGCGGCGTGCCTTCGTTCACCGACGTCAGCGCGCAGACGTCCAGCGCCGCGTAGACGTCGGCCATGTCGTCGCGGAAGCCGAGGAAATGCACCCGCTCCGCGACGCCGGCCGCGCGCGCCGCGGCCTCGAGCTCCGCGCGCAGATGGCCGTCGCCCACGATCGCCAAGCGGGCGTGCACGCCGCCGGCGACGAGCTGCACGAACGCGGCGAGCATGGTCGCGTGGTCCTTCACCTCGCAGAGCCGCCCGACGATGCCGATCAGCACCTCGCCGTCGGCCATCCCCAGCTCGGCGCGCACGCGCGCGCCGTCGCCGGGCTCCGGCAGGTCGAGCCCGAGCGGCACCACGACGGTCTGCTGCGGCGTGCCGACGGCGTAGCGGCCGACGACCTCGCTGCGCTGCTGCGCGCTGATGGTGACGATGCGATCGGTCCCGAGCCGTGCGAGCACGCGCTCGATCCACACGAACGCGCGCGAGGCGAGCCGCCCGTAGTAGCCGTGGAAGACGTGGCCGTGGAACGTGTGCACCACCGCCAGGGGCCGCGGCCGGCCGACGAGGGCCGACGGCGTCGTCCAGCGGTACAGCAGCGCGGCCGCGCGGCCCACCGCACCGGCCTTGGCCTTGTGCGTGTGCACGACGTCCGGCCGCAGCCGGCGCATCAGGCGATAGAGCTGCCACGCGACCCGGACGTCGGCGAGGCCGAGGGCCCGGCTCATGGTCGGCAGCACGACCGGGGCGACGCCCGCGTCGCGCGCGAACCAGCTCATGTCGCCTTCGCCCGGCGCGATCGTGCCCGTGACCAGCGTCGTCTCTGCACCGGCGGACGCGAGGCCCGCCGTCAGCCAGGTGACGTGCTTCGTCGGGCCGCCGACGTTCAGCCGGTCGATGATCCGCAGCACCCGCAACGGCCGTTCATTCCGCATCGAGCTCCTCCGCATCCCCCTCCCCGATGAGGAGGGGATCGTCGTGCAAGTCGGACGCGCCTGTCGGTGACGGACGTGCGATCTCTCGTTGCGTGAGGACGTCGGTGACGCCGCGGTAGACCGGCGTCAGGTCGACGGCGTTGCGCTCGCCGGCCTCGAGGATGGTGTCGGCCAGATCGAAGTCGCCGCGGCGTGCGTACACGTCGACGGCGAGCTTGCGGTACAGCCCGCCCTCTTCGGGCGAGCGGGTGATGGCGGTGAGGAGCGTCTCCTCGGCGGCGGCGTAGTCGTCCACCTTGAGGAAGTTGCGGGCGGCGCGGGCGAGCGCCTCGGTGTCGTCGAGCCGCTGGGCGGCTTGGCCGCGCAGCGCCTCGGCCGCTTCGCGCCAGCGCTGGCGCGCCTCGAGCAGGGTGATGACGTTCTGCATCACCGCCGTGCGGTCGCTGCCGCCGGGGTGCTCGGCGAGCGCGCGCTGGAGGCCGCGCTCGACGGCGGCGGTCATGTCGGGATCGAGCTGCGCCAGCCGCGCGCTCACCGTCTCGCCTTCGATGAGCTCCTTGCGCAGCTGCTCGGCGTTGGCGGGCGGGAAGAAGTCGCTCTCGGGATCGAGGTAGGCGTGGGTGTCGAGGTGCGGGTAGCGGAACATCGACTCCTCGAGCTCCGCGAGCGCCTCGGCGCGCTTGCCCTGCGCCCAGAGCTGGAGCCCGAGGCGGTCGCGCACCTCCGGCGCCCAGGGCTCGAGCGCCACCGCCCGCCGCAGCGCCGCGTCGCCGTCCGCGCCCGGACCGACGACTTCCGCGAAGGCCTCGTGCACCTCGCGGCTCGCCGGCGACAGCTCGAGCGCCCGGCGCGCCATCGCGAGGGTGGCCGCGTCGTCGTCCTCGAGCGACAGGTCGTCGACCGCCTCGAGCGCACCGTCGACCGAGCGCGGGGCGTCGCCCGTGAGCCCGCGCCAGTCCTCGCGCACCACCGGGATCGCGGCGAGGAGCAGCGTCGCGAGCAGCGCGGCCGGGGCGAGCACCATGCGCGGCGCCGGGCGCGGCGGCACCGAGAGCACGAGGAGCCCGAGCACGACCATCAGCAGCAGCAGGTTGGCCGGCATGCGCAGGCCGAAGTCGACGAAGCTGTGCACGAGGATCGCGACCACGCCGCCCACGAGACCCCAGCGCAGCAGCGAGACGTCACCGAGCGCCGCCAGCCAGTCGGCGTCGGCAAAGGGATCGTCGAAGCGGGGCACGTCGCGCCGGCGGCGGCGCTCGCCCGGGGGCGTCGCCCGGCGGCGGAAGGCGCGCGTCACGGCGACGGCGAACACGAGCGCCACGAGCACCCCCGCGACCCCGGTCTCGGCGGCGAGCTCCAGGTAGTCGTCGTGGGCGTGATCCCAGATGCCGTCCTCGACCGGCGGCGCCTGGAACGGGCGATACGCGTGCATCCACGAGCCCAGCCCGGCCCCGACGATCGGATGCTCGGCGACCACTCCGAGGCCCTGGACCCCGACCGCGAGCCGCTCGCCGAGGCCGACGTCGGCCTGCTCGAGCACGGCCTCGGCGCCCGTCTCGTCCCCGCCGAAGCCGAGCACGACGAACGAGCCGACGGAGGCCACGACCAGCCCCGCGACCAGGAGCGGCGCCGCGCGGCGGACGGGCGCCCGCAGGCGCTTCGGACCGCGCTGCGCGAGGACGCCGACGCCGACCACCGCGAGGCCGGAGAGCAGCGCCGCGCGGCCACCGCGGGAGTCGGTCGCGAGGTGCGCGGCGAGCACCACGACGACGACCGCGATCGCGGCCATCGGCGGCCACAGCCGTCCCTGGTTGGCGATCAGCGCCGCCGCCCAGGCCCGCCGCGCCTGCACGCCGACGCCGCGGCCCGAGTCGACCGCGTCGAGCACCCGGCGGCGCACCCGCCGCTCGACGGCGCAGGCGTAGGCGACCAGCGCCGGCAGCACCATCTCGAGCCAGGCGGCGAAGTGGTTCGGGTTGACGAAGGGACCGGCCTGGCGTGCCCGCGCGCGCTCGGCGGGCATCACCCACAGGACCTGCTCGTTGCCCACCGCCTCCTGCGCGAAGGCGACGACCGCGAGCCCGAGGGCGGTGGCCGCGAGCGTGAGGAAGAGGACGCGGAACGTCCGCGTGCGCCCCGGCTCGCCGTGCGCGGTCTCGCTCCACGGATAGGCCACGATCACCGCGAAGGTCCCGAAGCCGATCGCGAAGCGCAGCAGCTCGACCGACACCGCGAACGGCTCGAGCGCGGTCGCGCGCCACGCGGCCCACCCGCCGGCGTCGGGCCATCCCGGCAGGTTGGCGCGGAACAGCGCCTCGGCGCCGGGTGCGAGCCAGCCGAGCACGAGCGGCGGCAGCGGCAACGTCGTCAGCACGCCGAGCAGCACGAACGCCGCCAGCGCCGCGACGCCGGGTGCGCCGTCGGTCGTGCCGAGCTGCCACCGGCGCCACACCGTCGCGGCGAGGAGCGCGAGGACGATCGGGCAGGCGAGCTGGAGGGTGCGCTCGTGCACGCCGCCGAGGAGGAGCGGCACCACCACGACGAGGCCCTGCAGGCCCAGCAGCACCAGCCGGTCGAGCCGCTCGCCGCGCAGGTCGATCACGACGCCTGCGCCTCCCCCGGCCCCACGCCGTAGCCGTAGTAGCCGCCGTAGTAGCGCCCGTAGCCGTAGAGCGAGCCCCAGCCGCCCTGCACGTTGTTCACGAGCGCGCCGAGGATGTGGACGCCGGCCTGCTGGAGCTGGTCGCGCGCCCGCTTCACCAGCTCGCGCGGGGTGTCGTTGCCCTTCACGACCAGCACCACGCCGTCGGCCTCGCGGCCGAGGAGCACGGCGTCGGTCACCGGCAGCGTCGGCGGCGAGTCGACGATGACGAAGTCGTAGTCGTCGCGCAGCCTCTCGAGCGTGTCGCGCATGCGCTCCGAGCCGACCAGCTCGGCCGGGTTCGGCGGCGTCGGGCCGGCGGGCACGAAGAGCAGGTTCGGCACGTCGAGCACCCGGATCACGTCGTCGAGCTCCACCTGGCCGGCGAGGTAGCGCGACAGGCCGGTGTCGTTCGCGATGCCGAAGGCGCGGTGGCACGACGGCCGGCGCAGGTCGGCGTCGATCAGCAGCGTGCGCGAGCCCGACGCCGCGAGCGTGCTCGCGAGGTTCAGGCTGGTCGACGTCTTGCCTTCGCTGGCGGCGGCGCTGGTGACGACGAGCACGCGCGGCGGCGCGTTGGGCGTCGAGAAGAGCACGGCCGTGCGCATCGAGCGGAACGCCTCGGCGACCATCGACTTCGGCTCGCGGAACACGACCAGGTCGGCGGCGCGCGCGCCCGCAGGCGCCGGCACGTCCGCCGCCGGCCGCGCCACGGGCGCGCGGCGCTCGAAGCTCGGGATCACGGCCAGCGTCGGCAGCTGGAGGAGCGTCTCGACCTCCTCGCTGCTCTTCACGCTCGAGTCGAAGTAGTTGGCGACCAGGGTCGCGCCGACCGCGAACAGCACGCCGAGGAACGCGCCCAGCACGACGTTCAGCTTCACGTTCGGCTTCGCGGCGAACAGCGGCACCTCGGCGCGGTCGACGATGCGGACGTTCGTCGGCGTCAGCTCCGAGTTCACCGCGGTCTCCATCTGCTGCTTCAGCAACGAGTCGCGCAGCGAGCGGGCCGTGCCGACGTCCTTCTTGAGCAGCTCGTAGCGGGCCGCCATGCCCTGCAGCTTGAGCGCCGCCAGCTCCTGCTGCTCCACCTTCTCGCGCAGGCGCTGCTCGCGCAGCTCGTGCGCCTGGTGCTTCGCGCGCACGGCGGCGACCTCGCGCTTCACCTCGGCGTCGCGCTGCTTCGCGAGCGCGGCGCGCTGGAGGTCGAGCGCCACCATCTCCGGGTGGTTCGCGCCGATGCGGTCGGCCATCGAGGCCCGGCGCGCGTCGAGATCGAGCAGCGCGAGGCGCAGCTTCTGCACGCCGGCGGCGTCGAGGAAGTACGCGGTCGGATCGGCGTCCTTGCGGGTGAGGAACTCGTAGCGCGTCTCGAACGCCAGACGCGTGCCCTCGGCCTTCGTCAGCAGGGTCGACAGCTCGACGATGCGCTGCGTGACGACCTTGTGCTCCTGATCGATCGCGACGCTCGGGTGCTCGGCGGCGAAGGCGCGCAGCGCCGCCTCGGCGCGGTCGATCTTGTCGCGCGCCTCGCGCAGCTGCTCGCCGAGGAACGCCTTCGCAGTGACGTTGGTCACCAGCCGGGCCTCGTCGTTGGCCTCGATGTAGGCCTGCGTGTGGGCGGCGGCGAGAAAGGCGGACAGGCTCGGGGCGGGCGTCGAGAAGGTGATGTCGACGAGATCCGTGCCGCGGACCTCGGCGGCGCCGAGGTAGTCGAGATAGGTGGTGATGAGCTCGGGAGCGACCTCGACCGCTCCGGGCGGCTCCCCGAACTGGGCGAGCTGCGTCGGTCCCTCCCAGCCGCGCGGCCGCAGCAGGTTGAGCAGGCGACCGCTCACCTCGAGCAGCCCGCCGCGCCCCGAGCCGGGGTCGCGGAACGCCTCGCTCTGGTCGAGCCGGTGCGTGCGGATGACGCGCTCGGCGAGGTCGCGGCTCTTCAGGATCGCCACCTGCGTGGCGAGGAAGCTCGACGAGCCGGCGACGTTGCGCTCGTCGTCGCCGACGCTGAGCACGTTCTCCGCGAGCTTCAGCTGGATCGGCGACTGCTTCGCGACCTGGAGGCGCGTGGTCGCCGTATAGGTGCGCGGGGTGATCAGCGTCACCAGGATCGCGAGCGCCAGCGTCAGCCCGAAGCAGGTCGCCGCCAGCCAACGATACTTGTGCAGGATGCGCAGGTACTCGCGCAGGTCGACGCGCGGCGCGTCGGCGAACTCGGCGTCGATGACGTCGGCGGCCACCGCTGCCCGCGGCCGTCCGGGTGGCGGCCCACCGTTCGCGGGAACGATCGCGTTGCGGGCCATGGCTCAGAAGATCGGGATGCTGGCGCCGATGGCGACCATGCCGGTCGTGACCTTCCACATGCCCCATGGGATCAGGCGCGCGGTCGACGGCGGCACGCTGACGACGTCGCCGTCGGCGAGCGGCATGTCGGGCGCGGCGCCGCTGGCGACGGCGTCGAGATCGACCACGTACATCTTCTGCTCGTTCGGCCCGACGCTGCGCTTCACCACGGCCTGCCGGCGATCGGCGGCGAAGTGGTTGCCGCCCGCGGCGGCGATCGCGCCCGCCAGCGTGAGGCCGCGCGTCACCGGGTAGGCGCCGGGCTTCTCGACCCAGCCGTCGACCAGGACGTTGCCGGCGGGCGAGATGCTCACCACGTCGCCGGCGGCGACGCGCACGTTCATGCGGCGCTCCTCGTCGCTGTCGGGCTGGATCAGCGTCTCCAGATCGAGGCGGATCGGGTCGGCCTGGCCGGCCGGCGTGAAGGCGACGATGCGGCCGGCCTCCTTCGTCGGACCGCCCGCGGCCCAGACCACGTCGGCGATCGTCGCCCCGGGACGCGTGACCGGATACAGGCCCGGCTTCTCGACCGTCCCCATGACGGCCACGACGCCGCTGCGGTACTCGGCGAGGCTGACCGTCACCTGCGGCTTGCGCAGGATGTCGGCGCGGACCAGCCGCTGCGCCAGCAGGGCCTCGAGCTCGCTGGTGGTGAGCCCTTCGGCCCGCACCGGCCCGAGGAGCGGCAGCGTGATCACGCCGTCGGCGCCGACGCGGAAGCCCTGGGTGAAGGTCGGCACGCCGGGCACCGTGGCCGCGACGATGCCGCGCGACAGCTCGGCCGGTCCCCTGTTGCCGGACTCGAGCAGCTCGGGGATGCGGACCTCGAGCAGATCGTCGGGTCCGATGCGGTAGCCGCGGCGCGGATCGCCGCCGCTGCGCTCCGCGGCGAGCGCCTGGAGGCGCTCGCGATCACGCTCGCTGACGACGTCGCGCACGGCGACGTTCTCCGGCGGCGTGGAAAGCCCGACGTCGCGCTGGAGGCCGCATCCGGCCCCGCCGAGCGCGAGCCCGAAGCACACGAGGGCACAGACGCCGCGCCCGGAGACGGGGGGCAGACGCCCCCCCGCTTCACGACGCCGGGACGATCTCGGAGCTTTCCACGTGGATGGTGCTACGCCGGACATCGCCCCGTCAGTTGGTACATCCGGTCGACGGGGACTTCTTCGGGCACTTCGGGTACTTCTTCTTCTTCAGCTTGCCGTTCGGCTTCTGGCAGACGGCACGGCAGACCTGGATCGCAGGCCGCTTCTTGTTCGGCTTGCAGGTCTTGCAGTCGAGGCTCACGCGCGTCTGCTTCTTGCCGCAGTTGCGCGCGTTGCAGATGCCCTGGGCCGCCGCGGGCTGGGCTATGGCGAGTCCCGCCGCGAGCAACGCCCCGGCCAGCAGTCCCACCAACCCCGTTCGTCCCCACCGGTTCATCACGTCCATCCCAACCCCTCCTGCCGGCACTTGCCGAATCAGCGGACGGCGACGCGTCGTGGCGCCTCGAGCCACGGCGGACGGCACACGAGCGCTCCGCGAGTGACTCCAAAGCACGACCGGTGCGCGGCTCCTCCGAGCCAGCGCGGCCTCTCCACGACCACACCTCCCACCGCGAAAACGTCAAAACTATACGACGTGCCGGTTGTCAAGGAAGGAGTCGCGTTTGGAAGGCAATCCACGAAGCGGGACTGGATGCGCCACCCGGTCGGGGGGCGGGTCGCGATTCATTTGACGCGCGCGGCACGGCTCGTTACGCGGATGCGCATGCGTCGCTTCGTCGCCGCGGTCGCGCAGATGGCCTCCGGAGCCGACCGCGCACGCAACGTCGGACGCGCGAGCGAGCTCGTCCGCACCGCCGCCGCGCGCGGGGCACGGCTCGTGGTCCTGCCCGAGGTGTTCGCCTGGCGCGGCCCGCGCGAGGCCGAATCCGATCAGGCCGAGACCATCCCCGGGCCGACGAGCGACGCGCTGGCCGCGGTCGCGCGCGAGACGTGCGTCTGGCTCTGCATGGGCTCGGTGCTCGAGCGCGGTCCGCACGACGGCGGCGGCCGCAGCTGGAACACGAGCGTGCTCGTCTCACCCAGCGGCGAGATCGCCGCGTCCTACCGCAAGATCCATCTGTTCGACGTCGAACTGCCGGGACGGGTGTCGGTCCGCGAGTCCGACGCGCGCGCGCCGGGCACCCAGGTCGTGACGGTCTCGACCGAGCTCGGCACGATCGGCATGGCGGTCTGCTACGATCTGCGCTTCCCCGAGCTGTTTCGCCGTCAGGTGGCGGCGGGCGCCGAGCTGCTGACGCTGCCGTCGGCCTTCACGTTCGTCACCGGCGCGGCGCACTGGGCCGTGCTCTGCCGGGCGCGGGCGATCGAGAGCCAGTGCTATCTGCTGGCGGCGAACCAGACCGGCCCCAGTGCCCACGGTCATCTGGATTTCGGTCATTCGATGATCGTGGACCCCTGGGGCACGGTCCTGGCCGAAGCCCCCGAGGGCGAGGGGCTGGCCATGGCGGAAATCGATCGGGACTACGTCGTGCGCGTGCGCCGCGAGATGCCCTGCCTCGAGCACCGCCGGCTCTGATCAGACCTCCGGGTCCGAGCGCACGAGCGCGAGCGCGAGGGCCTCGGCGAGCACGCCCATCCGCTCCAGCTCGCGGGCGGTGAAGGGATAGTGGCGCTCGCGCCCCACCCAGAGGACGCCCAGCGTCCGGCCATGGCTCGCGACCGGCACGGCGTAGGCCACCGCCGCGTCCGGCGGATCCGCCGGATCGCGCAACGCAGGCCGCAGCCCCGCCGAAGCGATCGTGCGCTGCGCGCCGCCGGCGAGCGACAGCACGACCGCATCGGCATGGCCGAGCTCCGCCGCCGCGACCGCGACGGCGTCGACGGCGCCGCGGATGCGCTCGTCGCGGGCAAGGATCGTCCGCTCGAGCCGCCACAGCGCCAGCCGTGCGCGACCGAGCGCACGCTCGGCGTCCGACCGCTCCCGGGGAATCGCCGGGCGGGTCGTCACCCGCCGACGCGGCTCGGAAGCCGTCGCAGGAAGCCACTCGTCGAGGTGTGTCGGTCCCATCACGCAACCTCCTCTTCGCCGCCGATTGAACCCGCACTTGGTGATTTCGGGAAGTCCGGCGAACGGTGAGCCTGCCCGCAACGATGGGTGACTCCGCGCGTGGCGCGGCGGGGCGGACCGCCCCGCCGCGGCGCGCCGGACAAATCCGTGCACGACGCCCGCGCCGGCGGCACGCGAGCGGCACACGGACGCACCCGGCGTCGCGTTCCCGTCGCTCCGGGCGCGCGCAACGCCCCGTGTCGACGGGTTCCCGACGTGGCGCACGCCTTGCTTCCGACGTCGCCGTGCGCCGAGACCGCATGCCCGGACCGATCGCCTGGAGCGCCATCGCGCTCGTCGTCGCGGTCGCGCTCGCCTACTGGGGCCAGCGTCCGCCGAGCACGGGCATGCCCGGCGAGCACGTCGGGCGGGTGTCGCGCACGCGCGCGCCGCTGTTCGACGGCGGCTGCGTCTTCGCGGCCGACGTCCAGCTGAGCGGCCGCTGGGGCGACCTCTCGTTCAACCGCAACTACCTCGACATCAAGAAGGCGCTCGTGGCCCTGATGCGCACCAAGAGCCGCTACATGGTGAGCTCTCCCGTCGCGCGGGAGTCGCTGCGCCTGCAGATGGTGGCCGAGGTGAACCGGGTCGCCGGACGCCCGATCGCGCGCGAGATCCAGTTCTCGCAGTTCGTGGTCTTCTGACGGCGGATTGAACCGCACCGGGGGTCGGTGGCAGGCTCGACCCCGCTCCATGCCGAAATCGCCGCCGCCCGACGCCGCCCACGTCCCGGTCGAGGTCCGCGTCCGCCGCCTGCACCGGCGCGACCTCAACCGCACGTGGGAGTTCCTGAAGCTCTGCTTCCGGGACGTGAACCGCGAGACGGTGGAGTACCAGCGGCCCCTCTCGAAACGGCACTTCGAGGACGTCTACGACGACGAGGAGGTCGAGCAGCTCGTCTTCGAGGTCGGCGACCGCATCGTCGGCTACGCCGAGTGCGCGTCCGACGTCGGCGGCGACGACTCGTGGATCAACCCGCGCTACTTCGAGAAGCGCGGCATGCGCCCGCTCTACGTCGAGGAGCTGGCGGCGCACCCCGACTACCAGGGCCGCGGCGTGGGTACGTTCATGCTGGAGCAGCTCGCGCACCTCGCCCGCGTCCGCGGCTGCACGCACCTCGTGCTCGAGGTCGCCGAGAACAACGAGGCGGCGCTGCGCTGGTACCGCAAGCGCAGCTTCTACAAGCTCGACGCCGCCATCTTCCTCGCCCAGAAGATCGAGACCGAGCCCGAGCTGCTGCCGCCGCGCAAGATCGCCGCCCGCGACGCCGCGCGCCGCACGCGCATCAAGGGCGCGACGCCGGCGAAGCCGCGCGCCGGCCGCAAGTAGCGCCACGCTACGCGGGCATGCCCTCGGCGTGGCGCGGCAGGCCGTCCGCCGGGAGCTCGAACCAGGGCGCCTTCGAGGCGACGAAGATGTGCATCTCGGGCACGATCGGCGGCGCGTCGTCGAGGCTGCCGAGCGGGATCACGGCGATGTTCCGCTCCGCGTCGGTGCGCGGCATCTTCGCCCCGCAGCGCCGGCAGAACACCTGCATGAAGTAGCGCGCCGCGGGCATCTTGTACGACGCCAGCAGCTCCTCGCCCTGTGTGAAGCGCAGGCCGTCGCGCGTGGTGAAGTAGTTCGCCGCGTGCGCCGCGGCGCGCGCCTTGCGGCAGCGCCCGCAGTGACAGCTCGCCGCACGCAGCGGCGCGCCCGGCGCGACGAATGCGACGCCGCCGCAGAGACAGCTCCCGCGCGTGCCCTCGCCCGACGGCGCCGGCGAGACGAGGTCCGGCTGCGGCGCCGGCGTGTCGGGGACGCCGCCGGGATACGTCTCGAACTGCACGAGGCCGTCGTCGATCCGGTACCAGGGCGCCTTCGAGCCCACGAAGATGTGCGACTCCGGTCGCGCCGTCACGCCCGAGTCGAGCGGACCGAGCGGCGTCTCGGCGAGATCCTCGAAGGCGGCGGCCCCGCTCGGCACGATCGTCCCGCAGCGGCCGCAGAAGGCACGCGTGTAGACGGGCGACGAGGCGAAGCGCACGACGCCGTCCTGCCCGCGCTCCCAGCGCAGCGACGCCGCCGGGAAGAGCCCGAACGTCGCGAACGCGGTGCCGTGCGCCTTCCGGCAGCGCTGGCAGTGGCAATGGTGGACGAAGGCGAGCGGGCCGTCGACCGACCAGGCCACGTCGCCGCAGAGACAGCTCGAGTGGATGCGCGCCATGCCCCCCGTGTCGCCCGGAGGCTCGGCCGTCGCAAGCCGTCAGCGCCCGGCCGGACCCTCGCCCGCCCGCTCCGGCTCCGCCGGCGGCAGCTCGTCGACGTGCGTCTCGGGGCACGCGCGCACGCCGGCCCCGCGCGCGGCGCGGGCGAGCATGTGGGCGCCGATGGGCGCCGTCACGAAGAGCAGGACGATCGCGAGCGCCGCCTGGAACGCGACCGACGGCGAGCGCTCCGGCAGCGCCACCACCACCGCCGCCAGCATCGTGCTCACTCCGAGGGTCGCCGCCTTCGTCGGGGCGTGCATGCGCGTGTAGAAGTCGGGCAGGCGCACGAGGCCGATCGAGCCCACGAGCGTGAAGAACAGCCCCACCAGCAGCAGCACGCTGGCGACGAGCTCGTCGAGCTCACTCAATGATGCGCCCTCGCATCAGCGCCTTGGCGATGGCCACCGTTCCCACGAAGCCGAGCAGCCCGAGGACGAGGATGGCGCCCATGTAGACGTCGGTCCGCAGGTGGATCGACAGCACGGCCAGCAGCGCGATCACGTTGATGGTCATCGTGTCGAGCGCGAGCAGGCGATCGACCGTCGCCGGGCCGATCACCAGCCGCCACAGGCAGAGCGCCAGCGAGATCGCCAGGCCCGATGCCGTGATCGCGGTCACGACGGCGAGCACGTCACCGCCTGCGCCAGCGGCGCTTCGAACTGCCGCTTGAGCTGGGCCCGGACGGCGTCGACGTCGTCGACGGCCAGGCAGTGGACGTAGAGCGCGGAGCGGTCGGGCGCGACGTCGACCGTCAACGTTCCGGGCGTCAGCGTGATCATGTTCGCGAAGGCGGTGATCTCGAGGTCGTCGCGCAGGTCGAGCGGCACCACGATGAACGCCGGACGGATGGGCGGGCGCGGCTGGACGATGATCCACGCCACCTGGAGATTCGCCATCACCACCTCGCGCACGAACTCCCACGCCAGCCGCAGCGCGACCGTGGGCCGTCGCAGCGTCACCTGCGGGGCCGCGAAGTTGCCGCAGGCCCACACGATGCCCGCGGCGACGAGATAGCCGAGCGCGAGCTGGCCGAGCGTGAAGTCGGCCTGGAGCATCACCCACACGAGCGCGAGCAGCGTCGTGTAGAGGGGACGATGGAACGGGCTCATCGCCCCCCTCCCGCCGGCAGCGCCGGCGCCACCGCCGCGACGTACGAGGGCACGTCGAGGAGCTGCGTCGCCGTCGCCTCGGCATAGCGCCAGAGCGGATCGGCCGCCGCGGCCAGCGTCACCGAGAACGACACCAGCAGGCCGACGGCGAGAAGCGCACCCGCGCGCGGCGGCGCGGCCGCCGGCTGCGCCGGCGTGCCCCAGAAGGCGGACGTCCAGATCTTCATCATGGAGAACAACGTGAGCAGGCCGGCGACGAAGACGACCGTCACGCCGAGCCAGCGCTCGGCGCCGATGCCCGCGCCCGCGAGCAGCGCCTTCGAGACGAAGCCGCTCGTCGGCGGCAGGCCGGCGAGCGACAGCCCGGCGACGAGGAACAGCGCCCCGAGCGCCGGCGAGACGTGGGCGACGCCGCCCAGCCTCCCGAGCTCGGGCGAGCCGCCGACGCGCTCGGTCGCCCCCGCGAGCAGGAAGAGCGCGCACTTCACGATCGTGTAGTGCACCAGGTAGACGATCGCCGCCGCGACCCCGGCCACGGTGAAGAGCCCGATCCCGAAGACGAGGTAGCCGATCTGGCTCACGATGTGGAACGACAGCAGCCGGCGCAGCTCGGTCTGCGAAACCGCGCCCAGCACGCCCACCAGCATCGACACCGTCCCCAGCGCCAGCATCACCTCGGCGCCCGACGCCCGCACGCCGTCGAAGGCGGTGGTCCACACGCGCAGCAGCGCGTACACGCCGACCTTGGTGGCGATGCCGCCGAACATCGCCGACACCGCGACGGGCGGCGCCGGGTAGGCGTCGGGCAGCCAGAACGCCAGCGGCAGCAGCGCCGCCTTGGTGGCGAAGACGACGAGCAGGGTCATCGTCGCCACGTGCAGCAGCCCGGCGCCGTCGCCGGCCGCGACCGCCGGCACCTTCACGGCGAGGTCGGCCAGGTTGAGCGTCCCCGTGAGGCCGTAGAGCACGCCGACGCCGAAGAGGAACAGCGCCGACGCCAGCAGGTTCAGGACCACGAACTGGAGGCCCGCCCGCAGCTGCCGCGCCGACGCCCCCAGCGTCAGGAGCCCGTACGAGGCGATCAGCAGCACCTCGAAGAACACGAACAGGTTGAAGAGGTCGCCGGTGACGAACGCGCCGTCGATCCCCATGACGAGAAACTGGAACAGCGGCAGGAACGGCAGCCGCTCGAGGCGCGGATCGCGCGTCGCGGCCTCGTAGAGCAGCACGGCGAGCCCGGTGCCGGCGGTGAGCAGCAGCATCACCGCGGCGAGGCGGTCGACCACGAGCACGATGCCGAAGGGCGCAGGCCAGCTGCCGAGCCGGTGCACCAGCACGGTGCCGTCGGCGGTCGCGACGGCCAGCGCGACGGCGACGCCGAGGAGGCCGGCCAGCGACGCGAGGCTCACCAGCCGCTGCGCGCGCGGATGGCTGCCGAGCGCCAGCAACAGGATCGCCGTCAGCATCGGCCAGACGACCGGCGCCGGCACCAGCTCAGCCACCGGACACCTCGAGGTCGACGCGCTCGCTGCCGGTGCGCCGGTAGCCGCGCCATGCGAGGACGAGCAGGAACGCCGTCATGCCGAACGAGATCACGATGGCCGTGAGCACCAGCGCCTGTGCGAGCGGGTCGGCCGCCTGCCCCGGCACGTGCGCGCCGGCGATCGGCGCGGCGCCCAGCCGCACGCGGCCCATGGCGACGAGCAGCAGGTTGATGCCGTGGCTCACGAGCGTCAGCCCCTGCACGACCGCGAAGCCCACGGGCCGGAGCATGAGGAACACGCCCGTGCCGAGAAGGGCGCCGACGGTGCAGGCGACGAGCAGCTCCATCCCTATTCCTCGATCGCCAACAGGATGCGCAGCGTCGACCCGGTAACGACCAGGAACACGCCGACGTCGAAGAGGCCCGCCGACGACAGCGGGAAGTCGCCGAGCAGCGGGAGGTGCAGATGGCCGTGCGCGCTGGTGAGGAACGGCAGTGTCGCGACCTGCGCCCCGAGCCCGGTCCCGACGACGACGAGCAGCCCGATCGCGACCAGCGCCTCCGACGGCACGCGCACCGCCTCCTGCATGAGTCGCCGCCCGGTCGCCACGTACTGCAGGATCACCGCGGCGGCGACGACGAGCCCGGCGACGAAGCCGCCGCCCGGTAGGTGATGGCCGCGGCCGAGCAACCACAGGGCCACCAGCAGCGCCAGCGGCATGACCACCCGCGCGACCGCCTGGAGCAAGGGCGAGATCACGCCGCGCGCCTCCGCGCCGCCTGCACCAGCGCCACGACGCCGAGCGCCGCGATCGCCAGCACCGTGATCTCGCCCATGGTGTCGTAGCCGCGGAAGTCGACGAGGATCACGTTCACCACGTTGCCGCCGCCGGCGTCGGGCAGGCTGCGCGCGAGATGGTAGCCGGAGATCGACGAGAACGGCCGGCGCATCACGCCGTAGACCACCGCGGCGGCGCCGCAGCCGAGCGCGAGCGCGAACGCGGCGTCGAAGACGACCCGTCGCCGCGGCTCCGGCAGCCGCGTCGCCTTGGGCAGGAAGTAGAGGACCAGCACGAGCAGGATCGTCGTGACGGCCTCGACGAGCACCTGCGTCAGCACGAGATCGGGCGCGCCGAGCCACACGAAGTAGACTGCGACGAGGAGCCCCGTCGCCCCGAGCGCGAGCACGGCGGGCCAGCGCTGCCGCCACAGCACCGCGACCGCGATCGCGCTCGCGATGGTGACGACGGCGAGCGTCGTCGCGCCGGCGGGGATCGGCGTCGGCGGCTCGGCGGCGGGGCCGGCGGGGCCGAACGGCAACCCCGCCGCCACCAGCAGCACGAGGAAGCACAGCACGACGAGGACGTAGCGGCGCAGCACGCCGGTCTGGATGCCGTCGGTGATGCGCCCGGCGACGCTGAGCACGCCTTTCACCGTCGCGTCGTAGCGCGCGCTCGCCGTCCGGCCGAGCCACACCGGGAGCACGGTGCGCGCCGTCGCGCGCCGCGCGACGTACCACGCCGTGCCGCCCGCGAGCGCCGCCAGGCTGAGGCCGAGCGCCGCGGTGGGGCCGTGCCACAGCGCGAGGTGCGTCGTCACGGGCGCGCCGGTGACGGCGCCCGCGGCGGCGGCGACGAGCGGCCCCATGACCAGCGCCGGCGCCACCCCCGCCGCGACGCAGAACGCGGCCAGGAGGTACACCGGCACCCGCATGCCGAGCGGCGGCTCGTGCGGGGCGTGGTGCGCCTCGCCGAAGCGCACCGGGCCGAAGAACGCGCCGACCACGAAGCGCAGCGCGTAGGCCGTCGTGAAGACGCTGCCGGCGAGGGCGACCAGCGGCCACACCGGCCGGCCGCCGTGGAGCAGCGCCTCGAGCCCCATCTCCTTCGACACGAAGCCCGAGAGCGGCGCGACGCCCGCCATCGCCGCCGCGGCCACGATCGCGAGCGCGGCGGTCTCTGGCAGCGCCGTGCGCAGGCCGGAGACGCGGGCGAGGTCGCGCGAGCCGCACTCGTGGTCGACGATGCCGGCGACGAGGAACAGCGGCGCCTTGAAGGCGGCGTGGCAGAGCACGTGCAGCGTCGCGGCCACCGCCGCCTCGGGGGTGCCGAGGCCGTAGAGCAGCGCGATGAAGCCGAGCTGGCTCACCGTCGAGTAGGCGAGGATGCGCTTCAGGTCCGTGTGGCGCAGCGCGATCCAGCCGCCGGCGAGCATCGTCGCGCCGCCGATCACGGGCAGCGCGTGCTGCCACAGCGCGAGCGGCGCGAAGATCGGCCACAGTCGTGCGAGGAGGAAGACGCCGGCCTTCACCATCGTCGCCGAGTGCAGGTAGGCGCTGACGGGCGTCGGCGCCGCCATCGCGCTCGGCAGCCAGAAGTGGAACGGCACCTGCGCCGACTTCGTGCACGCGCCGACCAGCATCAGCGCCAGCGCGATCGGCGCCGCCGGCAGGCCGCGGACCTGCACGGCCCGATCGCGCAGCGGCCCCAGCTCGAAGGTGCCCGCCGCGGCCCCCAGCACGAGCACGCCCGCGAGCAGCGCGAGCCCGCCCATCCCCGTCACCATGAGCGACTGCCAGGCGCCGGCGCGCGCGTCGGCCCGCTCGTCCCAGAAGCCGATCAGGAGGAACGACGCGATGCTGGTCAGCTCCCAGAAGACCACGAGCAGCAGCAGGTTGTCGGCGAGCACGACGCCCAGCATCGCGGCCATGAACAGCAGCAGCGAGGCGTAGAAGCGGGGCAGCGCCTCGTGCGCGCCGAGGTACCAGCGGGCGTACACGACGACGAGGAGACCGATGCCCGCGATCAGCAGCACGAAGAGCAGGGCGAGCCCGTCGAGCCGCAGCGAGACGGCGAGCCCGAACGCGGGCATCCAGGGGACCGACGCCGTCGCGGCCCCGCCACCCAGCACCGGCCCGGCGAGCGCCGCCGTCAGGCCCAGCACCGCGACGGCGACGGCCGCACTCACGAGGGCGAGGCCGCTTCGTCCGAGGATGCCGGCGAACGGCAGGACCGCCGCGGCGAGCAGCGGCAGCGCGGGGATGGCGAGGAGCGAAGACATCGACGCGCGGCGCCCTTCGCTAGCACATCGAGGCGCACTTACCACCTCGCCGGCCGGCCGCCCCGGCGTGGGGCGGCCGGCCGGGGCGGCATCCGCCGTCAGTCGGCGCGATCGACGAAGCGGTCGCCGCGGTTGCGCTGCGCAGGGGCGGAGTAGCTCGCCTCCCAGCAGCCGCCCCAGGCGCTCTGGAGCTGGACGCGCACCGGCTGCGGCAGCGGGAACGGGCCCAGCCGCACGGCGCCGCCGCGGGCCTTCAGCGTGATCGTCGAGCGGCCGCGAGCGGTCGCGAGCGCCAGCCGCTCGACGCCGTCGGGAGTCAGCTCCGGATCCGCATACGCCCAGCCGCCGCCGCGCTTCGGCGACCAGCAGGCGCGCGGCCGCTTCGCGTTGCAGGTGCCGGCGGCGGGCACCTCGGCCCGCCAGCGCAGGGCGCCGATCCCGTCGTACACGCACAGCGAGTACGCGTTCGTCGCCGCGGGATCGCCGAACGGCCCCGCTCCCCGCCCGCTCCACTTCCACGTGAGCCGCTGGCCGGCGACGGCGAGCTTGCCGGCGTGCGTCGCGACGCACGCGCCCGGCGCCGGCGCGCAGGCCGGCGGGCCGGCGTCGAGCGGCTCGGGCGCCGCCGGCGGCAGGACCGGTGCGACCGGCGCCTGCACTGCGCCGCCCGGCGCCTCGCGCACGGGCAGGCGCAGCTCGAGGTTCGACACGGTGACGGTGAAGACGCCGTTCGACGCCCGCCCGTAGGGCGCGCTCTGGCCGAGCAGCTCGAGCTTCGGCCGGTGGCCGGCGGCGAAGCGCCAGCCGTTCGGGTGCAGCTGGATCGGCAGCGGGCCGACGTCGTCGGTGCGCGGCCGGAAGAGCGCGTGCGTGACCAGCGTCTGCTGGCCGTCGGGCGCGACGTCCCACAGCCGTGCGGCGATGGTCGCGTAGCTGCCGCGCACCGCGTAGTCGGCGACGATCGTCGGCGCGCCCATGAGCGTGTAGCCGGCGCCGGTCGCCGCCGGGAACACCCAGGTCGCGGCGCCGGGATCGGTCGCCGCCGGCACCGTGCGGCAGGCGGGGCCGCTCAGCGGATCGGTCGCCGCCGCGTTGGCCGCGCTGCCGCCCTTCTCGTCGAACGTCTGCGGGCCGGCGTCGCGGAAGCGCACCTCGCCGGGGTGTGTGGCGTCCCAGGTGGGGGCGAAGAACGGGCCTTCGGAGGCGGCGTCACGGCACCCCTGCGTCCACACCTCGACCTTCTCGAGCGGGCCGCCGACGCCCTTCAGATGGCGCGCGAAGAAGGCGTCGACGCGCTCGAACACCGGCACGGCGGAGCTGCCGGCACCGGCGCGCGGGTGCCCGAAGCCGTCGGCGAGAATGAGCGCGACCTCGGCGCTCGGATGGCGCGTCGTCACCTTGCGCCACAGGCGCACGGCCTCGTCGCCGGGGAAGAGGTCGTCGGTCCAGGCGTTGTAGATGAGCAGCGGCGCCGGGGGCACGCCGCCGTCGACGTAGTACGCCGAGTGGTGGCGGGTGATCTCCTCGATCAGCGCCGCCGTCTCGGGCGAGCCGTCGTACGGCTCGCCCGCGGAGATGCGGGCGTTCCAGCCCGGCAGGTCGGCCGACGGATCGGCGCCGTCCGGCGCATAGTAGGCGGTCGCGAGGCCGCTGGCGTAGAGCGCCGCGTTCCACGACGCCTTCTGGATGCCGGCGCGGGCGCCGTACGGGTTGTCGGCGAGGTAGTCGAGGTTGCGGCCGGTCGGCGTCAGCGCCTGCCCGAGGTCGGTCCACGGGATCAGCGGCGCCGCGGCGGCGATGCGCATCGGCTTGCCGCCCGGGCTCACCCACGGGACCAGCGTGCCGTCGGGCAGCGCGACGCGGTCGCGCAGCATGCCGAGGATCGCCGACTGGCCGCCGCCGTACGAGATGCCGGTGACGCCGACGCGATCCGGGATGACGTGCCCCTCGTCCGCGAGCAGCGACGCCAGCCACTGCGTGTCGCGCGCCTCGTAGCGGACGTCGGAGAGATGCACCCAGCCGCGCTCGACGCAGACGTTCGGATTCGAGAGCGACGGATCGGGCGCACGCGACGCGGGGAAGCCGCACGACTGCTGGAAGCCGCGGGCGGTGTAGCTCAGCACCACGTAGCCGGCCTGCGCCCGCGCCACCTGCGCGCCGCCCGACTTGGAGCCGCCCCAGCCGTGCAGGTCGACGATGAGCGGGAACGGCCCCGTCTGCGCCGGCGGCGGCAGCGTCACCGCGACGTCGAGCGGGACGCCGTCCCAGCTCTCGACGCGGCTCGCGACCGAGCCGTTGCACAGCTGGACGCCCGAGGGCTGCACGACGCACGGGATGCGACCGCCGAACACCGCGGCCACCGGCGCGGCCGGCGCGACGTCCGGAACGAGGAAGGGGAGCAGCGCGAGCGCCGCGACCAGAGTCCGCATCGGCGGACCTTACGGCATGGCTCGCGAAACCGGCAAGATCGAAAACGTGCGTGTGACGCGTCGTCCCGGGAAGGCTGGCCGGGCCGGCCGACGCCGGTTAGAACCGCGGGAGAGGAGACCCGACATGCCGTCACGCGCGACGTTCCTGCTCCCTGCCCTCGGCCTCGCCGCCCTCGCCTTCGCCGCGGATCCGCCGCCGCCGACCGCGGTCGGCCCCGCCGTGAACGACGCCATCGCCGTCCTCGCCCCCACGGAGGGCAGCAAGGTCGCGGGCACCATCCGCTTCCGCAAGGCCGGCGACGGCGTGCGCATCACCGGCGAGGTGACCGGCCTCGCACCCGACTCGAAGGTCGGCTTCCACATCCACGAGTTCGGCGATTGCTCCGCACCCGACGGCACCAGCGCCGGCGGCCACTTCGCGCCCGAGGGCAACCCGCACGGGGCGCCCACTGCGCCGCACCACCATGCCGGCGATCTCGGCAACCTCGAGGCCGACGCCACCGGCACCGCGAAGGTCGATATCTCCGCCGGGGGCCTCGGCATCGCCACGGGCGGCTCGCAGATCATCGGCCGCGGCCTCATCGTCCACACGCAGCCCGACGACTTCACGACCCAGCCCACCGGCAACGCCGGCGGCCGCGCCGCCTGCGGCGTGATCGGCGTCGCCAAGCCGGCCAGCTGACCGGCGCCGGTGCGGGCGGCGGCGCTCCGCCCGCACCCGCCGCGGTGGCCTGCCCCACGACGGGATGCTAACCCCCGTCGCGCATGGTCGATCGTGGACATCTCGCCGTCGCGCGCGCCGACGACGGGCAGATCGTCCTCGAGGTGTCCGGTCCGTGGCGGCTCGCCGGCGGCCTGCCGCCGCTCGACGACGTCGAGCAGGCGCTCACCAGCAAGCCGGCGCCGCGCCTCGTCCGCTTCGACGCCCGCGGCCTCGACGACTGGGACTCGGCCCTGCTCGCGTTCCTGAACCGCGTCGGCGACCTCGCCCGCGACGCCGGCCTCGAGGTCGACGCGAGCGGGCTGCCGGACGGCGTGCGCCGTCTGCTCCACCTCGCCGAGGCGGTGCCCGAGAAGGAGGGCGCCCGCCGCAAGGAGGAGAAGACGCCGCTCCTCGCCCGCGTCGGCAAGACGTGGCTCGCCCTCTGGCACGACGCCCTCGGGTTCGTCGAGTTTCTCGGCCAGGTGACGATCGCCATGGGCAACCTGCTGCGCGGGCGGGCGCGCGTGCGCGGCTCGGACTTCCTCCTCTTCGTGCAGGAGGCCGGCGTACAGGCGCTGCCCATCGTCACGCTGATCAGCTTCCTCGTCGGGCAGATCCTCGGCTTCGTCGGCGCCGTGCAGCTCGAGAAGTTCGGCGCCTCGATCTACGTCGCCGACCTGGTCGGCATCGCGATGGTGCGCGAGATGGGCGCCATGATGACGGCCATCGTCATGGCGGGCCGCACGGGCGCCGCCTACGCCGCGCAGCTCGGCAGCATGAACGCGACCCAGGAGACCGAGGCCCTCTCGACGATGGGCGTCTCTCCCGTCGAGTTCCTCGTGCTGCCGCGCATGCTGGCGCTGATGGCGATGATGCCGCTCCTCTGCCTCTACTCCGACGCGCTCGGCATCGCCGGCGGCGCGCTCGTGGGCGTCGGCATGCTGAAGCTCGCGCCGCTCGTCTACTGGCAGGAGACGATGCACGCGGTCGGCATCGACGACCTGATCGGCGGCATCTTCAAAGCCTCGGTGTACGGGGCGCTGGTCGCGATCGCCGGCTGCCTGCGCGGCATCCAGAGCGGACGCAGCTCCGCGGCCGTCGGCGAGGCCACGACCTCGGCGGTGGTCACCAGCATCGTGCTCGTGATCAGCGCCTGCGGCATCTTCTCGGTGCTGTTCTACATCCTGGACATCTGATGGGAGCGCCCGCCGCGGGGGAGCCGCACATCGTCGTCGAGAACCTGACCATGGCGTTCGGCGACTTCGTCGTGATGAAGGACCTCGACTTCACGGTGAACCACGGCGACATCTTCGTCATCATGGGCGGCAGCGGCTGCGGGAAGAGCACGCTGCTGCGCCACATGATCGGCCTCATCACGCCCGCGAAGGGCCGCATCCTGTACGGCGACGTCGACATCGACGCTGCGCCGCCCGAGGAGAAGGAACGCCTGCTGCGCCGCTTCGGCGTCCTCTACCAGAGCGGCGCGCTGTGGAGCTCCATGACGCTGATCGAGAACGTCGCCCTGCCGCTACAGGAGTTCACCGACCTCCGCCCGGCCGACGTCGCCGAGGTCGCGTCGCTGAAGCTCGCGCTCGTCGGCCTGAAGGGCTTCGAGGAATACTACCCGTCGGAGATCAGCGGCGGCATGCAGAAGCGCGCCGGCCTCGCCCGCGCCATGGCGCTCGATCCCGAGGTGCTCTTCTTCGACGAGCCCTCCGCCGGCCTCGATCCGATCAGCTCGAAGCTGCTCGACGACCTCATCCTCGAGCTGCGCGACAGCCTCGGCTCGACCATCGTCGTGGTGACGCACGAGCTCGCGAGCATCTTCGCCATCGGCTCCCGCGCCATCTTCCTCGACACGGAGACGCGCACGATGACCGCGCTGGGTCCCCCGCAAGAGCTGCTGCGCAGCGGCAACGCCAACGTGAGGCGCTTCCTCACCCGCGACGGCGAGGAGCCGGGCGGCGAGGCGGCAGAGGCGCCGCGATGAGCAAGAAGGCCAGCCCGACGCTCGTCGGCTCGTTCGTCCTCGGCGCCGTCGCGCTGCTCGTCGCGGGCGTCGTCGTCTTCGGCTCGGGACGGCTCTTCAAGTCGACCGTGCCGTTCGTGCTCTCCTTCAACGGCTCGGTGAACGGCCTGTCCGTCGGGGCGCCCGTGAAGTTCAAGGGCGTGGAGGTCGGCTCGGTGACCGACATCCGCCTCTCGCTGAACGCCGACGAGAACGCCGAGGGGCCGAGCACGCGCGTCCCGGTCGTGATCGAGATCGACGAGGACCGCGTGCTCGCGCGGGGCGTCCGCGTCGACATCGCCGACCGCGCGACGTTGGAGCGTCTCGTCGACGCCGGCCTGCGCGGGCAGCTGAACGCGCAGAGCTTCGTCACCGGGCTGCTGTTCGTCGAGCTGGACTTCCATCCCGACACCGCGGCCGACTTCACGCTGGGACCGGACAGCCCCTACCTGGAGATCCCGACGATCCCGAACGTCTTCGAGCAAGCGCAGACGGCGCTCGCCGAGGTGATCAGCGACATCGAGAAGCTGAACCTCCAGCGCCTGTTCGACGCGATCGCCGAGACGGTCGAGGGCATCAAGCGGATCGTCAACGCCGACGGCGTGCAGAAGGCGGCGCAGAACCTCGACAAGACGATGGCCAACCTCGACGAGACGCTCGCGAGCGTGCGCAGGCTCTCCGACGAGCTCGGGGCCAAGGCCGGCACCCTCGGCCGCAGCGTCGAGGAGATCGCCGCGCAGACGCGCGTCACGCTGGAGACCATGGACACGTCGCTGCGCACGGTGCGCGACCTCCTCGATCCCTCCGCCCCCCTCGCCGTCCAGCTCCAGGACGCGCTCGACGAGATCAGCGGTGCGGCACGCTCGGTCCGACTCCTCGCCGGCGAGCTCGAGCGCAACCCCAGCGCCCTCATCCGGGGCAGGAAGGCGGATTGATGCGGCATCTCCTCCTGGGAGCGCTCCTCGCCTGCGGGCTCGCAGGCTGCTCCATCCTCGGCCCCCCGATCTCGGACCCGTGGCACTTCTACACGCTGCGCGCCGCCGCCGAGCCGACGAGCACGTCGACGCGGCTCGCCGTCGGCCTCGGCCCCGTGCGACTGCCGACCTATCTCGACCGCGCCGAGATGGCGACGCGCGTCTCGAACGGTCAGATCGACTTCAGCCGCTCGGACCGCTGGGCCGAGCCCATCGGCGAGGGGGTGGCGCGCGTGCTGACGCTCGACCTGAGCGCCGCCCTCGGCACCGAGGACGTCGTCGCCTTTCCCTGGCCCGCCGCCAGCCGCATCGACTGGACGGTCGCCGTCGACATCGACGTCTTCGAGCGCGACACCTCCGGCACCTTCACCGTCGACGCGCGCTGGCGCATCCGCCACGGCCAAACTCGCGAGCTGCTCCGCGCGGGCGTGAAGCTGCTGCACGAGGAGCCGCCGACGAACGACGCCGAGGGCAGCGTCGAGGCGGCGAACCGCGCGCTCGCGGCGCTGGCCCAGGCGATCGCCGCGGACCTCGTGGCGCTCGGCAAGCCGGCGCCCTACGCGGAGCTCAGACGGCGAGAAGGCCCACGCTGAGCGCAAGGGCGCGATCGACCCGTCGCATCGCATCGGCGCGCAGCGTGCCGAGTCTCCGGACGAGACGGCGGCGACCGTTCCGGACTACGGCGCCGCCTCGAAGTCGCCCGGCTTCCAGCTTCCGTCGAAGGCCTCGTCCTGCGGGCCGTAGATGCGGAAGTAGGCGAACCAGCCGCGGCCCGGAGCGGTCTGGATCCAGCGGTCCTCCTTGCCGGCGGGCGCCTCGGGGCCGAACCACAGCTCGACGACGCCGTCGGCGTCGGGCGTCAGCTTCTCGACGAGCGAGCGCAGCGCCGCCTTGTCCTGCCTCGTCTGCACCTGCGAGCGGGTCTGCGAGTCGTACGCCGTCACCGACCAGAAGAGGTTCGCGGGCACCGGCGCCGGCACGCGCAGGCGGTAGTGCTTGCCGCCGTCGAGCCAGGCGCCCGTCGCGTCGCGCGCCGCGAGCCAGTAGAGCGAGCCCGCGCCCGCCGAGCGGCGGAACATCGCCGGGGACGTCAGGATCGCCTGGATGAACCAGCGATCGGCCGCCTCGAGATCGGGGCCGGACGGCGTCTCGAACGCGCCGTTGTCGGCGACGAGGCCGATCCACTCCCAACGGCGGTCGGGCCACACGATGCGATCGGGGCGCGCGCTGTCGAAGCCCGAGACCAGCATCTGGTCGCGCGCCGCGCGGGCAGCGCGACCGAGGATGCGCTGCATGCGCGCGTCGGGCTCGAACGGCTTGCCCTTCGCGAGGCCGAGCGTGCCGAGGAGGCCGTACATGCCCTCCCAGCCCACGCGGAGCGGCTCGTCCTCGATGGCCGCGTGCAGCCAGCGCCAGAAGCCGATGTTGTCCTCGACCTGGAGGCAGGTCGCGTCGACGCGGCGGTTCGTGCCGTCGATCCAGGAGAACGGCGCGTCGGCGTCGTCGAGCGGATGGACGCGCACCGTCTTCAGCGCCGCGATCGCCTTCGCCGTATCGCCGGCGACCGGCATGGCGCGCAGCGCGACGTAGACCCGGTTCGTCGGCGAGCGCCCGACGAAGTAGCCCTCCGGTGGCGCCTCGTCCCACCCTGGCGGCACGACGAGATGCTTGCCGCCTTTGCCCGCGTCGGGCCCGGGCAGGCCGACGTCCATGACCCACTGCTGGTCGTGATCGTCGACGACGCCGATGAACGGCCCCGGCGGCAGGTCGATCACGAGCGGCCCCGTCTTGCGGAGGTCGACTGTCCCGGCGCCGTACGGCGTGTCCGAGTTCGCCGTGAACGCGGTCTGGACGGGGCTCGCCGCGAAGAACATGAACGACGAGCCGTCGACGGCGCCGCTCGCGCGCAAGCCCGCCATGACGCCCTCCATCGACACCGTCGGGTACCAGAAGCGATACGCCGCGATCGCGCGCGCGAAGTCGGCGTCGTCGCGCGCCTGCGTGGCTGCGGGGCCCGACGGATAGCCGCGCTCGAAGTCGTAGGGGCGCGCCGGCTCCGCCGCGCGAGCGGACCACGCGAAGCCGAGCGCCAGGACGCAGACGAGGGAACGCAGGGGCATGTCGACTCCTCCGGAGGTGCTCCAATGTGACGTCGCGTGGCGCTTGTCGAGCGGAGCGGGGCCGGCGTTCGTGTCCGGGTGGTCGCGGGGATCCGAGAGGATCACCTGCCGACGACGGACGGGGCGGGGTTGCTCGCGGGCGCACGGCGCCTCGGATGGTCGCGCCGAGCCTCCCCCTCGTCGCACGTCACAGCCGCGCGACGTGCAGCAGGTTCGTCCCGCCCGGTGCGCCGAACGGCCAGCCGCCGACGAGCACGATCGACGCGCCCGCCGGCGCGATGCCGAGGCCGCGCACGACGGCGCGGAAGGCGGCGAGGCCCGCGCCCGCGTCGTCGGGGAACGTGGTCGTGCATGCCGTGACGCCCCAGACGAGCGCCAGGCGGCGGCGCAGCGCCTCGTCGACCGTGAGCGCGACGATGGGCACGCCGGGGCGATGGCTCGCGACCTGCGTCGCGGTGAAGCCGGTGCGCGTGGGCACGACGATGGCCGCCGCGTCGAGGCGGGCCGCGACCTCGCAGGCCTGGCTGGCGATGAGGTCGTCGACCGACGCGTCGGCGGGGGCGAGGCGCGGCGGCAGGATGCGCTCGGCCTCGAGCACGATCCGCCGCATCATCGCGACCGCGAGCGACGGATGCGCGCCGATGGCCGTCTCCTCGCTCAGCATGACGACGTCGGTGCCGTCGAGGACGGCGTTGGCGACGTCGGTCGCCTCGGCGCGCGTCGGCAGGCGGCTCTCGACCATCGAGCGCAGCATCTGGGTCGCGGTGATGACCGGCTTGCCGGCGCGGTTGGTCGCGGCGATGAGGCGCTTCTGCACCGTCGGCACGCGCTCGATGGGTATCTCGACGCCGAGGTCGCCGCGGGCGACCATCACGGCGTCGGCCGCCTCGACGATCTCGTCGAGGTTCTCGACCGCGTGCGCCTTCTCGATCTTCGCGACCACGGGCAGGCCGGTGGCCTTCACCGGCGCGAGGTCGCTCGCGCGGCGCACGAACGACAGCGCCACCCAGTCGACGCCCTGTTCGACGCCGAACCGCAGGTCGGCCTCGTCCTTGGGCGTGAGCGACGGCACGTCGTCGAGCCGCGACGACGGCAGGTTGATGCCCTTGCCTGCCGGGATGTCGCCCTCGGTGACCACGCGGGCCCGCCCCGGCGCAACCACCTCGAGCTGCATGACCCCATCCGCGAGCAGCACCGGGTCGCCGGGCACGACGCTCGCCGGCAGCGCGATCTCGACGACGTCGCCGGGCTCGCCGCGCACGGGGCGTCGGAGCCGCAGCTTCGGGCCGCCGAGGTCCTGGAGGATCGCGATCGGCCGCCCGGCGGCGACGCGGCGGATCGCCGCGATCGTCCGTCCGTGCTCCGCGTGCGTGCCGTGCGAGAAGTTGAGGCGGAAGGCGTCGACGCCCGCCTCGAGCAGGGCACGGATGCCGTCCTCGCCGGCCGACGCGGGGCCGAGCGTCGCGAGGATGCGCGTGCGCGGCGTCGCCGTCACGCGACCATGTACCCGCGCGCGACGTGGGTGAACGCCGCCACCTCGGCCGCCGCCCAGGCGGCGTCCTGGCCCAGCTCACGGGCGAGCAACGCGGCGGCGCGCGGCGCCATCGCGACCGCGGCACGCGCGTTCAGGAAGAGCGCGCGGGTGCGCCGCGCCAGCACGTCCTCGAGCGTGCGCGCCATCTCGACGCGGGCGGCCCACACCACTTCGGCGCCGACGTACGGCAGCGCGGGGTGCAGCGGCTCGGCCAGCGCCGGCTCGGCCTCGGCGAGCGCCTGGATGGCGGGGGCGTCGGCGCCGTAGATCGCGAGCGCGCCGAAGCTCGCCGCGTCGCCGTGCGCGCCGTGCACGCGCAGCGTCTTCGTCGGGCACGGGCGGTCGGGCAGGCGCGCCAGCGTCGCCGCCTGGTCGACGCAGTCCTCGGCCATGTTGCGGTACGTGGTCCACTTGCCGCCGGCGATCGTCAGCAGGCCCGACTCGTCGATGTGGATGGTGTGGTCGCGCGACAGCGCGGCGGTGTTCTTCGCGTCGGCGGCGCGCACGAGCGGGCGGATGCCCGCGAACGTGGACAGGATGTCGGCCCGCGTCGGCGCCTTCGCCAGGTACTCGCCGGCGGTCGAGAGGATGAAGTCGATCTCCTCCGCCATCGGCCGCGGCTCGAGGGCGATCGTCGCGATGGGCGTGTCCGTCGTGCCCACGAGCGTGTGCTCGTGCCACGGGATCGCGAACAGCACGCGGCCGTCGGAGGTGCGCGGCACCATGACGGCGGTATCGCCCGGCAGGAACGAGCGGTCGAAGACGAGGTGCACGCCCTGGCTGGGCGCGATCATCGGCGACACCTGGGCGTCGGCCATGTTGCGGATGCGGTCGCAGAACGGGCCGGTGGCGTTGACGACGACGCGGGCGCGCGCGGTGAACGTCGTTCCCGATTCGCGATCGCGGGCGACGACGCCGTCGACGAAGTCCTCGTCGTCGCGCGTGATCGCCGTCACCTCGGTGTAGTTGCAGAGCGTCGCGCCCTGGTCGCAGGCGGTGGCGACGAGGTTGACGAGCAGACGCGCATCGTCGAACTGGCCGTCGTAGTAGACGACGCCGCCGCGCAGGCCCTCGGTGCGGATGTTGGGCAGGCGGGCGAGCGTCTTCTCCTTCGACAGGATCTTCGACGCTCCGAAGCCGTACTTGCCCGACAGCACGTTGTAGACCTTCAGGCCGAGCCCGTAGAACGGCGCCTCCCACCACTCGTAGCTCGGCACGACGAAGGCGAGGTCGCGCACCAGGTGGGGCGCGTTCTGGCGTAGGATGCCGCGCTCCTTGAGGGCCTCCATCACCAGCGAGACGTTGCCCTGCTCGAGGTAGCGGACGCCGCCGTGAACGAGCTTGGTCGAGCGGCTCGACGTGCCCTTGCCGAAGTCGTGCTGCTCGAGAAGCAGCACCTCGTAGCCGCGCGCGGCGGCGTCGACGGCGACGCCCACGCCGGTCGCACCGCCGCCCACGATCACCATGTCCCAGGGGGACCGCCGCGTCTGCACGCGGCTCAGCATCTCGTCCCGCTTCATTGCGACACGCTGCGTCGGGTATCGCGCGCGAAGGTCCGGGTGTCCAGCCCGAATCGGGCCGAGCGCACGGCACCGCGCAAGCGTTTGAACAGGGGCGAGGGTTTGGCGTACGCCAAACAGGCATGGGACTCCGGATCGGCATCAACGGCTTCGGACGCATCGGGCGGCTCTTCTTCCGTGTAGCGGCGGAGCGCGGGCACGAGGTCGTCGCGGTGAACGACCTGGTTCCCGCCGACAACCTCGCCTACCTCCTCTCCTACGACACCACGCACCGCCGCTTTCGGCTGGACGGCAAGCTCGCGGACGTGCAGGCGGTGGGCGAGGACGGATTCACGGTGAACGGCAGGAAGACCGCCACCATGTCCGAGCGCGACCCGGCGAAGCTCCCCTGGAAGTCCATGGGGGTCGATTTCGTCCTCGAGTCGACGGGGCTCTTCACCGACTTCGAGAGCGCCCACAAGCACGTGACGGCCGGCGCCCAGCGCGTCGTCGTCTCGGCGCCCACCAAGAGCGGCCCCGATCAGGTCCCGACCTTCGTCATGGGCGTCAACTCCGACACCTTCGACCCCGGCAAGCACACGGTCGTCAGCAACGCGAGCTGCACCACCAACTGCCTCGCCCCGGTGGCCAAGGTCGTCAACGACGCCTTCGGCATCGACGAAGGCCTGATGACGACGGTGCACGCCGTCACGGCGACGCAGCCGACCCAGGACGGCCCGTCGAAGAAGGACTGGCGCGGCGGCCGCAACGCCTACCAGAACATCATCCCCGCCGCGACGGGCGCCGCGAAGGCGGTGACGCTCGCGATCCCCGCCCTGAAGGGCAAGCTGACGGGCATGGCGTTCCGCGTTCCGACGATGGACGTCTCGGTCGTCGACCTGACCTTCCGCAGCGGCAAGGCGACCAGCCTCCGGGACATCAACGCCGCCGTGAAGGCCGCCGCCGACGGCCCCCTGCGCGGCATCCTCGGCTACACCGACGAGGAGGTCGTCTCGAGCGACTTCATCGGCGACCGTCGCAGCTCCATCTACGATGCCGCCGCCGGCATCGAGCTGAACGACCGCTTCTTCAAGGTCGTCAGCTGGTACGACAACGAGGCCGGCTACGCGACCCGCTGCGTCGACCTCATGGAGCACATGGCGAAGAAAGCGGGCTGAGCCGACGCCCGCGGCAGTCGGGGCCCGTTCCACGACGGATCGTCCCGCCATCCTTGACCTCCCCGCGCGCCGTCGAGTAAGCGCCGACGACACGCGAGAACGCTGGCCGCCGGGCGGCGCGAAGGGGGACTGCGATGACGACGAGGACGCTGCGACGGGTGACCCTGGTGGCCGTGGCGCTGTGTGTGCTGGCGGCCTGTGCACCGCGCCGTCGGGAGCTCGCACAGCCGGCCGGGATCATCACCGTGCCCACGATCGTCCAGTGGGCACTCGCCGGCACCAACCCGAGCGACATCTACGGCGAGATCGAGCGCTCGGGCACCGTCTACCGCCTCACCCCCGCGCAGTCGACGAGCATGTCCGAGGCCGGCGTGCCGAACGCGCTGCTGAGCCGCCTCCAGCTGGTCTACGAGAACGCGCTCGCGAAGAACCCGTCGCTCGCCACCGACGACTCGAAGTGGCGCAAGATCGGCGACTACTGGTACGGCGGCACCCCCGTCGGCTGGCCGCGCGACTGGGTCATGGGCGCGCCGCCGATCGGCGAAGCGCTGCGCCAGATGAAGTAGTCAGCCGCGGTACGGCTCGGAGACCGCGACCTTCACGAGCGTCCCGGCCGGCAGCCGCTCGCCGGGATCGCGGCCGTTGCGGGCCGCGGCGTCGGCGCCCTTCCAGACGCTCTTCGCGCGCGCGCTCACCTGCGCCACGGTCTCGCCGGCGCGCGCCGGGACGAGCCGCAGCCGCGTCACCCGGATGCCGGCGCGCTCCGCCGGCGTCAGCGCGCGAAACGAACCCGCGGTGCGCTCGAAGTCGCCGCGCGTGGCCGCGTAGTCGCGTCGGGTGGCGGCGCCCGCCACCTGGTAGATGGCGCCGCGGAACGCGATCAGCGTGATGTCGATCACGACCTGGGTGCCGTCCTCCGCCTGCGTCAGCCCGACCACGTGCAGGGCCGGCAACCCGTCGATCGTGGTGCGCGTGATGCCGCCGGGCGTGCCGACCTGGGCGCGGACGCCCGGCTCGAGCGCCGCGGCGGGATCGTCGCCCTGTCCCGCACCGGCGAGCACGAGCGCCGCCTGCGTGCCCCGCGGCGGACGGGCGCCGATGCTCGTCGGGGCGTTCTCCAGCTCCCAGCCCTGCGGGAAGGTGAGGGCGAAGCCCAGCAGCGGGTGCAGGACGCGGCTGCCGTCGATCACGCCCTGGGCCGGATCGTCCCCGATCACGAGCCCGTCGAGCCGGCGCAGGAAATCGGCCGGCGTCGCCGCGACCGGATCCGGCGCGGCGCGCGTGAGTCGCGTCGCCTCGGCGGCGGCCTCCTGCTCGCGGCGCGGCAGGGGCGGATGGGTGGTGAACCAGTCGGGACGACGGTCGTCGCCGCGCCGCTCGTCGTCCTGCGTGAGCGCCGCGAGCGCACGCACGAGCGCCGCGGGGTCGTAGCCGGCGTCCGCCGCCATCGCCGCACCGACGCGGTCGGCCTCGAGCTCCTGGGCGCGGCCGTAGGGCGCCAGCATGGCTTCGTTGGCCGCGAGCCCCGCCCCGGCGACGAGGTTGCCGAGCTGCGGGCTCACGAGACCCGTGACCGCGGCCCCAAGGCCGGTGACGACCCCGAGCGGCGCAGCACGCGACACCCGCTGCACCGCGTGCTTGGCCGCGATGTGCGCGATCTCGTGCCCGAGGACGCCGGCCAGCTCGTCCTCGCTCTCGAGCAACGCCAGCATGCCGCGCGACACGTAGACGGTGCCGCCCGGCAGCGCGAAGGCGTTGGGCTCGTCGCTGTCGACGATCTGGAAGACGTAGGTGACGTCACGCCGCGGCGAGCGCGCCGCGACCCGCGCCCCGACCTGCGCGACGTACGCGGTCAACTGCGGGTCGCGGACGATGCCCATCGACTCCGCGACGATCTGCGCCTGCTCCTGCCCGATCTCCTTCTCGCGCGACGCCGAGATGAGCGTCACCTCGGGCCGCCGCGTGACGGGGTTGACGGCGCACGCGACGGCGGACGCCAGGACGAAGAGGAAGAGGAGCGCGCGCATCGCCGTCGAAGGTGCCGCGCCGATCCGATCACGGCAATGCGGGCGGCGTCAGGCGCGACGGTAGCGTCGCTCGAGATAGGCGACCGGACTGGGCGGACGACGCTCCGCCGGCGGCGCGTCGGTGATCCGCAGGGCGCGCCGCACGGCGCTCGGATCGAGCCGCACGTGCATGCAGATCGCCTCGAACGTGAATGGCCACCAGCGAGGCCCGCCGCGGAACCATCCTTCGATCTCCGCCAGCGTCGGGTCGCGCCGGCTGCGAACCGCACGCCGCGCCCGCTCGAGATCCGCCAGCGCCTGATCGAGGACCGCCCAGGCGAGGCGCAAAGACGGCGTCATCGGCTGCTTCGCGAACGACAGGGTCGGTGCCGGCGCGCCGCCCCATTCCCAGGGCGCCCCGCCGTCACGCGCCCCACCCGGGAGTCCGGCGAAGGCCCTCGGCCTCGCTACCGCTTCGGTTCGCACGCCTGCACCTCGTAGCAGCCGTCGGTCGCGGCACGGTGAAGGCCAGGTGACGATCCGCGCAGCGCGAGGTGCGGAGCGCGATCGAGCAGCGGTCACGCGCGCTTCACCCGCCCGGTACACAGCGACGCTATGGCCCTCGCATGCAGGAGGCAGCGTCGACCCCGGCGGCCGCAACCGAGGCCAGGGCACCAGAGGCACCCGACCCGATCGCCCGTCTGCTGGAAGCGCGCCATGCCGAGCCCGCCCGCCGGCTCGCGGCCGCCGTCGTCCTTCAAGCGCTCGACGACCTCGCCCTCGGTCGCCGGCGCGGCACGACGCGCCTCGCCGAGCCGCGCGCGATCCGGCAGCACGGCGTCGTGCGGCGGGCCGCAGCATGGTTCGCGTCCGACGCGCGCGACTGGCCCTTCGCCTTCGTCTCCCTCTGCGATGCGCTCGAGCTGGATCCGGTGCGCATCCGTCGTCTCCTCGGCATCACGCCGCTGCGCGAGGGGGGCACGCGTTGGAGCTCGCCGCCGGAGGGCGGCCGGCCGGGGACGGCCGCGCCCGTGGCACAGGGCCGGGCCCGCCGCGGCGCACTGCACGTCGTGCTGCGTGACCGCTGATTGCACCTCGCGCGAGCGAGGTGGGGGGCGCAGGGGCCGGCTACAGGTTCCTCCGGGGTCTCAAGCGGGGCGATTTGGCGACTTGGTATGCGTGCCGGCCCCTGCGCCACGAGCTTCCTAGCAGCTCCCGCGCGCGGCCGGGGTGACCGCTCGGTGACGAGTGCAAGGCAGGCGCGCGACGGTGAAGCTTCCATTACCCGGCCACGGTTCCTTGACCGCTGTCGCAGCGGCGTGGTCGTCCAGCCTGCGACACGTCCGCCACCCGCGAGGTCTCCACATGTCGCTCCACGTCCGCCCGCTCACGCTCGGCATCGCCCTGCTGGTGCTCCTCGTCGCCCTCCCGGCCGCGGCCGCCGATCGGCTCCTCGAAGGCACGACCCTGCGCCTGAGACAGCGACCCGCCGGCTCGCTGCACCTCCGCTCGCACGACGCGACGATCGCGCCTCCGACCGCGCCCCCCGGTGACGGCGAGCTGTGGATCGCGACGGGGGCCGGGGTGGATCTCGCCATACCGCTGCCGGCGTCGGGCTGGCGACCGGTACGCACCGGCGGCTACCGCTTCCGCAGCCGTGCGCTGCGGTCGCTCCTCCTGGCGCCGGGACGCCTGCGCATCGTCGGCAAGGGCGTCAGGCTCGACCTCGCCGCGTCGCCGAAGCCGGTCGACGTCGTGCTGCGGCTCGGTGACGAGCGCTTCTGCTTTCGCTTCGGCGGCCGCACCGTACACCGGCCCGGCGTGCGCTTCCGCGCCGATGCAGCGCCGGCACCCGCGTCCTGCGGCGCGTTCGGGGTCGACGCGGGTCCCGATCGGAGCGCCACGGCCTGCGAGACGGTGACGCTCGCCGCCAGCGTCGGGGGAGACGTCGCGAGCCTGCGCTGGGAAGCCGTCACCACGGTTCCGCCGGTCGCGCTCACGGCCAGCGGCGCGACCGCGGTGGTGCAGGCGCCGGCGGTCGCGGTCCCAACCGACGTGCACGTGCGCGTCGTCGCGATCGACCGCAACGGCAACGAGGCCGCCGACGAGGTGACGCTCACCGTCCAGCCCGCCCCTCGCGAGGCAGGCCTCGCGAACGGCATGGCCCCCGACTGCGCCCCCTTTCGCCATGGCGTCGCCTCGGGAGACCCGCGTGCCGACGGGGTCGTTCTCTGGACGCGACTCACGCCCGGGAGCGGCGCTCAGCGAGCCTCCGCCACCTGGGAGATGGCCGCCGACGCGGCGTTCGCGACGCCGGTCGCCGGCGGCGTGGTCGAGACCGACGCCGATCGGGATTTCACCGTGAAGGTGGACGTCGGCGGGCTCGCCGCCGCCACCACGTACTGGTACCGGTTCCGCGACGCCCAGGGCCGCGTCTCGGCGCCGGGCCGCACCCGCACGGCGCCGCTCGCGGCCGGCGAGCGGCTGCGCTTCGCCGTCGCCTCGTGCAGCAGCATCTACTCCGGCTACTTCAACGCGTACCGGCGCATCGCCGAGCGTACGGATCTCGACCTCGTCATCCACCTCGGCGACTACCTCTACGACTTCGTCGACCCGGACGAGCAGGTGCGGGTGCCGACGCCGTTCCCCGCGCAGCCCGCAGACCTCGCCGAGTGGCGTGCCCGGCACGCCTACTACCTCTTCGATCCCGACCTCCGCTGGGCACGGGCCAGGCATCCCTGGGCGGTCGTCTGGGACAATCACGACGTCGAGTACGCCCGCCCGCCCGACTACGAGGGCTCGGTCCAGGCGTTCCGCGAGTGGATCCCCCTGCGCGACGTCCCGCCCGCTCGCCCCGAGACGATCTACCGGACCCTCGCGTTCGGACCGCTCGCGGACGTCCTGCTGCTCGACACCCTGCTCCACCGCAACCAGGAGCTGGTGCCGGGTACGCTCGAGCCGAGCATCCTCGGCAGCACGCAGTTCGACTGGCTTGCGGCCGAGGTGCGCCGCTCCACCGCGGCGTGGCGCATCCTCGGAAGCCAGAAGCTGGTCGCGACCGCGCGCGTGAATCCGGACTTCACCGAGATATTCGACGGCGAGCGCCGCGACGTGTTCGACCGCGGCAGCTGGGACGGCTTCCCCGCCGACCGCACGCGCGTGTTCGCCCTGCTCGGCGAGCAGGGCGACGACAACGTGGCCGTGAGCGGCGACTCCCACATCTCGATCGCCGGCGATCTCGTCGACGACCCCGCCAACCCCGACCATCCGTACGATCCGACGACGAGCAACGCCTCGGTCGGCGTCGAGCTGCTGCCGACGAGCATCTCGCGCGGCAACTTCGACGAGGCTCTCGGCGCGGCGGCGCCGCCCGAGGTGTATGCATTCGTCATCGGCGACACGCTGCCGCGCAACCCGCATGCGCGCTACCTGGAGATCACCCGTCACGGCTACGGCATCCTCGACATCACGGCGGAGCGGGTGATCGGCGAGATCTGGTACTCGCCGATCCTCACCCGGGCCGACGACGAGGAGCTCGGGGTCCGCCTCACCATCCGCCGCGGCACGGGCAGATGGGAGCGGTGAGACACTAGCCTCCCGAGGCCGCGGCGATCGTGCGCACGACCTGGGCGACCGTGCGCTCGAGGTCGGCCGGGCCTTCGAGCAGGCTCGCGTCGACCGACCGCGGCTCGGCGCCGATCCCGAAGGCGGCGACGAGCCCGCGGTCGAGCAGCGCCTCCCACCCCTTCGCCAACGCGCCGGCGAAGGCGATCGCCGGCACGCCGGCCCGTTTCGCGCGCGCGACGACGCCCGCGATCGTCTTGCCGCCCGCCGTCTGGGCGTCGAGCCGCCCCTCGCCGGTGAACACCCACGCCGCGCCGCGCAGGTGCTCGTCGAAGCGCAGCGTGTCGAGCACCAGGTCGACGCCGCGCTCCAGCTCGGCGCCGCAGGCGAGCAGGCCCGCGCCGAGCCCGCCCGCCGCGCCGCTGCCGGCTACCGTCGCGACGTCGCGACCGATCGCCCGTGCGAGCACGGCACCGTAGCGCGCCAGCGCGGCGTCGAGGCGCTCGACCGCCGCGGGGTCCGCGCCCTTCTGCGGCCCGAACACGCGGCTCGCGCCGTGAGGCCCGCAGAGCGGATTGTCGACGTCGCAGGCGACGCGCAGCCGCACGCCGGCGAGGCGCGGATCGAGCCCGGACAGATCGACGCGCGCGAGCCGCGCGAGGGCGGCGCCGCCCGGCGGCAGCGGACGGTCCTCGGCGTCGAGCAGCCGCGCGCCGAGCGCCGCGAGCAGACCGGCGCCGCCGTCGTTCGTCGCGCTGCCGCCGATGGCGACGACCAGCGTGCGCGCGCCGCCGTCGAGCGCGGCGCGCACGAGCTCGCCGGTGCCCAGCGTCGTCGTGCGCTCGGGATCGCGCTCGGCGGCCGTCAGGCGGGCGAGGCCGCTCGCCTCGGCCATCTCGACCACGGCGGTGACGCCGTCGCCGAGGACGCCGATGCGCGCGTACGACGGCCGCCCGAGCGGATCCACGCACTGCACCCGTCGCACGCGCCCGCCGGTCGCGTCGACCAGCGCGTCGAGCGTCCCTCGCCGGTCAATCGGCAGCGCGACGCTGGCGGCGCCGAGGCTGCGCGCGCTGGACGCCGCGCGCCATACGTCGCGGCCGCGCGCGCCGTCATGCTGCCGCGGAACTTGTCGGGCGCCAGCAGGATGCGCATGTCGCGGCTCATCCGGGCCGGCCGGGACCGTCGCCGGCTTCGCTGCGCGCGATCGCGGCCGCGATCGCGTCGAGGTCCGCGGCGTCGAGCCGCAGCGACGCCGCCGCGACCCAGCCGTCGACCTGCGCCGGGGTGCGCGCCCCGACGATCGCGCCCGTCACCTGCGGCCAGGCGAGCGTCCAGGCCACCGCCACCGCGGCGACCGTCGTGGCGTGCCGCGCGGCGACGGGACGGAGCGCGTCGCGCAGCGCGAGGTTCCGCGCCAGCGCCGGCGCGCGGAAGTTGACGTTGCGCCGCCGCCAGTCGTCGTTGGCCATGGCGGCGAGCCGCTCGGGGCCGAAGCCGTCGGTGAGGAGCCCCGCCTGCATCGGGCTGTAGACGAGGACGCCGGTGCCGTGCGCCGCGCACCACGGCAGGAGCTCGGCCGCGGCCTCGCGACGGATCAGCGAGAACGGCGGCTGGAGCGAGTCGACGTGACGGATCCGCGCGCAGCGCTCGAGCAGCGGGACGTCGAAGTTGGAGACGCCGACGTGACGCACCTTGCCGGCGGCGACCAGCCGCGCCATCTCGCCCCACGAGTCCTCGACGGGCACGCCGGACGCGTCGGGCCAGTGGAACTGGTAGAGGTCGATGCGCTCGACGCCGAGCCGGCGCAGCGACGCGTCGCACTCGGCGCGGATCGACTCGGGCCGCAGCGAGCGCACCGGCGCGTCGTACGGCTTCGCCGGATCGCCGACGAGTCCGCACTTCGTGAACACGAGCGGGCGCTCGGCGACCGGGATCTCGCGCAGCGCGCGCCCGAGAACCTCCTCGGAGTGCCCGAGCCCGTAGGCGGCGGCGGTGTCGACCCAGCCGACGCCGCGCGCGACCGCGTGGCGGATCGCGGCAACCGACTCGGCGTCGTCCTGCGGACCCCAGCCGAACGCCCAGCCGCCGCCGCCCGCCGCCCAGGAGCCGAAGCCGAGCGTGCTGATCGCGGGACCGTCGGTGCCGAGCGGACGCAGGGGAAGGGCGGACATGCGTTCGGGTTACCCAGGTCCGGGCACCGAGGAAAGCCCACCACGGCCGCGTCGCACGTCGTCCGGCCGTCGGCTATCCTCGGCCGACACGTCGCGCATGCGCATCCTGGTCGTCGAAGACGAGCGCAAGGTGGCGAGCTTCCTCCAGCGGGGGCTCGAGGCCGAGGGCTACTCGGTGGAGGTCGCCCACGACGGCGACGCCGGCCTCGCGCGCGCGCTGAGCGAGCCCTTCGACCTGCTGCTCCTCGACGTCATGCTGCCGGGCCGCGACGGCATGGCCGTGCTGCGCGAGCTGCGGCGCGAGAGCCGCACCGTGCCCGTCCTCCTGCTGACGGCGCGCAGCGCCACCGAGGACAAGGTCGCCGGCCTCGACCTCGGCGCCGACGACTACCTGACCAAGCCGTTCGATTGGACCGAGCTGCTCGCGCGCGTGCGCGCGCTGCTCCGCCGCGGCGTGCCCGGCACGCCGCTCGTCCTCGTGCTGGCCGACCTCTCGCTCGACCCGGCCACCCGCCGCGTGACCCGCGCCGGCCAGGCGATCGAGCTGACGCCGCGCGAGTTCGCGCTGCTCGATTTCTTCCTGCGCAACCCGGGCCGCGTGCTCTCGCGCGCCGTCATCGCCCAGCACGTGTGGGGCATCAGCTTCGACACCTTCACGAACGTCATCGACGTCTACGTCAACTACCTGCGCCGCAAGATCGACGACGGCCATGCGGTGAAGCTGCTGCACACCGTCCGCGGGGTGGGCTACGTGCTGAGGGATGCGAGCCGGGAAGCGCCGGCACGAGGCGCCGATTGACGGCGCCCGGCCGCCGGCGCACCCGGAGCCTGCGCGCCCGCCTGACGCTCGGCTACACCGCGGCCCTCGGGGCGCTGCTCGTGCTCCTCGGCGTCGCCGCGCTGCACCTCCTCGACCGCGGGCTGCGGGCCAACGTCGACCAGTCGCTCGAATCGATGGCGCAGGCGGTCGTGCGCGCGCACCAGAGCGCCGGCGCCGCGACGGCGGCGCAGCTCGAGGAGCGGCTCGGTCGTCTCCTCGGTCCGATCGGCGCCGAGCAGTTCCTCCAGCTGCTCGACCCGCTCGGCCGCCCGCGCTTCACCCCGCGGCGGGCGCTCGCGCTGCCGCTCGGCGCGACGGCGCTCGCCAACGCCGAGCAGGGCCGCGAGACCTTCGAGACGATCCCCATCCCCGAGCGCGGCCCGGTGCGCGTGCTCACCTGGCCGGTGATGCAGCGCGGCCGGCTGGTCGACGTGGTCCAGGTCGCGATGCCGCTCTCCACCGTCGAGGCGGCGCGCAAGCGCTTCCTGCTCGTGCTGCTCGGGCTCGCGCCGATCGCGCTCGCCGGCGTGACCGTCGGCGGCTGGCTCCTCACCGGGCGGGCGCTCGCCCCGGTCGACGCGATGACGGCCGCGGCGCGCCGCATCGGCGAGGGCGACCTCGCGCTGCGCGTGCCGGCCGACGGCCGCGACGACGAGCTCGGCCGCCTCGCCGCCGTCCTGAACGACATGCTCGCGCGGCTCGAGCGCTCGCTCGCGACGGCGCGCCAGCTGAGCGCCGACGCCGCCCACGAGCTGCGCACGCCGCTCACGATCCTGAAGGGCGAGATCGACGTCGCCCTGCGCGGCGAGCCGTCGCCCGGCGAGTCGCGGCGGGTCCTCGGCAGCCTGCGCGAGGAGGTCGACCGGCTGAGCGGGCTGGTCGAGGACCTGCTCTTCCTCGCGCGCAGCGACGCCGGCGCCATGACGCTCGCGGCCGAGCCGATCGACCTGCGCGCGGTGGTCGACGACGCCCTGCCCGCGCTCCAGGCGCTCGGCGAGCAGCGCGGCGCGACCGTCGTGCGCATGCCGAGCCCGCAGGCGCTGCCGGTCCACGGCAACGTGCCGATGCTGCTGCGCGTGCTCCTGAACCTCGTCGACAACGCCACCCGGCACGGCGGTGCCGGCGTGCACGTCGGCGTCAACGCGGTCCGCGACCGCAGCGACGCCGTGCTCACCGTCGCCGACGACGGCGTGGGCATCGCGCCCGAGGACCAGGCGCGCATCTTCGACCGCTTCTATCGCGCCGACCGTGCGCGCAGCGGCGAAGGCACCGGCCTCGGCCTCGCCCTCGTGCGCTCCATCGTCGAGCTGCACCACGGCACGATCGAGGTCGACAGCGCGCCCGGCCGCGGCAGCCGCTTCCGCGTGCGGCTGCCGCTCGCGTAACCGCGATGCGCCGGGTCGCGGCCGTCGTCCTCGCCGTGCTGATCGCGGCCGTGCTCACGGCGCCGCGGGCACATGCCAGCGGATGTCCCGCACGCCGCGCCGTCACGGGTCGCCTGCCGGGCGTGACGCCCGCCCAGGAGACGCTCGCGTACTGGCTGCGCGTCACCGGCACACGACACGATCTCGACCGGCCGCTCCTGCACGCCCGCGACGCGGCCCGCCAGAAGGCCGTCGCCGCACGCTTCGGCGCCGACGCCGGCGTCCTCCTCGCCCCGCCCGACGAGCGCGCCGTGCGGGCGCAGGTCGCGTCGCTGCTCGACCTGCTGCACCAGCGCGCCGCGCGCGGACGCTGGCTCGACGCGAGCGGCCATCCCCTCGATACGTCGCGCCTGCCACGGGCCGATGCCGCGAGCCTGGTGCTGGCGCCGCACGTGCGGGTGGCGCTCGCGCGCACGCTGCTGCGCTGCATGCCCCTACCGCGTGCCCTGCGCGACGCCGGCGACGCGGACCGCACCGACGACGTGAACGCCTGCAGCGCCGTCGCCCCGCAGGAGGCCGTGCAGACGCTGGCCGACGGACCCGGGACGCTGCGGCTGGCGCGCACGCGCTCCGCGCTCGGCTGGATCGCGGCCGACGCGCCGCTGTCGCCGCCCGCTGGCGCCGGACGTCGCCGCGGGCGTGCGTTCCTGGGCGACCGCCGCGTCCGCGCCGCGATTTATGCTGCGGCTCCAGGCCCGCCGCGCGGCCGCATCGAGGTGCCGGCCGGAACGCTGCTGCCGCTCGCGCCGGGGCGCACCGACCGGGTGCTGATCGCGACCCGCGACGGCGTCGCGGAGGCACGGCGTCCCGCGGGTCTGCGTGCGGTGCCGCGCATCCCGACCCGGCGGGCCGTGCTCACGACGGCGTTCGCGGCGCTGGGGCAACCGTACGGCCTCGGCGGCGCCGGCGGCATCGATTGCTCGGCGCTGCTGCAGGACGCCTTCGCCGCCGCCGGCGTGGCGCTGCCGCGCCACAGCGCCGACCAGGCGCGCGCGGGCGTCCTAAGCGTCGATCTGCGCGGGCTCACGCCCGCGCAGCGTCAGGTGCGTCTCGACGCCGCCGACGCGCGCGGCCTCGTGCTCCTGCACCTCCCGGGACACGTCGCCCTGTATCTCGGACGCAACGCCGACGGCGTGCCGATGACGCTGCACGCGCTCGGCAGCTACCGCACGCCCTGTCCCGACGGCCGCGGCGAGACGCGCCAGGTGGTGCGCCGGGTGGTGGTCAGCCGGCTCGACCTGGGGGCGGGAACGCGCGAAGGATCGCTCCTCGAACGGCTCGACACGTTGGCCGTGTTCGGCCCCTCCACCGCTGCCCCTCCATGACCCTGCACGACCGCCTCGCCGCCCTCTTCCCCGACGCCTCCCGGCGGAGCCTGAAGCAGTGGCTCGCCCACGGCCGCGTGCGCGTGAACGGCACCGTCGAGCGCCGCGGCACCGCGACCGTGGCCGCCGGCGACCGCGTCGTCCTCGGCAAGCCGGCGCCGCCGCCGCTGCGCGGTCCGCTGCGCATCGTGCACCAGGACGACCGCCTGCTCGTCGTCGACAAGCCCGCCGGCCTCCTCACCATCGCCACCAAGCGCGAGCGCGAGAAGACGGCCTACCGCCAGCTGAGCGTCCACCTCGCCGCCGCCGCCGGGCCGCGCGACCGCCGCCAGCCGCTCTTCGTCGTCCACCGGCTCGATCGCGAGACCTCGGGCCTGCTCGTCTTCGCCCGCACGCCGGCGGTGAAGCGCACGCTGCAGGAGCAGTTCGCGAAGCGGAGCGTCGAGCGCGTGTACGTCGCCGTGGTCGAGGGCGTCGTGCGACCCGACCGCGGCACGCTGCGCAGCCATCTGCGCGAGGACGCGGGCCGGCGCGTGCGCGAGGCCCGCGGGCCCGCCGACGGCCGCGAGGCGATCACGCACTGGCGCGTGCTCGCCCGCGGGAAGGACACGACGCGCCTGGAGCTGCGCCTCACCACCGGGCGCCGGGGCCAGATCCGGGCCCAGCTCGCCGGGCTCGGGCATCCCATCGTCGGCGACGCCGCCTACGGCAGCAGCCGCGATCCCCTGCGCCGCATCTGCCTCCATGCCACCCGCCTGGGCTTCGTCGACGACGGCGAGCCGCGGGCGTTCGAGAGCCCCGTACCGGCCGGCTTCCTGCGCCTCGGCTGAGGCCGCGGCTCGATGAGAGGGTTCTCATCGAACTCTCACCGGCGGCTCACGAGCTTTCCGCCCGTTCATCCGTCTCTAGCCTCGAATCTCTTTGCTCGACGGAGGAACGGACACGATGGATCGGACCCTGCGCACCCTCATCGCCGGCACGGCGGCCGTGGCCCTGACGGGCGCCGGCGTGCTCGCGGGTTGCACCAGCCGCCCCGAGCGCTCGCTCGTCGCCCCGGCGCACGCCGCGACGGCGGCGGACGCCGCCCCGGCGCCGAGCTCGCCGCCGACCCGCGGCTTCTCGCACCTCGTCCGCGGCGCGTCGCCCGCGGTGGTCAACATCAAGGTGACGTCGGTGGTGAAGACCGCCGGCCCCGGCGGCATGCAGGGCGTCCCGCCCGAGTGGTTCGGTGAGGACGGCCCCTTCGGCCCGAACGGCCCGTTCCGCGGCTTCGGCATGCCGCGCGGGCGCGAGCGCGCCCCGCAGGAGTTCAAGCGCCAGGGGTCGGGCTCCGGCTTCGTCATCAGCGCGGACGGCGTCATCGTCACCAACAACCACGTGGTCGAGGACGCGAAGGACATCACCGTCACCTTCGCCGACGGCAGGGAGCTGTCTGCGAAGGTGCTCGGGCACGACCCGAAGACCGACCTCGCGGTCATCAAGGTGGACGCCCACGACCTCGCGGTCGCCCGCCTCGGCGACTCCGACGAGGTCTCGGTCGGCGACTGGGTGGTGGCGATCGGCAACCCGTTCGGCCTCGACAACACCGTCACCGCCGGCATCGTGAGCGCCAAGGGCCGCGCCATCGGCGCCGGTCCCTACGACGACTTCATCCAGACCGACGCCCCCATCAATCCCGGCAACTCGGGCGGCCCGCTGCTCGACGAGGACGGCAACGTGATCGGCATCAACACGGCCATCTTCAGCCAGAACGGCGGCAGCGTCGGCATCGGCTTCGCGATCCCGATCAACCTCGCGAAGCGCCTCGTGCCGCAGCTCGAGAAGGGCCACGTGACCCGCGGCTGGCTCGGCGTCGCGATCCAGAAGATCACGCCCGACCTCGCCGAGTCGCTCGGGCTCGAGAACACGCGCGGCGCGCTGGTGGCGCAGGTCACGCCGAAGAGCCCGGCCGCCAAGGCCGGCATCCAGGCGGGCGACGTGATCACGACCTTCGCCGGCAAGCCGCTGAAGGATCAGTCGAGCCTGCCGACCCTGGTGGCCGACACGCCGGTCGGCGCGACCGTCCCCGTCGAGGTGGTCCGCCACGGCAAGACCCAGACCGTCGAGGTGACGATCCGGAAGCTCGAGGAGGAAGAGGTCGCGGTCGACACCTCGTCGCCGGCGAAGGGCCAGTGGGGCCTCGCGCTGCGCGAGCTCGGCCCCGAGCAGCGCTCGCAGCGCGAGCTCGGCGGCGACGAGGGCGTGCTCGTGGCCGACGTCGCGCCGGACAGCCCGGCGGCCGAGGCCGGCATCAAGCCCGGCGACGTCCTGGTCGAGGTGAATCGCACCCCGGTCGGCTCCGTGCAGGAGGCGCGCGCGGCGGTGAATGCGACGGCGAAGGGCAAGCCGCTCCTGCTCCTCGTCCGCCCGCAGGACGGCTCGACGCGGTTCGCGGCACTCGCCGCCCGCTGAGAGCAGTCCGTCCACTCCCCCCCACCCGCACGGCGGCGGGGGCGGTCTTCGGGCCGCCCCCGCCGTCGTGCGTCGGGGGTCAGAGGCAGGGCGTCGCGGTCTCGAGGTCTTCGACGCCCGTCGTCGTGCCGATCGCCTGGGCGACGAAGTCGTGCGACGGGGCCGGCGGGCCGCAGGTGCACTGGCCGCCCGGACCGCCGGGCGGCGGGATGTCGAACGCGGCCTCGTAGCCGATGGCGGCGGGCTGGTCGGCGCGCTCGCGCTTGCAGCACACGAGGAGGTCGTTGATCGGGCAGGGGACCGGCGTCCAGCCCGGGCACGCGATGCGGCCGCCGAAACCCTTCGGCGCGTTCACCCGCAGGATCGTGCCGACCGGGCCGTTCACGCGGCCCGACGCGGTCTGCGTGTCGACGCGGCCGGGGCCGCCGCCGCAGAGGCCGCAGGCCGTGGTCGTGCACACGGCCTGGTCGATCGTCACCGCGAGCGAGCAGTCCTGACCGCAGTCGGCGAAGACGGCGCAACGCGGATCGCACGGGTCGGTGTCGAGGCAGGTCGCGCACTGGCACTTCGTCGCCGCCGGCGCGTTCGGACGGCCGACCTCGTTGAAGCAGAGCGCGGTGCACGCGTAGGTCTCGTCGTTCGTCGCGGTGAAGCCGGGCGCGTGCGGACCGTGGGCGACGTGCAGCACCTCGTGCCAGAGCACGTTCAGCTGGTTGGCGACGCAGATCGGCGAGTTGAAGAAGGTGCGCGGATCGATGGTGACGCCGACCGACACCGGGAGCGCGCCGAAGAAGAGGCTGTCGCTGATGTCGATCTGCGCGCAGTTGTCGCCCGTGAGCTCGCCGCAGGTGATCGCGATGCCGTCGGTGCCGAGCTTCCAGATGAGGAAGTTGAGCGTCTGATCGAGGCCGAGGTCGCGGAAGCACTTCTTGCCCCGCTCCCATGCCTGCCTCCACTGCGCTTCGAGCTGCTGCTGCTGGGCGGCCGTGCAGTCGGCCGCGGCGGCGGCGACGCCCGCCCCGGCGTTCGTCTGGATCGTCGTCGTGTCGAACGCCTCCACCTTCTCGAGCCCGCTGCCGGTGTCCTCCTCGATGACGACGCCCAGCGCCGTGCCGGCGACCGTGTAGGTGACGCGGCGAACCGGCGTGCCGTCGTCCTCGGGATCGTCGGTGACGATCCCGACCGCCGCGTCGGGCGGCGTGCGCACGACGTGCCAGCGACGCTCGAAGACGCCGTCCTCGTTCTGGTCGGCCGCGCCCTGCGTCTCGTCGCCGGCATGCGCCCACTGGAGCACGACGACGCCGGCGTGACGCAGCGTCTCGCCGGTGATCTCGCCGTTCGAGCGCGTGCGGGCATACGTCCAGGTGACGCCGTCCGGCGTCAGCGCCGTGGCGTCGGCGCCGCCGGCGACCGCCGCCGCGGCCGCGCGCAGGGCCTCCCAGGTGGGGTCGCCCGAGAGCGGCGGGATGGTGGTGGTCGTGGTCGCGCCGGGCAGCGTCGTGCTCGTCGTGGTGGTCGTCTCGAGCGGAACGCAGGTGCAGTCGGGCGCGCAGGTGGTGCCGGCGCCGCAGCCGCCGAAGTCGCACGCCTCGGCGCCGTTCGGGTCGTGGCGGCCGTCGCCGCAGAACGAGCGCACCGCGGTGAACGGCGACGGCTTCTTCTGGCCCTTCGTCTTGACGGTGCCGGTGAGCGTCGAGCAGTCGGGCGAGGCGATGCGTGCCTTCAGGCGGACCTTGCGCGCCTCGCCGCAGCGGGCCCACGCGCCGGCGATCCTGGTCGCGCTTCGTCCCCCCTGCACCACGCCTCTGCGCGCCGCGCAGCCGCTGTCGATGGACAGCACCCTGCCGCGGACGGAGACCGCGTCCGGCGCGCCGCCGGGCCGCGAGCCGGTGACGAGCGAGCCGCCCTGGGTCACGAGGAAGCGACCGTCGGGACACGGCGGGTTCTTGCGGGCTGCCGCGGGGGCCGCAACGACGACGAGGGCGAGGAACACGGACGCGAGCACGGAACGGGTCAACGGAAACCTCCTGCGCAACCGTCGCGGCTACCATGGGGTATCAGGCCACACCACCCCGCATCCGCGCGGGCGCGGGCAGGATGCTCGCCGTCAGCCCGCGGCAGCGATCAGCTCGGCCGTCCCGAGCCGCAGCACGGCCCCGATGCGGGCGATCGAGAGATCGGCGGGAGGGTTCGCGCCGACGATCGCCGGGTCGTGCGCGTACTGCCCCTGACGCACGAAGACGGTGGTCAGGCGCGCTCCCCAGTGCGCCTTGGCGGCGGCCAGGATGTGGAGCTTGTCGTCGAACAGCACGTAGTGGCGCGCCGGCCAGCGCCGCGCCACGGCGTCGAGCTCGCGCTCCTTGTGCACGGCGACGAGCACCTGCCCGCCGACCGCGTGCAGCAGTCCGGAGCGCGCCACCTTGCGCGGCTGGAAGACGACGTCGCCGTCGGTGAGCAGCGCCGTGCGGCCGCGCCGGCGCAGATGACGGAGCACCGCGAGCGCGTGCGGATGCAGGCGGCGCTCGAACGGGTAGTCGAGCATCCAATCGGCGATCGCGAGCAGGCTCGGCGCATAGGGACGCTCGCGGCGCAGCCGCTGGAGCGCGCCGAGGTAGTCGGCGTAGCCGAGCTCCGCCCGCAGCGCCTCGACATGCTCCCAGAAGCGCCGCAACCCCGCCGCGCCTTCCGCACGCGTCACCCGGGCGCACATGTCGGCGAGAAGCCGGTCGTTGTCGAGGAGGGTGTTGTCCACGTCCACGAGGAAGACGACGGGCGCACGGGGCATCGGCGGGCGCACGCTTCGCACCGGGCCGGGAGCGGGTCAAGCCGCCGCCGGCGGCGCCGCTCCGCCTCGCACTTGCCCACCCGGGGTCCGGTCCGTATGAACGCGCATGCGCCTTCGCCAGCGGCTCGCCCTCGGCGTCGTCTCGCTCCTCGTCGTGCTCGGCGCGACGTCCTGCTCGACGGGCGGCGCGGCGCCGCAGCCGGCGATGCCGCCTCCGCCGCCGCCGATCCGCATCGGCACGCTGGAGGACTCGCCGCCGTACGCGTTCCGCCGCGACGGCGAGCTCGTCGGTCTCGAGATCGACTTCGCGCAGCGCCTGTTCCAGGCGACCGGCCGTCCCATCACGTTCGTACCGATCGCCTGGGACGACCTCCTGAACGCGCTCGAGGCCGGCAAGATCGACGTGGCGATGGCGGGCATCACCATCACGCCCGAGCGTCAGGTGCGCTTCGCGTTCAGCGATCCCTACTTCCGCGCCGCGACCGCGGCGCTGATCCGCCGCACCGACCGGCAGAAGTTCCGCGACCGCGCCGCCGTCTGCACGAGCCCGATCGACGTCGGCGTGCTCATGGGCTCGGTGCCGGAGATGGAGCTGCGCGACCGCTGCCCGGCGGTGATCCCGCGCCTCTATCCCAAAGCCGCCAACGCCGTGCTCGAGCTGCGGCAGCGCCGCGTCGACGCCGTCGTCCACGACGCCCCCGTGCTGCGCTGGCTGTCGTCGAGCTCGTCGGCCGAGCTGGAGGTCGTCGAGACCCAGCTCGGCGTGCAGTCGCTCGCGTGGGCCTTCCGGCCTGGCGAGGTCGAGCTGCGCAACGCCGCGAACGCCGCCCTGGCGCGCATGCGCGACGACGGCACGCTGGCCCGCATCCTGGTGCGCTGGATTCCGGAGCAGGACCGCTCCCGCGGCACCCGGTAGGGCTCAGCGCGCCGGCAGGGGGATGCGCTCGGTCTCGCCCGGCACGGCGGGGAAGCGTCCCGCCTCCCAGTCGGCAGCCGCGGCGTCGAGGCGCTCGCGCGAGCTCGACACGAAGTTCCACCACACGTGGCGCGGACCGTCCATCGGCGCGCCGCCGAGGCAGAGCACGCGCGCGGCCGTGTCGGCAGGCGCGGCGATCACGATCGTGTCGCCCGGCCGGAAGACCAGCATGCGCCCGGCGGGCGCGTCGTCGCCGGCGATGACGACGCGGCCCTCGGCGACGTACAGCGCGCGCTCCGCGTGCTCGGACGGCAGGGCGAAGCGCCCGCCCGGGCGGAGCTGGACGTCGACGTAGAGCGTCTCCCATCGCACCGGTACCGGCGAGCGCGCCCCGGCGAAGGTGCCGGCGATCACGCGCACCCTCGCGCCGGCGTCGTCGAGGACCGGCAACGCTTCGGCCGCATGGTGGCTGAAGGCCGGAGCCGTCTCCTCGTGCTCGCGCGGCAGCGCCACCCAGGCCTGGATGCCCGAGAGCGCCGGCCCCGCGGCCCGCGCTGCGGGCGGCGTGCGCTCGGAGTGCACGATGCCGCGGCCGGCGGTCATCCAGTTCACCGCGCCGGGCCGGATCGGCTGCACCGTGCCGAGGCTGTCGCGGTGCAGTATCTCGCCCTCGAAGAGGTACGTGACCGTGGCGAGCCCGATGTGCGGGTGCGGGCGCACGTCGATGCCCCGCCCCGGCGCGAAGCGCGCCGGCCCCATCTGGTCCCAGAAGATGAACGGGCCGACCATGTGGCGCTGCGGTGCGGGCAGCGCACGCCGTACCGAGAAACCGCCGAGGTCGCGCTCGCGCGGCGCGAGGACCAGCTCGAGGGCGGGGCAGCCGCGCGGCTCGACGTCGGGCGGCTCTGCAGGTTGCCAGCTCATGTCTTCGTGTTTCGTGTCGCGGGACGCGAGGCAAGCCGCCGTTGATCCGCGCGCCACGATGACCGAGGCTCGCGCCATGAGCACCGACGATCTGCCCGAGCACGTGCGCCGCAACCGCGAGGCCTGGGACGAGTGGGCCGCGCAGTACGTCCAGCCCGGCGAGCACAACTGGGCGACGAACGAGCCGACGTGGGGCATCTGGGGCGTGCCCGAAGCCGACCTCCGCATGCTCGACGACGTCGCCGGCCGCGACGTGATCGAGCTCGGCTGCGGCACCGCCTACGTGTCCGCGTGGCTGGCGCGGCGCGGGGCGCGACCGGTCGGCATCGACAACTCCACCGCCCAGCTCGCGGCGGCGCGCCGGCTCCAGGCGGAGCACGGACTCGACTTTCCGCTGCTGCACGGCAACGCCGAGGCGGTGCCCTACCCCGACGCCAGCTTCGACCTCGCGATCTCCGAGTACGGTGCCTGCCTGTGGGCCGACCCCTACCGCTGGGTCCCGGAGGCGGCGCGGCTCCTGCGCCCGGGCGGCCGGCTCGTCTTCCTGACCAACGGCATCCTGCTCACGCTCTGCCTGCCCGACGCGGCCGACGGCACGGTCGACACGCAGCTGCTGCGGCCGGGCTTCGGCATGCACCGCGTGCAGTGGACGGGCGATCCGGGCGTCGAGTTCCACCTGCTCCACGGCGACTGGGTCCGGCTGCTGCGCGGGAGCGGCTTCGTCGTCGACGATCTCATCGAGGTGCGGCCGCCCGCGACGGCGACGACGCGCTACGCCTTCGCCGACCTCGACTGGGCGCGGCGCTGGCCGAGCGAAGAGGTGTGGAAGGCCACCAAGCGCGGCTGACGAAGCGCGCCCGGTCCGGAGCGCGGCCTCCCGGGACGAGGGCGGCGGCGACGCCGCACCCGTCCCGGAGGCTTGCTCAGGGGTGCGTGCACTGGAGCCGGATGTCCTTGTCGGTCTTGCCGCGGCCGGCGCAGAAGCAGCCGTCGAGCACCGCCCACCGTCCGAAGGTCATCTGCGCGTTCGGGGCTACGACCGCGGCTTCGAGGATCGCCCCTGGCTGAGCCGCACCTTGCGGCCGCCGACGTTCAGCCGCAGCGGTCCGCCTGTGGTCGCGAAAGACGCGGGCGCCGCTCCTCGGCGCGCGCTTTGATGTCGCTCGGCGAGGTGATCGTGAAGCCGTCGGTGAAGAACCAGATCGCCGCCTGCACGGCCGCCGCCTCCTTCGCGACCGCCAGGACCGGCGCCGCGTTCGGATAGGCGTTGCTGACCATCAGGCGACCTCGCAGGGGTAGTCGAAGGGGACCTGCGGCACGATGTCGCCCGTGCCGATCGGGTTGTGGATGTCGACGCAGTACGCCGGGTTGTCGGGCCCGCCGAAGGGAGGGCCGATCTCGATGAGAAACGTGCCGGCGAAGCCGACGTTCTCGACCGTCATACCGACCGATGGTGCCGCTGATCGCCGTGCCCTGGCTGAGGCCGACCATCTTGGCGTCGGCCCCGAGCGCCGCCCCGGCCGAGAGCAGTCCGCCCAGCACCAGCAATGACAGCGCCCTCGCACACATCCGCCCGCGGAGCATGGAGCCCCCAATGCCGTATGCCACGAGTTAGGGATATCACTAGTTAGCAAGAGCTAACTTGCTTTTTCCGCCCTCCTGTCAAGCGGTTTCTGCATGAACGCACCGCCGGCGCCCCGCAGGCCCCGGGAACCCGGCGCGCTCCGCCCGCCGGCGCTCCGGCTCGGGATGCCAGCGCCACGCCCGCACCCGCCGCGCCGACCCTTGCACCGTGCCGCTCCGGCGTGGAAAGCGCGGGGGGCCATGGCTTCGAAGACCATCTGCGATACCGCCGCCACCGCCGTCGCCGACGTTCCCGACGGCGCCACTCTGCTGGTCCACAGCTTCGGCCCGCCGCAGGCATGGCCCACCGACTGCCTGCTGGCCCTCGCCGAGCGCGGCGTGAAGGACCTGACGGTCGTCTGCAACACCCCGGCCGGGGGCCCGACGTCGCTCAACGTCCTCGCGGACAAGAAGCAGGTCCGCAAGCTGATCTGCAGCTTCGTCGCCAATCCGAGCTTCACGACCCCCATCGGCGACCAGGTGCAGGCGGGCGAGATCGAGCTCGAGATGGTGCCCCAGGGCACGCTCATCGAGCGCGTCCGCGCCGGCGGCGCCGGGCTCGCCGGCTTCTTCACGCCCACCGGCGTCGGCACGAAGGCGGCCGAGGGCAAGGAGGTGCGCGAGTTCGACGGCCGCCCGCACGTCTTCGAGCGCGCCATCCGCGGCGACTACGCGCTGCTCCAGGCACACCAGGCCGACCACGCCGGCAACCTCGTCTACCGCCGCGGCATGCGGAACTTCGGCCCCGCCTTCGCCATGGCGGCGCGCACGACCATCGCCGAGGTGAAGGAGATCGTGCCGACGGGGGCCCTCGACCCCGAGGCCGTGGTCACGCCCGGCATCTTCGTCGACCGCATCGTGCAGACGACGCAGGCGTTCGACCCGGCCGTCCTGCGCCAGATCCTCATGATGGTCGGCCGCACCACGGACGCCGGCGGCCGCGCCATCCGCGAGGGCGGCCCGAGCGGCCTACCGCCGGACCTCGTCGCCATGAAGGTCGCCGCGCTCCTGCGCGACGGCGAGTACGTGAACCTCGGCATCGGCCTGCCGACGATGGTCTCGAACTTCATCGAGGGCCGCGGCGTCACCCTGCACGCCGAGAACGGCATGCTCGGCTACGGCCCCTTCCCGCCCGAGGGCGAGGAGGACATCGACCTCTACAACGCCAGCGGCCAGCTGGTGTCGGCGCTCGAGGGGTCGGCGTACTTCGACTCGACGGTCTCGTTCGCGATGGCGCGCACCGGCCGCGTCTCCACCGTCGTCCTCGGCGCCTTCCAGGTGGCGCAGAACGGCGACCTCGCGAACTGGAGCATCCCCGGCCAGGTCGGCGGCGGCATCGGCGGCGCGATGGACCTGGCCGCCGGCGGCGCGCGCGTCATCGCCGTCTGCTGGCAGCTCGAGCGCGGCGGCCGCTCGAAGCTGGTCGAGAAGCTGACCTACCCGCCGACCGCGCTCGGTTGCGTCACCAGCGTGGTCACCGACCTCGCCTGGATCGACGTCGACCAGGACGGCTTCCTCCTGCGCGAGCTGGCCCCCGGCCTGACGGTCGACGACATCCGCGCCGCGACGGGCGCACCGCTGCGGGTCGCGTCGGACGTCGGCGAGATGACGTTCGGCTGAGCGCCCCTACGCGTCGTCGAGCGGATTGGTGCGGGACGCCTGCTGCCCGAGCTGCTCCGCGAGCCCGATGAGGATTCCTTCCGGCCCGCGGACGTAGCAGAGCCGGTAGGAGTCCTCGTACTGAACGACCCTACCCACGACCTCGGCGCCGCGCTTCCCGAGCCGCGCGAGCGTCTCGTCGAGGTCGTCGACGGCGAACATGACGCGGAGATACCCGAGTGAGTTCACCGGCGCGCGGCGATGATCCGCGATCACCGCCGGCGCGAGAAACCGCGACAGCTCGAGCCGGCCGTGACCGTCCGGCGTACGCATCATGGCGATCTCGACGCGCATGTCGCGCAACCCGGTGACGCCGTCGGCCCATTCCCCCTGGATCGGGGCCTTCCCCTCGAGCTCGAGACCCAGCTCGGTGAAGAACGCGACGGCGGCGTCGAGGTCTTCGACGACGATGCCGACGTTGTCGAGACGTTTGACGGTCATGGTGGCTCCTTTGGCGGCGAAGACCAGTGCGACTGTCGTCATGTGTCAGAGCGAGAACGGCACCACGTGACGACGTGCCGAGTCACCGGCGCGCTCGGCGACGCGCCACGGCCTTACCGACCTTCGCGCGCGCCGGCTGCATCCGCTTCTTCGCGCTCGGGCCTCGGCTCTCTAGCCACCTTGAAGTAATCATTCCACGCTCTCACGGAGTGGCCTTGGTGCTTCGCGACGATGCCTGCGAGTCGAGATAGCTCATGGCGGGAGCGACCGCGACTTGCCGCCAGCCGAATCGGTCGAAGCCAGAACTCGGCGATTCCCCCGCGGCCTTCGACATGCACATGGGCCGGTTCGGGCCGGTCGCTCCTCGCCCACCGCGGCGCTACGCCGGGGCCGGCGGCGTGGGCAGCAGCGCCCAGACGATGTGCGCATAGTCGGGCCGCCGCCCGTCCCACTGCGAGGACCCCGTCATCGCATCGATCGCGACGCCGGCATTCCCCGTCCGCAGCGCGGCGACGGCCTCCGCGCCGCCGCCGTCCCGCTGGTCGCACGCCGGCACCGGCGTGCCGTCCCGCCGCAGGAACTGCAGCGTCCCCGCCTCGCCCGCCACGACCCGCATCCCGTACTCGTGCACGAAGGTGTGCGGCGTCGAAGTCGCCGATCAGGACGAGGAGGCGATGGGTGGCGGCGTCGAGGTGGGCGGCGATCTCGTCGCCGAGGCGCTCCTTGTCGGCGTAGGTCATGCACGAGGCATAGCATGGGGTTCCGGACGCCGTCCGATGGCGCGAGCGGGACGCGGGCGCCGAATGGGTTCGCGCCAGCGGCGCTGCGCGAGCGCGCGCGCAAGCGTCGTGCTGCGTGCGCGGGAAGAGGCGTCTGGTGTGAGGACGGGCGAAGAAGCAGGCGCCCCGCGAAAAGCTGTCTACCCCTTCGTGCGGAACAGGCTCGGCCGCCGGCGCGGCGGGCGGCCGAGCACGCGGCACGCCGCGCGCGCCGCGGGGCCATCGACCTCGGGCGTCCGCACGAGGGGAGCCGACGCCGTAGTCCCGAGCCTTCCGACGCGGCCCTCTAGCTCAGGTGACCCATGCGGCCGCTCTGGTAGTCGAGCATCGCCTGCTTGATCTCGCCGGCGTAGTTCATGACGAAAGGCCCCTGCCCGACGAGGGGCTCACGGATCGGCTCGCCGGCGAGCAGCAGCGCGGTCGCGCCCTCGGCCGCGGCGAGCCGGAGACCCTCGCCGGCGCGGTCGTAGACGCCGACCTCGGCCGCGCCGAGGGTCGTGCCGTCGTCGATACGCACCGTGCCGCGCAGCACGACGAGCAGGGTCGTGTGACCGTCGGGCACCGGCAGGTCGATCGGGCCGGCGCCGTCGAGGCGCAGGTCCCACACGTCGATCGGCGTGAAGGTGCGCGCCGGCCCGGTCGCGTCGCCGAGGCGGCCCGCGATGACGCGCGCGTGGCCGCCGGGGAACGCCACCGTCGGGATGCGGTCGCTGGTGATGCCCTGGTACCCCGGCGGCGCCTTCTTGTCCTTCTGCGGCAGGTTCACCCAGAGCTGCACCATCTCGAACGCGCCCCCGGTCTGCGCGAAGCGCCGGCCGTGGAACTCCTCGTGCACGAGGCCCGAGGCCGCGGTCATCCACTGCACGTCGCCCGGCCCGATGCGGCCGCCGCCGCCCGACGAGTCGCGGTGCTCGACCTCCCCAGCGTAGACGATGGTCACCGTCTCGAAGCCGCGGTGCGGGTGCTCGCCGACGCCGCGACGCGCGGTGGTCGGCGCGAACTCGGCGGGCCCGGCGTAATCGAGGAGCAGGAACGGGCTGATCGTCGCCGCCTGGCCCGGGTAGGCGAGCAGCGTGCGGACCGGGAAGCCGTCGCCGACCCAGTGGCGGTCGATCGTGCGCAGGACGTCGTGGAGCCGCTTCCGCATGGCTCCGTGCTAACGCCGCGGGCGGGCCGGGGGAAGCCGGGACGCCCCCTACCGCCGCGCCCGCCCCGCTGGCAGCATGCCGCGCACGATGGAGCGACGCCGAGCGCCGGTGCCGCCGCGGCGCACGCGCGACGTGCCGCCCCGGTTCTACCGTCTGGTATGGCGCCTCGTGCGCCGCATCCCGCGCGGCAAGGTGGCGACGTACGGCCAGATCGCCGCCATCCTCGGTCAGCCGCGCGGCGCCCGCGCCGTCGGCATGGCGCTGGGAGCGCTGCGGCCCGGCATGGCCGACGACGTGCCCTGGCAGCGGGTCATCAACGCCGCCGGCCGGTGCAGCCACCGCGACGGCTTCATGGCCGGCGTGCAGCAGGACCTGCTGGAGCGCGAGGGCGTCGTCTTCGACGCGCGCGGTCACGTCGACCTGAAACGCGTGCGCTGGGCGGGGCCGAAGCGAGAGTGGGTGACGAAGCTGCGCCGCGAGCTGTGAGCGCTACCAGCGCACCGGGCCCGGCCCGCTGCCCGACACCCGCCCATGCGAGGTTTCGAGCGTCACCGGTCCGCGCGCTTCCATCCGCCCGCGGCCGGTCGCCGCGACGCGGAACGTGCGGCTCGCGAAGCGCCCGCCCCGCCCGACGGCGAGCGTGCCACGCGCCGTCGGCTCGACGCCGAGGAGACGCAGGTAGCCGAGCAGCGGCTGCGCGTGGCTGTGGAGGTTGTTCACCGGGAACGCCTGCATCGACAGCGCCGGCGTGCCCCAGGTGCGGCCCGGCCGGCGCGACTCGGGCGCGTTCCAGCTGTCGGGGCCGGAGAGCGTGCCTTCCCACACGTCGGGGTAGGCGGCCGTGTGGCTGGCGAGCGACTGTCGCCGCCACTCGTCCCAGCCGAGCGCGGGGTCGACGCGCGCCGCGGCCCACACCAGCGTCATCGAGATCGCGTACCAGATGCCGCCCGACGTCGCCTCGCCGAAGGTGCCGTTCGCGAGCTGCTCCGGCGACGGGGGCCAGCGCACGCGCGCGCCCAGCGGCGAGCGGACGCGGTTGCCGGCGTCGATGGTGGCGAGGAGCGCGCGCGCCTGATCCGCGTCGGCGGCGCCGCAGAGGATCGCCCACGGCTGCACCTCGAGCCAGCAGTCGTCCTCGCCGACCGGCGGCACGCCCGGCGCGTAGGCGCGGTGGAACCAACGGCCGTTCCACGCCTGGCGCACGAGGTCGCGCAGCGCGTCCGCCTGCGCGCGCGCCTCGGCGGCGAGCGCCGCCTCGCCGAGCCGCTCGGCGAGCGCGGCGAACACCGGCAGCACCCAGGCCGCCATCGCCGAGTTCAGCACCGAGCCGCCGTGCTCGATCATCACCGCGGGATCGACGCCCGACTCGGCGATGGCGACGTCGTTCCAGTCGGCGTTGAGGATGCGTACGTGGCCGCGCTCGCCGCGGCCGACGCCGTCGACGAAGAAGCGGAACTGCCGGCGCAGGTGCTCGCGCAGCGGCACGGCGGGCGTGCTGCGCGCGGGATGATACGCGAGCGGGGCGTCGAACGCGGCCAGATCGCCGGTCGCGGCGGCGTACTCGGCGGCGAGCCAGAGCGCCCACAGGTTCTGGTCGGAGGGACGGAAGATGATGTTCGTCGGCCGTTTCGCGCCGTCGAGCGCATAGGGCAGGTCGCCGTCGGGCGTCGCCCAGGCAGAGGTGTTGCGCAGGACGGAGAGCGCGAGGTCGGGCTCGAGGTAGCAGAGCGGCAGCGCGTGCTGGAGGGGGTCGCGCGCGGCGCCGTTGAAGCCGAGCAGGAACGAGTACGCCGACGCCTGGTCGAGCGTATGGCCGCCGATCACGCGATCGACGCCGAGTCCGCCGGTGAGGAGCGCCGCGTGCCACGGCACCTCGCGTCGCGCCTCCGGCGCCCGGCGCGCACGCGCCGCGGGCAGCCGGCGCGCGAGCGCGCGCAGCGAGGTCGCGAAGAGGCGACGCGGCGGGCCCATCGGCGCCGCGTCGGCGTGGCCGAAGCGGAACCACAGCTCGCGGGCGTCGCCCGGGCCGAGCGCCAGCGGCGTTTCGATCTCGAGCGTCGGATGCGGCGTGTCGGGGACGAGGCGCGACGTCCCGGCCGTAGCGCCGAGACGCTCCAGCACGAGCGTCGCCGGCGGCCCGATCAGGAACGCGGCGGCGGCGCCGGCAGGTCCGGGCGTGCCCGGCGTCGCGAAGCGCTCCCTTGCGACGAGTCCCGCGGCCGTCGGCGCGACCTCGTAGGAGACGGCGAGCCCGGCGCGCGTGCGCCGCTGCGCCTCCGACTCGAGCAGGTTCAGGAAGCGCGGGCGCAGCGCCCAGCGCTCGACGTGGCGCAGCGTGCGCGGGCCGCGAGCGCCGCGGGCGAGCGTCAGACGGACGCGCACGAGCAGCCACGGCACGTCGCCGTCGGGCAGCAGCACCGTGCGCTCGAGCGCAAGGCCGTCGCGGGCGTCCTCGACCATGAACCACGTAGGCCCGAACGTGCGCCGCGACGGCGACGCGCCGGCCCGATCCGCGAACGCGCTGCCCCAGCGCACGCCGGCGTCGTCGAGCACCGAGACGCCGGTCCCGGTCGGATCGGGCGCGGTGAGCCAGCGCAGGCCGTGACGCTCGTCGAAGACGGCGACGCCGCCGTCGTTCGCGACCTGCATCGAGAGCGCGCGGTTCCCGAGCATCACCCAGTGCCGCCGGGTGCGCGGCGCCGCGATCGGATCCCACTCCGCCTCGGGGACCGCCTCCTGATCCGCGAGGTAGACGAACGCGGGCAGCCCGCCGCGAACCACCCAGCGCCCCCAGCGACCGTCGGAACCGCCGCCGGAGGCCGCCGCGGCGGGCCAGGCACGAGTCGCGACCACGGCGCTGCTCACGGTCGCCAGCCGCAGGAAGGTCCGGCGCCTCACCGCCACACCGTCCACCGGCGGGGGACGGCGCCCCGGGCTCGGCTGGGGACGCGAGCACCGGGGCGCCCGTGAGGGACTCTGGACATCTCCTTCGCTAGCATCGCCGTCGCGGAGGGGAAGCCCTTTTGTCGCGGAGCGGGCGCGGGGCGCATGGCCGCCCCGTAGCACGAACCCACCCGCACGGGGGACGAAATCCGCCTCAGGCCGGCGCGAACTCCACCGGCAGGCTGGCGATGCCGCGCACCAGCGTCGACGCCTCCCGGGCGGGCGACGACCCGGGTGCGACACGCATGTCGGCGAGGCGCTCGAGCAGCGCCGGGAGCATCACCCGCAGCTCCATGCGCGCCAGGTTGGCGCCGAGGCAGAAGTGGGTACCGATGCCGAAGGCCACGTGCGGGTTCGGGTCGCGGGCGATGTCGAAGGTGTCGGGGTCGGCGAAGACGCCGGCGTCGCGGTTGGCGCTCTGGTAGAGCATCAGCACCCGCTCGCCCGCGCGGATCGCCTGGCCGCGGATCTCGGTGTCGCGCGTCGCCGTGCGGCGGAAGCAGACGATGGGCGATACCCAGCGCAGGATCTCCTCGACCGCGCCGTCGATCAGCTCGGGGTGGCGGCGCAGGCGCTCGCGCTCGGCGGGGTGCTCCATCAGCGCCAGCATGCCGCCGGAGATGGCGTTGCGCGTGGTCTCGTTGCCGGCGACGAGGAGCAGGGTCATGAACATGACGATCTCGTCGTTCTCCATCGCCTCCTCGTCCTCGGCGAGCATGCCGTCCTGCTGCGCGGCGACGAGGATGGAGACGAGGTCGTCCTTTGGGCACACGCGGCGGTTCTCGAAGACCTCCTTCAGGTAGGTGCCGTACTCCACGTAGGCGCAGGTCGAGTCCGCCATCTTCACCGGGTCGTCGTAGTTGCCGGCGACGGCGATGAGGCGGTTCGACCAGTCGTGGAAGCGCGCGAAGTCCTCGCGGCGGATGCCGAGCATCTCGGCGATGATGTAGAGCGGCAGCGGCACGGCGAGGTCGCGCACGAGGTCGCAGCGGCCCTGCGGCAGGACGGCGTCGATCAGCTCCGCGGCCAGCGTGCGCACGCGCGGCTCGAGCATCGCCACCATGCGCGGCGTGAAGCCGCGGTTGACGAGCTTGCGCAGACGGTTGTGGCGCGGGTCGTCCATGCAGACGATGGACACGGGCGTGTCGGTCTCGGGCAGCACGCCCTGCGCGGCGGAGAACACCTCGGCGTTCTTCGAGGTCGAGACCACGTCCTCCCACCTGGAGAGCACCCAGAGGTCGCTCGCCGCGTCCCGGTAGACGGGGGCGTTGGCGCGCAGCCAGGCGTAGGTGGGGTACGGATCGCCGGCGTAGAAGGTGGCGTCGGTGAGGTTCGGCGTCATCGGCTCAGGCGCCGGCGTCGGAGAGCTGCTGGAGCCGCTCGACGCACTCGAGGTACTCCTGCACGAGGCCGTAGACGACGTCCTTCACCGGCCGCACCGTGTTCATGGTGCCGACGATCTGGCCCACCGGGTTGAACATCACGGCCTTGGCCTTGTCGGCGTAGCGGTGCGTGCGGGCGACGGCGTCGGCCGTCACCATGAACTGGAGCGGCATGCCGAGCGGCTTCGGGTTGTCCGGCGCCTCCCAGGCCTCGGTCCAGTCGTTCTTCAGCATGCGGCAGGGCTTGCCGGTGAAGGAGCGCGAGCGGACCGTGTCCCGGCTGGTCGCGGCGAGGTAGGCGTCGCGCTGCGCCGGCGGCGCCTCGGCCTCGGCGACGGTGAGCCAGATCGAGCCGGTCCACACGCCCTGCGCGCCCATCGCCAGCGCCGCCGCGATCTGCTTGCCGGTGCCGACGCCGCCCGCTGCCAGCACGGGCGTCGGCGCGACCGCCTCGATCACCTCGGGCCACAGCACCATGCTGCCGATCTCGCCCGTGTGGCCGCCGCCCTCGGTGCCCTGCGCGATGACGATGTCGACGCCCGCGTCGCGATGCGAGCGCGCCTGCTTGGCGGCGCCGCACAGCGCGGCCACGAGCCGGCCCGACTCGTGCACGCGCTCGATGACGTCGGCGGGCGGCGTGCCGAGGGCGTTGGCGATGAGGCGCACCTTCGGGTGCCGCAGCGCGACCTCGAGCTGCGGGTTGGCCGTGGCCGCGGTCCAGCCGAGCAGCTCGCCGATCGGCTTCTCGTCCGGCGGCAGCTTCGGCACGCCGTGCTCCTCGAGGACGCGGTCGGCGAACTTGCGGTGCTCCTCGGGGATCATCGCGACCAGCATCGCCTCGAGCTTGGCCGGATCGACCTCGCCCATGCCCTCGTACTTGCCGGGGATGACGACGTCGACGCCGTACGGCTTGTCGCCGACGTGCTCGTCGATCCACTTGCACTCGACCTCGAGCTGCTCCGGCGTGAAGCCGACCGCGCCGAGCACGCCGAAGCCGCCGGCGCGGCTCACCGCCGCGACCACGTCGCGGCAATGGCTGAAGGCGAAGATGGGGAACTCGATGCCGAGCTTCGAGCAGAGCGGGGTACGCACGTGGGTCTCCTTCCCGAGGGCGGCCGCGGCCGCGATGTGACGGGCTGTAAAATAGGTGTTGACAGGTTGTCAACCATGTCGCATGCCCTGCCCGTGCGCTCCCCCGGCCCGGCCCGACGCGGCAAGCTCGCCCTGCGCGGCCGCGCCGTGCGCCCGGACGCGACGCCGCGCCGCCTGCGTCTCGCCGCCGGCGAGCGCCGCCAGGCGCTCCTCGACGCGGCCGCACGCCTCCTCTCGGCGCAGGGCGTCGACGCCGTGCAGTTCGCCGAGGTCGCGGCGGCGGCGGGCGTCACCCGGCAGCTCGTCTACCGCTTCTTCCCGAACCGCCAGGCGCTGGTCATGGCCGTGCTCGAGGACTTCGCGGCCGAGCTGACGCGCCGCTTCGGCGAAGGCGCGACGCGCATCATCCCCGGCAGCCTCGGCGACGCCGCCCGTATCTTCGTCGAGGCCGTCTGCGACACCATCGATACCAAGGGCATCGGCGCGTGGCAGCTCCTCGACGCGAAAGGCCCCGACCCGGAGATCGCGCGCCTCGGCCAGGCCATCCAGGACCGGCTCGTCGAGCCGTGGTACGCGCGGATCGCGGCCACCACGGGCGCCAGCGAGCGTGAGGTCGCGGCGCTGGCGCGCATGATCGTCGCCGCCGGCCGGGCGGTGCTCGACCTCTGGTACGCGGGCGGCCTGACGCGCGACGAGGCCGTCCGCGACGCGACGCGCGGCGTAACCGGCATGCTCGGCGCGTTCACCGGGCCGCGGCCGGGCCGCACGCCCCGGCGCTAGCGCCTCGCGGCCCGACGCCCGGGCGTCTCGGCCTACTTGCATTGACTGTGCAACTACCGAGCTGGCATGGTCGCGCCTCGCCAGAAGGAGGGGCCCATGCGCACGCATCCGCGACTCGTCGTCCTCGCCGCCGTCCCGCTGCTCGTCGCCGCCTGCCGTGGTCACCACGAAGGCCCCGGCGAGGCCGCGACGTCCCGCCCGCCCGACGCCGCGATCGCCGCGCGCGCGAGCGCGGAGCGCACCGCGCTCGCCGGCCTCGGCGGCACGCCCGAGGCCGAGAAGCAGGTCCTCTTCGGCGACCTCCACGTCCACACCACGTTCTCCGCCGACGCCTTCATGCGCAGCCTGCCGATGCTCCAGGGCGAGGGCGCGCATCCGCCGGCCGACGCCTGCGACTTCGCGCGCTACTGCTCCGCGCTCGACTTCTGGAGCATCAACGACCACGCCGAGGCGCTCACCCCGCAGCACTGGCAGGAGACGAAGGACGCCATCCGCCAGTGCAACGCCGTCGCCGGCGACCCGAAGAACCCCGACCTGGTCTCGTTCCTCGGCTGGGAGTGGACGCAGGTGGGGCAGACGCCCGACGACCACTACGGCCACAAGAACGTCGTCCTGCGCCACACCGACGACGACAAGATCCCGACCCGCCCCATCGCCGCGCTGAGCCCGCAGCTGATCGGGGCGCTGCGCCGCCGCCCCCCGCTGTGGCAGCGCGTCCAGTTCCCCCTGCTCGACTGGCAGAACCGCCAGCGCTACCTCGACCTCGGCGTCTTCATCGAGGAGGTACGCGCCACCCCGATCTGCCCCGAGGGCGTCGACGTCCACGATCTCCCCGCCGACTGCCTCGAGTCCGCGAACACCCCGCGCGAGCTGTTCGAGAAGCTCGCCCAGTGGCACCACGAGGCGATCGTGATCCCGCACGGCAACACGTGGGGCTTCTACACGCCGCCGGGCTCGAGCTGGGACAAGCAGCTCGTCGGCGACCAGCACGATCCCACCCGCCAGACGCTCATCGAGGTCTACTCCGGCCACGGCAATTCGGAGGAGTACCGTGCCTGGGAGACGGAGGGCCTCGACGCGCAGGGCAATCCCGTGTGTCCCGCACCGACGAAGGAGTATCTGCCGTGCTGCTGGCAGGCCGGCGAGCTGATCCGCCGGCGCTGCGGCGACATCCCCGCCGCGGAGTGCGAGCAGCGCGTGGTCGACGCGCAGCGGAACTTCATCCAGGCCGGCGTCGCCGGCCGGCAGACGCAGCCGTGGGCGACGGCCGAGGAGTGGCTCGACTGCGGCCAGTGCCGTGACTGCTTCCTGCCCGCCTTCAACACGCGCCCGAAGAGCTCGGCCCAGTACGCGCTCGCGATCTCGAACTTCGACGATCCCACGAAGAGCCCGCGCCGCTTCCGCTTCGGCTTCATCGGCTCGAGCGACAACCACTCCGCGCGCGGCGGCACCGGCTACAAGGAGTTCGGCCGGCGCATCAACACCGAGGCCGCCGGCGCCCGCGACGCCGCCTGGCAGGCGCGCGTGATGGGCACGCCGCCGCCGCCCGCGGACGTGTCGCGGCCCTTCGTCCTGACCCAGCCCGGCGACGAGGACGGCCCCATGGCCTTCCAGATCCTCGACATGGAGCGGCAGGCGTCGTTCTTCATGACCGGCGGACTCGTCGCCGTCCACGCCGCCGGCCGCGACCGCGACAGCATCTGGGACGGCCTCCAGCGGCGCGAGGTCTACGCGACCAGCGGGCCGCGCATCCTCCTGTGGTTCGACCTCCTGAACGCCCCGAGCGGCGTCGCGCCGATGGGCTCGGAGGTGACGCTCGCGGAAGCGCCGCGCTTCCGCGTACGCGCGAGCGGCGCATTCGTACAGCAGCCCGGCTGCCCCGACTGGGCCGCCGAGCGGATCGGCGCCGAGCGCCTGGAGCACCTCTGCCGCGGCGAGTGCTACAACCCCGGCGACGCACGCCACCGCATCACCCGCGTCGAGATCGTCCGCATCCGCCCGCAGGCGACGCCGGGCGAGGACGTCGGCGGCCTCATCGAGGATCCGTGGAAGCGCGTCGAGTGCCCGGCGAACACCGCCGGCTGCGTCGTCGAGTTCGACGATCCCGAGTTCGCCGCCGGCGACCGCGAGTTCGTCTACTACGCGCGCGCCGTGCAGGAGCCGACGCAGGCGGTGAACGCGGCGGGGCTGCGCTGCCAGTACGACGCCAGCGGCGCCTGCGTCTCGGTGAACCCGTGCTTCGGCGACTACCGCACGCCGTACGACGACGACTGCCTCGCGCCCGCCGAGGAGCGCGCCTGGTCGTCGCCGATCTTCGTGCGGCGGTGACGTCGTGGCCGACCGCGGCATGCGACTGCTCGGCCTGGGGGCGGCGATCGGGCTCGCCGTGGCCGCGGCCGGCCTGCTGCGCTCCGGGCGCCCGGGCGCGCACGACGCGGCCGACGGCGCGGTCGCGCGCGTGAACGGCGTCGCCATCCGCGCCGACGACTACCAGCGCGCGCTCGCGGGCGTCGCCGACGGGCGGCGCGAGGATCCCGACGGCGCGCTCCGCCGCCACGTCCTCGAGCGGCTCGTCGACGAGGAGCTGCTCGTGCAGCGCGGCCTCGAGCTGGGGCTCGCCCAGGTCGACCCGCGCGTGCGGCGCGAGCTGGCCGCCGCCGTGATCGCGGCCGCGATCGCCCAGCCGGGCGACGCGCCCGATCCGACGCCCGACCAGCTGGCCGCGTTCTATGCCGCCGAGCGCGGCTTCTTCGCCCGCGCCGCCCGCGTGCAGGTGCAGCGTCTGGATCGCGGACGACGCCGGCGGCGTCGCGGACCCGCGGGCGCGGCCGCGGACCGTGCGGCCGCGGCCGCGGCCCGCCTGCGCGCCGGCGACGAGGTCGCGACCGTGCGTGCCGCCGTCGGCGACCCCGAGCCGACGCCGCTGCCCGACGCGCTGCTGCCGCCGGCGAAGCTCGCCGACTACCTCGGCTCGAGCGCGCTGCGCAGCGCGCTGACGCTGCCTGTGGGCGGCGTCAGCGCGCCGCTGCGCACCAGCGGCGGGCAGGCCGTGCTCATGGTCGTCGCGCGCGAGACGGGCGAGCCGCCGCCGCTCGAGACCATCGGCGACGAGGTGCGCGCCGAGTGGAAGCGCCGCGCCGGCGAGCGCGCGCTGCGGGCGTACCTCGACGGCCTGCGGGCCCGCGCCGACGTCCAGGTGGCGGCGGCGCCGTGATCCTCCGCCTCGCCGCGCTGCTGGCGTTGCTCGCGACGGCGGTCCACGCGCACGACCGCAGCACGTCGTTCTCCACCTGGGTGCTCGGCGCCGACGGCGCCGACGTCACGGTGCGCCTGACGACGCTCGAGGCCTCGCGCCTGCCCTGGCCGGTCGGCGACGCGGCGAAGCTCGGCGACTACCTCGCCGCGCATCTCCTGCTCCTCGCGGACGAGACGCCGTGCGTTCCCGACGCGCCGCCGCGCGCGCTGGCCGCGTCGGCCGGGCGGCTCGCGCTCGAGTGGCACGTGCGCTGCGACGGTGGCGCACCGACCCGGCTCCGCAGCACGGCGTTCCTCGACGTCGCCCCCTCGCACGTGCACTTCGCGCGCGTCCGCTGGCCCGACGGCCGCAGCGCCGAGCGGCTCTTGTCCGACGGCGAGCGCGGCTGGTCGCTGGTCGATCCGGAGCCGCCGTCGTTCCTCGGCGCGGTCGCGCTCGGCGTCGAGCACATCGCGACCGGCGTCGACCACCTCGCCTTCGTGCTCGCGCTGCTGCTGCTCGGCGGCACGCTCGGCGAGACCGTCCGCCTCGTCACCGGCTTCACGATCGCGCACAGCGTGACGCTGGCGCTCGCGACGCTCGGCTGGGTGCGTCCCGAGCAGGCGCCCGTCGAGGCGCTGATCGGCCTGTCGGTGGCCCTCGTCGCCGCCGAGAACGTCTGGCTCGCCGGCGGTGCCCGCTCGCTCGCGCTGCCGCTCGGCGTCGCCGGGCTGCTGCTCGCCCTCGCCGCGCTCGGCGGCGGCACGGTGCCGCCGCTCGCGCTCGCCGGGCTGGCGCTGTTCGCCGCCTGCCACATGATCCGCCTCGGCCGCGCCGCCCATCCGCTCAGCCTGCGCTGGACGGCGGCGTTCGCCTTCGGGCTGCTGCACGGCTTCGGCTTCGCCGCCGTGCTGGTCGACGCGGCGCTGCCGCCGGCGGCGCTCGCCCGCGTGCTGCTCGGCTTCAACCTCGGCGTCGAGCTGGGTCAGGTGGCCCTGGTGCTGCTCGTGGTGCCGCTCCTCGCCCGCGCCGGGAGCTGGCGCCCGGCGCTGGTCGACGCCGGCTCGGCCGCGGTCGCCGGCCTGGGCGTCTTCTGGTTCGTCAGCCGCGCCTACGGCGGCGGCTAGAAACCTCTGTGCAGAGCGGGGGCTTCCTGTTATCGACCGGGCATGCGCTGGACGCCGGGGCGACGCAGCGAGAACCTCGAAGACCGCCGCGGCACGATCGTCCGGCGCGGCATCCCGATCGGCGTCGGCGGCATCCTCGTCCTCGGCGCCCTCAGCCTGCTCACCGGCCAGAACTTCTTCGCGATCCTCTCCGATCCGACGTTCCAGGACATGACCCAGGGCGGGGCCCGGCAGGAGGAGCGCAGCGGTCCGATCCAGTCGACGCCCGAAGAGGAGAAGCAGGTCGACTTCGTCTCCTTCGTGCTCGACGACGCGCAGGGCACCTGGGGCAAGCTCCTCCCCGGCCGCTACCGTCCCGCCAAGCTCGTGCTCTTCCGCGACGCCGTCCAGTCCGCATGCGGCTTCGCCCAGTCGGCGACCGGCCCGTTCTACTGCCCCGGCGACGAGAAGGTGTACATCGACCTCGGCTTCTACGAGGAGCTGAAGCGCCGCTTCGGCGCACCGGGCGACTTCGCGCAGGCCTACGTCCTCGCCCACGAGATCGGCCACCACGTGCAGAAGGTGCTCGGCGTCGAGGGCCGCGTACGCCGGATGCAGCAGCAGCGCCCGGACCTCCGCAACGAGCTGTCGGTGCGCATGGAGCTCCAGGCCGACTGCTTCGCCGGCGTGTGGGGCTTTGCCGCCGACCGCCGCGACGTGCTCGAGCCCGGCGACGTCGAGGAGGGCCTGCGCGCCGCCTCCGCCATCGGCGACGACCGCATCCAGCGCATGGGTGGCGGCGTGGTGCAGCCCGAGTCGTTCACGCACGGCTCGTCGGCGCAGCGGGTCGAGTGGCTGCAGAAGGGGCTGCGCTCGGGCGACCCGCAGGCGTGCGATACGTTCGGCGGCGGGTGACGGGGGAGCCCCCGCCCTTCAGCCGCTGTTGCGCAGCCCGGTCGCGAGGCCGTTCAGCGTCAGCTGGATGCCGCGCTGGACGAGCTGGCCGCGGTCGCCGCCGCGCCAGCGGCGGAGCAGCGTCACCTGCAGGTGGTTCAGCGGGTCGAGGTACGGGAAGCGATGGTGGATGCTGCGCGCGAGCGGCAGGTTGTCGGCGAGCAGCGCGGGCTGACGCGTGATCGCGAGCAGCATGTCGACCGTGCGCGCATGCTCGGCGACGATGCGCGAAAAGATGCGCCGGCCGAGCTCCTCGTCGGGCACGAGCGCGGCGTAGCGCTCCGCGATGCCGAGGTCGGTCTTCGCGAGCACCATGCCCATGTTCGAGAGGACGGTGCGGAAGAACGGCCAGCGGTCGTAGAGGTCGCGCAGGCGTGCCAGCCGGTGGGCGTGGCCCTCGACCCACGACTCGAACGCCGTGCCGGCGCCGTACCAGCCGGGCAGCATGATGCGCGACTGGCTCCAGCTGAACACCCACGGGATGGCGCGCAGATCCTCGATGCGGTCCGACGCCTTGCGCGACGCGGGTCGGCTGCCGATGTTGAGCTCGGCGATCTCGCCGATCGGCGTCGCGGCGCGGAACCACTCGACGAAGCGCGGCGTCTCGTAGACGAGCAGCCGGTACGCCGCCCGCGCCCGCTCGGCGAGCTCGTCCATCAGCGCGTATGCCATGGTCGCCTCCTCGCCCAGCCCCTCGACGTCGAGGCAGCTCGCCTCGACGGTCGCGGCGACGAGCGCCTCGAGGTTGCGGCGCGCCAGCTCGGGCTCGGCGTACTTGGCGGCGATCATCTCGCCCTGCTCGGTGATGCGCAGCGAGCCGGCGACGCTGCCCGGCGCCTGCGCCAGGACGGCGTCGTAGCTCGGGCCGCCGCCGCGGCCGACCGTGCCGCCGCGGCCGTGGAACAGGCGCAGCCGGACGTCGTGCGCCCGCGCCGCCGCAACGAGGTCGAGCTCGGCCCGATAGAGCGCCCAGTTCGCCGTCAGGTAGCCGCCGTCCTTGTTGCTGTCCGAGTAGCCGAGCATCACCTCCTGCACGCCGTCGCGTGCCAGCACCCAGCGGCGCCAGCGCTCGACCGAGAGCAGCTTGCGCAGCGTCGCGCCGGCACGGGTGAGATCGTCGATGGTCTCGAACAGCGGCACGATCTGCATCGGCAGCGGCACGGCGGCGCCGGGACGCACGATGCCCACCTCGCGCAGGAGGATTGCCACCTCGAGCACGTCGCTCACCGCGTCGCACTTCGAGATGACGTAGTTGGGCAGGGCGTCGCGTCCGACCCGATCGAGCGTCTCGGCGGCCGCGCGCAGGATCGCCAGCTCGCCCGCGGTCTGCTCGGACAGCTCGGCGTGCGGGCCGGTGAGCGGGCGCGCCGTCGCCAGCTCGCGCAGCAGCAGCTGCACGCGCGCGTCCTCGGAGAGACGGCGGTAGTCGGTCGTGACGCCGGCGAGCGCGAGCAGCTCGGCGACGACGGCCTCGTGCACCTCGGCGTTCTGCCGCAGGTCGAGGCTGCACAGGTGGAAGCCGAACACCGCCACGGCCCGGCGCAGCGAGGCCAGGCGGTCGTCGGCGATGAGCCCCGCCCCATGACCGCGCAGCGAGGCGTCGACGACGGCGAGATCGGCGGCCAGCTCGTCCGCCGTCGCGTACGCCGCGAGCACGGTGTGCGGCGCGCGCCCGGGCACCTGCCCCGTGAGCCGCACGGCCGTCGCCGCGAGCCGCGCGTACATGCCGCGCAGCGCGCGCCGATACGGCTCGTCCCGCCGGAACGGCGAATGGTCCTCCGACGCCTCGGCCAGCGCGAGCAGCTCGGGCGACGGCGTCACCAGCCGTGTCGACATCGACAGCTCGACCGCGAGGCGATCGAGCTCGCGCAGGTGGTGCGCGAGCGCCGTCGACGCCTGCCGGTCGATCGCGTGCCGGACCACGTCGGCGGTGACGAACGGGTTGCCGTCGCGATCGCCGCCGATCCACGAGCCCATACGCAGCACGGGTCGCGGCGGCGGCGGCGCATCGGGCCAGTGATGCGCCAGCTCGTCGACGAGGACGCGGTGGACCGCCGGCACCTCCTCGAACAGCGACAGGTGATAGTAGCCGAGCGCCTCGTTGATCTCGTCGCGCAGGCGCAGGCGCGACAGGCGCAGCATGGCGGTCTGCCAGAGGAGTAGGACGTGGCGCCGGAGGCTCCGCTCCCACACCACGCGCTCCTCGTCGAGCAGCACGAGGCGGTCGGGTCGCGCCAGCAGGCCCACGATCTCGCGCTGCGCGTCGAGCACCGTCTTGCGCCGCACCTCGGTCGGGTGCGCGGTGATGACGGGGCTGACGAGCGCGCCGGCGAGCACCTCGGCGACGTGCGCACCGGACACGCCCTCGCCCCGGAGCCGGTCGAACGCGCAACGCAGGCTGCCCGGCTGCGGCGGCGAGCCGGCCAGCTGGTGATGCCGGCGCCGGCGGCCGTGATGCACGTCCTCGGCGATGTTCGCGAGCAGCTGGAAGAGGATCGAGGCGCGAATGGTGTGGAGCGCGTCGCGCTCCTCCAGCGCGTCGAGGTGCGCGGCCAGGGCGTCCTCGCCGGTCCCGGCGCGCCGCGCGGCCACCGCCTCGCGCCGGGTCGACTCCACGAGCTCGAAGATGCGCGGGCCGGCCTGCTCGAGGATGACCTCGCCCAGGATGCGCCCGAGAAGGCGGATGTCGTCGCGGAGCGGCGCTTCCTTCTCGCGCTCGTCCTCGCGCGGAGCGACGGGTGAGACGTTTCCGAGCTGCATCGACGTGCCCTCGCGGCTCGGGTGTAGCGTCGCGGGTGTACCGCGTCCAGGCACGGGCCCCCCACCCGTACGCCGGCCGCGGTACACCCGCGCGCGGCCGCGGCGACGGCGTCGCGTGCCTGCCACGGTTGGTGACCAGCTAGCACGCTGTGCGCGACGGACACCACGGACGGCGTCACTCGAGCGATCGCTGCAATGCAGCTCTCGCCTCGAGTTGCGCGAGGTACCGCGCCACGTTCGGGAAGTCGTCGCCCAGGACGCCGAGGAGGCGCGCCGCCATCAGCGAGAAGCCCATCATGCAGTCGGCGGCGGAGAAGCCGCTCGCGAGGAGGTACTCGCGGTCCGCGAGCGTGCGCTCGACGAGCGCGAACGCCGCACGCGCCCGCTCGCGCGCGCTCGCGATGACCGTGGGGACGGCGTCGGCGTCGCCCTGGTACAGGCGATGCCAGACGATGACGGCGACCGGCGGGAAGGCCGTGCCCTCGGCGTAGTGCATCCACTGGAGGAACTCGGCCCGCTCCGGCGAGCCGATCTGCGGAGCGAGCCGGCCGTCGCCGTAGCGCTCGAGCACGTACTCGATCATGGCGCCCGACTCGAGCATCGTCGTGTCCCCGTCCTCGAGGACCGGGAGCTTGCCGAGCGGCGTGTCCTGCGCGAACACGCGCGCGGGGACGTTGAACGTCACGCGCCGGAGCTCGTACGGCACGCCCAGCTCCTCGAGGACCCAGCGGACGCGCACCGCCCGCGTGCGTGGCGCGAACCACAGCGTGATCATCGCGTTCCCCGGCCGGCGATCGTCGCCAGCACGCCCGAGCGCACGAGCGCGGGCCAGCCGCGCGGCCGTGCCGCCGTGGCGGCGAGGAGCGGCAGCGGGTCGAAGTACGACGCGCGCGAGCGCGCCATGCCGGCGTCGTCGAGCACGAGGTGGTCGACGGCGGGCCAGACGATCGGGCGCCCGCCCAGCGTCCCGATCAGCCGGAACGCGATGAAGAGCGCGTCCGCGGTGCCGCCCCAAGCGTCGATCTCGGCGTGCACGTCCGGGATCCACCCGAGCAGGGTTCGGAACCACGCCTCCGCCGCCGGCCGTCCGTGGACCGGCGGCGAGAGCGGCTGCGTCAGCACGACGTCCGGCCGCAGCAGCGCGTCGAGTCCCGCCGGCGACGGGGCCGCCCAGAAGCGGGCGAAGGCGTCGACGAACTCGGCCGGCGTGCGGGCCGCGTGCGGCACGGCGCCGGTCACGACCGGCCCCCGCAGCCGTACAAGCGTCTCGGCGTTCGCCTCCTCGCGCGCCGCGCTCTCGAGCAGCGCGCGGCGGACCTCCGGATCGGGCGCGACCTCGGCCAGGCGGCGGTAGACGCCGGCGCCCGCGCGCTCCAGCGATTCCAGCAGCGACTGCTGCTCGGCGGGCGACTTGCCGGCGAAGAGCGCGTTCAGCGCCTCGAACGGGCTGCGCTGCGCCTCGAGCACGGCCTGCGTCTGGGTGACGAGCGCAACGACCTTCTCGGACGGGTCCATGGCTCCGCCGTAGACGCGAGAGTGGCCTCTCACAAGAATCCACTTCCGACGGACCGGCCGAGGCCACTTTCGGGACGTGGCGCCCGCGTTCGCGAATGCGGGATTCGGCACCCTGCGAACGCCGCATCCGTGAGATCGTCGCGGCGTGGCCGCGGGCGTTCCCGGTGGCCCGGATCGTGCTCCGCCCTGCCGGATGGACGCGTGTCTCGTGCCGGGCGTCGCGGCCGGCGTACGGATCGGTCCCGGCGCGGCCCTGCGGCTCGTCCGACCGGGCCGCCGCGCCGGCAGCCGCGGCGGCGCGGCCGGCATCGCGGCACGCAGCGACCGCGTCCCCGACCGGCGGATGGCCTGCGTGCCCCCTGCGGGCGCCGGCGTCTGACGAGGTCACGGACGATGGACGTCGCCCTCCTCTCCCGCCTCCAGTTCGCCCTCACCATCATGGTGCACTACATCTTCCCGCCGCTGACGATCGGGATGGGCGTCGTGCTCGTCTACCTCGACGGTATGTGGCTGCGGACGCGCGACCCGGTCTACGGCCAGGCGGCACGGTTCTGGACGCGCATCTTCGCGCTCAACTTCGCGATCGGCGTCGCGACCGGGATCGTCATGGAGTTCCAGTTCGGCACCAACTGGGCGACGTACTCGCGTTTCGTCGGCGACGTCTTCGGCTCGGCGCTCGCGGCCGAGGGCATCTTCGCGTTCTTCCTCGAGTCGGGCTTCCTCGCGATCCTGGTCTTCGGCTGGGACCGGGTCGGGCCGCGCATGCACTTCTTCGCGACCTGCATGGTCGCGCTGGGCTCGATCTTCTCGTCGATCTGGATCGTGGTCGCGAACTCGTGGCAGCAGACGCCCGCGGGGCATCACGTCGTGCCGGTGCTGCGCGACGGCGTGCCGTGGATCGTGAACGGCGTGCCGGTGCTGCGCGCGGAGATCGTCGACTTCTGGGCGATGGTCTTCAACCCGTCGTCGGTGCACCGGCTCCTGCACGTGTGGGTCGGCTGCTTCATCATGGGCAGCTTCTTCGTGATGAGCATCTCCGCCTGGTACGTCCTGCGCGGGCGGCATCGTGCGTTCGCGGAGCGCTCGTTCCGCGGGGCGCTGGCGCTGGCGACGCTCGCCTCGCTCGGCGCGCTCGTGACCGGGCACGGGAACGCCGAGATGGTCTACCGCCATCAGCCGGCGAAGCTCGCGGCGTTCGAGGCCCACTTCCGGACCGGACCCGCCGACATGAGCGTCGTCGGCTGGCCGGATCCGGCGACGGAGTCGATGCGCTTCGATCTCGCCATCCCCGGCGGCCTCTCGTTCCTCGTCCACGGCAGCTTCGACGCGCCCGTCGTCGGCCTCGACCGCTTCCGGCCGCAGGACCGGCCGCCCGTCGTGCCGGCGTACGTCAGCTACCACCTGATGATCTCGCTCGGCGTCGGCTTCATCGGGCTGACGCTGCTGGGGTGCTTCTTCCTCTGGCGCGGCACGCTCTTCGAGCAGCGCTGGCTGCTGTGGATCTTCGTCGTCGCGGTGCTCGGCGCCGCGGTCGCGAACCAGGCGGGCTGGGTCGCCGCGGAGGTCGGCCGCCAACCGTGGATCGTGTACCCGCCGGTCGCGTGGGCGGGCAACGACGTCGTCACCGGCCCGGCGGGAACGGTCGTCTACGACGAGGCGGTGGGCCTGCGTACGGCGAACGCGATCAGCCCCTCGGTCGCGTCCGCTCAGGTGCTCGGCTCGATCCTCATGTTCGGCTTCGTCTACCTGCTGCTGCTCGCGGTCTGGCTGTACGTCCTGAACGAGAAGATCCAGCACGGCCCCGTCCCCGTCCCCGAAGCGCCACCCGCCGGCGCCGAGGGCGTCGTGGCAGCGGCGGCGGCGCGCCTCGAGCACCGCGACTCGCTGACGGGCACCGAGCCGGAGACGGTGGGGAGGCGGGCATGACCCTCGACGCGACGACGCTCCCGGTGATCTGGTTCGCGCTGCTCGGGGTGCTGCTCGCCGGCTACGCGATCCTCGACGGCTTCGACCTCGGCGTCGGCATGATGCACCACCTCGTCGCGCACGACGACAGCGAGCGCCGCCTGGTGATGAACACCATCGGCCCGATCTGGGACGGCAACGAGGTGTGGCTCGTCACCTTCGGCGGCGCGCTCTTCGCCGCCTTCCCCGAGGCCTATGCGACGGTGTTCTCGGGCTTCTACACCGCCTTCATGCTGCTCCTCTGCGCGCTCATCCTGCGCGCGGTGTCGATGGAGTTCCGCAGCAAGGTCCGTCACGCGACGTGGCGCCGCGTGTGGGACGGCGCGTTCACCGCGGGCTCTACGCTCGCGGTGCTGCTCTTCGGCGTCGCGACCGGCAACGTCATGCGCGGTCTACCACTCGACGCCCGCGGCGATTTCACCGGCTCGCTGCTCGACCTGCTGAACCCGTACGCCCTCCTCGTCGGCGTGCTGACGCTGACGCTCTTCGCGATGCACGGCACGATCTACCTCCACCTGAAGACCGAGGGCGCCCTCCGGGAGCGCACGGTGGCGTGGATGTGGCGCACGTTCGGCTGCTTCCTCGTCGCCTTCGTACTGACGACGATGTTCACGCTGGTCGCCGTGCCGCGTGCGACGCAGCATCTCGCCGACCATCCGATCCTGTGGATCGTGCCGGTGGCGAACGTCTTCGCGGTGGCGAACGTGCCGCGGGCGATCTACCGCGGCACGCCCGCCGCGGCGTTCGCCAGCTCGTGCGCGACGATCGTGGCGCTCGTCTTCCTGCTCGGCGCCGCGATCTTTCCCGACCTCGTCCCGGCGCTCGAGCCGGCGCACAGCCTGACGGTGTGGAACGCCGCCTCGAGCCCGCGCACCCTCGGCATCATGCTGCTGATCGCCGCCATCGGCATGCCGGCAGTGCTGGCGTACACGGCGGCGGTGTACTGGACCTTCCGCGGCAAGGTCCGCCTCGACGACCACAGCTACTAGTGTCCCGCAGACGAGAGCGGCGCCCCGACCACCCAGCAGGTCGAGGCGCCGCAGGAGCGGGACTCCATGGACCCCGCTTAGCACTCCGCGGCGATCTGGGAAGCCCCCTCGCGTGCGCGTGCGGAACGCGCACCGCCGCTAGCTCCCGAGGGTCGAGGCGGCGGTGAGCACGCGGCGAACGATGGCCGTGCGATCGTCGTAGCTTGCCGTGAACCCGAGTCTGGCCAGCTGCCCGAACGCCGCGCGCATGGCGTCCCCTGCGCATCGATGCGCTCGCGACGCAGCTAGCGGCCGATCCCCCCACGGCGCGCCCGGTACCGCCGGATGAGCGCGTTCGTCGAGCCGTCGTGCGCGAGGTCCGGCGGCGGCGTGCTCTCCAGCTCGGGCACGATGCGCTGCGCCAGCACCTTGCCCAGCTCGACGCCCCACTGGTCGAACGAGTCGATGTGCCAGATCGTGCCCTGGGTGAAGACGCTGTGCTCGTAGAGCGCGACCAGGGCGCCGAGCGTCTTCGGGTCGAGACGGTCGGCGAGGATCGTCGTGGTGGGGCGGTTGCCCTCGAACGTGCGGTGCGGGACGAGCCAGTCGGCGGTGCCTTCGGCCTTCGCCTGCTCGGGCGTCTTGCCGAACGCCAGCGCCTCGGCCTGCGCGAACACGTTGGCCATCAGCAGGTCGTGATGGCGGCCGAGCGGGTTCAGCGCCTGGCAGAAGCCGATCAGGTCGCAGGGGATCAGCAGCGTCCCCTGGTGGATCAGCTGGTAGAACGAGTGCTGGCCGTTCGTGCCCGGCTCGCCCCAGTACACGGGGCCCGTGTCCCAGCCGACGCGCGTGCCGTCGAGGGTCACGTGCTTGCCGTTCGACTCCATCGTCAGCTGCTGGAGGTAGGCCGGGAAGCGCTTCAGGTACTGCTCGTAGGGCAGCACGGCGACCGTCTGCGCGCCGAAGAAGTTCCGATACCAGACGCCGAGGAGCCCCATCAGCACGGGCAGGTTCTGCGCGAACGGCGCGGTGCGGAAGTGCTCGTCCATGGCGCGGAAGCCGTCCAGCATCTCGCGAAAGCGGTCGGGGCCGACGGCGAGCATGGTCGACAGGCCGATCGCCGAGTCCATCGAGTAGCGCCCGCCGACCCAGTCCCAGAAGCCGAACATGTTGGCGGTGTCGATGCCGAACTTCGACACCTCGGCGGCGTTGGTCGAGACGGCGACGAAGTGCTTCGCCACCGACGCCTCGTCCCGCAGCGCCCGCAGCGACCACTCTCGCGCCGTGTGCGCGTTGGTCATGGTCTCGAGCGTGGTGAACGTCTTCGACGAGATGACGAAGAGCGTCTCGGCCGGGTCGATGCCGCGGGTCGCTTCGGCGAAGTCGGTGCCGTCGACGTTGGAGACGAAGCGGCAGTCGAGCTCGGGCGTCGCGTAGTGGCGCAGCGCCTCGTAGGCCATGACCGGCCCCAGATCGGAGCCGCCGATGCCGACGTTGATCACGTGCCGGATGCGCCTGCCGGTGTGCCCGATCCACGCGCCGCTGCGCACGCGGTCGGAGAACGCGGCCATGCGGGCCAGCACCGCGTGGACCTCGGGCACGACGTTCTTGCCGTCGACCTCGACGACCGCGTCCTTCGGGGCGCGCAGCGCCGTGTGCAGCACGGCGCGCTTTTCGGTGACGTTGATCTTCTCGCCCGAGAACATCGCGTCGATGCGGGCGCGGAGGCCGCAGGCGTCGGCGAGGGCCAGCAGGAGCGCCAGGGTCTCGTCGGTGACCCGGTGCTTCGAGTAGTCGCAGTAGAGCCCGGCGCCCTCGGCGACGAGCCGCTCGCCGCGGCCCGGATCGTCCGCGAAGAGCCGGCGCAGGTGGACGTCCCTCATGGACGCGTGATGGCGGACGAGCGCCTGCCACTCCGGGCGCTCGGTGAGCGGGGTCGCACCCATGATCGCGGGTCTCCTTCAGCCGGCGCGCTTGAGCGACTTGCTCTTCTCGACGAGGACCGCGAGCAGGTCCTCCCACGACTTCACGAACGACTCCGCGCCTTCCTTCTGCAGGGTCGCCGCGAGCGCCTCGAGGTCGATGCCGGCGCGCGCGATGTCGTCGAGCACGTCCTCGGCGTCGCCGCCGTCGGCCGGAATCGTGCCGGGGACCTCGCCGTGGTCGGCGAAGGCCTGCAGCGTCTTCTCCGGCATCGTGTCGACGGTGTTCGGCGCCGCGAGGCCGGCGACGTAGAGGATGTCGGAGGCCTTCGGATCTTTCGTCCCCGTGCTCGCGAACAGCAGGCGCTGCGGGCGGGCACCGACGTTGGCGAGGCGCAGCCAGCGGTCGCCGTTCAGGAGGTCGCGGTACGACTTGTAGATGCGCCGCCCCATCGCGACGCCGAGCTTGTCCTTCTTCTCGGCCGGCAGGGTCTTCGACGCCGCCACGTCCCAGCGGCTCACGAACACCGACGCCACCGACGCCACGTAGGGATCGAGCCCCTTGGCGACGCGCCGCTCGATGCCGCGCACGTAGGCGTAGGCGGCGGCGAGGTACTGCTCGCGCGAGAAGAGCAGCGTCACGTTCACCGGCACGCCGGCGAAGATCGCCTCTTCGATGGCCGGCAGGCCCTCGGGCGTCCCGGGAATCTTGATGAACAGGTTCGGGCGGCCGGCGCGCTCGTGCAGGTCGAGCGCCGCGGCGACGGTGCTCTTCGTGTCGTACGCGAGCTTCGGCGACACCTCGAGCGACACCCATCCGTCGACGCCGTTGGTGCGCTCCCAGATCGGCTTGAAGAGATCCGCGGCGCGCGTGAGGTCGTCGAGCGCCAGGTCGAAGAAGAGGGCCTCGCCTTCCCGGCCCTTGGCGGCGCCGGCTTTGATCGCGTCGTCGTAGTCGGCGCTGCCCTTGATGGCGAGGTCGAAGATGGTCGGGTTCGAGGTGAGACCGGTGACCGACAGCTCGTCGATGTACTTCTGGAGGCCGCCGCCGTTCAGCAACGCGCGGGTGATGTTGTCGAGCCAGAGGCTCTGACCGGCGTCGTGCAGACGCCGCGTGGGATTCGTCGCGCTCATCAGCTGCTCCTTCCTGCGCCGGCTCGGCGCAGCGTCTCCACCCGGCCGTCGGCATGCCCGACCAGGACGCACTCGGCCGTGCCGAGGAAGAGTCCGGTGTCGACCACGCCGGGGATGGCCCGCAGCGCGGCGTCGAGCGCGCGCGCGGCCGGGCCGTCGGCGAGCGGCGACGCCGGGGTGACGTCGATCGTGAGGTTGCCGTTGTCGGTGATGAACGGGTCGGTGCCGCCGGCCTTCGGCCGGACGGTGGGCACGAGGTCGAGAGCGCGCATGCGACGCACGACCGGCCCGCGGCCGAGCGGAATCACCTCGACGGGAATGCGCCCGCGCTGGCCGAGACCGCGCACCAGCTTCTCGTCGCCGACCAGGATGACCTGACGCTTCGAGGCGGCGGCGACGATGCGCTCGCGCACCAGCGCGCCGCCCCAGCCCTTCACGAGGTCGAGGTTCGGCGCGACCTCGTCGGCCCCGTCGAAGGTGACGTCGAGCTCCGACTCCTCGTCGAGCTCGACGAGCGGGATGCCGAGCTCGCGGGCCTGGCGAGCCGACGCCTCCGAGGTGGGCACGCCCGTCACCCGCAGGCCCTCGCGTACGCGGGTGCCGAGGCGGTCGATGAAGGTGGCGGCCGCACGTCCCGTGCCGAGCCCGAGGCGCGCGCCGTCGACCACCATGTCGAGCGCCGCCGCCGCGATGGCGGCGAGCGCCGCGGGATTCGGCGAGATCGCGTCGGACCGCACCCTCCCGTCATTTCGCGATGTCGGGCCCGGGTCAATGCAGGACCGCTCCGGTGGCCCTCGGAACCCGACTCGGCTACTCGGGGCGCGGATGAACCCCCTCTTGGTGGGCTTGATGGTGTCCGCATGCGCGCTCGCCGGCGCGCTCGGCGGCATGTGGCTGCGCACGGTCCTGCCGGCACACCATCTCGACGGTGAGACGCGCGACACGGTGAAGGTCGGCATCGGCCTGGTCGCGACGATGACGGCGCTCGTGCTGGGACTCATCACCGCGTCGGCGAAGAGCTCGTTCGACGGCGTCGACGCAGCGGTGAAGGAAGCGGCGCTCAACGTCCTGTCGCTCGACCGCATGCTCGCCCGCTACGGCCCCGAAACGGCGCCGCTGCGGGCGACGCTGAAGGAGGCTCTCGATCACCGCATCGCGATGATCTGGCCCCAGAACGGCGCACAGGCACCGCAGCTCGACGTGTCGGAGGGTGCGACCCGGGTCGAAGCCCTCGCGAGCGCCCTGCACGCCCTGCAGCCGGCGAACGAGGGACAGCGCTACCTCCAGGCGCGGGCGGAGGACATCGCCGAGCAGCTGCTGAAGACCCGCTGGCTGGTCTCGGCGAGCGCCGCCAGCTCGGTGCCGGGTCCCTTCCTCGGCATCCTGCTCTTCTGGCTGACCATCACGTTCGCCAGCTTCGGCCTGTTCGCGCCGCGCCACGCGACCGTCGTCGTCGTGCTCGTCGTCTGTGCGATGTCCGTGGGCGGCGCGGTATTCCTGGTGCTGGAGATGGACCAGCCGTTCCAGGGCCTCCTCAAGGTATCGCCGGACCCCCTGCGCTATGCGGCGGCGCAGCTCGGGAAGTAGCGCTGCCGCCGGGCCCGTTCCCTGGTCTGCGCCGCCGCACGCGTGCTAGGCGCTCGCCCGCATGCTGTCGATCCGCGGCGCCGAAGAGCGGCGCGACGCGCACCGCGCGGTCGCCGCGACGTACCCCTCGTGGCGCGATTTCGTCGACGCGGCGCTCTTCGCGCCGTCGTGGGGCTACTACGCGACGGGCGCGATCCGCTTCGGCGAGGGCGGGCACTACGACACCTACCCGATCGCGCTCTCGCCGGTGTTCGGCGAGATCGTCGCGGCACGCGCGTTCCGCCAGTGGGAGCGCTGCGGGCGTCCGGCGCGATTCGACGTCTGCGAGCTGGGCGCCGGCAACGGGCAGCTCTGCCTCGACGTCGTCGTGACCGTGGCACGGCGCGCCGGCGAGTCGACCGCCTGGCGCGCCTTCGACCGCGGGTTCCGCTACCGCGTCGTCGAGCGCAGCCCGGCGCTGGCCGAGCGCCAGCGCGCGAAGCTGGGGTCGCTGGCGGCGCGCGTCGACTGGCGGGTCGCCGATCCGTCGGCCGGCGACGCCCGCCTGCCGCGTCCCCGCGACGCGGGGCTGGTGGTCGCCAACGAGGTGCTCGATTGCCTCGCGCACCACCGCATCGTGCGTCCCGCCGGCGCGCCGCCCGCGGTGACGTTCGTCGTGCCGCGCCTGGGCGGGCGGCCGCTGCCCGCGCGCGGCCTCGACGACGTCATGGCGGATCCGCGCCGGCGCGGGCGCGTGCGCTTCCACGAGGTCGATCTGCCGCTCGACGTCGTGCCCGGCCTCGCCGCCTTCTGCGACGCCTTCGTGCCGGAGCTGCGCGCGGGTCGCGGCGCGCGGCCGCCCTACTTCGCAGCGCCGGAGATCCCGCGGCTGGTCGCCAACGTCGGCCGCCTCTACCGGCGCAGCGAGATGCTGTGGATCGACTACGGCGACACGCGGGCCTTTCACCTGCGGGCGCCGGAGCGGCGCAAGGTGTTCGCCGGACCGCCGCGCTCGCGGCACGGCGTATACGACCGTCCCGGCGAGGACGACGTGACCTTCATGGTCGACTTCACGGTCGCGACCGACGCCGCGAAGGAGGCGGGGCTGCGCGTCGTCGACCATGGCCCGCAGGGCCGCCTGCTGCGCGGCACGAGGCTGCGCCTGCCTGCCGCCGCGACGGCGGATCGCATCCTCGCCTACCGCGCCGTCGAGTGGATGCTGGGGCTCGTGTCGCCGGCGCCGGAGCGCGCCTGGCGCCAGGGCAGCCTCACGTGGTCGGGCGGCCGGGCGCGCGGCGGGCGGCTGCGGGCGAGCGTCGCGCGCGACCTCGCGACCTTCGTGGGCCGGCGGCGGAGCACGTTCCAGGTGCTGGTGCTGCGCCGCGGGTAGACGGTCAGCCCTTCGGCTTCTGCCCCTTGCCGGCGCCCGAGAGGAGGTCGGCGAAGGTCCCGAGCCCGCCGCGCGACTCGCCCTTGGCGAGATGTGCCTCGGTCTCGCGCCGCTCCTCGGCCTCGGCCGCGTCCTGCGCCTGGCGCGCGCGCTCGACCATCGAGAGACCGATGCGGCGCTTCGCAGGATCGATCTCGACGACGGTGACGTCGACCGTGTCGCCGGCCGTCACCGCCTGCCGCGCGTGCGCGATGCGGCGATCGAGCGCCATGCGCGAGACGTGCACGAGGCCGTTGAGCCCCGGCTCCAGCTCGACGAAGGCGCCGAACTGCTCGAGCCGGCGGACGACGCCGCGCACGTGCGCGCCGACCGGATAGCGCTCGGCGGCCGTGCGCCACGGATCGGGCGCCAGCGCGCGCAGCGAGAGGCCGATGCGCCCCTTGCCGTCGGCGCCGCGCTCGATCTTCACGACCTTGGCCTCGACGCGCTGGCCGACCTGGAGCACGTCGGCGACGTTCTCGACGCGCGTGTGCCCGAGCTCGCTCACGTGGATCAGCCCGTCGACGCCGCCGATGTCGACGAAGGCGCCGAAGTCGCGCACCGACGTGACCGTGCCGGTGACGACCGCGCCCTCGCGCAGCTCGGCCCAGGTCGCCGCGCCGCGTGCCTCGGCTTCCTCTTCGAGCAGCTGGCGGCGCGAGACGACGACGTTGCGCCCGCCGCCCTCGAGCTTGGTGATGCGGAACGCGAAGCGCTGCCCGACGTACTGCGACGCCTCGCCGCGCCGCCGGTCGATCTGCGACGCCGGACAGAACGCGCGCACGGTGCCGATCTGCACGTCGAACCCGCCCTTGTTCTCGCCGCTCACCAGGCCCTCGACGGGGATGCCGGCGACGAACGCCTGCTCCAGCTCGCCCGGGACGTGGCCGCCCCGCCCGGCGACGCGCTTCAGCTTGATCTCGCCGCTGCGCCCGCCGTCGTCGACGACCGTGGCCTCGATCTCGTCGCCCACCGCGATGCCGACCTCGCCGCTGGTCGGGTCGCGGAACTCGTTCACGTCGATGCCGGCCTCGTGCTTGCCGCCGATCGCCACGAACGCCGTCGACGCCCCCACCGCGATCACCCGGCCGCGCACCACGTCGCCGGTGCTGATCTTCTTCTCGCGCCGGGCCCCCTGCTCGCTGGCGGCGAGGAGCGCGGCGAAATCCTCGTCGTCGGACTGCGCCATCCGGCCGTTATGCCCGGTCCGGCGAGGCTTGGCGACGCCGCGCGGTCCCTGCGCTCACGCCGCCGCGAGGACGGCGTGCGTGTGGCGGGCGATCATGCGGTCTTCGTCGGTGGGCACGATGCGCACCGCACACGAACGGCCGGGCAGCGAGATCGTCGGCGCGTGCGACGCGTTGCGGGCGGCGTCGAGCTCGACGCCGAGGTGCTCGAGCCCGGCGCAGATGCCGGCGCGGATGTCCGCGCCGCGCTCGCCGATGCCGCCGGTGAAGACCAGGGTGTCGAGCCCGCCCAGCGACGCCGCCATCGCGCCGACGTGCTTGCGCGCGATCCAGCAGAAGAGGTCCACCGCCTCCGCCGCGGCGACGGACGTCGCGCGGGCCGCGAGCAACGCCTGCATGTCGGCCGTCGTGCCGGACACCCCGGCGAGGCCGGACTCGTGGTCGACGAGGCGGGCGAGCGCCTCGGCGCCGGCGTCGTGCGCCCGCATCCAGTGGACGAGCGCGCCGGGATCGAGGTCGCCGGTGCGCGTGCCCATCATGAGTCCGCCGGTCGGCGTCAGCCCCATCGTGGTGTCGACCGGCTTGCCGTCGCGGACCGCCGCCAGGCTCGCGCCGTTGCCGAGGTGCGCCATGACGAGGCGCCCCGCCGCCGCGCCCCCCACCCGCTCGCACACGTACTCGTACGAGAGCCCGTGGAAGCCGTAGCGACGGATGCCGGCGTCGTGCGCCGCGCGCGGCAGCGGCAGGCGGCGGGCGACGTCGGGCATGCCGCGGTGAAAGGCGGTGTCGAAGCACACGACCTGCGGCAGCGCCGGCGCGCGCGCCGCCACCGCCTCGATGGACGCGATCTCCGCCGGCAGGTGCAGCGGTGCGAAGGAGACGAGCCGGCGCAGCGTCGCGAGGAGCCCGTCGTCGACGCGCGTCGGCGCCCCGAGGTCGGGGCCGCCGTGCACCAGGCGGTGGCCGACCGCCTCGGGAGCGGCGAAGCCGTGCTCCGTGAAGGCGTCGGCGACCAGCGGTACGGCCGCCGCCGGATCGCGGGCGACGACCGCCGCGTCGGCGATCCGCACGCCGCCGCCGTCGCGCAGGCGCAGCGTCGCCGCCGCGATGCCGAGGCCGCTCACGGTCGCGTCGGCGAGACGAACCTCGCCATGCGCGTCGATCTCCCAGAGCGCCGCCTTCAGCGACGACGAGCCGCCGTTCAGCGACAGGACGCGCACACGCTCACTCGCCCGTCCAGGTCCAGTCGCGTACCTCCGGCATGTCCTCGAGATGCTCGCAGACGTACGTCTCGTGCCGCTCCAGCATCGCCTGCGACAGCTCTTCGAGCGCCCGACCGCGCTCGCCGCGGTTCGGAAGACGCCGCAGCACCTCCAGGCACAGGTGGTAGCGGCTCATGCCGTTGCGCACCACCATGTCGAACGGCGTCGTCGTCGTGCCTTCCTCGTTGAAGCCGCGGACGTGGAAGCGCTCCGGCTCGGGGCGGCCGTGGATCACCTCGTGGATCGCACGCTGATAGCCGTGGAACGCGAAGATCACCGGGCGATCGGCGGTGAACAGGCTCTCGAAGGTGGGGGCGTCGAGGCCGTGCGGATGCGCCTCACGCGTGAACAGCGCCATCAGATCGACGACGTTCACGACGCGAACCCGCACGTCGGGCGCGTGCGTGCGGAACAGCCACGCCGCGGCGACGATCTCCAGCGTCGGCACGTCGCCGGCGGCGGCGAGCACGACCTCGGGCATGCCGCCGCTCGGCGTCCCCGCCCAGTCCCACACCGACGCGCCCCGCGCGCAGTGCTCGCGTGCCGCCGCCGCGTCGCACCACTGGAGCTGCGGCTGCTTGTCGATGACGATCAGGTTCACGTAGTTGCGGCTGCGGAAGCAGTGGGTCGCGACCGACAGCAGGCAGTTCGCGTCGGGCGGCAGGTAGATGCGCGCGACCGTGCCCTTCTTCGACAACACGGTGTCGATGAGCCCGGGCCCCTGATGGCTGAAGCCGTTGTGGTCGTTCCGCCAGCAGGTCGACGTCAGCAGGATGTTCAGGGACGCGATCGGCGCGCGCCACTCGAGCTTGATGCCCTCCTCGAGCCACTTTGCGTGCTGGACGGTCATCGACGCCGAGACCATCGCGAAGGCCTCGTAGGTGGCGAACAGGCCGTGGCGTCCGGTGAGGAGATAGCCCTCGAGCCAGCCCTGGCAGTTGTGCTCCGAGAGCACCTCCATGACGCGGCCGTCGGCGGCGACGTGGTCGTCGTAGGGGCGCACGTCGCCGACGAGGCAGCGGTTCTCGACCGAGAAGACGTCGCCGAGACGGTTCGAGTTGGTCTCGTCGGGACAGAAGAGACGGAAGTTCGCCTGCGCGCGATTGCGCGTGAAGACGTCGCGCATGAGCTTGCCGAGCTGGCGCGTCGACTCGTGGCGCTCGGTGGCCGGCTTCGCGACCGGCAGCGCGTAGTCCGCCCAGGGCGGCAGATCGAGATCGCGCAGGACGCGGCCGCCGTTCGCGTGCGGCGACGCGCTCATGCGCTTGTCGCCGCGCGGCGCCAGCGCCGTCAGCGCCGGGACGGGACGCCCCTGCGCGTCGAACAGCTCCTCGGGGCGGTAGCTGCGCATCCACGCCTCGAGCATGGCGAGGTGCTGCGGATCGTTGCGCACGTTCGCCAACGGCACCTGGTGGGCGCGGAACGTGCCTTCGACCCGCACGCCGTCGACCTCGCGCGGTCCCGTCCAGCCCTTCGGCGTGCGCAGCACGACGGCCGGCCAGCGCGGGCGGTCGGTGACGCCCTTCGTGCGCGCGTCGTGCTGGATGGCGCGGATGCGCTGCCAGCACGCGTCGAGCGTGGTCGCGAAGGCGCGATGCACCAGCGTCGGATCGTCGCCGGCGACCAGGTGCGGCTCCCAGCCGTGGCCGCGCAGCAGCTCCGCGACCTCGGCGTCGGTCGAGCGGCCGAGCACGGTGGGCCCGGCGATCTTGTAGCCGTTCAGGTGCAGGATCGGCAGGACCGCGCCGTCGCGGGCGGGGTTGAGGAAGTGGATGCCCTTCCAGGCGCCCTCGAGCGGGCCGGTCTCGGCCTCGCCGTCGCCGACGACGGCGCACACGAGCAGATCGGGGTTGTCGAAGGCGGCGCCGAACGCATGCACGAGGACGTATCCGAGCTCGCCGCCCTCGTGGATCGAGCCCGGCGTCGGCACGCTCACGTGGCTCGGGATGCCGCCGGGCGTGGAGAACTGGCGGAAGAGCCGGTGCATGCCGTCGGCGTCGGCCGGAACCTTCGGATAGATCTCCGAGTACGTGCCCTCGAGCCAGACGTTGGCGACGATCGCCGGCCCGCCGTGCCCCGGACCGGCGAGATAGACGACGTCGACGTCGTCGCGCCGGATCAGCCGATTGAGATGGACGTAGACGAGGCTCAGGCCCGGCGACGTGCCCCAGTGGCCGAGCAGCCGCGGCTTGACGTGCTCCGGACGCAGCGGCTCGCGCAGGAGCGGATTCGCCTGCAGGTAGATCTGCCCGACGGTGAGGTAGTTGGCGGCGCGCCACCATGCGTCGAGGCCTGCCAGCTCGGCATCACTGAGCGTGTCCATCGTGGAGACTTGTTCCTCCCGCCGCCGGCACCGTCAATGCGGGTCGGCGCGGCGCGATCATCCCGGAGCATCCGTCACGCCACGGCCGAGACGCTCGAGCAGGTTGCGCGTGACGCGCGCGACGACGGGATCGTCGAGCCCGTACGCCCAGTCCGTGCAGCCCGTCGTCACCACCGTGCCGCCGCGCGCGTAGGTGCCGAGCACCGCGTGCCCGTGCCGCAGGCGCTCGCACGAAGCCGCGTCGTCGCTCCCGAGCAGCGTCCTGGCGTGGAACTCGAGCTCGTACTCGCCGCCGGGCGCGAGCGGCAGCGGCGTCGTGTGCGCGTCGAACGGCGTCGCCGGCGCGGTCGCGAGCACGACGAAGCCCGGCGGCGTGCCGTCCGCCCCCGTCGCGACGGGGAGGCCGTCCTGCAGCGTGAGAGCGCAGCCGTCGCATTCGTAGCCGACGACGACCGGCGCGGCGCCGAGCTGGTCGCCGCGGCGCAGCTCGGTGCCGGCGAACAGCCAGTGGTCGGGGCGGTGCACCTCGTAGCCGCCGCTGCCGCGCGGCACGCTCGACGCCGTCCGCGCGTAGCCGCCACGCGTGAACGAGACGCCCGTGAGCGCGTTCTCGGGGCGGCCGAGGCGCGGGTCGGACCAGATCGTCGTGGTCGTCGGACCGTCCCCCGCCGGGTCCTCGCGGAAGCGATGCTTCAGGCAGACGCTGCGCGCGCCCTCGAGCCGGATCTGCCAGTAGCAGGTGTTGCCCGAGAGGAACGCGACGTTGCCGCCGGCGCCGACGAAGCTCTCGACCGCGTCGCGCATGCCGCCGCTCCAGTACTCGTCGTGGCCGACGCTCAGCACGAGCCGGTAGGGGCGCAGCAGGTCGGGCACGCGCTCGAGATCCTCGCTGGTGGCGTAGTCGAGCGCGTAGCCGGCGACCTCGGCCCAGCACGCGAAGCGCCGCTCCCACGCCGCCCAGCCGGCCATGCCGTGCCACATGCCGAGCGAATGCGTCGCGGTGTAGAGCACGTAGGCGTCGGCGCCGGAGCCGGGGACGACGCTGGCGACGCGCTCGCCGTCGCCGGCCGGCTTCGCCAGCATGCCGAGGCAGAGCGGGCGCTCGAACGAGAGCGTGTCGGCGCCGGTATAGTAGTTGCGGCCGCCGGCGTCGTTGTAGGCGTTCCAGGTCGTCGTCGCGAGGACGAGGAGCATGCGGTCGGGCGACGGCGCCGGCGCGCGCACGACGAAGAACGCGGTCGGCGCATCGGCCTCCGACGCGCCCGCCGGCGTGCAGCGCACCAGATAGAGGCCGCTGCGCCAGGCGGGATCGACGGGAATGGTGAGGGCGACGGGCCAGCCGCAGCCGTTCTCGGGCGCATCGGCCGGCAGATCGTGCGTCGCGGCGCGGACGCCGTCGCGGCGCCAGACCACCGCCGGCTCGGGGCCGTCACGCACGACCTCGACGACGAACGAGAGATCCACCGCGGAGAGGTGGAGCGCGACCTCGTCGCCGGAGCGGACGCTACGGGGCGTGCAGTACGCGAGCGAGCGCAGGACGTCGGACAGCATCGGCACGCATCGTAGTGGGCGGCACGTCCGCTGGGAATCGCGGCTCGACACTCGCGGGGGGCGCTGCCACCGTCGAGGGATGGCCGACGACACCGTCCGGGTGCGCAACACGGAGCCGTGCGACTTCCCGCGCATCGCGGAGCTCTGCCGCCGCGTCTATCCGGAGACCCCGCCGTGGACGCCCGAGCAGCTCGGCAACCACCGTCGGATGTTCCCCGACGGTCAGCTGGTGGCGACGCTCGGCGACGCGGTGGTCGGCATGGTCGCCAGCCTGGTCGTGCACTGGGACGACTACGACACGCTGGATTCGTGGGAGCGCTTCACCGCCAACGGCACGTTCGCCAACCACGACCCGCGGCGCGGCCACACGCTCTACGCCGCCGAGGCGATCGTCGACCCGGGGGTGCAGCACCACGGCGTCGGCGGCGCCCTCTACCGCGGCCGGCGGACGCTCGTCGAACGGCTCGGCCTGCGGCGCATCCGTGCCGGCGGCCGGCTGCGCGGCTATCACCGCTACGCCGCGTCCATGGACGCCTCGGCCTACGTCGCCGACGTGGTCCACGGCCGCCTCGTCGACGACACGCTCACGTTCCAGCTGCACGAGGGCTTCCACGTCCTCGCCGTGGTGCCGCACTACCTGACCGACGATCCCGAGAGCCTCGGTTGGGCCGCGGTGATCGAGTGGCTGAACCCGCTCGAGATCCGCCCCGAGCACGTCACGGAGCGGCCGACGACGCATCTCCATCCGGCCGTGTCCGAGGCGCAGCGCGCGGCGACGCGCACGCCGAGCCGCCCGGCCGTCGGACGCTAGCGTCGTCAGCTCGCACTGCTGGCCGGATGCGACGTGCGTCGCGCCGCGAGCAGGTCGAGCGCCTCGGCGCGCGTGCGCAGGTAGGGCACCTTCGTCTCGGCGATCGCCTCGAGTCCCGCCGCCACCGCCGGGCTGGCGACCGCCGCCGCCCGCATGCGGTTGGCGCCCGCCGCGGCCAGCATGCGTGCCACCAGACGCGGAATGCCGCTCGAGGTGTCCTCGAGCCCGCCGAGGTCGACGACCATGCAGTCGTGCCCCGCCTGCGCCAGCCGCTGCACGACGCGCGGCAGGCCGAGCACGATGCGCGCGAAGGCCGGCAGCGAGGGATTCGGGAAGACCACGACCGGGATGCCGTCGAGCCAGTCGACCCGCGCGTCGGCGGCGTCGTCGCCGGCCTCGAGAGCCGCGGCGCGTATGGTGTGGACGAGGTCGTTGGCGTTGATCGGCTTCGCGAGCCGTCCCGAGAAGCCGGCCGCCTCCATGCGTGCAGGGTCGACGGTCTCGCCCTCGGGCACGAGCGCCAGGATGCGCCCGCCTTCGGTGCCGGTGCCGCGGATCGCGGCGAGCGTCTGCCAGCCGTCGAGATCGGGCAGCGACAGCGACAGCAGCGTCACCGCGGGGCGCTCCTGATCGAAGCGCATGACGGCCTCGCGGCCGTTGGTCGCGGTGAGGACCCGCGCGTGGCTCTCGAGGGCGCTGCGGATGCTGTCGAGCGAGCGGCCGCTCTCGTCGGCGACCAGCACCGTGATCGTCGCCGGCGGCGCCGAGACGGCGGGAGGCGCCGGACGCGGCGGCGCCGCGGCCGCCGGAGCCTCCCTGCGCGCGGGCTCGGCGGGCGCCGCCTCGCTCTTCGGCGCAGGCGCCTTGCGGATCGGGGCGACGGGCGGGCCGAGGATCCGGCCCACGGCCCGGTCGAACACCTCGCGCGTGATCGGCTTCACGAGGTAGGCGCTCACGCCCTGCGACACGACCTCGGAGACGATGTCCTTGGCGGCCTGGGCGGTGGTCATGACGACCGGGATGCCGCGCGTGGTGGCGTCGGCGCGCATCAGCTTGAGGACGTCGTTGCCGCTGATCTCGGGCATGCTGATGTCGAGCAGCACGAGGTCCGGGCGCTCCTCACGGATGGCGGTGATGCCCTCGATGCCGTTGCGCGCCTCGATCACCGTGCAGCCGTACGGGCGCAGGTATGCGACGATGAGCGCGCGGACGACCTCGGTGTCCTCGACGACGACGACCTTTTTCTGCATCCGACCCGCCCCCCCAAGTCAGCTCGAATCCTCACCTCGACCTGGGGTACCGAGGGATATGCAACCTTGGGACCAGGCGTTCGGCATGTCGGAATGCCTGATACTTCGGGCGCGGCGGCGCCGTGCGGGGCACCTTGCATGGTGCGAATGTGACGGCGGCGCTGAATCGCCGACGGCGCGACGTCACCGCCTCGATGCGAAAATGCATTGCGACGCCGCACACATAGCCTAGTCCGCACTACGGACACGGTGCCGGTAGCCGAACCTGGATGCGGATGCGGACGCGCCGGGTGCCGCGGCCCCTTGGGATCGGCCGCGACACCCGACGCGCGTCATGGAGCGACCGGAGCGCGCCCCATGACGAACGCGATGACCAGGAAGACCACGGCCACGACGACCAGGAAATACCCGATCTGGGCCGAGAGCCCGGCGACCCCGCGCTGACCCAGGAGGGCCGCAACGATCGCCACCACGAAGAAGATCAGAGCCCACTGAAGCATGGTGCGCCTCCTCGCGCGGGCACCGTCGCCGCCTTCCGGTGACGGTGTCCCTTCGCCTCGTCGGTCGTGCCGTCGCTCACGGTGTCACTCCCTTTCTGCCGCCGCCCCGGCGGCCGCGCTCCAGGTCGCGGACGTGGGCCAGGTACACGCGGATGGCCTCGCGGACGAACTCCGACCGGGTCCGCTCCTCCCGTCGCCGGACACGCTCGATGCGGGCCAGCATCGACGGTGGGAGGGAGATGGTCATGGTGCCGCGGGTTCGCATGGTTGCTCGTGTGGTCAGCGCAGTAGAAAGCGAGCCGCGTGCCAGGGCGATCTGCGTGATTCCGCGAGGATTTTCCCGTCCGCGCGACGGGCAGGAATTACAGCCGCGTCCCGGACTGACAACCGGTCGCATCGGGTGAGACCCGCAGGGCTGGTGGAACTTCGGGCGGCGGCCCGCAACAATGGCCGTCGGTCCGGCAGCGGTCCGGGCCGCCACGGTCCAGAAAGAAGGGAAACGGGATGAAGGTACTCGTCACGGGCGCAGCCGGGTTCATCGGCTCTTTCACGTCGCACCGGTTGCTCGACCGCGGTGACGAGGTCGTCGGCCTCGACAACCTGAACGACTACTACGACGTGACCCTCAAGCAGGCGCGCCTGGCGCGTCTCGAGAAGCCCGGCTTCCGCTTCGCGAAGCTCGACCTGGCCGACCGCCCCGGCATGGAGGCACTGTTCCAGCAGGAGCGCTTCGACCGCGTCATCCACCTCGGCGCCCAGGCCGGCGTGCGCTACTCGATGGAGAACCCGCACGCCTACGTCGACAGCAACGTCGTCGGCACGCTGAACGTCCTCGAGGGCTGCCGGCACACGAAGGTGCAGCACCTGGTCTACGCCTCGACCAGCTCGGTGTACGGCGCCAACACGAAGATGCCGTTCTCGGTGCACCAGAACGTCGACCACCCGCTGTCGCTCTATGCCGCGACCAAGAAGGGCACCGAGCTGATGGCGCACACCTACGCCACGCTCTACGGCCTGCCGACGACGGGCCTGCGCTTCTTCACGGTGTACGGGCCGTGGGGCCGTCCCGACATGGCGCTCTTCCTCTTCGCCAAGGCGATCCTCGCCGGGCAGCCGATCAACGTCTTCAACCACGGCCACCACAAGCGCGACTTCACCTACGTCGAGGACATCGTCTCGGGCGTCGTCGGCTGCATGGACAACGTCGCCACCGGCAACCCCGACTGGAACTCCGAGGCGCCGGATCCGGCGACCAGCAAGTCGCCCTACCGCATCTACAACATCGGCAACGCGCAGCCCGTCGAGCTGCTGCGCTACATCCAGCTGCTGGAGGAGTGCCTCGGCAAGAAGGCCGAGATGAACATGCTGCCGCTCCAGCCCGGCGACGTGCCCGACACCTGGGCCGACGTCGAGGACCTCGCGCGCGACGTCAGCTACCGGCCGAACACGCCGGTCGAGGTCGGCGTGCGACGGTTCGTCGACTGGTACCTCGAGTACCACGGCGTGCAGCCGAAACGCTGACGGCGGCGGGCCGCGTCGGGCACGCGCGCGCTCCGGGACGCGCACGAGAACGCGGGCGGTCGGCGCGGGAACGCGCCAGGGAGCGAGCCTCCTCGCCAGGAAGGAAGCCGACTTTCGCGTTGACCCCGTCGCAACCCCGGCGTTAGCGTCGGCCCCATGCGGCCCGCCGCGCTCCTCGTGATCGCCCTCCTCCTCGTCGCCGGCCCCGCCGCCGCCAGGAAGCCGCCGCGCTGTCCCGACGGCAGCTGAGTGATCTTCGGCCAGCGCCTGCTTCCCGGCGCACCAGGCGGATCGGCCCGCGGCGGCGGCATGCAGATCGCCGCCGGCGCGACGGTCGTCCTGCGCAACTGCCGCGTCGAGCTCAACTCGGCGGCCGGCGGTCTCGGCGGCAAGGGCGGCGAGGGCGGACGCGGGGGCGACGGCGGCAGCGGCGGTCGCGGCGGCAGCGGCGAGGGCACCGATGCGGGTCACGGCGGGAACGGCGCGACCGGCGGCCTCGCCACCAAGGGTGGCGACGGCGGAGACGGCGGCGGCGCCGAAGGCGGCGGCATCTACAACGCCGGCAACCTCACGCTCGAGAGCTGTCTGTTCGCCGCCAACAGCGTCTTCGGCGGCGGCGGTGGCCGCGCCGGCTTCGGCGGCACTGGCGGCCGCGGCGGCGGCTCGCTCTCGAACGCCCCGACCGGCACGAACGGCGGCAACGGCGGGGACGGTGGCGACGGCGCCGACGGACGGCCCGGTACCGAGGGCGGCAACGGCGGCACCGGCGGCGGCGGCTTCGGCGGCGCGAGCTTCAACACCGGAACGCTGACCGTGAGCGACACGACCTTCCGCAACAACCTGGCCACCGGCAACAACGGCGGCTTCGGCCGCACGGCCGGCAGCGGTGGCAGCGGCGGCGACGGTGCCGCCGGCGGCATCGAAGGAGCGAACGACGCCGGCAAGCACGGCGGCGAGGGCGGCAATGGCGCCGACGGCGCTGCAGGCGGCTCGAACGGCGCCGGCGGCGACGCCATCGGCGCCGCGATCTTCAGCACCGTCCAGCCGTCGCTCACCGGCGTCACGTTCCTCCTGAACGCGTGCACCGCCGGCACGGGCGGCACGAACAGCTGCACGCCGGGCGGCTTCTCCTGCTTCGGCGCCGGCGGCACGCGCGGCCGCAAGGGCGCCGGCGGCACCAACTGGCCCCTCGGCGACGGCCACGCGCCCGACGGCACGGACGGCATGGATGGAGCGGACGGCGCCGCCGGTCTCGCCGGCACGGCCGCGGACGCCAACTGCCACGCCGGCGGCGGCACCTGCTCCTGAGCCGGCCAGCCCGGTCCAAACCAGGTCCACGCGAGCCTTGCCCGGCCTCGAGGACGGCCTGTCGATCGGGCCGGTCCTGGATGATCGTCCGCGGGGGGACGGGACGATGGGCGAGTCGATGCGGACGTGCGCGGAGACGTTCCGCGCCGCGCGCGGCCGACCGGCATTGCGGCTAGCGCGGCCGCAGCAGGTAGAAGACGTACCCGTACGACGAGCCGTGACGCCGCCAGAGATCGATCTCGCGGCGCGTCTCGGCGACGGCGGCGCGCAGCGACGCGTCGGCCTCGGGCATCAGCTCCGCGAGACGTGCGTCGAGCGGCGCGTAGTAGCCGTCCCACCAGGCCGATGCCGGCAGCGCGAAGGCGTCGAGCACGATCCAGCCGGCCTCGGCGATGACGCGACGATCGTCCGCCTCGTCGGCCATCGCCGGATGGGCCGCGCCCCAGAACGCGGCCGCCTCGGCGGGCGGATCGTCCGTCGTCCAGGTGAGCTCGGTTGCCGCCAACCGTCCGCCGGGCGCCAGCAGCGGCCGCCAGCGGCGCTGGCCGTCGGCGAGGCCGAGGTGGTAGATGGCGCCCTCGCTCCAGACGAGGTCGTAGCTGCCGGGCGCGTCGTCGAGCGCAGCGAAGTCGGCGCAGCGCGTGCGGATGCGATGCCCGAGCCCGGCGCGCGACGCGGCCGCGTCGAGCTCGTCGAGAAAGGGCCGATGCCGATCGACGGCGACGATCGGCGGCCCGTCCAGCGCCGCGGCGAGCGTCAGGGTCTGCGCACCGCCGCCGCAGCCGAGGTCGATCACGCGCGGGCGCGGCGGCAGGGGCCCCAGGCGGCGCAGCGCTTCGCGCGTGGCGTCGTCGCTGCCGGGCGCGTAGCGCGGCAGGCCGCGAAAGATGCGCAGGAGCGCGTCGCTCACGCCCGGGGTGTAGCGCGGCGACGCCGCCCGCGTCACGCCAGCTGAAGGACCGCCCGGAAGCGCGCCTTGCCGCTCTCCATCCGCTCGAGCGCCTCGTTCGCCTGCTCGAGCGGGAAGATCTCGGTCATCGGACGGACGCCGGTGTCGACGGCGAACTGCAGCGTCTCCTCGGAGTCCTTCGCGTGGCCGCTCGGCCAGGCGCGCAGCGACTGGCGGCGGAGGATCATCGGGACCGTCGAGATCGGCAGCGGCTCGGCGACGGCGCCGAGGACGAGCATCTGCCCGGAGACGCCGAGGCCGCCCATCGCCTCGACCACGGTCGGGCCGTGGACGATGGTCGAGACGATGAGCTTCGCGCCGCCGAGCTTCGCCAGCGCCGCGCCGGCCGGCGTCTTGGTGGTGTCGATGTAGTCGTCGGCGCCGAGCTGCTCGGCGAGGGGGGCCTTGTCGTCGCCCCGCGCGATGCCGATCGTGCGCAGGCCCATCTTGTGGGCGAACTGCACGGCGAGGTGACCGAGGCCGCCGAGGCCGAGCACCGCCACCAGCTCGCCGGGGCGGACCCCGGTATGGCGGATCGAGTTGAACGTCGTGACCCCGGCGCACATGAGCGGAGCCGCTTCGACGAACCCGAGCGCGTCGGGGATGCGCGCCAGCGCCTCGGCGCGCGCCACCATCCAGGTGGCGTACCCGCCGTCGTAGGCGAAGCCGGTGACCTTCTCCTCGACGCAGGTGACGAAGTCGCCGACGCGGCAGGAGTCGCACACGAAGCAGTGGCCGCCGTGCCAGCCGACGCCGACGCGGTCGCCCGGCTTCCACGGCCGCACGCCCGCCCCGACCTTCTCCACGACCGCCGCGACCTCGTGGCCGGGCACGCGCGGCAGCGTCAGACCGGGAAACGCCCCGCCCCTCACGAACAGGTCGCTGTGGCAGACGCCGCAGGCGTGGACCTTGAGGAGGACCCACCCGGGCCCGGGCTCGGGGACGTCGCGCGTCTCGATCTCGAGGGGAGCGTTCGCCTTCTGGAAGACGGCCACCGTCATCTTCGCCATGCGCGCACCCTGCCACGATCTCGCGACCACTCAACCCGCCGTCGGCGACGCCGCGCGCGCGCCGCGCGCTGCGCGCCGTCCCCGTGACAGGCGCGCCGCGGCTCCGCTATGCCGGGGCGATGCGGCCCGAGGATCTGCCCTTCGCGCCCGACGCGTTCGCGCCGCCGGCGACGCGGCCGCCGGTGCGCGTCACCTGGCTCGGCACCGCCGGCTTCGCGATCGAGCACGACGGCACGACGGTGCTGATCGACCCCTACGTGACCCGCGCCTCGCTGTGGAGCTGCGTGCGGGCGCCGCTCGCCAGCGACGCCGCGGCCGTCGCACGCTGGGCGCCGCGCGCCGACGCCATCGTCACCGGCCACACGCACTTCGACCACGCCCTCGACGTGCCGGCGATCGCGCGCGCCACCGGCGCGACGGTCTACGGCTCGCGCTCGTGCGCCGCGCTGTGCCGGATCGACGGCGTACCCGACGGCCGCGTCGTCGACGTCGAGAGCGCGCTCCGCGGCGAGCCGGTGCGGGCGCAGGTGGGGCCGTTCGCGCTCCGCTTCGTACCGAGCGCGCACTCGGCGCTGCTCCTCGGCCGCATCCCGTTCCCCGGCGAGATCGCCGACTGCGACCAGGTGCCGATGCGCGCGCAGCGCTACCGCTGCGGCGCCGTCTTCGGCGTCGAGATCACCGTCGCCGGCAAGCGCCTCTACCACCTCGGCAGCGCGAACCTGGTCGACGCCCAGCGCGTGCCCGGCGTCGATCTGCTGCTCATGTGCGTCGCGGGCTGGACGTCGACGCGCGACTTTCCGACCCGCGTGCTGTCGGCGTTCGCGCCCGGCGCGATCCTGCTCTCGCACTGGGACGACTTCTTCCGCCCCATGGAGGCGGGCGCGCGCCCGCTGCCCGCGCTCGCCTTTCCTCGCCTCGTCGACGCGCTCGGTGCCGCCGGCCGGGACGTCCGGCTCGGCACGGTCCCGATCGGCGGAACCGTCGCGCTGTGACGCGGTCGGGGCGCCGCCTGTGCCGCGTAGTTTCCGCACCCCATCGGAGAACCGGGATCCGGGTACGCGATCCCCACTTCCAAAGCGGGGATTGAACCCTTTCAGCACGGTGGTGAGCCGAGCAGGGCTCCCAGCTCGGCCATAAAATCACCCTTCTCAGACACAAAGGCCGTGGTAGACTCTGCGAGCCGTTCCAGGAGAAAGCAACGTAGGCTCTCGCACGACACGCGGGCGGGCGCGACGTTGGCGCGTACGAGAACGACACCAGCTCACTCCGCTCGCAAGAGCCATAGGTGAACGGAGAAGCTTCGCGCACTTAAGGCGCCAGTGGCGTAAGCCGCATGAGCTCGCTGCGAATCACGTCGGTGACCCAGATTTGGCCCGTCATCGGATCGATGTCGATACCGGCGCCGCGATGCGGCTCCCCCGGATCCGAAACCAGCGCGATCGGCGGCAACATGATCATCCGCGTGGACGAAGACGTCTCCAGGAATCCCAGCGCCTCGACGCCGGCCGAGTTGGACGCATCCGCCGTTTCCGTGAACCACACGCGGGAGTCGAGACCACGTGCGACCGACTTGACCCGGAAACCTCCATCGAAGCTCCAGGAGGCGCAGCTTCCGACGCAGATGTTCGGCGGCAGCATCTGCGTGATGCACGGGTTGTCGCACGTGGCATCCGGCAACGTCTCGCAGTCGGTGGGAGCATGAAGAGAGACGAGGCTCTGACAGGCAGCGTTGTCAAACTGATCGCCATCGAGCCGAGATAGTCGGCTCGCGCCGTACTCGGAGTACACAGGATGTCTATCGGAGACCCGCAGCTCCCACTGCGCAACGCCGAGGCTGAAGCCGATTCCCGGCGACTCGGCTGGGCGAGACGGATACCATACCTGCTCTCCTGTCCCGAGGTCGAAGCGCCCGATCTTCGCGCTCCGCAAGTACGTGGTTGACCAGATCGCTCCGTCATCGAGCTCGATATGAGCCAGGTCCTTCAGATACGGGTCGTCCGCAAAATCGTTCGGATCATCGAGATCGTATGCCTGGAAACAGTAGTCGTCGGTCAATCCGGTGCCACAGAGAGTCTCCAGGAGAATGCAGTCGCGATCGTCGATGCAAGGCTGTCCCGAGGTTGCGCAGGCCCCTGCGATCGGAGCGTCCGGATACGTCTCCTGCGAGAACCCGACGCATTCATTATCCGGATCAGCCGCGGCCGCCTCGAAATCGAACCGGTTGTCGTGCGGGAAATACCCAGCATCGGGACGGAAGCTCATGAGGCGTGGCGGTGCGATGGTCGTACATTTCCGAGGATCAAAAAGGCCGCCGCTGTTGCAAGTCTCCCGGCGCTTTGTGGTGAACCAGAGTCGATCGGAATCCTCGTCCCAGACGACGAACGGAGCCCCTACGTCGTTCCCGGGAATGTTCCATATCTTGAACCGCGAGCCGACGGCGAGGTTCGGGTCATAAGACACGATGCGTCCATGGTTTGGGAGACCGGTCGCCGTGATTCCGCCCTGCCCGAACCATGCCCGACCCGTACCGTCGATGAGCACATCCTCTCCCCATGTACTCACCCACGAGCGGGCCTCGCATACATGATTAGGATTGCCGATCGGGCATGTGCAAAGCGAACCTGGGGCGGGTCGACATTGGAAGCTCACGGAGAACGCCCCAGTGGTGAGGGCATGCGGAATGAGGTCCGGGAATGTTTGACCGCTCGGCACTGCATCGGGAATGAGCTCTACTTCCTCGGAGCCGGGATTCCAGAATTTCAGGTGCCTATGAAACTCGTCGAGCACCCAGACACGCCCCGAGGCTGTATCGATGGCCGGATCCAGCGCGAGACCGGCCGCCGTCAGGCTCGTGCTGAAAACGTCGTACTGGTAGTACTCCGTCGACACCGCCGCACTCGAGCCGGCGGGCGTGGTCACCGACACCGTGGCGTTGGTCAGTGATTCGCTCACCTCAATGACGATCTGTCGATCCGACCACAGAACGACGCTGGCGTCGGTCGCCGGGATGTTGAGCGCGGAGGCACCCGACTGCACCACGATCTCCGAGCCCGCGGCCGGCGGACCGAACCCGGTGCCCGTCACCGAGATCGGCACGGTCGAGAGACCGGTGCGGCGTAGCGCCGTGGCGGGGCCGAACGCCACTGGCAGAGGATGAATGCGACCGACCTCTCGACGATCGCTTTCCGCGAACCAGACGGCATTGGTGACTGGATCGACGTCGATACCACCGCCTTGGAAGGCCGCACCGCCGAACAGACTGAGCGGCGGAAGGAGGGCGATGCGTCCCCACCCTGGGCGCACCAGCCCGAGGCTGGTCGACGGAGCCCCCGTCGTACGCCCGCGCTGCGTGAACCAAGTGTTCCCGAAGAAATCGACAGCCACGTCGCGGACACGCTTGTCTACGATACCCGAGCCGGAGCCGGCTCCGAGGACGCAGGTGCCTGCCGTGCGATCACAATAATTTGGGCTGAGGAGCTCCGTCATACAGATGTTGGAGTCACCCGGGCCTAGTAGCAGGGGGCAAATGAACTCGAACAGGGCGGTGTTCAAACCAGCCTTCCGCAGCCGTGTCACCCGCGACGCGTTGCCTTCCGCCACGACGATGTCGCCGTTCGGTCCCATTGCGACCTCGACGGGCTGTACACCGCTGGCGTTTGCGGCAGGGTCCGCGGACGGTACGTCGGACTCTCGGAACGGAAATCTAGTGATGGTGCCGGTCGTGGGATCGAGACGTCCGAGGTAACCGAACCCACTGGTGGCGAGCGTGCTGGCGAACCAGAGGTTCCCGTCCACATCGACCACCATCCCGCGCGGCCCCATGGAGCTCGGGACATCGTACTCACGAAAGCACGTCGTCTCGTCAACGGGAGGGGGACCACAAACCTTATTCGCAAGCACACAATCCGCCGCGGTGAAACACGCCCGTGTCGGTGTCACACCCGCACAGGTTCCGGCGGTCGGCGGCGTCGGATACGCGTTTTGCGAGAAGCCCGTGCAGGTGGCGGCGGACGTGGCGGCGTTGAAGTCGAATGCGTTGTCGTGGGGAAGGGCGCCTCCGTGATCGTCAGGGTAGAATGCGACAAGTCGAGCGGGCTGTGCCGTCGCGCAAGCAATGCCCGCCCCCCCCGCCTCGTTGTTGCAGAGAGTCCGCGGCAGCCGCGAGAACCACATTCGGGAGCGGTATGCATCCCAGACGACGTGGGTGGCCCAGCTTTGATTCCCGGGGACGTTCCAGATACGGAATCGATCGGGCTCGTCCTCCGCGGGATCGTAGGAGACGACGCGGCTGAACGCCGGGAGTGTGGCATGAACACCGCCCCCCTGCGCCCACCAGAGGCGACCGTGGGAGTCGAGCGCGATGTCCTCGCCGACCGGGCTGTTCCAAGTCCGCAAGCCAAAACTGGTGAAGGCCCCCGCCCCCGCGGCGTGTGGGATCGCCACCGTATGCACGGTCGCATCCGCGGGATCCCAGTAACGCAGCGAGTCGTGGAACTGCGCAATGATCCACACGCGGCTTGCCGCATCCACGACCAAGTCGACCGGGAGCGACGCCGGCGCGGCAGCGCCGAAACTATCATAGCGAAAGAACTCGACGGGGAACGCCATACTCTCGCCGCCGGGGTGTCGCACGCGAACAGACAGGTTCGTGAGCGACGGTGATATCTTCACGACGACCTGCCGGTCGTTCCAGAGTACGATGTCCGCATGGCTCGCCCCGAGCGTCGTCGTGCCCAAGGAGCTGATCACGTCGACCTCGGACCCCGTTTCCGGACCTAACCCCCATCCGGTGATAGAGACCGGGACGAACGCTGCCCCCGACTTCACCACGGCGGTCACGGGCTCGTGCACGACGGGAATCGTAGCGCCGGCGGCCCACCGTGCCGCGAGGACGAGCCCCATGACAACCACACCCGCAAGAACGATGTCATTGCGCACGCACCCCTCCTCGCGGAACGAGATGAACTCGGAGGAAATGGCGCGTACTATCAATTGGCGAGATAAGCAAGCTCACAGCACCACGCGAGCGAGCCCGGCGAAGAGCAGCCCAATGGACCCGTTCCCGACCCCAAGAGCGGAGCCCAGAACGGTCGCCGAATTCCCCCAAACGACGGCACGGTGCATGGGAAGCAAGTCGCCGAGCGCGTGTCATAGGGGCGACCGGCGCGTCCGAGGATGCACCGGTCGCCCCGACCGTCTCACCGCCGGCCGTAGTCGAGCGGCGTGCCCTTGCGCTGCGCGAGGATGTAGGCCTCCATCGCGCGCATCTTGGGGTCGTCCTCGGCGAGCTTGGCGCCGCGGACGGGGTGCTCGATGCACCAGTTGATCATGTCGCGCAGCAGGACGGTGCGACCGAGCTGCGGCTGGAACTTCGGATAGGTCTCGGGGTGCGTGTTGGCGGCGTCGGGATGGCACATGTCGCAGGAGACGCCGATGGTGCTGCCCAGCTCGTCGCCGCTGTGGAAGACCTGCGAGCCGCGCGTCGCCATGGCGACGTTCTCGCGCGCCCAGACGGCGACGTCCTCGGGCGAGATGCGGCCGTAGGTCTGGCCCTGGCCGGTGTCGTCCTTGCCCTTGCCCACGAGCTTCGAGTTGTCGGCCGGCGGCACGATCTTGTGCTTCGCCTGCTCCTCGGCGATCCAGTCGGAGCCGGGGTTCTTCTGGCGCCACTTCTCCATCAGCTGGTCGGCGATCTTCTGCCCCTGCTCGGCGGTGACCGGCGTGTTGGCCGCGAGCTGCACCTTGGTCTCGCCGTCGCACAGCTCGACGGTCACGCCCTCGGCCGCCTGCTCCGTGCCGCCGCGCTCGGAAGCCACGACCAGTCCCACCGCCAGCAGGGCCGCACAGGTGATGCCGGCCACGATCGTCTTTCGCATCTTCGTCCCCCTCAGAAGCTGGTCAGGGTGGGCGTCGGCGGGCGGTCCTTCTTGCCGTTCGACGCGAGATAGCCGCTGGGCACCGAGATCGGGTTGCGGTTCCAGAGGTTGTAGACCTTGTCGACGAGCCCCGCGGCGCCGACGTTCACCTGCCCGTCGCCGCAGCCGTCGTTGGGATCGAACGGATCGGGCCGGTTCATCTGCACGGTCAGCGCCGGCAGGCCCTCGGGCGCGTACGGCCACGGCCACGCCGTCGACAGCATGCCGTGGAAGTGGATGTTGCCGACGCGGTTGGTGAGCATCTGGTGCGTGTGGCCGTGGATGACGGTCACGGTCTTGAACTTCTTCAGGATCGCCTGCACCTCGGGTGCGTCGACGGTCCAGAAGTTCCAGGGCTCGTAGTAGTGGTAGAGCGGCGAGTGCGAGAACACGATCACCGGCGTGTCCGCGCTCACCTTCGCGAGGTCGTTCTTCAGCCACTCGCGCTGCGGCGCCGTCACCTCGAAGCGGCTCTGCATGCCGTTGTCGAGGCCGGCGACGGTGAGCATGCGCTCCATCGGCGTCATCTTGCGCTCGGTCCAGAAGTCCTTCTCGTGGACCGACATCAGGGTGACGAAGTGCACGCCCTTGTGGTCGAACGAGTAGGTCTCCTCGCCGAACAGCGACTTCCACTTCTCGCCCATGTCGAGGAACCAGTCGTGCTCGCCGACCATCATGCGGACCGGCGCCCGCAGGTCCTTCAGGATCTGCGCGCCGAGATCCAGCTCCGACGCCTGGCCGAGCTGCGCGAGGTCGCCGCCGTAGAGGACGAAGTCCGGCTGCGGGTCCATGCGGTTGACGTCGTCGACCGCGCGCATGAGGGCGTTGACGAAGCGGTCGTTCAGCGTCCGATCGTAGAGGTGCGAGTCGGAGATGTACGCGAAGGTGAAGGCCTCGCCCGCCGTCGTGGCGTCCGCGACGCGGACGGTGGAGAACGACGTCGGGTTCACCGCCACCCCATTGACGAGCGCGGCGCTCGCGGCGGCGGCGGCGACCTTCATGAAGCTGCGACGGTCCAGGTGCGGCAGCGCGCGGAAGAGCTCGTCGCGCTCCTCGTACCAGCGGGTCTCGGGATCCTTGCGCCTCGGCATCGTCAGTTCTCCTTCGCCCCGGCGGCCGCCGCCTGGTCCTGCTTCAGACGGGTCTCGAACGGGAGCACCTTGCGCATCGCCAGGTCGGTGTCGCGGAACGGCCGCTTGGTCGCGGCGATCGCCTTCTGCCGCGTCATCTCGGCGTTGTTCTGCGCGCCGAGGCGCGAATCCGTCATCGTGAAGAGCAGCTCGACGAGCTGGTCGATCTCGGGCTCGCTGAGCGCGAGCGGCTCGATGCCGCCGTCGAGGAAGAGGTTCGCCTCGCCGCCCTTGTTGTAGTGGTCGATGACGTCCCACAGCGTCTGCATCGAGCCGTCGTGCATGTACGGCGCCGTGATGCCGATGTTGCGCACCTGGAGCGTCTTGAAGGCGCCCATGTCGGAGCGGTTCTGGGTGACGAGGAAGCGGCCGAGCTCCGAGAGGTCGGTCTCGAGCGCCAGCTTGTCGATCGCCTCCAGCGCGGCGCCGCCGGTCTTTCCCCGCAGCGCCACCTGCGCCTGCGCGGCGAGCTTCTCGAAATCCTGGTGGCGGGCGGCGACGCCGATGTTGTGGAAGCGGTTGTCGCTGCCGATCGGGTTGGCGCCGTTGATCGGGTGGCAGCTCACGCAGCGCGCCTTGCCGTTGTAGAGCGCCCAGCCGAGCTGCGCGTTCTCGGAGATCGCGCCCTTGTCGCCGGCGAGGAACTTCTGGAAGGGCGAGTCGAGGAAGACGAGCGTGCGCTCGAAGGCGGCGATGGCACGCGCCAGGTCGTCGAAGTTCGGCGCCCGGCCGTAGGCCTTCTGGAAGAGGTCCTCGTATTCGGGATCGTCGGCGACGTTCTTCATCGCCGCGGCGCCGTCGGGCTGGCCCATCTCGATCGGGTTCGTGATCGGCAGCTTCGCCTGCTCCTCGAGCGACGGCACGCGACCGTCGAGGAACTGGGTCTGGAAGAAGACGGCGTTCAGCGTCGTCGGCGCGTTGCGCCGGCCGAGCTTGTCCTCGATGCCCTCGGAGACGTTGCGCTGGTCGGTGAAGCCGCGGCTGACGTCGTGGCAGGTCGCGCAGGCGACGGTGCCGTCGCGCGAGAGCCGCGAGTCGAAGTAGAGCTTGCGCCCCAGCTCGACGCGCTCGGGCGTCATCGCGTTGTCGGCGGGCACGAGCGTCGCCCAGATCACCGGGTCGTAGCCCGGCGGCGGCGCCGTGACGTCGAGCTGCCCCTGGAGCTTCGCCAGCTCCGCGCGCTGCTCGGCCATCGGCATCGCCCCGTGCGGCCCCTTCGCCTCGGCCCTGGCCGGGGGCGGCGGCTCGGGCGGCGCGTCCGGTGTCGTCGCCGGCGGCGATTGCGCCCCGACGAGAGACGGCAGGGCGAGCACCGCCGCCACCATCCCGAAGCTCCACGTCCTCTTCTGCATCATGCGCATTTCCCCCTGCGGCTCAGCTGCCCGACGGCATCGCGAACCCCGCGACGGCCGGGGCCTCGGGTCCCACGTGACAGACGGCGCACGCCTCGGCGGGCCGCCGGTGGATCGAGGACACGAGGAGGTACGAGACGGGATCGTGGTTCCACGCGATCACACGATGCCCGCCGACTTCCAAGGTGCGGAACTCGATGCCGCGGTGGTGCACCGCCTCGCCGACCGCGGGCCATTCCCGCGGCGGCAGCACGAACAGCGACACCGGCTCCGCTCCGTCGCGGTAGAGCACCCAGGCCGCCCGCGCGCCGCCGACGCGCACCGCCGCCGCGCCCGCGAGCCGCAGCGACGCCGGCCCCGGCGCGATCTCGCCCGCGAACGGCAGCTCGTCGCGCAGCCAGCGGTTCACCGCCGGCAGCGCGGACGAGGTGACGCCGAGCGGCGGCAGCCCGTGCTCGGCGACCTCGTGCATCGCGACCGCCGCATGCACCTCGGCCGGCAGCCCCGGCGTACGCAGCGCCCACATCGCCGCGACGGCGGCGAGCGACGCGGCCAACGCCGTCGCGGCGATGCGCGGCGCGCGGCGCGGCGGCCGCAGCTGCCTCAGGAGCGCGCGCCGCGAGGTCTCGGGCATGCGCGGCCGCGGATACAGCGCGCCGACCGTCGTCCGGAAGTCGCGCTGGCGCTCGGCCGCCGCCTGACACGTCGGGCAGCGCTCGAGGTGCGCCTCGACGTCGAGCGCCGCCTCGACGCCCAGCTCGTCGTCGGCCCACGCGGCGATGCGGTCGCGCACCTCGCGGCAGGTCATCGCGCCACCCGCACGTCCGTCGCCCGTCGCAGCAGCCCGCGCTCGGTCGCCTGCTTGGCCAGCGCCGTCCGCAGCATGGCCCGCCCGCGCGCCAGCCGCGACATCACCGTGCCGAGCGGGCAGCCCGCGATCTCCGCGATCTCGCGGTATGCGAAGCCGGCGACGTCCTTCAGATACACCGGCTCGCGGAAGCCCTCGGGCAGCGCCAGGAGCGCGTCACGCACCTCGGCGTCCCACTGATGTGCGATGAGCGCGGACTCGAGCCCCTCGGCCGGTCCGTCGAGCGGCACCGCCAGCTCGAGCTGGCGCTCGGAGCGCCGCCGCTCGCGGCGGTAGCGGTCGATGAACTCGTTCTTGAGGATCGTGAAGATCCAGGTCTTGAAGCTGGTCCCCGGCGTGAAGCCGCTCCAGTGCTCCAAGGCGCGCAGGCAGGCGACCTGGGTGAGATCGTCGGCCTCGGGCGGCGGCACGAGGGCACAGGCGAACCCGTAGAGCGGGTCGAGCACCGCCCGCACCTGAGCCTCGAAGGCGCTCCGCGCCGCGTTCCTGTCGGTCATGCCGATCAACCGCGCTGTGCTCTCCCGCCGTCCGAACGTCGATCGGGCCCGATTTATTCCCGAATCGTCGCTGCGTCGCGCCTCCGTACTCCGCCGCCGGAGGATTGTGAACCCCGGGCGCGGCGATCGTGCTTCCCGCGTCCCGGCCGCCGTGCCATGGTCCGGCCCGTGAGCGGACAGGGGATGTCCCGCCGCATGCCCGTCGTCGCTGCCTACGTCGCGATGCTGGCGCTGGCGGCCGGCGGATTTCTTGCGATCCGGAGCCTGGGCAGCGCGCTCGCGGCGCCGGCGCGGCCCGCCGCCGCCGCGACGAGCGCGGCGGCGGCGCCGAGCGACGTCCTGCCGCACGTCCTCCTGGCGCTCCTCGTGGTGATCGCCGCGGCGCGCGCGCTCGGCGCGGTCTTCCGCCGCCTGCACCAGCCGCCGGTGATCGGCGAGGTGCTCGCCGGCATCCTGCTCGGCCCCTCGCTGCTCGGCCGCGTCTGGCCCGAGGGCGCGGCGTTTCTGCTGCCGCCCGAGGTCGCCCCCTACCTGAACGTGCTGGCGCAGGTCGGGATCGTCCTCTTCATGTTCCTCGTCGGGCTGGAGCTCGACACCACGATGCTCGGGCGCCAGACGCACGCGACCGTCGCGATCTCGCACGCCAGCATCGTCGCGCCGTTCCTGCTCGGCGCGGGTCTGGCGCTGTGGCTCTACCCCCAGCTCGCCACGGCCGACGTCCCCTTCACGAGCTTCGCGCTCTTTCTCGGCGTGGCCATGTCGGTGACGGCGTTCCCGGTGCTGGCGCGCATCCTCACCGACCGCGGGCTCCAGCGCACCAAGCTCGGCGTCGTGGCGATCACCTGCGCCGCGGTCGACGACGTCTCGGCCTGGTGCCTGCTGGCGCTGGTCGTGGCCATCGCCCAGGCGCAGGCGGCGAGCGCGCTGGTCACGCTCGCCCTGACGCTGGCGTACGTCGCGGCGATGTTCCTCGTCGTGCGCCCGCTGGCCCCGCGTCTGGTCGCGCGGCTCGAGGGCACGCGCGTCCAGCAGGGCGCCCTCGCGGGGGCATGCCTGGCGCTGCTGGCGTCGGCCCTCGTCACCGAGCTGATCGGCATCCACGCCGTGTTCGGGGCGTTCTTCCTGGGCGCGGTCATCCCCCACGATTCGCAGCTGGCGCGCGACCTCACGAACCGGCTCGAGGATCTCGTCGTGGTGCTGCTGCTGCCGGCGTTCTTCGCGTTCACGGGCATGCGAACCGAGATCGGGCTCGTGCACGGCCTCGGGCAATGGGCCATCTGCGCGGTGGTCATCGCGGTCGCGTGCGCGGGCAAGTTCGGCGGCAGCGCGATCGCGGCGCGCCTCGCCGGCCTCGACTGGCGCGATGCGGCGAGCCTCGGCGTCCTCATGAACACGCGCGGTCTGATGGAGCTGGTCGTGCTCAACATCGGGCTCGATCTCGGCGTCATCTCGCCGACGCTGTTCGCCATGCTGGTGATGATGGCGATCGTCACGACGGTGGCGACGTCCCCCCTCCTCCACCTGCTCCAGCGCGACATGCAGCTCCGAGCCGCGCCCGACGCCGCCGTCACGAGGCCCCGGCCACGCCTGCGTTGACTCCTCGTGGGCGGCCGGCGGCGCGCCGCCCCTCGCGAGGCAGGCGGCGCCGGTGAGCCGGCTCGCCGGCGAACGCGTCCTCGTCACCGGCTCCACCGCCGGCATCGGCGCGCAGACGGCCATCCGCTGCGCCCGCGAGGGCGCCGCCGTGGCGGTGCACGGGCGGGACGCCGCGCGCGGCGCGGCCGTGGTCGACGCCATCACGCGCGCCGGCGGGACGGCCGTCTTCCTGCCCGCCGACCTCGCCGACGAGGCCGCCTGCAGCGCACTCGTGGACGATGCGGCGGAGCGCCTCGGCGGCCTCACCGTGCTGGTGAACAACGCGGCGGCGGCCGGCGGCCAGCGCCCGTTCGACCAGCTCGACACCGCACGCTGGGAGGCCGTCCTGCGCGTCAACCTGACCGCCGTCGCCTGGCTGTGCCGCGCGGCCGTCCCGCACATGCTGCACGCCGGACACGGCTCGATCGTGAACGTCTCGTCGCGCCAGGCGCAGCGTCCGAGCGGCGGCCTCACGGCCTACGCCGCCAGCAAAGGCGGTCTCGAGGCGCTGACGCGCACGCTCGCCGTCGAGTACGGCCGGCGCGGCATCCGCTGCAACGCGCTGTCGGTCGGCTACGTCCTGAACGAACGCCGCGACGCCGATCTCACCCCCGAGCGGCGCGTCGAGCTCGAGGCGATGCACCTGACGCGCCTCGGCGAGCCCGACGACGTCGCCTGGGCGGTCGTCTATCTCGCGAGCCGCGAGAGCGCGTTCGTCACCGGCGTGCTGCTGCCGGTCGACGGCGGCGGCACCATCGCCCGCGGCCGCACGCTCGGCTGACGGCGCGGCTGGCCGCCGCCCGCGGCGGGCACGTACAACCCGGGCGATGCGACCCGACGCCAGCGAGGCCGGCGTCACGCTGCGCCTGCCCTATCGTGCCCCGTTCGCGTGGGACGCGCTTGCCGACTTCCTGGCCCATCGGGCGATCTCCGGCGTCGAGACCGCGACGCGCGCGGGCTGCCGGCGCGCGCTGCGTGTCGGCGACGCCGTCGGGACGGTCGCGGTCCGACCGCTCCCGGACGCGGACGCGCTCGAGGCGAGGCTCGAGTTCGCGCCCCCGGTCGCCATCGATCGTGTCGTCGCCCGCATCCGCGGCGTGTTCGATCTCGACGCCGATCCGGCCGCGATCGGCGCGCGGCTCGCCGCCGACCCCACCCTGGCCGCACGCTGGCACCGCCTGCCCGGCGTCCGCGTCCCCGGCGCATGGAGCGGCTTCGAGCTGGCCGTACGCGCGATCCTCGGGCAGCAGGTGAGCGTCCGCGGCGCGACCACGCTCGCCGGCCGTCTGGTCGCCCGCTGCGGCGAGCGCGCCGGCGCCGCACTCCTCTTCCCGACTCCGGAGCGCCTCGCCGGTGCCGATCTCGGCGGCCTCGGTCTCACCGGTGCCCGCGTCGCCACCATCGACCGCCTGGCGCGCGCCGTCGCCGGCGGCCGCCTCGACCTCGACGGCCCGGCCGCACCCGCTACGCTCGCGGCCCTGCACGCGCTGCCCGGCATCGGTCCGTGGACCGTGCAGTACGTGGCGATGCGCGCGCTGCGCGATCCGGACGCCTTCCTGCCCACGGACGTCGGCGTCCTGCGCGCGCTCGCGCGCGACGGCGTCCGGCCCACGCCGCGCGCGGCCGCGGAGCGCGCCGAGGGCTGGCGCCCCTGGCGTGCCTACGCGCTCATGCTCCTCTGGCTGAGCGGCGACGGCGGGAACGCTCCGCCGATCGCGCCGGCGCCCACCGAACGCACTTTTCGGACCGGGCGCGGGCGGCTATGACCGGCTCGTTGCGCACCACGCCGCGCTGGGCCCTCGACCGGGCAACCACCTTCGGCCTCGGCGTCGCCATGGTCCTCGGCGTGCTCGTGACGGCCGCGAACCTGCACCAGCTGCGCGACGCGACGGAGACCACCGCCTGGGTGATGCACACCCACGAGGTGCGCGAGCAGACCGACGCGCTCATGCGCGACATCCTCGACGCGGAGACCGGCCAGCGCGGCTTCCTGCTGACCGGCGATCCCGCCTACCTCACGCCCTGGGAGCGCGGCCGCGCCGGCCTCGCCACCGAGCTCGCCCGCCTGCGCGAGCTCGTGCGCGACAATCCCGCCCAGATCGGCCGCGTCGACCGTCTCGGCGAGCTCGTGCGCGAGCGACTCCGCGAGCTGGCGGAGAATCTCGACATCCGCCGCCAGCAGGGGCTCGCGGCCGTGGTGCCGCACGTGCGGAGCGACGTCGGGCAGCGGGTCATGAACGACGTCCGCAGCGCCGTCGACGAGATGCAGCGCGAGGAGGCCGGCCTGCTCCGCGAGCGGCTCGCGGCGGCGGCGGCGAGCCGCACCCGACTCGAGCTGTGGCTCGTCGCCGCCGCCGCCTTCGCGATCGGGCTCGTCGGCATCGTCCTCTTCGGCCTCAACGCCGCCACGCGCCGGCGGCTGGTCGCCGAACGCGAGCTGGCCGACAGCGAGGAGCGCCTGCACGTCACGCTGCGCAGCATCGGCGACGCGGTGATCGCCACCGACGAGCGCGGGCACATCGTCTTCATGAATCCCATCGCGGAGGCCTGCACGGGGTGGAGCGAGCGCGAGGCGCGGGGGCGCCACCTCGACGAGGTCTTCCTCATCGTCAACGAGGACACGCGCGCGACCGTCGAGAGCCCCGTCGCCAAGGTGCTGCGCGAGGGAACGATCGTCGGGCTCGCGAACCACACGCTGCTCGTCCGACGCGACGGCACCGACGTCCCGATCGACGACAGCGGCGCGCCCGTGCGCGAGGCCGACGGCGACATCATGGGCGTCGTGCTGGTCTTCCGCGACGTCTCCGAGCGCCGCGAGTACGAGCGGGTCCGCGAGCACGCGGCGGGCGAGCGCCGCTGGCGCGAGCTGGCCGAGTCGCTGCCGCAGATGGTCTGGACCTGCCGCAGCGACGGCCATTGCGACTACCTGAGCCCGCAGTGGCGCACCTACACGGGCGTCCAGCTCGCGCAGCAGCTCGGCTACGGCTGGCTCGAGGCGGTCCACCCCGACGACCGTGCCCCCACCATGACCCGCTGGCGGGCCGCGGTGGCGACGACGACGCCGTTCCGCGTCGAGCACCGGCTGCGCCGGCACGACGGGACGTATCGCTGGATGGACGCGCGCGCGACCCCGCTCGGGGCCCGCGACGGTGAGACGCGCTGGTTCGGCACGAGCACCGACGTGACCGAGCTGAAGGAGGCCGAGGCCGACCGCGAGGGCCTGCTGCGGGACGCCGACCGCGCGCGTGCCGACGCCGAGGAGGCGCGGGCCCTCGCGGAATCGGCGAACGTCGCGAAGGACCAGTTCCTGGCCGTGCTCTCGCACGAGCTGCGCGCCCCGCTGAACGCGATGATGGCGTGGCTGGGGCTGCTGAAGCGCGGGGCGCTCCAGGGCACCGACCTGACACGCGCCGTCGCGACCATCGAGCGCAACGTCAACCTCCAGGCGCAGCTGATCGACGATCTCCTCGACGTCTCGCGCATCGTCTCGGGCAAGCTGAGCCTCGACGCGCAGCGCGTCGACCTGGGCGCCGTGGTGCAGACGGCGGTCGAGGACGCCCGGCAGGCGGCAGCGGCCAAGGGCGTGGCGCTGGAGGCCGACGTCGCGGTGCTCGACCACGCCGTCCTCGGCGACGCCCAGCGCTTGCGCCAGGTGGTGACGAACCTCCTCACCAACGCGATCAAGTTCACGCCGCCGGGCGGCCGCGTCACCGTCGCGCTGGGCGAGCGCGCCGGCGCCGCCGGCATCGAGGTCAGCGACACCGGCGCCGGCATCGCTCCCGATTTCCTGCCCCACGTCTTCGACCGCTTCCGCCAGGCCGACGAAACCAGCACGCGCGCGCACGGCGGCCTCGGCCTCGGCCTGTCGATCGTGCGGCATCTGGTCGAGCTGCACGGCGGCACCGTCGGCGTCGCGAGCGACGGCCCCGGTCGGGGGGCGTGCTTCCGCGTCCGCCTGCCGATGGACAGCGCACCGTTCACCCGCGTGCCCGCCTTGCTGCCGACGCTGCCCGCGAGCCAGTCGCCCGACGTCCTCGACGGCGTGCACGTGCTGCTCGTCGAGGACGACGACGACACCCGTGAGGCGCTGAGCGCGGTGCTGGAGGCGCACGGCGCGACCGTGCGGGCCACGGCCTCGGTGACCGAGGCGCTCGCCCGCCTGGACGACGCCCTCCCCGACGTCGTCCTCAGCGACATCGCCATGCCCGGACGCAGCGGCCTCGACCTGATCCGCGAGCTGCGCGCCACCCACGGCCCCGCCCTGCCGGTGCTGGCGCTGACCGGCCACGCCAGCAGCAACGATCGCCGCGAGGCGCTCGACGCCGGCTTCGACGACCACCTCGCCAAGCCGATCGCGCCCGAGGTGCTGCTGGCGCGCCTGCGGGCGGTCGTGCGACGGTCGGCGCCGTGAGCGGACGCGACCAGCGGGATCCTCCCGCGCGCTATCGGATCGGTCCGGACGCCTGGGCGACCATCACCTTCGAGGGCCCGGTCGATCAGCGCGCCGTGCGGCGGCTGATCCGCCACCTGGAAGCGGATCTCGACCGGTATCCCGAGGACCCGTCCGGCGGCGATCACGAGTAGGCCCACGCGACGCGGATTGCCGGCGGGCAAGGCTCTCTGCTAGCCGCGCCGCATGCGCACCCTCGAGGACCTCTCGCGCGCCGAACTCGCCGCCGTCGGCCGCGAGTACATGCTCTTCGGCCACCTCCTGAACCGTGCGGCCCTGCCGCAGGTCCATCTGCAGGTGGGCGCCGAGGCCCGCGAGGCGATCGCGATCGCCGAATGGATGGGCGCGAGCCCGGTGTACACCCGCCGCCTCCAGCGCCTGCTCGGCTTCGCCGGCGACGACGTCGAGACGATCTTCAAGGGCTTCCAGCTCGACGTCGGCTTTCCCCACCAGTACATGGACGTCGGCTATCGCGTAGAGGGGCCGGCGCGCGGCGTCTTCTGGCTGCGGCGCTGCGGCGCGCTGCTCGAGGTCGAGCAGTACGGCGAGGGCGCCGTGATCTCGATGTGCCACCACATCGAGGATCCCACCTTCGACGCGTCGGCCGTCGCGACCAATCCGCGGGCGCGCGTCCGGCCCCTCCATCGCCCGCCGCGCGTTCCCGCCGACCGGATGCCCCACTGCGAATGGGAGGTGGTCATCGACCCGGCCGCCGAGCCCATCGAGGAGATCGCGATCACGCGCCAGGTCGGCCGCTCGCGCCTGGCCGCGTTCGCGTTCCCGGCCGTCGCACCCGACGGCGACGGCCTCGCCGACTACGCCGGCGCGTTCGTGCCGGACCTGCGCCTCGGTGCCTTCTCGCGCCCGGCGCTGGTGCGCCTGTGCCGCGAGTTCCTCGTGCAGGACCATCTGCTGGTGCGGTCGCTGATGATCGCCGTGGCCGAGCGCGCCGGCGAGGAAATGGCCCGCCGCATCGGCCTCGCGCAGTGGATCGGGGCCGGTGCCGTCGCCGCCACGCGGCTGCGGCGCGTCCTCGGCGCCGGCGACGCCGCCGCCGGCATCGCCGCCGTGCTGGCGCTGCATCCCGCGTTCGTACCGGGCTACTCGGGCGTCGACGTCCGCGGCGACCGCCTCGCGCTCGGAGACGGCGCGGCGCTGGCCGAAGGCGACGCCTGGTCGTGGCCTGCGCTCCTCGCCGAAGGCCCGCACCCGGCCCTCGACGCCATGGTGCAGGCGGTGAACCCGCGCGCGCGCTGCGTGCCGACGACGCCGGCGGGGCGCGAGCGGCTCGCCTGGACGATCGTCGCCGACCCGGCCGCCGAGGCCGCGGAGCCGCCGATGGAGGCGGCCATGGTCGCGGCGACGACGACGGCCGGGTTCGCGTTCCGCAGCGACTGAGGCGGGTTCGACGCCGAACGCCGGTGCGTCAGCGCGGCGACGCGATCATCACCGGGATGTCGCGCGTCGTGCGGCCCTGGTAGTCGTCGTAGTCCGGGTACATCGCGACCAGACGCGGCCAGAGCGCCGCCTTCTCCTCGGACGCCGCGCGGCGCACGCGCATGGACGTCGTCGTGCCGCCGACCTGGACCGTGATCTCGGGGTTGGCGAGCATGTTCCAGTACCAGGCCGGGCTGTGGGACATACCGCCCTTCGAGGCGACGAAGATCACCTCGGCGCCGTCGCGCAGGTAGAGGAGCGCGACGGTGCGCGGCTGGCCGCTGCGCTTGCCGATCGTGGTCACCAGGCAGACCGGAGCGCCGCGCAGGAACCTGCCGCCGAGCCAGCCGCCCGTGAGGCGATAGGCCCAGACGTTGGCGGCGGTCATGAGCCAGATGACGACGTCCGCCCAACGCTCTTGGGCGGGGGTCCACGGCGGCAGGCGAGTCTCGGCCATGGGCGTCCATAGCCCCTCGCCGCGACGGGCGCGAGCCAACGCGAGTGCGCGGTTGACTCGCACCAACGGCCGCTTCAAGTGTTCAATTTAAACGTTCGTTCGACATGCCGTCGCCCGCCCAATCCGCCGAGACCCGGCATCGACTCCTGGAGGCCGCCGGCGAGGTGTTCGCCGAGCAGGGATTCCGCAGCGCCACCATCCAGGCGATCTGCCTGCGGGCCGGCGCGAACATCGCGGCGGTCCACTACCACTTCGGCGACAAGGAGCGGCTCTACCGGGCGGTCATCGACTACGCTGGCCAGTTCATCGCCCATCGCGAGGTCCCGCCGCCGGACGCCGCCGCCCCGGCCGAGGCCCGGCTCCGCGACCACGTCGAGTCCTTCCTCCTCCACCTGCTCGACGAAGGGCGGCCCGCCTGGCACGGGCGCCTGATGGCGCGCGAGATGTTCGAGCCCACCGGCGCGCTCGACGTCATCGTGCAGCAGCACATCCGCGGTACGCACCAGCGCCTGCGCGACATCGTCGCCGCGCTGCTCGGCCCGGGCGCCCCCGACGAGGACGTACGGCGCTGCGCCTACAGCGTCGTCGGGCAGTGCCTCTTCTACCGCCACTCGCAGGCGGTGATCGCGCGCCTGACGCCCGAGGTGCAGATCGGCCGCGCGCAGGTGCCTACCCTGGCCGAGCACGTGACGCGCTTCTCGCTGGCCGGCATCGCCGCGCTGCGCGCGGCGCGCAGCACGGCGAAGGAGTCCGCGTGAGCTTCGTCGCCCTCAAGATGCTGATCGGCGACCGCGCCAAGTACATCGGCATCATCATGGGGATCACGTTCGCGTCGCTGCTGATCACGCAGCAGTCGGCGATCTTCGTGGGCCTCATGACCCGCACCTACGGCACCATCACCGACCTCGGCCAGGCCGACATCTGGGTGGTCGACCCGAAGGCGCAGTACGTCGACGACGTGAAGCCGATGCAGGACACGCAGCTCCTGCGCGTGCGCGGCATCGACGGCGTCGCGTGGGCGGTGCCGATGTACCGCGGCATGCTGAAGGCGCGCCTCGCCGACGGCAACTTCCAGACCGTCTACGTGATCGGCCTCGACGACTCGACGCTGATGGGCGGCCCGCCGCGCATGCTGGAAGGCCGCCTCGCCGATCTCCGCCGCGCCGACGGCGTCATCGTCGAGACCGTCGGCGCGCACGACAAGCTCGCCAAGCCGCCGCGCGTGCCGGGCGGCCCACGCGAGCCGCTGCACGTCGGCGACACGCTGGAGATCAACGATCACCGCGCCATCGTCGTCGGCTTCTCGCAGAACACGCGCACGTTCCAGTCGCAGCCGATCATCTACACGACGTACTCGCGCGCGATGTCGTTCGCGCCGCCGGAGCGCCGCATGCTCGGCTTCATCCTGGTGAAGGCGAAGCCGGGCGAGGACATGCAGCAGCTGACGGCGCGCATCGAGCGACAGACGGGTCTCGCCGCCTACACCGCCGACGAGTTCGCCGACGTCACCATCAACTACTTCATGAAATACACCGGCATCCCCATCAACATCGGCATCGCCGTGCTGCTGGGCTTCATCGTCGGCACCGCGATCGCCGGGCAGACGTTCTACAACTTCACGCTCGACAACATCCGCCAGTTCGGCGCGCTGAAGGCGATGGGGACGCAGAACGCCACGCTGCTGCGCATGGTGCTGCTCCAGGCGGTGATGGTGGGATTCATCGGCTACGGGCTCGGCGTCGGGCTCGCGGCCTTCATCGGCTATTCGGCCAGCAACACCGAGCTCTCGTTCCGCATGCCGTGGCAGCTGCTCTTCATCAGCGCCGGCGCCGTGTCGGTCATCTGCATCCTCGCCGCGCTGCTCAGCATGTGGAAGGTGATGCGCCTCGAGCCGGCGATCGTCTTCAAGGGCTGACGCATGCAGGGCGCCATCGCATCCCCGGCTCCGTCCGTCGCGGTCCGCTGCCGCGGCGTGACGAAGACCTACGGCACCGGCGACGCGGCCGTCACCGCGCTGCGCGGCGTCGACCTCGACGTCGAGCACGGCGAGCTGCTGATGCTCGTCGGCCCGTCCGGCTGCGGCAAGACGACGCTCATCTCGGTGATCGCCGCCATCCTCGACCAGGACGGCGGCGAGTGCACCGTGCTGGGCCGGGACCCGTCGAAGATGAACCAGCGCGAGCGCGCGCGCTTCCGCGGCTCGTCGATCGGCTTCGTCTTCCAGGCGTTCAACCTGCTGCCGGCGCTCTCCGCCGCCGAGAACGTCGCCGTGCCGCTGCTCATCGGTGGGATGGGCCGCCGCCAGGCGGTCGCGAAGGCGAAGGAGATGCTCGAGCAGGTGGGGCTCGGCGCGCGCACCTCGTCGCTGCCGTCGCAGCTCTCGGGCGGCCAGCAGCAGCGCGTCGCCATCGCCCGCTCGCTCGTCCACCGGCCGAAGCTCGTCGTCTGCGACGAGCCGACCAGCGCCCTCGACCACGAGACCGGCCACAACGTCATGGGCCTCCTGCGCCGCGTCGCCACCGGGCCGGATCGCGCGCTCGTCGTGGTCACGCACGACGCCCGCATCTTCGAGTTCGCCGACCGCATCGCCCGCATGGACGACGGCCACATCGAATCGATCAGCAAGGGAAACGGGAACGGAACATGATCCGCCGATACGGCCTCCCCCTCTTCGCCGTCGTGGGCCTGCTGTTCGCCATCAGCATGGTCCGGCGCGGCAACCAACCCACGCCCGTGATGCCGCCGGTCGCCGAGCCGGCGAAGGCGCCGTTCCAGGCCTTCGTCGCCGGCGCCGGCATCATCGAGGCGAGCACCGAGAACATCGCGGTCGGGACGCCGGTCGGCGGCATCGTCACGGCCATCCACGTGAAGGTCGACGACAAGGTCGCACCCGGCGACGTCCTCTTCGAGATCGACGACCGCGACCTGCAGGCGCAGCGCCTGGTCGCCGTGGCGAAGGTGAAGGAGGCCGAGGCCGGCCTCGCCCGCTCCCGCACGCTCCTGAAGCTCGCCGAGAGCGTGCCCGACAAGCGCGCCATCAGCGCCGAGGAGCTCAGCAACCGCCGCGCCGCCGTCAGCATCGACGACGCCTCGCTCGCGGGCGCGAAGGCCGAGGTCGAGCGCCTCGATATCGAGCTGTCGCGCCGCAAGATCCGCGCGCTCGTTCCGGGCAAGATCATGCAGGTGAAGACGCGGCTCGGCGAGTTCGCGCCGGCCGGCGTCACGGCGACGCCGCTCATGATGCTCGGCAACCACGACCGCCTGCACGTCCGCGTCGACATCGACGAGAACGACGCCTGGCGCTTCCGCCCCGGCGCCGACGCCGTCGCCTTCGTGCGCGGCAACCCGAACCTGGAGACGGAGCTCCACTTCGAGCGCATCGAGCCCTACGTGGTGCCGAAGGTGTCGCTGACCGGCATGAGCAGCGAGCGCGTCGACACCCGCGTGCTGCAGGTGATCTACAGCTTCGACGAGGGCACGCTGCCGGTCTACGTCGGCCAGCAGATGGACGTCTTCATCGAGGCGCCGTCGGCGGAGGCGCACCAGGCCGAGGCGACGCCGATCCCCGGGAAGACGTCGTGAAGCGCGTCGCCGTCGTCGCCCTGATCGCGCTCGCGGGCTGCATGGTCGGCCCCGACTACCGTCCGCCCGAGCCCGACGTCCCCGCCCGCTGGAGCGAAGCGCCCGGCCAGGCCGAGCCGAGCCCGGGCCCGTCGCGCTGGTGGGAGACGTTCCGCGACGTGCAGCTCGACTCGCTGGTCGACCGCGCCGTCGCCGCCAACCTCGACGTGAAGCTCGCCGAGGCGCGCGTGCGCGAGGCGCGCGCCAACCGCACCATCGCCGCGGCGCCGCTGTTTCCCTGGATCGACTCGTCCGCATCCTACTCGCGCAGCCAGCAGAGCGTGAACAGCTTCCAGAGCCCGCGCTTCGCGGACGTCGGCGGGCTCGCGAAACCGACGTCGCTCTACCAGGCCGGCTTCGACGCGAGCTGGGAGATCGACGTCTTCGGCGGCACCCGGCGCGGCATGGAGGCCGCCGCCGCGGAGCTCGAGGCGCAGCTGCTCGAGCGCGGCAACGTCCTCCTGACGCTCATCGCCGAGGTGGCGCGCAACTACGTCGAGCTCCGCGGCGCCCAGCGCCAACTCGAGGTCGCACGGCAGAACCTCGCGTTCCAACGGGACACGCTGGAGCTGACGCGTGCGCGCTTCCAGGGCGGCCTCGCGAGCGAGCTCGACGTTGCGCGCGCGGCGGCGCAGGTGGAGACGACGGCGGCCGAGATCCCCCTCGTCGAGCGCAACTACAAGGCGGGCGTGCACCGCCTGAGCGTGCTGCTCGCCGAGGCGCCGGGATCCCTCTCGGACGAGCTCACCGCGACGCGGCCGATCCCCGAAGCACCGCCGGCGCTGCCGCCCGGCCTGCCGTCGGACCTCTTGCGCCAGCGCCCCGACGTCGGCCAGGCCGAGCGCCAGCTCGCCGCGGCGACGGCGCGCGTCGGCGTGGCGACGGCCGACCTCTTCCCGAAGTTCTCCATCACCGGCGCCGCGGGGCTGGAGAGCATCTCGGCGTCGGACTGGTTCACCGGCGCCAGCAAAGCGTGGTCGTTCGGCCCGACGATCTCGTGGCCCATCTTCCGCGGCGGGCAGATCGTCGCCACGATCGAGGTGCGCAACGCCCAGGAGGAGCAGGCGCTGCTCTTCTACGGGCAGACCGTGCTGACGGCGCTCGAGGACGTGGAGAACGCCATCGTCGCCTATACGCGCGAGCGCATGCGGCGGGCGTCGCTGTCGGAGGCGGTGGTCGCGAACCAGCGCGCCGTCGACCTGGCGCAGCAGCTCTACGTCCGCGGCCTGACCGACTTCCTCGACGTGCTCGACGCGCAGGGCAACCTGCTGCGCAGCCAGACGGCGCTGACGATCTCGGACACGTCGGTCTCGTCGAGCCTGATCGCGCTGTACAAGGCGCTGGGTGGGGGCTGGGAGCTGTTCCCGCCGCCGGCGGACGAGCGGTCGACGGTCGCCGCGCTCCTGCCGGGCAGCTAACGCCGCTGCGCCGCCCGCGCCAGCGACGGCGCCGCCCCCCGGTTCCTCACCAGCACCGACTCCGTGAAGAGCTTCCCATTCGGGATCACGACGATGTCGCCGTCGTCCGTCAGTAGCTTGGTGTCACGGGTCGCGATCTCCTCGACGCGCCCCTCGTAGCCGCCGAAGACGACGCGGTCGCCGATGCGGAACGGCTCGTTCAGGAGCAGCAGCACGCCGGCGAGGAAGTTCTGCAGCACGTCGCGGAACGCGAAGCCGATCGCGACCGAGCCGATGCCGAGGACGTTGATCAGGTCGGCCAGCTGGAACGACGGCACCACGATCGACAGCGCCACGAGAACGCCGAGGCACAGGAGCGCCACCTGCGCGAAGCGGCCGAGGACCAGGGCGAGGTTGTGGCGGCGGCCGCGGCGCTCGATGCCGCGCACCACCATCGCCTGACCGCGGTTGGCGACGAAGACGGCCAGCGCGACGACGACGGCGGCGGCGGCGAGCAGCGGCAGCAGACCGATCGCCGTCTGCAGGATGCCGTCGAGCCGCTGCCAGGCGGCGCCGAGCCCGACGGCGGACGCGGGGGTGGTGGTGAGCGGGGCGGAGTCCACCCGGGAGGCGTTTGCAGGACGCGTGCCCAGATGACGCCCCGTCGCGGCGGGGTCTTCCGCGACCGGGTCTGGTCGTTTCTTCAATGTGCCCCGTGCGGTCGCCCGTCGCGCGGCCCCTGTGCTACGCCGCGGGCCATGACCACGACGCCCTCCGCCGGCCTCCTCGCCGGCGTCCGCATCATCGAAAGCGCCATGCTCGGCCCGGGCGGGGTGGCGATGCACCTCGCCGACCTCGGCGCCGACGTCATCAAGGTGGAGGGGCCCGGCGGCGACTACGTCCGCAAGATGGCCTTCCCCATCGTCGACGGCATCTCGATGCTCCACTGGCACCTGAACCGCGGCAAGAAGAGCATGATCCTCGATCTGAAGACGCCGGACGGCGTCGCGACGTATCTCGAGCTGGTGCGCGGCGCCGATGCGGTGATCGAGGGCATGCGCCCGGGCGCGCTCGCGCGGCGCGGCCTCGGCTTCGACGATCTCAAGACGGTGAACCCGCGCATCGTCTTCTGCACGCACTCGGGCTACGGCATGACCGGCCCATACAAGGACATGCCGAGCCACGGCATCGCCTACGACGCGTGGGCCGGCGTCGCGCGGCCGTTCGTCAACGACGACGGCATGCCGACGATCCCCTCGTACACCGCCGTCGGCATCAACGCCGGGCCGCTCTACGCCGCGCTCGGCATCTGCGCCGCGATCATCCGCGCGCGTGCCACCGGACGGCCGTGCTGGTTCGAGGTCGCGCAGTGCGACGCCGCCGCGGCGTTCAACTGGAACGGCATCGAGGGCAACAAGGCGTACGAGCGTCCCGAAGACGAGGTCACCGGCAACGACGGCGACGGCAAGGGCCCGCGGCGACCCGTCGGCGACGACTCGATGAAGGAGTCGGTGCGCTACCAGTACTACCGCTCGAAGGACGGCCTCGTCCTGTTCATGGCCTCCGAGCGGGAGTTCTGGAAGAACTTCTGCGAGGGCATCGGCAAGCCGGAGATGTTCACCGGCAATCCGGGCGCGAAGTACGCCGACCACGCGCGCGGCAACGTCGCCCTGCGGCGCGAGCTCGCCGAGATCTTCGCGTCGCGCACGACCGCCGAGTGGGTCGAGTTCGGCCAGAAGGTGAACACGCCCATCTGCCCGGTGAACACCGTGAAGACGATCCCGCGCGACCCGCAGTTCCAGGCGCGGCTGGCGATGCGGCCGTACACCGAGGCGGGCACCGACCTCATGCCGTCGCCGATCAGGCCGATCGGCGAAGACCTGCCCGTGCCGACGATCGCCGCGCGCGAGCCCGGACGCGACACCGACGCGGTGCTGCGCGACGTCCTCGGCTACGACGACGCGAAGATCGCGGCCTTGCGGGCGGCGAAGGCGCTCGGGTGAACCGCGCGGCGCTGCGCGTCTCGGGTCCGGTGATCGCGCAGGGCGACGCCGGGTTCGAGGCGGCCTGCGCCACGCTGCTGTGGAATCGCCTCCGTCCGGAGCGGCGGCCGGAGGTGATCGTGCGCGCGACGTCGGCGGACGACGTCGTCGCGGCGGTGCGGTTCGCGCGGGCCGAAGGGCTGCGGGTCGCCGTGCGGAGCGGCGGGCACAGCTGGTGCGGCGCACCGCTGCGCGACGGCGGCCTGCTCCTCGACCTCGGCGCGCTGGACGCGGTCGAGATCGACGGGCGCCGGCGCGTGGCGCGCGTCGGCCCGGCCGTACAGGGCGGCGCCTTCGCGCGCCGGCTCGCCGCCGGCGGCCTCTGCTTCCCCATCGGCCACTGCCCGACCGTCGCGCTGGGCGGCTATCTCCTCGGCGGCGGCCTCGGCTGGAACTCGGGCGCCTGGGGCCCGGCGTGCGCGAGCATCGCGGGCATCGACGTGGTGACCGCGGCCGGGGAGCTGCTCCACGCCGACGCTCGGCACGACCTCCTGTGGGCGGCGCGTGGTGGGGGCCTCGGCTTCCCGGGTATCGTGACCCGCTTCCACCTGGCGCTGCAGCCGCTGCCGCGCGCGATCACCTCGGTGACCGTCGTGCATGCCCTGCACGACGCGGCGGAGGTGATCGAGACGCTCGCCGACGCGACCCTGCCCCGCGAGCTCGAGGTCGTCGCGATCCTCGGCCAGGCACCGCCCCCGGCCGCCGCGCACTGCCGCGACGCGGGCGGGCGCGCCTGCATCGTCGGCGCGACGGTGTTCGCCGACGACGCGACCCACGCGTCGGACGTGCTGCGCCGGCTGCTGCACGGCCGCGTCGGCACGGGCTGTCTCCTGCGCGACGAGCCGCAGGGCTCGCCGCTCGAGGTGCTCGGCGACGCCACGGCGGCCGCATTCCCGACGTGGCACCGCTATCTCGCCGAGACGGCGTGGATCGACGCCCCGCCGCGCGACGTCGTGCCGATCCTGGCGACGCGCGTCCGTGACGCACCGTCGCCGCGCTCGCAGGTCCTCTGCGCGATCCCGCAGGCGTCGGACGCCTTCGACGGCGCCTGGTCGATGTCGGCGCGCATGCTGGCGCTGGCATACGCGGTCTGGGACGACCCGGCAGACGACGACGCGAACCGCGCCTGGCATCGCGAGCTGGTCGCCGCGCTCGATCCGCTGACCGTGGGCCGCTACGCCGGCGAGTCCGACCTGGCGTGGCGGCCGGCGCAGGCCGAGGCATCCTTCTCGCCGTCGAGCTGGCTGCGGCTGGAGGCGATCCGGCGACGCTGGGATCCCGACGGCACGCTGCACGGCTGGTTCTGAGCCGCGTCGCCGGTGCGCGCCGGTCACTCGCGGGTGAACATCTTGAACTCGCCCTGGTACGGCTGGTCCGTGACCTGGACGTCCTCGACCTCCGCCTGGCGCGGCCCGGTCGACATCGACGCGACCAGGGCGTCCACGCCGCCGCGCGGCCCCTCGGCGACCATCTCGACGCGCCCGTCCGGCAGGTTCTTCACCCAGCCGGTGAGACCGAAGCGGTCGGCCTCGGTCTTCACGAAGTCGCGATAGCCGACGCCCTGGACCTTGCCGGTCACGTAGACGTGCACGCGCCGAGGCGCGTCGGCCGGCGGCGCGGGCGGCGGCAGCGGGCTGTCGGCCGGGACCATGTCCGCGACCGAGGCCGGGAGCGGCGCGGTGGGCTTCTGGGCCGAGCTGCACGCGATCGCGAACAGCATCGCGCCTGCCAGCACCCAGGGCATCGTCCTCTGCATCACGTCGTTCCCTCCGCCGGACCCGTGGCGAGCCGGGCGTCCGCTGATCGCCCATTCGCCGGCCGAGATCAATCGCCGCGACGCTCGCCGGCGCGGCGCCCTCAGCGGCGCACGGCGAGGATGGCGCCCAGCTCGGGCGTCAGCCAGATCGTGGCGGTCACGACGTCGGGACAGCGCAGCCACCAGGCGAGATCGGTGCGCGTCGGGCTGAGATCGTCGAGCAGGATCACGCCGCCCGGACGCGTCATCGCCAGCGTCACCTCCTGGCGCTCGATCTTGCCCGGCCCCGCATCGCAGTAGACGAAGTCGAACGGCCCGTGGGCGGCGATGTCCAGGGCGTCTCCCCGCAGGACCGTGATGCGCGGGTCGTCGGCGAAGAGCTCGGCGACGGCATGCGCGCGCGGCGCGTCCTTCTCGATCGTCACGAGGCGGGAGTCGGACGACATCGCGAGCGCCATCCACGCCGTGCCGACGCCGACGCCCGTCCCCATCTCGGCGATCACGCCGCCGCGCACCTGGGCGGCGAGCATCTGGAGCAGCGGCGCATAGACGATGGCGCTCGAGTTCCGGAAGCCGAACCGCGCCGCCAGCAGCGCCGCCTGCGCGACGCGCCCGGGAAGGGCGCTGGTGTCGGCGTAGTCGTTGTCGCGCTCGCTCATCGGGGTCGACCAGCGTCCTCTAGCGCATCCGTCACCGGATCACCATTCGTTGGCGCGGCCGACCCTCCCCCGAGCGACCGCCGCACGGCGAGAGTCGCGCGCGTCGACGACCTCGCGCGCTGGTATCCGTTTCCGAACGGTGGCGATCGATCAAGCTCCAGTCGCGAATTGGACGTGCATCGGATCCGGCGTGGAGAAGTGGCGACCATCCGACCAGCCGTGGTCTTTCCACACGGCGTACCACCAATCCGGGAGTGTGTAGGTCGAGCGACCTCGCGGGTTGTGCTTCCCGTCCCAGTCGATTGCTATCCCGTAGGAGTGCAGCGAGAGCCGCGTCGCACCCCTGATCGCTCGATAATTGAACCCCCCGACATGCTGATCGAGGCACCGCTCGTGGAGCCAGTTGCGAACAACCTCATCGGGCACCGAGCCACCGATCTCTCGCTTAGCGCGATCCCAGACGGCCGAGAGCACATCGCGGAAGCTACCCTCGAGCTTACGATGCAAGCGAATGCCCGAGACACGGACGAGCCCGCGGTGGTCGTCTTGGTAGTAGAGCTGCCAGCCGAGAGGGGGCTCGATTCGGCGGATGTTCTCGGCTTCCCACGCCTCGTTGAGCGTACCATCCCGATTGTTCGGCCTGCCGAACATCTCCTCGATCTCTTGAAGGCCGTGCGGCGTACGAAGTCGCCCGCCGCCGATGGCCGTGCTGTCCCACCCGATCTCTGCACCTCCGCGTTCCACGGCCATCCCGTCACGCCGACCCAGTAGATCGAGGAACTCATCGACCGCATCTCGGCGAAGCCAGGCGTGGATGTGGTGGTCGCGGACGGGACCATGGTGACGCGTCGTCCGGCGCAGTAGGCGAGCGACATACTCCATCGCAAGCGAATGATCGGACTTCATCCGCGCCTGGAACGCTTCGGGATCCGTCGAACCTCCGGTGTGCTGTCGAACGAGGTCACTGAGCTCCGGCCCGAAGCGCATGGAGTTGGCGCTGACCTGCCATGCGCCCGCCTCGATCTCCTCCGGCGTGTCGGAATTGGGATTCGAGACGTCCCGACCTTCGTTCCAATCCCAAGAGGACTCGAAGCCGGCGAGAACCCGCATCACTTCCAACATCACCGCGCGCCGATGGTAGAGCCCCTGCCAGGGTCCCAGCGTATTCTTCACGCTCGAGTAGATGTCGCTCACCGTGTTCGGCACGAATATATCGTCGGGCGCGACCTTCCCCCATCCGACGAGCTGGTCGAGAAAGGACTCGGGCGGCCTACCCCGATTGGCAACGTGCTGCCGCGTTGCGTCGTAGCTCATGCGAACACCCGTCCCTTCGGGCCCATCGAGATCCCCGGCGCCGGTGAATTGCCAGCCTGGCGGCCACGGACCGATCGCGACTGCGGGTCGCCCAGCGCGAGATGGGGGCAGATAAGCATCACGGCCTTCACTAGCTCCATTGCGCGTCGCATAGCAAGACTTGCGAATAACGACACGCCATGACGATCCAGAGTCATGCCAGCTTCGACCCGGGCGGCCTCGTCTCGGCGTCGACGTGACGCCCGAGCCTTGCGGCACGCGCGCGTCGTCGGAACTCAATCGAGCAGCGCCAGGATGTCGTCCCGCGTCAATGCCCCGCCGGCGCTGCCGCTGCCGAGCGCCGCCTCGGCGACGCCTCGCTTCTGGGCCTGCAGCGCGAGCACGCGCTCCTCGACCGTGTCCTTCGCGACCATGCGGTAGACGAGGACGGGCCGATCCTGGCCGATGCGGTGCGCGCGGTCGGCGGCCTGGTCCTCGACGGCGGGGTTCCACCACGGGTCGAGCAGGAAGACGTGGTCGGCGGCGGTGAGGTTGAGACCCGTGCCGCCCGCGGTGAGCGAGACGAGCATCACCGGCGGGCCGTCGGCGCGCTGGAACGCGTCGACCACGCCGGCACGATCGCGCGTGCTGCCGTCGAGGCGGGTGAACGGGATCGCGTTCCCGCGCAGATGCGGCTCGACGCGGTCGAGGAGGCTCGTCCACTGCGAGAACACGAGCGCCTTGTGGCCGTCGGCGACGGCATCGCCGAGCGCGTCGAGCAGCGCCTCGACCTTCGACGACGTCGCCGCCTCGTGCCCGGGCACGAGGCCGACGTGACAGGCCGCCTGGCGCAGGCGCAGCAACGCCTCCAGCGCCGCGAGAACGTTGCCGCCGTCGCCGAGCCGCCGGGCGACGTCGGCGCGCGCAGCGGCGCGGACCGCGTCGTAGACGGCACGCTCCGACGGCTCGAGCTCGCAGGTCAGCACCGCGTCGGTGCGCGGCGGCAGGTCCTGCGCCACCTCGCGCTTCAAACGCCGGAGCACGAACGGGCCGATGCGGCGCCGCAGCCGCTCCGCGGCGCGGGCGTCGCCGTCGGCGACCGGCGTCTCGTAGCGCTCCGCGAAGTCGCGCCGGCCGCCGAGGAGGCCGCGGTTGGCGAAGTGCATCTGGCTCCACAGCTCGTCGAGCCGGTTCTCGACCGGCGTGCCCGAGAGCGACAGGCGGAAGCCCGCGTCGAGCGCGTACGCCGCGCGCGCCGTCTGGCTGTCGGGGTTCTTGATCGCCTGCGCCTCGTCGAGGACGACCGTGTCCCAGCGCGTCGCGACGAGGACGTCGGCGTCGTTGCGCAGCGTCGCATACGTCGTGATCGTCACGTCGGCGTCGCACGGCTCGCGGCGCGGCCCGTGGTAGAGCGCGACGCGCAGGCTCGGGCGGAAGCGTGCGATCTCCGCCTGCCAGTTGTGGATCACGCTGCGCGGGCAGACGACGAGCGTGCGGCCGCGCAACGCGCAGAGCGCCTGGATCGTCTTGCCGAGGCCCATGTCGTCGGCCAGCACGGCGCCGAGGTCCGCGTCGCGGCGGGCGATCAGCCAGGCGACGCCGTCGCGCTGATACGGCCGCAGCGTGCCGGTGAAGTCGGCCGGCACGTCGACCGCGCCGGCTTCGAGCAGCGCCGTCAGCCGTCCGGCATCGAACGGCGGCGGCTGGTCGAACGCCTCGCACACCTCGGCGACGAGCGGCATCGCCGCACGCGGCACACGCCCGCCGCCGGCCTCGCGCGCCGACAGCAGCTCGGTGACGAGGTGCCCGTGCTTCGCGAGCCACCCCGACGGCACGGCGCCGAAGCCGCCGCCGAGCGGCACGAGCGACAGGCCGTCGCGCCATGCCCCGACGACGGCCTCGGCCGTCGCGCGCTGCGTGCCGTCGGGCGCCTCGAAGACGACGGCGGCGTCCGCGCCCGCGCCGACGAGACGCGGGGTGAGGGCAACGTCCGTGGTACGCGCACGCGCTGCCGGCGGCCGCCCGTCGTCGAAGGTACGGATGCCGGACAGGAGGCGCGCCGCATCCGCACCGGCGAGGCGTACGCGCCGGCCGAGCGCCAGGTGCAGATCGTCTCGCAGGCGCAGCTCGAGGCGATGCTCCGCCGCCTCGTCGCGGCGCGGAACGGCGCCGCGCAGATGCACCAGGCGCCCGGCCTCGACGCGGGCGACGGGGGGATCGCCGTAGACCAGCTCGGGCCGCAGCTCGATCGCCTGCTCGACGGTCTCGAGGTTGAACCGGACCCACGGCGGCGTCGCTCCGGTCCGCCCCGGCAGGCGCGTGGTCGCGACCTCGACGTCGATCTCGCGCTCCAGCTCCGGCAGCACGCGGCCGACGACCTCGGCGAACGCGGCAGGGGCGTACGTGCGACGTGCCGGCAGCCGCTCCCATCGCGCACCGTACCGTCCCGTGACGCCCATCGGCCGCAGCGTGTCGCCGGTGCGCACGATGCCCGACGCCACGACCGCCGCGACCTCCGGGTCGGCGGTGACGACGACCTCGACGCCGCCGTCCGCGCCATCCTGCACGCGTGCCTTCGGGAAGGCGGGATCGCGCGACACGCGCACGGGATCGCCGGCGAGATGGACGTCCTCGGCATCGGCGAGCGCGCGCAGGAACGGCGCGAACGACGCGGCCGCGATGGCACGCGTGCGGGTGTCGCGCAGCAGGCGATCGAGCACCACGTCGGTCGCGCTCGGCGTCGCGCCCGATGCGCCGAGGTCGCCGAGCGGCTCGGCGGCCCCGTCCGGCGTCGCGAGCGAGCGCTGCAACGTGATCGCGTCGCCGGCGATCGACAGCTCGTAGCGTACGTGCCGGCGCGCGGCCGCCGCCGCAAAGACCGCATCCGGGTTCTGGCGCACGGCGATCGCCGCCGCTGCGACGTGGGCGCACGGGTCGATGCGGCTGCCGCAGTCGCAGTCCCACTCGGCGTCGCCGGGGTGCAGCGTCACGGTCGCCGCCGCGCCGACGCGGAAGCTCCACGTACCGCCGCCGCCCTCTCCGGAGGCGCTGACCGCGCCGTTGCGGGCGAGGCCGACGCCCTGGGCCCACAGGCCGCTGCGGCATTCGTCCTTGACCGCGTCGTACAGCGACGCCCAGTCCGTCCCGGGAAGCATCCGGGAGGATCTATCCGACCGCTTCGCGCGGGGCGACGGTCAGGAGCGTCCGACCCCCTCGACCGCCTCGTAGTGCAGCACGGTCGGGAACGGATCGTAGAAATGATGCAGGAGCGCCTTCCACTCCTGATACCCGGGCGAGCCGCGGAACCCCCGCTCGTGATCCTCGAGCGAGCGCCATCGCACCAGGAGCACGTACTCGTCCTCGCGCTCCACGCACCGCTGCAACTCGTGCGAGAGGTAGCCGGGCACTGCGCGGATGATCGCCTGGGCCCGGCGAAAGGCGGCCTCGAACGCGCCCGACTGCCCGGAGCGGATGCGGAGCGCGGCGACCTCGAGGATCACGGCAGGCGGACCTCGGGCGCGAACTCGGCCAGCAGCGCGGCGGGGCTCTCGCCGGCGAACAGGCGCGTGGTGAACTCCCGCCAGCGCAGCGCGGGGCGCATCTCGATCCGCAGTCGGACCGGCGCGTCGGTGGGATTCCAGGCCAGGTGCACGACGCCGGGGGGAACGGTGACGACGGTGCCGGGGCCGCCGTCGACGTTCGCGCCGCCCTCGCCCCCGAGCCGCCAGGCGGCACGGCCCTCGACGACGGCGAAGCGCTCCTCCATCCCGGGATGCAGGTGCTCGACGGCGCGGTGTCCCGGCCGCGTCCACAGCACGTCCATCACGAGCAGATCGAGGGTCTCGGCGACGAACGCCACCTGCTCGCCGGTGCGTGGATTCGTCGCGGTGTGGGTGGGCGGCATCCGGAAATCACGGCGTCGTCGCGAGGTCCGTCTGCACCGCACCCACGAACGTCCGTAGACCGTTGCGACACGCGTCGGCGACGGCGGCTCCCTTGCGGCCGTTCACCTTGGCGAGCGTGCGCTTGGCGAGCGCCGCGGCACGCCGCGTGAGACGCACCTGCTTCTTCCCGCTCGCGACCACGGCCTTGCCGACGGTCGTACAGAGCCCCTTGACGCCTTTGGCGATGGGGCCCTTCAGCACGACGCCCTCGCAGCCGGCCACCGGCCGCAGGTCGCAGTGACAACGGGCCGCGGGGGCACCGATCTCGCCCGCGCACGGCGGCAAGGTGGTCGACGTCGTCGACGTGGTGCCCGTGGCCGGTACCGTCGTCGTCGTGGACGAAACCGGGATCGCCGTCGACGTCGTGGTCGTGCCTGCGACCGGGATCGTCGTCGTCGTTCCACCGCCGGGCACCGTGGTCGTCGTGGTCGATGTCGTGACGGTGGTGGTGGTGGACGTCGTGCTCTCCGCGATCTCCTCGTACTCGGCCCCCGTCAGGAAGATGTCGTTCGCGCCGCCGGCGCCGTCGGGCACGACGGCGCGGACGCCAGGCATGGGGTCGCCGTTGGCGTCGAGGACGTCCATCCCCTCGACGGTGAAGGTGTGCGAGTAGTCCGACACGCCCAGCACGGTCCATCCCTCGTGATACTGCGGATTCTCGATGCGGATGCGCGGGAAGAGATCGACGGTGACGGTCGCGGTCGCCCCCTCGTCGGGACAGCGGAAGTCGGGGAGTCTGATGACGCACACGCCCCCGGGATCGCACGTCTCGAACGGCCGCGGCGCTTCCACCTTCAGGGCCGGGTCGGACGACGACACGGCGTGGTCGCCGGTGAGACGGTAGCGGAGGTCGAGACCCGTCACCGGCGGCGTCAGGAACCCATGGCACGCGATGGGGAAGTGGATGGTTGCCCGCCCCCAGATCTGCGCGACCAGGTACCCTGGCACGTTGCGGTACTCGACTTGCGCCTTGGCTTTGAGCCGGACGTGGGTGGCGACGCCGACGTACGTCGAGGTCGCCACGAGCTCGCGATCGATCTCGACCCGCGCGCTGGCGCTCGCGCACAGGTAGTCGACCTGCCCGGTGAACGGCTGGCAGAGCCCGCCGCCGTGGCTGAAGGCGCCGAAATCGAAGGCGCGGCCGCCGTTCGGGAGCGCGGATCCGTGGGTGAGTCTCTCCGTGAACCCGCCGATCGACCTCGGGAACTGCGCCACGCCGTCGACCTCGGCGTAGATGCTGGCGGCGGATACGGAGGAGGTGCCGAGCAGGACGAGCAGGGTCGCGGACGCGAGGGACCGAAGCATGGCGGCCGACTATACGAGGCGCATCGCATGTGTCGCCACATCCTTGTCGATGGCGCACTCGCCATGCACCAAGCGCCGACGGCGAGCTCGGCCGTCGCAGCGGTCCGCCCGCCGGCACGCCGCTCACGGTTGGAAGGCACTCTGGTCGACGTAGACCCAGTAGCGCGCGATCCGTCCCTCGTCGTCGAGCTCGAAATGCGACGCGCCGACGATCTCGAGCCTGCGGCCGAGCGACCTGCTGGTCCCGCGGATCCGCCAGCCGATCGCCGCCCGCGGCGGCTCGATGACCGACCGCTCGATCGACCGGTGGTAGTCGGGCAGCTCGGCGAAGAGCCAGCGCTCGACGGCCCTCTCCGCCTCGCGATCCGGCCGATGCCCGCCGTTCATCCAACCTTCGACCGACGGCGCCATCGTACGATCGATCGCGGCGATGACGCCCTCGACACCGAGCTCGGCCAGCGCGTTTTCGGCTGCGTTGATGGCGTCGAGAGCGCGCTCGATGTCGTGCTTGTCGATCATGTCTCGTCACCTCGTCGGCCGGATTGGATCGCGGCCTCGGGTCATGGACGGAGGTTCCACCGTCGCCGTACCGAGGGGGGCTTCGCCGTCACGTGCCGGAAGCAGCGCGTCGTCAGGCGCTCCGGTTGGCGTCGCTCGGCTCCAGCAGGTCCCACAGGTTTCCGTAGAGGTCTTCGAACACCGCGACCACGCCATACGGCTCACGCTTCGGCTCGCGCACGAACACCACGCCGTTCGCCTTGTACCGCTCGTAGTCCCGCCAGAAGTCGTCGGTATAGAGGAAGAGGAACACTCGCCCGCCGGTCTGCGAGCCGACGCGCATCCTCTGCTCGTCGTCGGACGCCCTGGCGAGCAGGAGGCGGGTCTCGCTCGCCCCCGCAGGCGTCACGACCAGCCATCGCTTCGACTGCTCCGCGATCACCGTGTCTTCCGCCACGCTGAAGCCGAGCTTGCCGACGAAGAACGCAAGCGCGTCGTCGTAGTCGTCGACCACGAGTGAGACGAGGCCGATCCGTTGCGCGATCACGATCCGGCTCCCGACACGCCGGCGCCGAGCGGCCGGCGCCGAAGACCCGTCGGCGCGACGCCGCTCGGCCTCCACTCGCGCTCCAGCAGGCCCGGACGACGGTCGACGTCGGCCGGCCGCTCCGCAGTCGGCGGCAGCGCATCCGCCCCGCGCCTCAGGCTACCCCACAGCCCCTCGCGCCACACCTGCTCCGTCACCGTCCGCTCGATCCAATCGTCGGACCGCCCAACCGGCCAATGTGCTCCACGTCGCCGATTCGGCGACCACCAGCCGGAGCGGTTGCGAGGACCCGTCTCTCCGCTCAACGAGTTCATCCCTTGGACTTTGGCCATTGGTTGTAGCCGATGGCTGGATCATTCGAGCGGTGAGCTCTGATGAGCTCGACTTCCTTGCGGCCAACCTCGGCATCGGGCGCGGTCTCCGACTCCCAAAGGATATCGCGACGGATGCTGAAACTACGCCTCTGCTCAGGCGTAAAGTCCATCGCGATGAGCTTGCTGTTCGCACTCCCGAAGTAGTTGATGCTCCCCGTCAGATCCTTGCCGATGTATATCTTTCCGTTCGGGTATGTGATTCTGTAGACCACCTTCATCTGAGACCCGGCTCTCTTCACCTAGCGACTGTCGAGCCGCGCCGCCCGACGCCGGCCTTCGCGGCATCGCCGCCGGAGACAACGCCCGCGCCGGAACCCGCGGGACACCTCGGCCTTACCTGCACCCGCTCCGGTCCGCGTGGCGCCATGCCGACCCGCGAGCGGCCGGAACGCGACGCCGGCGGTTCCGTGCGGCCCGGAGCGGAGAAGCATCCTGGCTCGCATAGCCCCCGCACGCTTCCCCTGACAAGGGATTCGCCGCCCCGTCAGACGGCAGCACAGGTCCCGGCTTCGCCGTCACCTCGCGTCGCCCTTCGGAGCCCGCGGCAGCTCCGCCGACGTGCCGCGGTGCCGGCGATACATCTCGACCGCCCACTGCCCCGCCGGATGCCTGAGCACCTCCCCCCGGTAGTCCTCCAGATACGGCGGCAGCGCGACGCGCAGCGGGTACTGGATCTCCGGCGGCCGCAGCAGCACGCCGAGCAACGCCGCCGCCGTCAGGTCGGCGACGGTGAAGGTGTCGCCGACGAGATACGGGCGGCCCTGCCGCTCCTCCTCGATGCGTGCGAGCGCGGTGCGGACCGTGGCACGATCCGTCTCGAGGTCGGCGTCGGCGATGCCGTGACGGAAGCGATAGAAGGCCGGGAACACGCGCACCAGCGGGCGCAGCATGGCGTAGGCGGCGTCGGGCATGCCGGTCGTCAGCATGCGCAGGGCGACGTCGGGGTCGTTGCGGAAGAGGGGCGTCACGACGGCAGCGCGGATCGCGGGGCCGAGGCCCTCGTCGAAGAAGTCTTCGAGCGCCAGCGCGCGTGCGCGCGCGGCGGGATCGGACGGATGGAGCGGCGGCTCCGGCCAGCGTTCCTCGAGGGCGGCGATGATGCGGGTCGAGTCGGCGATCGCGCGACCGTCGAGGAACAGGATCGGGAGCTTGCCCTGGCCCGTCGCCCGCCACGCCTGGAGCAGGTAGTTGCGCGCCGGGGCGCGGCGGTGATGCGGGATGCGTTTCCAGTCGAGGGCCCATCGCACCTTCTCGTTGAAGTGCGAGAGCGGGATGTGCCAGAGCATCGGCGCGTCCATGCGTGTCGGCTCCCATGGGGGATCAGCCGATGCCAGGCGCCCGTCCGCGCCGGGCAGCGCAGCGATCCCGCGCTACGTCGGATCCTGGTCGAACACCACGGTTCCCGGCGGCAGCTGCACCCAGGCGTGGCGTCGCTTGTCGTAGACCGAGTCGCCGGGCGGCGGGAACGTCGGATCGCCGAACCCTCCGACCGCCACCGACACGCTGCCGGTCTCCCCTTCCTCGGTGTGGAAGAGGTTCGTGCCGCAGATCGGGCAGAAGCGGAAGCGGAACTTCGCTCCCTGGTCGCCCGCGCGCACGTACTCGGTGGCCGTGCCGCGCACCTCGTACGGCGCCGCGAAACCGGCGAGCGCCGCGAACACGCTGCCGGTCCGGCGCTGGCAGGCGAGACAGTGACACACGCCGACGCCGAGCGGCTCGCCGTGCACGTCGATGCTGAGCTGCCCGCAGCAGCAGGACGCCGTGCGCATGGTCATCGCCCCCGCCCGCCGCAGCGCGCGAACACCGGCTCGCCTTCCGCGTCGAGACGCACCGCGCACAGTCGCTGCCCCCAGACGCAGCCCGCGTCGATCGCCGTCACCCCGTTCTCGACGTGATAGCCGAGCGCCGCCCAGTGCCCGCACACCACCCGCGCTCCCTGCCACCGACGTCCCGGCATGCGAAACCAGGGCACCAGACCGGCGGGGGCTTCCGCGAGGCCGCCGTCGTACGCGAGGTCGAGGCGGCCGTCCGGCGTGCAGAAGCGGATGCGCGTGAGCGCGTTCACCGCGACGCGCATCCGATCCCAGCCGGTGAGCTCGTCCGACCAGCGATCCGGCTGGTCGCCGTACATGGCGCGGAAGAACGACACGATGCGCGCGTCGTCCTGCACCGCGGCCTCGATCTCCGCGGCGCACGCGCGCGCCGTCGCGAGGTCCCACTGCGGCGCGAGGCCGGCGTGCACCATCGTCAGGCCGAGGTCGGCGTCGTGATGCAGCAGCGGCCGGCGGCGCAGCCAACCCAGCAGCTCGTCGCGGTCGGGCGCGGCGAGGACGTCCTGGAACGTGTCCTTCTTCCCCGTGCGCGTGCCGGGCACGAAGGCGGCCGCGAGGAGGTGCAGATCGTGGTTGCCGAGCACCGTCACCGCCGCGTCGCCGAGGCCGCGCACGAGGCGCAGGACGTCGAGCGAGCGGGGGCCGCGGTTGACGAGATCGCCGGTGATCCAGACGCGGTCGCGCGACGGGTCGAACGCGATCTTCTCCAGCAGCTCCTCGAGCTCGTCGCAGCAGCCCTGGACGTCGCCGATGGCATGGACGGCCATGCCATCGGCGTATCACATTGGGCCCGTCGGTCAGACCTTCTCGATCCGGTATCCCGCGCGCGGGAAGTGCACCGCGACGTCGCCGACGATCGGATCGGTCCGCCGCAGCGTGATGGCGTCGTCGGTCCGGCGGACGAGACGTCCGCGCGTCGCCTCGGTCCCGTAGTCGTCCGCGTAGACCGCCACCTCCGGGCCGTCTCCGTCCGCCGGCGCCGCCTCGCGTGCGATCGCGAGGGCCTCCGCCGGCGTCATTGCCCGCACCTGCCCGGGCCCGAACGCCTCGATGCGCGCGAACCACGCGGCCAGCGCGCGGCGCTCCGAGATCGCCTCGGCCAGCGCCGGGTCCTGCCGCGCGAACCAGACGGGGTGGAAACAGGCGGCGTCGGCCAGCGTGAAGGCATCGCCGAGCAGGAACGGCCGCTCGCGCAGCATGTCGTCCAGGCGGTCGAACGAGAACACCGCCTGCCGGCGTCCCGACGGCGCCGTCGCGCGCCAGACCCGCTCGCCCAGGCCCGGCGACATCGAGGCCCGGTCCTCGAGAAACCCCGGCGGCAGCATCGGCATGATCGACACGATCACCGGCGCCACCACCTGCGGGACGAGCCGCCGATCGCCCCAGTCCTCGAGCAGCGCGCACAGCGCCCGCTGCTGCGGCGGGATGCACGCGGGCTCGGGGACGATCTCGTCGAGCGCGCGTGCGATGCGGGCGGTGTCGCAGTAGACCTCGGCGCCGACCTGGAGCACCGGCACGCGACGGTAGCCGCCCGTCAGCGCCACGAGATCGGGCTTCGGCATGATCTTCGGCTGCTCCACCTGGCGCCACGGGACGCCCTTCCAGGCGAGGATGCGCCGCACCTTCTCGGCGAAGAACGACTCGGGGTAGTCGTGCAGGATCAACACGTGGACCTCCTTTCGGTCGGAGGCCAGGATGGCGGCACGCCGCGGCGCGAGACTTGGCGAATCCTGCTCAGCGTCGCGCGCGTGCCGCGCGGCCCGTCACAGGGCGAAGCTCACGAGCAGGGGCTGCCGGGTCGGCGGGCCGTCGATGGCCCGCGGCACCGCGACGTCACCGACGAAGCCGACGGCAGAGAGGAACGTCGCGAAGAAGGACCGACGCCGCGTTGCACCCGCGACGGATCAGACCGCGCGCGCCAGCCGCTCTCCGAGCACGCGCCGGTCGCCCCGTGCCGCTCGGCGGAACATTCGCGGCGACACGCCGGCGGCGCGGTGGAACGTCCGCACGAAGTTCGAGAGGTCGCCGAAGCCGACGTCGAAGGCGACGTCGGTGATCGCGCCGGCGTCGTCGGCGAGGAGGCGCGCGGCGTGCCGCAGGCGGCAGCGGACGACGTACTGGTGCGGCGTCACACCCAGAACCGACGCGAACGTGCGCAGGAAATGGAACGGGCTGAGGCCGATCGCGCGCGCCGTGGTGTCGAGGTCGACGGGCCGGTGCGCGTGCGCGTCGAGCCACAGCGCGGCCTCGACGGCGCGGCGCCGATCGCGCGCCGACGGGTCGCCCGGTGCCTTCAGCCGGCCGCTCGCCAGGCCGACGAAGCGCGCCGCGAAGAGCATGCCCGCCTCGTCGACGCCCACGTTGCAGGCGCCGTCGGCCGCCGACTGCGCCAGCTCGCCCAGCACCATCAGCTCGGACACGGGCGGCACGTACGCCGTGCGCCAGGCGGCGCGGTCGTCGCCCATCGTGTCGACCAGCTCGGGCGCGAGCTGGACCGACAGGCAGGCGTCACCGGCGCCGTGCTCGTGCGTGCAGACGTACTCGTCGCCCGGGTGGCCGACCATGAGCGAGCCGGCGACGTGCTCGAACGCCCGCCCGTTGGTGCGACAGCCGAAGGTGCCGTCACGCACGTACGACACGGAGTGGAGCGGATGTCGCTCGACGTACGGCGTCTCGGTGCCGTCGTGGGTGCAACGATAGTCGACCACGCGGATCGGCCCGGCGTGCAGCACCGTCTGCGCGAGCATCGGGAGCACCGTAGACTGCCCGCACCGCGGGGGAAACCCCGGCCGCTAAGCCTTCGCCCGCGAGCGCTCGACCGCCCGCCACAGGTACCAGCTCGCCACCGTCCGATACGGCGCCCAGCGCGCCCCACGCCTGGCGACCGCCGCGCGGTCGGGCAGCTCGCGCTTGCGCGTGAGCAGGCCGACGCCCGTGCGGATGCCGAGGTCGTCGACCGGCAGCACGTCCGCGCGCCCCAGGCGGAACATGAGCAGCATCTCGACGGTCCACCGGCCGATGCCGCGCACGGCCGTGAGCCGCTCGATCAGTGCGTCGTCGCCGAGGCGATGCGCCTCGGCGAGCGTCGGTATCTCGCCCGCTTTCTGGCGCTGCGCGAGGTCACGCAGGGCCAGGATCTTCGGCCGCGACAGCCCCGCCCCCCGCAGCTTCTCGTCCGGCGCACGCAGGACGTTCTCCGGCGTCGGTCCCTCGTGCGCGCGGGGGAAGAGCGCGCAGACGCGGCCGTAGATCGTCGCCGCGGCCTTGCCGCTGAGCTGCTGGTAGACGATCGCCTCGGCGAGCGCCGCATAGATGCTCGGGGTGCGCTTCAGCTCCAGACGATACGGGCCGACCGCGTCGACGACGCGCGCCAGCGCCGGGTCGACGCCGCGCAGGTGCTCCACGGCGACGCGCGGATCGTAGCCGTAGCGGCCGTCGCCGTCGAACAGCGCCGCCTGCGCCGGTGCGCCCTCGATCGCCAGCATACGGAGCTTGGTCGACACGCCGCCGTTCGCCGAGAAGCCGCCCGTGCGACCGCCGGCGGCGAGCACGCGGTGGCACGGGACGACGATCGCGAACGGGTTGCGCCCGAGCGCCTGGCCCACGGCGCGTGCCGAGCCGGGCGCACCGAGCGCCGTCGCGATCTCGCCGTAGGTGCGCGTCGCCCCCGGCGGGATGCGGCGCGCCGCCTCGTACACGCGACGGTGGAACTCGGGCACCGCCGACATGTCGAGCCCGAGGTGGGCGAGGTCCGTGCCCTCGCCGCGCAGCAGGGCGACGATGGCGGCGATCGCCTCCTGCACCTCGGGCGGCGGCGGAGCCTCCGTCGCCGCGAAGCGCCGCGCCAGGCGTGCACGCGTCGCGCCGTCGCCGGTCTCGGGCAGCTGGACGCCGACGATGCCGCGCTCGCCCCAGGCGATGCCGCAGCGGCCGATGGCCGTCTCGAAAAGCGCGAATCCCGTCATGAGCACGGGTGAGTGTAGCATCGTCCCGTCCGGCCGACTTGGCGAATCCTGCTGCCGGGGGCCGGGCAAAGCTGATACGGGTTGCACCCGGGCCATGGCGGAGCACGACGACCTGAGCGCCCTCCTCGACGCGCTGCCTCCCGACGTGGCGGCGGCGGTGCGGGCCCGCGGCGGCAACGACGACCTGCTCGAGGTCGTCGTCGACCTCGGACGACGCCCCGAGGCCCGCTACCCGGGCCGCGAGGTCGAGCTGGCGGAGCGCGAGGTGCGGCGCGAGGACATCGATGCGGTCGTCGCGCGCGTCGGCGAGTTCGGCGCCGACAACCGCGCCGGCATTCCGCGCACGCTGCACCGCATCTCCTGCATGCGGAACCGCAAGGGCCACATCGTCGGCCTCACCTGCCGCGTCGGCCGGGCGGTCCACGGGACGATCCGCATCATCGAGGACCTCGTCGCCGAGCAGCACAGCGTCCTGCTGCTCGGGCGGCCCGGCGTCGGCAAGACGACGCTGCTGCGCGAGGTCGCACGCTTCCTCGCCGACGAACGCCAGCGCCGCGTGGTCGTCGTCGACACCTCGAACGAGATCGCCGGCGACGGCGACATCCCGCATCCCGGCATCGGCCGCGCCCGCCGCATGCAGGTGCCGACGCCGGCCCTCCAACACCACGTCATGATCGAGGCGGTCGAGAACCACATGCCCGAGGTCATCGTCATCGACGAGATCGGCACCGACCTCGAGGCGGCCGCCGCGCGCACCATCGCCGAGCGCGGCGTGCAGCTGGTCGCCACCGCGCACGGCACGACGCTCGACAACCTCGTACAGAATCCGACCCTCGCCGACCTCGTCGGCGGCGTGCAGTCGGTGACGCTCGGCGACGAGGAGGCCCACCGCCGCGGCACGCAGAAGACGATCCTCGAGCGCAAGGCGCCGCCGACGTTCGACGTGCTGGTCGAGATCCAGACGTTCGACCGCGTCGCCGTGCACCGCGACGTCGGCGCGGTGGTCGACGCGCTCTTGCGCGGGCGCCCGATCATGCCGGAGGTGCGCAGCCTCGACGGCGACGGCGGGCTGCGCGCCGAAACGCCGCCCGCACCGCCGGTCGCCCCGGAGCCGCGCAAGGGCCGGCCGCGGCCGCGCGCCGACAAGCTGCGCATCTACCCCTTCGGCGTCTCGCGCCAGAAGCTCGGCCACGCGCTCCGCCAGTCCGGCATACGCGGCGACGTGGTCGACGACCTCGACGAGGCCACCGACGTCCTCACCCTGCGCCCGTTCGAGCGCCGCCGCCCGCAGACGCTGCGCGACGCCTCCGCCCGCGGCCTGCCGATCCACGTCGTGAAGAGCAACACCGTCTCGCAGCTCGAGCACGCGCTCCTCCAGATGCGCAACGGCCCGGCGCGCGACGACGACCGCCTCGGCGCCGCCATGCGCGAGGCCGAGGACGCCATCGCGCAGGTCCTCGTCTCCGAAACGCCCGTCGATCTGAGCCCGCAGGAGTCGAAGGTGCGGCGCCTGCAGCATCAGCTCGCCGAGCAGCGCCATCTCGTCTCGCGCAGCCTCGGCAAGGAGCCGCTGCGCTGGGTGCGGATCCTGCCGGCGGCCGACTTCTGATGGCGTCGCACGACGTCGACGTCTGCGTCGTCGGTGCGGGCTACGCCGGCCTGACGGCGGCGCTGCGCCTCTCCCAGGCCGGCATGCGCGTGACGGTGCTCGAAGCCCGCGACCGGCCCGGCGGCCGCGTGTGGACCGGGACGCTCGCCGACGGGACGCCGATCGACCGCGGCGGCGCGTGGCTCGGCGTCGGGCAGGACCGGCTCTACGCGCTCGCCGAGGAGATGGGCGTCGGCACGTACCCGACGTGGACGGCGGGCGAGAACGTCGTCGTCATCGACGGCACGGCGCACCGGCATCGCGGGCAGATCCCGAAGCCGCTCGGCCTCTTCACGCTGATCAGCCTCGGCGTCGCGATGGCGCGCCTCGACCGCATGGCGAAACGCGTCCCGCTCGACGCGCCGTGGACCGCGCCCGGCGCCCGCGCCATCGACGCCCGCTCGGCGGCGAGCTGGGTCGATTCGCCGTGGAACGTCTGGTCGTCGCGGGCGCGCGCGCTGCTGCGCATGACCGTCACGTCGGACGTCTTCGCCTGGGACCCGGCGGGCGCGTCGCTGCTGCACCTGCTGTTCCATCTCCACTCGGCCGGCGGCTGGGCGCGCCAGACCGGCATCGCCGACGGCGCGCAGCGCGACCGCCTCGTCGGCGGCGCGCAGGCCGTCGCCGATCGCGTCGTCGCGCGGCTCGGCGACGCCGTCCGCTTCGACGCGCCGGTCCGCCGCATTCGACGGGACGCGGACGGCGTCGAGGTCGTCGCCGACGGCGGCGTGACGGTGCGGGCGGCGCGCGCGGTCGTCGCGATTCCGCCGGTGCTCGCGAGCGAGATCGACTGGCAGCCCGCGCTGCCGGCCGAGCACGCCGAGCTGCGCCGCCGCCTGCCGGCCGGCACGACGATCAAGTTCGGCGTCGTCTACGACGAGCCGTTCTGGCGCCACGACGGCCTCAACGGCCAGTCGCTCGACGTGTCCTCGCCGCTGCCCTTCTCGATCGACGCCTGCGGCGCGACCCCGCCGCCCGGCATCCTCAACGTCTTCGCGTCGGGCCCGCAGGCGCCACGGCTCGCCGCGCTCGACGCCGCGGCGCGCCGCCGCTTCGTGGTCGCGCAGCTCGTCACCCGCTTCGGCCCCAAGGCGGCGCAGGTGCGGGACTGGGTCGAGCAGGACTGGTCGTCGGAGACGTGGACCCGCGGCTGCTTCATGTCGCACTGGGAGCCGGGCCTCATGACGACGCTCGGCGCGCGCCTGCGCGAGCCGGTCGGCCGCGTGCATTGGGCGGGCACGGAGACGTCGCCGGTGATGAACGGCTTCATCGACGGCGCGGTGCGGTCGGGCGAGCGGGTGGCGGCGGAGGTGCTGGCCGCGTGATCGCTTCCTCGGGCTCCCAGCCCGTTCGATGACGTCCATCGGGACCGCGGCGACACGGAACGACCGGCCGGCGCAGTGAGGCGCATGACCCCACCCACCGACTTCTTCGCCGCCGTCGCGGCGATCGGCGCGATCGAGACCCTCGACGTCGACGCCATGCGGCTCCTCTATCGCATCGAGATGTCGGGCGAGGAGTTCTACTTCGGCATCGCCGATCGCATCGGCGACGCGCAGGCCGCCGAGCTCCTGCGGCGCAACGGGCGCGAGGAGCGCGGGCACGCGGAGCGGCTGCGGAAGGCGATCGCTCTGAAGCTCGGGCGGCCCTTCGAGCCCGAGGCAGCCGACCGAGCGCCCCTCGCCATCCCGCTGCCCGACGAGATACCGGGCTCGCTGCTCGGGCTCATCGTGCAGGGCGAGCTCGACGGCGACGTCGGCTACCAGCGCTGGGCCGACCGCGAGGCCGACCCGGAGGTGCAGAAGCTGCTGCGCCAGAACGGGCGCGAGGAGACGCGGCACGGCGAGCGCGTGCGCGAGGTCATCGCGCTGCTCGGGGCCTGAATCAGCGGCGGTGCGCGGGCGCGCCGGCCGGCGCGCCGATCGTCCCGCCGTCGACGACCAGCTCGCTGGCCGTCACGTTGCGCGCGTCGTCCGACGCGAGGAACAGCGCGGCGCGGGCGACGTCCTCGGCCTCACCGAGGTGCCCGAGCGGGATGTGCTGCACGATGCTGGCCTCGAGTGCCGTCCGCGCGTCGGCCTCGGGTGCGATGCGACCCCAGATCGGCGTGCGCGTCGCACCGGGCACCACGACGTTGACGCGGATGCCGCGCGGCGCCAGCTCCGAGGCGAGGCAGCGCGCCATGGCGCGTACGCCCGCCTTGCTCGCGGCGTACGCGGAGTAGCCCGGCACGCCGAGCACCTCGTGCACGGAGCCGTTCAGGATGAGCGATCCGCCGTCGCGCAGATGCGGCAGCGCCGCCTGAAGCGTGAAGAAGACGCCGGTGACGTTCGTACGCAGCACCGCTTCGAAGGCGGCCGGGTCGGTGCCGCCGAGCGGCGTGTCGCCGGCGATGCCGGCGTTGGCGAACACGACGTCGAGCCCGCCGAGCGCCGCGGCGGCTTCGTCGACCGCGAGCCGCGTCGCCTCGAAGTCCTGCACGTCGGCGACGAAGGCGTGGGACCCGGCGCCGATCGTCTTCACGGCCGCGGCCAGCGTGTCGCGGTTGCGTCCGGTGATGGCGATGCGCGCGCCCTCGGCGACGAAGAGCTGCGCCGTAGCGAGCCCGATGCCGCTGTTGCCGCCCGTGATGAATGCCGTCTTGCCCGAGAGTCGCATCAGTTCGCCTCCACTACGCGCCACGTGTCGTCCGCTGTCCAGCTGGTGATGCCGCGCGGGCCGTTCGGGCCGAGGTCCTTCTCGCGCACGAGGCCGTCGGGACCGACGAGGAAGCTCTGCACGCCGGTGACGCGGTACTCGGCCGGCCAGGCGAGCAGCGCGCGGCCGCCGCCGCGGGCCGTCAGCTGCTCGAAGTAGTAGCCGTGCAGCGGGCGCGCCGGGTCGATCCCCGCGTGCGCGGCCGGGTCGTGCGTCCAGGCACGGCACCTGCCGATGGCGCCCAGCTCGTTCTCGCCGGCGCGCCGGCGCAGCACCTCGGCGGCGCCGGCCTCGGGATCGAACTGCCAGCGGTCGCCGCGCTCGACGAGCGGAACCGGGAACGCGAAGTCGTCGCTGCCGACGACGAGCACGAGGCGCCGGTCGCCCCACGGGTCGAGGCGCGTCATCGCGTCGGCGGCCTGCACGAAGCGGCGGCAGTGGTCGGCGTCGGCGGCCTGGTCGCCGGAGAGGACGAGGTCGCGTTCGCCGAAGATCGCCTCGACGCGCGCGACGTCGTCGGCACGGCAGGCGTCGACGAGCGCGGAGACGGCGTCGCGCGGGGTGGCGAAGGTCATCGGGCCGGGCGGCGTCTGCGGGACGCGCGGCGGCGTGTGCGCGCAGGCCGTGAGCAACATCGTCGCGGCGAGCGTCGTCGTGATCGAGCGCGACATGGTCGTCGTCCTCCTGGTCGAGCGCGTCATCGGTGTCCTCCGCCGCCGCCACCGTGGCCGCCGCCGAAGCCGCCGCCATGGCCGCCTCCGAACCCGCCACCGCCATGGAAGCCGCCGCCCTGCATGGCGCCGCCGGTGTGCGCGATACCGCCGCCACCGAAGCCGCCGCCGAAGCTCTGCGCGCCGCGGGCGCTGAAGCTGCGCGCGTTCCAGCCGCCGCCGCCGACGTGGTCGAACGCGTTGCCGCGCTCGGGCGCGACGCCGGCCGAAAAGCCGCCGCCGGCGCGAGGGGAGCCCGCAGCGAACCCGCGCTGCGGCGCGCCGGCGGTGGCCCGGGCGGGTCCGGCGTCACGCGTGAACCCGTGACCGCCGCCGCGCGGCGACCCCAGCATCTGACCCTGGGGAGCGTGGCCGGGAACGGCGTTGCCGCCGGGACGGCCCGCGTCCGCACGCCCGGGACGATCGAAGCCTCCGGGACGACCGGCCCCGAGGCCGCCGCCCGGACCGACCGCACCGGGGCGACCGCCGCCCGGGCGGCCCATGCCTGCCGTCGTACCCGGACCGAACCCGCCCGGGCGGCCGCCGCCGTGGAATCCGGGGCCGACGTGACCGACGCTGCCCCGCGGCGGCGGCCGCCACGCATGGCCGCCCCCGTGGCCGCCGTAGTACGGATGGCCGTAGCGGTAGTGATTGTTGATGACGGTGATGTGCCCGCAGCAGAACGCGGGCCCGAAGCCCCAGCCGATGCCGTACGCCGTCAGCGCGCCGACGGCGAAGCCGTCGCCGAACGCGAGCACGCCGTACGCCGGCGCGTAGTAGCCCCACGGGGGCGGCGGCGACAGGATCGCGACGGGGTCGTACTGCGGCACGTAGAGCACCTGCGGGTCCGTCGGCTCGACGACGATGTTCGTGCCGCTCGTCGTGACGGTCTGCTTGTCGTTGGTTCGCAGGTTGCCGGCCTTCTGCGCCTCCCCGCGCACGCGCTGCACCGCCGCGAGCACCGCGCTCTGGTCCTGCGCGACCGCCTCGCCCAGCTGCGTCGTCCAGGTGATGCGGTCGTTCATCATCGTCAGCACGGACGGATAGGAGACGAGCGCCTGTACGCTCGGATCCCATTCCGCGGCGACGTTCGCGTCGACCGGCCCGCTCTCCACCGCGCGCGCCGCCTCGACGATCTGCACGGGGAACGCGGACGCGGGCAGCACGTCGGCCAGCAGTGCATCGGGGTAGAGCGCGATCGGCGCGACGAGCGTGTCGAGGTCCGACGCGCTCTGCGCGCCTGCGGGCGGCGGCCCGATCGTCGCGGCGAGGAGACACGCGGCGACCAGCAGGGAAAGGGGGCGGGATGATCGCATGAGCAACGTCCTCTCTCCCGTTGGACGTTGCAGGATGCCCGCCATTTCATCCGTATTGGGATCGCGGGCGCGCCGCGCGCGGCGCCGCCGGTCGGGCGGCACGCTGCCGAGATCGCGGCGTCACTCCGTGTCGACGTCGGCGGATGCCCGTGCCGACGCGGTGGCGGCCGCGTCGGTCTCCCAGCCGCCGCCGAGTGCCTTGTAGAGCGACACCAGCCCGAGCGCGACGTCGCGCTTGCTCTGCGCCAGCGTGTCCTCCGACGTGAACAGCGCCTGCTCGGCGACGAGCACGTCGAGGAAGTCGGTGAGCCCCTGCGCATAGAGCCGGCGCGCGAGGTCGGTGGCGCGCTTGTTCGCGCGCACGGCGTCCTCGAGCTGCGCGCGCTGCGCCTGCGCCCCCGAGAAGGCGACGAGCGAGTCCTCGACGTCCTGGAACGCCCGCAGCACGGTCTGCTGGTAGGCCGCGAACGCCTCTTCCTGCGCGGCGTCCTGGAGCCGGATGTTGGCGCGGATGCGGCCGCCCTGGAACACCGGCCAGGTGATCCGCGGGCCGATCGAGGCGGCGCGGCTCTGCCAGGTGAAGAGGTCCGACGCCGCGATGCTCTCGAGGCCCGCGGCGCCGACGAGAAAGAAGCGCGGGAAGAGGTCGCGCGTCGCGACGCCGATGTTGGCCGTCGCCGCCGCGAGCCGGCGCTCGGAGCGTGCGACGTCCGGCCGGCGCAGCAGCAGATCCGACGGCATGCCGACGCCGACCGACGTCGGCGGCACCGGGATCGGCCCGACGGGCTCGAGCTCCGCCTGGAGCGTCATCGGGAGCGCGCCGACGAGGATGCCGAGGGCGTGCATCGACTGCTCGCGCTGCTGCACGAGGATCGGGATCGTCGCCGCCGTCGTCGACACCTGCGCCGCGGCGCGCTGCACGTCGAGCTCGGCGGCGAGACCCGCGTCGAAGAGGCGCTGCGTGAGGGCCAGCGTCGCTTCTTGCGACTTCAGGTTCTCGTTCGCGAGCCGGATGCGCTGCTGGAGGCTGCGATACGTCACGTACTCGCGGCCGACCTCTCCCATCAGCGAGATGAGGATCGCATCGCGATCGGCGAGCGTCGCGCCGATGGTCGCTTCGGCCGACTCGACGCCGCGCCGGATGCCGCCGAACACGTCGATCTCCCAGTCCGCGTCGAAGCCGGTCTGGAAGAGGTTCAGCGTCTGCCCCTCGGCGAAGCCGGGGGCGTTGGCGCTCGTGCGCTCGCGCGTGTAGCTGCCCGACGCGCCGATCTGCGGATAGAGATCCGCCGCGACGATCCCGCGCTGCGCGCGCGCCTGCCGGACGCGCGCTTCCGCCTGCGCGAGGTCGAGGTTCGACGCCACCGTGCGCGTGACGAGCGACGCGAGCAGCGGGTCGCCGAACGCCTCCCACCACGCCTCCGGGATGCCGCCGGGTACGGGGACGCTGGTCTCGGGCGGCTTGCCGTCGGCGCGTGGCGACGGGATCGGCGCGATCTCGCCGAAGGCATCGGGCGTCGGCGCCGCGGGGCGACGGTAGTCGGGCCCGACCATGCAGCCCGCGAGGCTCGCGACCAGCAGCAGGACGACCGCGCGTCTCATGGCGGCGCCGGCGCCGCGCCCGTCCCCATCGCGGGCGGACCGCCGGGGTTGGCCGCGGTGCCGGGCGCGCCGGGCTCCACCTCGTGGCTCGGCTGCGCGACGGCCACCTTCGCGCCGGCGCCGATGCCGGGCGTGAGGTTCGTCGCGAGCACGTCGCTCTCCTGCAGGCCGGAGAGCACCTCGACGCGCGTGCCGTAGTCGCGCCCGATCTCGATGCGCGTGTAGCGCAACGTCCCGTCCGGCTCGACGATCGCGACGCGCACGCCGCTCGCGTCGACGAGGAGCGCGCTCGCCGGGATCGTGAGCGGCGGCTGCGCCCGCTGCAGCGAGAACTTCACCGTCGCGTAGGAGCCGGAGAGGAGGAGGCCGTCGGGATTCGGGACCTGCACCTCGGTGAGCATCGTGCGCGACGTCGGATCGATGGCGCCCGCGGTGCGCGTCACCTTGCCGAAGAAGACCTGCCCGGGCCGCTCGCGCACCGTCACCTCGGCCGTCTGGCCGGCGGCGACGTCGGGCGAGTACGACTGCGGCACGAAGACGAAGATGCGCAGGACGTCGACCTGCGCCAGCGTGAACAGCTCCGTCACCGTCGTGCTCGATCCCGCGGAGATGAGGGAGCCCGGGTCGACGTTGCGCACGGTGATGACGCCGTCGAACGGCGCGTAGACCTTCTGGAAGCTCTGCAGGTCCTGGAGCCGCTGCACGTTGGCCTCGTCGGCGGCGACGGTGGCTTCGCCGGCGTCCACGGTGCGCTCGGCGTCGGTGACCGCCGACGTGCGCTCGTCGATCTGCTGCTTCGAGACGGTGCCGGGGCCGGCGGCGACGAAGCGCGCCAGCGTCGTGCGGGCGAGGCCGAGATCGGCCTCGAACTTGGCGACGTTCGCCCGGTCCTGCGCGAGCTGGGCGCGTGCCTGACGCAGCTGCTGGTCGACCTCGGGCGTGTCGATCTCGGCGAGCAGCTGGCCCTTCGCCACGCGATCGCCGATGTCGACGTAGCGCGCGCGCAGATAGCCGTCGGTGCGCGCGAAGATGCCGGTCGTGAGGATCGGCTCCATGCTGCCCGGCAGCGGCACCTCGACGACCTGCGGCGCGCGCATCGGCTGCGCCGTCGACACCATGGGCAGCCGCGCCTTCGCCGCCGCGGCCTCCTCGTCGAGCCGTTGCTGGAGCAGCAGGCGCGGCACGAGCCCGACGACGTAGAGCCCGAGGAGCACGAGCCCGACGACGACGAGCACGCGCGCGACGCGGCGGTGCTCCGGGGCAGGGACCGTGGGGTCGAGGGTGCTCATTCCTGCAGCTCCGGCGGCACCGTCGTGTCGGGCTGCTTCGTACGCAGCACGCTGTAGGCGACGGGCACGAAGATCAGCGTCGCGAAGGTGGCGAGCAGCAGCCCGCCGATGACGACGCGGCCGAGCGGCGCGTTCTGCTCGCCGCCTTCGCCGAGCCCGAGCGACATCGGCAGCATGCCGAGGATCATCGCGAGCGCCGTCATCATGACGGGCCGCAGCCGCGTGGTGCCGGCGGCGAGCGCGGCGTCGTGCGCGTCGAGGCGCTCCTCCGCGCGCTGCTCGTTCGCGAACTGCACGACGAGGATCGCGTTCGACGTCGCGACGCCGATGGCCATGATCGCGCCCATCAGCGCCGGCACGGAGAGGTTCGTCTGCGTGAGGAACAGCATCCACAGGACGCCGGCCAGCGCGCCCGGCAGCGCCATCAGGATGATCAGCGGGTCGAGCCAGGACTGGAAGTTGACGGCCATCAGCAGGTAGACGAGCACGACCGCGAGCACCATGCCGCCGGCGAGCGCCGTGAAGCTGCGCCGCATCGTCTCCGCCTGGCCGCGGATGTTGATGATGGTGCCGCGCGGCAGCGTCGGCCGCACCTCGTCGACCACCGCCTCGACCGCGTCGGCCACCGACCACAGATCGGCGCGGTCGGTCGCGGCGAGCACGTCGTAGACGGGCTGCACGTTGTAGTGGCTGATGACGCCCGGCTCGACCCGGCGGCCGATCGACGCGACGTTCGCGAGCAGCTGCGGCTGCGGCTGGCCGGGGACGGCGATCGGCTGCGCGTCGAGCGCCCCGACCGAGTCGATGCGGTACTGCGGCGTCTGGGTGACGACCGGGTAGTTCACGCCCGTCGTGCGGTCGAGCCAGTAGTTCGGCTGCGCCTGCGCGGTGCCCGAGAGCGACACGAGGAGGCTCTGCGCGACGTTGGCCTCGGTGAAGCCGAGCTGCCGCGCCATCCAGCGATCCACCTCGATGCCGAACTCGGGATAGCGCGGCACCTGCTGGAGGCGAACGTCGGCGGCGCCGGGAATGGCGCCGATGCGCTTCGCGAGGTCCTCCGCGATCTCGAGGTTCCTCGGATCGCGGCCGACGACCTGCACGTCGATCGGCGCGGGGAGGCCGAAGTTCAGGATCTGCGACACGATGTCCGCCGGCTGGAAGAAGAAGACGAGATCGGGGAAGCGCTCGCGCAGCACCTTCCGCAGCCGCTCGACGTACCCCTCCGTGGGGCCGTGGCCCTCCGCGAGCGAGATCAGGACCTCGCCGTCCGCCGACGTCACGAGCGACGCGTCGCTGAACGCGAGGTTGATGCCGCCGCCGGGGACGCCCATGTTGTTGAGGACGATGTCGATCTCGTCCGGGGGGATGGCCTCGCGGATCACCTCCTCGACCTCGGCGAAGCGCCGCTCCGTCTCCTCGATGCGCGTGCCGGGAGGGCAGCGGACGTGGAGCCGGATCTGGCCGGCGTCGACCGTCGGGAAGAAGTCGCTGCCGATGTGGAGGAAGAGCCCCGACGACAGCAGCACGAAGCCGCCGAACACGGCCGTCACCAGCACCCGGTTCGCGAGCGCCCAGCCGAGCAGCGCCTTGTAGCGCCCCTGGAAGCGCTCGAAGTGCCGGTTGAAGCGGCGGTGGACGTTCCAGATCGGGCCGCCGTCGGTGACGGTGTGCTCGGCGCCCGGCGCGTGGAGATGCGCCTCGGCCGGCAGGAGGTACCGCACCATCGTCGGCACCACGGTGCGTGACAGGAAGTAGCTCGCCAGCATCGCGAACACGACGGCCTCGGCGAGCGGCGTGAAGAGGTATTTGCCGACCCCGGTGATGAACACGACCGGCAGGAACACGATGCAGATGCACAGCGTCGCGACGAAGGCGGGCGTGGCGATCTGCTGCGCGCCGTCGAGGATCGCCTTCAGCACGGGCTTCCCCATCGAGAGGTTGCGGTTCGTGTTCTCGATCTCCACCGTCGCGTCGTCGACGAGAATGCCGACGGCGAGCGCGAGCCCGCCCAGCGTCATCACGTTCAGCGTCTCGCCGACGAGCGAGAGCGTGATGACCGACACGAGGATCGCGAGCGGGATCGACACGACGATGACGAGCGTCGAGCGCCACGAGCCCAGGAACAGGAGGATCATGAGCCCGGTCAGCGCCGCGGCGATCGCGGCCTCGCGCAGCACGCCGTTCAGCGACGCGCGCACGAACACCGACTGGTCGAAGAGCTGGCGGATGCCGAGGTCGGGCGGCAGCGTCGCCTGGATGCGCGGCAGCGCGTCCTTCACGCGCTGCACGATGTCGAGCGTCGAGGCGGTCGGCGTCTTCAGCACCGTCAGCAGCGCGGAGCGCCGCCCGTCCACGTGCACGATGCTCGTCTGCACCGCGTAGCCGTCATGCACCTGCGCGACGTCGCGCATGTAGACCGTCGCATTGCCGACCTGGCGCACCGGCACGTCGTTCAGCGCCTCGATGACGTCGGGCGACGAGTTGGTGCGGACGTTGTACTCGATCTTGCCGATCTTGGCCGTGCCGGCGGGCAGGATGACGTTCTGCTGCGCGAGCGCGTTCGAGACGTCGGCCGCCGACAGCCCCTTCGCGTACATCTGCTCGGGCTGGAGGTCGACCATCACCTGCCGCACCTTGCCGCCCCACGGCAGCGGCACCTGCGCGCCCTGCACCGTCGCGAGCTGCGTGCGGATGAAGTTGAGGCCGTAGTCGTAGAGCTGCTGCTCGCTCAGCGTCTGCGACTCGAGCGCGAGCTGGAGGATCGGAACGTTCGACGCGGAGTAGCGGATGATGAGCGGCGGCGTCGTGCCCGGCGGCAGGATGCGCAGCAGCGTCTGCATGATCGCCGTCGTCTCGGCCACGCCGCCGGCGATGTCGACGCCGGGCTGGAAGAAGATGCGGATCAGCCCGACGCCGGCCAGCGACTGCGACTCGATGTGCTCGATGCCGTTGACGGTCGTCGTCGCCGCACGCTCGGAGATCGTGACCATGCGGCCCTCGACCTCGGCCGGCGACAGCCCGGCGAACTGCCAGATCACCGAGACGACCGGGATGTTGATCTCCGGGAAGATGTCGATCGTCGCCCGCGCGATCGTCAGCACGCCGCCGATGGCGATGAGCAGCGCCATCACCACGAACGTGTAGGGCCGACGCAGCGCGAGGCGGACGATCCACACCGGGGCTCCCTACGAGATCAGCGTCGCGGTCAGATGAATCTCGACGCCGGCGAGCGCCTTCGACACCGGGCAGTTCGCCTTCGCGGTCGCGGCCGTCTCCTGGAAGGTGGCGTCGTCGATCCCCGGGACCTCGGCCTCGGTGGTGAGGTCGATCCGCGTGATCGTGAAGCCGCCGCCCTGCTGGACGAGCTTCACCTGGGCCGTCGTGTGGAGGCGCACCGGGGGCGTCTTCGCCTGGGTGAGCGCGTGCGCCAGCGCCATCGTGAAGCAGCCCGCGTGCGCGGCGCCGATCAGCTCCTCGGGGTTGGTGGCCGACTGGCCCTCCTCGAAGCGCGACTTGAACGAGTACGGGCCTTCGAAGGCGCCGCTCCCGAGCTTCAGGCGCCCGCTTCCCTGCTGGAGATCACCGGTCCATTCCGCTTCGGCCTTCTGGGTCGGCATCGTCGACTCCTCCTTCGTCAGTTGGTGGTGCTCGCCGGATCCGGATTGCGCTCCGCGAATCCGCGCTGGTGCCAGTAGGGATACGGCAGCGTGACGGCGCTCGCGGCGTCGAGCCTGGCGACCTGCGCGGGCGTCAGCGCCCAGCCCACGGCGCCGAGGTTCTGCTTCAGCTGCTCTTCGTTGCGGGCGCCGACGATCACCGACGCCACCGACGGCCGCCGCAGCAGCCAGTTGAGCGCGACCTGCGGCACGGTCTTCCCCGTCTCCGCGGCCACGGCGTCGAGCGCGTCGACGACCCGATAGAGGTACTCGTCGGGGACCGGCGGTCCCATGTCGGTCACCGCCTTGCTCTGGAGGCGGCTCGCCGCCGGCACCGGCTGGCCGCGGCGGAGCTTGCCGGTCAGCCGACCCCAGCCGAGCGGGCTCCACACCACCGCCGACACCTTCTGGTCGAGCGCCAGCGGCATGAGCTCCCACTCGTAGTCGCGGCCGACGAGCGAGTAGTACGCCTGGTGCGCGACGTAGCGCGGCAGGCCGTAGCGGTCGGCGATGGCCAGCGACTTCATGAGGTGCCAGCCCGAGAAGTTCGAGCAGCCGACGTAGCGGAGCTTGCCCGCGCGCACACAGTCGTCGAGCGTGTGCAGCACCTCCTCGATCGGCGTCATCGCGTCGAAGCCGTGCAGCTGGAACAGGTCGATGACGTCGGTGCCGAGCCGGCGCAGGCTGCCCTCGATGGCGCGCGTCAGATGGTGGCGCGACGAGCCGACGTCGTTCGGCCCCGGACCGGCGCGGAACGTCGCCTTGGTGGAGAGGAGCAGGCGATCGCGGCGACCCTTGATCGCCTGGCCGAGGATCTCCTCCGAGAGGCCGTCGGAGTAGATGTCGGCCGTGTCGAACATGTTGCAGCCCGCGTCCAGGCAGACGTCGACGAGTCGCGTGGCCTCGGCGACGTCGCTCGCGCCCCACGTCTTGAAGAACTCGTTGCCGCCGCCGAACGTGCCCGTGCCGAAGCACAGCTCGGGCACCATGAACCCCGATCCCCCCAGCTGCCGGTACTCCATCCGAACCTCCGTGCTCAGCCCGCGCGTCCGGGCTGGCCGATGCCGAGCCGCTTCAGCAGCGACTGGAGCGTCGTGCGCTTCATCCCGAGTCGCACGGCCGCGCCGCGGGGTCCACCCAGCATCCAGTTGGTCTCCTCGAGGATGCGCAGGATGTGCGCCCGCTGCGCGCTCGCGAGCGTCGTCGCCGCCTCGTGCGTCGTCCGGGGGCGCGGCGGCTCGAGAAGGCCCGGGGGCAGGACGAGGCGCGGGCCCTGCGAGAGTATCAGGGCGCGCTGCACGAGGTTCTCGAGCTCGCGCACGTTGCCCGGCCACGGATGCCGCCGCAGCGCCTCCATCGTCTCGGCGGGGATCTCGTCGATCCGCCGCTGCATGCGCTGCGCGAAGCGGGCGACGAAGTGCCGCACCAGCGGCTCGATGTCCTCCGGCCGCTCGCGCAGCGGCGGCACCGCGAGCGGAAAGACGTTGAGGCGATAGTAGAGGTCCTCGCGGAAGCGTCCCTCCTCGACCATCGCTGCGAGGTCGCGGTTGGTCGCGGCGACGATCCGCACGTCGACCTCGATGGTGCGCGTGCCGCCGAGGCGCTCGAACTCCTGCTCCTGCAGGACGCGCAGCAGCTTCGCCTGGAGCTCGAGCGGGATCTCGCCGATCTCGTCGAGGAACAGCGTGCCGCCGTCCGCGACCTCGAAGCGGCCGATCTTCTGCGCGATCGCGCTCGTGAAGGCGCCCTTCTCGTGACCGAAGAGCTCGCTCTCGAGGAGGCCCGAAGGAATCGCCGCGCAGTTGATCTTGACGAACGGCCGGCCCTTGCGGCCGCTGCGCTCGTGGATGGCGCGCGCCATCAGCTCCTTGCCGGTCCCGGTCTCACCGAGCAGCAGCACGGTGGCGTCGGTCGGGGCGACGACGTCGAGCTGGCGGAGCGAGCCGCGCAGGGCCTGGCTGCCGCCGACGAGGTTTCCGTCGCCCCGATCGGCGCCGGCCAGGGCCAGGATGCGGGCCGCCACCGGAGCCGCCTGCGCCGCGAGCGCTTCGAGGAGCGGGTGCAGGAGCTTGGGAACGCTCTCGACGCCGCCGATCTCCAGCAGGCCGAGCCGGCGATCCTCCGCATGCAGGGGAATGCGATGCGTCGCCCGGCCGACCTGCCCGTGCACGACCGTGGCGCCGCGGCCGTCGGAGAGGGTGAGGCGCGCGGCCGCACCGGGCAGCACCCGACGCAGGGCGGTCGTCAGCGTGGCGAGCACGCCCGGCAGCGCATCCTGGTCGGCGAGCGCGCGCCCGGCCTCGAGCACGAGAAGGAGATGGTCGCGCTCGCTCGCGCGCCGGCGCTCCTGCTCGGCTTCGAAGCGCAGCGTCTTGTCGAGGGCGGCGGCCACGAGCGGGGTGACCCCGACGTCGAGGAGCCGGTGCAGGCGCTCGCCGAGCCGGCGCAGCATCTCGTCCGAGCCCGTCGACGACGCGATGACCTCGAGAATCCCCGTCAGCGGCTGCTCCGGCGGACGTCCGCGCCAGTGGTCCGGGCCGAGCAGGTTCGGCACGTAGCGGGGGGCGTGCTGCTCTGCCACAGGTGAGGCGTGCATGTCCGGGGTCTCCTCGTCTCGGACCGCGCTTCGCTCGCCGCGGTCGTTCACATGACCTTCAGCAACCGCGGGGCCAGCGGCCAACGCCGCGGAAACGCTGCGTCCTCATCGGGCCCGAGGCTCACGAGTTTTCGCGGATTTCCGAGAATTCGGGATTTCGTGGCGCGGCCCGCAGCGGATACCGGCGCCGGCACGCAGGCGGGACACGGCTTTCTCCCACCCGCGACGTAGCGAAGCCGCATGGCACCTCGCTTGCTGTTCGTGTTCCGCATGCACGCCTTCGCAACGCAGTACGATCCGTCCCTCGAAGAAGAGCTCCTGCTGCCGGTCCAGTACGCGGACCTCGTGCGCGGCGACATGCAGCGCCCGCCCGAGCACCGCCTGCTGTTCGCCGTCCTCGAGGACGCCGTCCGCTGCTGGCAGGTCCACAGCAACGCCACCGGTCGCCGCGGCCAGCGGCTCTTCCGCGAGGTCGCCGAGTGGTTCGGGTCCGACGCCGACGACTCGCCGTTCACGTTCATCGCGATCTGCCAGCTCTTCGGCCTGGAGCCCGCATACGTACGGACCGGGCTGCAGCGCTGGCGCGACCGTCACCGCGCGGCGGGCGCGACCAAGATCGTCCCGTTTCGGGTGCGTCGCGTGAGCGGCCTCCGCCACGCGGTGACGAGCGGCGCTCCCGGCCTGCACCACTGAGGACGGCGCCGTGGGCCCTCGGCGAGTGCACCGACAGCCCGCAGCTCACGCACGCGTCGGTCGACGACTCCGCGTCGTCCGCGACGACCTCGCCGGCGGCGGACGCACGACCCGCGACCGCCTCGTCCCCTATTGCCTCTTCGCCGAGGCCGCCGCTCGCGCGCGGCGGCCTCGGCGAACGCGACGCGCGTGCCCGCGGCATCGCCGTGCGCGTCGCCACGCTGCCGATGGCCGACGTGCTGCGCACCTACACGATCGGTGAGACGAGAGGTCTCATGAAGGCGCCGGTCGAGGCCACGGGCGACCGCATCGTCGGCTTCACGATGATCGGGCCCGAGGCGGGCGAGGTGATGGCCTGCGTCCAGACGGCGATGCTCGGCGACCTGCCCTACACGGTCCTGCGCGACGCAGTCCTGACCCATCCGACGATGGCCGAGGGCCTCGGCGAGCTGTTCGCGGCGGTGCCGCCGGCGGGGTGACGGCGGTCAGCCCCACGCCCAGAGCACGAGCTGGACGAGGGCGGTGCCGCCCGACGGGACGAGCACCGCGCCGAGCGCCGGATTCTGCCAGAAGCCGACGAAGGCGCCGCGGTCGAGCGCGCGGATCTCGTCGAGCAACCGCTCCGCCTGGGTCGCGTCGATCTTCTCCCGGCTCGCGGCGACGAGCCCCTGCGCGCGCTTCACCTTCGCCGTGAGGCTGGCCTCGGCCTGTGCGCGCGCCGACTGTGCCGCGCGCTGGAGGATGACCACGCTCACGATCGACAGGCCCAGGTTCACCAGGAGGACGGCCAGCAGGCCGTGGGACACGGGCCAGTGGTCCGTCCACGGGATCAGCGAGGCAGCCATCAGGACGAAGACGGCGACGGGAAACCAGAGCAACCGTCCGACCCCCTCGGTGAGGTCGGCGATCAGCTGGGTGTCGATCCACTCCTCGAGATACTCCTCGGCGACGCCGCCGCGCTGACGCCGGAAGTATTCCAACGTGGTCGCCGGATACCGGGTCTGGAGCGTCGCCAGGGCGTTCACGAACCGGCGGCAACGGAGCGAGGCGTCGACGGTGAGGAAGCTCAAGAAGAGGAACGACAGGACGAAGGGAAAGCGCACGGCCTCGGCCCAGCACGTCACGGTCGTGCCCCGTAGCGGCTGGAACGGCAGGCCGAACATCAGGAGGACGAGGCGCGCGCACCCGAAGTAGAGCACCGTCGGCACGGCAGCCCGCACGGCCCGACGCCAGGGCTCCCCACCTTCGTGCAGCTGCATCCAGAGCGCGGACGCGTCTACGCGAAGCGGCGACTGCGTCTCGGCGCCCGCCGACAGCGGCAGCCGATAGGCGCGCGTCAGGTCCCAGGATAGGACGCGCAGCTTCTCGAACAACCACAGGCTGAAGCCGACGGCCGCCAGCGTACTGAGGACGCGCAGGACGAGGTTCGGCCAGGCGCTGACGCCGCTGCTGACGCTGAACGGTTCGCCCCCGTCGAGCAGGAACGTCTCGTTCCACAGCGTCGTCGCGAGGATGCCGCCGAGGATCAGGGCGCTCGCGACCAGGAACCCGACGCGGCGGATCAGCCGCAGCCGCACCACGAACGTCTCCCGCGACGCCAGCCGCGCGTCCCGGGCTACGATCAGCTCGATCGCGTTCGGCGTGGACGTCCCGTAGCCGAGCCGATCGAGCAGCTGATCGACGAGCGCCCGCGTGCGCACGCGCTGCCGCAGGCGTGACGGCGTCCACCAGTCGGCCTCCGGCGCGGTCCATGGAGCGGCTCGCTCGACCCGGTCGGGATCGATCAGGGTGGACGCGCGCACCGTCGCCTCGGAGGGACGGGGTGCCGCGTGGTCGACGATCGCATTCAGCACGGCGAGGAGCTCCGCCGCCTGCCGCTCCTGCTCCTGCTGACGGCGGAGCTCCTGCTGCGCTTCGGTTTCGACGTTGGGCGTCGTGCCCGCGTCGGCGACCCCTGCCGGGGGTCTGACGTTCTTCCAGTCGTCCAGGCGCGCCGCGATCCATCTGCACATCGGATCCGAGCGGCCGAGGACGACCACGAGGAGACGTTGTGCCCCACGCAGGCCGCCGACGTCGGCATCCGAGGGCGACAGGCAGCCGCCAAGGTATCCCGACGAGCATGCCGTCCGCGGCCGCACGGAACTCACGGCGAAGTAGAGGAGAAGCAGGACGGCGAGTCCCACGAGGAGGAGCCCGAGCGCGATGTCCCTCCCCCACCCCAGCTCGAGGCCGCGGGCGTAGCGCTCGCGCGTGGTCGGCGGGTGGACCGGCAACGCGCCGGCCGGGCTGCTCGCACTCAGGTCGACCGCCTCCGCGTTGCCGATCTCGAACAGGCGGACCGGAACGTCCGACTGTGTGAGCGCGGGGATCTTGCCTGCGTCGAGCGCGGCGAGCACGGCCGCGAACTGCGCCGTCTGCACGCTGTCGCGGAACGGGGCCACGTCCCGCTGCAAGCTCGCGTCGAGCATGAAGCCGTGGCTGCTCGCGATGATCAGGTTGCGCGAAACCTTGCGATTGTCCGGATGCAGATGGCGGGCGTCCAGCTCGGTCGTGAAGAAGAGCACGTCGGGGAACCGTGGCCGCAGCGCCCGCAGCAGGAGGAGCACGTCGTAGAAGTCGCTGCCGACGACGCCGATGGCGCGCACGTCGCCGCCGGAGCGGCGTACGTCCCTCCGCAGCGCCTCGAGGCGCTCGGCGGCGCGCGTGAGGTGGTCGAACTGCGACGATCCTTCCGCCTTCTCGACCGCCGGCGTCCACCGCAAAAGCTCCTCGAAGCTGCCGGGGGGCTGCGGCCCACGTGCGCCGGCTCCAGTCTCCGGGCGCGCGTCGCCGACGGTGCGCCCGTCGAGACCGCGCAGGTAGACCATCGTGTGGAGGTTCGGCTGGAGCGACTGGGCGCCGACCACGAACCCGTCGACGAACTGCGCGCGGCTTTCCGTCTTCCCCAACAGGACCGCGAGCTCGGCTCCGTAGGTCATCGGGAGGATACGTCCGTAGAACGTGTCCCACTCCGAGACCAGCACGAGGTGGTCCTTGCCAACGTCGCCACAGATGTCGGAGGGCGCGAGGCAGAGACCGCGCCGCGCCAGCTCCCGGAAAACCTCCTGGGCGAGCCGCGCGTCGTCCGCGTTGAAGAAGTGGGCGGCGGCGAATCCGACCTGGGCCTGCAGACGTTCGGCCACCGTCGCGCGTGACGTCGCGCCGGGCGCAACGCCCTGCACGAGCACCTCGTCCATCGCGCGTGCCCGCGCCGAGAACAGCGCGACGTGGCGCAGGACGTCTTGCGTCCGCGGGGATTCGTCGGCCGGCTGCTCGTCGGACAACAATGCCCGCAGCGTCTCGGAGCTCGCAGGCCCGACGAGGTGGACGGGCTCGTCGACCTCCGTGCCGGACTGCGCCTGCGTGGCGTAGATCAGCTCACGGAGCAGATCGGCGAGCTTGCGCGCGGGGTTCGTCTTGAAGGCGCGCTCGTCCAGCCACATCATGAGGACCTCGGGGGGCGTCGTGCCGTCGGGCCGGGCGAAGAACACGCGCGGCCGATACCACTCGTAGCGCAGCTCCCGACGGGTCGGACACGCGGCCTCCGCGGTGCAGGCGGGTGGCAATCCCACGCCGATGTCGACGTACAGCCAGTCGACGCAGACCGTACCGAGATGCCCGTCGTCCGCCGGCACGTAGCCGCTCTGCCCGAGCGCCGACACGACGGCGAAGCGGCTGCGGATGCGATCCTCGTGCTCCTCGCTGTAGGGCCCCCCCGAGACCATCACCGGAAGCAGCCGGACGGGCCCCCGCGCCGAGCGCTGCTCGACCTCGGCAACGAGATCGCGGAGGGAGCGCGTCGATCGATCCGCCGGCCGGAACGGATCCTCCCAGAGACGCGCGTCGACGACCTGCCCGCCGATGGCGTCCGCCGCTGCCTGCGGCGACGGCGGGCGGTCGCTGCGCAGGTCGGGAGCGACGAGGACGATCGCGCCCACGATCGTCAAGAGGATGAGGACACCGTTCCCGATCGCCGCCAGGCCGGTGTCTCCGCTGCGGCGGCCGTCAGCCATGCGGGACGCCCTCGCGGTTCTGCCGGAGCGGACGGCGGCGTCCGGCGTCCTGGACACACCGGGCTCCCGGACCTGCGTCGTCAGGTCGTTCGTTTCCGGCGCTCATCCCGCCTAGCAGGGCGCGCGCCAGCGGCGCGCGGCGATCTCGTGGGAACAACGAGCCGTCAGGCGAAGCGCACGAGCAGGACCAGCGACGCCACCGCCATCAGCAGGCCCGCGATCTCCGGCGGGCTCAGCCGCTCGCCGAAGGCCACGACGCCGATCGTCGTCAGGAGGACGATCATCGACACCGAGTAGACGACCCCGATCGTGCCGAGCTTCAGGTGCTTCATGACGAAGAGCCAGCCGAACGCGGTCGACGCGTACAACGCGAAGCCGACGTAGAACGCCGGCGTGCGCAGCGAGTGCTCCTGCGCGCTGGCGAGCTTCAGGAAGTAGTCCCCGACGACGCCGACGAGGCTGAAGGCAATCGTCACGAGCACCGCGAGGGTCTTGGGGTCCATCGTGCGGCTCAGCCGTGCGGGGCCAGCGCGGCGAGCGCCTCGGCGGCGGTGCGGAAGTCGTCGTAGCCCGCGTAGCGCCAGCCGTGGACCAGGTCGGTGACGCCGGCCGCGGCGAATGCCTGCGCGCGCGCCGTCGCCGCAGGGCGGTCGGCGAGATCGAGGCGCGTGACGGCGACGATGCGCGGCGCCGGACGTCCCGCCGCGGCGCACTGCCGGCGCAGCTCGGCGATCTGCGGTGCGAGGTCGTCCGGCTCGGCCGCGAACGGCATCCAGCCGTCGCCGAAGCGCAGCACGCGCGGAAAGGCGGGGCCAGGCCCGCCGCCGACGAGGATCGGCGGCCGCGGCGGGCGCGGGCGGAAGAGAAACGGCTGGCCGTTCGCCTCCACGACGTCACCGGCGAAGCAGCGCCGGAAGAACTCGAGCGTCTCGTCGCTGACGCGGCCGCGGCGACGGAAGTCGGCGCCGGTGGCGCGGAACTCGGGCTGCATCCAGCCGACGCCGACGCCCAGCAGCAGCCGCCCGCGGGACAGCTCCTGGATGGTCGCCACCCACTTCGCCGTCGGCAGCGCCGGCCGATACGGCAGCACGAGCACGCCCATGCCGAGCTCGATACGGGTGGTGCAGCCGGCGAGGAACGCCAGCGTCGCGAGCGGGTCGAGGTAGCGGCCGTCGGAGCCCTCGGCGTCGTCGGGCGGGATGGCGATGTGGTCGCCCACCCAGAGGTGCGCGAGACCGAGATCCTCGACCGCCCGCGCGCAGGCGACGACGGTGTCGGGCGCCGACTGCGGGCCCATGTTCCGGACGTAGACGCCGAGTCGCATGATCCCTCCGGGGCTACAGCGACGGATGCCGCGCGTGCCACGGCGTCGCCGTCTCGTAGGCGTGGCCGACGCGGCACAGCAGCGCCTCGTCGCCGTGCCGGCCGACGAGCTGGAGGCTGTGCAGCAGGCCCTCCGCCGTGACGCCGCACGGCAGCGACAGCGTCGGGCTGCCGCTGCAGTCGAACGGGAACGTGAAGCGGCCGAACGGGAAGATGTCGGGGCTGAAGACGCCGTGCGGATCGATCGCGCCCGCGGGCGGGGGCGGGCCGAAGGTCGACGGACAGGCGAGGACGTCGATGCCGCCGAAGACCGCCGCGAACGCCCCGCGCCAGCCGAGTCGGACCTCGTGGGCGCGCGCATAGTCGGCGGCGCCGAGCCGCGCGCCGTACTCGAAGAACGAGCGGATCGACGGGCCGTAGGCGTCGGCCCGGGACGGCCAGATCGCGGCGTGGGCGGCGAGCGCGTCGCCGGCGCACAGGACCGTCCACGCCTGGAGCACCTCGTCGACCGGCGGCAGCGTGATCGGCACGATCTGCGCGCCTGCGGCGGCGAGGACGTCGAGCGCAGCGCGTGCCGCCGTGACCACGTCCCCGGCCGCCCCCGCCGCGGCGAAGCCCTCGTCCCAGCCGACGCGGACGCCCGCGATCGGCGCCTCCAGCTCCGCGGCGGCGGACGGCGGGACGGCGCCCAGGGTCGTCGGGTCACGCGGGTCGGGGCCGGCGATGACGTCCTGGACGAGCGCCGCGTCGCGCACGGTGCGCGCCATCGGCCCGACGTGGTCGAGCGACGCCGCCAGCGGGAAGACGCCGGCGCGGCTGACGCGCCCCCAGGTCGGCTTCAGCCCGACCAGCCCACACCAGGCCGACGGCATGCGGATCGAGCCGCCGGTGTCGGTTCCCAGCGCCGCGAAGCAGAGGCCGGCGGCGATCGCCACGCCCGAGCCGCTCGACGAGCCGCCGGTGTCGACGTCGGTCCGCCACGGATTGCGCGGCACCGGCCAGCCGGGGTGATAGCCCATGAAGGCGTACTCGTAGAGGTTCGTCTTGCCGACGATCACCGCGCCCGCGGCCTCGAGACGCTCGACGACGGTGGCGCTCTGCACCGCCGGTCGCTCGCCGGCGAGGGGCGCCGCGCAGGTCGTCGCCTCACCGCGGAGATCGCACAGATCCTTGATCGCGATCGGCACGCCGTGCAGCGGTCCGCGACGGCGGCCGGCGGCGATCTCGCGCTCGGCGCCGGCGGCCGCGGCGAGCGCGCGCTCGGGCAGGACGCGCAGATAGCTCGACAGGCCGGGATCGAGGCGCGCGATGCGCGCCAGCGTCGCGCGCGTCAGCTCCACCGGCGATACCACCCGTCGCGCGAGCAGGTCGGCGACGACGTGCAGGGGCTCGTAGTGCATGTCCGGCACGATCCGCTCCTTACCATTTCCACCGGCTCCGGCTCGACGGCCGGCGAGCCGCTTCGCTTGAGGGTAGCCCGGTGAAGCCCTATGACCGCTGCCCATGCGATTCCACAAGGCATGGATGGCCGTCGCGCTGCTCGTCGTCGCGACCGCGTGCAGCAAGCGGGCGGCGACGCCCCCGGCGGCGGCCGCGCTCCCCAAGGACACGCTGCCGAAGGAGCTCGTCGTCGGCACGAGCGGCGGCTCGCCGCCGTACGTCACCCGCCGCGCCGGCACCATCTCCGGCCTCGAGCTCGACCTCGCCGCCGAGGTCGGCAAGGTGCTCGGCGTCCCCGTGCGCATCGTCGACGTGCCGTGGGACAAGCTGTTCGACGAGCTCGGGAGCCGCAAGGTCGACGTGGTCATGGCTGGCGTGACGGTCACCCCGGAGCGGCAGACGCGCTTCGCGTTCGCCGAGCCGTACCTGCGCACCGGCATCGTGGCGCTGGTGCAGGCGAAGGACCGCGAGCGGCTCGGCAGCCGCGACGCCGCCTGCAAGAGCAACGTGAAGGTCGGCGTGGTCGGCCAGACGACGGGCGAGCGCTTCGTGCGCGAGCACTGCCCGAAGGCCAAGGTCCGCGTCTTCGCCACCGCCGACGACGCCGTGCTCGAGCTGACCCACGGCCGCCTCGACGCCGTCGTCGGCGACGGCCCCGTGCTCGCCTACCTGATGTCGCAGCAGGCGGTCGCGCTCGAGCTGGTGCCGACCGGCAACGTCGACGAGCAGCTCGCATGGATGGTCCGCCAGAACGACACGGCGCTCCAGCAGGCGCTGAACGGCGCGCTCGAGACCATGCGCAGGGACGGCACCCTCGACCGCGTGCTCGAGAAGTGGATCCCGCAGGTCGAGCGCGTCCGCAATCCGTGAGCGCGAGGGTTGCGTCGTCGCCCGGATCCGACCAGGCTCCCCGCCCCATGGGTACCAACGCCGAGAATGCCTTCGCGCTCTTCCAGGCCGCCATCGGACAGGAGGAGGGCGTGGGCGAATGGTTCACGGTCGATCAGGCGCGGATCGACCAGTTCGCCGACGTCACGCTCGACCACCAGTTCATCCACGTCGATCCGGAGGCCGCGAAGGCCACGCCGTTCGGCACGACGATCGCGCACGGCTTCCTCACGCTGTCGCTCCTGACCCATCTCGACATGTCGATCCCGAAGGGCGACCCCGCCCGCTTCGTCGGCATCGTGATGGGGCTCAACTACGGCTTCGAGAAGGTGCGCTTCGTCAGCCCGGTGAAGGTCGGCAGCCGCATCCGTGCCCGTGCGACGCTGGCGGCGGCGGAGCTGAAGGGCCCCTGGATCCAGACCACGCGGACCATGACCGTCGAGATCGAGGGCGAGACCAAGCCCGCCATGGTCGCCGACTGGATCACCCGCATCATGTACTCCTGAGCCCGACCCGCGCGGGGGCGGGTGGCGAGCCCCCTTCCCCCGCGGCGACGGGCGGGCTGCGGCCGATCGCCGGCCGGCGTGCCTACGGCGCGGTCACCGAGAAGGTGCCCGACACCGCGGTTACCCCGGAGGACTGGGACTGCAGGTAGATGCCGAATCCGAAGCGGCTGGCGCCGGACAATCCCTCCTCCGTGCTGGGATCGAAGATGTTGCCGCTGCTCGGCGTCTGCGCGTTGTCGACCCAGCCCTGGTACAGGCACAGGTAGCCGGGCGCCGCGCGGCCGCGGCCGGGGCAGTTCGGCGCCGACTCGCCCGGGACGTAGATCTGCCTGCCCTCGGGGACGTCCGTCTCGAGCGGAATCGGAAAGGCGGCGAAGGCGCGGTAGACCGCACCGGCGGAGGCGGTGGTGACGCTGGCGCCCCACACGCCCGAGACGGTCTCGCCGGGCGCCAGCGGCGTCAGCGCGGAGCGGCCTTCGCGCCCCGGCGTGCCCACCTGTCCCGCCGGCCCGGCGGCCCCCTGCATGTTGAAGTGGAGGGCGTTCTCGTTGCCCTTGCAGGCGATCGACGGGTCGGCGCCGACGAAGCGCACCTTGCCGTTCTTCTTGTGGACGCAGGCGTGGATCTTCGCCGTGTCGCCGTCGCCGGCGTGCGCCGCGACGCGGGTCGCGCCGGCGCCCACCAGCAGCGCCGCACCGAGCGCCATGCAGCCGGCGCGCTTCCAGGTCCTGACGTTCGTCATCACGGTCTCTCTCCCGTCTCGCATCGATCTCAGTTCACGCAGCCGAAGGTGGCCAGCTCGCGGCGCGCCTCGGCCTTCGATCCGTTGCTGTCCTCGACCTCGAGGATGAAGCGGAACGTCGTGCCGCAGGCCCGGAAGCAGCCGATGAACTTGCCGACGCTGCCCGAGCTGGCGCCGGTCGACCCGAGCACTCGCGTCCCGCTGCCGCGCTGGAGGTACCAGCGCACCCGCGAGCTGCTCGTCAGCAGGCCGTCCTCCGGATCGCTGCCGTAGCCGAAGCCGACGATGCAGGTGTCGGCACCGGAGCCGCACGGCCCGGGACACTGCGCCGGCGACCGGGAGGCGTAGCTGGTGAAGAACGCCGTCGGCGGCAGGTCGGGCGGCGCGGGGCCGACGTCGACGATCGTGCTCGTCGAAACCGTCACCCCACGCGTGCCGGTGTAGCTGGCGGTGAGGCGGTGGCGACCCTGGACGAGCGTCGTCACGGTGCTCTGGCCCGTGCCGACGTTGCCCTGGATGCTCGACGTCCACTGCACCGGGCCGGTGAGCGCCCAGCCGACGTTCTGGAAGTCGGCGCCCTCGATCGTCATCGGGATGCCCTGGCCGGCGACGAACGCCTCGCCGAAGGTCGGCTGGATGATCTCGATGCTCGGCGGCGCCGGCGTGAAGTCGAAGGTGAAGTTGTCCCGCGGCTGCTCCGGCAGCGGCCCCACGACCTCGACGTCGCCGACCGGCCGGGCCGACTTGACGAAGGCGCGCACCCACGACGCCGGCAGGTACCAGTAGCCGCCGTCGCCCGCGCAGCCCCACGAGTTCTTGATGATGAGGAAGCCGCCCGTGCTCTCGGGCGTGCCGACGGGGAGCTTCGCCTCGGGGATGTACCCGACCGCCAGCACCGCGTGGCCGCCCTTGGGGCATTCGCAATCGATCGTCTGCTCGCAGCCGGTCACCGACGGCACCTTCGGATCGATCGCCACCTCGCGGCACAGCTTCGGGCGGTTGGGGCGAAAGCGGACGAAGCCGTTGGCGTCGGGGGTGTCGAACGAGTTCGTGGTCTCGAGCCCGATGATGACCGGCTGCTGATTCATGAGGGCGATCATCACGTTGCGGAGCCCGTTGATCGGGTCCTTCGCGTCCCACAGCTCCGCCTGCTGCTCGATGGTGCGCACCGTGGTCCGGCCGACCGGCGGCGCCGACACGGCACAGACGAGGTTCGCGCCCTGGTACGTGCACACGACGCGGCCCTGGTGGGCGGTGTCCGAGCAGAATGCGGCCTCCCCGCCGCCGTAGTCGACGCACGAATCGGTGTACTTCTTGTTGGCGTCGTCCTCGACGCGGCTGCGCGACGGGTTGTAGTCCCAGTCCTGCTCGAGCGGCTGCTGGTACCCGGACGACAGCAGCTGTCCCTGGATCTCCGACGAGCGCAGCCCGTCGCCGTACTCCTTCGGCTGGAGCGTGCGCTTGGCGACGTAGTAGAGGTGCTGCTCGGAGAGGTTGAACCAGCGCTCGTAGCGTTGCGCGACGCGGATCTCACGGCCGGCGGTGGTGGCGAACGCGACGCACGAGCCGCGACCGCCCTGATCCTTCGTGCAGGTGGCGTAGTACTTGAGCGGCCACGTCGCCGTGCGCCAGAGACCGCTCGACTTGTGCTGGCAGTAGGCGCTGCCGTCCGTGCCGTCGCCGCTGCCGACCTCGTTCGAGCAGCGCGACGGAAAGCTCGCCGGCAGGATCTCGCCCGGCAGCGGTGCCGCCGCCTCCGCCGCGTCGATCTGATCGGTGATGTCGCGGTTGCGCTGCGACAGCTCCTCGGCCGATTCGCCGACGACGTCGTCGGGCGACGGCAGCGTCGGGTCGAGGTGCTCGTGCGCGAAATCCCACAGCTGCCGGTAGACGCCGAGCTGGTTCTCCTGCGTGGGGAACGTGCGGATCGTGTCGGCGATCACGGACCGCTGGAACGCGGGACCCTGGGTGACGACGTAGCGGCCGATGCCGTCGTCGTCCCAGATGGTGAGCAGATAGTTGCCGTCGCCGCTCGAGAGCAGCGTCGGGTCGTTGGGATCGACCGCGGTCGAGACGAAGTCCTCGCGCTCGGGGTTCTCGGCGAGGAACTGCGCGATCGTGGCGCGGTTGGCGGCGTCGATGGCCTCGGCCGCCGCGTCGTCGTCCGCGCCCTGGTTGGGCGTGAGGACGCGGAACCCGGGCTGGGTCGAGATGTCGAGGAACTCGCGCGGCGACACGATCACCGCGCCGTCCGGCAAGCCGTCCGGCCACGCCTCGCGCAACCCCGCCGGCACGCCGTCCTGCGCGGTGAGCTTGCGCGCCTTGGCGCCCTTCACCTTGAAGGTGCCGGACAGGGCCCCGCAGTCTGCGGCGATCTTTGCCTTCAGGGTCGCCTTGGCCATCGGCCCGCACGCCGGCCACTTCACCACCAGCGTGTCGCCCTTCGCTCCGCCCTTCCACGTCTTCGGCCGCGCCGGCGCACAGCCGCTGGCGATCGACACGTCGCCCCGGTCGAGCATGAGGACGTCGGGCGCGACGCCCCCGGGGACGAGCGGGTCGCCGTCGATCACCCAGTAGCCACCCTGGCAGCGGGCGGGACGCTTCTGTGCCTCGCTCGGCCGGCTGTCCGCCAAGAGGAGTACGAGCGCCAGAAGGGGAACGACCACGATGCCGCGATGAGAGCTGGACCGCGCGCCGAGCACGAGGCTCTATTCGCGCCTCTCGGCGAGGAAGACAACACGAAAAATTGCGGCGGCGCAGTCGCCTTGATCAGTGGGCCTCCGGCGCTCGCGAGCGGCGGACACGAATGGTGGACGCGTCGTACCCGATGTCGCAGACGCGTACCGATCGGGACGGACGTCCATGGGCGCGGACGCTCGCGCCGAACGACGCTTCGCACCGCGCCGTCCTGGTCGGTGGGCTCCTGCTCCGGGGACGCCGGACCGTCCCCGCGCCTTGCATTTCGCCGGCGCGAGGACGACGACGGGCACCCATGCCCCTGCGTACGTCCGTCCTCGTCGAGCGCCCGGGCACCGGCGACGTGACGTTGCCGATCGTCCGGCCGGACGGACCCATCGGACTGCGGGCGGAGCGCGACCACGTCGCGCCCTCGCGGCGTGTCCGGCGCCGCTCGCGGCGCCGAGGGGAGTGACGATGCGACGCATGATCCCGATCCTGCTCCTGGCCGCGCTGGCGGCGTGCGGCGCACCCGCGCGGCTGGCGCCCAGCGCCCCGCCGCTGCCGGCGGACGCCACGCTCGCGACCATCCCCGTCGGCACGCCGCCGACGTTCCTCGCCATCAGCCCCGACGGCAGCCGCGTCTTCGCCGCCTCGGCGAGCCAGCTCGTCGTCGTCCGCACCGACACGAACGCCGTCGCAGGCACGGCGACGATCCCGCCGTACACGAACGCCGTCGCGGTGACGCCCGACGGCCGGCGCGTCCTCAGCATCGGCGTGCGCGGCGCCTCGGTCACGGTCGTCGACGCGGCGACGGCGCAGGTGCTGAAGCCGCTCCCACTGATCCTCGGCATCAACCCGGGCGGCTTCGGCCGCATGGCGGCGACGCCCGACGGCGCCAGCGTGTGGGTGACGAACCAGCCGAAGGAGTACGTCGCGATCGCGCCGCTGAGCGGGGGCACCGCGGTCGAATCGCTGCTCGACATGCGCCCGACCGACGTGACCTTCACGCCCGACGGCCGCAGCGTCTATCTCACCGGCTGCCGCGACTTCTGCTCGACCGGGACCATCGAGCAGCTCGACGTCGCGTCGCGCAACGTCGTGCGGCGTCTCACCACGGGCCCGAGCCCGTACCGCTTCGCGCTCTCGCCCGACGGCACGCGCGGCTACACGACGAATCTCGCCGCGCCGAGCCTCTCGATCCTCGACCTCGGCAGCGGCAGCGTCGTCGCCACCGTGCCGGTCGGGGTCGAGCCGACGGGGCTCGCGGTCTCGCCGGACGGGAAGCGCGTCTACGTCGCGAGCCAGACGGCGGGAACGCTGGCGGTCGTCGACGCGCAGGCGGGTACCGTCTTGCGCACGCACCAGATGCCGAGCCAGCCGCGCGAGGTCGTGGTGAGCCCGGACGGGCGGAGGGTGTACGTGTCGGTACGGCGCGCGGTGCTCGTACTCGACGGCGGAGCCCTGTGACGCCTGCCGAGATCCCACCCCGCGCCGCACGGGCCGAACCAGGAGGGCCACGATGATCGATCTCCACTACTGGCCGACGCCGAACGGCTGGAAGGTCAGCATCATGCTCGAGGAGTGCGGGCTCGCCTACCGCACGATCGCCGTCGACATCGGCGGCGGCCAGCAATTCACGCCCGAGTTCCTGCGCATCAGCCCCAACAACCGCATGCCGGCGATCGTCGACCACGAGCCGCTCGGCGGCGGCGCACCGCTCGCGCTCTTCGAGTCGGGCGCCATCCTCGAGTACCTCGCCGACAAGAGCGGCCGCTTTCTCCCGCCCGCCGGCGCCGGGCGCTACACGGTCCTCCAGTGGGTCCACTGGCAGATGGCGAACCTCGGGCCGATGATGGGCAACGCCAACCACTTCAAGAACTACGCCAAGCAGCTCGTCGACGATCCGGCGCAGCTCGCGTACGGCACGCGCCGCTTCGTCGGCGAGGTCGACCGGCTGTGCGGCGTCATGGACGCGCAGCTCGGCGCGCGCCGCCACCTCGCCGGCGACGACTACACGATCGCCGACGTCGTCACCTGGCCCTGGGCCTCGCTGCTGGGCCGCCTGATCGACGAGGAGGTCTGGACCGCCTTCCCGCACCTGAAGCGCTGGGTCGACGAGGTCGGCGCACGGCCGGCCGTCCAGCGCGGGCGCGCGCTCCACAAGGAGTGGGGCGAGCGCAAGCTCTCGGACGAGGAGCAGCAGCGGCGCAAGGCGCTGCTCTTCAACCAGACGAACGCGTCGGTGCGGGCGGCCCGCGAGGCCGCGGCGAAGGGCTAGCGTCCCGCCGCGGCCGCGACGAGCGCCTCGATGTCGCGGCCTTCGCCTACTGCTCGACGACCGGGATCTCCGCCGCCAGGTCGAAACGGATGACGGCGTCCATCTTGTTCTCGATCTGGTAGAAGCGCACGACCTTGCGCCCGGGCAGCACCTTCGCGAACTGATCGAGGTAGGTCTGGCGCACCCTGGCGCGGTCGCTCTCGGCCGCCAGCCAGTCCTTCGCCAGCGTCAAGGCCTTTGCGTCGCCGATGGTCGAGAAGCCGGCGATGTACTCCTCGATCACCTTCGCGGCACGGTCCTGGATGCCGTTCAGCTCGCCCTGATAGCGGTCGTACAACGGCCAGAAGCCGGCGGCTTCGGTGTCGGTGAGCTGGAGGTTCGCGGCCACGAGCGCCTTGCGATTCGCACGGATCGTGTCGAGGAGGATCTGCAGGTTCGCCTGATCGGCCTCGCCGGCGTGCACCGGCAGTCCGAGCCCGACGAACGCCACGACGGCCAACGAGAGGGTGCGTGCGTAGGACATGGTCAGCCCGCCTTTCTTCCGAACCCGGTCCATCACTTGTCGATCCGCGTGATCTTGGAGCCCTGGATGCCGACGCCGGCCATGAGGCCCTTCTGACCCCACACGTAGGCGTAGACGTCGCTCGTGAGCGTGTTCGAGGTGATCGACCTGGCCACGCCCTGGTCGACGACGACCACGCTCGGGCCGACGCCGAGCTCGAAGCCGTAGGTGGCGTCGAGCTGGCGCAGCGCCTCGTCGGTCATGAAGAAGAGCGCGTAGGAGCAGGTCTGCACGCCCGCCTGGAGCCCGTACGACGCGGCCACCGAGTTGTAGTAGCCGGCGATGCGGCCGCCCTTGCGCAGCACGCCCTCGCCGATCTGCCCCCCGAAGAGGAAGCCGGCCTTCACCATCGAGGGAAACACCAGGATGGCCCTCGCCTGCTTGCCGAGGACGCGCGCGCTCGGCTGCTGCCGGTAGAGCAGGTCGAGCGCGGCCGCGGATTCGCGGTCGAGCTCGGCCGCCGAGGCGGCGAGCGCAGGCCGTGCCGCCCCCACCACGAGCAGCGCGAGCGCCGCGGCGAGGAGGAGGAGCGCGCCAGCCGCCCGCCTCGCAACCGCGCCGCGCGATGCCATTTCCCGAGTAGCTGTAGCCATCGACCTCGTCTCCCTCGTGCTCAGCGATCCGCCGGCCGCGCCCGTGCGGCGCGGCTTCGCCTTTACCTCGACGCGGCCGGACGCGCTTGCCTCCCGGCGCCAAGCCGCCACCTCCGACGCCAGAAAACGCGCCCGACGGCAAGCCGCTGCCGTCGGGGAGACGCGCGACGTTCGCAGTGGTGGAGTGGATGCCATCTGGGCCGGCTAGGGTCGCCGCGGCCGCCGGTCAGATCGAGTAGTACAACGCACCCTGCTTCGTGCTGGCCGATCCCCGGCCGCCGCAGCGCGGACACGAGTCGCCGAGGATGCTCGAGGCGTGCCGGATGGCCCGCGCGGTGCTCGTCAGCCGGACCGCGTCCTCGCGAAAGATGTTCGCGGCACCGATCTTGTCGGCGAGGCCGCAGTTGCGCATGCAGGCGAACATCCCGTCGCGCACGCCGCAGACGACGACCCGGACGCCGCGCGCGAGCAGCTGCTCGACGAAGCGCTCGAACGTCGCGATGCCGACGGCGTCGGGATTGCGCGCGCGCTTCATGCGCAGCACGACGGCCTGCGTCCACGGCCGGACGTGCTCGGTCATCGCCTCGACGCGGGCTTCGAGGCTCGCCGCAGAGCCGAAGTACATCTCGCCCTCGAGGCCGAAGATGAGGAGACAGCCGCACACCTCGTCGTCGCGCAGGTGCTCGTGCACCGTCCCATCGCCGGCGACCAGGAACTGGGTCAGATGCATCTGACCGGTTCGCGGCACGGCGAGCATGAACGACATGAAGACGCCGATCAGCACGCAGAACTCGATCGAGATCGCGAAGGCGGCGATCGCCGTCACCGCGACGATCGCGGCGTCGAAGCGCGACGTGCGCACGTGATAGCGCAGGTCGTGGACGTTCACCATGCGGGCCGCCGTCAGCATGAGCAGCCCCGCCAACGCCGAGCGCGGGATGAAGCGCGCGTAGGGCGCGAATACCAGCATGATGAGCGCGACGGCCACGGCCGACACGACGCCCGACCACTGGGTCTGCCCGCCCGCCTGCTGGTTGATCGCCGAGCGCGTGAGCGAGCCCGATCCGGGCATGCACTGGAAGAAGCTCCCCACGAGGTTCGCGAAGCCCTCGCTGAGGCACTGCTGGTTCAGGTCGAGCTTCTGGTGCGTGACGGCGGCGATCGCCTTGGCCATCGCGATCGCCTCGAGCAGGCCCAGCAGCCCGATCGCGAGCGCGCTCGTCGAGTACTCGCGGAGGTGCACCGCATCCACCGACGGCAGCCGGAAGGCCGGCAGGGACGCGGGAATGTCGCCGACGACCTTCACCCCCTGCCGGTCGAGCCCGAGCCACGCGGTGGCCGCCGCCGCGAGCACCACGACGATCAGGAACTCGGGTAGGAGCTTCCAGTCGAGCCGTCGCTTCAGCAGCCGGAGCAGCAACACGGCCGCGATCGACGCCACGCCGACCGCGAGCGTCGCATGGTGGATGGAGCCGCCCTCGGTGACCGTGAGCCAGAAGCGGTAGAGGAAGTGGTCGTGCGCGTCGCCCACGGCCTTCAGGCCGAGCAGGTTCTTCGTCTGGTCGAGGACGAGCAGCAGGCTCGCGCCGGCCGTGAATCCGACGATGACCGAGTGCGAGATGTAGCGGGTCAGATCGCCGAGGCGCAGCAGGCTGATGCCGAGCTGGATCGCGCCGACCATGAGCGCGATCAGCACCGCCGCCTGGACACGCTCGTCGGGCGCGGCGATGCCGCCGATGGCGCTCAGCAACGCGATCGAGATCGCGTTCGTCGGACCGTTGATGAGCTGGCGGGAGGAGTCGAGCACGGCCCCGACCGCGGTCATGACGATCGCGGTGTAGAGCCCGTACTCCGCCGGCAGCCCGGCGATCATCGCATAGGCCATCGCCTGTGGCACGGCGACCGCCGCGACCGAGAAGCCGGCGAGGAGGTCGGCGCGGGCCTGCCCGACGCCGTAGTGCCGCAGCGAGTCCAGCGCCGGAATTCGCCGCAGCAGGGGACTGCGGGGCGGAGAGGAGGGCAGCCCCATGCGTAGGTCACACAGGGGTAGCAGAAAGCCGCACGAGTGCGGAGCGCTCCGCCGTCCCCCGGGAACGGCCTCGGTCGGGAGCGCGACGGCGCGTCAGGGAAACGGCAGCCGCGGCGCCTCGCGCAGCGCCCGGGCGCGCGCGTCGGCCCCGGCGGGGTCCGTGGGTGCCACGGCGAGCGGGGCGCCTTCCCAGCGCCGGTACACCCCGTCGCGCACGACCTCGACGGCCTCGAGCGCCCCCGGGATACGGGCGCCGAACCAACTCGGGTCGTCGCGTCGCCGCCAGGTGACGCGGGCGAGCGATGCGTCCGGCGGGACCGGCGTGCCGGCCCGCGCCGCCGCGACGGCGGCGGCGTCGCCGAACAGCGTCGCCATCGTGTCCGCGGCCGGATCGACCGCGGCGGCGACGACGCGCCACGCGAGCGGATCGACGGGCAGCACGCCGGCGGGCGCGAGCCGCCGGTCGAGCGGGGGCGTGAAGACGTAGTCCGCGTCGCGCATCGGGGCATGGCAGCCGACGCACTCGCCCGCGAACGCAGCGTCGGTACCGTACGGCTCGAAGCCGGCGCCGCGCCAGCGGCCCCACCCCCAGCCGTCGGTCGCCGCCCACCGCGCGGCGTCCTTCGCCATGAGCTCGACCTGCACGAACGAGCCGCCGCGCAGGACGCCGTCCGCATCGACCACCGTCTCCCACGTCACCTTCGCGAACGTCGTCCCGTCCGGCCACGGCGGGAAGGCGCCGTCGGCGATCGCACGCATGGCGACGTCGTTGCCCAGGATCTGTCGCAGCGTCCCGTTGTCGAAGCGCTCGCTGCCGTCGACGAGCCGCCAGTCGCGATAGTCGGGCTGGAAGGCGAGGCCGTTCGGCGCCGGCCGCACCGTCGCGGGCCGCGGCGGCAGCGGCGCGGGGGCCTGCGCCGACGCCGGCTTCGGCGGCGGCGCGAGCGTGCGCAGCCACGCCTCGACGAGGGCCACGTCGGCCGGGCTCGGCGCGGCGTCGCGGTGGACGAGCGTGTAGCGCCACGGCGGCATGGCACCCAGGCGCACGTGGTTGATCGCCTCCCAGAGGGCCGCGCGCTGCGTGCCGACGGGCCGCGCGCCCAGCTCCGAGAAGTTCAGGTGCTCGCGCCCCTCGCGCACGTCGGCGACGACGAGCCAGTACGCCGGGACGATGCGATCGAACCAGGGCAGCCGCGTCTCGTTCGAGTGGCAGTCGAAGCAGGCCCGGCGCAGCACGGCGAGCACGTCGGGCGGCACGTCGACGGTGTGGTCGACGGGCCCCGAGGGCAGCTCGGGACGCACGAGCTGGGCGGCGAGGAAGACGGTGAGGGCCGCGCCGGCGGTCCACGCGGCGGCCCGGCGGGTCCGGTGGGTCATGGCAGCGGCCACAGCAACACCCGTTCCGTCTCCGCCGCCCGGCCGGGCGTGCCCGCGCCGGCCGCGCGCGCCGCCGGGACGGCATCACGCCGCGATCTCGGCAGAGCGGCGACGCGGATCAACGCTGCACCAGCGCCACGCCGAGCACGATGAGGAGCGTCCCCGCCCACTGCGCCGGCTGGATCGCCTCGCCGAAGAACCAGTGCGCGGCGAAGACCTGGACGGCGATGACGCTGAGCCCGGTCGTCAGCGGGTAGGCGACGCCGAGCGGCAGGTAGCGCAGGAGGCCGGTGAGGCAGAGCACGGTGACGAAGCCGGCGAGGTTGCCCGCGATCTGCCAGACGACCACGTCGCTCCACGTCGCCCCGTACGCCGACCAACGCAGCGCCACGTTGGTGACGACGTTGAGGAGGACGTGCAGCACGACCAGGAGAACGACGACGAGCGGCGCATCCGGCAGCGGCGGGAGGGCGGGCATCGCCGTCCACGAGTAGCACGAGCGCGGTCCGCGCGGAGCGGCGGGGCGCGCGGCGCCGGCGGCCGGGCGGCTACGGCCCATGCCCGCCGGCGCTGCGCGCGAAGCGCGCGAACCAGCCGTCGCCCCGGCGCAGCTCGTCGACCGTGCCCGTCTCGGCGACCCGGCCGCGGGGGGGCACCAGCACCCGCTCGGCGGGCTCGACCATCGCGAAGCGGTGCGCGATCACCAGCATCGTGCGTCCGTGGCGCTGCTCGAGGAGGGCCTGCTTGACGTCGGCCTCGGTCGCGAAGTCGAGGTTGGCGGTGGCCTCGTCGAGGACGAGAAGCCGCGGCCGCGCGAGCAACGCGCGCGCCAGCAGCAGGCGCTGCCGCTCGCCCACCGACAGCCCGATGCCGCCCTCGCCGATGGGCGCGTCGAGCCCGTCGCCGAGCCGCGCCAGCGCCGCCTCGAGGCCGGCGATGCGGACGACCTCCCGCACCTCGGCGTCCGAGGCGTCGGGCCGGTCGTAGCGGACGTTGTCGGCGATCGTGCCGCGGAACAGGGCGCCGTCCGTCGACACGACGGCGATCGCGGCGCGCACCGCCGCCGCGTCCACCTCCCGCAGCGGCTGGCCGTCGACCACGATCGCGCCGGCGTCCGGCTCGTACAGGCGCAGGAGCAGGTCGACGGTGGTGGTCTTGCCCGAGCCCGACGGGCCGACGAGCGCGGTGGTGAGGCCCGGCTCGATTGTGAACGACAGGCCGCGCAGGACCTCGCAGCCGGGTACGTACGAGAAGCGCACGTCGCGGAGCTCGACGCGCCCGGGACCGGGCGCCAGCGCGCCGCCGCCCGACTCGGCGCCGCCGTGCCGCTGGAGCCGCAGCGCCCGGGCGACGGACGCCATGTCCTGCTGGAGCGTGTTCACGAGCCGGCTCAGCTCCTGCACGGGATCGAGCAGCCGGTCGAGGTAGACGACGAACATCACCACGTCGCCGGGCGTGAGCGCGTGCGCCATCACCTGGAGCCCGCCGTAGCCTAGGACGAGGGTCTGGCCGGCGTAGGTCAGCGCCGCCTGCGCCATGAGGTAGCGGTTCTCGGCGACGTTGCGATCGACGTGCTGGCGGTACGCGGTGTCGAGCGCGCTCGCGAGGCGGCGGCCTTCGCGGCCTTCGGCGCCCGCGAGCTTCACGGTCTTGATGCCGCCGACGGCGTCCTGCACGCGGGCCGTCGCCGTCTCCCAGAGCTCGTAGTAGTCGTCGAGCCCCGCTTCGAGCCGGCGCACCATGCGCCACGACACCCACGCGTAGGCGGGGATCGTCGCGAGCGCGATCGCCGTCAGGCGCGGGTGGACCGTGAGCATGACGCCGACGGTGAGCGCGACCTGGAACGCCGTGGGCAGCAGATCGCGCGCGAGGGCGCCGACGATGGGCGAGACCGCGTCGATCTGCGCCACCTGCTTCACGAGCGCGCCGCTCGGACGCAGCGCGAAGAACGCGAGCGGGCGACGCAGGAGCGCGAGGAAGGTGGCGAGGACGAGGCGCTTCTCGACACCGTCGGCCACGCGCACCGAGGCGTTGTCGGCGGCGTAGAAGAAGAACTGGGCGGCCGTCTTCAACAGGAAGAGCAGCGCCACCGCCTCGAGCAGCAGCACCACGACCTGCTGGGGATGTCGTGGCGCGACGTGGCCGCGCGTGTGCGGCTGGCGTGTCGCCTCCGCCATCTCCTCCGGCGTCAGCGAGACGCTGGCGGCGCGGTGCACGAAGAGGCCGGACAGGTCGTTGACGGCGCTGCGGTAGACGAGCGGCGCGCCGACCTCCGCCAGGCTCGACAACGCCGCGAGCAGCGCGATCCATGCGAAGGTCCGCAGGTGCGGTCGGCAGAGCCCGACGACGTGCCGGACGACCTCCCGCGTACTCGGCAGGCGCTCGGCGTTCGGCCCATCCGGGTCCGCGTCCATCCACCGCGTCTATGCGGGGGCGGCGCCCGGACTGTCCAGGCCCGGCGCCGCGCTCGTCGCTCCCCACGGGAGGCTCGACCGCCGCACCCCACGCAGGCCTCCGCATCGTGCGCCAGAACGCCGGCGATTTCGCGCCATGGGCCGAGACGACGGAGCCTGACGCTCCATCGTGTTTCCAGAGGGCGCGGGACCCCGGCGTCAGCGCGCAGCCGTCCCGACCTGCTCCAGAAGGGCGAGCGCCCGCCGTCGCCCCGCCTCGACGTCGAGCGTCGTCGCGAAGCGCCGGCATTCCGCGGCGAGCGGAGCGTCGGCCAACGCCGCGGCGATGGCGTCGCGCAGCTCGTGCGTCGGCGCCGTGGGGGCGAGGACGCGCCCGAGTCCCCGGCTCCGCACGCACTCCGCCACCGCGTGCTGATCACGTCCCATCGGCAGGCAGACGAGCGGCACGCCGGCGGTCACTGCCGCCATGACGGTGCCGTGGCCCGCGTGGGTTACGACGAGACGCGCGTGCGGCAGCACCGCGGCGTGCGGCACGAACGGCAACGCCACGGCGTTCGCCGGCAGCCGCAGCGCCTCGGCGGTCACGGCGGGTCCCAGGGTGACGAGAACACGCGCCGGCAGGCCGGCGACCGCGTCGGCGACGCGCTGCAAGGTCGCGACCTGGTTCTGGAAGCTCGTGCTGAAGCTGACGAGCACGAGAGGCCGTGCGTCTTCGGCCGCCCACGGCAGCGCGAAGGCCGGCGGCGCCGCGTCCGTCGTGTCCGTCGTGGAGGCGAGCGGGCCGATGTAGTGCGGCACCGGCAGCGGCGGCCGGGCGGGCGCGTCGAGCGCCTCCCAGGTGAACGCGAGGATCGCGTCGGCGCGCCCCATCCCGATCGCATCGGCGGGAAGCGGCTCGAGGCCGAGCGTCGCGCGATAGGCGTTCAGGATGTCGGCCGGCCCCGGCGACGGGAACGCGAGCTGCCCCGCGAGCGCGGCGAAGACGGTGTGCCAGAGGACGACGGTCGGCAGCCCGGTCCGCTCGGCCGCGTGGGACGCCATGAGCAGCATCTGGTCGACCAGCAGGACGTCGGGCGTCTCGGTCTCGACCGCCCGCTGCAGCGCCGCGCCGTATCCGCGGTTGAAGTAGACGGCGCGCGCCACGCGCATCCGCTCCGCCGTCGCCGTCTCGCCTGGGGCCGAGGACAGATCCACGTCGAGACTCGGGTCGTACTGCTCGAAGCGCGCGCCGGCGGCGCGCACGACGTGCGCGTGACTGGCATGCGACAGGACACGCACCGCGTGGCCTCGAGCGAGCAGCGCCCGGACGAGCGCGCGCTCGGGCGGCCAGTTGCCGGCGGCATCCAGCGTGACGAGGAGGAAGCGGCGCGGCGCGGCCGTCGTCAGGGTCACACCTCGCGACCTGTCCCGTCGGATCGCATGCGCGCCGGCACGTTGACCAAGCGCAACCGCCGCGTCAACGCGTCGCCTACGCGCCCTGGACGGCGCAGCGCGCGCCTTGCCCACCCACGACAGGGCGGGCGCGAGCGCCGCCGCGGTGGCGGCGCCGCGGATGAGCGAGCGACGGCTGATGCCCTCGGCGTCCGCGCTCATGGCAGCCAATCCGGTACGAGCTGCGTGATGGGCGCCGGCGCCGCCGCACGCAGTGCAGCGCGCGGCAGGACGGTGCCGGCGAAGAAAGCAGCGCGGAAGTCGCGCGCGGCTGGCGTCCGGCCACCGGGCGCGCAACCATCCGGGCATGGTGCTGCCGCCCGAGCTCACCTATCGGCCCGGCGTGTTCGACGCGGCGGCGAGCGCGGCCCACATCGCCGGGCTGATCGCCGAGCTCGCGTGGGAGGCGCAGCGCTTCACGATCTACGGCCGCACGATGCCCATGCCGCGCCTGATCGCGATGTACGGGCCGGCCGGCTACCGCTACTCCGGCGTCGTGCATCCGCCGCAGCCGCTCGCGCCGCGGCTCGAGACCATCCGTACCGTCGTCGAGCAGGCGACCGGCCTACGCTTCAACGCGGTCCTGGCGAACCTCTACCGCGACGGACGCGACTCGGTGGGCTGGCACCGCGACGACGACTACGTCCACGGCGGCCAGGCCGCGATCGCCTCGGTGAGCTTCGGCGCCGTCCGCCGCTTCGAGCTGCGCGAAGCCGCCGGCGCTCCGGCGATCGCCGTCGACCTCGAACCGGGCTCGCTGCTGCTCATGCACGCCGGCGCCGTGCAACGCTTCGCGCACCGCGTGCCGAAGACCACGGCGGTGGTCGGGCCGCGCGTCAACCTGACGTTCCGGCACATGCTGCCGCGCGGGACAGGCCCCAGTCCTGCGCCGCGGCGCCGAGCGTGAGCCGCCAGGCGAGATGACGCGGCACGCCGCCGCCACCTCCCGCCCCGACGCCGCGCCGGTCGTCCGCGCGACGCGGGCCGGCCGCCGCGACCTCAGCTCCCGGTCTGCTGCGCCGTCGCGAGGCCGACCGGCGTCGACGTGACCGCGACCGCGCGGCTCGGCACGGCGACCGTCTCGAGCGTGGCGGCGACGTCGGTGTCGCCCATCGCGCAGGGCAGGTTGGTGATGCCGAGCGGCGTGGTGGTGACGGCGCCGGGCGCGAAGGCGATCGTGCCGTCCTTCGCGAACGGCTTGAAGGCCCAGAGCCGGCCGCCGGTGAACGGATCGAGCGCGTCGGCGAGGAGCGTCGTCGCGACCACGCCGCCGTCGTCGGCGAGGCGCACCGCGACGTGGCCCGAGTTCGCGTGCGCGCCCGGCGCGCCGAACGTGTAGCGCTTCGCCCACAGGATGTTGCCGACGCCGTCGAGGCCCACCAGCGCCGCGCTGGGCACGTTCCCGGGCTCGTTGCCGGTGAGGCTCACCGCGGAGCCGCCGGCGACGTAGCCGGTCGTCGGCAGCTCGGCCAGCGAGTCGAGGAGGAACACCGAGCCGGCGCCGAAGCCGAAGCCGGGGAACGCGGCGAAGCCGACGCTGCCGTCCGCGCGCAGGCGCAGCAGCAGCCCATTGTGCTGCGCGCCGCCGCTGCCGGCGATCGTCACCTCGCCCCGGGACCCGACGATCGCCGCCGACGGGATCGCGTCGGGCGCCTGCACGCAGCCGTCGTAGCGCTTCGCCCAGACGACCGTGCCGTCGCCGCGCACGCGGGCGGCGACGAGCGGATCGCCGGCATCGCGCGAGGCGCCGGCGACGAAGAGCTCGTCGCCGACCGGCTCGGCGACGTTCAACCGCAGCCGGTCGAAGCCGTCGAGCAGGCGGAACGTCGAGCCGCCGTCGGTCGCGTGCAGGACGAAGGCGTGCGATTCGCCGGCGCAGCCGCCGGCGATCCAGGCGCCGCCGCGGCCATCGGCGGTGAGCGCCGTGAGGTCGACGTCGCAGATCTCGAGCGGCACGTCCCACGCCCGCGCACCGACGACGCGGCCGTCCTGTGCGACCTTCGCGAGCACGATCGGCGCCAGGCCGGGGATGCTGCCGGCGACGAAGAGGGTCGCGTCGCGCGCCGAGCGCACGCGCAGCGGCGCGAGCGGCACGCCGTCGAGCTCGAGGTCGCGCGCCCAGACGAGCGTACCGGCGTCGTCGAACTTCGTGAGCGTCTCGACGCCGTAGCCGGAGCGCACGTAGCGGCCGTCGATGGTGCGCTGGAGATCGGAGAAGAGGACGCCGTTGCCCGGCGACGCCGCCTGCGCGCCCTCGACCGGCGAGTCCCAGGTACGCGACCACGGCGTGTACGTGGGCATCGCCAGCCGGGTCGCGTCGGGGCCGGCGCCGGGCGGCAGCGTGGAAGCGTCGGGCGGCGCGGTGCAGTCGCCGGTCGCGAGGGAGAGCTCGAGCGGCGTCAGCGACGGCGCCTTCCAGTCGACCAGCGTCACCGCGCCGATCAGCGGCAACGCGGGGCTCGTCACCTTCACGCCGAGCGTCGCCTCGAGGCCGGCCTTCAGCGCCCAGCAGGGGGCGTCGAGGATGTTCGCCTCGATCGATCCGTACGGCTGCGCCGTCGCGTACGGCCCGGTGACGCCGAAGAGCAGCAGGTTCAGCGTCGCGCCGATGCCGACCTTGGCGAACGCCTGCAGCGAGACCGCGGTGTCGTTCGGCCCGAAGTCGCTGCTCACCAGCACGGGCTCCCTGAACTGCGGCGCCGACGTCTGCTTCGACGAGACGGCCACCGAGGTCTCGAACACCGCCTCGCCGTGCAGCCCGGTCGAGAAGCGTCCCGACGCGCCGCCGGACAGCGCGGCGGTGACGTCGGCCTTCGGCACGAACACGAGCGGGCCGACGATGATCGGCGCCAGCGTTTCCGACGCGAGCTCGACCTCCTTCTCGTACTCGAGCAGCGCCGCGCCCTTCACGTTGGCGTTCGCGCTCACCTGCGGGAACACGACGAAGGTGACCTTCGCCTCCGGGATCAGCTCGTCGATCGAGCACTGCGGCGGATCGCCGACCAGCACGTCGGCGAAGCTCTCGAGGCAGCTGGCGACGACGTTCGGCAGCTCGGTGATGCCGCCCCAGTCGACCTCGAGCCCGAAGTCGTAGTCGAACCCGCCGCCGATCTCGCCCTCGACCTTGATCTGGTCGTTGTCGGTCTCCTCGTCGCCGTCGCCGTCGAAGAGGACGTAGTCGAAGTCCTTCTTGGTGCCGAAGTCGAGGAGCGGACGGATGGCGCGCGAGGTCGCGAGCGTGGACGCCGCGCCCGACGCCGTCACCGGCGTCGAGCCGGAGCCGTGGACGTTCAGCTTCGCGTACGCGAGCTGGATCGGCGCCTGCCCGGTGCGCAGGACGAGCTGCGCGCCGCTCCGCTCCACCGCGAGCACCGCGCGCAGCAGCCCCGCCGGCGTGCTCGGAGAGACGCCCGCCACGAGCACGCTGCCGACGGCGACGCCGTCGAGCGCCGGCGGCGCCGGATCGAAGACCAGCGTGCCGTCGCCGGGATCCGGCGCCAGCGCGCCGAGATCGGCGCTGCGCAGCTCGCGCGTCGACGGGAAGGGCAGCGCCGCGAGCCCGTCGCACGCGTCCCGACAGGTGCGGAACGCGCTGCCGGTCGGGAAGACGTCCCGGCACTTGGTCGCCTTCGCGATCGTGCAGACGCTGCCGCCCTTCTTGCGGCACAGGGCGAAGCCGGAGCGGCCGCACGTCGTGGCGCCGAGGACGCGCGCGACCTCTTTGCGACAGGCCTTCGGGAAGCCGCCCTTGCCGAGCGTGTCGACGAAGCTGCGCACGACCGGCTTCCAGCACCTCGCGTACGCCTTCGGCGACGCCGCCGCGTCGCACGGGCAGGCCGCGGCGGCCGCGGTGCGGACGTCGGCGAGCACGCCTTCGGGGCACTTCGACGCCTGGCCGCAGCTCAGCTTGGGGCCGGCCGCCCGGGCGTTCCCGGCTGCGAGCGCCGCGGCGAGGACGAGGGTCGAAAGCACTCCGATCACGCGCATGCCGGCGGTCATATCCCTCGGTGCGTGCGCCGTACACGCATAATTCAGGGGAGGCATACAGGGCCTCCCTCGTACGGTTTCGGCGACGAAGGGGCCCGCCGCCACGAGGCTCGGTCTATGGCGCCATCCCTACGACCGAAGGCCGTGGTGAGAACGGCGCCAGCCATGCCAGCAAGTCGCGTCGCGTTCCTGCCTCGTGGTCGTCGTGCTCGGCTTTCAGCGAGCGGCGTCGGCATCGGAGCCCGCCATCTGCGCGAAAAAGGGTCGGACCCTGCGGACGCCGACCGCCTCGGAGCCCTCGTCGGCGGCTATCCCGAGGGCGCCGGGCCGGTTACGTTCGCCGGAACCTGGGCCGTGACGAGCGGGGGATACTGAGCCCCCGCCCGTTGCCGCCCGCCCCCTCACCCGTCGCGACGCAAGAACGGCCGCCTACTTCCCGAAGCGACTCAGCGTCGAGAAGTCGAAGAAGCCGGGCGAGAGCGGCTGGCGGCGGTCGTTGCCGACGTCGTCACCCGGGGCGACGAGGCCGGCGAGCGTGGCGCGGTTCGCCTTCACGTTCTCGGCGCACTGGTAGCCGAAGGTCGAGCCCAGCCAGCGCTCGGTGGCGTCGAACGGCGCCGAGGGCGGGCCCGAGATCTGGTACGTGTTCATCAGGTCGCCGGTCCACGAGAACTTCCGGTTCCAGGCGCCCTCGTAGGTGTACGAATCGATCCACAGCTCGATCTTGCCGTAGAGGTAGTACTTGTCCTTCGGGACGCCTTCGATCACCCACATCTTGCGCTTGGTGAGGCCCGCCGCGACCGGCGCCCAGGCGACGCCCTTCCAGTCGGCGACCTGGAAGCCGGCGGTGCGCTCGTTGTTGCCGAAGATGGTGCGCCACCCGCCGCCGGGCATCGCCACACGCTTCACCTCGCCCTTCAGCGCGCCCGGGTCGGTGATGCGCAGGCCCTCGCGCAGACCGACCAGCTTCCACTCGAAGTCCTGCGGCTTGCCGTCGAAGAAGTTGCCGTCGTCCTGGCTCAGGTCCGAACCGAGGAAGCCGTCGGAACGGTTGGTCGGCGAGACGCCGCGGACGCGGCGCAGGGCGGGCACGTAGGCCCAGCTGGAATCGCGCTTGTCGGGGTCGTTGAAGCGCCACGAGAGCGCCGAGGTGCCCTGGAGGTCGGCGGGGCTCGTGGTCAGCGCGAGGAACTGGAACAGCAGGTTGTCGGGGTTCTTCGGCGGGATCAGGCGCTTCGGCTGGCCGTCGTAGTAGAGGAAGGTGACGTCCTGGATGGCGCTGCGCTCGACGCCGGTCGGGCTGATCCAGTTGAGCGACGTCGTGTTGCGGCTGTTGCCGCCGATGTAGACCGTGTACGTCGTGTTCCAGAGGATCTTGTAGGCCGCGTCGGGGTCGTCTTCCTTGATGTCGGGGAAGAGCGTGCCGGTGATGTAGGGCGGCTTCTCCTTGGTGTCCTTGTCGACCGGGACCTTGTTGGCGTCGAGCACGAGATGCTCGCGGTTCCACTGCGTCGCCTCGGCGTGGGTGTCGTCCCACTGGAACGCCGAGTCGGGGAAGTCGACGATGACGTTCGCATACTGGCCCTTCTCGTAGTGCGCGTAGATCTCGGGCGGCAGCAGGTCCTTCGCCTGCGCCGCGTTGCTCTGGTCCAGCATCGTCCCGGCGCTGAGCTGGGCGTGCGCCCCGGAGCTCACCACGAGGGCGCCCGAAACCGCGAGCGCCAGCAGCGTCGTCGTTCTGCCCATGGCCTTGGTCCCCCTATCCGTCCACACGATCGGCCGAATTGAGCACGAACCTCCCCCGTGCGGGAAGCGAAACGGGCCATGTGCTCGCACGATCGCGGGCGGCGACGCCGCTCAGGGGCCCGAACGGGTGGCACGGACGTCGTCGCTCATCGGCCAGGCGCCCACCCGCGCCGCCTCCCGCAGGACGGCCGACGCGCCGCGGATGACGGCGTTGAGCGGGTCGTCGGCTACGCGCGTCGCGACCTGGGTCGCGTCCTCGATCACGGCGCGCAGACCGGGGAGCAGGGCGCCGCCGCCCGTGAGCACGATGCCGCCGTCGATCACCTGGCAGGCGGCACGGTCGTCGAGCCCACGCAGCAGGCCGGCGACGCAGGCGGCGATCGCCGCGGTCGACGCCGCCAGCGCGGCATGCACGGCGCCGGCGTCGACACCCGTGGCGCCGTCCCGCCGCGCGGCCACACCGACGGCGTCGCCGCCGACACCGTGCGTGCGCAGGGATGCGCTCGGCCGCGCGGCGTCGACCCGCGCCCGCCCGCGCGCCGGAGCGCCGCCCGCGCGCAGCGTCGCGCAGCCGACGCGCACCGCCGCGCTGGCGACGAGGCCGCGCTGATCGACGACGCTGGCGTCGGTGACGCCTTCGCCGACGTCGACCACCATCTGCGCGAACCCCGACGCGAGGTCCGCGCCCGCGCCGATCGCCGCCGCGACCGGCTCGGCGAGCAGCGTGACGTCGGCCGCGCCCGCCGACGCCACCGCTGCGCGCAGCGCCTGCCGCTCCGCGCTGCAGGCGTCGGACGGCACGTGCGAGGACGCGCGGCCTGCGCCAGCCCCAGCGCGGAGCCGCACGAGCGCACCACGGCCACCGCCGCGGCGGCGTCGTAGACGACGCCGCCGTGGAGCGCGGGCGCCACGCGCGGTCCCACGTGCGCCACCGACGGCCGCGTGCTGACGACCGGGTCGCCGCACGCCTGCGCGCGGGCCCAGGCCGTCCCGAGGTCCATCGCGACGCTGGGGCCGGCGATCCACCGCCGCAGCACGGCCGCTCCTAACGGTGGAAGTCGCCCGCGGCTTCGGGCTGGTAGACGATCGCGAGCACGCGCAGCCGCGTGGTCCGCCCGCCGGGCATCGGCCAGTCGATCTCGTCGCCGACGACGAGGCCGAGGAGCGCGCTCGCGATCGGCGCCATGATCGACACCTTGCCGCACGACGCGTCGGCGTCGTGCGGGAAGACGAGCGTGATCGCGTGCTCCTCGCCCGTCGTCTGGTCGCGGTAGCGCACGCGCGAGTTCATGGTCACGAGCGTGGGCGGCACGGCCGCGACCGCGATCACCTCCGCGCGCATGAGCTCCTCTTCGAGCCGCTCGGCCTCCGGCCCGCCATGCCAGGCGATCACCCGCTCCAGGCGGTCGGCATCGAAGGTGCTCACGCGAACGTGCGGAAGTGCGATCATCGCGACACCATCCCCGCTCCACGGCGGGAGTCAAGTCGGCTCGCGCCACGTCGTGCCCCACAGCCAGTCGCCGAGCGGCACCACGAAGTTGAAGTTCCAGCGGTGCATCAGGGTCGGATCGTGGTGCACGCGATGGTGCCGCGTGACGGCGGCGATCGCGCGCCCGAGCGGGCCGTCGCCGGGCCGCACGTGGGCGAGCGCATGCGTGATCTCGTAGACGCCGTAGTACGCGATCACCGCGAAGAGGAAGAGCCACGCCAGCCGCGGCGCGCCGAGCGCCCACAGGCCGGCGAAGAACGGCAGGATGGTCACCACGAGGAGCGGCAGCGCCCAGGGCGGGAACAGCACCCAGCGCAGGTCGGTCCAGTGGTCGATCGCCATGTGGTCGCGGGAGAAGAAGGCGTGGTGCTCGACCACGTGGCGATGGTACACGGCGCGCGGAAAGCGCGGCCGGTGCATCGACCAGCGGTGCGACGCGTACTCGGCGAGCACGATCGCGAGCAGGATCACGGCCAGCGCCAGCCCGTCGGCGACGCCGAGCGGCAGCGTCGTCGCGAGCGGCACCGCGAGACCGACGGCCGTGAAGGCGGCGACGAGCGCCACGTGCCGGGGCCAGCGATACCCCGGCGGCGTCCGGCCGCGGAGGCGGGTGCGGGCGGCGAGCGTCGCCTGGTCGCGCATCGCGGGGAGGATCACGACGCCCGCTCACGCCGGCGCGCGCCGGCTGGGCGCGGCGCTCAGGGGCAGGCGATCGGCGTGTTCTTGCAGACGCCGCCCGGCCCGCAGGTGTCCGCGGTGCAGGGGTTGCCGTCGTCGCATCCCGCGTCGGGGTTGCCCGGGATCGGCTCGAGCGGGGTCTGGCCCACCTTCGTCGCCGGCGACCAGCGGCCGGTGAAGTAGTCGATGACCTGGAGCTGGTGGCCGCAGACGCCCTGCCCGGTGAGATCGTCGTTGGTCGAGAGGGTGAGGAACCAGAGGCCGAGGAAGTTCGAGAGCGGCCCCTGGACGTCGCCGCGGCCGGTCATCTGATAGAGGACGGCGGGCACGCGGCGCATGTCGGTCACGAAGGCGCGGCGACCGGTGGTGCCGTTGCAGAGGAAGTCGCCCGTCGAGATGAAGGCGATGCGGCGGCCGGTCGGATCGATGGTGGGATACGACGACTCGCCCGGGCTCGACGGGGTGCAGCCGTCCACCGGGATCGGCGTCAGCTGTACGAGGTTCGGCAGGTCGCCGAGGTCGACGGAGCCGACGTAGGCCTGGCGGCCCGGACCGCCCGCGGTGCCCGGCAGGTTGGTCGCGGTGGAATCGAAGAGGATGGCGACGCGCCGGATGCCGGACCTGCGCAGCGTCTTGCTCTTCACCGCCGACGACACCGCCGGGTGCGTGCTCGGGCCGTTGCCGTTGGTGAGCTGGTGGAGCCGCGAGCGCTTCACGTCGTACCAGAAGATCTGCGAGATGCCGGAGTCCGAGCCGTCGCCGAGGTGGCGCGCGCGCGACTCGAAGGCGACCACCGAGGCGAGCTTGTTGAGCGCGGGATTGGTGCTCGGCGCGGCGCCGTCGGTGAGCCGCTGGAGCCCGCCCAGGTTGGTCTCGTAGAGATAGATCTGCGTGACGCCGGACGGCCCCACGAGCGACGCGCTCGACTCGAACACCATGCGGCCGCCTGCGCGGCTGAGCGACGGGCGCACGCTGTCGCCGTCGGTGCCGTTGGTGACCCGGCGCAGGTCGCCGGTCGCCAGGTTGAGGAGGAAGATCTGCCGGCGCGCGGCCGCGGGACCGGTGCCGCCGCCGTACGAGCCCAGCGCGTCGAACGCGAGCAGCGTCCCGGCCTGATTGATCGTGGGATTGTCGGGCGCACCCGGCCCGGACGTGATCTGGCGTATCGGCGGCACGGCCGGCAGCGGACAGCCGATGACGATGCCGCCGATGTCGCAGTCGTGCGCGAACAGGTTGAAGAGGAACACCTGGCGCGTGGTGTTGCCCGTGCCCACGAGATCGCCGCTGGAGGCGAAGGCGACGTAGCGATCCCACGACGGGGTCGTGGGATGTGACGTCGGGGCGCCCTTCGAGATCCGGATGGCGGGCGGCGAGTTCTTGTGGAGGGCGTGGGCCGGCGCCGTCACGAGGAGCCCGGCGGCCAGAGCGGTGGCGAGGTAGCGCATCGGCACGCGGGCGACCCCAGCAAGAATGACGCCGAGCGACGGCCCCGAACTTGCGACGCTTCGCGCCGCCGGATCGTGCATTCGTACATCCCGACGCCACGATGTTCGCGCGCGTGCACGACCCGGGGCCCCATCGTGGTACGGCCCCTGCGCAAGCGGATGCGCCGGCGGCGACGTCCGCGGCGATCCGCGGCCGCGAACCTGGCGCGGCGATGCGCGCCCGTTCGCAGCCATCGGGTCGGCAGGTGCGCCTTTGACCGTGTCGGCGCGCCCCGGCTACGACCCGACGACCCATGCGTTCCCCCATCTGCGACCTGCTCGGCATCGAGTTTCCCCTGCTCGCCTTCAGCCACTGCCGCGACGTCGTCTGCGAGGTGTCGCGCGCCGGCGGCTTCGGCGTGTTCGGCGCCGTCAGCCTGCCGCCCGACCGCCTCGAAACCGAGCTGGCGTGGATCGACGAGCACGTCGGCGGCAAGCCGTACGGCGTCGATCTCATCGTGCCGAGCGCCTTCGCCGGCAAGGGCGAGACGATCTCCCGCGACGACGTCGTGCGGCTGGTGCCCGACGAGCACAAGCGCTTCGCCGCCGACATCCTCACCGCCCACGGCATCGACGCCGGCGACCTCGACGAGGCACGCCGCGGCCACGGCGCGCTGCGCGACAACCTGCAGGAGAGCGGCGCGGCGCGCGCGCTCGAGGTCGCGTTCCGGCATCCGATCAAGCTGATCGCGAACGCGCTCGGCGTCCCGCCGCGCATCATGCTCGAGATGGGCAAGCGGCACGGCGTCGCGGTGGCGGCGCTGGTCGGCGCGAAGGAGCACGCGATCAAGCAGGTGCAGGCAGGTGTCGACATCCTCGTCGTCGCCGGCGGCGAGGCCGGCGGCCACTGCGGCGACGTCTCGACCCTGGTCCTCGTCCCCGAGGTGGCGGAGGCGATCCGTCCCTACGGCGACACGCCCATCCTCGCGGCCGGCGGCATCGTCACGGGACGGCAGATGGCGGCGTGCGTGGCCATGGGCGCCGCCGGTGCGTGGACGGCGTCGGTGTGGCTCACCACCCACGAGGCGGAGACCAACCCGGCGGTGAAGGAGAAGATGCTCGCCGCCAGCTCGCGCGACACCGTGCGCTCGAAGGCCCGCACGGGGAAGTATTCGCGCCAGCTGCGCTCGCCCTGGACCGACGCCTGGGAGCGCCCCGAGGCGCCGAAGCCGCTGCCGATGCCGCTGCAGTCGATGGTGAGCGAGCCGGCGCTGCGCAAGGTCGACAAGCTCGCCGAGGGCGGTCACGACGGCGCGCGCACCCTGGCGACCTACTGGGTCGGTCAGGGCGTCGGGCTGATGAACCAGGCGAAGTCGGTGCGCACGGTGGTGCAGGAGTTCAAGGAGGACTTCCTCGCCGCCTACGAACGGCTGGCGGACGCGCTCGGCTAGGCGACCACGAGGCTACGCGAGGACGTAGTCGTCCCAGTCGGGCTGCCGCGTCCACGCCCAGTAGTCGACGAGGCGCCACGGGCTGAGGCCGTGCACCTCGCCCGCGGCGTTCTTGTAGAAGCTGTGCGCGATGTGCGGCGACGCCCATACCGTCTGCCGCAGCTCCTCCTGGCAGCGCCGGTACCAGTCGTCGTAGCGGTCCTGGCGCGGCTCCAGCGTCGCGAGCCCACGCTCCGCCAGCGCGCGCAGGCACTGCACGACGTAGCGGACCTGGCACTCGGCGTGGAAGATCAGGCTGCCGCCGCTCGCGAGGTTCGTGCCCGGGCCGTAGAGCATGAAGAAGTTCGGGAAGCGCGGCACCGTCATGCCGAGGTAGGCGCGCGGGCGCGTCCCCCAGTGCGCGTGCAGGTCGGCGCCGTCGCGGCCGGTGATGCGCAGCGGCGCCAGCATGTCGTTGGCGCGAAAGCCGGTCGCCCACACGACGACGTCGGCGGCGTGCTTCGTCCCGTCGGCATCGACCACGCCGTCCGCCTCGAGCCGCGCGACGCCGGCGCGCACCAGCGTCACGTTCGGGCGCACGAGCGTGCGCAGCCAGCTGCCATTGTCCTGCAACGTGCGCTTTCCCGTAGCCGGGTAGTCGGGAACGACCTTCGCGATCAGGTCCGGCCGGTCGGCGAGCTGGCTCGTGATCCACTCGGTGAACATGAGCCGGGCCATCTCGTTCACCGGGCTCACCGACTGCGCCTGCGGCTCCCAGCTCGGATCGACCTTCGCCGCCGGCAGACCCTTGTCGCAGCCGGGCCAGAACAGGAGGAAGCGGTACCAGCGGCCGTAGAACGGCAGGTGGCGCAGCGCCCAGCGCACGCCGGGTCCGACGGCCGCGTGGTAGCTCGGGTTCGGGAACATCCACTGCGCCGTGCGCTGGACGACCGTGAGATGCGCGACGCGGTCGGCGATCGCGGGCGCCACCTGGAAGCCGGTCGCCCCCGCACCGACCATGACGACGCGCCTGCCGGTGAGATCGACGTCGTGGTCCCAGCATGCGGTGTGGAACGCGGGACCGTCGAAGCGTCCCGGCAGGTCGGGGACGAAGGGCCGGTTCAGCTGGCCGACGGCGCCGATCAGGGCGCGCGCCCGCAGCGTCTCGCCGCTGTCGAGGGCCACCTCCCAGGTCGCCGCCGCCGCGTCCCAGGTCGCGCCGACGACCTCCGTGCCCCAGCGCACGCGCTCGTCGACGCCGTGCTTCTCCATGACGCGCTGGAAGTACGCCTGCAGCTCGGGCTGCTGCGCGAAGAACTCCGTCCAGTGATCGCTCGGCTCGAAGCTGTAGCAGTAGAAGTGGTTGCCGACGTCGACGCGGGCGCCGGGATAGCGGTTCTCCCACCACGTGCCGCCGGGTCCGGCGTTCTTCTCGACGACGACGTACGGAAAGCCCGCCTCCTGCAGGCGGATCGCCGCGAGCAGGCCCGACATGCCGCAGCCGACGACCACGACCGGGAACGCCGCGGCCGAGTCCGCGAGCGGCACCGCAGCCCGCGCGTCGGCGCCGCCCAGCTCCATCTCCTCGAGGAGCATCTGCACGTACTCCTCGGGCACGTCCTCGCAGGCGAGCCAGTCCATCATGCGCTTCAGCAGCGCCGGGCCGATGGGCTCGGGCTCCGGGCAGCCGCGGTCGCGCCAGGCGCAGATCACGTCCAGCGCGAAGGCGCGCGCGGCCGCCTTGTCCTCCTCGGACATGAAGCCCTGCACCTCGTTGAGGAACAGGCCCTGCGGGCGCAGCGGCCCGTCGAGGATCGCGGCGTCCCCGCTCATGTGCAGGCACGACAGCAGCAGCGTCGGGACGGAGACGTCCTCGAGCGCCGCCGCGATCGTTTCGCGGCCCGCCTCCTCGGCGGTGAAGGGCCGGCCCGCGTGCGGGTTCCGCATGCGTCGCCGGCGCGTCAGCCGCCGTTCACCGCCGGCGCATAGGGACGGCACGGCTGCCCGCGCAGCGACGGACAGGGCGGCAGGGTCGCCGGGATGTCCTTCGCCGTGGGAACGACGGACAGCACGATCTTCGACGAACGCTTCCCGCCGCGCGCGACGTCGTTCACCACCAGGCCGTCGGTCGGCGGCGTGTCGAACGCCCACGCGACGCGATCGCCGCCCGGCGCCTCGACGCTGATCCGCAGCCGCGAGCCCTTCCGGAACACGTGCGAGACGGCGTACAGCTCGACGCGTACCGGCACGAACTCGCCCGCCGGCATCGGCGCGGCGTCGCTCTCGAGGTGCGTCTGCACCGGGTGGGTCGAGGTCGAGCGCGCCTCGTCGAGCTTGCGGTGGCTGGCGCGCAGATAGCCGCTCTGGACGTAGATCTCCTGCCCGTCGGGACGGACCTCCGACAGCGTCACCTGGATGTCGGTGTCGGCGGCGCTGCTGCGCAGCCACAGGTCGACGCTGCTCGGCCCGACGACGGTGAGGCTCTTCTTCAGCCGCGGCGTCGTGTAGGCGACGGCGGTGCCGTCGACGAGCGGCAGCCACTCGTAGGGCGGGATCACCGCCCAGGCGTCGCCGTTCGGCAGGGACGACATCGGGCGCGCGGCCGGATCGGGGCGGTAGATGTCGAACTTCTTGCCGCGCGGGCGCTTCTTCGCGAGCTTGCCGTTCTTGCCGAAGAAGAACGTGGTCGGCTTCACCTCCTTGGGCGGCCACTGCGAGTAGCCGAGCCGGTAGCGTGCGACGGGCAGGCCCGGGACGTCGGAGCCGGCGCCGTTCTCCATGCGCACGGTGACGAACGGCGCCGACTCGAAGCGCGCCTTCGCCTCGCCCAGGCTCGTGACGGCGTCGTAGTCGTCCGGCGGCACCGGCACGGCCGGGCTGTCGGCGCCGAGGATCTCCTGCGTGAGGATGCTCGCGAACGCGCTCATGCGGCTCGGGTCGGGGATGCGCCCGGCGACGTAGATGTCGAGGAAGGCGATCCAGTCCCACAGCACCTCGGGATCGAACGGGCTCGTGTGCACGCCGTTCTGCACCGTCACCTTCACGTCCGGCCGCACCGGGAAGCGCGACAGCATGGCGGCGAAGTCGGGGCCCGTCTGCTCGTCGTGGAAGGCGGCCGAGTAGAACATCGGAACCTCGATCCGGCCCACCCAGGTCGCCGGCGAGCGCTCCTCCATGATCGACGGCGTGTAGAACGGCATCGCCTTCGTCTGCAGGACGGGGTCGATCTGCTGGAGGCGCATCTTCTGGTTGTCGAGGCAGACGGTGTCGCCGTCCTCGATCTGCCGGCGGGCCCAGCCCTGGCCGCCGGCCGGCGCCGGCTCGGCGTCGCGGCGGCGTTCGTCGAGCCAGCTCTGCGCGAAGCCGTTGTTGAAGATGCCGCCCGGGTAACCGGGCGCGCGGTAGATGTCGCCGATGGTCGACAGCGGCGCGACCGCACCGAGGTGCGGCGGGCGCGCGCCGCCGACGAACGTCTGGGTGATGCCGGAGAACGAGAGGCCGACCATGCCGACCTTGTTGTTCAGCACCCACGGCTGCACGCCGACGGTCTCGACGACGTCGTAGCCGTCGGCCGTGGTGGCGTAGTCGAAGATGCCGAAGACGCCGCCCGAGCAGCCCGAGCCGCGCATGTTCACGCCGACGACGGCGTAGCCGAGCGCCCACGTGATCAGCTCCGAGGGCTGCGACGGCTGGGCGCCGGGCTCGGCCGGGTTGTAGCCCGAGTACTCGATGACGGTCGGGAACGGCCCGTCGGCCATGGTCTTGCCGAGCGGCGGGCGCACGGTCGCGGCGAGCAGCGTGCCGTCGCGCATGCGGATGTACTGATAGCCCTCGGTCAGCGTCTGGGCCTCGTAGAACGACTGCGGCGGATGATCCGCGAAGCGCAGGACGGTGCCGGTGAGCGGCTCGCCGCCGCCGGCGCTCTCGATCGCGTAGGTGACGCCCTGCTCCAGGAACGGAAACAGCAGGCTGCCGTTGACGTCGACCTGCCCGCTCGCGACCTGGCCGCGTTCGGGATGCACGAGCGTCAGGGTGTCCCCGGGCGTCGCCTCCAGGATCGAGAGGTAGCCGACGTTCGGCTGCACGACGGCGGCGGGTGCCGTACCGGCCAGGACCAGGGAACAGAGCGACGAGAGGAGCAGGAATCGAGATCGCACGAGGTCTCCGCTGGAAGCATCGACCGGGCCCGATGCGCCGGTCGTTCGAACGCACGGGCTTACTCGAAATCCGCGGGGCCGGTCCACCCGTGCGCAGAGCGAGACGACCGCCGGGGTGGGATCGTGTCGGACGGGTTGCCATCTGCGCACCGACCGGCCGCCGTCACGGGTCCGGGGGGCTGCCGGCCGCGCCCAGCACGGAATCCTGCACGTCCCACCACCCCCCGCCGAGCGCGGTGAACAGCGCCACGGTGTCCTGGAGCCGCTGCGCCTGGCCGCCGATGCGGGCGATCGACGCCGCATTCCACTGCGTGTCGGCGATGAGGAGCTGGACGTAGTCGGCGACGCCCCAGCGATAGTCGATGGCGATCAGGCGGCGGGCCTCGCGCGCCGCCGCCTCCTGACGCACCTGCGCGGCGACCTGCGCCGCGTCGTGCTCGAGCGCCGCCAGCGTGTCCGCCACCTGCGCCAGCCCGGCGAGCACGGTCTGGCGGTAGGTCTCCATCGACGCCTCCCAGGTCGCGATCGCGGCGCGGCGCTTGAACCAGAGCTCGCCGCCGTGGAACAGCGGGCTCACCACCTGCGCGCCGTACACCCAGGCGGCGGCCGGACCGCTGAAGAGCGCCGCCGCCGCGGTGCTCGTCCACCCGTAGCTTCCCGAGAGCGTGATCTGCGGGAACATCGCGGCGGTGGCGACGCCGACCTCGGCAGCGGCGCTGTGGAGCTGCGCCTCGGCGGCGAGGATGTCCGGCCGCCGGCGGACGAGCACCGACGGCAACGTCACCGGCACGTCCTGCGGCACGTCGAGGTCCTCGAGCGACACCGGCGCGGCGCCTGACGCCCCCGGCTCCGTCCCGAGCAGCGTCGCGAGCAGATGGCGGGTGTGGTCGAGCTGCTGCTCGAGCGGCGCGAGCTGCGCCTCGCTCGCCGCCAGCTGCGCTTCGAGGCTCGAGAGGGTCGCCCACGGCACCGTACCCGCGTTCGCCTGCGCGCGGGTGACGTCGACCTGCTCGCGCTCGTCGGCGATCAGCTTGCCCGTGAACGCGATCTGCGCGGCATACCCCGCCTCTGCGACGGTCGCGTTGGCCACGTTCGCGATCAACGTCAGATAGGTCGCCGCCGTCTCGTACAGCCGGGCCTCGGTCTGCGCCCCCTGGCTTTCGACCGCGCGACGTTCGGCGCCGAACACGTCGAGCACGTAGGACACGCTCGCCGAGACGGAGTAGACGTCGAAGGTCTCGCGCCCGGAGCCCGGGATGGGAACGAACGGCCGCTCGCGCACCGCGCCGCCGCCGAGATCGACCTGCGGGAGGAAGACGCCGTAGCCGGCGCGCAGCTGGTCCCGGCTGGCGCGCAACGTCGCCTGTGCCGCCCGGAGCGTGGGATTCGCCGCGAGCGCCTGCGCGATGCGCGCGTTCAGCTCGGGGGAGCGGAAGAGCTCCCACCAGGCGGCCGGCACGGCCGCCTCGGGGACGAAGCGTTGGGCGCGGCCGGCCGCCGTCTCGGTCTCCGCCGGCAGCGGCGCGGCGGTGTAGTGCGTCTGCACGGGCGGCGGCGGCCGCGCGAAGTCCGGCCCGACGGCGCAGCCGGCGCCGAGCAGGAGCGGCGCCAGGACAAGGCGCCGGCGGCGTCGCTCACCGCGCACGGACATACACGTCGACCAGCTGCCCCGGGTACAGCGCCATGTCCGCCGGACGCACGAAGCGGAAGACGATCGGCAGCACACGCAGATCGACGCGCTCGGTGCGGTCGTTGGAGAGCTCGATCTTGGGCGTGACGTAGGGCTGCACGCGCACGAACTCGAGCGGGACATGCACGTCCGTGCCGCGGACGTACATCGTACCCTCGAGCGCGTCGACGCGGCCGAGCTTCGCGATCAGGATCTCGTCGACGAAGACGCGCACGGCCAGATGCACGTGCTCGTCGGCCATGACGAGCATCGGCGTCTCCCCTTCCGTGTAGGTGTCGTACGTCCCCTGCGGCGCGACGTAGCCGCCGACCGCGGCGTTCACCGATACGACGGTGCCGTCCTTCGGTGCGCGGATCGTGTACTTCGCGAGCAGCGCGCGCGCCGCCGCCGCGGCCGCCGCCGCGGCCCGGTACTGCGCCGCCTGGTTGCGGACGTCGTAGATCCAGGCCCCGGCCTTGGTGAGATCCAGCTGCCGCCGTGCGACGTCGAGGTTCGCCTGCGCGACGCGGACGGCGTTGATCGCGTCGTCGAGGACGAGCCTGCTCACCGAGCGCGGATCGGCGGCGTAGGAGGCCCGCTGCTTCGCGAGCTGGTCGCTCGAGGTCGCGAGCGTCGCCTGCGCGGCTGCGACCTGGCTGACGGCGATGCGCAGCGTCTCCGGGCGCGGCTCGGCGCGCAGCTGCTCGAGCAGGGCCCGCGCGGCGCCCGCCTGCGCCTTCTGCTGCGCGACGACGGCGCGCTGGACGGAGTCCTCGATGCGCACGAGCGGCGTGCCCCGCGTCACGCGCTCGCCCTCGCGCACCAGAATGGAGGTGACCGTGCCGGCCACCTCGGAAAAGACGTTGACGTTCGCGCCGCTCGGCTGGTCGCTCTCGACGATGCCGTTGGCGTAGACGCCGCGCTCGTAGGGGCTCGTGGGCGGGTCGAATACGGGCGGCAACGGCGTCTGCCGGATCGCGAACACGATCGCGCTCGCGACACCGGCCACGATGCCGAGCGCCGAGAGGACGAATATCAGCCGGACGCGCATCAGCCTCCGCGGACCTCGCCGGTGATCCGCCCGTCCTCCATCGTGATCGTCCGGTCGGCGAACTCGGCGATGCGGTTGTCGTGCGTCACGATGACGATGCACCGTGAGGGTCCCAGCAGCCGGATGCGGACGAACTCGACGATGCGACGGCCGGTCTCGCCGTCGAGCGATGCCGTCGGCTCGTCGAAGATGAGGATCTCGGGCTCGGCCACGATCGCGCGCGCGATCGCGACGCGCTGCTGCTCGCCGCCGCTCAGCTTGAGCGGCGGCAGCTCGGCGCGGCGTGCGAGGCCGACGACGTCGAGGCAGTGCCGCGCCGCCTCCACGGCGGCGTGCCAGGGCCGCCGGCGCAGGATCAGCGGGATGGCGACGTTCTCCACCGTCGTGAGACGCGGAAACAGGTGGTAGTCCTGGAAGACGAAGCCGATCGTGTGCAGGCGGAAGTCGGCGAGCGCGTCGTCGTCGAGGCGCCAGATGTCACGGCCCTGGGCGACGACCGTGCCGGCGTTCGGCCGCAGAATCCCGGAGAGGATGCTGAGAAGCGTCGTCTTGCCGCTCCCGGATGGGCCGACGATGTAGAGCATTTCGCCGCAGCGGGCGGCGAGGTCGACCTCGCGTACGGCTAGCGTCTTCGCGTCGCCCTCACCGAACCATTTGACGATGCCGCGCGCCTCGATCGCGACGGTGCGCATCCCTAGCCTCGGAAGATGTCGAACGGTTCGACGCGGATCACCTTGCGCACGCCGACGTAGCCCGACACGCCGGCGATCACGAGGACCATGACGAACGCGAGCGCGAGGTTGAGGTAGGTGATCGTCGCGGCGTAGTCGGGTAGGCGCAGCTTCGCGAGCGCGATCAGCAGCGCGGCCAGCCCGACGCCGAGCCCGTAGCCCGTGAGGCTCGTCAGCACGGCCTCGAAGAGGATGATGAGGACGAGCTCGCGCGACTTCGCGCCGATCGCCTTCAGCGCCCCGAAGCGCTCCAGGTTCTCGACGATGAAGGTGTAGAACGTCTGCCCCGAAACCGACAGCCCGACGAGGAAGCTCACCAGCGTCATGATGAGGATGTTCGTGCCGACGCCGGTCCGAAACGTGTAGAATGACGTGATCTGGCTTCGGAAGCCGCGCGCGGTGAGCGCGCGATAGCCGAGCGCCTGCACCTGCGCGACGATGGCGGGGACGGCCTCGGGCGTCTTGGGCTCGACGAGAACGTACGACAGCGTGAAGCGCGTCGACGGGATGTCCTGGATGGCGCGCCGGTAGGTCGTGTACAGCGTCGGCACGCCGAAGAGGCTGCTCAGCGGAACCTCGGCGACGCCGACGACGACGGCACGATGGTCGTTGATCTCGAACGTCGTCCCGAGCGTCGGCGATTCCATCTTGCCGTACTCGGTGTCGCGCACGACGATGTAGGCGTCGTCGGCGTAGATGTCCTCGATGTGCCCGGCGACCAGGCGGGGACGGCCGAAGAGGCTCGTATCGTCGAGACCGAGCACCGTCACCGCCTGATACGTGCCCGAGCTCAGCCGGACGAGCGCCGCGCCCGAGTAGAGGGGCACGGCCCAGCGCACGCCGTCCATGCTGCGTACGGCGTCGAGGACGTAGTCGGGCAGCGGGATGGTGTTCGCGACCGTGGTCACGGCCGGATCCATGACCCAGATGGACGCCCCCGTGTTGACGACGGTCGCGGACGCGCGCTGGAGGATGCCGGCGAACATCGACGTCACCTGCACCATCAGGAACACCGAGAAGGTCAGCCCGATGATCAGCGCCGCGAACTTCGCCCGGTCGGTGACGAGGAGCTTGTAGGCGAGGGTCAGGAGGGAGCGCATACGTGGGGCGTCCCGGCCGCCGCAGCGTGCCTGTCCGGGTGCGGAGCAACCGCCGTGCCCGTGCGCGGTCGCCGTCGGCTTCCGTGCACGGACCCAGCCCTGGGAACCCGCCGGGCAAGCGATCCCAAACCTGCGAACGCGGTCCGGCGACGCCGCGTCAGAGCCCGAAGCGCGCCAGGCCGGTGGCGATGCGTACCCGCAGCGCCTCGGAGCGCATCGGGAAGGCGCGGAAGAAGTCCGCCTGCCCGAGGGCGGCGTCGCGGGCGCGGACGTCGGCCGCCCACGCCGCGGCGCGGGCCGGGTCGCCGCCCAGCGCGTGCGCGGCGACGGCGATCATCGCGATCAGGACGTGCGCACCGGGGGCGAGCGCGGCGCGCTCGGCCCACGCCGCCGCCGTCGGGTCGTCGCCCTCCGCCAGGTGCGCGAGCGCCCGGGTGGCGAGCATGGCGTAGTGGAGGGGATCGAGCGGGCTCAGCCGCATGGCGACGTCGACGTGGGCGCGTCCCTCGTCGGGCCGTCCCCCGAGGGCTTCCGTCCAGGCGCGGGCGTACATGCCCTGCGCGTAGCTGGGGCTGATCGCCGTCGCCCGCTCGAGCCACGGCAGGCTGCGGCCGAGATCGCCGACCAGCCAGTAGCAGCGCCCCATCGTGAAGTTGACGAAGGGGTCGAGCGGCTCCAGCTCGAGACCGCGCTCGGCGCAGCGGTGGGCGCGCGCGATCTCGCCGTCGCGGTCGGCCGTGTGACGCAGGAACGCCGACTGGAAGTGGAGGAACGAGCGCCCCGCATGGGCGCGCGCGAAGCCGGGGTCGAGCCCGATCGCGCGCTCGAACAACGCCGCCGCCGCGGCGTTGCCGGCGCGGTCGAAGCGGAACATGTGCTGCAGGCCGAGGTGGTACGCCGCCCACGCGTCGAGGTTCTCGCTGCCGGCGAGACGCGCCAGGTTCGCCTCGTGCTGCGGGATGCGGAGCTCGAGCTCGATCAGCACGCGCGCGCGGATGTCGGCGCGGATGCGGTGCACGTCGCCGACGCCGCCGTCGAAGCGCTCCGCCCAGACGATGCGCGCGTCGCGCGTGTCGCTGAGCTCGACGGCGACCGTCAGGTGCGAGCCGAGGATCTCGGCCGTCCCCGTGAGGCAGTAGCGCACGCCGAGGCGGCGTCCCACGTCCTCCAGCGTCACGTCGGCGGCGCGCAGGCGGAACGAGGAGCCGCGCGCGGTGACGAAGAGCCAGCGCAGCCGCGCCAGCTCCGCGATCAGCTCGTCGGGCAGACCGTCGGCGATGGCGGCGTACGGCCCCGGCTCGCCGATGAAGCGGAACGGCAGCACGGCGATCGACGGCCGCGCACCCGGATCGACGGCCGGCTCGGCCTCGGGCGGCGGCTCCGGGGCGGAGACCGCCTGGGACGGGATCGCGACCGGCGCGACGAAGCGAAAGCCGCGGCCGTGGACCGTCTTGATGAACCGCTGCGCGCGGCCGTCGTCGCCGAGAGCCTGCCGGGCCGACTTGATGCGGCTGGCGATGGCCGCGTCGGAGACGACGCGCCCGTCCCACACGGTGGCGACGAGATCGTCACGCGAGACCAGGCGATCGCGCTGCGCGATCAGCAGGGCCAGCACCGCGAACACCTGCGGCTCCAGCGCCAGCGGCCGGCCGTTCTCCCGCAGCTCGACCGTGCCCAGGTCGAGCTCGAAGCGGTCGAACCGGAAGATCACGCCCGCAGGTTAGGCCAGCGCCAGGGTTTCTCCAAGAAACCTCCCGAAACTCTCCAGACGGCCTGCAAGCATGCACCGGCGGACGGTCCTACGCTCCGGCACATCACGCCGCCTCGAGGCGGCCCAACCATGCGAGGAGGCCCCCATGCCCAGCGTCACGATCGACGTCATCAAGGACGTCTTCACCCCGAAGCAGAAGCAGGACCTCATCCAGAAGGTCACCGAGGCCATGATCGAGGTCGAGGGCGAGGCCATGCGCGGCGTCACCTGGGTGCGCATCCAGGAGTTCGAGGGCGGCGACTGGGCCATCGGCGGCAAGCCGCTGTCGGCCGCCGACGTGCACGCGCTCGCCGGCCGGCGCGCCTGAGGCACGACGGCGTCGGCGGCCGGGCGTCTCCGCGCCCGGCCGCCGCTCGTCGTCGCCGTCCCTCCCGCCCGCGGCGCGCGCTGGACGGCGTCAGGCGAAGAAGTCGACCACGGTCACGATCGTCGCGACATCGACCGCCAGCAGCACGACGAGCAGCCCCCACCAGAGTCGATCCGGGTCGAGGCGCAGCCGGCGGGCGGCCTCGAGCAGCCCGCCCGCCGCCAGCACGGCGAGGAAGGCGACGACGACGAACATGAAGCGCCCCTGGGGCTGGGGAAACGACCGGTTGTAGTGCACCACCCCGCCGAAGCACGCGACGGCGAAGAACGCCGCGACGGCGAGCGCGGTGCGCTCCGCGCCGCCGCGCGTGAGGCGCGGCACGAGCCCGCCGGCGATGACGAGCGCGAGCGCGCCGTAGAGCCAGTACACGGGTGCCGGCAGCCAGACGTTCATCCAGCCGAGCACGCCGACGAACGACGCCGCGACGAGCCGCGGCAGGTCGGTCCAGAAGTAGGCGTCGCTGAGCGCGCGGTCCAGCACCAGGAAGGGCAGCGTGCGGCGCTCCATGTCGACCGTCAGCGGGTCGCCATAGAGCAGCGCGTTGCGGATGAAGACCGGCGTGGCGAGCAGCAGCGCCGGGACCAGCACGCGCAGCCCCCGCCGGACCGCCCCCGGCCAGTCCGTCACCCCGGCCGACGCCGCGATCGCGAGGGCCCCCACGGTGCCGGGCAGGAGACACATCGTGGTCTTCTTCGTGAGCAGCGCGAGGCCGAGCAGGACGCCGGCGCGCGTGAAATGCCGGGTGTCGTCCGGCCGCACGAGACCGCTCAGCAGCTGCCAGGCGAACAGCGCGGCGAGGAGGGCCGTCACGTCGTCGGCCGTCACCGCGGCCGACACGGCCGCGAACTGGGGCAGCGTCGCGACCAGGAGGGCCGCGATCGCCCCCGCGCTCGCACCCAGGACGACGCGCACGGCGGCCCCGACCGCCAACACCGTTCCGGCGCTCGCCGCCACCGAGAGCAGCCGCAGGCCGTAGAAGCCGAGCCGGTCGCGCGTCGACGGGAAGCCGAGCGCGCTCTGCGCGAAATTCGGCACGTCGGTGCGCATGCCGCCGTGCCAGCGGTGCGCGGGATTGGGCCTCGCCCGCACCCAAATGCGGTCGTCGTTCTTGGCGACGCGCACGAAGAGCCCGGCGAGCACGTAGTAGAGCGGCGCCTGATGTCCCTGACCGAAGACCTGCCGCGCCGGATCGTCCTGGTACGGCAGCTCGCCGTGCTCGGCGATGTAGTTCGCGTATGCGAGGTGTGCCGGCTCGTCGGGCGCCTCGTACGGCGGCAGCAGGAACGCCAGGGCCGTCGCGAAGACGACGCCGATGGCCGCGGCGGCCCACTCGCGTCGCGTCGGCATGCGGCGGAACGTGTATGCCGCAGGCCAACCGCCTTCAAATCCGACGCCCGCCCTACGGTGCGCCGACCACCACGACCGCGCGCCCCGGACCGCGCTCGAGCGTGAACGCCGCGTGCGCCGGGCCGCCCGGCGCCGCCCACTCGACGACGTACTCGCCGAGCGTCGCGTCGAGCTGCACCGCTCCCGCGGCGTCCGCCGTCAGCGTCGCGCGCGTGCGCCAGCGATCGTTCAACAGCGACAGCATCGCCTCGCCGTGACGCGTGATCCGGCGCGCGTCGTCCCACAGGCCGACGTCGAACTCGTCGCGCCCCGCGACCTTGTTCCAGATGCCCCAGACGACGATCTGCTCGACGGACGGATGGCCCCACCACAGACGCATGATGCCCTCGGCCTGCGCCGCGCGCTGCTCGGGGTCGTCGGGCTGGACGAAGTTGGTCTCCGTCATGTGGATCGGCAGCCCGGCCTCGGCGAGCGCGTTCAGCGCCGCGGCATAGTCGTCGATGCGGGTGCGGCCGGAGAGGTCGACGGGGACGCCGACGTACGCGAGCGTCGGCGCGTAGTGCGACTGCTGGCCGATGGCGTGCACCGACACGCCGGCCGCGAGCAGCGCACGCACGCGGTCCCGGACCTCGGCCGCCGTGGGCGTGGGGAAGCCGGTGAACACCTCGACGATCCACTCGTTGAAGACGAGCGTGGCGCCCGGATCGGCAGCGTGGGCCCAGCGGAAGACGTCGTCGGTGATGCCGTGGCCGAGGCGGTCGATGAACCAGGGGGTGGTGAGGTTCAGCGTCTCGTTGGTGGCGTCCCAGATGCCGATCCGGCCGCGATGGCGACCGACGGTCGTCTCGACGTGGCGACGGAGGTAGCCGCGCAGCGCCTCGCGCTGGCTCGGGGTCAGGCTGGGCGACGGGAAGCGATCGACGAGCCACTGCGGCCCGCCGCTGCTGCCGAGCGGCGGGCCGTTGCCCCAGAGCAGGGGATGGCCCTTCACCAGGAAGCGCCGCGCGCGCGCCCATTCGACGTCGGCGTCGACCGCCGCGAAGCTCCACACCCCGTCGGCGGGCTCGACGTTGCGCCACTTGGCGGTGTTCTCGAGGACGGCGACGCTCGTGTGCGGCACGGTGATCGACTCGAAGAAGGCGAGGTCGTCGGCGCTCGGCACCGATCCGGGCGAGCGGCCGCTCGCGATCCATCTCGGCCCGTTCGGCACGGGCGCGACGGCGGTGTGCGCCCGCGCCGAGGCGAAGTAGGCGCTGCGCGCCGGCACCGCGCGGCGACACGATGGGGACGCGTCGCGCACACGAACGGGCCACCGCGTCGCTCGTCCGGACCGCGGCAGCGACGAGGTTCGTCCCCGAGCTGGAGCCGCATCGCTCGGGCGATCGGTTGCTCCCGCCGCCGCTCCCGCGGCACAAGCATGCCGATGGCGACCCCGTCCCGCTCCGAGGCGCCCTGACGATGCTTCCTCCGCCCGATCCGTTCGCGCCCGCCCGCCTCGGTCCGCTCACGCTGAAGAACCGCTTCGTCAAGGCGGCGACGTTCGAGGGCGTCTCGCCCGGCGGCCTCGTCTCGCGGGAGCTGATCGGCTACCACCTGCGGCCGGTGCGGGGCGGCGTCGCGATGACGACGGTCGCCTACCTCGCGGTCGCCCCCGAGGGCCGCACCGACGCCGGCTGCATCTGGCTGCGCCGCGAGGCGCTGCCGGGCCTGCGTCGTCTCGTCGACGCCGTCCACGCCGAAGGGGCGCTGGTCGCCGGGCAGATCGGCCACGCCGGCCCGGTCGCGAACGCGAAGAGCAACGGCGTGCCGTCGCTCTCGCCCGGGCGCATGTTCAGTCCGCTCTCGATGCGCTTCTCGCACGCCATCACGCCCGCCGAGATCGCGCGCGTGACGGACGACTACGCGCGCGGCGCCGCGCTCATGGCCGAGGCCGGGTTCGACTCCATCGAGATCCACCTCGCCCACAACTACCTGCTCTCGTCGTTCCTGAGCCCGCGCTTCAACAAGCGGCGCGACGCCTGGGCCGGCAGCCTCGAGAACCGCGCCCGCTTCGCGCGCCAGGTGGTCGCGGCGGTGCGCGGCGCGGCGCCGCCGCACATGGCGGTGACGGCGAAGATCTCGCTGCACGACGGCGTGCCCGGCGGCTTCAAGCCGCCCGAGAGCGTGGCGTTCGCGCGCATGCTGGAAGCCGACGGCCACCTCGACGCGCTAGAGATGACCGGCGGCTCGTCGCTCGCGAACCCGATCTATCTCTTCAAGGGCGAGGCGCCGCTCGCCGACTTCGCCAAGGTCCTGCCGCCGATCCCGCGGCTCGCGTTCAGGCTCTTCGGCAAGCGCTTCATGCCGTCGTACCCCTTCACCGAGGGCTACTTCCGGCCCATGGCGCTCCAGGTGCGGGAGGCCGTCGCGATGCCGCTCGTCTTCCTCGGCGGCGTCAACAGGCTCGCGACCGTGCAGCGGGCGATGGCCGACGGCTTCGACTTCGTCGCCATGGGCCGCGCCGTCCTGCGCGAGCCCGACCTCGTCCAGCGCATGCAGGACGGCATCCAGACCGAGGGCACCTGCATCCACTGCAACCGCTGCATGGTGTCGATCTACAGCGGCAGCCGCTGCGTGGTGGACCACCCGGAGCCGATCGTCGCGTCGGGGCCGGTGGCCTGAGCAGCGGCGCATTGCGCGGCTTACGCCGGGGCGCAAGGAGACCGCAGGCCGGGCGGCGCACACGCGCCGGTCCGTGCCCGACGAAAGGAGCCCCCACCATGTCCCGTATCGACGCCAGCCTCTCCGGCCAGTTCCGCATCGGCGGCGAGATCACGATCAACCGTCTCGGCTTCGGCGCCATGCGCATCACCGGCCCTGGCATCTGAGGCGATCCGAGGATCGGAGGCGCTGCGCGTGCTGCGACACCTGCCCGAGCTCGGCGATGAGCTTCATCGACACCGCCGACACTCGCCCACATCTCGGCAGGGGTCGGCGGCCCGGCCGCTCAGCGCCGGCGGCGCAGGGCGTCCCGGCGGCCTGCCGCCACCAACGCGCCGAGATACGCCTCCATCAGGCGTACCAGCTCGTCCTCGAGCGCTGCCGGATCGAGGCCCAGCTCCGGCTCCGCGCTCGCCGCGCGCAGGAGGCCGATCGCCGCGTGCGTCAGCACGAACGCGGACTCGGGCGTGAGCGCGACGTCGAGCCGCGCCTTGCCGGCGATCGCCGCGAAGAACGCCTCGTGATGCCGCTGGAGCACACCCTCGCCGCCGCGGTGGAAGAGCGCGTCGAGCAGCGTCCGCCGCGTCGACGGCGAGCCCTCGAAACCGCTCATGAGCGCGCGCACGATCGGGCGCACGGTGCCGAGATCGGGGCGCTCGATCAGCATCGCGGCGATGCGCTCGCGCACCGCGGCGGCGCTGCGCTCGGCGAGCGCGGAGAGGATCGCCTGCTTGTCGGCGAAGTACTGGTAGACGGTGCCGATGCTCACGCCTGCACGCTCGGCGACCTGGTTCGTGGTGAGCCGCTCGACGCCGCCGCTCTCCAGAAGTTGAACCGCCGCCGTCAGGATCGCGTCGACGGTCGAGCTCGCGCGCGCCTGGCGGGGGATTCTTCTTGGCTTTTCCGTCATTTGTCGTGCCTGGCCGGGCGCAGCCGGCGGCCGGGGCAAAGGCGAGTTCGAATCTGAGCACTTATCACATATCGTGGACGCCATGACCGCCACGCTCGACGAGGTCCGCGCCCGGGTCGCCGCCCAGAAGACGCTGCTGCCGTCGCTCTACGGACAGATCGATTTCGACACGATGCCGGAGCGGTACACCGACGACCCCGCGCAGGCGATCGTCCAGGACCGCGCCCCCGGCGGCGTCGCGGTCACGGACTACGAGCTCGATCTGGTGCGCGCGTACACGATGCTCGGCGACGTCGTCGCCGACGCCTACGCCGCGCTGATGCCCGCGATCCCCTTCCGCCGCCTGATCGCCATGCTCCAGGAGGCGTGCGAGCGCGGCGTCGAGCAGGTCGAGGACGCGCCGCCCGAGCTGGTCGCGTTCATCCGCTCGATGGAGCAGACGCCCGACTGGGTCGACATGGACCTCGTGCGCGAGGGCGCGCGGCTCGACCTGAACGCCACCGCCAACGTCTCGCCGTACGCCATCCGCGGCGCGTTCATCGCCACCTTCCTGAACAAGTACTCGGCGCTGCCGATGGCGATGACCGGCACCCTCAGCAACGAGACCGCCGCCCGCCGCGTGCGCGAGACCGCGCACTTCTTCGCCTGTACCGTGCTGCCCGGCGCGCTGGGCCGCCACGGCGAGGGCTTCAAGGCCGCCGCGATGGTGCGGCTCATGCACTCGATGGTGCGCGTCAACGTGCTGCGCTCCGGGCGCTGGGACGCGTCGGTGTACGGCGTGCCGATCCCGCAGGTCGACCAGATGCCGGCGGGCCTGATCCCGATCTTCCTGCTCGCCTTCCGCCTGATCGGCGAGGGCCGGCGCGAGTTCACGCCGGCCGAGCGCGCGCAGGTCGAGCTGGCGCGCTACCGCTGCTTCCTCCTCGGCCTGCCGGAAGACCTGCTCGCCGACACACCGGAAGGCGTCGTGCGCATGATGACCGCGCGCAACACCACGCTGCGCAACGGCTTCGACGACGAGACCTGCGCCCCGCTGATCCGCGCCACGCTCGCCGCCTACCTCCCGAACGACGACAGCTGGGCGAGCCAGCTCTTCGATCAGGTCGAGCGGCGCTTCGCGAAGCTGATCTTCCTGAAGCACTTCCTCGGCGGCGACCGCGCGATCGCCGACAAGATCGGCGTGCCGATCGACAACCTCGACATGGCGATCGGCATGACGGTCGGCCTCGGCATCGCGGCGCAGGTGAAGCTGTACGACATCGCCGAGAGCATCCCGCTCGTGCGCGACGTCGCGCACGCGCTCCTCGTGCGGCGCGTGGAGGGCCTGCTCGACGGCTACGGCAAGGCGCGCTTCACCACGGACGCGTCGAAGTACCGCTCGGCGGCGAAGTCGCCCGCGCACGCGGCGTGAGATAGGCGGCGATGAGCGGCGCCGCGCGCACCGGGGAGCGTCGATGGGGCAAGTGTCCCCCGGCCAGCGAGGAGATCCGCTTCCTCCAGGGGCCGCAGTCGCGGCGCACCGAGCTGCTGCGCGTGCTCGGCATCGCCTGGGAATTCATCCGCGGCTTCCGCACGCTCCACTTCGTGGGCCCCTGCGTCACGGTGTTCGGCTCGGCGCGATATCCCGAGTCGCACCCGTACTACGGCATGGCGCGCGACGTCGGTGCAGCCCTGGCGCGGGCGGGCTTCACGGTGATGACGGGCGGCGGGCCGGGGATCATGGAAGCGGCGAATCGCGGCGCGCGCGAGGTCGGCGGACGCAGCGTCGGATGCAACATCGAGCTGCCGAAGGAGCAGCGGCCCAACCCCTACCTCGACGCGTTCGTCACCTTCCGCCACTTCTACGTGCGCAAGGTGATGCTGGTGAAGTACTCGTACGCCTTCGTCGTCTGCCCCGGCGGCTTCGGCACGCTCGACGAGGCCTTCGAAGCGCTCACGCTGATCCAGACCGGCAAGATCGAGGACTTTCCCGTCGTGGTGATGGGCACCGACTTCTGGAGCCCGCTGCGCCGGACGATCGACGAGCTCGCCCGCGGCGGCACCATCGATCCGCAGGACGTGCGCCGCGTCACGTGGTGCGATTCCCCTGCCGAGGTGGTGGCGGCGATCCGCGATCGCGCGCTGCACGAGTTCGGCCTGTCGTACGCGCCGAGGATGCGCCGTCGCCGCCTCCTCGGCGAGTGAGGACGCTCGACGGGCTTCAGCGCAGAGCCGCCGTGCACACGCACGCTGCCGCGCGCCTGCTCGTGCCGGCCCTGCATGACTGCGTCCGGGTGAGACGAGTCAGCGAGACTCGGCCGCGACCGGCAGGGTGACGGAGACGCGGGCCCCTCTCTCTGCGCCGTCGTCGTCGACCGCGATCCGGCCCCGTGCGCCGTCACGATCGACCGGCAGATCGCGAGGCCCATGCCCATGCCACGCTCCCTCGTGGTGGAGAAACTCGCGAACAGCCGCTCGGTGCTGGAGCTGGACGCGATCGCCGCGCAGCGGCGGCGCGCCCGGGAGGGAGCGGTGGGAGATGAACGATGCATGCGACTCTACCTCGTGGCGGAGGAAGAGGAGCGCCGGGCCGACGGGGCCGCCGCTTGCGCGGCGCCGGCTCGGCGTAGAACTGTCGCCCGATGCGGCGGCGGCAGGCGGCGATCGTACACGCGCTCACCGCCGCCATCGTGTCCGAGCGCTGGCCGGACCGACCCGCCGACGCCGAGCGCCTGGCGCGCGTCACGGCGGCGGCGCTGGCGCAGGCCGGCCGCGCCCCCGACGTCATGCGGCTGCCGCTCGCCGTCCTGCTGCACCTCTTCGACGCGGCCCCGCTGGGGCGCGCCGGCCGCCGCTTCGCGCGCCTCGACCGCCGGGCGCAGGCGGCGGCGGTCGCACGCTGGCGCGACGCCCGGCTCGGCGTCCTGCGCAGCTTCGTGCGCTACTGGGAGAGCGTCGTCGTGCTCGCCTGGTACGCCGACGACGAGATCCGTGCCGCCTAGCGGACTCGACGCCGAGGTCGTCGTCGTCGGCTCCGGGCCGGGCGGCGCCATCACCGCGGCGCTGCTCGCCGAAGCCGGTCGCGACGTGGTGGTGCTCGAGGAGGGCCCGGCGCCGATCGCGGCGTGTCCCCCGTACTCGCTGCGCGAGCTGGCGGAGAAGTACCGCGGCGGCGGCGGCCTCGCGGCCATCGGCCGCGTCCCCGTCGCCTACGCCGAAGCCCGCTGCGTGGGCGGCGGCAGCGAGATCAACAGCGGGCTGCACCACCGGCCACCGGACGAGGTGCTCGACGCCTGGCGGCGGCGCTTCGCGATCGAGGACTTCGACGCGACCGCGCTGGCGCCGCACCTCGCCGCCTGCGAGCGCGACGTGGGCGTGCACGCACGTCCCCACGCGGCTCCGCCGGCGTCGCAGAAGCTGCTCGACGGCGCGGCCCGTCTCGGCCTCGCCGCGCTCGACGTGCCCCGCTACGCCGACTACGCCGCCGGCGGCGACGGCCGCCGGCTCGGCATGACGACGTCCTACCTGCCGCGGCTCGCGGCCGCCGGCGGACGTCTCGTCGCCGACACCCGCGTGCGGCGACTGCGACGCACCGGCGGCGACTGGGAGCTGCTCGCCGAGCAACCGGGCGGCCGCGTCACGTTGCGCGCGCGCACCGTCTTCGTCGCCGCCGGTGCCGTGCAGACACCGGCGCTGCTGCGGCGCAGCGGCGTCACCCGCAACGTCGGAGATACGCTCGCGCTGCACCCGATGGTGCGCGTGCTGGCGCGCTTCCCCGACGCCGTGAACCCGCCCGACGCCGGCATCGCCACGGCGCAGGTGAAGGCGCTGGCACCGCGGCTCAGCCTCGGCTGCTCGGTGAGCACGCGGCCGTTCCTCGCGCTCGCGCTCGCCGAGCATCGCCGGCGGCTCGACGACGTCGATGCGGACGCGAGCCGCATGGCGCTCTACTACGCCATGTCGACCGGCGGGCGCGGCTCGGTGCGGGTGCTGCCGGGACTGCGCGATCCCCTCGTCCGCTACCGGCTCGAGCGCGACGATCTGGCGACGCTCGCCGACGGCCTGCGCGTGCTCTGCCGCACGCTGCTCGCCGCCGGCGCGACCGAGGTCTACCCCGGCGTGCTTGGGCTCGGCCCGCTGCGCAGCGAGGCAGACGTCCCGCCGGTGCTGCCGCCGGACCGCACCAGCGTCGTGGCGCTGCACCTGTTCGCGTCGTGCCCGATGGGCGAGGACCGCCGCCGCAGCGCCGTCGACTCCTTCGGCCGCGTCCACGATCGCCCCGGGCTCCACGTCGCCGACGCCTCGTTGCTCGGCGGTCCGCCGAGCGTCAATCCGCAGGGCACCGTGATGGGCATCGTGCGGCGCAACGCGCTGGCGTTCCTCGCCCGCTGAGCGGCCGGTTCCCAGCCGGCGCGGCGCGCGCTACACGGGGGCCATGGACAGCACCATCACCGAGATCGCGCCGTCGGTCTTCCGCATCTCCACCTTCCATGCCGACTACGGGATGCAGTTCAATCAGTTCCTGGTGCGCGACGACGAGCCGCTCCTGTTCCACACCGGCTTCCGCGCGCTCTTCCCGACGACGTGCGCGGCGGTGCGCTCGGTGCTCGATCCGGCGACGCTGCGCTGGATCACCTTCAGCCACTTCGAGGGCGACGAGTCCGGTGCGCTGAACGAGTGGCTCGCGGTGGCGCCGCGCGCGCAGGCGGCCTGCGGCCTCGTCGGCGCGGTGACGAGCGTCAACGACTTCACCGGCCGCCCGGCGCGGGTGCTCGAGGACGGCGAGGTGCTGGAGCTCGGAACCCGGCGGCTCCAGTTCCTGCGCACGCCGCAGGTGCCGCACGGCTGGGATGCGAGCCTCCTCTTCGAGCAGACCGAGCGCACGCTCTTCTGCTCGGACCTCTTCTTCCAGCCGGCCGATCCGCCGCCGCTCAGCGAGGGCGACATCGTCGGTCCCGCGCGCGACGCCATCCTCGCCAATCGCAGCACGCCGTTCGCCAACGACCTGCCGTACACGCCCCACACCGACGCCACCATCGCACGCCTCGCCGCGCTGGCGCCGCGCACGCTGGCGGTCATGCACGGCTCGAGCTACCGCGGCGACGGCGGCCGCGCGCTGCGCGAGCTCGGGGCGGTGATCGCCGCGGCGCTCGGCGGGCGCGAGCGCTGAGCGCCTCCGTGCTGCCGAGAAAGAGCCGCTTCAGGAGCAGGCGGCAGATCGTACCCGGGCCCTCGAGCCGGCCGAGCGCCGCCGCCGATCTTGTCGCTGCTCGTCCACCCGTATAGCGGGCGGCGAGGAGGCATCGACATGGTTTCGCTACCGCTCGAGGGAGGCTGCCACTGCGGCGCGCTGCGATACGGCGTCACGCAGCCGCCGCTGATGGTCTACAACTGCCACTGCACGAACTGCCAGAGGACGAGCGGCGGCGCGTTCTCGACGCCGGCCACGATCCTGGAGGCGGCGTTCGCGTTCACACGGGGAGCACCGCAGCGCTTCGAGTGGACGTCGGATGCCGGCACCACGCGCTTCGGGCTCTCGTGCGGCCGCTGCGGCGGCCGGATCGCGAACGGGCAGGTCCCGACCAACGGGATACTCAGCCTGCGCACGGGTACGCTCGACGACCGGAGCTGGGTCGAGCCGGTCGGCGACATCTGGGTGCGCAGCGCCCAGGCGTGGGTGACGCTGCCCCCGGGCCGCATCCGCGCCGAGCAGCAGCCGGCGGACTACGCGCCGTTCCTGGCGGCGTTCCAGGCCCAGGGCCGCACGTTTTCATGACCGCGTCAGACTTGGGCCGGCAGCATCGCGCACCATGCGTGCAGCGGACGGGCCGGAGTGGGCCGTGGTGCCGACGTGCCGGCCCGTCGGCACCACGCGGGTCACGCCGCCTGCCGTCGTAGCGCGCCGTCGTACGGCAGCATCTTTGCATCGTAGTGCTCGAGATGTGGTTTCCGCGCCGAGTGCGCGCGACATGGCGAGCGGAGATGTCATGAATCGCGGCGGGCGAAAGGTCACAGCAGCACAAGGGATCGCGATCCTCGTGCTCGTCGTGGCTGTCGGCTGCGCACGCAGCCCGGGCGTCCCCGACCCCGACGGGTCGTTCCACGCGTCCGATTTCTTCTCGCGCGCGAACGACCTCGACGACGCGCCCGACTACGATCCGTGGCGCCCGTTCAACGAGGTCGTCTTCAGCTTCAACCACGACGTCCTCGACGGCTGGCTGGTGAAGCCGGCCGCCACGGGCTGGGAGAAGGTCATGCCCGCGGCGGCACGGCGGGCCATCGGGCACGCCTTCGACAATCTCGACATGCCCCGGCGCCTGGTGAACAACCTGCTCCAGGCGCGGCCGATCGGCGCGGCCCGCGAGCTGGGCCGCTTCGTCGTCAACACCACGATCGGCGTCGGCGGGCTGATGGACATCGCGGGGATGCTCCACATCGAGCCCAGCAACGCCGACCTCGGGCAGACGCTCGCCCTATACGGCGTCGGCGCGGGACCGTACCTCGTGCTGCCGGCGAAATCCCCGCTCACCCTGCGCGATGCGATCGGCTCCACCGCCGACGGCTTCCTCGATCCGCTCGGCTTCGTGCTTCCCTTCGTCGCAGACGAGGCACGTGCCGTGGTGAACGCCATCAACGAGCGTTCGCTGAAGCTCCAGACGTTCGCCAACGTCGAAGAAAGCGTCCTCGACCTCTACACGGCCGCACGCAACGGCTACCTCCAGCGACGACGATTCGTCATTCGAGAGGCCGCCGAGTCGCGCGACGAGGAATGGCGCACCGAGCTGGGCTGGATCATGGACGAGCCGGATCGACCCATCGCCGCCGCCATCCCCTCTCCGGAGAACCCCTCGTGAAGATCTCCACGCGTCCGCATCCGGCCGCTTCCGTTCCACGTCCTCGCCTGCACGCCGTCTCGACGGCTGTCGTGCTTCGCGACCTGCGTCGCGAGTACGACGGGCGCGAGGTCGTGCGCGGCGTTTCGCTCGAGATCCAAGAGGGCGAGATCTTCGGCCTCCTCGGCCCGAACGGCGCCGGCAAGACCACGCTGCTCTCCATGATCTCGACGCGGCTACGACCGACGAGCGGCGACGTGTGGGTGCACGGCAAGCACGTCGTGCACGACGTCGACGCCGCCCGCCGCTTGCTGAACGTCGCGCCGCAGGACGAAGGCCTCTACCCGAGCCTCAGCGGCGCGGAGAACCTGACGTTCTTCGCCGAGCTGTACGGCGTGCCGCGCCGGACGCGGCCCGCCGCCGTCGCCGACGCGCTCGAGGCCGTCGGCCTCACGGCGCGCAAGGACGACCGCGTATCGATCTACTCGGGCGGGATGCGACGACGCCTGAACCTCGGTTGCGCGCTGGTGAGCAGCCCGCGCGTCCTGCTGCTCGACGAGCCCACCGTCGCAGTCGATCCGCAGTCGCGCGCCAACATCTTCGACGCGGTCCGCGCGCTCCGTGCACGCGGCATGACGATCCTCTACACCACCCACCAGCTGCCCGAGGCCGAGGGGCTCTGCGACCGCATCGCCGTCATGGACCAGGGCCGCGTCGTCGCCTGCGGCACGCTGCCGGAGCTGCTGGCGCTGTCGCACGCGACCGAGATCATCGAGCTGCGGCTCATGCAGCCGCTCGCCACCACGGCGCCGATCGAGGCCATCGAGGGCGTCCGCTCCGTCGACGCCACCGGCCACGAGCTCCGGGTCTTCACCACCCGCGCACAGCACGTGCTGTCGCGCGTCTACCAGGTCGTGGGCAGGATGGGGCACGGCATCGTGCGCACCCGCGTCACGCCGGTGACGCTCGACGACGTCTTCCTCGAGCTGACGGGAAAGGGGTTGCGGGACTGATGCGCACCGTCGCGATCCTCGCCGTGGGGCTGGCGCTGGCGAGCGCCGGCGGCGTGCGCGCCGACGACGGGCCGATGGCCTTCACCCGCCAGGTGCTCGAGCGCAGCAACCAGATCGTGCGCGGACCGGAGGATCGCAAGCAGAAGCTCGCGGCGCTGAGCGATCTGCTCCGGGGCTTCCTCGACACCGACGCGCTCGCCCGGCTGGCCGCCGAGAAGCATCTCGAGGGCCGCAGCGACGCCGAGGTGCAGGAATTCCTCGGCCTGTTCCACGACTTCTTCGTCCGCACCTACGTCCAGCGGCTGCTGCTGTTCGACGCGCCCGACTTCGCCTACCACCAGGAGCGGATCGACGGCGACACGGCGCACGTCTCGACCGAGGTGGTCACGCCCGGCGATCGCTTCGCCGTCGACTACACGTTCCGGCACACGCCGGGCGGCTGGCGCGCCACCGACATCGACGTCGAGGGCGTCAGCCTCGCGAAGAACTTCCGCGCCCAGTTCGACTCGGCGGTCGCGAAGGACTCGTTCCAGGGGCTGCTCGATCGGCTGCGGGCGAAGGTGAACGGGACGGCGTAGCGGCATGTGGTCCGTCTTCGTCAAGGATCTGCGGGTCTTCCTGCGCGACCGCAACGCGCTCGCCTTCGCGCTCCTGATGCCGGTCCTCGTGATCACGGTGATCGCGCAGGGCTTGTATCGCTCCGATTCGGAGGACCGCCGTCCGCCGCTCGTCCCCGTGGTGAACGAGGACCAGGGCCCCGTGGCGACGACGTTCGTGAAGCTCCTCGGCGAGCACGCCGACGTGCGCGAGGTGAGCCGCCCCGAGGCCGAGGCGCTGGTGCGCGACCGGCACGCAGCGGCGGCGGCGATCGTCTTCCCGCCGAAGCTCAGCAAGCGGTACTTCCAGGGCGTCTCGAGCGAGCTGCTGCTGCTGACGGATCCCGCCGCCGGCAGCGACCTCCAGACCGTGAAGGTGCTCCTGCTCCTGATGGACAAGGATGCGGCCGCGCTCGCCGATCCCTTCGCCGAGGAGAAGATCACGCTGCGCGAGGAGAACCTCACCGGCAACAAGCTCGAGGTCTCGGTCTTCGAGGAGCGCGTACCGGGCTTCGCGTTGATGTTCGTGCTGCTCGCGGTGGTCTTCGGAACGTCCATGAGCATGCACGACGAGCGCGACTCCGGGACGCTGCCGCGACTGCTGATCGTGCCCGGGGGCTTCACCCGCATCATGCTCGGCAAGCTCGCCGCACGGCTCGTCGTCGGCGTCGTGCAGATGCTGGGCCTGCTCCTGTGGGCCCACTGGGTATTCGGCGTCTCGCTCGGGACGTCGCCGGCGGGGATGCTGGTGCTCACCGTCGCCTGCGTGTTCGCGGTGGTCGCCGCCGGCATGGTCGTCGCCGGGCTCACCCGCTCGCGCGAGCAGACGCTGCCGCTGGGCCTCTCGGTGGTGATCGTACTGTCGGCCGTCGGCGGCTGCTGGTGGTCGCCGTCGATGCAGCCCGATTGGATGAACCGCGTCGCCCCCGCCGTCTTCTCGACCTGGGCGATGCGCGGGCTCAACGATCTGATCCTGCGCGAAGGCGGCCTGGCCGCGATCGCGCTGCCGGCGAGCGTGCTGTTCGCCTACGGGGCGGTGACCCTGGCCGTGGGGATGTACCTCTTCCGCCTGCGCCACGCGGGGCGGTAACGCTGGGGCCGCGGCGTCCTACTCCGCGTCCGGCGGGCAGAACCCGTCGGGGGCCGCCGTCGCCTTCACCTTGCTCGCCGGCGTGGCCGCCGCGGCGACCTCCGGAAGGCCGTCACTCCCTGATCCCTTCGACACCAGCGCCTTGAAGGCGGCCCACGGGAACGCCGACCCGGGGTCGGAACGGCGCTTGGGGTCGAGCTTCGCGTGCGAGACCACGTGGGCGAGGTTCGGATACTTGCTCCAGCAGTACCGAACGATCTGCGCCGTGACCTCGATCTGCCAATCGGAGAAGGGGTCGTTCTTCTGCGTGTTGACCACCTCGATGCCCAACGACCAGTGGTTCACCCGCTTGGCGCCGCCGTTGACGCTCGGATGGCTGGCGGTATTGCGCACGTGCCACGCTGCGCGTGCCTCGGGGGCGCACGCCCAGACCAGGGTCCCGTGCTGCGGCTCCTTCTCGGCGGGAACGAGCCAGTGGAACGAGGCGTCACCCGCCTTCATCACCGAGATGGCGCCCTCGGAGCTGGCCCCCGCGGTCGCGTGGATGACGACCGTCGTAACGCCGAGGATCGGGTCGACGCTGCGCTTGGTGGTGCAGGCCTCCCAGTACTTCTGGATGCCGGGATACCAGACCTCGCTCAGCGCGACGTCCGTCGGACGCCCGCGGCTGGAGAGATCGAACTGATACTTGTCGGCCGGACCACTCATCAGCGTGTCTCCTTCGCAACGCGCCGTCGAGCGCGCCGGGGTCACGCGCGCGGGTGTGCAAGAAGGAGACCGACGGCGCAGACGCCTCCGTGCAGGCACTGTGCGGGCCGGATGTCTGCTTTGGGGGACGCAACGTCCAGAGACACGGACGCTACGGGCCTGTCACCGGCGGCGCCCTCGGGACCGAACGCCGTGACACGCGATCGGCCGCCGACGGATCCCTCGGCGGCACGGAGCATGCCACTGCCTCAGCGGATCATCTTCGCCTTGAACAGACTCCCGTCGTCCCGGGCGACGGCGCCGGCGTCGTAGGTCGCCTCGACGCAGCCCATGGTGTCGGCGCGCACCAGCTGCGCGACCACGGGAGCCGCAGCGAACGGCAGCAGGCCGTCGGGCGGGTTCGGGCCCTTCGCGGTGAGGACCACCTTCGCCTTGCCGGCGACGCCCGGCTTCAGCAGTGCGGTTTGTACGCCGTGCGGCGTCCGCGACCCGCTCTTGTACTTGAAGCCCTTGGCACCGAGCGACGTCCACGACGCGCCGGGCGGCAGCGCCACCTCGCCGACCAGCGCGGACAGCGCGCCGCGATACAGGCACAGCGAGTAGCGGGTGGCGTTCGTCGGCGTGCCGAAGTCCGCGAGCGACGTCGCATCGCCCCGGAGCCACTGCCAGACCAGCTCGTCCTTCTGGTCCCGGGCGAGGTCGCGCAGCCGGAGGGTCGAGCGCAGCGCGCTCCGGCAGCCGGCCTCCGCCATCGGCTGGCAGATCGCCTGCGTCGTGCCCAGCACCGGGTAGAGCACGTCGCGCCCGCCGCGGTCGTCGTTGCGCAGCGAGACGTTGAAGAGCGCGTCGAGGTCGCTCGGGATCTGGTTCATCACCGCGAGCGTGTCGAGGTTCGGCGACGACGTCACGGTCGCGAGCGGATCCGCGGCGTCGACCAGGATGGCGTTGTTCGGGTTCGTGTCGGTGTCGAAGTTGACGGTCGGGCCGTCGTGCGGGTGCGCGAGGCCGAGCGCGTGTCCCAGCTCGTGCATCATCAGGCGCTGGAAGATGCGCAGCTGCCGCTCGCGCGTGAACGACGGCGCCACCGCGGCGAGTCGGTCCTTGGCGATCAGGATGTCTGCCCCGTGGATGACCTTGCCGGCGAGCGTCGTGCCGTTGGTGAGCAGCCGATCGGGACGCGCCGTCCACACCATCTGCGCGAGACCGAAGCTGGCGCCGCTGGCCGCGAAATCGGGATCGGTGGAATCGACGGCGAAGACGTCGATCTCCGCCCCCAGCGTACGGCCGCGCACGACCGGCCCGCCGAACGTCAGCTCGAACGCCAGCGCCGGGCTCTCCCAGGCAGCGAACGCCGCCACCACGGCGCGCTCGATGGCGGCGACGTCCTGCGGCGCATTCGCGCCGGTGACGGCGAGCGTGACGGCGGCGGCGAAGCCGGGCTCGATCGCGACGGCGATCTTGCCGTCGGCGAGCCCGCGGCCGCCGACCTCGGTGGCCGACCAGCGCGGCGCCTCGGCGAGGTTCGTGCCGAGGTCGATGGGCACGAACGCGACGCCCGGCGCGGGAGCGACGGCGACCAGCAGCGCCAGGCTCCACGCGGGAAGGAGTCGTCGCGCCATCGGGCCGGCGTACTCGGGGCGTCGTCGGGCTGTCAATGTGAAACGAGTCCCGCGCAAGTGCATCGTACGACGCCAGGGTGCGCGCCTCTGCACCATGTCGCTTCACCGGATCGGCATGCCGCGGTATGGCGCGTTTCGCCGGGGAGTGCACGAACACGTGAAGAGCGAAGGCGACCGATGAAGAGCCCGCTGCGGCGATCCCGCCGCCGGCGCGGGATGGTGGCGGTCGTGGCCGTGGGGGCGCTGCTGCTGACGCCGGGCCGGTTCGCGGCCGCGGCCGGCTCCCCGCGGATCACGGGCATGGCGGCGGCGACGTCGCCCCGGATGGATGCCAAGGAGCTGCGTCGCCTGCTGGGCCAGATCGTCGCCGCCGGCGCGCCGGGCGCCGCCGCACGAGTCGTCGACGGCCGCCGCGTCGTCCAGGTCGCCAGCGGCGTGGCCGATCAGCGGACCGACCGGCGCATGCGCCCCGGGCTGAACTACCGCATCGGCAGCATCACCAAGTCGTTCGTCGCCACCGTCGTGCTCCAGCTGGCCGGCGAAGGACGGCTGTCGCTCGACGACACCGTGGAGCACTGGCTGCCGGGCATCCTGCCCTATGGCTCCCAGGTGACCGTGCGCAGCCTGCTCAACCACACCGGCGGCGTACCCGAGTACGTCGTGGGGCCGTACCTGCGCGTGCTCACCGACCCGCAGGAGCGGCTCCGCTCCTGGACGCCGCGCGAGCTCGTCGCGCTGGTCGCCGACCGGCCCCCGAGCTTTCCGCCGGACACCGCCTGGTCGTACTCGAACACCGGCTACGTGCTGGCCGGGATGATCGTCGAGGCCGCCACCGGGAACGAGCTCGGCCACGAGCTGCGCCGACGCATCTTCCGGCCGCTGCGGCTGCGTGACAGCGCCTTTCCCGGTCGACCGGCCGACCATTCCCGGTCCGCACGCGGCTGGCCATGCCTTCGCACTCGGCCAGGCGCAGGGGCCGCCCCAGGAGCTCACCGACTTCAACCCGTCGATGGCGTGGGCGGCGGGCGCGCTGGTGTCCGACCTCGGCGAGGTGGGGAAGTTCTTCCGCGCCCTGCTGCGCGGTCGCCTGCTGCCGCCCTCGCTGCTGGCCGAGATGAAGACGCCGTTCCCCACCGATCGGGGCTTCGGCTACGGCCTGGGGATCCTCGTGATCGAGACGCCGGCCGGGCCCGTCTTCGGACACGACGGGGCCATTCCCGGCTTCCGCGACGTCGTGCTGAGCACCGAGGACGGCCGCCGGCAGATCGGCCTGATGATGAACGCGGAGCTCGCCACCCCGGCGGTGTCGGCGGCGTTCGTCGAGGCGGCCACGGCGCTGCAGACGCGAGTGTTCGGACGACGAGGCGCCTTCCGGCGCCGCGCCGTTTCGATCACAGTCGCTCCATGAACAAGAACACCCTCTGCCTCTGGTACGACGGGGACGCCGAAGCCGCCGCGCGCTTCTACGCGCAGACCTTTCCCGACAGCGCCGTCGGCGCCGTGCATCGCGCGCCGAGCGACTATCCGGACGGCAAGCAGGGCGACGTGCTGACGGTCGAGTTCACCGTCGTCGGCATCCCCTGCATCGGCCTCAACGGCGGGCCGCAGTTCCCGCACACGGAGGCCTTCTCCTTCCAGATCGCCACCGAGGATCAGGCCGAAACCGACCGCTACTGGAACGCGATCGTCGGCAACGGCGGCGAGGAGAGCATGTGCGGCTGGTGCAAGGACAAGTGGGGCCTCTCCTGGCAGATCACGCCGCGGGTGCTGACCGAGGCCATGGCCGCCGGCGGCGCCGAGGCCAAGCGCGCATTCGACGCCATGATGACGATGAAGAAGATCGACGTCGCGGCGATCGAGGCCGCGCGGCGCGGTTGAGCGCTCGTGGCGCGGGCGGCACGGGGTTCGTCCCGACGCTCGTCGCCTGTCATCATCGGCCCTGGCAGCTCAACGGCCTCACCGACATCGCCGTCGGCCCGGGCGGGCGCATCTTCGTCGGAGACTTCCTCAACAACCGCGTCCAGCGCTTCGACGCCGGCGGGGCGTACCTCGGCGAGTGGGGGAGCGGGGCACCGGTGAGGGGCCGTTCGACACGCCGACCGGCATCGCGACCGACGGCCACGGGCACGTGTTCGTCGTGGACCGCAACAACGACCGCGTGCAGAAGTTCGGCTGTCAGTAGCCGCGAGGAGGCGACGAGGAGATCGGGCGGGACGTCGCCTACCCGCCCGCGAGCGAGCGCCAGAACGTACACTTGTGCGCGGCGCTGAAATCGGACGCCGCCAGGCGGACGGGCCGCGGGGGGACGAGCGAGGCGAAGAAGCCGTCGCCCGAGCGCCGGAGCGGCTTCCACGTCCCTCCCGGCCTCCCGCGCTTCGCGAAGCTGGACCACGCGCGAATCATGCGGTCGGACAGCTCCTGCTGGTCGGCGCTGAAGGTCGGGACGAAGCCGGCGTAGTCGAACAGATAGGGCAGCTCGAAGCCGTGCGACGCGCCGTACGGGAAAGTCGCCGGGGGGAATCCCAGCGTGGGCGCGTTCTCGTCGGCGAACTCGTACGCGAAGACCTTCACGAACCGCGCCATCGCCGTGTCGGCCTCGAACGCCGGACAGGCGAAGATGTAATCCGTCAGGAACGCCGTGTAGTTGAGGTCGGGATTCGGGTAGTCGCTCGCCGGGTATGCCGCCAGCACCGCATCGGTATTCGCTCCGAAGAAGACCGCGGTGAGCCCCGGCAGCTGAGACGGCGTGATCGGCCCGACGACCTGGTTCACGTACAGGCCGATGTAGATGCGCATCTCGTCGCGGTTCGTACCGTTGATCACCGACACGCGATGGAACTCGCCGCTCGCGAGCGCGGCATCGATCGACTTCGGCAGCACGTAGCCGTCGACGTTGGGCGTCGCCGCGATGCCCAGCAGGGCGGGACTGCCGAGCAGGCTCTGCTGCGCGAGCAGCGTCGCGACGGGCAGCGCGCGCAGACATGCCGCCGTCTGATCCGCGCAGCCGACCGCGCCGGCAAACGTCCGCCCGGTGGCCTCCGCTTCGGCCAGCGTCGGCAGCCGCTGCTCGGACGTTCCGCTCTCGCTGATGACGCGACGGAACAATCCCTTCGCCGTCGGGGAGACGAGATGCGCGAACATGCTGTTGCCGCCCGCGGACTCGCCGAAGATCGTCACGCGCTTGGGATTGCCGCCGAACGCGGCGATGTTCTGCTGCACCCACTGCAGCGCCAGCTGCTGGTCCATGATGCCGTAGTTCCCGGAGCCGCCGTAGGACGATTCGGCGCTCAACCCCGGATGCGCCAGGAAGCCCAGCGCGCCGAGCCGGTAGTTCACGGTGACGACGATGACGCCGCCGGTCGTCACCAGCTTCGTGGGATCGAACTGACTGCCGGAGCCGAGGAAGTAGGCGCCGCCGTGCATCCAGACCATGACGGGAACCCTCCGTCGCGGATGCTTCAGCGCCTTCGTCGGAACGTAGACGTTCAGGAACAGGCAATCCTCGTCGGTGCCGGCGCTCTGCGGACACGCGTTGCCGAACGCCGTCGCGTCGCGCGGGGCCGCCCACGGAGCCGGCGCCTGCGGCGGCTTCCAGCGAAGCCCGCCATCCGGCGGTGCGGCGTACGGAACGCCGAGGAAGGCTCCCATGCGGTCGGTCACCGTGCCCGTCACCGGACCGTTCGCGGTTTGGACGGTCGGCGACGGCAGCGCTTTCATCGCGAGGGCCGGCGTCGCGACCGTGAGCGCGAGGACGAGCAGACTGCGTAGCATACGAACCTCAGACTTCCTGCGGCGCGTCGCCGCCGTCGGGCGGCTCGCCGACGATGCCGCAACGAGGGTCCGGAGCGACCTTCTCGACGGTGCCGGCGAGCCGTTCGCGGCCGTACCGCAGCGAAACCCGGACGGTCAAGGAGTTCCGCGAATTCCTCAGTCGTCGCCGCTGTTTGCAGAACACCCCCCTCGTCCGACCTGCTTCCGGGAGCTGCTGGCGCGCGGCAGGTGCTCCGCGATCCGCGGCCGACCGCGGCGGCCGACGCGGTCGGGCAGCGCGCGGCACGCTGACCGCTGGTGGCGCCGCTCGGCTGGCTCCTGCAGCTCCCCCGGGCGGGTCGACGACGCCACCGCCGACGGCCTGCGCGCGCGGCGCATCCGAGCTGGGAAGGTCGGCCGCTCGAGCTGAGCGAGGTGGCGGAGCGCCTCGCTGCCGAGCGGCCGCTCGCGCTGGTGATCGAAGACCTCCACTGGAGCGACGCCTCGACGATCGACGCGCTCGCCCATCTCACGCGCCGTGCGGTCCCGGCGCAGCTGCTCGTCGTTGCTTCCTGGCGGCCGGCCGGCGTGACCGCCGGCCATCCGTTCGTCCAGGCGCGAGAGCAGCTGCGCGCGGCGGGCCTGTGCAGCGAGATCGCCCTCGGTCGGCTCTCGCGCGAGCAGGTCGCGTCCTACCTCGTGCGCCGCTTGGCACCGGACCCCTTCGACGGCGACGTCGCGCGCGCCCTCTTCGACCACGGCGACGGGCACGCGCTGCGGCTCGTCGGAGCGGTCGACCACCTGCTGGATCGCCGGCGCCTGGCGCTGCGCGACGGCGAGTGGAGCCTCGACGGGGCGCTCGCGGAGGCGACGCTCGACGGCGTCGACTCGCCGCCATCGCCGGCGCCGGCCGCGACGCCGGCGAATCGTGGGCTCGCCGCCGAGCGCCGCCAGCTGACGGTCATGTCGTGCGACCTCGCCGACGCGAGCGCGCTCGCGCAGCGTCTCGATCCCGAGGATCTGCGCAGCGTCGTCCGCGCTTTTCAGGAGTCGGCGTCGACGGTCATCGAGCGCTGGGAGGGACACGTCGCCCAGTACCTAGTGGACGGGCTGCTCGCGTACTTCTGCTATCCGCAGGCGCACGAGGACGACGCCGAGCGGGCCGTGCGCGCCGGGCTCGAGATACTGAGCGCGCTGCAGGCGTCGAACGACGCCATCGAGCGCGAGCACGGCATCCGCCTGGCCGCCCGCGTCGGCATCCACACGGGGCCGGTCGTGATCGGCGAGATGGGCGGCGGCGCGTCGAGCGCGATGATCGCCCTCGGCGACGTCCCCCACATGGCGGCGCGCGTACAGCGCGCGGCGGAGCCCGACAGCGTCGTCATCACGCGCGCGACGCGCCGTCTGGTGGCCGGGACGTTCGTGATCGAGGACCGCGGCACGCACGTGCGCGAGGGCGGACATGAGCCGCTCGCGCTCCATCGCGTCGTCAGCCCAAGCGGCGTACGCGGCCGCATCGCGACCGCCGCGGGGCGCCTCACGCCGAGCGCTTCCCCGAGCAGGCCGCGGCGGAGCCCGAGGTGGTCGCGCGCCACTACGACCAGGCAGGACTCGCCGTGCAGGCGATCGCGCACTATCGCCGCGCCGGCGAGCGCGCGGCGGAGCGGTCGGCGAACGAGGAGGCGATCGGCCACCTGCGGCGCGCGCGAGGCGGCGCACACGCGCGCACGCGAGCTGGCATCCCGGATCGGCAACGCACCGGAGCTGGCGCGCGTGCTCGTCGGGCTGGGAACCGCCTACTTCGTGAAGGGTGACCTCGCCACGGGGGAGGCGGTCGGGCACGAGGCGCTCGCCGCCGCCGAACGCACCGCAGATGCGCTCGATCTCCTCCTGGCGCACGTCGTGGCCGTCGGCATCGGCGCGTCCGGCTTCCTCACGCTGTTCGCCGATCGCCTGTGCCGGGTCGGCCGTTTCGACGACGCGTCGATGTACGTCGGGCTCGGCCTCGTGCGCGCCGAGGGTCAGGGCGCGCACTGGGTCGACGCCGAGCTGCACCGCCTGCACGCACAGATCGTGGTCGACCGGGGCGGCGCGGAGGACGAGGCGGAGGCGCGTTTTTCGCGCAGTCCCTCGAGATCGCGGGGCGGCACGAGAACCGGCTGCACGGGCTGCGGGCTGCCATGGGCCTCGCACGGCTCTGGCAACGGCAGGGCAGGCGCGCCGACACGAGCAGCCTGCTCGCGCCGGCCCACGGCTGATTCACCGACGGCTTCGACCTGCGCGATCAGGAGGACGCCGCGGCGCTGCTGGCCGAGCTGGGCTGACGCGACGCGGGACGCCTCCCGCGCGCTTGGAAGGAGCGCGCGATCGGGGCTCTGCCGCCGTCGTTCCGCGGCACCGTCAGTCGAGCATCGGAAGCACCTCATCACGAGCCTGATCGAGAACGTCGGTGAGGGCCGTCGCGCAAGACGCGCCCACCGCGCCTTTCGCCGCAGCGTGTTGCAGCGCATTTCGCGCTCGCTTCGTTGCTCGCAGCAGGTTGCGCAACCGCCGATGCCGGCGCAGCTCCATGCTCTCGACCAGCGCGAGATCGGCCCATTCGACGGCGCGCTCGAGTGGCCGGCGCACCCGTGGGGGCGGTGTGGCCCCGCACGCATCCAAGGCTTGGCCGCGAAGGAGGTGGCACCGCGCGGCTGCGAGTCCGGAGCGGTCGGCGCACTGATCCAGGGCGCACGCGGTGCGGAAGAGCCACGAGTAGGGCGCGACGGGCCGGCCCCGGGCATCGATGAGCGGCGTCGCCACGCCGACATCGACCCGGTGCCAGGCGCAGGTGCGCAGGTCGACCGCGGGCTGGACGTCGATCAGGTGCTCACCGGGGTCGGCGGTGTACGGCACGATCCGCGGGTAGCCGGACATGATCGGCACGGCCTCGCCGGTGGCCCCGTCGGTGATCGTCATCGTGCCCGCGGGCAGCTGGTTGGACACCGGCGCGCCCCCCGGCCGCCGGTACGGCATCGAGTCGGTGAGCACGGCGGTGATCCGCGTGACCGCGCCGCCTCGCCCGCGGGCGGAGCCCGGCTCGTAGGTGCGCACCCAGCCGGTGGAGGGCAGGTCGTCCTGGCCGGGCGCCGGGTGGGTGATCGACACCGCGGTCGCGGGTTCGAGGCCCTGTAGACGCTGCCAGATCGACGACCAGTAGCCGGCAATGGCGACTGCGGCGAAGTCGACGCCGCCCGGTGCGGTTCTCATGTTGGCCGACATCCATGGCATCGAGGCCTGGACGCCGGCCAGGTGCTCCGTCGCCCAGAGCGATTCGACGTCCCACACGAGCTCCGGGAGCGCGGCCAGCTCGAACTGCTCCTTGGTCACCCCGGCGAGGCCGGCATCCGCGAACGCCTGGAGGAGCAGGTCGAGGTCGGGCAGCGGCCGGATGACGGGACGCGGGATGCCGTGCACGCCGATCGCGACGAGGTCCATCTGCGTCTCCGCACCGCCCTCGCTGAAGAGCGAGTTGCCCGGCACGAGGTAGTACTCCTCGAGGTCGGCGCCGTACGGCTCGAACAGCCAGTCCCACACTTCGTCGCCCATGCCGTGCCCCGCCATGCCCATCACGTGGGCGACGAAGTCGGCGCACGGCCCGGCGGGGTCGACGAGCTCGGCGCGATCGTCGCACCCTTTGGCGCGGATCAGGGCGACGTACGCGTCGATGAAGCGCTGCCAGTGCGCCTCCTCGCCGAACGTGTTGGCACCGAAGTAGCCGGCGTCGGGGAGCATGGCGCCAAGCCGAACCTGGTGCGCGTGCGCACGCAGCAACGCCTGCAGCTCGGGGTCGGCCACGTGGTCGATGGCCTCGACGGCCATCCAGCCATGGGTCGTGACGCCCGCGGCGTCAGCGGGCCGGGCCGGGAGCAGGAACCCGGCGATGAGGGTGACGGATGCCGCGACGGCCGCCGCCAGGCGGCGACGGGGCCGTGGGACTCGTTCGATGGTGCCCAGCATGGGGCGGGACCGTAGCGCAAGAGGGGTCGCGCCGTCCGGGCGTCTCGGCGACATTCGTGTGAACCACGGATGGAATCACCGGTAGCAGGCCGTCGGCGTCGGCGTGGTCCGCAGATCGACTTTTGGGTGTTCCGGCTCGGTCTGCGGCCGCCGAAGGTCGCACGCGTCAAGCCGGCGCTCGTGGTTGGAGCACCTGTGGTGTTCCCCTCGGGGAACACCACACGTTTGGGCTTCTACGGCTTTCACGGCCTTTCACTGAGTTTCGCTGCTCAACCGGCACCACTACCGGCACCAGCTACCAAGGCGATGCACAGGAGACGCCGCAGCAGCCAACGCCGTCTCCGCCGCGGCCTTAAGCTCGCGGAGAGCGAGCACACGCCACCGATGATGACGAACGTCTCGTGCACGAGCGCCCGATGGGACGGCGACTCGGGAAGTCTCGCGAGAGACTTCCCGGATCATCGGAATCAGCGTTCGATCTTGAAGGGGGGCGTGACGTTGCCCAAGCCCAAATCGACGGTCTCCACGCGATACAGACTGACTGCGGGATCGGGCGGCTGGACGTCATGCGTCACGCAGCAGCGGATGCACGTACATGCGCCAGTCTCCACTCCGAACATCGTCGTCGGATGGCACTGGAACGCCGATCCGACGGGAACAACGACGCCGACGGGGTCCGGTGCAGGGTCGAGGTCGTCGCAAGTGACGGTCGGAGCCGCCGTATCGGGAGGCGTCGCGCACTTGTAGGCGAAAGCGTCTTGCGAATAAGAGCCGGTGCTGACTTCGGCGTCCACCTCTGACGTGAAGAGATAGCCGCTCTTACCGTCCGCGCTGGGAAGGACCACCCTCATCAGGTCGCCAGCAAACAGGGCGGTACTACTATCGGTGAGTGAGAAGCGGCCTCCTACGCATTGCGCCCCCTGATGTGCGAACTGGTATTGGAAGTCGTCTAATATGGATGAGAAGCCCAGGCCGTCGGTGCTCATGGGGAATACGGTCGGCTGACCGTCGATCGTGCGCAGCGCCGCAACCCCAAAGCTGCCGAACGACATCAGCGAGCCGACCTCGTTGCCGGCGCTGTCCACGATCCGCGGTCGTGTTCCCGACAATGTCGGCAACGTGGTGGTCGTAGTGGGGAGTGTAGTCGTCGTGGGGAGCCCGAGCAGAACGCTCGCATCCCCGACGCTCTCCTTCTTTTTGCAGGCCGCGCCTCGGATCGTCACCTTGGTGACGACGCCCTTCTTGTTCTTCGCAACGCAAAGCACGGCGTTCGCATCGCTCCAGCCGAAAAGCGTGGCGCCGATGAACATGCCGGCGAGTGCGCAAACTTCGACGCCCTTCAATCGCATACGAGATGTCCCTTTTCTGGAGAAGCAGTGGGTTCGAAGGAGAGCTTGGAACTATGCGCGAGGGGCCTCACTGACGTCCTTCCGCGGTTCAGTGCTCGACCTTGAATGGGGGCCTGCTGTCTCCCAAACCTAGATCGATGGTCTGCACGCGCCAGAAAGGCAGCGGCACGTCCGGCAACGTCGCACAGCAGCGGCGGCATGTACATTGGGTCGTCGAATCCAGTTGGCACGGGTACTCCGATCCGATGGGAGCGAATTCCGGACCGTTGCAAGCGACGTTCGTGGGCGCTGGATCGGGAGGCGTGGCACACGCGACCTGGATATCCTCGTGCGACCAGACCCCGACGTGAAGCTCCGACGTCAGCACATAACCGCTCCTACCGTCCATGCTGGGATAGGCGATCTTGACCAGGTCGCCGTAGCCCTGACTCAAAGGCAGGAGGGCACTAAAAAATGGTGCGACGAGGTCTCCTTCGCAATCGGTCCCCTCGTGCTCGAACCCGTAAAAGAAGTCGTCCCGTGCGATTGGGGGTTCCACGTACCCGAGGGCCTTCAGGCCATCTATGACGGCCGGGCCGCTGCTGCGCATGGGGAATGTGATCGCCTGATCGTCGATCGTGCTCAGCGCCCAAACCCCCTCGCCGAGCAACCCGACGTTCGGGTTCACCCAGGCGACGTCGTTGCCGGCACTGTCGACGATCCGCGCGGCTCGTTTTCCCGGCAACGTGGTGGTCGTCGTGGAGGACGTAGTCGTCGTGGGGAGCCCGAGCAGGACGCTCGCATCCCCGACGCTCTCCTTCTTTTTGCAGGCACCGTCTCGGATCGTCACCTTGGCGATGACGCCTTTCTTGCTCTTCACGCAAAGCACTGCGTCCGCATTGCTCCAGCCGAAAAGCGTCGCGCCGAGGACCATGCCGACGAGCGCGCCAATGTGGACGCCCTTCATTCGCATGCGAGGTGTCCCCTTTCCGGAGAGACGGTGGGATCGTTCCGAAGGGGAGCTTGGGACTATGTGCGGGGGCCTCATCTGCGCCCTTCCTTCGCAGGCGGACGTGTGGACGGCCAGCCCGAGTCGATCGTTGTTCCGAGGGGTCTACCGCGGACTTTTGCGTCAGTCTAGCCCGCTGGCTTCCCGGGCAATCCCCTGATGTGTGGCACGCAGAGAGCGGGCGATCGGGGTCGAACCGGCGACGTCCAGCTTGGGAAGCTGTTCTTCGATGAAAGCCCGGAGGACTACGATCCGTGGGAATAATCTCAGCAGAGTCGAGAACGTAGGTCTCGATACGGTTTGTATGAGCTTCACTGAGCTTCACGGATCTCCGCTGCTCAACCGGCACCAGCATTTCGGCTGTCCTGCGTGGAACGACAGCGGCCTTGGCGAAGGACTGCCGCCACAATCGGACAGCGGCGCTTTCCTAGGCAGACCTCGCGGGCTCCAGCATCGGTGCTTCCGAACGCCCGAGGTGCACCATCCATAGCGTGCCAAGGAGCCCCATACCCGCCGGGAGGAGAAAGGCGAGCACGGTATGGCCCGCGGAGAGCAGAAGGCCGACGGTGACGCTCGAAGCCATGTCACCTACGGCATTGGCTGCGGCGAGAACCCCGAAGCCGAGACTTCGCTGCTCGCGCAAAAGTATCTCGGCAGCGACGGCCTTCTCGAGCGTCTCCTCCGTCGCGAGGTAGACACCCGAACACATGATGGCAAGGACAAGGAGTGCGGGAGCACCGCTACTGAAGGCGAGCAGGATGTTGGTGACAACGCCGAGTGCATATCCGCCGGCAAGAACGCGGAGCTTGGAGCCGCGGTCGCCGAGGCGGCCTGCAGGATACGCCGCGGCAGCGCTGATGGCATTGTGGACGGCGTAGAGAAGCACGGGGACCGATAGCGTGCTCGGTGTGGACCCAGTGCCGTGTGCGAATGTCGCGGCGGCTAACAGAATGAGAAAGGTGCGAGAGAAGTCGCCCAGGCCAAAGAGCGTGACGCCGGTGAGGTAAAGCCAGAAGCGGCGCGGGAGTCGGAGGCTCGCCGACGTAGTCGGTGCATCGTCCGCGACCGGGCGGTCCCGGGTTAGCGAGAAGAACGAGAGGACCGCCACTAGGGCTGGCACAAGTGTCAGCAGGATGATGCTGGAGACGCCGACGCCGAATGCGATAAGCAGCGCAGCCAGGAGGGGCCCGGCTACCGCGCCGAGCATGTCCGCGGCGCGTTCGACACCGTAGGCCCGGCCAAAGTGCGTGGGGCCGACCTCATCGGCAAGCATGCAGTCGCGGAGCGGCGCGCGGAAGCCGCGCCCTAGCCATGCGATCGAGCGTGCCGCGAGAAGACCGGTGAACGTCTGCATCAGCGCAAGTGATGCCGTTCCAAGCGCCGTGACGAGGTATCCGAGGGAGCCCCATCGGCGCTTGTGCTCTGTGTGATGTCCGACCCAACCGCCGACTAGCTTGGAGAGGCTGAATAGCAAATCGGCGAAGCCTTCCATGACACCCAGGGCCGCGGCGCCAAATCCGATGGTCTGCAGGTACAACGGCAAAGTGGCGGTCGCCATTTCGTGCGCGACGTCCGAGAAGAAGGTCGCGAGCACGATGCCGACGATTCCCCGGCCAAGCCAGGTAGGTCCGAACCAGCGAGTCATGTCCCAGCGGAGAAGAGGTGTCTCAGTCGCCCGCGGGAGTGAGGCCGCTCAAGACTCCAAGGCGATCGTGAACCAATCGCGGAGGATCGCCGCGTCGAGATCGCACCTGATGAGGTGGATTCTGCTCTTGTCAAAGCAGGTTCACGTAAGACGGCGCCTGTGGGAACGGCGTCGACGGCTGCATTCGTTGTAGCTCCGCGCAGACGACGGAGTCGCCTCTCGGCGTTGATCGAGAGCGCGCAGGGACAGCCGCCGAAATGCCACGCCTCGGGTCGCGGCGACGTCGCCGACCGCGTCGAAGGCCTGATCGTCACTGACGATCTCCAGCGTATCCCCCGCGAAGGCATCACCGAGCCAGCGACCTACATCCACTGCGATGCGCAGATCGCTCCAGTCCTTCACGCCGATGACCGGCGCACTGTGAAGCAGCGTCGCGCCGGCACGCGACAGAAGATGTGACGTCTCGACGCTGACGACACGCCAATTGCCGACTGCCGACACATAGCTGCGCCCCCCATCCGGCAGGCCGAGATGATCGAGCATGGCGGCGATGTGTGTGGCGCGACTGGCGTTCTCCACGTCGAAGAAGATGGCCCGGCGCGGCTCCCGCGGCACATCCGAACCGAGCGCCGGCTTCGCGGCAGATGCAGTGGTCGTAGCGGAAAGCTTCCTATTGCACGGCAGAAGCGCCCCGACGTCGATGGGCTTACTCCGTGGCATTCCCGTGCACGTATCGAATGACCTCGGCCTTCTCGAGAGTGACGAGTCCGCCGCTTCCTGCTGCCTCGATCATCGCGCCGAACTCGGGGAGCGCTGCCCGGATTTTCTCGTCCGTGTCTACAATCTCGAGAATGACCGGGAGATCCTCCGACAGGCGGAGAATTTTGGCGGTGTGGATCCGACTGTGCACGCCGTATCCTGCGATTCCGCGACACACCGTGGCACCTGCCAGCCCCAATGTGTGGGCCTTCTCCACGAGCAGCTCATAGAGCGGCCTGCCGTGGAAACGGTCCGACTCTCCGATGAACATGCGTAAGAGCTTGCCTTCGTCGATGATGTTCATGATGTCCTCACAGTAGACGCGCCGCGATGCTTCCCAGCCACACGGCGCCAAGGCACGCGGCGAACGTAACGCCGAGGTTTCCCATGGCGAGCCATCGCTCCCCCTCGCGGAGGAGCGCGAGCGTCTCATAGCTAAACGTGGACATGGTCGTGAACCCGCTGCAGAACCCCGTCGTCAGCAGGATGCGGAGGTCGGCGCCGACGAGCCCGCGCTCGAGAGACAGCGTCATTACCAGGCCAATGAGGAAGCTCCCGAGGATATTCACGACGAGTGTTCCCCACGGGAAGCCATGGTTGGCGAGGGTCTGCACGACGTCGATGAGCCAGTAACGCGCGACGCAGCCGGCGAGTCCGCCGAGGGCTGCGAGGGCAAAGCGTGAGAGCGACAAGCTCATGGAGCGTATCCGTGCCGTTGGAGAATCGCTCGGATCGCCTCTCGAGCTGCGGTTAGTCGCTCGCGCTCTTCGGCGGTCGCTTCCGCGCCTCGCCGTTGCTGCACTTGGGCGCGCTGTAGAGTACGTTCAGCAATCCCATAGCCGTCTCGGATTCGCTCGCGGAGCTCTTGTTCGAGCCGCCGGTGGCTCTCGCGCACTTGGTCGTCGAGGTCACTAGTCACGCGAGTCGAGTTGGCGACGATCAGTCGATCCAGGTAGTCGACGGGGTGCTCCATGAGGGTCGAGGTGAAGAATCCCGGGAGCCGAAACAGATCGCTGAACCATCGCGCCGGAGAGCGGCTGGTTATGTATATTAGCTCCGTGAAGTAGATTCCGCTCTTGCCGTGAAATCCGCGTCCAGCTTCGAGAACGGGCGGTATCTCCGCTGGTTGACCACCACTCTGGGAGACCACCCTGGCGAGAAAATCGTTGGCGAGGTCGACAAACCATTTCATCGCGGAACGATATGCGGCCTCGGCTATCGGTTGTTCTTCCTGTCGCCAGGAATCGAGGAGGCGACGATAGATGTGCTGGGCAACCTGATGCGCGTCGCGCCAACGCTTGACGCGAGAATGCGACTCGCCAGCCCCGATGACGCTGCGGAGTTCCTCCTGCGCAGCCGGGCCTACGCGCATCCGGAATGCCTGCTGTCGTTCGACGAACTGGGCTCGAAGTCGGCTCTCTTCTGCGGTCAGCAAGGAGCCGAAGGCACGCAGCGAGTGCTCCGCAGATGCCGCGACCTGCCTCAACGCCGTGATGCGCTGTTGGGATTCGGCAAGTGGTCGTGTCAGCGGGCCGACGCATGCTACGTAAAAGAGCCCCGCGGCGACCCGATCGGCGAACTCAGCGGTCTCAACGGAAAGCGCGCTGATTTCAAGCTTGGCCGCGATGGCCGCGAACTCGCGCAAGCCTGCGGGACCGACGGGGGAGGGGCTGGCGGTTTGAAGGGCGATCGCTACCATCGTTGTTGCTCATGGTAGGAGTCATCAGCCCTTCGGGCAGTTATACGGCGAACCCCATCGCCGAAGATGTTAGGTTAGCTGCCCGCAACGGGGGACGCAACTATTCTCTCATCGCGTCTCGCGCTGAACGTCCAAGTGGAGCTGCTTCTTCGCGCGGATGGCCGCGTCCTCGAAGACTTTGGTCATCAGCGCGCCGCGGTTCGTGAGGCCTCAACGAATCTCGGACGGGATCGGGGATACGAGGTGCAGCCGATGGAGCGACCCGGACCACGCCTCGTACTCCGGCGCATGGCATTCGCGGCACGCCTCTGAGCCGACGAAGTAGCCCTCGTCGAGACGAGATGACTGACAGCCTGCCGCGGGTACAACTGGCATGCGCTCCCGACAACAGCCACACGCTCGCCGAACTCACCGCATCGAAAGGAGGGGTCCATTGGTAGAATCTCTGAAGTTTCGAGCGCTCGCTCAACCACCCTCGTGAGGTGTCACGCAAAAGGTGAAACCGCGCGCCCTGCTCGGCGCATTGGTAGGTGTCGGCGCGACGCTGTTAGTGCCCGTGGTTCCGACTTTGGTGCGGCCCGCTACCCCGGAGATGGCCTCGTGGCTGTGGCCCGGATGGTTCAGATGGCGCAGACTTGATGCTTAAGAACTACGGCCGTGATCCGGGCGTCATCACTGGTCTACGCCTCCTGCATTGAGCGGATGCGGGAGTCCCTGAGATGCCATCCGGGGGCTGCATTCGCCTCTCTGGTTGCGCGCCTGGCGACCTCCTCGTGCGAGCGCGCGTGTTGGATATGCTGATCGATCTGGACGATCTCTTCTCCGTTCGCCGCCGGTAGTTCGAGAGTTGCGAGTTCGTTGAAGATCGCGATGGTCCGTCGGCCAGCATTGCTTGCCAGCCACTCGTGAACTTGTAGCTTTGACCAGACGACGTGGGCGATCTCGTGGCATGCGACGAAAGCGCAAACCTGCGCGAGGAGGTCCGAAATTGTGGCGCGATGCGCATCGGACCTCTCCAGGAGGATGTCCAGAAGGTTCTTGTCGCACTCTTCTTGGCGTAGTCGATCGTAATAGGCCTCGGCTGGCCTACGCCCCATCGTCAGTTGACCACAACAGCGTGTCCATCAGTCGTGCTCGGTGGGTGTCGTTCTTCACTATGCCGTCCAGCAGTTTGCAGGCGATGTCCCTCATGATCATCGAGCCCGATATGCCGATGTCTCGAGCGAACGCGTCGGAGGGTTCCGGTTGACCCGCCTGAAACCATGCGGCCACCAGCCCTTGGTCGGTCACGGACAGGTGCTCGACCGTGAGATTGTCGATCAGTAGTTCGACGAATCCGTAGTCGAGCAGGACATGCGCGGTCTGTGCGGATGGAAACGAGGAGCAGAACCTGTCCAGCGTATACACCTCGACGACGTTGATGGTCGCGGGATGGCTGGGAGCCGAGGTCGCGTAGATGTCGCGGATGAGCCGGTGGACGGCATCAGTGTCGAAGTCGTAGCGATGTGACGCCTGGCGACGTTCCTGAAGCCTATGGCGGGTGTCGGACAAGACACCTCGCCTGCCGTTACGAATCGAATGCCCGCTGACTCCGATGGCGCCATGTTTAAGGCAATTTCGCACCATCCCTGTCTTGCGATCAAGGGATGTCAGCCAGACACACCGTTAGCGTACAAGCCCCGTATGCGCGCGTGCGAACACTCGAAGCCGTTGCGGTGTTCAGCTGCCCCGGGGCCTCGAGCCGGTGCGCCATCACTTCGGCATAGCAATGCTTGCAGCGGGATGAGTCGGTACATGTTGGCCGGGCTCATGCTGGTCGACGGCAGCAACTCAGGCGCCTGACCAGACGCCCAACCGGCACCAGCTAAGAGACCGCCGAGGAGCGCCGCGAGAGCGCGACGCAAGTGCGTGATCGGCGAAGCAAAAAGAGAGCGGGCGACCGGGGTCGAACCGGCGACGTCCAGCTTGGGAAGCTGGCATTCTACCACTGAATTACGCCCGCGACGGTCCGAACCCTAGCCCACGGACCAGAGCCGGGCAAGGCGAAACCGTCAGGACGACGCCGGTGCCGCCGCCGCGCTCGCCGTGAGCAGGACGAGCACGATCCAGAGGAGATCCGCCAGCAGCAGATGGAGGAGCTGGAGCGGAATCGGCGCCAGCAGCCAAACGTTCGCGAGGCCGATGACGAGCTGGAGCGCATAGAGGCCGACGGCCGCTCCGGCGAGACGTGCGACGCCGCCGCCCGGGACGCTCCGCAGCGTCACCAGCGACGCGACGAACACCAGCGCGCCGACCAGCATGGCCAGCGTCGGGTGCCAGATGCGGAGGCGCACGAAGAGGTGCGCCGTCGGGGAGAAGGTGAGCGCGGCGCCTTCGGCACGGGTCGCGACCGGGAAGAGCGTGTCGCCGAGCGCCGTCACGGCCCCGCTGATGCCGAGCACGAGGACGCCGCCGAGCGCTGCGCCGAGCGCGATGCGGGCGCCGAGCGGCATCGCGCCGCGCGGCCGCGCGGCGCGGCCCGCCCAGTACGCCGTCAGCGCCATGGTCGCAACCAGCAGGAACGTGTTCATCAGGTGGCCGGCCATCCACACGGCGCGCGCCGTCGACGTGTCGCCCGCGACCAGCTCGAGCAGGACGAGCCCGGCGCCGATCAGCGCCTCGAGCACCATGAAGACCGCCGTCCAGGCGGCGGCGCTGCGGACGAGGTCGCCGCGCGGGAAGCGGCGCCAGGCGCCGACGACGAGGCCGATCACCAGCAGCAGCGCCGCGCCGCTGGTGAGCCGATGGCCGAACTCGACGAGCGTCTCGGCGGTCGGCGAGCGCGGCACGACCTCGCCGTTGCACAGCGGCCAATGACTGCCGCAGCCGGCGCCCGAGCCGGTGGCGCGCACGAAGGCGCCCCAGAGGATGACGAAGAGGGTGGCCCCGAGCGTCCACCAGGCGTAGTGCGCGAAGCCGCGGGCCGCCGGGCGGACGGCGGGCGAAGCGGGGACGTCGAGGACCGCGGCCGAGGTCGCCACGGGCGGAGCCTAGCGCCTGCGATCCGAGACGCAACCGCGGGCCGGTTGCGGAGAGCCGTGCCGCCCGCACCGCGGAGCGCCTGTCCCACGTTGAAGGCCGCGCCGCTCGCAGGCTAGCATCGCCGCTCATGGCTCGTGAGGCCGACCGCCTGCGGCTGCTCCACGAGCTCGGATGCGCCTTCGCGGCCCGGACCGAGCTCGACGAGCTCATGCCGCTCATCGTCGAGCGTTGCCGCACCGTGCTCGACTGCGACGGCGTCGCCGTCCTGCTGCACGATCCCGAGCAGAACGAGTTCTACTTCCCGTACACGGCCAGCGATCCCAGCGTCGCCGCCGAGCTGGCGACGCTGCGCTTCCCCGCCGAGCACGGCATCGCCGGCGCCGTCTTCCGCAGCGGCCATCCGCAGCGGGTCGACGACGTCTCGCGGGACACCCGCTTCTGGCCGGGCGTCGATCACCGCACGGGCGCGGTCACACGCAACCTCCTCGCCGCACCGTTGACGACGGCGCGCGGCACCATCGGCGTCATAGAGGTCATCAACCGCCACGGCGGCGACTTCACCGACGACGACCTCGCGCTGCTCGAGGCGCTCGGCGGCAGCGTCGCCGTCGCGCTCGAGAACGCGCGGCTGTGGGAGGAGCTGCGCGCTTCCGAGGAGCGGTTGCGCGCGCAGGTGGTGGCGCTGCGGCGCGACCTCGCCCGGCGCGACCGCTTCGTCGAGATCGTCGGCACCACGCCTGCCATGGCGGAGGTATTCCGGCTGATGGAGAGCGCGGCGCCGGCGGCGATCGCGGTGCTGGTCGAGGGCGAGACCGGCACCGGCAAGGAGCTCGTCGCGCGCGGCATCCATCGCGCCAGCCCGCGCGCGGACCGGCCGTTCCTCGCCGTCAACTGCGCTGCGTTCACCGAGACGCTGCTCGAGAGCGAGCTCTTCGGCCACCGCCGCGGCGCCTTCACCGGCGCGGACCGCGACCGGCGCGGGCTGTTCGAGGCGGCGGACGGCGGCACCGTCTTCCTGGACGAGGTCGGCGAGATGCCGTTCCCGATGCAGGCGAAGCTGCTGCGCGTCCTCCAGGAGGGCGAGGTGACGCCGCTGGGCGACGCCCGCCCGCGGCGGGTCGACGTCCGCGTCGTGTCGGCGACCAACCGCGAGCTCTCCGGCGAGGTCGCACGCGGCACCTTCCGACAGGACCTCTTCTACCGCCTGGCCGCCTTCCCGATCCGCCTGCCGCCGCTGCGCGAGCGGCGCGACGACATTCCCGTGCTCGCGCAGCACCTGCTGGCGGCGGCCGCGGAGCGGCAGCACAAATTCATCGCCGGGCTGTCGCCGGAGGTGCTGGGACGCCTCGTCCAGCACGATTGGCCCGGCAACGTGCGCGAGCTCCAGAACGAGATCGAGCGCGCGGTGGTCGTCGCCCAGCCGGGCGACGCGATCCAGCCGGAGCACCTCTCGCCCCGACTGCGCAGCGGCGTGCGCCCGTCGGCCGCCGCGCGACCGTCCCCCGCGCCGCCGCCGGCGACGGACGGCAACGCGACCACCGGCTCGCTGCGGACCGCGCGCGCCGCGTTCGAGCGCGGCTACGTCGCCGAGGCGCTGCGGGCGCACGGCGGCAACGTCTCGCACACCGCTCGCGCGCTCGGCCTCTCGCGCGTCATGCTCCAGAAGAAGATGAAGGAGTACGGGCTGCGCTGAGCGGGTCAGGGACCGCTATGGGCCACTGCCAGCGGGCGGCCGCCGTCGGCTTGGGCCAGGTAGAGGTGCGCGGCCATGTTCTCCGGATCGAGCTCGAGGGCGCGGCGGAGCAGCTCGCGGCCGCGCTCGGCGTTGCCGCCGGCGATGGCTGGCGTCTCGATCAGCGCGGCGCCCTTGCCGACGAGCGCCGGCACGTGGTCCGGGTTCAGCGCCAGCGCGCGATCGACGGCGGCGCGGGCACGGCGCAGCTTTGCGAACGCGGTGAGGGCGAACCCCTCGTCCCGCAGCTGCTTGCCCAGGGCGCAGAAGACGGCGAAGTGCGCGTCGGCATCGGCGTCGTTGGCCTCCACCGCCCGCTCCGCCGTGGCGAGGGCGCGGTCGAGGATCGCTTCGCGGGCGTCGCCCGTGAGGGCGTCGGCGCGGGCACAGAGCGCCAACGCTGCCGCGGCCCGCGGACCCGCGGCAGCGGGCGCGGCGAGCGAGAGCACCGACGCCACGACGGCGAGGAGGATGATCGTCCGCGGCGCGGCTGGGATGCAGGCGATCGGGCGTGTCGTCGGGGCGAGCATCTCGTCTCCTCCTCTGCGTGCGGACTCGTTCGGAGCCAGAAGCAAGCGCGGTGCCATCCCACTGGCACCGCGCTTCGTCGGGGGCCGGCTCGTACGAAGCTCGTTTTGTAGAACGTTCGAGCGCACCCGCCGGGCGGCGGCGGACCGCTGCCTGAGTATCGGCAGCTTCGCCGAAAAGGTGCGGCGCTACCGGGATGGCCGCGGGGGGATTCACGTCTGTCTGCGCTGCCCGCGCAGATGCGCGGGCAGGGTGCGACTGGCGCCGCGGCGGTTATCCATATAAGTCAACGGATGTCGGCTTGTTCGCGCGCGACCTCGCGCCGCTCCCCCCGGGAGCAACGCGTCCTCCCCGCTGGCAATCGCGACGACGTCTGAAGCCGCCCCGGCTGGGGCAGACCAGGAGCGCGACGTGGGTTCGAGAGAGTTTCGCCGTCCGGGAGGGGGTCGTTAGCGTGTCGACTCCGCAGCGTCCCGTTTTCCCTTCGCGCATTCCCCGTCCTCGAAGCGCCGGCTCGGACGGACCCGTTCTCGCGGTCGGCCATCGCGCCACCATTCGCTCCGCGGGCCCCGGCACCAAGGGTGCCACCCTGACGGACGAGAACGGCACCACCGCCCTTATGACGCTCGACGAAGGCACCGTCGTCGACATCGTCGCCTGGAAGCCGCGCGGCTCGGGGGGGACGCGCTACCGCATCCGCTGCACCGACGACGCGGGATGCGAGGGTTGGGTGGGCTCGGCGAACCTCGCCGCCATCCCGACGCCGCCGCCCCGACCCCGGGTCCTGCCGCCGGCGACGGCCACCCCGAAGGGTGTCACCGCGCGGCCGCGTCGCTCGACGCGCTGAACCGTCTCCGCTAGAGCCACCGGCGTGAAGGGTCACGCACGCAACCTCATGACCGAGCGGGTGACCTCGGTGGCACCCGATACGCCGCTCGACGCGATCGCCGCGACGCTCGTCGGCGAAGCGATCAGCGGCGTCCCCGTCGTCGACGCCAGCGAAGCCGTCGTCGGCATGGTGACGGAGAGCGACATCATCACCGCGCTGCTCCGTCAGGACGCCGCCGACACGCCGGCCCGCACGCTGATGTCGGCGCCGGCTATCACCATCGACGAGTTCGCGCCCACCGACGAGGTGATCACCGTCCTGCGCGAGCGGCGCATCCACCACCTGCCGGTGGTCCGTGCCGGCAAGCTGGTCGGCATCATCGCGCCGTCCGACGTGCTGCGCTACTTCGTCGAGCGCGACCTGCCCACGCCGCCCGAGGCGGGCTGACGCCGCGCGTGTCCGGCGCCCGCTTCGACGTCGCCGTCATCGGCGGCGGCATCGTCGGTCTGGCCACGGCGCTGGCGCTCGGGCGCCGGCGGGCGCGGCTCGTGGTGCTCGAGGCCGAGGCCGCGCTCGGCCAGCATCAGAGCGGCCACAACAGCGGCGTCATCCATTCCGGGCTCTACTACAAGCCGGGCTCCTCGAAGGCGCGGAACTGCGTCGTCGGACGCGACCTCATGTACCGCTTCTGCGCCGAGCACGGCGTCATGCACGAGCGCTGCGGCAAGCTCGTCGTCGCCACCGACGAGCGCGAGCTGGGACCGCTCGTCGAGCTCGAGCGCCGCGGCAACGCCAACGGCCTCCGCGGCATCCGCCGCCTCGCGGCCGAGGAGCTACGCGAGCATGAGCCCAACGTCGCCGGTATCGCGGGCCTCTTCGTCCCCGAGACGGGCATCGCCGACTACCCCCGCGTGGTCGAGACGATGGCGACGCTGGTGCGCGGGTACGACGGCGACATCCGCACGAACGCGCGCGTCGTCGGCTGCCGTCGCACGTCCGACGGCATCGTGCTCGAAACCGCGGTCGGGCCCGTCACCGCGGGCGCGCTCGTCAACTGTGCCGGGCTGCAGTCGGACCGCATCGCGCGGCTGTGCGGCGTCCCGCCGGGCCTGCACATCGTGCCGTTCCGCGGCGAGTACTACGAGCTGCGCCCGGAGCGCGCCCACCTCGTGCGCAACCTCATCTACCCGGTACCCGACCCGTCGTTCCCGTTCCTCGGCGTGCACTTCACTCGCATGGCGCGCGGCGGCGTCGAGTGCGGGCCGAACGCGGTGCTGGCGCTGAAACGCGAAGGCTATCGGCACGTGGACGTCTCGCCGCGCGACGTCGGCGACATGGTCGGCTTCGGTGGCTTCTGGCGCATGGCGGGTCGCTACTGGCAGACGGGCATGGCGGAGGTGTGGCGGTCGTTCTCGAAGCGCGCCTTCGTCGCATCGCTGCAGCGGCTCGTGCCGAGCCTTCAGATGGACGACGTCGTGCCCGCCGGCGCCGGCGTGCGCGCACAAGCGGTCGAGCCGAACGGCCTCCTCGTCGACGACTTCCGCATCGTCGAAGCGCCCGGGATGATCCACGTCCTCAACGCACCCTCCCCCGCCGCCACGGCGTCGCTCAGCATCGGCGAGACCATCGCCGACATGGCCGCCGCCCGCTTCGGGCTGCGCCACGCGGGTTGACTGTCTCGCGACGCCGCTCATACGGTTTCCAGCGTGTCGGCGAGCCAGGACGATATCCGGGCCCTCTTCGCGGAGAGCGCCCAGGTGCAGCAGACGTTCGCGGCCGAGCAGGCCGCGAATCTGGAGAAGGCCGTCGATACCGTCGCCAAGGCCCTGTCGGCCGGCAACAAGGTCCTGCTCTTCGGCAACGGCGGCAGCGCCGCCGACGCCCAGCACATCGCCGCCGAGCTGGTCGGCCGGCTCCAGCGCGAGCGCCGGCCGCTCGCGGCCATCGCGCTCACGACCGACACCTCGGCGCTGACCGCGATCGCGAACGACTATGGCTACGACGAGGTGTTCGCGCGCCAGGTGCGGGCACTCGGCCGGCGCGGCGACGTCGCGCTCGCGTTCTCGACGAGCGGCAACTCGCGCAGCGTGCTGAACGCCGTCGACGCCTGCGGCGAGCACGGCGTCACCACCATCGGGCTCACCGGCGGCACCGGCGGCGAGCTCGCGAAGAGGGCCGACCTCACGCTCTGCGTGTCCGCAGGTCGGAACTCGAACCGCATCCAGGAGACGCACATCCTCGTCGGCCACGTGCTCTGCGACCTGGTCGAGCGCCGCCTGTTCGGCGACGCGCCATGAGCGACTGCGCGATCACGCTCACCACCGACTTCGGGCTCACCGATCCCTTCGTCGGCATCATGAAGGGCGTGATCGCGCGGCGTGCGCCGGGCGTCGCGGTGATCGACGTCTCGCACGGCATCCCGCCGCAGGACGTGTTCGCCGGCGCGCTCGTGCTGCGCCACGCCGTCGCCTGGTTCCCGCCGGGCAGCGTCCACGTCGCGGTGGTGGATCCGGGCGTCGGCAGCGCGCGGCGGGCGCTCGCGGTCGAGATCGACGACGGCATCCTCGTCGGCCCCGACAACGGCGTCCTGGCGCTCGCCTTCGCGGACGGCGTCCGGCGCGCGGTGGTCCTCACCGAGGAGCGCTTCTTCCTCCGGCCGCGCAGCCACACGTTCCACGGTCGCGACGTGTTCGCGCCGATCGCCGCGGCGATCGCGACAGGGACGGACCTCGACGCGCTCGGGCCGCGCGTCGACGATCCAGTGCGTCTCGCGCTCCCTGCCGTCCGGCGGGAGGGAGCGCGCCTCCACGGCACCGTGATCTACGTCGACCACTTCGGCAACCTGGTGACGAACATTGCGGAGCCAGCGTTGCCAGCGGGCGCGGGACCGGTCAGCATCGCCGGCGTGACGCTGCCCCGGGTCGATGCCGCCTATGCAGCCGTCGACGCCGGGCAGCCGGTGGCGCTGATCAACAGCTGGGGGCTCCTCGAGGTCGCCGTCCGCGACGGCTCGGCCCGCACCATGCTCGACGCCGGCGTCGGCACGCCGGTCGCCGTGGGATGCGCCTGAGCTCCGTGGAGCCGCGCTCGACGACGTGGGAGCGGGCCGTACCCGGCCCGGCCGCGGCGGTAACCGCGGTCGCACGTCGCGGGCGTTTCCCGTACCTCCACCTCGTCCTTCTCGTCGTGACGGCGCTCACCACGACCGTCGCGGGGGCGCTCTGGAACGGCGCGCCGCTCGAGGCCTCGCTGCGGCTGCTGCTCGCCGGCCTGCCCTTCTCCGCGACGCTGCTCGCGATCCTGTTCGCGCACGAGATGGGGCACTACCTCCTCTGCCGGCGCTACGGCGTCGATGCCTCCCTTCCCTACTTCCTGCCGGCGCCGCCGCTCGTCTTCATCTGGGGCACGATCGGCGCATTCATCCGCATCCGCTCGCCCTTCCCGGACCGGCGGGCGCTGTTCGACATCGGTGCCGGCGGGCCGTGGGCGGGCTTCGTCCCCGCCGTGGCCGCGACCGCGTGGGGGCTCGCGCACTCGACGATCGCGCCGGCGCCGATCGAGAGCGGCATGATCGAGTTCGGCGACTCGCTGCTCACGCACTGGCTCGTCTGGATGGTCCTCGACGTCGAGTCGTCGCGGGTCGTGCTCCATCCCGTCGCCTTCGCGGGCTGGACGGGGTTGCTCGTCACGTCGCTCAACCTGCTGCCGGTGGGCCAGCTCGACGGCGGGCACGTCCTCCATGCGGTGTTCCGCGGACGGCTGCGGGTGATCTCGGTGCTGCTGATCGGCTTCCTCGTCTGGCTCGGCCTGACGCGTGCGGAGTGGCTCGTCTGGGCCGCGATCCTGACGTCCCTCCTGATGCTCGGCCACCCGCCGCCGCTCGACGACGACCGCCCCCTCGGCACCGCCCGGACGCTGGGCGCGGTGGCCAGCCTGCTGCTATTCGTCGTGACGTTCGTACCGGAGCCGATCCGGCTCCTGCCCTGACGAGGAGACCATGAGCGACCGACCGAGCTGGGATCAGTACTTCATGACCATCACCCGCCAGGTGGCCGAGCGGTCGACCTGCTGCCGGGCCAAGGTCGGGGCCGTGATCGTGCGCGACAAGAACATCCTCGCGACCGGCTACAACGGCGCGCCGGCCGGCATGCCGCACTGCCTTGACGTCGGCTGCCTCGTCTACAAGTCGACGACGCCGTCGGGCGAGGTCGAGGAGAACTGCTTCCGCACGATCCACGCCGAGATCAACGCGATCGCGCAGGCCGCGAAGAACGGCGCGCAGATCCGCGACGGCGACATCTACATCACGCACACGCCGTGCATCCATTGCTTCAAGGTGCTGATCAACGTCGGCATCCGGCGCGTCTTCTACGAGAAGCCGTACAAGCTGCATACGCTCGAGGAGTGGCGGCCCTACGCCGAGGGCGTCGAGCTGGTGCAGGTGAGCTGAGCGTCGCGCGTGGTGCTGCGTCATCCCGGGTGGACGTGGCCCGGCCTGCATCACGGCTTCCTCGGCCGAGCCGCGGCGGGCGCCGACGGATGGGACGCGGCCGCAGCCGCGGCGGGCATGCCGCTGCCGGTCGTCACGGCGCGCCAGGTGCACGGCACGGCGGTCGTCGAGGCGGCGCGCTGGGACGAGCGGCCGCCGGCGGACGCCGTCGTCACCGGCGCGCGCGGGCTTCTCGTCGGCGTCGTCACGGCGGATTGCACGCCGGTGCTGCTCGTCGATCCACAGCGCCGCCTCGCCGCGGCGGTGCACGCGGGCTGGCGCGGCGCCGCGGCAGGCGTCGTCGAGGCGGCGATCGAGGCGTTGCGCGCGCGGTTCGCCGTCGAACCGGGAGACCTGCACGCGTGCCTCGGGCCGACGATCGGCGGCTGCTGCTACCAGGTCGGGGCGGAGGTGCGCGAGGCGTTCGTCGCGCGCACCGGCGAGCGCACGGCCGCCGCGTGGCAGCCCGACGGCGATCGCCATCGCCTCGACCTGCGCGCTGCGGTGACGTCGCTGCTGCACGCGGCGGGCGTCGGCGACGTCGTGTCGGTCGGGCCGTGCACCGCGTGCGACGCGGGCTGGTACTCCTACCGGCGCGACGGCGCAGGGGCCGGACGCCAGGTCGGCGTCATAGGCTGGGCATAGCGCCCGCCGCCGCAGCCGCGGCGACCGGCCGCGGCAGCCGCAGCTCGTGCGGCTCGGGATTCTCGAGGTAGCCGCGGCATATCTGGATCATGTGGCCGCCGTGGTAGCCGTCCATCACGCGGTGATCGAGCGTGACCCCGAGCGTGATCGTGGGCTGGATCACGATACGCCCGTCGACGGCGACGACCTTGTCCTCGAGGGCGCCCATCAGGACGACCATCGGCGTACGGCTGAACGGGATCAACGGCGCCAGCGCGACGCCCACCCCGAACGTTCCGGCGTTGCTCACCATCGCACTGCCGAACTCGTCCTTCACGATGCCGAAGCGGGTGAGGTCGAGGTCGAGGTCGTAGACGAGGTAGGCGATCGACCGCATCACCCGCCCCAGGATGCGGCTCGGGATGCGGTCGAGCATGGACTTCGTGCGCTCGACCTGCTGATCGCGCCGGGCACGGATGCGCGCCACCCGCTCCTCGACCTCGCGCGCGATCTCGAGGACGCTCTTCTGGTCGGCGCTGGTGATCTTGAGGCCCGACAGCTCGGCCCCGCCGCCGGTCGCGACCTGCATGAAGATGTCCGTCGTCTCACGCAGGTAGATGCGTCCGTGCGCGACGATGCCGTTCATCTCCGGGAAGCGGGCCAGCGCGAGCGCGACGCCGCGGACCACCAGGTGGGTCAGGGTGATGTGGACGCCGGTCTCCTGGCGCAGGCGCTCCATGTAGTCGATGGCGCCCTGCATCGGGATGTCGACCAGCGCATAGGTGCTGGGGTCGCCGGTGCCATACCAGGAGTGCACCGCGAGCTTGCGCCAGCCGCGGAAGGGCTCCAGCGGCTTGAACCTCCGGCCCATCGCGCGCCGTCGTATTCCCGGGCCGTGACGCTGTCAAACTTCTGTCCGGAGCCCTCGGAGCGCCGGTCGAATCGGCTTGAGCACGCCATGGGCCGCTGCTACGGTCGACGAGGGTGCTGCGGCCCCAGGCCTGGAGGACGGACATGAAGAAGCTTCTCGTGGTGCTCGGAGTGGTGGTGGGGATGGCCTGTGCGGGTGGAACGGCGCGTGCGCACGACGCGTACAACGACGCCTACTCGCATCCGCTCTTGCTGGCGTCGTACCCGGTACATGCCGTCGGCTGGACGCTCGAGTGGCTCGTGATGCGGCCGATCCACTTCTTCGTCTCGCAGCCCGACATGGTGCCGATCTTCGGGCACGAGCCGCAGGACGATCCCTTCGGCAACTACCCGTCCTACGATCCCGTCGATTCGCCCGAGTGAGCGCTGCGGGCATCCGAGCGCCGGGTGAGCTACGAGCGCAAGGACGCCCACTACCGCAAGGCCAAGGCCACCGGCCTGCGGGCACGGAGCGCCTTCAAGCTGGAGGAGCTCGACGCCCGCTATCGTCTACTGCGGCCGGGGGATCACGTCGTCGATCTCGGTGCCTGGCCGGGCGGCTGGCTCCAGGTCGCGGCGGCGCGCGTGGGACCGCGGGGGCGCGTCGTCGGCGTCGACCTTCAGGCGATCGCACCGCTCGGACCGAACGTCGTAACCCTGAGCGGCGACATCGGTGATCCCGCCACCGTCGCGCTCGTGCGCGAGCGGCTCGGCCGCCCGGCCGACGTCGTCCTCTCGGATCTCGCACCGAAGCTCTCCGGGATTCGCGACGCCGACGAAGCGCGCGCCACCGCCCTCGTCGGCACGGTGCTCGACGTCCTGCCGATGCTCCTGCGCCCGGACGGGCGTCTGCTCGTGAAGCTCTTCACGAACCCGAGCCAGCGCGAGCTCGTCGCCCGCATCGGAACGCAGTTCCACGACGTCCGCACGACCCGACCCGAAGCCTCGCGCCGCGGCTCGTCCGAGCTGTATGCCGTCGCCACGAGCTACCGGGGGCCTGGGGATAACTTGGGGACTTACTGAAGCTCCTGGGGACGAGTCTGGGGACAGCGCGGCGGCGCCACGCGATTTCGCCTGATACCTAAGGCTCTGTGCTGACTGAGAAATCGTCACCATCGACGCATCCGAGTCGGGCGCATCCTCCGCTCCGGATGCGTTCCAGGGCCCGGATCGGCGCGTTCCCCACGGTGTTGATAAGTCCTTCGACGCAATGGGCCGCGACCGACGCGGGTTCCGTCGGGATCGCCTAGTGCACAGCCTTGTGCCGCAAGCGTACGCGGCGGCGAGCGCGCGTGTGACGCGCGTGTGACGGGCACTTCGCATACACCACTTCACGCACGGCGTTGGGACGCAATGCATCCAGCGACGCGCGCGTGATCGTCGCGCGACGGCATGTCGGCGAGAGTTGATTTTGTACGCCCTGCTTGCTCTAACGCGGCGTCGCCGCCGGCGACACGAACCGTACTCGTAGATGTGCCGCAGCGGGAGCGGAAGGAGGACGGGATGGCACGGGTCAAGGATGAGCCGTCGCGTGGAACACTCGCTGCGCTCCAGGACATGCTGACGGGAAGCGGGCAGGCGCTGCTCGACCAGGCGCAAAGCCTCGCTGGCGCCGCCGGACGAACGCTGGAAGTCGTCGGCCGCACCGCGCAGTACCAGTTCGGAACCCTGGTCGACGCCGTCGGCGAGCAGCTCGGTGAGCGTCTCGACGCCATCCTCAGCGCCTTCGCGGTCTCCATCCGCCGCGATCTCGACGACATCGACGAGCGTCTCGGGGTGCTCGAGAGCCGCCTCGGGGAACGCGACACGAACGACCTCGCCGAGGTCGTCGCGCCGGTTCGGACGCTGGCGAACAACGCCGTCGAAAGCGCCGCGGCGGCGCAGGTCCGGCTCGACGAGCTCACCGCGCGGCTCCAGGCCGCCGAGCAGCGCACGAGCGAGATCGCGCGCGAGACGCCGCGGGCCGCTCCGGTCGCGGACGCCGAAGGCGTCCGCCAGCACATCGAGCGCATCGATCAGCGCATGACCGACCTCGGACGTGAGGTCGGCGGCAAGCTCGGCGAGGTTGGAGCCCTGCGCGAGCGTCTCACCCGCGTCGAGGCGCGTGTGCTCGAATCCGGCAAGGATCAGATCGCCCGCGCCGGGGAGACGACGGGGCTGCGCGATCGCCTCGCCCGTCTGGAAGCCCGCCTGAGCGACCTGTCGCGCGAGCAGGTTGCGCGCGCGGTCGAGGCGGCCGGGCTGCGTGAGCGCGTCTTCCGCCTCGAGCAGCGCGCCACCGGCGGCGAGGCCGTCCGCATTCCGGCCGAGCAGTCGCACGCGACGAACCTGCAGCAGCCCTAGGGAGTCCAAGCCGCGTGGACGTCGTTCCCATTCCGCAGCTGAGCGACAACTACGCGTACCTCGTCGTCGATCCGGCGACGCGTGCGGCGGCGGTGGTCGACTGCGCCGAGGCAGGGCCGGTGCTGGACGCGGTGACCGCGCAGGGAGTGCGGCTGACGACGGTACTGGCGACGCATCACCACTACGACCACGTCGGCGGCAACGCCGACCTGCTCGCCACGCTGCCGAACCTGCGCGTGTACGGCTCGGCGGGCGACGCCCCACGCATCCCCGGGATCACGAACCAGCTCGGCGACGGCGATCCGGTCGAGGTCGGCAGCCTGCGCGCTCGTGCCATCCTCATCCCGGCGCACACGAGCGGCCACGTCGCCTACTATTTCGCCGAGGCCGGGGCCGTGTTCACCGGCGATACCCTCTTCGCCGGCGGCTGCGGCCGTCTCTTCGAGGGCGACGCGGCCCAGATGATGGCGTCGCTCGGCAAGCTCGCGGCCCTGCCCGACGCTACCCGCGTCTATTGCGGGCACGAGTACACCCTGAAGAACCTCCAGTTCGCACACGAGCTGGAGCCGGGGAACGAGGCCCTGACGCGCAAGCTCGCGGCCGTCGAGACGCTGCGTCGCGACGGCAAGCCGACCGTCCCCAGCACGATCGCCGAGGAAAAGGCGACGAACCCGTTCCTGCGCGTCGACAGCCCGGAGCTCTCGGCGTCGGCGCGGGTCCGGGTTCCCGACCTCCCGGCGGGCGATCGGGTGGCGCTGTTCGCCGCGGTGCGTGCGTTGAAGGACCGCTTCTGAGACGGTAGACCCTCGGCCCCATGGCCGAGAAGAGCGCCTCCCGCGAAGTCCTCAGCTCCACCGAGGACTACGTCTGCACGATCACGCTGAACCGCCCCGAGAAGCGGAACGCGCTGAACGCTTCCGTGATCGCTCTGCTCAGCCGGGAGCTGCGCCGGGTGGCCAAGGATCCGAGCGTGCGCGTGGTCGTGATCCGCGCCAACGGCCCGGCGTTCTGCGCCGGCATGGACCTGGCCGAGATGGCGGCCCAGCGTGAAGCTGGCGAGGCCGATCTCGGCGGGCTCGAGCAGATACTCGAAGACCTCGAGAGCTGCCCCCAGCCGACGATCGCCGCCGTCCAGGGTGACGCCGTCGCCGGCGGCTGCGAGCTGGCGCTCTATTGCGACATCCGGGTCGCATCCGACGCCGCGCGCTTCGGCATGCCGCTCGCGCGAATCGGGCTCGCCGTTCCCGTGACCCTCACCTGGAAACTGCTCGACGTGATCGGATCCGCCAAGACTGCCGAGCTGCTCTTCACCGGGGAGGCGATCGCCGCCGAGGCCGCACGCTCGCTCGGCATGGTGAACCGCGTCGTACCGCCGGAGGAGCTCGATTCCACGGTTCTCGGCCTTGCACGGCAGATCACGCAGAATGCCCCGTTGTCGGTGCGAACGATGAAGGCGTTCATCCAGCGAGGCATGGCGCTGCGCAAGACCGTGTCCCGCGACGACCTCGAGGAGATGCATCGTGTCGTGCGCCAGAGCGCCGATCTGCAGGAGGGCCTCGCCGCGCGACGGGAACGGCGCGCGCCGAAGTTTCGCGGCGAGTAACGGCGCTCACCCGGCACGCGGTGCGACGAGCAACGCTGCCAGCTCCTCCGGCGTATGCACCGGCGCGGCGCACGCGAAGTGCCGGCAGACGTACGCGGTGGGCTTGCCGTCGACCGTCGGACGGTCTCGTGCGGGTGCGAGCGCATCTCGATCGTCGGCATCGGCGCGAAGCAGGACCCGATTCGGCAGAAACTGCTCCGCAACGACGCGCCACAGCTCGCGCGCGCCGGGAGCGTCGCGCGGACCGACGATGACGATCTCCGTCGCGCCCTCGGACCAGCGCTCCAATGCCTCAAGCCAGGTCGCATAGCCGAACGGATTGCGGGTCGCGGCCTCGACGTAGAGCCTCAGTATCTCCTCGGCGCGCTCGCGGTACCGATCCTCGGCCGTGAGCGCGTGCAGGCGAAGCAGCGTGACCGCCGCCGTCGCATTCCCCGAGGGAATTGCACCGTCGGCGCCGCTCTTTCCGCGCGCGATGAGCGCCTCGGCGTCGTGGGCCGTGAACCAGTATCCGCCGCCCGCCGAGTCGTGGAAGCGGGCCTCGAGCGTCACGACGAGCTCGAGGGCGCGCTCGAGATGCCGTCGGTCGGCGGTCGCCTCGAACAGATCCAGACATGCCGCGGCAAGGAATGCGTGGTCGTCGAGGAAGCCGTCCTGCTTCGCCTCGCCCGCCGTCCATTGGTGCAGCAGGCGGCCGTCACGGCGCACCGAGCTCCACAGGAACTCCGCAGCGCGCTCGGCCGCGGCGACGAATCGGGGCGCGTCGACGACGCGACCGGCCTCGGCGAGCGTGCCGATCATGAGCGCGTTCCAGGAGGTCAGGATCTTTTCGTCGCGCAGCGGCGGGACCCGTCGCTGTCGCTCGGCGTAGAGTGCGGCGCGCGCCCCGGCGAGGGCGGCGAACACGTCGTCTGGAGAGCGCCCGAACATCTTCGCCGTCTGCTCCACCGTGAGGGTGGGGTGGGGAATGCTCCGGCCCTCGAAGTTGCCCTCGTCCGTGACGTCCCAGAAGCGAGTGACGAGATCGACGTCGGCGGGATCGACGACCGCGGCCACCTGCGCCGGCGTCCAGAGGAAAAAGCGCCCTTCCTCGCCCTCGCTGTCGGCGTCGGTGGCGGAGAAGAAGCCGCCGTCGCTGTGGGTCATCTCACGGAGCACGTAGTCAAGCGTGCCCTCGACGATGGATCGCAAAAATGGCTCCCGCGTCATCTGCCAGGTTTCGAGATACAGCCGCGGCAGCTGCGCGTTGTCGTAGAGCATCTTCTCGAAGTGCGGCACGAGCCAACGGGCGTCGACGGAGTAGCGATGGAAGCCGCCGCCGATCTGGTCGTACATCCCCCCCTCGGCCATGCATCGACAGGTGAGGACGACCGCGGCGAGCAGGTCGTCACGGCCGGTGGCGCGATGCTGCCGCAGCATCAGCTGGAAAATCTGCGAGTGGGGAAACTTCGGCGCGCTACCGAGCCCGCCCCACTCGGTATCGACGTGGGCCAGCAGCGCCTCGGCCGCCCGGCGCGGCAGCGACGGATCGAGAGCCATGCCCGGCGAAGTGGCTTCGTCCGACGCAGTCACGCCGGCGACGAGCTGCGCCGTCGCCTTGTCGACGTCGACACGACGTTCGCGATACGCCTGCGCGACCGCCGCGAGCACGCGCGGGAACCCGGGGAGCCCGTGCCGATCCTGCGGCGGGAAGTACGTTCCACCGTGGAACGGCTTGCGCTCGGGCGTGAGAAAAACGGTGAGGGGCCATCCGCCGCGACCGATCAGCAGCTGGACGGCGCGCATGTAGACGTCGTCGACGTCGGGCCGTTCCTCGCGGTCGACCTTGATGTTGACGAACAGCTCGTTCATCAGCTCCGCGATGTGCGCGTCCTCGAAGCTCTCGCGCTCCATGACGTGACACCAGTGGCAGGACGAATAGCCGATCGAGAGCAGGACGGGGCGATCTTCCGCTCGTGCTCGTGCGAACGCCTCGTCGCCCCACGGGTACCAATCCACCGGGTTGTGGGCGTGCTGCAGAAGATACGGGCTCGTCTCGCGCGCGAGGCGGTTCGGACCGGCCATGGAGCGATCGTACACGCCGAAAGTGACCTGACAACCCGCGACCGCGCCAACGTCCGGACGTCGTAACCAACGTGCAAGATTGTCATCCGCCTCCGTCCAGGGACGATCGGCGCCCTTGACAGCGGGTACCTCTTCGGCCAGAACGCCCCCCCGAATCTAAGTAAACATACCCACGCCGAATCCCCGAGTCGGGGAGCGGAGGACCCAGCGTTCTCTGGGGTGAATCCTGGTCAGCGGCAACGCCAGGACGGGCCATGCTCTTGGGGTCCGAACCCGTCAGCTAACTTCGCAGGCGTACGAGGAGCGGGATCCATGACGACCGTGCTCATACGAGCCGGGGGAGCGATCCCCCGGCTCTTTTTGCTTTGCCTTGGACTGGCTTTCTGCCTGACGACGGTGCCGGCCCGTGCCGATCTGGTGTCGGATGACGACTATCCGCCCGAGCGGATCGGCAAGGCATCCTGGTACGGCCCCGGGTTCGTGGGCCGCAAGACTGCCAGCGGCGATCGTTTCGATCCGAACCTGCTGACGGGCGCTCATCGCACGCTGCCCCTCGGCACGAAGGTTCGCGTCACGAATCTCAAGAACGGCCGGTCGGTCCTGATCACGATCAACGATCGTGGTCCCTTCATCCGCCATCGCGAGCTCGATCTCTCCGAGGGAGCAGCGCGCGAGCTTCAGATGAAGGGCCAGGGCGTGGCTCAGGTTCTGATCCAGCCGCTCTGACGCGCGGCGACGCTTCGCGCGACGGCTACCCGGCCAGCGTGAAGCGCCCGTCGCGTCCGACCAGACCCTTCGGTCGGACGCGGATCGTGCGCTCGGGATCGTCGGTGGCGATACCGAGCACGTGTGCCTGCACGCCGGTTTCGGCGAGCAACGCCAGCGTGCGGTCGGCGTCGCTCGGCGCAACGACGATCCCGAAGCCGATGCCCATGTTGAACGCCCGCCACATCTCCTCGTCGGGCACGCCGCCGAGCCGCTGAATCAGGCGGAAGATCGGCGGCACGTCGGGCCATCGCTCGATGTCGAAGCCGACCGCACGCGTCGTGCGCGTCAGGTTGAACAGGCCGTCGCCGGTGACGTGGGCGAGCGCGCGGACGGCAATGCCGGCGTCGAGCACCCCCAGCACGGGCCGCACGTAGATGCGGGTCGGCGCGAGCATCGCGTCGGCGAGCGTCGTGCCGAGCTCCGGCACCACCGCATCGAGCGCGAGACCGCCGGTCTCGAGCAACGCGCGGCGCGCGAGCGTGAAGCCGTTCGAGTGCAGGCCGGTGCTCTCCAGCCCGACGAGGACGTCGCCAGGGGAGACGGCCTGACCGCTCAGGACCCGATCCAGCGGCACGACGCCGATTGCCGTCGCCACCAGGTCGAAGGCATGGCCCGGACTGGTGCCGCGCAGCATCTCCCGAACCTGGGCCAGCTCGCCCCCGGGACAGTTGACGCCCGCCTCTTCGCACCCGCGCGCCAGCCCTTCGCCGAGCGGGCCCAGCAACGCCGGGTCGGCGACCTCGACCGCGATGTAGTCGACCAGACTGATCGGCCGCGCCCCGACGCAGAGGACGTCGTTCACGTTCATGGCGACGCAATCGATGCCGACCGTGTCGAAGCGGCGCGCCATTTCGGCGACCAGGATCTTGGTGCCGACACCGTCGGTCGAGATCGCGATCCCGAGGTTCGGCGCCACGGGGACCACATTGGCGAAGTAGCCGATGTCGAGGACCGGCCGATGCCCGGGCGCATTGTCGAAGGTCGGGCGGATCCAGCGCAGCAACGCGCCGAGACCACCACCGACCGATCCGACGCCGACGTCCGCTTCTGTAAGGACCGTCACGCGTGGGGCGTCCGATCGGGACGAAGGTGAGGAACCGGGCCCTCCAGCCGACGCTGGAGGGCCCGGGGGACGAGTGGTTGCTCGAGCATCATCACGTCCGCTGCGACGCGATGCCTTATCGCAGGAAAGGCCTGGGGGGGGAAGGCGATCGCCTGCTCGACTCGATCCCGCTCGTCAGAGGACCTGGTGCGATATCTCGAGCGCCGTCAGGCGCTCTTGCGCAGGCCGACCGCGCGACCGGTGATGGCGTGGCGCGAGCCGTTCACGCGACGGAACGGGAAACGCACGACCTTGCCCTCGGCTGCGGCCGAGTCGTGGCGCTGCTTCCAGCCGTTCAGGCCGCGGCGCATGTACTCGACCTCGAGGCCCAGCGCATTGCAGACGTTCACGAACGAGAACGGCCACTCGTGCTCGTCGGCCATGAACCATTCCTCGACGTCGGTCAGCATCCGCTGCGCGGTGCGGTCACGCGTCGAAGCGTACTTCTGGAACGTGCCGACCGCGTCCTCGAGGACGGCGAGCATCAGCCGCTTCTCGGGCTGAAGCGACGCATCGATGAGGACTCGGGAATAGAACTGCGAAGGGAGGACCGCCTCGGGCTCCAGTTCGACGCCGCTCCGCGATCCCGCGCTCCGCTCCTGCTGCTCTGCACGGTGCTCCATGGCAGCCCTGAGATGCCAGCAACGTGCCAGGTTCTCCGCGCGGTCAGAATCCCGTCGACACGAGGGATCGACGCTGCGACTGCCTTCCGGTGTCGAAACACGAGTAACGAAACGCCACGCCACCGGGTGAAAGGCGCAACGTGGAGTTAGCACCGATCCGCGATCAGCGCTGCGGCTCGAGGGCGGACAGGTGACGCTGGACCAGGCGCTGGGTCCGCCGCAGGATCCGGGCGACGCTGGCCTGATCGTCCGGGTCCACGCTTCGGCCCTCGTCGAGGAGCCTGCGCAGGACCCGGTTCAGGCGGCGAGCCGTCTGGAGAATGCCCTGGGCGGGCGAGCGCTCGGTGACGGCCTTACCAGCCCGCTCGGCCCGGAACTGCCGGACCGACATGACGTCCAGCTTGAGGCGCGTCCACAGGGCCATCGCCGCGTCGGGAGTCTCCTGACGCGCGACGCCCATGAGGAGCTCACGCGACAGGCCCCGTCCTTCGCGGTGGAGATCGGCCTTCACCGGCTCGGGCAGGCGGTTCAGGGACAGGGTGTTGGAGACGTAGGGACGGCTCTTGCCGAGGAGGTCCGCGACCTCCCGATGGCTGTAGCCGTGGCGCTCGATGAGCAGGGCCAGCGCCTCGGCCTCCTCGAGCGGCGCCAGATCTTCGCGCTGGATATTTTCGATCAGCGCGATCTCGAGGGGGTCGTCGCCTTCGCGGATCAGAGCCGGCAGGCGATCCACGCCGGCCAGCTGCGACGCCCGGAACCGGCGCTCGCCGGCGAGGAGCTCGAATCCCCCCTCGACGCGGCGAACCACGATCGGTTGCAGCAGCCCGCGATCGCGGATCGAGGTCGCCAGCTCCTGGAGCTTCTCTTCCGCGAAATGCTTGCGCGGCTGCTCCGGGTTCGGACGAACCGACGTGACGGGCAGCAGCGTCAGCACGGTGCGCCGCCGCCGCTGCATGGTCCCGGCTACCGCCAGAGACCGGGGGGCCGTCTGGACGGCCTCCTCGTCGTGCGCTTCAGGCACGTTCCACCACATACCGCACCTCCGCCCAACCTGGGTGTGTCATTCGGTCGTATACGGAGCAGACCACCACCACACACGAACCTGCACCGGCCGCCCCGCCCTGGGGCGGCCGGCACACGCTGCCATTACTGGATCTTGAGGAATGCGATCACGAACGGGTACAGCGCGAGCGCCTCCATGAGCGCGAGGCCCAGGAGCAGCGGCGTGAAGAGGCGATCGGTCGAAGCCGGGTTGCGCCCGATCGACTCCATCGCTGCCGCCGTGGCGCGGCCCTGACCGAGCGCGGCGCCGAGCGCCGCCAGGCCGAGACCGGCACCGACGCCGAGGCCCGTGAGGCCCTTGTCCATGCCGCCCGACGCGGCCTCCTCGGCAAGGGCGGGCCCCGCGGTCAGCACCATCGTGCCGAGCGCCAGGCCCAAAGTACGAATCATTCGCATTGCTTCTCTCCCAAGGTCGCCAAAGATGCCCTGCCTCTCCTCTTATCCTCTACCGCTCCCACCGGGCGGCGACCGCAGCGAAAACGTCGTCTCAATGCTCCTCGTGCACCGCTCCCGAGATGTAGACAGCCGTCAGCATGGTGAAGACGACTGCCTGGACCACGCAGACGAGCGTACCGAGGACATAGAAGATCACCGGAAAGCCGAAGAACGTGAGCTCCGTGAAGATGCGGATGAGCTCATGGTCGGCGAACATGTTGGCGAAGAGCCGGATGCCGAGCGAGAGCGGCCGGAAGGCGTGGCTCATCAGCTCGATCACCAGCAGGAGGGGGGCGAGAAACAGCACTGGCCCGAGGAAGTGCTTCAGGTACTTCGCCCCGGACGCCTTCAAGCCATAGACGTTGTAGGCGATGAACGAGGTCACACCGAGGGCGAACGTCACGTTGCTGTTCGAGGTCGGCGGGCTTACGCCCGGGATGAGCCCGAGCAGGTTCGACACCAGGATGAAGGCGAAGAACGTCGCCAGCAGCGGCACGTACTGCTTGTAGTGATGCCCGATGACGCCCTCGGCGATGCTCGACATGCCCTCGACGAAGGCCTCCGCGACGTTGCGCGCTGTGATGCCGTCCTCGGGCTCGATCGCCTTGCTCGTGTCGGTGAGCTTCGGCCGCACGCGGAGCGCGAACACGATGAGGATCAGACAGACGAGAATCGCCGTCGAGGTGTGCTCGGGGAGCGGGAGATGGGAGAGAAATGTGAACGGATGATGATCCATCAAACCTTCCGCATGCGGATCGCTTCACATGCCACGGCGATCGGTAGGCAGCTGACACCGATGGCGAAGCCCATCGGGTCTGGTCGGTACGCCCCTCCGTACAGCGCCAGCCACCCGAGCGCCAAAACCGCGGCGACTTTAACAAAAACGATGCCGACTGCAAGGCGAACGCGGCCTCCGCGCAGGATGATCTGCAGGCTCGCCGCCCAGATCGCCGTCGAGAAACCCACCGCCGCCCCGCCGACGAGAATCCCCCACGCGTACGGCAGCCCCAGGACCCAGGCCAGCAAGGCCACGGCGACGACCATGAGCCAGAGCGTCGCCTGGAAGCGGCTAGCGCTCGCGTCCACGGTCGACCGCCGAGAACTGCCGTGCCATCTGGACGAGGCGGACGAAGCCGCCGACCGCCCCCAGCACCGTGAGCCCGATGGTCGCCCATGGAGCGGTGCCGTAGCGCCCGTCGATCCACCAGCCGACGAAGGCCCCTCCAACGATGGCGCCGCCGAACTCGAACGCGAGCGCCAGCCCACGCGCGTACCGGGCCATGGAGGAGGACGGCGGCATGGCCGTCAGCGCGTGAGGACCCGCCGCGCTCCCTGCACGAGCCTGTCGATGTCGGCTTCGCCGTGGGCGAGGGAGATGAACATCGCCTCGAACTGCGACGGGGGAAGATACAGACCCTCGTCCAGCATGCCGCGGAAGAATCGGCCGAAGGCCTCGGTGTCGGCCCGGGTCGCCGAGGCGTAGTCCGTCACGCGGTCCACCCCGAGGAAGAGGGTCAACATCGAGCCGACGCGGTTCACACAGCCCGTGCGTCCGGCCGCAGCCAGCGCCGCGGTGAGACCTTCCTCCGCCAGGCGGCCGAGGTCGTCGAGGCGACGGTAGGCACCCTCGTTCTGACGCAGGAACCTGAGCGTCGCGATCCCGGCCGCGACGCTGAGCGGATTCCCCGACAGGGTACCCGCCTGGTAGACGGGACCGGCCGGCGCAATCTGCTGCATCAGCTCCCTGCGACCGCCGAAGGCCGCCAGCGGCATTCCGCCGCCGACGACCTTGCCGAGGCAGGTGAGGTCGGGACGGATGCCGTAGAGACCCTGAGCGCCGCCGAAGCCGAGGCGGAAGCCCGTCATCACCTCGTCGAAGACGAGCAGGGCGCCGCAGCGCGCAGTCTCCTCGCGCAACGCCTCGAGAAACCCGCCGGCCGGCGGGACCGTGCCCATGTTGCCGGCGACCGGCTCGACGATGACGGCCGCGATCTCCTGCCCCCGCTCGCGCAACAAGGTCCGCACGCCGTCGACGTCGTTGAATTCGCAGACGTGCGTCAGCGCCGTCACCGCGGACGGAACGCCCGGGCTGTCCGGCACCCCGAGCGTCAGTGCCCCGGAGCCCGCTCGGACGAGCAACGCATCGACGTGTCCGTGGTAGCAGCCCGCGAACTTGACGATGCCGTCGCGCCCGGTCGCCGCGCGGGCGAGACGCAGCGCCGACATCGTCGCCTCCGTCCCGGAGCTGACGAGGCGTACCTGCTCGACGCACGGCATGGCCTCGTTCACCAGACGGGCGAGCTCGATCTCGATCGCGGTCGGCGCGCCGAAGCTGGTCCCGAGCTTGGCGCGCTCGGCGACGGCGCGCACGACGTCGGGATGCGCGTGGCCGAGGATCATCGGGCCCCACGAGCCGACGAAGTCGACGTAGGTCTCGCCGTCGGCGTCCGTCACGGTTGCGCCGCGCGCGCGCTGGATGAAGACGGGGTTTCCTCCGACGGCACGCCAGGAGCGCACCGGGCTGTTGACGCCCCCCGGAATGACGGCGCGCGCCTCGGCGAAGAGCTTGTCGGAGGTGTCGCCCACGTTGCGCGGGTAACACGCCCCTCCCGGAGCCGCAATGAAGCCCGCACGGCCTTGCGTGGGGAGCATGGCATCGCCTACAAGGTCGACCCTTCCGGCAACGCGGCGGACACGACGACAGCGGTGGACAAGGGTCTGCGCAGCGCGCCAACGCAGCTCGAGCGGGTGTGGCGAGAGGTCCAGGAGCGCCTCGCGCTCCGGGTCAGCGCCAACGATCATCGTGATCTCCTCCGCCCGCTACGGCCGCTGGCGCTCAATGCCGTCGAGCTGCGCATCGAGGCGCCGAGCCGTCTCGTCGCGGCATGCGTGCAGGACCACTATCTCGCGCAGCTGCGCGAGGTCGTCGGCGAGATCGTCGGCGCGCGCCAGGTGACGCTCGAGGTCGCCCAGCGCAGCCAGGGCGAGCTCTTCCCCGAGGTCCCGCTCCAACGCGGCGACAAGGACGCCAACGCACGCCGCGCCGGACTCAACCTGCGCTACACCTTCTCGAGCTTCGTCGTCGGCGGCTCGAACCAGTTCGCGCACGCGGCCTGCCGCGCCGTCGCCGGTCGTCCGGGCAACCACTACAACCCGCTGTTCATCTACGGCGGCGTCGGGCTGGGAAAGACGCACCTCGCGACCGCCATCGGCCACGCCTTCCTCGAGCGCCATCCCGACGCCCGCATCGTCTACATCAGCGCCGAGACGTTCATGAACGAGCTCATCTCGTCGCTGAAGCGGGACCGCATGGAGGAGTTCAAACGGCGGTACCGCGAGGTCGACATGCTGCTCCTCGACGACGTCCAGCTCCTCGCCGGGCGCGAGCGCACCCAGGAGGAGTTCTTCCACACCTTCAACGCCCTGCACGAGCAGCGCCGGCAGATCGTCCTCACCTCGGACAAGGTGCCGAAGGACATCCCCGAGCTCGAGGAGCGCCTGCGCAGCCGCTTCGAGTGGGGCCTCATCGCCGACATCCAGCCGCCCGACGTGGAGACGCGCGTCGCCATCCTGCAGCGCAAGGCCGAGCTCGACGGCGTCGCCCTACCACCCGAGGTCGCACTGTTTCTCGCCGAGCGCATCGCTTCCAACGTACGCGAGCTCGAGGGCGCGCTCACACGTCTCGCGGCGCACGCATCGCTGCAGCACCACCCACTGACGATCGACTACGCCCGCGCCGTGCTCCAGGCGAGCCTCGCAGGCGCGGCCTCGACGATCACGTTCGACGCGATCACGACGGTCGTGTGCGAGCACTATGGGCTGCGACGACAGGATCTGCTCGGACGCCGGCGCAGCAAACACGTCGCCGAGCCGCGACAGCTCGCGATGTACCTCGCGCGTCACCTGCTCGGTGCGTCGTTCCCGCGGCTCGGCGAGCTGTTCGGACGCGACCACACCACGATCAAGCACGGCGTCGACGCCACCCGCGATCGTGTGAAGAGCAACGTCGGATTCCAGCTCATCGTCGAGCAGCTCGAGCAACGGCTGCGTCGGGAGGACGGACGGTGAACAATCCCGCTCCGCGGTGTGGACAAAGGACGGCCCGATCCACTAGGAAAATCGCCAGCGGACGCGGTTTGTCCACGACGTCCACAGGCCCTACGGCGACGACGGATCTCTTAGAACACAGGAGATCGGAAGTAACCGGGATCGGGGATGACGGGGACAACGCCCCAATTCCGAGGTGAGGCATGGAAGTCACACTGAAGCGTGACGACCTGGTACGGGGGCTGCACCTCGTTCAGGGCGTCGTCGAGCGGCGGACGCCGCAGCCGATCCTGGCCAACGTGCTGCTCGAGCCGAGCGAGGGCGGCATCGCGCTCACCGCGACCGACATGGAGGTCGGCCTCCGCGTCACGGTGCCGGCCCAGATGAAGAAGCAGGCAGCCGTCACCGTGAACGCGCGCAAGGTCTACGAGATCGCGCGCGAGCTGGCGGCCGAGGACGTCACGCTGAAGGTCGGCACGGCGGGCTGGGTCGACGTGGTCGCGGGGCGATCGCGCTTCAAGGTCGTCAGCCTCGATCCCAAGGACTATCCCCAGCTGCCTTTCGGGGCCAACGCTGGCACGGGCACCCCGATCCGGATCGCGGCGGGTACGCTCCGCGAGATGATCGACAAGACGCTGTTCGCCGTCTCGCAGGACGAGACCCGCTTCAACCTCTCGGGCGTATACGTCGAGTCGGCCGAGGGCGGCATCCTGCGCATGGTGGCCACCGACGGTCACCGCCTCGCGATGATCGATCGCTCGGTCGCCGACGCCAAGCTGCCGCGCGGGGTCATCATGCCGCGCAAGGGTCTGGTCGAGGTCCGCAAGCTCCTCGACGAGACGGGCGAGGCCGAGCTCACCCTGGTCGTGGCCGAGAAGGACGTTCGCGTGCACACGCCGCAGCTGTCGTTCTTCATGCGCCTCGTCGAGGGCGAGTTCCCCGACTACCGCCAGGTGGTTCCCGCCTCGACCCGCGCCCGGGCACAGGTGAACCGCGACGATTTCCAGGCGGCCGTCCGGCGCATCTCGCTGCTCGCGAGCGAGCGTTCCCACGGCGTGAAGCTGCACTTCGAGAAGGGCAGCCTCGAGCTGTCGGCGAGCAACCCCGATCTCGGCGAGGCCAGCGAGGACATCGAGGCCTCCTACGGCGGCGAGTCGATGAGCATCGGCTTCAACGGGCGCTACCTGCTCGACGTCCTCAACGTGCATGCCCAGGGCGACGTCATCGAGCTGGGGCTCACCGAGGAGGTGGGTCCGGGCCTGCTGCGCGGCTCCCAGGACCCGACCTACACCTACGTCCTCATGCCCATGCGCCTGTAGTGGGGACCTTCGGACGTCCCCGGGCGGCTCTCGCCGACACGCCCGCGGACCGTGGTCGCGAAGTGGCGCCCCGGGGGCGGGGACGGTATAAAGTTCCGTTCCCCCTCGCACGCCTATGAGCACTCAGGATCCGCAGGGGCCGGTCGAGCAAGGCCCCCAGGCCTCCGACTACGGCGCCGACAACATCAAGGTTCTGGAAGGGCTGGAGGCCGTCCGGAAGCGCCCCGGGATGTACATCGGGGACACCGGCGAACGCGGTCTCCACCATCTGGTCTACGAGGTCGTCGACAACTCGATCGACGAGGCCCTCGCCGGCTACTGCACCCGCATCGACGTCACGATCCACATCGATTGCAGCGTGACGGTGGTCGACGACGGGCGCGGCATCCCCGTCGACATCCATCCCACCGAGGGCGTGTCGGCGGCACAGGTCGTGCTTACCAAGCTCCACGCCGGCGGCAAGTTCGACAAGGGTGCGTACAAGGTGTCGGGCGGCCTCCACGGCGTCGGCATCTCGGTCGTGAACGCCCTGTCGGAGTTCCTCGAGATGGAGGTCCGGCGCGAGGGGAAAGTCTACGAGCAGCGCTACCAGCGCGGCGAGCCCGAGGGGCCGGTGCGCGAGACGGGCGTCACCGACCAGCGCGGTACGCACATCACCTTCAAGCCCGACGCGCTCATCTTCGAGAGCACCGAGTTCAGCTTCGACATCCTCTCGCAGCGGCTCCGCGAGCTGGCGTTCCTCAACCGCGGCGTACGTATCACGATCACCGACGAGCGTGACCGCAAGGAGCACGACTTCTTCTACGAGGGCGGCATCGTCTCCTTCGTGCAGCACCTGAACCGCGCCAAGAGCCCGATCCACGAGGAGCCGATCTACCTGCAGGGCACGCGCGACGGCGTCGACGTCGAGATCGCGATGCAGTGGAACGACGGCTACGCCGAGAACGTCTACGCCTTCGCGAACAACATCAACACGATCGAAGGCGGCACGCACCTGATCGGCCTGCGCTCGTCGCTCACGCGTACGGTCAACGCCTACGCGGTCTCGAACGGCCTCACGAAGAAGGACGACGAGAGCCTCCAGGGCGAGGACATCCGCGAGGGTCTCACCGCCGTGATCAGCGTCAAGGTCCCGGAGCCGCAGTTCGAGGGCCAGACCAAGACGAAGCTCGGCAACAGCGAGGTGAAGGGCATCGTCGAGACGCTCGTGAACGACCGTCTCGCGATCTACCTCGAGGAGCATCCGGCCGAGGCGAAGCGCGTCGTCATGAAGGGGCTCGAGGCTGCGCGGGTGCGCGAGGCCACCCGCAAGGCGAAGGAGCTCGCGCGGCGCAAGGGCGCGCTCGACGGCGGCTCGCTCCCGGGAAAGCTGGCGGACTGTCAGGAGCGCGATCCGGCCAAGTCCGAGCTGTTCATCGTCGAGGGCGACTCGGCCGGCGGCTCGGCGAAGCAGGGCCGCGACCGCAAGAACCAGGCGATCCTGCCGCTACGCGGGAAGATCCTAAACGTCGAGAAGGCGCGCTTCGACAAGATGCTCTCGTCGCAGGAGATCAAGCTCCTGATCACGGCGCTCGGCGCCGGCATCGGCCGCGACGACAAGGACCTCGCGAAGCTGCGCTACCATACGATCATCCTCATGTGCGACGCCGACGTCGACGGCGCCCACATCCGCACGCTGCTCCTGACGTTCTTCTACCGCCACTTCCAGGACGTCATCGAGAGCGGCCACCTCTTCATCGCCCAGCCGCCGCTCTACCGGGTGAAGCGCCAGAAGTCGCAGCAGTACCTGAAGGACGAGCCGGCGCTGGAGGACTACCTGATCGAGCTGGGTGCCGGCGACGTCATCCTGCACGGCCAGAACGCACCGGCGCTCTCGGGCACGCCGCTCAAACAGCTCGTGAAGAAGGTGATCCGGCTCGAGAAGGTTCTCGATGTCCTCGAGCGCAAGGGCCGCAACCGCTACATCGTCGCCGCCCTGGCCCGGCATCCGCGCTTCGACGCTGCCGCGCTCGGCGACCGTGGCGTGCTGGATGAGGTGGTCGAGGCGGCGCAACGATACCTCCAGACCACGGCCCCGGACATCGTCCCGGTCGGCTTCGGCTACGAGGACGACCGCGAGCACGGCTGCCTGCGCCTGGTCGCGTCGACGCGCTCGAACGGGGCCCAGACCCGCAACGTCTTCGACCGCGAGCTGCTGACGTCGCCCGAGTTCGACGAGGCCCGCCGCATCGCACGCGAGCTGGCGCTGGCCGGCGATCCGCCGTTCGTCCTCGGCGAGGGGGAGAAGGCCGAGAGCGTCCCCAGCTTGTCCCAGGCCCTGGCGCGCATCATGGCCGAGGCCCGCAAGGGGCTCGAGATGCAGCGCTACAAGGGGCTCGGCGAGATGAACCCCTCGCAGCTGTGGGAGACGACGATGGATCCGTCCACCCGCACGCTGCTCCAGGTGAAGATCGAGGACGCCGTCGAGGCCGACATCATCTTCTCGACGCTGATGGGCGACGAGGTCGAGCCCCGGCGGAAGTTCATCGAGGAGAATGCCCTCAACGTCCGCAACCTCGACGTCTAGGAGCGCCGCCGAGCGATGGAGCACGACCCGCAGCGGGTACCCGTCAACATCGAGGACGAGATGCGCTCGTCCTACATGGATTACGCGATGTCGGTCATCGTGGGTCGAGCCCTGCCGCTCGCCCGCGACGGCCTGAAGCCGGTCCATCGGCGCATCCTCTACGCGATGTTCAACGAAGGCCTGCTGCACAACCGGCGCTACTCGAAGTGCGCCGGCGTCGTCGGCGAGGTGCTGAAGCGCTACCATCCGCACGGCGACTCGGCGGTCTACGACGCCCTCGTCCGCCTCGCCCAGCCGTGGAACGTGCGCTACCCGCTGGTCGACGGCCAGGGAAACTTCGGCTCCGTCGACGGCGACCCGCCCGCGGCGTACCGCTACACCGAGTGCCGTCTCACCCAGCTCGCCGAAGAGCTGCTCGCCGACATCGAGAAGGAGACGGTCGACTTCGTCCCGAACTTCGACGACTCGACCTCCGAGCCTCTCGTCCTGCCGACGAAGGTCCCGAACCTCCTCATCAACGGGGCCGCCGGCATCGCCGTCGGCATGGCGACGAACATCCCTCCGCACAACCTCACCGAGGTCTGCGACGGGCTGATCGCGCTCCTCGAGAACCCGGCGCTGACCATCGACGAGCTGATGAAGTTCATCCCCGGTCCCGACTTCCCGACCTACGGCTTCATCTGCGGCAAGAAGGCGATCCGCGACGCCTACCACGACGGCCGCGGCATTCTCACGATGCGCGCCAAGGCCGAGGTCGAGACCGACGAGAAGACCGGCCGCTCGGCGATCATCGTCACCGAGATCCCGTACCAGGTGAACAAGGCGCGGCTGATCGAGCGCATCGCCGAGCTCGTGAACGAGCGCAAGCTCGACGGCATCGCCGACCTGCGCGACGAGTCCGACCGCGAGGGCATGCGCATCGCGATCGACCTGAAGCGCGACGCCGTGGCCGAGGTGCTGCTGAACCAGCTCTACAAGCACACCCCGCTGCAGGAGTCCTTCGGTGTGAACATGCTGGCCATCGTCGACGGCCGGCCGAAGCTGCTGAACCTGAAGGACGCGCTCGAGGTCTTCCTGCGCCACCGGCGCGAGGTCATCGTCCGCCGGACGATCTACGACCTCCGCAAGGCCGAGGAACGCCTCCACATCCTCGCGGGCCTCAAGATCGCGGTCGAGAACCTCGACCAGGTGATCCAGATCATCCGCGCCGCCGCCGACCCGCCGACCGCGCGCGCGAACCTCATGTCGGCCCTCGGCCTGACGCAGATCCAGGCGCAAGCCGTGCTCGACATGCGCCTCCAGCGCCTGACCGGGCTCGAGCGCGACAAGATCATGCAGGAGTATGCCGAGGTCGAGGCGCAGATCGCGCGCTACCGGCAGATCCTGGGCGACGAGAGCGAGATCACGAAGATCATCGTCCAGGAGCTGACCGAGCTCCGCGACAAGTACGGCGACGAGCGCCGCACGAAGATCGTCGGGGAGGTCGGGACGATCTCCGTCGAGGACCTCATCGTCGAAGAGGACATGGTCGTCACGATCTCCCACGAGGGATACGTGAAGCGGAACCCGGTCACGCTCTATCGCGCCCAGCGGCGCGGCGGACGCGGGAAAATCGGGGCGACCACGCGCGACCAGGATTTCGTCGAGCATGTCTTCGTCGCGTCGACGCACTCGTACATCCTGTTCTTCACCACGGCGGGCAAGGTGTACTGGCTGAAGGTCCACGAGATCCCGCAGGCCGGACGCACGGCGCGCGGGCGCGCGGTGACGAACCTGCTCAGCCTGAAGGCCGACGAGAAGCTGTCGGCGTTCCTACCGGTGCGCGAGTTCCAGGAGGGCTGCTACCTCCTCTTCGCGACCCGCCGCGGTCTCGTGAAGAAGACCGACCTCATGTCGTACGCCTCGCCGCGGCCGTCGGGCCTGATCGCGATCGCGCTCGAGGCGGGCGACGAGGTCGTCGGCGTGAAGCTCACCGACGGCAAGTGCGAGGTGATCCTCTCGACCGCCGAGGGGCAGGCGATCCGATTCGAGGAATCGGAGGTCCGCCCCATGGGACGCTCCACCTACGGCGTCGTGGGCATGAAGCTCGACGAGGGGGACAGCGTCGTCGCCATCGACCTCGTCGAGCCGGGCAACGCGCTGCTCGCCGTCTCCGAGAACGGCTACGGCAAGCGCACCGCGATGGACGAGTACCGGTGCACGCACCGCGGCGGCAAGGGCATCATCACGATGCGCACGACCGACCGCACGGGCCGGGTGATCGGCGTCCGCATGGTCAGCGAGGACGGCCAGCTCATGCTGGTCACGAGCGGCGGCAAGGTCATCCGCATCCGGGCCGCCGAGATCCGGGTCATCGGCCGCAATACCCAGGGCGTCAAGCTGATCGATCTCGAGGAGGGCGAGCGCCTGGCCTCGGTCGCACGCCTGGCGGAGGCCGACGCCGAGAGCGACGCGACGACGGCGGTGGTCGAGGATCCGACCGAAGGGACGCTTGCCGACGAAGCGCCGGCCGGCGAGGACCCAGGCCCCGATCCCGACGCCGAGGTCTGATCGGTTCGACGCGATTCCGCTCCGGGTTCGGCGTCGAACCCGGCGACGGAGGCAGACGGGCCTCACGGTTGCGCGTCGCCTCCAGCCGTTCGATCGGCTCTTCCTCTCGATCGACGTTGACAAGCGCAGGAGCCCGTGATGTTGACTGCGGGTTCCCATGAAGCGGACCTATCAGCCGAGCAACCGGCGCCGAAAGCGGACCCACGGGTTCCGGGCGCGCATGGCCACTCCCGGAGGGCGCAACATCATCAAGCGCCGCCGCGCCAAGGGCCGCAAGCGCCTGACCGTCAGCATCCCTCCCAAGCAGCCGGGGTGATGCGACGGGCGTGACGGGCTCTTCCGCCAGCTTCCCGAAGAGCGCCCGTCTCCGACGGCGGCGTGAGTTTCTGCTCCTCCAGCGAGAGGGGCGACGCCGGCACACGCCCCATTTCGTGGTCATCCGCGTTCCCGCCCGAACCAGCGAGTCGCGCGTGGGCATCACCGTGAGCTCGCGGGTCGGCGACGCGGTCACCCGCAATCGCTTGAAGCGCTATGTTCGCGAGATCTTCCGGCGTCGTCGCGCGGCGCTGGCGACGGCCGTGGATATCGTCGTCATCGCGAAGCCCGGCGCCCACACCCTCACCCATGCCCAAGCGGTCACCGAGATCGAGCGCGCCCTGGAGCTGGCACCAGCGCGCTGACCGGATCGGGGCGGCGGTTCTGGTGACGGGGGTGCATGCCTACCGGCTGCTCGTTCGTCCGATCCTACCACCGGCGTGCCGCTTTGCTCCGAGCTGCTCCACCTTCGCGCTCGAAGCGCTGCGCACGCATGGAGCCTGGCGGGGGAGCCGTCTGGCGATTCGGCGCCTCCTGCGCTGTCACCCCTGGAATCCGGGCGGCTACGATCCCGTGCCGTCCCGACGAGGTTGATCCGTGGATCAGAGACGCGTCTGGCTGGCCGTTGGCCTCTCGCTCCTGCTGTTGCTCGTATACGAGCAGTTCATCGTCCGTCCGTACCGCGAACACGCCGTGCCGCCCCCGGAAGCGGGGTCGCCGGCGGCGCCTGAGGCCCGGGCGCCGCAGCCGCTCACGATGGTGAACCCGGCGGAAGCCCCGGCGAAGCCGACGGGCGCCCTCGCGGCACCGGTGGCGGACGAAGCGGGAGCCCGTGTGTCGATCCGCACCGATCTGTTCGAGGCGCAGCTGAACCTCCAGGGTGGGCGGCTCGAGCAGTGTCTGCTGACGCATTTCCGGCGCACGGTGGATCCGTCGAGCCCGCTCCTGAACCTCGTCGAGCCCGGCGACGTCTTGCCCCTCACGGTGCAGGTAGGGAGCGGCAGCGACGTCGGTGTCCGCTACACGGCCGACCGCGCGGAGCTGCTCGTGACGGGCGCCGACGAGGGCGAAGTGGTCCTGTCGGGAACCCTGCCCAGCGGGGAGCCGATCAGCAAGACGCTGCGCTTCAAGGGAGATAGTTATCTATTTGATATGCACGTCGCGGTGGCGGGGGGCGGGGTGGGTCTGGTCCTCACCCCGGTCGCGAGTGAGGGCGCCCTCGGGGGAAACCAGCCCGGCTACGAGACGGCGGTCGTCTTCGCGGACGACAAGACCACGTCGAAAACTCCGCACGATCTGAAGGAAGAGAGCACCACGATCGAGAACGCGGTGTGGGCAGGGTTCTCTGCCCAGTACTTCGTGGTGCTCGGCCTTCCGTCGACGACCGGGAAGGCACTGCTCGGCGCGACCGATGGGACGCCGATCGTGCGCATCGACGAGGAGACGGTGGATGGGCGGGCGTCGTTCCACCTCTTCGTGGGACCGAAGGAGCGCGGTGTGCTGGCGGACGCCGGACATCAGCTCGATCGCGTCCTCGACTTTGGCTACTTCTGGTTCATCGCGATCCCGCTCCTCCAGGCGCTGAAGCTGCTCCACAAGATCAGCGGGAACTACGGCGTCGACATCATTCTGCTGACGGCGTGTGTGAAGGCGGTCACGATCCCGCTTACGCAGCAGTCGCTGCGCAGCATGAAGGCCATGCAGAAGCTCCAGCCGGAAATGCAGCGCCTGCGGGATCGCCATAAGGACGACCAGGTCGCGCTCCAGAAGGAGATGATGGAGCTGTACCGGCGCAACAAGGTGAACCCGCTCTCCGGGTGCGTGCCGATGCTGCTCCAGATCCCGATCTTCGTCGGCCTCTACAACGCCCTGATGCACTCCATCGAGCTGCGGCACGCGCCGTTCATGCTCTGGATCAACGACCTCGCCGCGCCGGACCGCCTCATGGTTGCCGGGATCGGCATCCCGGTGCTGGTGCTGCTGATGGGAGGCAGCATGATTCTCCAGCAGTGGCTGACCCCGCAGCAGGGAGATCCGACACAGCAGAAGATCATGCTGCTGATGCCGGTGGTGTTCACCTTCATGTTCATCGGATTCCCGTCCGGGCTGGTGCTCTACTGGCTGGTGAACAACGTCCTCAGCATCGCCCAGCAGTACTGGATGCTACGCCAAGCCTGACGGATGCCGGGGCGGTGCACTCGCTGGAGGTCGAGGCGGCGATCGAGGGTAGGCTGACTCGGCTCGAGGGCGAGAGCGTAGGGCGACCGTCGGGCGGGGGGAAGGCACGCGTCCGGGTCACACCCGGGACCGGGGTTTCCCCGGAAACCTCAAGTAGAAAGCGTGGCGTGCCCGCCGCGCTGGTCCTCGTCGATGTGCGGCGTCGACTCGAGCTCTCCTGCGACGTCAGCCGGAGCACCGGGAACGAGCCAGGGAGCGTCGTCGGACCAGACGATGGGTCGGTGATCGGTCGCCACGCGCAAACCCTCGACGCGGTCGAGCACGTCTTGGGCCGCATCGTGTTCGGCGACTACGTTCGCACCGCCAAGGTGACCACCGATGTCGAGGCCTATCGGGAGCGCCGCGAGCGTTCGCTGGTTCCGATGGCGCATCGGTCGGCGGAGCGGGCGCTTGCCAAGGGAACTGGCGTCGCCATCAGCCCGACGGGCGCCCGAGATCGGCGCATCATCCGACTCGCTCTACGAGCGGGAGGAGGCGCCACGACGCGCCGTGAAGCCGAGGGGAAGCTCCGTCGCGTGAGGATCGTCCCGCAGTATCCTGGGCATTCGCGACCGTAGGCGGAGGATTCCCGATGGAGCGGCCCGAGTCGCGAATCGCCGGCGCCGCGCGCCAGGTCGGCTACAGAGAGCTGGACGCCGCCTCCACGGAGCGGCTGGTCCGCTATCTCGATCTGCTGATGCTGTGGAACCGGCGGTTCCACCTCACAGGGGACCGTGATCGGGACAGCCTGGTCGACCGCCACGTCGCGGACTCCTTGGCGGTCGCAGCGGAGGTTTCGACCTCCGGACACCTCGTGGACATCGGGTCCGGGGCCGGATTTCCCGGCGTCGTCGTAGCCTGCGCCAGACCCGACGCCCGCGTGAGTCTTCTCGAGTCCCGCCGGCGGCCGGTGAGCTTTCTCGCGGAGGTTGCGCGCACGGTTCCGCTTCCAGGTCTCGATCCGATCCTTGGGCGGGCCGAGGACGCGCCGGATCGTGGGCTGCGGGACGCGGCCACCGTCGCGGTGTCTCGGGCCGTCCGCGCCGATGCCTTTCTTCCGCTCGCCTACCCCCTGGTGGTGCCGGGAGGGATCGCGCTCGTCATGGCAACACCCCACCAGTCGCTGGCGCGTACCAACGCGGTCGGTGTGGCGCTCGGCTTCGCCTTGGAATCGACCCGAGACTACGTGCTGCCGCGCGGGGAGAAGCGGATCCTGGTGCGCTTCCGCAAGCCCGACGCGGCTTCCTGATTCAGCGTCGAGCGCGCAGTTTCCCAGGCAACAGCTCTATGCTACAGCCGCCTCCGGAGCAGCTGTCGATGGGGCGCGTCGTGGCGGTGGTGAATCAGAAGGGCGGCGTAGGGAAGACCACGACGGCCGTGAATCTGGGGGCGGCCCTGGCGATGGAGGGCCTGCGCACGCTGGTGATCGACCTCGATCCTCAGGGAAGCGCAACCACCGGCCTCGGCCTGCATACGGTGGCGCTCCACGGCACCATCTACGAAGTGTTGCTCGGTGGACGCCCCGCCCGTGAGGCCGTCCATCGCACGAGCGTCGAGAAGCTCGACGTGCTGCCGGCGACTCGGGATCTGGTCGGCGCCGAGATCGAGCTCGTCAACCTCCAGGGACGCGAGCAACGCCTCGCCGACGCCCTTGCCCCGATCCGCGACGACTACGACTTCCTCCTGATCGACTGCCCGCCGTCGCTGAGCCTGCTCACCGTGAACGCGCTTCGCGCCGCCGACGGCGTCATCGTGCCGCTCCAGGCCGAGTACTACGCCCTCGAAGGTCTGACGGCCCTCCTCGATACGGTCGGCCGCGTCCGCGACGCCCTCAACGCGACGCTGGCCCTCGATGGCCTCGTCCTCACGATGTTCGACGGCCGCAACAGCCTTGCCCGCCAGGTCCAGCAGGAGGTGCGGACGCACTTCGGCGATCAGGTCTACCGCACCGTCATTCCCCGTAACGTACGTCTCTCCGAATCGCCGAGCCATGGGATGTCGGTCATGAGCTACGATCCCTCGTCCCGGGGAGCAGTGGCCTACCGCGCCCTCGCCGCCGAGGTCGCCGCCCAACGGAACGCCCCACCGATCGCCCGCCAGGCGGCCGGCGGCGCGGAGTAGATCTCAATCATTCTTGGGGGTTTTCATGCGTAAGGCTCTCGGTCGGGGATTGGAGGCGCTGCTGCCGGGCGCGGGGACGGGGGCCCCGGTCCCGGCGACGGAATCGCCGGCGGCGCCCGTCGAGGTGGCGGTGGCGGACATCAGCGCCAACCCGGATCAGCCCCGCAAGCACTTCGACGTCGAAGCGCTGGCGGCCCTGGCGGAGTCGATTCGGCATCACGGTGTCCTCCAGCCGATCGTCGTGCGCCGCGCCGCCCAGGGCTACGAGGTGATCGCCGGCGAGCGCCGCCTGCGGGCGGCGCAGCAGGCTGGCATTCCGCACGTGCCGATCGTGGTTCGGGAGGCGGAGCCGCAGGAGCGGCTCGAGCTCGCCCTGATCGAGAACATTCAGCGCGAGGACCTCACCCCGCTCGAGGAGGCGGAGGCCTACCGGCACCTGATCGACGAGTACGGACTCACGCAGGAGGATCTGGCCCGGCGCGTCGGCAAGAGCCGTCCGGCGGTGGCGAACGCGCTTCGGCTGCTCAGCCTCCCGGAGCCGGTGAAGGCTCAGCTCGAGGCCGGTGACCTGACCGCCGGACATGCCCGGGCGGTGCTTTCGGTGACCGGGGCAGGAGCCCAGGTGGCCTTCGCACACGAGATCGTGAGCCGGGGCATCCCGAAGTCGGAGGCCGAGCGCCTGGCGCAGGTCCGGCGCGGCGACGCGCCGAAGAAGGGCGGCCGCCCGCGCACCGCACAGGTCGCCGCCGATCCGCACTGGCGGGCCTTGTCGGAGGACCTCACCCGCACCCTCGGGACCCGCGTCCGGATGACGCCGAAGGGGCGCGGCGGAACCATCGAGATCGAGTTCTACTCCGACCTCGAGCTCGACCGTCTGCTCGACGTCCTGCGCGCCGGATCCCGGGTCTGAGGGGCGCCGAGTGCGCTCCCACGCTGCGCGCGTGGCCGTTTTGACACTCCGCGCAGCCCGGTGCTAGAAGCGCTCCGTTTCGGGACGGGCGCCTCCTGTGGCCAGGGTTTCCGGAGCACCTTCGGAGCACGTCGATGGCAATCTTCGGGAAGGATCGCGAGCGTAACGATCGGAGCTTCGGACCTCCTCCCGTCCCCGCGACGAGTGGTGGCGAGGTGGCGACCGCGGGCGAGCGCGAGAGGAGCAGGCCCATGCCGGAGGACGGCAGCGCGACGAGCGCTTTTCTCGGAAAGGGAAGCCGGGTCACCGGAAAGCTGGTGTTCGAAGGCCCCGTTCGCATCGAGGGACAGGTAGAGGGCGAGATCGCGGCCCAGGACACGCTGACGATCGGCGAGAGCGCCGTCATCAACGCGCAGATCGTCGGCAACTCGATCGTGATCCACGGCAAGGTCACGGGCGACGTGACGGCCCGCAAGCGCCTCGAGATTCGCGCTCCGGGCAAGCTCATCGGCAACATCTCGGCGCCCACGCTGGTGATCCACGAGGGCGTCGTCTTCGAAGGTCAGTGCACGATGGGCGGGGAAGCGCAGCGTCCTGCGAAGGAAGCCAAGGTTGCGCACCTGCCGAAAGACGGCCGTGCCGACGTCGCCCCTTGAAGCCCTGCGCCGAGGGCACTAAGTAAGCCCGCCTTCACGCTCCTCACCGCCTCGCTCCGCCCCATCCCGCATGCTCCAGATTCCGCCGGACTATACGTTCTTCGTCCAGATCGCGCTCTTCCTCGTGCTCTGGGTGGCGTTGAAGCGCCTCTGGTTCGACCCGGCCATGGCCGTGGCGAAGGAGCGCGCCATCCGCTCCGAAGGGGCCATCGCCGAGGCGAAGTCGGTCCAAGGCCGCGCCGAGACCATGCGGGCGGAGCACGCGCACAAGCTCGCGGAGGCGCGGGCGGAGGCCCAGCGTGAGGCGCAGGAGATCCTGCGCGCGGCCGAGAGCGAGCACCGACGCCTCGTCAACGAGGCCACCGAGGAGGCGCAGCAGACCATCGCCGAGGCGCGCCAGCGGATCGCCGAAGACGTCGCCACCGCGCGTCGCGCGCTGCGCTCTGAGGTCGAGGCGCTCGCCGGCGACGTCGCCCGCGCCGTGATGGGAAGGACGGTGCGATGACCGAGCACGGCGCACATCACGCCCCCCAGATCACCGATCTCATCCTCCCGGCGATCAACTTCGCGCTCTTCGCGGCGCTGCTGGTGTGGAAGCTGCGCGGGCCGATCGTCGAGTACTTCCGCGAGCGCACGGAGCGCATTCGCGACGCCCTCGCCGCCGGGACCCGGGCCCGCGCCGAAGCAGCGGCGCTCGAGGCCGAGATCGCCCGCGACCTCGCCGAGCTTCCCGCCCTGACCTCTCGCATCCGCGCCGACCTGCGCGCCGCCGCGGAGACCGAGCGCGATCATCTCGTCGCGCAGGGGCGCCGCACGGCGGAGCGTCTCCGCAACGACGCCCGGTTGCTCGCCGACCAGGAGGCCCGCGCCGCCCTCCGCGACGTCCGGCGCGAGGTGGCCGACGAGGCCGTGCGCGAAGCCACCGCTCTGGTGCGTGGCGCCCTCGGTCCCGACGACCAGGCGCGCTTCGTGCGCGAGTTCGTGAGCTCCGCGGGAGCCTCGGCGTGAACGGCGGCCTCGCCCGACGCTATGCCCGTGCCCTGCTCGGCCTGGAGCCCGATCGCAGCGTGCTCGACGCCACCGGCGACGAGCTCACCCGCGTCGCCGACGCCTTCGCCGAGCCGCGCCTCCGCGCCGTCGTGCTGAACTCGGGCATCGATCTCGACGCGCGCCGGCGCATCGTCGGCGAGATCGTCGAGCAGCTCGGCGTGTCGACCGACGTCGGCAACCTCGTCCGCCTCCTCGCCGACCGCGATCGCCTGCCGATCCTCGGCGACGTGGCGCGCGCCTTCGAGGCGATGGTCGACGGCGCCCTCGGCCGCGCGCGCGTGCGCATCCGCACCGCGCAGCCGCTCGGGCCGGCCGAGAAGACCGAGATCGTCGACCTGGCGCGGCGGCTCGTGGGTCTCGACGTCGTGCCCACGACCGACGTCGATGCCGAGCTCCTCGGCGGCGTCGTGCTCGACGCCGGCGGCACCGTGTACGACGGCAGCATTCGAACGCAGCTCGCCCGCGTGGCGAACGAGATGGCCGGGGGCGAGGGTTGACCCGCCCGGCCGGGGGGAATTGACGCGATGCAGATCCGCGCGGCGGAAGTCAGCGACATCATCCGCAAGCAGATCCAGGACTACGAGAAGCAGCTCGAAGTCCGGGAGACGGGCGTCGTCCTGTCTGCCGGTGACGGCATCGCCCGTGTCTACGGCCTCGACAAGGTCGCGGCCGGCGAGCTCATCGAGTTTCCCCACGGCATCTACGGCCTGGCGTTGAACCTGGAAGAGGACAACGTCGGCGTCGCCCTGATGGGCGAGGCGCAGGCCATCAAGGAAGGCGATGAGGTCAAGCGAACGGGCCGTATCGCCGAGGTGCCCGTCGGCGACGCCCTGCTCGGCCGCGTCGTGAACGCGCTCGGCCAGCCGGTCGACGGCAAGGGGCCGATCGACACCCCGCACCGCCAGCGCATCGAGCTGAAGGCGCCGGGCATCATCGCCCGCGAGCCCGTGAAGCAGCCGCTCCAGACCGGCATCAAGGCGATCGACGCATTGATCCCGATCGGACGCGGCCAGCGCGAGCTCATCATCGGCGACCGCCAGACCGGCAAGACCGCGGTCGCGATCGACACCATCATCAACCAGAAGGGCGGCGACGTGCACTGCATCTACGTCGCCGTCGGCCAGAAGCGCTCCACGGTCGCGCAGGTCGTCGACAAGCTGCAGAAGTTCGGCGCGATGGAGTACACGACGGTCGTCATCGCGTCCGCGTCCGACCCCGCGCCGCTCCAGTTCATCGCGCCCTACAGCGGCTGCGCGATGGGCGAGTACTTCCGCGACAACGGCCGGCACGCCCTCGTGATCTACGACGACCTCTCGAAGCAGGCCGCGGCGTACCGCCAGCTCTCGCTGCTGCTGCGCCGCCCGCCGGGCCGCGAGGCGTATCCCGGCGACGTCTTCTATCTCCACTCGCGCCTCCTCGAGCGCGCGGCGAAGATGAGCCAGGAGCAGGGCGGCGGCTCGCTGACGGCGCTGCCGATCATCGAGACCCAGGCCGGCGACGTGTCGGCGTACATCCCGACGAACGTCATCTCGATCACCGACGGCCAGATCTTCCTCGAGACCGACCTGTTCTACTCGGGCGTCCGGCCCGCGCTGAACGTCGGCATCTCGGTGTCGCGCGTCGGCGGCAACGCGCAGGTGAAGGCGATGAAGAAGGTCGCCGGCCCGCTGCGTCTCGAGCTGGCGCAGTTCCGCGCCATGGCGGCGTTCGCGCAGTTCGCCTCCGACCTCGACGCCGCCACCAAGCGCCAGCTCGCCCGCGGCGAGCGGCTCACCGAGGTGATGAAGCAGGCCCAGTACCAGCCGGTGCCGGTCGAGCGGCAGATCCTCATCATCTACGCCGCCACCGCCGGTCACCTCGACGCCTACCCGGTCGGCGCCATCGGCCGCTACGAGCGCGAGCTCTACGCTTTCGTGGAGGCGAAGCACCCGCAGGTGTTCGCGCAGATCCGCGACAAGAAGGAGCTCACCGAGGACGTCACGAAGGCCGTCGAGACGGCCCTCGCCGACTTCGCCTCCGTCTTCTCGGCCTGATCCCGCCCGATGCCCAGCCTCAAAGACCTGCGCAAGCGGGTGGCTTCCGTGAAGTCCACCCAGCAGATCACCAAGGCCATGAAGATGGTGGCCGCGGCACGCTTGCGCCGTGCGCAGGAGGCCGCGGAGCGGGCGCGGCCGTACGCGGGGAAGCTGAGCGAGATGTTCCGCGCCGTCGTCGCCGACCTCGGCGAGGAGGCGCACCCGCTGCTCGCGCGCCGCGAGGAGCGTCGCATCGACGTCGTCGTGCTGACGAGCGACCGTGGTCTCTGCGGCGGCTACAACGCCAACGTCCTCCGGCTCGCGTCGAGCTTCCTGCGCGAGAAGGCAGGCGCCGAGGTCTCGCTCTACGTCGTGGGCCGCAAAGGCCTCGAGTACTTCCGTCGGCGTGGGCCCTCGCCCACCAGCGAGAAGACCGGCGTCGCCAACGAGCCCATCGTCGAGGTGGCGCGCGAGGTCGCCGCACGGGTGACCGAGCGCTTCGCCGCCGACGAGACCGATGCGGTCTATCTGATCTACAGCCGGTTCCGCTCGGCCATCGCGCAGATCCCGAGCGTCGTGCCGCTGCTGCCGGTTCCGCTCGAGACCGAAGGCGAGACCGGGCCGGCCGTCGACTACATCTTCGAGCCGCCGCGCGCCGAGCTGCTGGGTGCGTTGCTGCCGCGCTACATCGAGGCGCAGATACTCCAGGCCCTGCTCGAATCGCAGGCGAGCGAGCTGGGCGCGCGCATGACGGCCATGGACAACGCCACGCGCAACGCCTCCGACATGATCGACCGCCTCACGCTCCAGATGAACCGCGTCCGCCAGGCCACCATCACCACCGAGCTGATGGAGATCGTGTCGGGCGCCGAAGCGCTCAAGGGGTAATTCGCGCCAATGCCGAGCAACGGACGTATCACGCAGGTCATCGGGCCCGTCGTCGACGTGGAGTTTCCCGACGGCAGCCTGCCGGCGATCTTCAACGCGCTCACCGTCACCAACCCGGCCATCAGCGACGAGCCGTGGAACCTGGTGCTCGAGGTGGCGCAGCACCTCGGCGAGAAGACGGTGCGCGCGATCGCCATGGACTCGACCGAGGGCCTCGTGCGCGGCATCGAGGTGCGCGACACGGGCGACGGCATCTCCGTCCCGGTGGGCGCCGCCACGCTCGGCCGCATCATGAACGTCATCGGCCAGCCGGTGGACGAGGCCGGCCCGATCCAGACCGACAAGCGCTGGGCGATCCATCGCGAGACGCCGTCGTTCACCGACCAGGAGACGGCGGTCACCGCGTTCGAGACCGGCATCAAGGTCGTCGACCTGCTCGCGCCGTATCAGCGTGGCGGCAAGATCGGCCTCTTCGGCGGCGCCGGCGTGGGCAAGACCGTGCTCATCCAGGAGCTGATCAACAACGTCGCCAAGCAGCACGGCGGCGTGGCGGTGTTCGCCGGCGTCGGCGAGCGCACGCGCGAGGGCAACGACCTCTTCCTCGAGATGCAGGAGTCGAAGCTCTCCGACGGCCGCCCCGTCATCTCGCAGACGGCGCTCGTCTACGGCCAGATGAACGAGCCGCCGGGCGCCCGCGCCCGCGTCGGCCTCACCGGGCTGACGGTCGCCGAGTACTTCCGCGACGAGGAGGGCAAGGACGTGCTCTTCTTCGTCGACAACATCTTCCGCTTCGTGCAGGCGAACTCCGAGGTGTCGGCGCTCCTCGGCCGCATGCCTTCCGCGGTGGGCTATCAGCCGACCCTGGGCACCGACATCGGCGAGCTCCAGGAGCGCATCACGACGACGAAGAAGGGGTCGATCACCTCGGTGCAGGCGATCTACGTGCCCGCCGACGACCTCACCGACCCCGCCCCGGCCACGACCTTCGCCCACCTCGACGCGACCACGGTGCTCTCGCGCTCCATCTCGGAGAAGGGCATCTATCCCGCCGTCGACCCGCTCGACTCGACCTCGCGCATCCTCGATCCGAACATCGTCGGCGAGGAGCACTACAAGGTCGCCCGCCAGGTGCAGTCGATCCTGCAGCGCTACAAGGATCTGCAGGACATCATCGCCATCCTGGGCATGGACGAGCTCTCGGAAGAGGACAAGCAGACGGTGGCGCGCGCCCGCAAGATCGAGCGCTTCCTGTCGCAGCCCTTCCACGTCGCCGAGCAGTTCACCGGCTTCGCCGGCAAGTACGTGCCGCTCGCCGAGACCATCCGCGGCTTCCGCGAGATCTGCGAGGGCAAGCACGACGATCTGCCGGAGCAGGCGTTCTACATGGTCGGCTCGATCGAGGAAGCGATCGAGAAGGCCCGCAAGCTCGCCGCCTGATGGCCGACCGCCTGCGACTGCGCGTCTTCACGCCCGAGCGCGAGCTCGTCGACGAGGAGGTGCGCGAGGTGACGCTGCCAGGCTGGTGGGGCCAGCTCGGCATCCTGCCCGACCACGCCGCGCTCGTGACCACCCTCGAGCAGGGCCAGCTGTCCTACAAGAAGGACGGCGGCGAGGCGCGCTTCCAGATCGGCGGCGGCTTCGCCGAGGTGCGCGACGACGTGGTCACCGTGCTGGCCGACTCGGCGACTCCCGCATAGCGATTCGACGCCGAACCGATGGGGCGACTCGCCGGCAGGATCGCTCTCGTCACCGGTGGCGGCCGCGGCATCGGCAAGGGCATCGTCCTCGCGTTCGCCCGTGAGGGCGCCGACGTCGCGATCAACTACCGTCGCGGCCGCGACGCCGCCGAGCAGACGGCCGACGAGGTGCGTGCGCTCGGACGCCGCGCCCTCACCGTCGCCGCCGACGTGAGCGATCATGCCGCGGTGTCGGCCATGGTCGACGAGGTCGTCGGCCAGCTCGGCCGACTCGACGTCGCGGTCGCGAACTCCGGCGTCGCGAGTCGGGTTGCCGCCGTCCACGACCTCGACCCGGGAGAGTGGCGCCGGGTGATGGCCACCGACCTCGACGGCGCCTTCTACACCGCGCGCGCCGTGCTGCCGCGGCTCATCGAGCGCAAGGGCGCGCTCATCTTCATCTCCTCGATCGGTGCCGACATGGCCTCGGCAGGCGGGGCGCCGTACCACGCCGCCAAGGCGGCGGTGAACACCCTCATGCGGGTCGCCGCGAAGGAAGTCGCTGGTGCGGGCGTGCGCGTCAACGCCATCGCCCCCGGCCTCGTGCGTTCCGACATGGGGGATCGGCTCATCAGGTTCGTCGGCGAAGGCATCGTGTCGACGATCCCGCTCGGACGGGTCGGCGAGCCGGGCGACATCGGCCGAGCGGCGGTGTTTCTGGCTTCGGACGACGGGGCCTGGATCACGGGGAAGGTCCTGCGGGTCGACGGCGGCGCGTGCATGTGAACGCCGCCGCCCGGTGCGCGCGCGCGTGGGAGACGGGCCATGCCGGTGCGAGCCCCCACTCCGGCATCAGCCGCCGACGTGCGGACTCCTCTTCGTCGCGGCCGCGGCCTCTGCAGCCCGGGCGCGTTCGATGAAACCGGGCCAGGCAGCGAGCGTGCGCAGGGGCGCGAGGTCCTCGTTCTCTTCGAGGAGACCGGGGTTGGCGAAGCCGGTGGCGAAGGCCTGCTCGAGGGCGGCGGTGGCTTCGTCGACGTTGCCGCCGAGGGCCTGGAGGCAGGCGAGGTTGTAGGGCGGGATCCAGGAGTCTGGGCGGACGCGGGCGGCTTGCAGGTAGTAGGCGGCGGCGGTCGCGGGGTCGTTCTGGAACCGGGCGGTGTTGCCGGCCTGGATGAGGACGGCGAAGGAGTCCGGGATGAGCTCGAGGACGCGGCGGTAGTTCGCCATGGCGCGGGGCCAGTCCTTGCGATCGTAGAAGAGGTCGGCGAGGCGGCGGTGGACGTGCGGGTAGCTCGGGTCGATCTCGAGCGCCCGGCGGTACCATTGCTCGGCACCGGCGTCGTCGCCGCGCACGGCGGCCACGAAGCCGAGGTTGCTCATCGCCTCGACGAATCCGGGGGCCAGGACGAGCGCCTCGTCGAAGCGGCGCGCGGCGCCGTCGAGATCGCCGCGTTGGAGCGCGATCGCACCGAGGGCGCCGACCACGCGGTGCTGGCTCGGCTGCTGCTTCAGCGATGAAAGGTACTGACGCTCGGCCCCGTCGAGGTCACCGGTGCGGACGTCGACGAGAGCCATGAGGTTGCGTGCCGTGACGTTCTGCGGCGACGCCGCCAGGACCTCGTCGAGCAGATGTCGCGTCGCCTCCCAGCGCTCGAGCTGCGCGAGCTGGCGGGCCTGCTGGAGCTTGGCATACAGCGCCATGCCCTCCTTCGGGTCCATGCCCTGCATCTCCGCCTTCTGCTCCGGCGGCGCGAGGTAGCCGAGCGCGCGCAGCATGTCGGCCGTTTCGGCGTCGATCTGGTGGGTCGTCGCCTTCAGACCGAGCTTCGCGACCAGGCGGGCGCTGTCCTCGTCGAGCGCGGTCAGGTCGGCATCGAGGGGACGGCTCTGCGCGGCCTCGGCGGGGTAGAGGTTCCGGAGCTCCTTCGGGTCGGCGCCGAGGTCGTACAGCTCGGGCAGCGGCGCGCGGATCCACTTCCGCCCGCCGTGACGGATCGCGTAGAGCGGCGCCATGCCGAAGCCCTCCTCCGCGAGCCGGGCTTCGGCGTACTGCACCGGCGTCGGCGCCGGGATGCGGCCGGCGAGCGCGTCGCCGAGCGCGAGGCCCTGTGTCGCTGCGGGCGGTTCGAGCCCGAGCAGGCCGAGGATCGTCGGCATGAGATCGACGTGACGGGTCGGGCCGTCGTAGACGCGGCCGGCCGGCAGCGCGCGCGGGAAGCGGAAAACGAGGGGCACGTGCACCGTGGCGTCGTAGACGAAGATGCCGTGCGTGGGCTCGCCGTGCTCGCCGAGGCTCTCGCCGTGATCGGCGGTGACGACGACGAGCGTGTCGTCGAGGCGAGCGTGCTCTTCGAGCCAGGCGATCAGGGTGCCGAGGCCGCGGTCGGCCTGCGCGATCTCGGCGTCGTACGGCGTCGGCGCCATCGCGGCGAGATCGGCGGCGCGAACGTCGTACGGCTGGTGCGGATCGAAGAAGTGCACCCACAGGAAGAACGGCTGGTCGGGCGACGTACGCTCGAGCCAGTCGACCGCACGCGCGGCGGTGCGCTCCGCGGGGCGCTCGCGGATCATGAACAGCTCGGGCTCGTCCTCGGCCCACAGGTCGTCGTCGTAGGCGTCGAAGCCCTGGTCGAGGCCGTAGCGTTTCGCCAGCACCGCCGCCGAAACGACGGCGCCGGTGGCGTATCCGGCGTCGCGCAGCCGCTCGGCGAGCGTCATCGCCTCTGGCGCCAACGCGTAGTTCCCATTGTCGCGAACGCCGTGCGCGGGCGGAAACAGGCCGGTGAACATCGACGCGTGCGCGGGCAGCGTGATCGGCGCGCTGGTGATGGCGTCGCTGCAACGCACACCCTCGCGCGCGAGGCGGTCGACGGCCGGCGTGATCGCGAGCCCGAAGCCGTAGCAGCCGAGACGATCCGCGCGCAGCGTGTCGATGGTGACGAAGAGGACGTTCGGCGGCCGCCGGCGATCGCATCCGACGAGGACGAGGACGGCGAGCAATCCCGCCGCTAGCAACCGCGCCGGCATGCGCGCAGGTTGTCCCGGCGCGCCGCCTTTGCTAGCCGGCGGACGTGGGCTCGACGAAGGAGGCGCGTATGCGTTCGGCACTCGGTGGTCTCGTGATGGGAGCGGTCCTGGCGATCGCAGCGACGGCGGCGGCCTTGCCTGTCGAGCTGCGCGACTCGAACGGTACTCGCTACCACATCAACACGGCGGTCAACCCGTTGCTCGACGACTCGACGGCATCCGGCGCCATCACCGACGCCACCTACACGAAGCCGGTCACGGTCACGAGCTACTGGATCGGCTTCACGCCGTTCTTCGGGTTCACGACCGTCTACACGGTCCAGTACAAGGTCGACATCCCGCTGACGAACGCCTTCAACGGCTTCAACGGCCTCCTCGTCTCCGCCGTCAACGGCGTGAATCTGCCGAACCCGATCGTCTTCAACACCGGAGAAGGCCTGCTCGCCGAGGACTGCCCGCAGAACGGCAAGAACCGCCAGCTCACGTTCCAGACGCAGAACGTACCGGCCTTCGACCTCGCGCTCACGCGCAAGGTCTTCGTGCCCAACAACGACGAGTTCGCCCGCTGGCTGAACGTCGTCACCAACACCGGGACGACGGAGCGCAGCGTGACCCTGACCCTGCGCGGGCTGCTCGGCTCCGGCTCGAACACGCGCGTGACCTCGACCTCGACCGGCGGCTCGTCGGTCAGCGCGGCCGACAACTGGTTCGCGACCGCGCAGCAGACGCCGGCCAACAACCGCTCGCTGCAGCCGCGCATGGGCTTCGTCGTGCAGGGTGACGGCGCTCCGTCGCGCGCCTCGATCGCGATCGGCAGCCAGGGGCAGACGGTGTTCAACTATCCGGTGACGCTCGCCCCGGGCGCTTCGGCGCTCCTGCTCACCTACGTCACCGTGCAAGGCAGCTCGAAGCACGCGAAGAAGGTGGCGGAGAACGTCGTCACCCTGCCCTCCAAGGCCATCGCCTGCATGACCCAGAACGAGCTCGCCCAGGTGGTGAACTTCGCGCCGCTCACCGTGCCGGTGACGAAGAACGCGCAGATCAAGCTCAACTTCAAGAAGCAGGGCAAGGACGAGATCACCTGGAAGGGCACGGTGAACGTCGGCGCCGGCATCCCGCTGACGGGCATCGTGATCACGGTCGACGTCGGCGGCGCGACCGGGGTCTTCACCCTGAACAAGCAGGGCAAGTCGAACCTCGGCGGCGGCAACAAGCTGCACTTGAACGCCAACCTGAAGCAGGGCGTCACCAAGGCCGGCGACACCAAGTTCAACTTCACCCTGAAGGGCGACTTCCAGGGCTCGCTGGCGTCCTACGGGCTCACCAACGCGACGGCGAAGAACGTGCCCGTCGCCGTACCGGTGACGTTCACGGTGACGCCGCCGGAACAGGCGGCGCGCGGCTTCGGGACGACGCAGGCCTTCACGTGGAAGGCCACCGAGGGCAAGTCGGGCACCGCGAAGAGCCAGTGACTCGCGCGGCTGAGGGCGACGGGTCGCTTCTGGCGGCCCGGTCGCGCCATGGCGGGCGAGACCGGGCCGCGGGGTGGAGGCGGGTTACTCCACCGCGGTGCGGGACTCGTCCCACGCCTGGATCATCGAGCGCAGGTCGATGCCGTTCTGACGGATGGCGAGCTCGGCCCTGGCTGCGTTCAGCCACGCCTCCGGACTGCCCATCATGAACGGGTAGCAGTTGAGCACGGGTGAGATGTCGTCGGCGTGCGACCAGCCGCCGAAGTAGAGCACCTTCGTCGCCCAGCAGCCGAAGCTGAGACGCTCGCGGTTGTAGATGCGCTTGTCGCGCCGGCGGGTAGGCCCGGACGTGGCGGCCTGCCGCTCGACGATGCGCCCGTCGGCCATCGTCAGGTCGGACTGGGCGTCGGGAATGCGGGACACCTCGCGGACGATTCGGGTCTTCACGGCCTCCGCATCGGCCGGGACACGGGCCTGGACGTTCGAGTAGTGGGTGGTGCCGTGGGCGTCCGTCCAGCGCCAGACCTCCTCGGCGTGCCCGGCCGCGGGGAGCGCCAGCAGGCACAACCCGAGCAGGAACTTCTTCATCTGCTTCTCCTTTCTGCGTGGTCGCCGGGCGGGGGGAATCCCGGCGACGGGGGCGAACGCTACGCTCGGCCCGGGCGGACGTCCACGGAAAAACGCGTTGACAGCAAGGAGGTGGAATTGTACTGAACGGTCGGTATGTCGCGGGCGCGCACCCGCGGAGGAGCAGGGGCCGGGGCGACCGCGCCAGCCGCACAGACCTCCGCACAGCCGTCGCGCAAGCAGCTGATGGCGGTCGCCATCGACTGCTTCGCGCGCCTCGGCTACCAGGGCACGTCCATCGATCGCATCGCGCGCGAGGCCGGCGTCACCAAGGGCGCGGTCTACTACCACTTCCGCGACAAGGAAGACCTGCTCTTCGCGGCCGTCACCGATCGCATCGGCGGCTTCCAGAAGCAGGTGCTCGACACGGTCGGTATGCCGTCCGCCGACGCCCTCGGGGCCCTACGGCGCGTGATCGACGCCTGCTTCTTCCACGCGACGGTGTCGAACCACCGCCGCTTCGTGATCACGCTCATGGTCGAGGCGCTCGACGTGAACCCGCGCCTCTCCGACCAGTTCCGCGAGATGATGCGCCAGATGCGGGCGTACCTCGCGGCCATCGTCCGCAAGGGCCAGGCGCGCGGCGACGTCCGCCCCGACGTCGACCCCGAAGCCGTCGCCGCGAGCATCGCCGGCGGCATCATGGGCGCCGAGATCCAGCACTACCAGGACCCCGAGCAGATCGACCTGCGCGCGGTCCTCGACACCCTCGTCACCCAGCTCGCCGAGTGGCTCGCGCCCCGGCCGAGTCCCGACCCCGCGGGGCAGACGCCGCCGCGAACCCCGAAGGAGGCAAAGCACGCATGGTGAACTTCCAACCCACGGAGGAGCAGGAGCTCCTTCGCCAGACCCTGTCGTCGTTCGCGCGCGAGGTCCTGCGCCCGCAGCTGCGCGAGGCCGACGAGAAGAGCGCGGTGCCGAGCGACATCCCCGCCAAGGGCTGGGAGCTGGGGCTCGTGCAGGACTCGATCCCCGAGGCGCAAGGCGGTTACGGTAGCGCCCGCTCGGCGGTGACGGGCGTCCTGCTCCTCGAGGAGCTCGCCTACGGCAGCCTCGGCCTCGGTCTGCACCTCGTGACGCCGCGGCTCGTGACGGTTCCCCTCACCGTGCTCGGCACCGAGGCACAGCAGAAGGAGTGGCTGCCCCGCTTCGCCGGCGCCACGTTCACCGCGGGCACGGCAGCGTTCGCCGAGCCGCGTTGGGATTTCGATTCCACCGATCTCCAGACCAGGGCCGAGAAGCAGGGCGGCGACTTCGTGCTGAGCGGTGCGAAGTGCCTCGTCCCGCTGGCCGACCGGGCCGAGGTGATCCTCGTCTACGCCGCGACCCCCGAGGGCCTCGGCGCCTTCCTCGTCGAGAAGGGCGCGAAGGGCCTCACCGTCGGCGAGCGTGAGCTCAACATGGGCGTGAAGGCGCTGCACACCTTCCCGGTGACGCTCGACGGCGTGCGCGTGCCGGCGTCGGCGCGGCTCGAGGGCAACGTGCAGGGCATGATCGACGCGAGCCGCGTCGCCTCGGCGGCCGCCGCGGTCGGCGTCGGCCGCGCCGCGTTCGACTACGCGCGCGACTACGCCAAGGAGCGCAAGGCCTTCGGCGTCGCCATCGCGCAGAAGCAGGCGATCGCCTTCATGCTCTCGAACATGGCGATCGAGATCGACGCCATCCGCCTCCTCGCCTGGGAGGCGGCGTGGCGCATCGATCAGGGCAAGTCGGCGACCCGCGAGGCCGTCCTCGCCCGCCAGTACGCCGCCGACCAGGTCCTCAAGATCTGCGACAACGCGCTGCAGGTCCTGGGCGGCCACGGCTACATCCGCGATCACCTGGTGGAGCTCTTCCTGCGCGACGCGCGCAGCTTCTTCACCATCGACGGCGTCGCCATCGTCTGAGGCGAGAGGAGCACACGATCATGATCGACTTCGATCTGTCCGACGGCATCAAGAACATGCGCAACATGACGCACATGGTCGCCGAGCAGGCCATGCGTCCCATCTCGCGCGAGTCCGATGAGAAGGAGCACGAGAAGCCCATGGAGTTCCTCTCCATGATGTGGAACGTCTCCAAGGGCGCGACCATGACGGGCGGCGCCGACGGCGACGACAAGCCGTCGAAGAAGAAGGACAAGGGTCCGAACGAGCGCATCCTCGGCATGTGCGTCACGGTCGAGGAGCTGTGCTGGGGCGACGTCGGCCTCTACCTCTCGATCCCGAACCCGGGCCTCGGCGGCGCGGCGGTGCAGGCCGCCGGTACGCCCGAGCAGAAGGAGCGCTTCCTCGCGCGCTTCAGGGACGGCGATCCCAAGTGGGGCGCGATGGCGATCACCGAGCCCGGCTGCGGCTCGGACAGCGCCGCCATCCAGACGACCGCCGTGCGCGACGGCGATCACTGGGTCCTGAACGGCACCAAGATCTTCTGCACCAGCGGCCTCATGGCGGCCGAGAAGTCCGACGGCTTCGTCGTCGTGTGGGCGACGCTCGACCGCTCCGCCGGCCGCTCCGGCATCCGCGCCTTCGTCGTCGACGCGCACACGCCGGGCATGTACGTGACCAAGGTCGAGGACAAGCTCGGCATCCGCGCGTCGGACACGGCGACGATCGTGTTCGAGGACTGCCGCATCCCGCTCGACAACATCCTCGGCAGCGCCGAGGTGAAGAAGACGGGCGGCTTCAAGGGCGCGATGGCGACCTTCGACGCCACCCGCCCGATCGTCGCCGCCAGCGCCATCGGCGTCGCACGCGCGGCGCTCGATTTCGTGCGCGACACGCTGAAGGAGAAGGGGGTCACGGTCCGCTACGGCGCCCCGCTCCACAAGCTGACGGCGCTCGAGCGCGACTTCATGGAGATGGAGGCGCAGGTGCAGGCCGCGCGCCTGCTCGTATGGCGCGCGGCGTGGATGCTCGACAACGGCGTCCACAACAATCTCGAGGCCTCGATCTGCAAGGCGAAAGCCGGCCTCGTCGTGACCTGGGTAACCCAGAAGGCGGTCGAGATCCTCGGGCCGCTCGGCTACTCGCGCGCACACCTGCTCGAGAAGTGGATGCGCGACGCGAAGATCAGCGACATCTACGAGGGCACGCAGCAGATCAACCAGCTCATCATCGCCCGGCGCGTGCTCGGCTACTCGTCCGAGCAGCTGAAGTAGCGACTCCGGCGGAGGGGCGTGGCGGCCGTCGCGCCCCTCCGCTAGATCGGGCGGTCATGGCGACCGCCCCCGGCGGGCACGGCGTGCCGGATATCCTCCCCCTCCTCGCCCGCGTTCCCGATCACCGCGAGTTCTTCGGCTTCGACGAGCTGCGCGCGCGTGCGACGGCGCTGTGCGCGGAGTTTCCCGGCATCGCGCGCATGGAGCAGGTCGGCGCCTCGACCGAGGGCCGCCCGATCGAGATGCTGAGCGTCGGCCACGGTCGTACGCCGGTGCTGCTGCTCGGCGTGCCGCATCCGAACGAACCGATCGGCACGCTGACGATCGACTTCCTCACGCGGCTCCTCTGCGAGGACGACGCGCTGCGAACGCGGCTCGACGTGACGCTGCACGCCATCCCCGTCGCCGACCCCGACGGTCTCGTGCTGAACGAGGGCTGGTTCAAGGGCGCGTTCTCGCCGCTGCGCTACGCGCTCCATTTCTATCGCCCGCCGCACCGCGAGCAGGTCGAGTGGAGCTTCCCCGTGCTCTACAAGACGTTGCGCTGGACGACGCCTACGGCCGAAACGGCCACGGTGATGCGCGTCATGGAGCGGGTGCGGCCGCGGGTCTACTACTCGCTGCACAACGCCGGCTTCTGCGGCGTCTACTTCTACGTCTCGGACGGCCGTCCGGACCTCTACCCGGCCTACCACGCGCTGGTCGCGTCGCAGGGTCTGCCGCTCCATCGCGGCGAGCCCGAGGTGCCGTACCTGCGCACGCTGGCGCCGGCGATCTACGGTCTGTTCGGCATCGACGAGACCTACGAGTACCTCGCCCGGACGCTGGACGAGGATCCCGCCACGGTGATCGAGGCCGGCACCTGTGGCGACGACTGGATCCGCCGCGTCTGCGACGCCTACTCGCTGGTGTGCGAGCTGCCCTACTACACCGCCCCGGCGCTCGACGACGCGTCACCGGCGGGCTGCACCCGGCGCGAGGCGGTGCGGGCCGGGATCGAGCGTGGGCTCGCGCTGCACGCCGAGCTGGAGGGCTTCGTCGCGGCGCTCGGTGAACGGGCGCCGGATCACCGGCTCACGCGCTCCGTCGTCGACTACGTGCGCAAGCTGCCGAAGCGTCTCGCGGCGCAGCGGGCCGAGGCCGAGACGGTGGCATACGCGCGCGAGGCGACGCGCGCCGAGGCGATCGACGCGACGGTGTGCTCGACGTTCTACCACCTGCTCTACTTCGGCGAGCTGCACCGGCTCGCGGTGATGGTCGGCGACGCTGCGCTCGCCGATGCGGTGCACGCGCGTCTGTCGGCGCTCGCGGCCGAGGTCGAGCGCGACAGCGCGCTGCGCGTGCTGCCGATCCGGCCCCTGGTCGCCGTGCAGGCAGGTGCCGGGCTGCTCGCGATGGGCGCTGCGGGCAGCGGCGTCTAGCTGCGGCGCAGGAGAACGAGCAACAGCACGGCGGTCGCCAGATCGACGACCCCGGTGGCGAGGAACGGCAGGGCGCGCGCCCACTGCACGAAGAGCAGCCACGCGGTGCCCGAGCAGACGAGGAGCGACACGACGACGGCGCCGACCAGGCCGCGCCGGCGCGGCGCGTCCTCGGAGGCCATCCACGCGAGGACCGCGAGCGTCGCCAGGTGGGCGACGGCGTGCGGGAACCAGAAGTCGGACGAGACCGGCGTCGGGCTCTCGGGAAGACCGCGCAAGCCGAGGAGCAGGCCCGGGTCGGAGAGCGCCTGGACGGACTCCTCGGGACGGGCGAGCAGGACCAGCGCCCCGGTGCCGAAGACGACGGCGAGGAGGCGCAACGTCCAGACCAAACGGCGCTCGCCGGCCGTCATCGGGCTCCCCGAACGGACGTCTGGCGGAGCGTCGGCGGGCCGCATGCGAGCATTGCCGTCGATCCATGGACGACGGCGCGCCTCGCGTCGAGAGGCCGGCTCACGCGGCGCCGCAGACGGACGGGATGTCCGCCTCCGGCGCCGCGCTGGCCGGAGCGATCCGGCGCCGGCGTGGCGATCGGGATCGCGCTACTTGTAGAAGCCCGAGCGCGTGTCGAGCTTGGCGACGATCGCCTCGGTCCGGTCGGCCGCGCGCTCGGCGCGTTCCGCGGCGTTCTCGACGCGTGTGGCAGCGCGCTCTGCCCGCTCGGCCGCGGCTTCGGCCCGTGCCGCGGGGCCGGTCGTACCCTTCGGACCATACTGGCGCGCCAGCGGTTGGAGCACGGCGACGTCGTCGTCGGTCAGCTGGCGCTCGTAGCGCGACAGATTGATGCTGGGATCGCCGAGGATGTAGGCCCGCGCGAAGCTCACCTCGCGGCGGTCGCCCAGGTAGTAGATCGTGACTTCGTACTTGTCCCACGGCGGGCGGTCGGCCAGGAACTTCAGCTCGGCCACGTCGGGATAGCCGTTGCGCGAGACGTACGCGGCCAGCCGCCGGTTCTTCCCCATCTCCGCCCGCAGCCCGTGGGCCGTCAGGATCCGGGTCGCCTGGTCCGCGCTAGCCGCGACCGCCGACGCCATCAGGAGCGCTCCCATCGCCCACGCCACCACACCACGCATGTGACCTCCTCCCGGGCGCTGGGTCGCCGCCCGTCATCGACTTCCAGCGAGGATACATGCGGTCCCGGTGAGTGTCATGCAGCGCGATGCCGGCAAAACCACTTGCCGATCCGCCGGGTTGGCAAGCGCGCTCGGGCGGGCTACCACGACCGCCGACCACCACCGCCCCCCCCATGACCTCCGGAGGTACACAGCCGATGCTGGGTTTCGAGCTCACCGAGGAGCAGCAGCAGCTCAAGGACACCGCCCGTCGTTTCGCCGCCGCCGAGATCATCCCCAAGGCCGGGGAGTACGACGAGGAGCAGCGCTTCCCCGAGGACATCGCGCGCAAGGCCTGGGAGGTCGGCCTCATGAACTTCGAGGTGCCGCGCGAGCACGGCGGCCTCGGGCTCGGCGTCCTCGACACGTGTCTGATGCTCGAGGAGCTCAACTACGGCTGCGCCGGCATCACCAACGTCGTGGCAGCCAACGGACTCGCCGCGCATCCGCTCGTCATCGCCGGCACCGACGAGCAGCAGAAGCGCTACCTCGGCCAGCTCACGAACGAGTTCTCGTTCGCGGCGTTCTGCATCACGGAGCCGGGCGCAGGCTCCGACGTCGCGGGTATGTCGACGGCGTATCGCCGCGTCGGCGACGACTTCGTCATCAACGGCACGAAGCACTTCATCTCGAACGGCAGCGTCGCGCACTGGTACGTCGTCTTCGCGACGCGCGACCGCAAGGAGCGCCACGGCGGCATCTCCGCGTTCGTGCTGCCGGCGGATCTGCCGGGCGTCAAGAAGCATCGCATGAAGAACAAGCTCGGTCAGCGCGCCGCCGACACCGCCGAGGTCGTGTTCGAGGACGTGACGGTGCCGAAGGGCGCGCTGCTCGGCAACGAGGGCGAGGGCTTCAAGATCGCGATGAAGACGTTCGACCGCAGCCGTCCCGAGATCGGCGCGATCGCCATCGGCATCTCGCAGCGCGCGCTCGACGAGTCGACGCGCTACGCGAAGGAGCGCCAGCAGTTCGGCCAGCCGATCGCCTCGTTCCAGGCGATCCAGTTCATGCTGGCCGACATGGCCATCGAAGTGGAGGCGATGCGCCTCCTCACCTACAAGGCCGCCTGGATGATCGACGCGGGGACGCCTGCACCCATCGTCTCCAGCTACGCCAAGGCCTTCGGCGCCGACCACGCGATGCGGATCACCACCGATGCGGTCCAGATCTTCGGCGGTTATGGCTATATGAAGGAGTACCCTGTGGAGAAGCTCATGCGGGATGCGAAGCTCCTGCAGATCTACGAGGGAACCTCCCAGGTACAGCGGATGGTGATCGCGCGAAATCTGCTCAGGGTATGAGACGCCCTAGGGAAATCCTGTATTGATTGTCTGCCTGCGGGCAGGTAGGGGACTCGGGTGCATCATCGCGACGGCGCAGCACGGGTCCGCGGCGAGCGCACGCGGGCCGCGATCCTGGAGGCGGCCGAACGGCTGTTTGCCGATCGCGGCTACAGCAACACCCGCCTCGCCGACGTCGCCGAGCAGGTCGGCATCCGGCGCGCGTCCATCGTCTACTACTTCCGCGACAAGCGGGAGCTCTACGAGGCGATGCTGGACGAAGCGTTCGGTCCCCTGCTCGCGAAGCATCGTCAAACGCTCGAGGCCGAAGTCCCGTTCACCGAGAAGCTCGAGCGACTGGCCGTCGAGCTGTCGACCTACGGCTGGGAGCGGCCGACGGCCTTCCGTCTGGTCCTGCACGAGATCGCGGCAGGCCCGCAGCTGGCCTCGCCGGTGATCGCCGGGCTCTTCGCGCCCGTGGGGATGGCGCTCCACGAGGCCGCGATGCGCGAAGAGGTGGTCACCGGGAAGTCGCTGTCGGCCGTCCGCCCCCACGAGATCCTCATGACGGTCGTCGGGACCGTCATGTACCGCTTGTTCGCTCCGCAGGTAGTCGCCCCCGGTCACACGGGGCCCGTGTCGATCGACGCCATGCGCGACGATCTGATCACGATCATCAGGGCGCTGACCGGCTCTTCCCGCCGGCCGCGACTCATCAGGAAGGTATGACGACGATGGAGAACACGCAGGACGTTCCGGTGGGCACGAGCAGCGCGGTCGACTGGCCCGCTTGGATCCGCGGCCTTGGCCGCCAGACGCGTGCCGTGCGCGAGCTGCTCGGCCTTTCGCAGGAGCAGGTGGCCCGTATGGCGGGTGTCAGCCAGGGCGCGGTCAGCCGGCTCGAATCGGCGCGCGGCCTCGCCACGCCGCTGCTGGTGGTGATGAAGATCCACCTGGCGCTCAGCCGCTCGCTCGCCACGATCGACACCGATCTGCTCTCGGACGAGGCCCGCGAGCTGCTCGCGGCGGACATCCGCCGCATCCCGGGCAGCGGGGGCTTCGCGGCGATGCAGGTCCTACGCGAGCCGGAGCTCGAAGAGATCATCCGCCTGTTCCGCGGCATGCCGGAGCGGCATCGCCAGAAGCTAATCTCCGTGGTCCGTGCGACGGTGGCGGCGCTCGGCGGCAACGACGAGGCCGACGAGCCGACCGAGGCCCGTCGGATGGGCTGAGCGACGAAGTCGACCCGGCGTTGCCGGGCCGAACCCGCTGGCCGGCACCCGCGCCGGCGGCGGGCCCGTGTCGGCAGGGACGCCGTGTTGCGACCCGCCGGACGGGCCGATAAGTGGGGCGCCCGATGGCGACCATCCGTAAGCACCGCGGGCATTTTCTCGAGGATTTCGTGCCCGGTGACGTCTACCGTCACCGCGGCGGGAAGACCGTCACCGAGGGTCTCTTCACCCTCTTCACGGACTTCTCCATGACCACCAACCCGCTGTCGAAGAACGCGCGCTACGCTCGCGCCTACGGCTTCGACGGCCTGGTCGTGCCCCCGGGGCTGGTGATGCTCGTGGTGTTCAGCCAGAGCGTCGAGGACGTCTCCGAGAACGCGCGCGCCAACCTCGAGTACATCGACATGCGCTTCGGCGCGCCGGTGTATCTCGGCGACACGCTGGAGGCCGAGACCAAGGTCCTCGGCGTGAAGGGCTCGAGCAGCAACCCGCGCCTCGGCGTCGTCCACGTCCAGACGACCGGCCGCAACCAGGACGGCAAGGTCGTGCTGACGTTCCAGCGCAAGGTGCAGGTCTGGAAGCGCGATCCCGACGCCAAGCTGCACGACGGCGAGGTGGCACCCGACGCCGTCGACGCCGAGCTCGTCCTGCCCGCGTTCGATCGCGGCCGCGGCTACGGCGATCTAGCGCATCTGACGAACCCCGACTCGTACTTCGAGGACTTCACCGCCGGCGACGTGCTCGAGCACTCGCGAGGCCGCGTCGTCACCACCGACCACATCATGCTGACGGGTATCCTCGACAACACCTCGCAGGTGCACTGCAACCAGTGGATGGTCGAGCAGGAACCGGACCGCTACGTCGGCGGGCAGCTGATCGTGTTCGGCGGCATCCCCTTCAACCTGTGCCTCGGTATCTCGTCGGCCGACGTCGGCGACAACTCCCTCGGCGACGTCCGCTACGTCACCGGCCGGCACACGGCGCCGATCTTCGCCGGCGACACGGTCTTCGCGAGCACAGAGATCCGCGCGCTCGCCGACTATCCGGGACGGCCCGATCTGGGGGTCATGAGCGCGACCCTGCGCGGGCACAAGTTCGTGAAGAAGAACGACGCCGTCGAGAAGGTGGAGATCTTCCACCTCGAGCGTGAGATCGCGCTCAAGCGGCGCAGCCACTACGCGGCGTAGGCGCGCGTGCGGAGCGGCGTCGGCGCGCTCGTGGCGATCGCCGGGGCGCTCCTCGCGGTGCGCAGCGCGCTGCTGCTCGCCGGTCGCGGGCGGCCGCGGCGCGGTCCGCAGCCGACGTTCGTCATCGCCGGTGCCTACCGGCGGGTGCGCAATCCGCTCTTCGCCGGCCTGATCGTCGCCGGTGCCGGCGTGGCGCTGTGGACCGGCTCGACGTCCGCGGCGCTCTTCGTCGTCGCCACGGCGATCGCCGCGCACCTCTGGGTCGTGCGCGTCGAGGAGCCGCGCCTGCTGCGCCGTTTCGGCGAGGCCTATCGCGCCTACCGCGACGCCGTGCCGCGCTGGCTGCCGCGGCGCTGAGCGCTGGAGTGGGAACGGGCGGCGACCACCGTCACCGCCCGTCCCCGATGCCTCCCCGCATCACCACCACACCACCGCACCCACACTGAGAACCCACCACCCCACTGGAGCCGGTCCCCCCGGACCGACCCGCACCACACCACGGCGGCTCGTGGTTGCAGACATCGTGCCTTCCTCACCGCCGTCGCAGAATGGACGCGCACCTCACGATTCGGCGGCAGCGGAGGTCCAGCAGGGACGGGAGGTTGCGAGGTCGCCGTGCGCTCCGGAATGCGCAGGAATTGGGCGATTGGGACGGAGTCGGAGGGGGCGAGCGCCCCGGCACCCGCGCCGACCCATGACGCCCCGGTGACGGCGCCGTACAGACCTGAACGCCCGCAGGGCGTGCGGGCCCGGAGGTAGGCGCCGGTCTAGCGCTCGAGGAGCGGCGCCAGCTCGGGGTTCTCCATCACGCTCGGGTCGAGCCGGGCCGCCTCCGCCACCCAGCGCTCGAGCCGTGGCCTGTCGTTCACCTGGCGCGCGATGTCGATGAGCGCCATCACCGCTTCCGGCCGCGTGGCGGGGTCCTCGGCGGCACGCTCGAGCTCGTCGAGCCCTGCTTTGGTCTCGCCGGCGCGGGCGAGGGCCAGGGCACGATTGTAGCGCGCGCGGGGGTAGCTCGGGTCTTCCTCGAGGCAGCGGCCGAGCGCGTCGGCGGCGTCGCGCCAGCGTCCCATCTGCCCGTACAGGAGGCCGAGGGCGAAGAGGCTCTGCGGGACGGGGTCGTGCTCGACGAGCGCGCGGAACTCCGTCTCGGCCTCGGGCAGGCGGCCCTGCTGCGCGAACAGCATCGCGAGGTTGTGCCGGGCCTGGATCGAACGCGGCCACAGCGCCAGGGCCTCGCGATAGGCGCGCTCGGCGTCGGCGAGCTGGCCGCGCGCGGTGTACCAGATGGCGAGGTTGTAGCGCGCCTCCGGGGTGTCGGCGCCCATGTCCTGGCTCGTCTTCCACTCGGCGGCGGCGCGCTCCCAGGCCGCGGCGACGACCGGGGGAAGCGCCGGCAGATCGAGGCTGCGCAACGCGAGCACCGCGTGCAGGCGCACGACGCGGATCGGGTCGGTGAGCGCGGCTTCGAGGCCGCTGCGGACGTCCGGCGTCAGCAGCGGCCGCTGTCCGAGCGCCCACGCCGCACCGGCGCGGACCAGCGGCTGCTCGTCGCGCAGCGCCCCGAGCAGTGCGGGGGTGACGTCGGTCGAGGTGGGGAAGTGCGCGAGCAGGCGCGCCGCGCTACCACGGCGCACACCGTCGCGGCCGCCGCTCTCGACGAGCGCCAGCAGCGCCGGCACCGCGGCGGGTTCGCCCGCGCGACCCTGCGTGATCGCCGTCGCGAGCGCGCGGCGCTTCGCGCGTTCGTGGTCGTCGGGGAACCACGTCTTCACGTGCTCGGCTGCCCATGCCGCATCGTGGTCGCCGTGACACGCGTTGCAGGCGTTCGGCACGCCCAGGTCGAGCGTCATCTGCGGATCGGGACGCTGGAACGAATGATCGTGCCGCGGGTCGTGCTGCATGTAGACGGTGATCGGCATGTGGCACGAGACGCAGCGCGCGCCGGTGCTCTCGGGCGCATGATGCGTGTGGCCGATCTCGCCGTAGCGCGGCTGATGGCAGCCGAGACAGAGCGCATTGCCCTCGCGCCGCGTCTTGCCCGTGTGCGGCTCGTGGCAGTCCCAGCAGTGGACGCCCTCGGCGTACATGCGGCTCATCTGGAACGATACGAGCTCGTACAGCTCCTCCTTCACCTGGCCGTCCGGATAGTACGCGTCGGTATCGAGCAGCTCGGGCTCGTAAGCGTCGAGGAAGAGGTCGCCGGGCGTCCACGGCGCGCGCTCCACGCGGCGTGCGTGACAGGCGCCACAGGCGGCGAGCATGCGCTCGCCTTCGGCGGTCTTCCATGTGTACGCGCGCGGCGTGCCGGCACGCACCGCCGCGATGTGCTCGCGGCCCGGGCCGTGACACGCCTCGCAGCCGACGCCGATCTCCTCCCATTTCGTGTCGTACGTGTCGATCGCCGGCTGATAGCCCTTGTCGTAGCCGGTCGTGTGGCAGAACAGGCACTGCGCGTTCGCGTTCATGCCGCGATTCGTCCAGTGGCCCCAGTCCTCCGGCGTGCGTGGGTCGTTCGTGAAGAGATCGAACCACCCGCCGTCGACGACGTTCCACGCGATCGGCAGCGCCTGGAGCCGCCCCGCCTTCAGTGGACCGACGAACTGCTCGACGCGGGCGTGGCCGAGGGCCCACTCGACGCGCACGTCCTCGGGATGGCCGAGCTTCGCGGCGCGCATCGCGAGCGCGCCGTCGTCGCCCTGCGCGAGTGCGCCCTCCGCATCGATCGGCGCACGCAGCGGAGCATCGCCCGAGGCGGGAAGCATCGCCAGGCGATGCAAAGACGGATGCCATGCTTGCTGCTGAACCGCGTGGCACTCGGCGCATGCTGCGGAGCCTGCGTAGGCCGACATGGCTGCCACGGGCGTCGCCTCCGGTTGCGCGCTCGTACCTTCGGGCCGATCGGAGCGATCGCAACCCGACAGCAGCGCCACGACGATCACCAACCCCGCCGCAACCCCACGAGAGTGATGCACGCAGAGAGCATAACAACCCGAAGCGTCACAAAAAAACCGTTGACACCCCAGGGGGTGGCGAGTACGCCTTTTCGGCCATGCCCCGCTTGGGATTTCTGCGCCCGCTGGTGCTCTGTTGTGCTGTGCTGTTCGCCGCGGGCGACGCGCACGCACGCGTGCTGCTCAAGTGGGACAAGCGCCTGGCGCGCAACTGTGAGCCGCCCGCAGTCTTCTACTCGAGCCAGCACAAGCCGGGCGCGAAGCCGTGCTGCGCCACCGCGGTCGGCATGTGTGCGGGCGGCATCGCCTGTCCGATCACCGGCGTCTGCCCCGACGGCGTCGCGTGCGTGCCGGGCGAGCCGACGCCTCGGCCGAACTTCGTGGTCTCCATCGCCGACGATCTCGGCGCCTGCCACTACGGCACGTCGCCCGAGTGTCGCAGTCCGCAGTCGGGTACGCCGACGCGGGCGCCGAGCACGCCGAACCTCGACGTCCTAGCCGGCTACGGCACGGTCTTCCCGGTCGCGCACAACGTCGCCTCGTGGTGCTTCCCCTCGCTCATCAGCATCGCGACGGGCCGCTACCAGCGCACGTTCGGCGGCGTACCGCGTCCGGCGAACGCGTCCGGTACGATCGCGACCTCGCTGCGTTCGCTCGACGGCGATCCCGCCTCGCCCGACGATCCGTACAACGCCGGCAACAAGGTCGGCGGCTACTGCACGTTCCTCGGCGGCAAGCTCTCGTCGTCGCTCGGCGACAACGGCTTCGATGCGCGCGCGCGTACCGGCGAGCGCGTCTTCGGTCGCACCAACTGCGTCGCGGACACGCCGGGCGGCTATCCGAAATGCGGAACCGAGGCCGGCAGCAGCTACGAGCCGACCAACCTGTTCCGCACCGGCGACGTCTTCCAGTTCCTCGACGGCATGCAGTACGTCGTCCCGGGGGCGAGTCCGGCAGCGGCGCGCGTGCAGAACTTCATGTTGTGGTACGCGCCGCGGATTCCGCACCAGCCGCTGCGCTCGCCGAGCCCGATCCGCGAGCATCTCTTCGGCTACGGGGCCGCCTACCCGCGCGGCGGCCTCTTCGATCTGGGCGCGTTGTGCAGCGGCAACACGTGTCCGCCGACCGTCACCGCGATGAGCGAGACGAACTTCGGCAACGTCTACGAGATGTACGCGAACATCTGGTGGATGGACGACGGCATCCGCGAGCTGCGCAAGTTCTTCCACCAGGTGAGCCAGCCGCACTGCCTCGGCAGCAACGGCCGCAACCGCTTCGACATCGCGACGCCCGCCGCGTGCCCGGGCGCGTGGGTCGAGAGCGTCACGCCCGACGTCGCGCGCAACACCGTCTTCCTGTTCCTCGCCGACAACGGCTGGCATCTACCCAGCTCGAAGCACTCCTACACCGAAAACGGCTACCGCACGCGCCTGATCGTGTTCGACCCGCGCACGTTGCCCGAGGTGCCGTCGTGGGATCCGACCCAGGTTCCGCCGGCGACGCCGTACGAGAGCAACGGGCTCGCGCACGGCGTCGACATCCGCGCCACCGCCGTCGCGATGGCGATGGACACGCCGGGACAGGCCAGCTGTCCGAACGGACCGGACGGCAAACCGTGCGATGGCCGCGATCTGCGCGCCCACCTGGTGACGGCGCCCGGCGGTCCGGCGGCACCCGAGACGCTGCGCCGCGCGCTCTGCGGGCACGAGACCAACAAGCCCACGTCACCGAACACGAACCGCTTCCTCCTCACCCGGCCCGGGACGGTGGGGCGCTGCACGAACCTCGACGCGCCGAGCTGCACCACCAACGCGCAGTGCGGGGTCGGGGAGTTCTGCCTCGGCGGACACTGCATGCCGACGGACGAGCCGTCGTGCACGACCAGCGCGCAGTGCCCGACGGGGGCGGCGTGTCTCGCCAAGAAGTGTCGTGTCGCGCCGGCGTGCCTCACGAGCGCGGAATGCAGTGGCTTCTTCCAGAGCGGCAACTTCGGGTGCGTGGAGCCGGAGACGAAGTGGTGCCGCAACGCTCCGAGCGTCGCGTGCACGGCGCACTCGGATTGCCCCGCCTGCCCCGACGGTGGCGCCTGCTCGCGCGTGTGTGAGGCCCGCAGCCTCAAGTTCTACGACGGCACGGGTACCCTGAGCGGAAAGGCCGAGGTGTCGGACCTGTTCCTCGATCCCGACGAGAAGCGCCTCCATGGCACCGGGCCCGGCGATCTCATCCACGACATGGGTTCGTTGAGCGGGCCGTACGCCAGCGCGATCCGGGACGTCGGCTGCTGCCTCGACGCGTGGTGGGCGTCGCCCGCCCGCGCCGGTGTGCTCTGCGGCGGCGGCTCCTGCCCGGCCGCGCTCACCTGCAACCAGTAGCGACCCGGTGCGTCGCGCCGGGTGGATGCCCGGCGCGATGCACCGGTGCTCGCGGCCGGCGCGCCGCCGCCGGATGACGTGCCCCGGCACGACGCGCCATCGTCGTGCCGACCCACGCGCTGCCTTGCGACGGCCGGGAGCCGTCGTTAGGGTCCGCCGCGATGACGGACTTCCGCGCCAGCGGCGCGTCCGAGCCGATCACGTCCGTGGATCGCCTCGTCGAGGAATTCCATCGCGCCGCGAAGCCGCGGCCCGCCTGGATGATCGGGACGGAGTGGGAGAAGCTCGCGGTCGACGCGCGCACCGGCGCGGCCGCACCCTACGCAGGCGCGCGGGGAATCGAGCGGCTCCTCCGCTCCCTCGCCGAGCGCTATCGCTGGGAGCCGCAGGAAGAGGACGGCCACGTCGTCGCGTTGCTGCGCGAGGGCGCGTCGATCACGCTCGAACCGGGGGGCCAGGTCGAGCTGTCGGGGCAGCAGTGTCCCTCGATTCATTGCACCAGGGACGAGCTCGAGGTGCACGTGCGCGAGCTCGCGAGCGTCGGCGAGGAGCTCGGCATCGCCTTCCTCGGGCTCGGCATGCAGCCGGTGAGCCGGCTCGACGAGATCGAGTGGGTGCCGAAGCAGCGCTACCGTGTGATGCGCGCCTACATGGAGACCGTCGGCACGCTCGGCCATCGCATGATGAAGCAGACGGCCACCGTGCAGGCGAACATCGACTTCGGCGACGAGCGTGATGCGATGCGGAAGATGCGCGTCGGCATGGCGACGGCGCCGCTGTTCAACGCCATGTTCGCCAACTCGTCGATCTCCGAAGGTGATCTCAACGGGCAGATGAGCTATCGCGGCTACGTCTGGACCGACACGGACCGCGTGCGTTGCGGGCTGTTGCCGTTCTGCTTCCGCGACGGCGCCACCTTCGAGGAGTACGCGCAGTGGGCGCTCGACGTGCCGATGTACTTCATCCTGCGCGACGGCCGGTACGTTACCGACGGCATCACCGGCATCCCCTTCCGCGTCTTCCTCGAGCGCGGGCTAGGCGGGCAGCGCACCACGCTCGACGACTGGAAGCTGCACCTGACGACGCTGTTCCCCGAGGTCCGCCTGAAGGGTTACATCGAGTTCCGCTCCACCGACAGTCAGCCGCCCGACCGTGTGCTCGCGCTGCCGGCGCTCGTGAAGGGCGTCTTCTACGAGGACGACTGCCTCGAAGCCGCCTGCGACCTCGTGAAGCGCTGGACCTTCGACGAGTGCGTCGACATCTACCGCGACGTCACGCGCGAGGCCCTGAAGGCGCGTGCACGCGGCATCCCGATCCTCGAGCTGGCGCGCGAGCTGCTCGCGATCGGCGAGGAGGGGCTGCGGCGCCAGGCGTGTCGCAACGCCGCCGGCGACGACGAGCGCATCTACCTCGAGCGGCTCCGCGAGCAGCTCGCCACGGGACGCTCGCCGGCGCGCACGATCGCCGAGAAGTGGCAGGGCGAGTGGGACGCCAGCGTCGCCCGGCTGATCGCCTACACCGCGTTTCGCTGATCAGCCGCCCGCGCACGGCGTGGGGAGGCAGCTGCCGGGACCGGCCTCCGTGGCCTCACCCCGCCCCGCGCGCGTGCGGCACGACGCGAATCGCGTGAGGCGGCAGGTCGCCGCGCCCGCGTCGTACCCGATGCAGCAGCGTGTGACGCTGTAGCGTCCGCAGGTCGACTTCTGCGCCGCGCGCAAGGCGTCGCGCGCCGCCGCGCCGCGCGCGGCGCGGCGGCGGACCTCGGCGCGCACGCAGCGCAGATAGCGCCCGCGCCCGCGCCACGTACCGCCGTCGCGCGGGCCGCCGCAGGGACATACGCTGCATCCCACCGCATCGACGAGGTCCCCCGCCGGGGTATCGGGGCAGGCGTCCGAGGCCTCCGGCACGCCGTCCGCGTCGCCGTCGCTCGGCCCGGTCGGCGGCGGGAGCGTGCTGGTGGTCGTCGGCGCCGGCGAGGTGGTCGTGGTCGTCCCGGGGGCGAGCGTGGTGCTGGTCGCGACCGTCGTCGAGGTGACGGCGGTCGTGCTGGTGGTGGATGCGTCGGCCATCGTCGTGGTCGTGGTGGACGTCGAGGTCGACACGAGCGGCAGGCAGGCGGCGGCTGCCGCGACGCGCGAGGCGATGCGCGCGCTCACCGCCGACCCGAACTCGAGGTCGATGTTCGCGAGCCCGCCGGGATGCAGGTGGCAGTAGCTCATGATCGTGCCCTGGGACGACACGTGTGGCCCGGTGTAGCAGCCCGACTCCCCGCCCCAGCATTGGTCGAGCGGCGGGCTGTAGCAGTGCGTATGCGGCGAGCCGAAGTTGTGGCCGAGCTCGTGGGTGAAGACCTCGACGTCCCAGATGTTGTTCGGGCTCGCGAGATCGAAGCTGCCGTACACCTGCGAGACCCCGTAGGCCCAGTACGTGTTGCAGAGCACGTCGAGGTACGCGATCCCGCCCTGAACCGATTTGCCCGAGACGAAGTGGACGGCGTCGCGATCGAATCCGAGCAGCCCGTTGATGGGGCTGTTCCAGTGCATGAACATCTCGTTCAGCGTGCCGGACGTGCTGGTCGAGCTCCACGGGTCGGTTACTTCCGGCTCCCACAGACGCACGTAGTTGAACGCGAGACGGACGCTCACGTCGCGTTCGTAGATCGCCGTCGCGGCGGCGAGCAGCGTGCCGAGCCACTCGAGCGTCGCGTCGGCGCTGGCGAACTTCGCACGCAGCTCGTTGTCGGTCTCGATCGCGATCTCGGCCAGCCGCAGCGCGCCGGTCTCCGCCGTTACGGGCGTCGCCGCCGTCACCGGTGCGGTTCGATCCGCGGGCGGCGCTTCGACGTCTCCGGGTCGGAGATCGTTGGTGCAGAAGTCGCGCGGGCGCGGGAACGCCGTCGGATCGACGTTGCGCAGAGCGAAGACGCGATGCCGGCCGGCCTGGTCGGGGCCGAAGAGATGAACGTCTCCTCCGGCGGCGACGAAGCCGTTGACGCGCCGCCGTCCCGCGGCGACGAGCACCAGCGCGGACGGATCCTCGACCGTGGTGCCGGTGAAGTAGGCCACGTCGGGTCGGGCGAGCGTACGCGGGCCCTGCGCGGTCATCGTCTCCAGGCGGGCCCCGGACGGGAAGGGCGAGACACCGGTCAGGACGAGGGTCGCGCGGCGGCCGTCTGCGAGCGGAAAATCCGGAATCCGGGCGGTGCTGCGCGTGCGCAGGTCGGCCAGCGCGGTACGGTCGAGGCTCAGGAACTGCACGCCGGAGATGCCCGGGACCTCCGCGGGCAATCCGGCCCGGGGCGCGAGCAGGCGGCCCGTCGCCGGGGCGACGCCGGTCAGGACGATCAGGGCGGCAACGCCCAGTGCGCGCGGCATGCGGCCCCGAGCAACGCCCGTGCCGCCGGATTCGCCGGTGCGGAACGGGCCGTCGGAGGCTGCCGAACGGCACTTTCGTGGCACTGCGGCGAGTTCCGGTTGACCACAAATCCTTCTGGAAAAATTCCCTTGCGCTCTGCGTCGTGACGCGATAAGAACCCCTAATCCAGCGGCGCAAAGGTTTTCATCACCCAGGTGTGTTCTGCTGTGCCGCCGGTGATGCTAACACTCCTGGGCTGTCTCGCCGGCCCACCCGGTTGCGACCCCAGAGGTCGCGAGGGTGCAGGAGGGGTAGATGGTGGCGAAGGGGAAGCGGGGATTCTCTGGCGGGCACGATAGGTTAGCTGGATTGTTCGAACCTGACGTTCTTCTACCGGCCCAGTACTTTGCGGCGTTCCGCCGCGCCGGCGGTCTCGAGCGCGAGCGTCTCCTGATGCTCGCCGTGCTCGAGGACGCCATCGACTGCTACCAGAAGTACGCGCACGCGCGCGATCCACGTGGCAGGCAGATGTTCGACGAGTCGCGCGAGTGGGTCATCTCCTCGGATCGGAGCTGGCTCTTCTCGTTCGAGAACATCTGCGACACGCTGGAGATCAACGCGGACTACGTCCGCCGTGGTCTGCGCGAGTGGCGTGAGCGCGGTCTCGTCGCGCGACGGGCCCAGGTCGTCGACCTGGCCGTTCCCGTCGACGACACGGTGCCGGAAGCCCAGACGGCGACTGCGTGACGATCCGCGTCTAGCGGATCGTCACCACGACCCGGCGTTCGCGCGGGCCGTCGAGCTCTACGAGCATCACGGCCTGCCAGGTTCCGAGTAGCAGCCGCCCGGCGCGGACGGGGATCGTCTCGCCGGGTCCCAGGATGGTGGCCTGGATGTGTGCCGCCGCGTTCCCATCGACGCGATCGTGTCGCCAGATGCCGTCCGGCACCAGGCGATCGAGCGCGTCGAGCACGTCGACGCACACGTTGGGATCGTCGTTCTCGTTGACGACGATGGCGGCCGTCGCGTGCGGCACGTAGACGCTGCACAGGCCCTCGTCCACGCCGGAGCCGGCAACCAGCTCCGTCACGCGAGCGGTGAGATCAATCAGCTCGCGCTTGGCAGCCGAGCGTATCCGCAGCTCCGTCTGCAAGGTCCCTCGACGCCATCGGCGTCGCCGCGTCGGGTGAGGGCTGCTGCGTGCCGGAGATGCGGAACGGCATGCCGCCCGCGTCCTGGAGCCCGCGCTCGAGGAGCCCACGGTCGACGCGCTCGCCGACCCCGCGCTTGGCGGCCAGGTTCTCGGCTTCCTGGAAGATCGCCGGTGTGTAGCCGTAGATGTCCTCGTGAACCTCGGCCCACACGGCATTGTCCTTCGAGCCGAGCTTCACCGTCTGGTAAGTGAACTGGCCGGGCGCCCCGACCGGGACCAGCGGGAAGAGCCGCTCGATGTCCTCGGGGTAGAGCCGGATGCAGCCGTGGCTCACCTGCATGCCCACGCCCCACGGGATGTTCGTGCCGTGGATGCGGTACATCGGCATCGTCAGCTCGAAGCGGTACTTGCCGAGCGGGTTGTCCGGGTCGCCGCCGGGGATCGACGTGCGGTAGTCGCCGCGCTCGCGGATGTGCTCCTCGCGGATCGAGGCGGGGATGTTCCAGGTCGGGTTCACCGTCTTGCCGGCGATGCGGAAGCTGCCTGCCGGCGTACGCCAGTCGTCGCGTCCGAGACCCACCGGATAGGTGTGGACGATGGTCATGCCCTCCGGACCGGGCTGGTAGTAGAACAGCCGCATCTCCGGGATGTTGACGATGACGCCGCTGTAGCTGCAGCAGGGCAGGATCCACTGCGTCGGCAGCAGGACCGTCGCTCCGACTGGCGGCACCCACGGATCGATCTCGGGATTCGCCTCGACGATCTCGTTGTACCCGAGCCCGTACAGGCGGGCGAGGTCCATCAGGGTATCGCCCTTGCGAACGCGGTAGATCTGCACTTCGCCGATGACCGCCGGTAGCGCATGCGGTCCGGGCGTCGGGATGGTGTACGACGGATGCGCCTTCGCGAAGAACGCCGCCTCGTCGTACTCCGCCGACGCAGGAGCAGCGAGCACCATGGACATCAACGCGACCACGACGATCCGACCCAGCATGTTGCCGCCTTTCGACCCCTGCTGACGCACCGTACCGGCGGGTCGCCATGTACTCAAGACGATCAGCTCGCGAAGTGGTGCGAAACACGCAGAAATAGCGGGTCAGAGTGCCCCGATGGCCACCAGTCGGGCACGGACGGCGTCGACGTCGACGACGGCGAGCGGGGTTGCATGCGGCAGGGCCGTCGCGATCGCCGCCGCCGCGGCCTGCCCCTCGGCAAAGCACGTGCCGAGCACCCGCACGGACGCGAAACCTTCGCGCGTCGCCGAGACGCATCGGCCGACGGCCAGCACGTTCTGCGTTCCCACCGGCAGGAGACAGCGATACGGCACCTCGTACCAGAGGCCGTCGTCGAGGAAGCGCCACTCGGTGCGCCCGTCGTCGGCGTGCAGCTCGATCGGCCACGCGCCGCGCGCGACGCCGTCGGCGAAGCGCCGGCCGCCGAGGACGTCGTCGCCGCCGAGCGCGTAGATGCCGCGGATGCGACGCGACTCGCGGATGCCGAGGCGCGGCGCCGCGTCCGCGACGAACGCCTCGCCGAAGCCGGGCACCTGCGCGCGCAGGAACGCGCCCAGCCGGTCGGCCTGCTCGCGGCCGAGCATCTCGCTGCGCGTGAGCTCGTCGGCGTCGGTCGCGTCCGGCGCGCGGCCGCCGACCGCGACGCGGCTGATGGCGACCAGCACCTCGCCCGACCGCCCGGTCGGGATGACGTTGCCCGAGCGTCGCGGCAGCCCGGCACTCTCGTAGTGACGCTCGAGCAGCTCGCCGAGCGCGAGCAGCGTCGGCAGCGCCGCCTCCAGATCGACGTGCTGCATGGTGAACATCATCGACGGATACTGGAGCGCGGTGCCGCGCTCGGTGGGCAGGCCCGCGTCGGCGACCACCGCCGCGTCGCCGGTGGCGTCGACCACGTAGGACGCCTGCAGGGCGACGCGCCCGCCGCGCGTCGAGACCTCGAGCGCCTCCACGCGTCCGTCGCGCGCCAGCGTCCGCACGACGCGGGCGTGCAGCAGCAGGGTCAGGTTCGGCTCGGCATCCACGACGTCGTCGTAGAGGCGCTTCAGCGCCCAGGGGACGTACGGCACCGCGCCGGTGGCCTTGAAGGGCACGGGACCGTAGCACTGGCCGTCGGCCGCGAGCCGATCCATCACCTCGACCGCGAAGCCGCCGACCAGGCGGACGAGGCTGGCGTCGCGCTCGCGACGGTAGAAGCCGCAGAACGTGCCGACACAGCCGCCCGTCGACATGCCGCCGAGGAAGGACGCGTCGTCGACGAGCACCGTGCGCAACCCGAGGCGCGCCGCCGTGACGGCGGCCGCGATGCCGGCCGCCCCGCCGCCGGCGACGACGACGTCGGCGGCATGTGCGACCGGCAGACGTTCGGCGGGCAGGACGACGTGCGCCATGTCGCGCCCGCCCGTGGGTCTCAGCTCGCGGTGGCGCCGCGCAGCCGATCGGCGACGGCGGGCACGGCCTTCAGCAGCATGTCCCAGCGTGCGACGTCGGCGCCCGCCAGCCCCTCGAGCTTCTCGCGATAGGCGCCCAGCGCCGCATCGAGCTCGGCCTCGCGTCCGTCGGCGACGGTCTCGGTCGGCGTCAGGCAGGCGTTCACCTTGTCGGCCAGCTCCTCGAGCTGCTTCTCACCGTCCTCGCCGAGGCGCGCGGTCAGCATCTCGCCCCAGAGCTGGGAGAAGGCGAACGTCGAAGCGACACGCAGGCGCAGGCCGCCGGAGAGGCGGTGCACGCGCTCGGCCAGCGCGGCAGGCGAGTTGAGTCCGCGGCGGGTCGTGAACGCTCCCATCTGGGCAAAGCGGTCGCGCAGGCGCTCGAGGCCGAAGTGGGCGCACAGGACGTCCATCGCGCCGTTGAACTCGGGAGCGGTCAAATTGGCCATGGGAGGCTCTGGATGGCCCGGCCCGTCCGGACTGTCAACGGTGCGAGCACCGTGGTAGCTGCGCGGCATGGGCGAGGAGATCGCGCTCGTCACCGGCGCGTCGAGCGGGATCGGCGAGGCGCTGGCGCGACGCCTGGCGCGCGACGGACGCGCGCTGGGCCTGGTCGCCCGACGCGCGGACCGCCTCGAAGCCCTCGCGATCGAGCTGCGCGGCGCGCACCATGTCGTCGTGCACGTGCTGCCGGCCGACCTCACCGCGTCCGGCGCCGTCGCGACGCTGGTCGCGGACATCGCGACGCGCGGGCTCGACGTCGACTGGCTCGTGAACAACGCGGGCTTCGGGACCGTCGGCCGCTTCGACCGGCTGCCGCTGGACCGCGAGCTCGACGAGATCACGCTCAACGTGGAGGCGTTGGTGGAGCTCACCGGACGGTTCCTGCCCGGCATGGTGCGCCGCCGGCGCGGCGTGGTCATGAACGTCTCGTCGATCGGCGGCTACGTCCCGAGCGCCTACATGGCGACGTACACCGGCACGAAGGCCTTCGTGCTGAGCTTCAGCGAGGCGATCGCCGCCGAGCTCGCGGGCACGGGCGTCGACGTCCTGTGCGTCTGCCCCGGCGCGACCCGGACGGAGTTCCAGGGCACGGCGGGCGTCGACCTCAGCGTGCCGGACTTCGTCTGGCAGAGCGCCGACGAGGTCGCCGACGAGGCCGTCCGCGCGGTCGGGCGCGGCAGCGTGGTGGTCAACGGCATCCTCAACAAGCTCACGATCGCCTCCGCGAAGTTCCTGCCGCGCACGCTGCTCGCGCGCGTGACCGGACGCATGTTCCGTCCGAAGGAGGCGTGACGTGGGCCGCGACGCCGTCCTCGTCACCGGCGCGTCGAGCGGGATCGGCGAGCAGCTCGCGCGCCGCCTCGCCTGCGAGCGTCGCGACCTCGTGCTGGTCGCCCGGCGCGTCGATCGGCTCGAGGAGCTGGCGGCGACGCTGCGCGCGCAGCACGGCGTCGCCGTCGACGTCGTGCCGCAGGACCTCGGCGCTCCGGGCGGACCGGACGCTCTCGTGGCCGAGCTGGCGCAGCGTGGTCTCGACGTCGACTGGCTCGTCAACAACGCCGGGTTCGGCACCTCCGGGCCGTTCTTCCGCCTTCCGGTCGAGCGCGAGGTCGAGCAGGTCCGGCTCAACATGCGGGCGCCGGTGGCGTTGGCGGGCCGCCTCTTGCCGGGGATGGTCGCCCGCGGACGCGGGCTCGTGATGAACGTCGCCTCCGTCGCCGGCTACGGGCCCATGCCCTACACCGCGACCTACGCCGCGACGAAGGCCTTCCTCATCGCCTGGTCCGAGGCGCTCGCCGTCGAGATGGAGGGCACCGGCGTGCGCGTCCTGTGCGTCTGCCCGGGGTTCACACGCACCGAATTCCAGGCGGTCGCGAAGGCCAAGACCGACATGGTTCCCGCCTTCGCCTGGATGTCCGCCGAGGCCGTCGCCGATCAGGCCGTGCGGGCCGCGAAGGGGCGCTCCGGCGTGCTCGTCAACGGTCTTCTCAACAACCTCATGACGGTCGGCATGCGCCTCGCCCCGCGCCGCCTGCTCGCGCGGGTCACGGCCGGGGCGATGCGCGGCCGACTGTAGCCTACGGTGCCGGCGGCGCGGCCGGCATCGCCGTCGCGCCCACCGGCAGCCGGCCGAGGTTCGCGAGCAGGTCCGCGGGATCGTCGAAGATCGCCATCGCGCCGTCGAGCGCGGTGTCGGGCCACCCCCCGCAGCGCAGCGCGACGGAGCGCACACGCGCACGCCGCGCGCTCTCGACGTCCCACGGCGTATCGCCGACGAGGAGCGCCTCGGCCGCCGGAAAGCCGCCGCGCTGGAGCGCAGCGAGGACGATGTCCGGCGCCGGCTTCGAGGCGCGCGCGTCGTCGGCCGAGGTGTGGGCGTCGATCAGGTCGGCGACCTCGGCCTGCTCGAGCAGCAGGGGGAGATCGTCGCGCGTGGCCGAGCTCGCGACGACGATACGGGCGCCCCGACGGCGCAGCGCCAGCACCAGCTCGCGCACGTGCGGCAACGGACGCAGGCTCGGGAGCCAGCGCTCGCGGAAGAGCTCGCCACGCCGGGTCTGGATGCGGGCGGCGAGCTCCGGATCGGGCTCCCGCTCGCACACGGCGCGCAGGATGCGGTCGCCGCCCATGCCGACCAGCGGCTGCACCAGCGCCGGTGGGACGTGGATGCCGTGCTCACCGAGCGCCTGCGCCCACGCCGCGGCATGCGCCACGTTGCTGTCGAGCAGGGTTCCGTCGACGTCGAGCAGGATTCCACGAATGGGAGGGAAATTGTCGAAGCGGGGAGTGTTTTGCATCTTCTTCCTCGGGAGGCGGGGGATACACCGATACCGCGACCCCTAGTTGCAGAGACGATGCCACGCGCCTGCCCATTCACTGCGCGACCGGCTCGAGGAGGTAGAGCGTCCCGCGATCGCGCGCCGACCCGGCGAACGCCTCGGCGTCTTCGCCCGGTCCGACGAACAGATCGACGTGTGCGCCCTTGATCGCCGCGCCCACGTCCTGCGCGACGACGAAGCGCCGCGCCGACGGGGTGACCAGGTAGGCGATGCGGCCGGACGGCACGAGCGTCGGGTCGGTCGCGATCGATCGGCCCGCGGTCAGCGGGACGCCCATGCTGCCGACCGGATCGCCGGGCGCGGCGCCGAGCTTGAAGAAGACGTAGCGCGGGTTCTCCTGCATGAGGGCGCGCTGCTCGTCCGCCGGCAGCGTCGCCATGACGCGACGGATGCCCGGCACCGTCGCCTCCGCGCGGGTCAGGTGGCCGTGCTCGATGAGCACCCGCGCGAGCGCCTTGTACGGCTTCTCGTTCGTGCCCGCGAAGAGCGCCGGGCGCACGGTGCCGTCGGGGAAGCGCAGGCGTCCGGAGCCCTGCACGTGGAGGAGGAAGAGGCCGAGCGGATCGTCGGTCCAGGCCAGCTCGAGGCCGCGTCCCGCGAGCGCGCCGGCGTCGATCGCGGCGCGGACCGGGGCCGAGCTCGGAGTGAGGTCCGGCGGCCGGGCATAGAGCGGGTAGCGGAAGCGCGCGTCGGGCCGCACCCGTGCGGCCAGCTCGGGCTCGTAGTACGCCGTCATGAGGATCGGGTCGCGCACCTGGAGGACGCGGAACGCGCCCGCGATCGCGCGCCGGCGGGCGGCTGCGTCGCCGCCTGCCGCGAGCGCGCCCAGGAGACGGCTCGCCGACGCCGCGGCCGCGTCGTCGCCCCGCTTGCGCCACGCGGGCTGCGTACGGGCGATCGCCTGACGCAGCGACGCGAGGTCGGCGTCGTCGCCGAAGTCGGGTAGCTGCGCGGCCCGCAGCTGCACGAGCGCGGGCTGCGGCCCGCGCTGCACGGCGCAGCTCGCCGCGAGCGCGGCGAGCAGGACGACGAGCCCTACGCCGCCGCGTAGGACGCCTGCGCCGCGGCCACGGCGACCCCCGGCGTCACCCGCAGCCCCTCGGCCGCCAGCGCCTCCTCGAGCGCCGCCAGCACCGCGAGCACGCTCGCCCGCCGGCTCGATTCTCCCATCAGCCCGATCCGCCACACCTTCCCCTTCATCGGCCCGAGCCCGCCGCCGATCTCGATGCCGTGGTCGGCGAGCAGCCGCGCGCGCACGCGCGCCTCGTCGACGTCGGCGGGCACCGTGACCGCATTCAGCATCGGCAGCCGGTGGCCCGGCTCCGCCGCCAGCCCGAGTCCGAACGTCTCCAGGCCGGCGACCAGCGCGCGATGGTTGCGCGCATGACGCGTGAACCGCGCCGGCAGGCCCTCCTCGGCAACCAGGCGCAGCGCCTCGCGCAACGCGTAGTTCATCGAGATCGGCGCCGTGTGGTGATAGACGCGCTCCTCGCCCCAGTACTGTGCGAGGAGGCCGACGTCGAGGTACCAGCTCTGCGCCTTCGTCCTGCGGGCGCGGATCGCGTCGAGCGCGCGCGGCCCGAAGGTGACGGGCGACAGCCCCGGCGGGCACGACAGGCACTTCTGCGTGCCGCTGTACGCCGCATCGACGCCCCAGGCGTCGATCTCGACCGGCACGCCGCCGAGCGAGGTGACGCAGTCGGCGAGAAAGAGCGCGCCGTGCTCGTGCGCCAGCCGGATCGCGTCCTCCAGCGGCTGCCAGGCGCCGGTCGAGGTCTCCGCGTGCACCAGCGCGACCAGCTTCGGATTCGACGTCTGCGCCAGCGCCGCAGCGATCTGCTCCGGGCGGACGACGTGGCCCCACGGTGCCTCGACGCGCCGAACGACCGCGCCGCAGCGCTCCGCCACCTCGGCCATGCGCGTGCCGAAGACGCCGTTCACGCCGACGAGAACCTCGTCGCCCGGTTCGACGAGGTTCACGACGCACGCCTCCATGCCGGCGCTGCCCGTACCCGAGATGGGGAGCGTCAGCGCGTTCGCGGTGGCGAAGACCATCCGCAGGAGCGCCTTCACGTCCTCCATCATGCCGAGGAACGCGGGGTCGAGATGGCCGACGAGGGGCGCCGACATGGCGCGCAGCACGCGCGGGTGGACGTCGGACGGGCCAGGGCCAAGAAGGAGGCGATACGGAGGTTGGAACTCGCCCGGCGCCGCGGTCACGGGGCGATTTGTATACACGGGTTCCGAGCCGTACAAACCACCGATGCGCGATCTGGCTGCCCGCCTGCGCGCCCTCGTCGGCCCGGACGGCGTCATCGACCACCCCGACGCGCTCGGGGTCTACGACTGCGACGGCTACACCCTCGAGCGCGCCACGCCGGATCTGGTCGTGCTGCCGGCGACGCCCGAGGCCGTCGCCGCCGTCGTGCGGCTGCTGGCCGGGGACGGCATCCCGTTCGTCCCGCGCGGCGCCGGGACGGGGCTCTCCGGCGGCACCCTGCCCGTGCAGGCGCCGGTCATGGTGTGCACGAGCCGTCTCAACCGCATCGAGTCGATCGACACCGCGAACCGCCGCATCGTCGTCCAGGCCGGGGTGGTGAACCAGTGGGTGACGAACGCCGTCCGCGCCCACGGGCTGCACTACGCACCCGATCCGTCGAGCCAGCCGGCATGCACCATCGGCGGCAACGTGGCCGAGAACTCGGGCGGCCCGCACACGCTCAAGTACGGCGTGACGACGAACCACGTGCTCGGCGTCGAGCTGGTGCTGCCGTCGGGCGAGGTGGTGCGCCTCGGCGGCCCGGTCGAGGAGCGCATCGGCTACGATCTCGTCGGGCTCGCGGTCGGCGCCGAAGGCACGTTCGGCATCGTCACGCGCGCGACCCTGCGCCTCACCCGCACGCCGGAGGACACGCGCACGCTGCTCGCCGTCTTCGAGTCGGTCGAGGCGGCGAGCGCGGCGGTGTCGGACATCATCGCCGCGGGCATCGTGCCGGCGGCGCTCGAGATGATGGACGACCTCATCCTCGGCGCGGTCGAGGACGCCTATCACGTGGGGCTGCCCACCGACGCCGGTGCGGTGCTGCTGGTCGAGCTCGACGGCCCGGCCGTGGGGCTCGATCCGCTGATGGAGTCGGTGTCCGCGCTCTGCCGCGCCCGCGGTGTTCGCGAGCTGCGCCTCGCGCGCGACGAGGCCGAGCGCCAGGCGCTGTGGAAGTGCCGCAAGCGGGCGTTCGGCGCGGTGGGACGTTTGGCGCCGAACTACTGCACCCAGGACGGCGTCGTCCCGCGCACGAAGGTGCCCGACATCCTGCGCGCGATCGCCGCTGCCGCCGCCCGCCACCGCCTGCGCATCGGCAACGTCTTCCACGCCGGCGACGGCAACATCCATCCGATCATCCTCTTCGACGAGCGCGACCGCGACCAGGTCCGGCGCGTGCTCGCCGCCGGCCGCGAGATCCTCGAGGCCTGCGTCGCGCTCGGCGGCAGCGTCACGGGCGAGCACGGCATCGGTGTCGAGAAGATGGACCAGATGCCGCTCCTCTTCTCGCCCGACGACCTCTCGGCGATGATGCGCCTGCGCGCCGTCTTCGACCCCGAGCAGCGCGCCAACCCGCACAAGATCTTCCCCGATGCGAAGGTCTGCGTGGAGAGCCGGGCACCGCGGCGTCAGGCGGCGTCGTAGCTACCGGCCGCCGACGCGGATGCCGTAGAGCTCGTCCTTGAACTCGCGCTCGAGGAGCCGGCGTACCGCCTCGTTGAGCGGCCGCCGATGGTGGAGCACGTGGTACACCTCGCAGGTGATCGGCATCTCGATGCCGATCTTGACCGACAGCTCGTAGGCCGCCGCCGCGGTGAGGAAGCCCTCGGCGACCGAGCGACGTGCCGCGAGGTAGGCCTGCGGATCGGCGCCGGCGGCCAGCTCCCTGCCGAGCGTGCGGTTGCGGGACAGGTCGCCGGTGCAGGTGAGGACGAGGTCGCCGACGCCGGCCATGCCGAGGAAGGTGAGCGGATCGGCGCCGAGCGCCACGCCCAGGCGCGTCATCTCGGCGAGGCCGCGGGTGATCACCGCGGCGCGGGCGTTGTGGCCGAGCCCGAGGCCGTCGCAGGCGCCGGTCGCGACCGCGAGCACGTTCTTCACCGCGCCGCCGACCTGGACGCCGATCGGGTCGTTGCTCGCGTACACGCGGAACATGGGTGCGTGCAGGAGCGCCTGCGCCTCGCGCGCGGCGACCATGTCGCTGCTGGCGACGACCACGTCGGTCGGCTTCCCGAGCGCGACCTCCTTCGCGAAGCTGGGACCGGACAGGAAGCCGAGGCGCTCGGGCGGGACGGCGGGCATCGCCTCGCGCAGCACCCCCGACATCAGCTCGAGCGAGCCCTCCTCGACGCCCTTGGAGGCGACCACGACGAGGGCGTCGCGCGGCACGACAGCGGCGATGTCCACCGCGACGCGGCGCACGTACTGCGACGGCGGCACCAGGACGACGAGGTCGGCGCCGCGCAGCGCCTCGGCCGCGTCGGTCGACGCGCGCAGCGACTCGGGCAGCCCGATCTCGGGCAGGAAGAGCGTGTTCGTGTGCCGCTCGTTGACGTCGGCGACCACCTCGGCCTCGCGCGCCCACAGCGTCACCGCATGCCCGCGTCGCGCCGCGTGGCTCGCCAACGCCGTTCCCCAAGCCCCAGAGCCGATGACTGCGACCGTCGCCATGCTGCACCTCGCGCTAGGATGTGTGGCTTTCGTGTAGCCCGGGACCCATGGTGGGGGTCAACGGGTGCGCCGCCCTCGCACCCGGCTCGTGGCGACCGTGCGGAGCGCCTCAGGTGGGCTCGGACCCGGCGTCGTCGAAGAGGCGGATGTAGCGGGCGTAGCGGAAGCGCCGATTGCGTCGCTGGCCCGTGAACTCGCTCAGGGATCCCCTGCTCGACGAGCCGCGTGACGAGCTGATTCGCGGCCGGCGACGTCGTGCCCGTGAGCTGTCGTACCTCACGCACCGAGACGATCGGGAACTCGTACAGGTGATCGAGGACGCGATGTCCGTTCCCGGCGGCGCGCCCGAGGCCGTGCGTGATGCGCAGCCGGTCTTCCTCGCGCAGCGCGAGAATGCGTCGCGCCGTCTCGGTCGCCTGGGCGCCGACCTCGTCGACGCCGCGCAGGAAGACCCGGAGCCAGTCCTCCCAGCTTCCCCGGTCCCGCACCGCCTGGAGATGGTCGTAGTACTCCTGCCGATGTCGCTTGAAGTAGTGCGACAGGTAGAGGACCGGCTTCCCGAGGACGTTGCGCTCGCACAGCAGGAACGTGATCAGCAGCCGGCCGACGCGACCATTGCCGTCGAGGAACGGGTGGATGGTCTCGAATTGGGCATGCGCGAGCCCGACCTTCACGAGCAGCGGTAGCGCGTCGCTCTGGTGGAGGAACGCCTCGAGGGCTCCGAGCGCCGTGGGGACCTCATGTGGCGGTGGCGGGACGAAGGCCGCATCGGCGAGGGTGCAGCCGGAGGGCCCGATCCAATTCTGGCTTTGGCGAAGCTCGCCGGGGGTGAGGCGCGAGCCTCGCCCTCCGGGGAGGAGCTTCGCGTGGATCTCCCGGATGAGTCGCACCGAGAGCGGAAGCTCTCCGAGGCGTGCGAGTCCGTGGTTCATCGCCGCGATGTAGTTCAGTACCTCGGCCACGTCGCCGGGCCCGTCGTGACCCAGTATCCGCGCCTCGGCGGAGAGCACGTCCTGCAGCGAGCTCTGTGTGCCCTCGATCTAGCTGGACAGGACGGCTTCCTTACGGACGTACATGAAGCCGAACAGGTCGGGGTTCGGCAGCGTCTGGATGGAGCCGTCGAGGCGTCCGAGGGCGCGATCCGCCTTCGACAGGAGCGGGTGCAGGCTCTCGAGATGAACCGGCGGTCGGGGAGGGAGAGCCGCGGGGACGAAAGCCCGGTACCCGGTGGGTTGGCGGACATAAGTGCCCGCCCTGGTTGATGGACGCTGGATATCCGGTCGATTACCCATGGCCCTGGCTGCCTTTATCAATGGACGAGAACCGCCCCATGATAAAGGCACGCCTAATCATGGGTGGCCCCATGGTAAAGGCAGCCCGATTCGAGGCAGGGAACGCCACCCGCGGGCTCGACCCGCTGCCGGCTGTCGTAGGTCGTGGACGCGGGCTCCTCCCCCGCGGTCAGGGATGGACGGGGGCTGCGTCCGGTGCCCCGGTCGGGGCCTTGCGCACGGTCATGGCGAGGGACGCCAGCGTGCTGCCGCTCAGGATGAGGTTGATCCCGACCATGAGCCCGATCGCCCACGTCCCCGAGGTCGGCCACTCGGAGAAGATCAGCACCCCGAGGACGATGCCGGAGAGGCCGCCGAGGAGGAACCAGCCCCAGTGATGGCCGGGACGCAGGCGCAGCGCCTGCATGCAGCGCAGGACGCCCTCGATGACGAAGAAGATGGCGAGCAGCAGCGTCAGCGTGAGCGCGCCCTGCATCGGCGTTCCGACGAGCACGAGCCCCGCCACGGCATAGATCACGCCGCCGAGGACGTGGAGGGCGAAGCCCTGCCAGCCGCGCACGCGGAACGCGTGGATCAGCTGGAAGACGCCCGAGAAGATGAAGAGCCAGCCGAGGAACACGGCGACGGCGACGGTGGCGATCACCGGTGCGCCGACGGCGAGCACGCCGGCGATCATCTGCACGATGCCGAGCGCCAGCAGCCACCCCCAGTGGTCGTGGAGGAGGTTGCGGAGCGTCGTCGGACCGAAGGCGGGCTGGGACATCGCGTTTCTCCCCCTCGTGGTGGATGGTGTGGGGCTCCGATAGCACGCCACGGAAGGATTGCCAGCAAGGTGTGCTGGACAGCCCGGACGGGTCCGGGTACGCCCCCGTCGCGAGCCATGCAGCAGTGGGCGGCGATCGTCGGTGCGGAGCATGTTCGCGACGGCCGGGCCGGCGACGCGGTCGGCGGCGTCGTGCCGCCGGCGGTCGTGTGTCCCGGCGACGCCGACCAGCTGCGCGCCATCGTCGCGGAGCGCGCGCCGCTGGTCGCCAGCGGAAGTGGCGGCCATCTCGACGTCGGCGCCGCGCCCCGCCGGCTCGAGGTCCTCGTGCGGCTCGAGCGGCTGGGGCGCATCGTCGACCACCAGGCCGCGGACATGACCGTCACGGTCGAGGCCGGGTGTTCGCTGCCCGCGCTCCAGGCGGCGCTCGCGTCGGCGGGACAGTGGCTGCCGCTCGATCCGCCGCGGCCCGAGCGCACCACCGTCGGCGGACTCCTGGCCGCGAACCTGTCGGGGCCGCTGCGTGCCTCGCAGGGGACGGTGCGCGACCTGCTCCTCGGCCTGCGGGTGGTCGGCGCGGGCGGCGTCCTCGTCGCGGGCGGCGGGCGGGTGGTGAAGAACGTCGCCGGCTACGACCTGCCGAAGCTGCACGTCGGCGCGCTCGGCACCGTCGGCGTGCTCGTGGAGGCGACGTTCAAGGTGCGGCCGCGGCCCGCGGGCGAGACCGCGATCGTGGTGGCCTGTCGCTCCGGACGCGAGGCGGGGAACATCGCGCTCGCCATCCGCGACGCGGTCGAGCCCCTGTGGCTGGAGGCGGCGGGCGCCGGCGGGCTCGCCGAGGGGCCGGGCGACGGTGCCGCCGTGGCGGTCGGCTTCGGCATCGCCGCCGAGCTGCGTTGTCGGCGGCGCGCGGCGCGTCGCCGAGGCGCAGGGATGCCGCGTCGTCGGGGTCGCCGACGGCGCAGGGGCTGCGCGCGCGTCTCGGGGCGTTCGACGGCGAACCGGCGGCGGCCATCCTGCGGCTCGCCGACCTGCCGGCGTCGACCGGCGCGGTCCTGGGCGAGGTCGAGACGGCGGCGCGCGCGGGCGGGACCGCCGTGCGCTGTCTCGCGCATGCGGCGAGCGGCGTCGTGCGCGTCGCGGTGGCGCGCGCCGAGCACGTGGCGCCCCTCGTCGCCCGCCTGCGTCCGGCGGCCGAGCGGCGGGGCGGCACGTGCGTCGTCCATCGGGCCGAGCCGGCCGCGGCCGCCGACCTCGACCGCTGGGGCGATCCGGGCGACGGTCTCGCGCTCATGCGCGGCGTCAAGGCCGCGTTCGATCCGGACGGCATCTTCGCGCCCGGTCGCTTCGTGGGCGGGCTGTGACGCGCGCGGCGTGGGTGCTCCTGCTGGTGCTCGCGCGGCTCGCCGCCGCCGCGCCCGAGGACGACGCCCGCCGCATGCTCGACCTCGTCGCCGCCATCCGCGTCGAGTACCTGGAGGCGTTCGAGGGCGGCGAGGAGCTCGAGTATCCGGCCGAGATCGCGGAGGCGCAGATGTTGCTCGCCGACCTGCGCAACATCAACGACCGCGTGCGTTGGATTCCACCCGAAGGGATCGCCGCGGTGCAGCGCCATCTCGACGCCCCGATCGGCAGCTTCGACGCGCCCGACCGGATCGAGGCGTTGGCCGCGGCGGTGACGGCGCGCACGGGCGTCGTGCCCGAGCACCTGCCACCGGAGCAGCCGTCGGCGGCGCGCGGCCGCGAGCTGTTCGCAGACAACTGCGCCGGTTGCCACGGTGCGCTCGGCCGCGGCGACGGCCCCGACGCCCGCGAGGCGGGCCTGACGCCCGCCGACTTCACCGACCCGACCTTCATGCGTGTCGAGACGCCGATGGACTTCTTCCTCATGATCACCGTCGGCCGGCGCCGCGGCGGCATGCCGGAGTGGGCGCAGAGCCTGTCGGTGCAGCAGCGCTGGGACCTGGTCGCACATCTCTGGACGCTCGCGCATCCGACCTTCGACGCGGCCGCGGCCGAGCCCGTGTGGACGGCCCACTGCGCCGGATGCCACCCGGCCGGCGCCAGCGGCGGGGCGGATCTCGGGCGGCCCGGCGCGCTCGTCCACCGGCGCGACCGGGACCTGATGGCGACCTTCGCGGCGTCGCAGCACGCCGCCGTCGCGCGCCGGCTCGACACCGCCCAGCGCACCCTCGCCCTGGGCTGGGCGCGGCACCTGTCGCTGGGCGGCGGGCCGGCCGCGCGCTAGGTCCGGCGACCGCAGCCCCCCGGGGCGGTTCGCTCGAGACGCCGGTTCCGCCGCCCGGGCGCGTGTGGTACGCGCGCACGCTCGCCATGCGCTACTTCCGCGGTTCGATCATCGTCACGTTCGCCGGGCTCGCCCTAGGGGCCTTCGTCGGCTGGGAGGCGTCGGGAACCGCGGCCGGCACCCTGTCGACGCTCTTCATCGTCTGCGTCCTCGCGGTGCTCGAGGTGTCGCTCTCGTTCGACAACGCGGTCGTGAATGCGACGGTGCTCCGGCAGATGGACGCGGTCTGGCGGCGGCGGTTCATCACCTGGGGCATCGCCATCGCGGTGTTCGGCATGCGCATCGTCTTCCCGCTGGTGATCGTCGCCGTCGTGGCGGACATCAGCCCGTGGGCCGCGCTGGTGATGGCCGCGACCGACCCCGACGCCTACTCGCGCACGCTCACCAGCGCGCACGTCTCGGTGGCCGCGTTCGGCGGCGCCTTTCTCGCCATGGTCGGGCTCTCGCACTTCTTCGACAAGGAGAAGGACGTCCACTGGATCGGCATGGTCGAGGCGCCGCTGGCGCGGCTCGGGCGCATCGAGGCGGTCGAGATCGGCGTCGTGCTGGCGCTGCTGTGGGCGATCTCGGGCTGGCTGCACGAGGGCGAGCGCCTGACGTTCGTCACGGCGGGCATCGCCGGGCTCCTCACCTACATCGCGGTCGACGGCGTCTCCGCGCTCCTCGGCGAGCCGGAGGCGGGCGCGGAGGTGACGCGTTCGGGCGCCGCGTCGTTCCTCTATCTCGAGGTGCTCGACGCGAGCTTCAGCTTCGACGGCGTCATCGGGGCGTTCGCGCTGTCGAACAACCTCTTCGTCATCGCCATCGGCCTCGGCATCGGCGCGATGTTCGTGCGCAGCCTGACCATCATGCTCGTCGACGAGGGGACGCTCGCCGAGTATCGCTACCTCGAGCACGGGGCGTTCTGGGCGATCATCGCGCTGGGCACGATCATGTTTCTCCAGACCGTGACCCACGTGCCCGAGGTCGTGACCGGTCTCGTCGGCGCCGGCTTCATCGGCCTCTCCTGGGTGTCGTCCCTGCGCTACAACCGGCGCCGCGCGGAGCGCGCCGCGCAACGTTGAACCGTGGCGGCGAGGGTGCCAGTCTCGCGCGATGGCCGTCCCGCCCGCCGCCGACCTCTTCGACCCGACCGAGGAGCACCGTCTGCTGCGCCGGACGGTCGCCGCGTTCGCGCGCGACGAGGTCGATCCGCAGGCCGCCGCGCACGACGCCTCGGGCACGCTGAACACGGCGCTCATGCGCCGCATGGGCGACCTCGGCCTCCTCGGCATCACCGTGCCGATCGAGCAGGGCGGCGCGGGCATGGACGCGGTCGCGGCGGTGATCGTCCACCACGAGCTGTCGAAGTACGATCCCGGCTTCTGCCTCGCGTACCTCGCGCACGCGATCCTGTTCGTGAACAACTTCCACCACTGCGCCGACGCGGACCAGCGCGCGCGCTACCTGCCGAAGGTCCTCTCGGGCGAGTGGATCGCCGGCATGGGCATGACCGAGCCCGGCGCCGGCACCGACGTCCTCGGCATGCGCACCACCGCGCGCCGCGACGGCGACGCCTGGGTGCTCGACGGCACGAAGACCTACATCACCAACGGCTGCGACGGCTTCTGCTTCCTCGTCTACGCCAAGGTCGACGGCAAGGTCACCGCCTTCGTCGTCGACCGCGACTGCCCCGGCTTCTCGACCTCGAACCACATCGACAAGCTCGGCATGCGCGGCTCGACGATGGCCGAGCTGGTGTTCGACGGCTGTCGCGTGCCGGCGGCGAACCTCCTCGGCGAGATCGGCGGCGGCGTCGTGCACATGATGCGCAACCTCGAGATGGAGCGCCTGACGCTCGCCGCGATGAGCGTCGGCATCGCGGAGCGCTGCGTCGAGATCATGCTCCGCTACGCCACCGAGCGCCGGACGTTCGGCAAGCCGATCGCCGAGCACGGCCAGATCCAGCGCTACGTCGCCGACGGTTACGCCGCCATGGAGGCCGCGAAGGCGCTCACCTACAACGTCGCCCGCGACGTCGCGCCCGACCGCCGCGCCCGCATCGGCTCCGACGCGGCGAAGCTCTTCGCGGCCCCGGTCGGCAAGCTGTGCGCCGACTATGCGATGCAGGTCATGGGCGGGGCCGGCTACTGCCGCGAGTTCCCCGTCGAGCGTCTGTGGCGTGACGCGAAGCTGCTCGAGATCGGCGGCGGCACGCTCGAGGCGCACCAGAAGAACCTCACCAAAGACCTGACGCGCGCGCTCGGCGGCCGTTGAGGGCCGGCGCGGACCGTTCCGCGCATTTCGTCCTTGACGGTAATTTTTGGGCACTCATATTACTCCAGGCGTGCCGCCGACGCCTGGAGCCAAGCGCCGTCCCCGCCTCGATCCCGAGCAGGTCCGCCGACAGATCCTCGACCTCTTCTGCGCCCGTGCGAAGCAGGTCGGGATCCGCGCGGTGATGATGGGCGAGCTCGCCGCCGAGCTCCGCATGAGCGCCTCCACGCTCTATGCGCAGTTCGCCTCGAAGGAGTCGCTCGCGCTCGCCTGCGTCGATCGCTGGGCGGTCGAGCTGGCGGCCGCCGAGGCGGCCGAGCCCGACCCCGAGGCCCGCCGCGGCGGCTTCGGCCAGTTCATGCACTGGCTCGACACCTGGTCGCGCGCCCAGGCGTCGCTGTCGCCCGTCTTCCTGCGCGACCTGAAGACCGACTATCCGGCCGCGTGGCAGCGCTTCCGCGAGGTCGGGTTCCAGCGCCGCGAGCGCGGGGCGGCGCTGCTGCGCCCGGTGCTGCGTCGCGATCTGGACGCCGAGATCGCGCTCAACGTCCTCGCCGTCATCCTGCGCGAGGTCATGCGGCCGGACTTCGCGGATCGCCTCCGCGTCTCGCGGCACGACGCTCTGCGCACGGCGGTGGCGATCTGGGCGAGCGGCGCGCTCGACCGGCGCGGCAAGGTGCGCGCGCTCGACGGCGGCAGGCCGGCGCCCGAGACGGCGCCGAAGAGGCCGGCGAAAGCCGCCCGTGCGCCGCGTTCGCGGCGGGGTGACGCGTGATCCGGGCCATGCGGCGGGGCGCGGCCCGCCTGCGCACCGCGGGACGCCTGACGCTGGTCGCGCTGGCGGCGCTCGCCGGCACGGTGCGGGCCGAGATCCTGATCCCGCCCTGCGACTGGCCGTTCCTGGTCGCGCCCGGCGCCAACAACGTCTTCTATCCGGACTCGATCGCCTCGTACTGGGTGATGCCCTTCACCGTCCAGGACGGCCTGCGGATCGAGATCTCCGGCGTCTACGCCGACGCGCGCTACGCCTCGCTCAACGTCTACACGGACAAGCCGTCGTCGGGCAGCCCGTTCGTGGCCAACGGCGTCGGCTCGTCGCTCGCCGACTACCAGTTCATGCCCGACCCCGGGAGCGTGAATCCGTGGCAGGAGCCGGCGGCGCCGGGCGGCCGCTTCACCGTGACGCTGCGCCAGGACGCCGCGTCCGGACAGCCGAACACCATGCCGCTGTCGCCCGTGGGCACCCCGGAGGGCAACCCCGGCTGGGTCATCTATCGCATCTACCTTCCCGCCGGCGGCGCGACCGGCGCGGACTACAGCGACTTCAGCCGCATCCCCTTGCCGCGGGTCAGGTTCCATCGCGGCGGCGAGTCGCGCGAGGTGCCGGCCTGCCGTGCGACGCCGGCGTCCGCGACGCCGGCCGACGTGGCGGTGCTGGCGCGGCTCGGCAGCGCTGCCGACGCCGGCGGCGGCGCGGACCGGGGCGGCAGCGGCGTGGGCGCCGGGCCGGGCGGTGGGGCGACGACGGCGCGCCTCGACCGTGCCGACACGCTGCCCGGCGAGCGGTGGTTCTATCGTCCGCCCAACGAGGAGTCCGTCGGCGGCTTTCCCAATGCCGACTCGGCCTACGTCGGCGCGACCGGCATCGTGCCGCCGCCGGAGCGCGACGTGATCGTCATCCGCGGCAAGGCGCCGCGCCAGCCGCCCGGGCTGCATCCGGCGCCGTGGCCGGCGCCGGGCCGGTGGGACGTGCGCTACTGGTCGATGTGCACCTACACGTTCTTCAGCCTGGGTCCGAGCGGCGAGCTGCGGCTCACCTTCCCGCTCGTCGCGAACCGTCTGCCCGACGGCTCCGTCGACTACGGCTGCCGCCACGACGACATCACGCCGCTCGACGCCGACGGCTTCTACACCTACGTCGTCGGCACCGAGTCGCAGCGCGCGCGCATCGAGCGCATCGCCGGCGCGACGTTTCTGCCCTTCTCGGCCGACCTGCCGGCGACGCCGCACAGCCTCTACTTCCGCAACATGGTCCCGGCCGACGGCTTCGAGCAGGGCTGCCAGTACGTCCCGTACGAGCGCAACCCGGACGCCGCCGCCGCCGTCATGGGTCCGTACTACCCGCGCTCGCGCGTGTGCGGGCTCGCGAATCTGGTGCAGAACGGGGCGGTCGCCTGCCTGCGCGACGGCGGCGCCTCGTGCAGCTTCTCGGCCGCGGAGCGCGTCGTCCTCGGCGGCCGCGTGCGCAGCGTCGACGCGGACGTGCTGGCGACCGGTGAAGGCGGGCGCGCGCAGATCGGAGCCCGTGCGCGGCTGGGAGCGGGCACGCTGCTGGCCGGCGCCGAGGTCGTCCTCGGCGGCGGCAGCCGCGTGTTCGACGTCGACGCCGCCGCGCTCGAGCGGCGACGGAGCGCGGGCGTCGACGGCGTGGTGACCTCCGCGGCGCCGCCCGCGGTCGCGTGCACCGTGCCGGCGCTGGCGTGCGACCCCGCGGCCGCGGACGTCACCGTAGCGCGCGGCGACGCCGACCGCACGCTGCCGGCCGGCACCCATGGCGTGCTGCGCATGGCGAGCCGCTCCCGCCTCCTCCTCGCGCCGGGCCGGCACGTCTTCTGCGGCCTCGAGCTCGGCCGCGCCGCCGTCCTCAGCGCGCAGGGCGCGGCCGGGGCGACGATCGACGTCGCCGGCCCGATGCGCATCGGCCGAGCGGCGCGCATCGGGCCCGCCACCGGCGCGGCGCCCCCCCGCCTGCGGGCCGGCGGAACGTCGCCGGCGAGCGTGCGGATCGGGGCCGCGGCGCAGGTCCGCGCGCAGGTGCTCGCGCCCGGCGGCGGGATCGTCGTGGGTCGGGGCGCCCAGCTGGTCGGCGGCGCGTGCGCGCGAACGTTCCAGGCCGGACGCCGGGCCGACCTGCGCTGCACGCCGGCCCCCTGACCGCGGCGCATCCATCGACGCGGCGGACGCCCGGGCCTCTGCGCCTTGTCCAGGGAACACGGCGTCGGTACCACGACGCCGGGTGCGACCGCGTCCGGCGCCCCGTCGAGGAGCGTTGCCGATGCGAATGACCGGAGTCGTCCCTGCCCTCGCCCTGCTGGCGAGCGTCGCCGCCGCGGCGATCGATCCGCTCGGCGACGACTTCGGCGAGTATCCGGGCGTGGACCTCGTCGGGCTCTCCGCCTGTCAGAGCGGCACCTCCCTGACCATCCGCCTGGACTTCTCGGCGCCCATCACCGCGCCGCCGAGCCTCCTCTCGAACGCCGTCTACGGCGCCATCGACATCGACGTCGACCGCGACCCGGCCACCGGGGCGGCGTCGCGCACCGACGACTCGAATCCCGCCGGCGCGGTCTCGGGCCTCGGCATCGAGCTGCTCGTCGACCTGTACGCCTACGACGCCGAGACGGGTACCACGACGATGCGCATCATCGACACCACCGAGCGGGTCGACGTGCCGGTGGTCTTCGCGACGCAGAGCCTTTCGGTCACGATTCCGCTGTCGCCGGCGCAGGCCCCGAACGGGGTGAACATCGCGGCGGTCGTGGGCAACATCGAGAACGCGACCGACGTCGTGCCGAACCTCGGCTCGATCACCTCGGAGCCCTGCTGCGGCAACGGCGAGCTCGACCCGGGCGAGGACTGCGACGACGGCTCCGAGTGCTGCAACGCCGCCTGCCTCTTCGCCGACGGCACGCAGTGCGGCGACGACGTCTGCACCCAGCGCGGGACCTGCACCGCGGGCGTCTGCACCGGCGGCGGCGCGCCGCTCGACTGCGACGACGGTGATCCCTGCTTCGACGACACCTGCGAGGCCCCGGGCGGCTGTGCGCACACCGATCGCACCGGCGTTCCCGGCGCCGCCTGCGCGTTCGCGCGCGCGCTGCCCACCGCCTGCGGCGACACCCCGCCGAGCCGGAGGGGCTTCGAGAAGGCAGGTGGGCTGGTCACCAAGGCCGCGACCGCCAGCACGAAGAAGCGGAAGGCGCTCCTCCGGAAGGCGCGCAAGGGCCTCAAGAAGTTCGTGAAGCAGATCGCGAAGCTCGAGAAGAAGGGCAAGGTCGGGACGGGCTGCTCGGGCGGGCTCCAGGGGCAGGCGAACGACGCCGTCAGGCGGATCGAGCGCGCGCTCGCCGGCGGCTGAGCGGCGGCACGCGGCGCAGGTCCGCCGCCGCCTCGCCGATCAGCCGGCGCAGGAAGGCACGCGCGGGATCGTGGGCCGTGCGCTCGTGCCACACCAGCGCGACGCGGCCCACGGGCAGCGGGACGGACAGCGGAAAGATCTCGAGCGGCAGCAGGCGCGCGTACGGGGCGGCGATGTCGTCGCTCACCGCCGCCACCAGGTCGGAGGCGGCGATCAGGGGCGGGACCAGCGGCGCGCGCGGCACGCGCGCCGCGACGTGCCGCCGCAGGCCGCGGCGCGCGAGCTCCTCGTCGACCGCCCCCGACGCGCCCGGGCGCTCGGTGACGACGACGTGGTCGGCCGCCACGTAGTCGCGCAGCGTGATGCGGCCGGCGCGCAGCGCCGGGTGGCGGCGGCGGACGATGCCGACGAGCCGGCTCGCGAACAGCCGCTGGACGTGGAGGCCCGGCGCCGCGGCCACGTCGCGGACGATGCCGACGGAGGCGTCGAGCGAGCCGTCGGCCACGCCGGCGGCCACGTCGAGCAGCGGGCCCGGCAGCACCTGCAGCGTCGCGCGCGGTGCCTTGGGCGTGCAGGCGGGCCAGGAGCGGGGGCACGAGCGCCAGCTCGGCGAGGTCGGCCATCGCGATCCGGAACGCCTCGTCGCAGCGGGCCGGATCGAATGCGGCAGGCGGCGTCAGCACGCCTTCGAGCGCCGCGAGGCCCGCCCGCAAGGGCTCGCGCAGGGCCTCGGCACGCGGCGTGCGTCGCATGTGGTTGCCGGCGCGTACGAGCAGCGGATCGCCGAGGAGCGCGCGGAGCTGCGCCAGGGCGTTGCTCATGGCCGGCTGCGACAGGCCGACCGCACGTGCGGCGGCGCCGACGCCGTCGTGCTCGAGCAACGCCCCGAGAGCGACGAGGAGGTTCGCGTTGATCGCCGGCAGGCGGGCCATGCGATCATTCTCCAAACGAATGACCTCCCATTGCAACGATCGATTCGACCCATGGGCCCATCGGCCGCACCCTCACCGCATGGACACCAACCTGCTGCACATCGACGCCAGCCCGCGCCTCGACTCGCACAGCCGCCGGCTGGCCGGCGAGCTCGTCGACGCCTGGCGGGCACGCCGTCCCGCGGCGACCGTCGTCCACCGCGAGGTCGGGCGCGAGCCGATCCCCCACGTCACCGAGGCCTGGATCGCCGCCGCCTTCACGCCGCCCGCGGCGCGCTCGCGCCGAGCGACGTCCTGGTCGACGAGCTGCGCGCCGCGCAGCGCCTCGTCATCGGCACGCCGATGTACAACTTCGGCATGCCGAGCGCGCTGAAGGCGTGGATCGATCAGGTCGTCCGCGTCGGCCGCACGTTCGCGTTCGACCCCACCGCCTCGCCCAAGCCCTACGCCGGCCTCCTGCGCGACGTCCGCGCGCTCATCGTCACTGCCCGGGGCGACGGCGGCTACGTCGACGGCGGCCGCAACGCCGGCCGCAACTTCGCCGATCTCCACCTGCGCGAGGTGCTGCGCTTCATGGGCATCACCGACACGCGCGTCGTCGCGGTCGAGCAGGACGAGTTCGGCGGCGCCGCGCTCGAGGCCTCGATCGCCCGGGCGCGCGAGCAGCTGGCCCGCCTGGCCGAGGACTTCTAGCCCACGCGGCGCGCGTCAGCGCTTCGCGATCAGCTTCTCGTGCAGCTTCGCGAACCCGCGCTCGATCCCCTCCGGGTCGAACGCGGGCGGCGGGACGACGAGCCGGTGGACGCCGGCGTCCGCCATGCGGCGGACGTCGTCGGGCTGGAGACGCCAGCCGGCGCCCGTGACCTCGATGGACGCCGGGTCGCGGCCGATGCGCTCGCATTCGGCACGCATGACGCCGAGGAGCCGGCGCAGCGACTCGACGTCGGCGACGCCGGGAAAGAAGCCGTCGCCGAAACGCGCGGCGCGCTTCGCGGCGAGGTCGGTGTGGCCGCCGACGTGGATGGGAAACGGATCCTGGACGGGCTTGGGGTTCGACTCGAGCCTCCCCCAGCGGAAGAACTTGCCCTCGAAGGGCTCCGGCTCGGGCTTCCACAGGGAGCGCATGGCGCGCACGGTCTCGGCGGTGCGCGCCGCGCGCTCGCCGAACGGGATGCCGAGCGCGTCGAACTCCTCCTCGAGCCAGCCGATGCCGATGCCGAGGAAGGCGCGGCCCTTCGACAGCACGTCGAGCGTGGCCGCCTCCTTGGCGACGTAGAGCGGGTGGCGCTGCGGCAGGATCAGGATGCCGGTGCCGACGCGGATGGTCTTCGTCACCGCGGCGACGTAGGCCATCGGCAGGAGCGGATCGGGGATCGGGACGTTCTCCGGGGCGGGCATCTTCCCGGAGCGGTCGTACGGGTAGGCGGACTGGTAGCCCACCGGGATCACGACGTGCTCCACCGACCACAGCGACTCGACGCCCGCGCGCTCGGCGGTCTGGGCGAGATGGACGAGCGCCTCCGGGAACGCGAACGGACCCGCGTTGGCGAACGATACCCCGATCTTCATGGGGGGCGCAGTTCGCACGGGCGGCTCTCTCGACGCAAGGTGGATCGGCCGTGCCCGGACACTGCGTGCCCTCGGGCACTAGGGGCGCAGTCGGAAAAGTGCCTCGGGGCACATGGCCGCGTTCCCGCAGGAACGGTCGCGTGGGAGCCTCGCGCACTGGGTCTCCGGGCCCAGGCGGGTCGATGGACGCCCGCCGACGGCGGACGGTCCCGGCCCCCCCGGGATCGTCGACATGGGGCGGCCGCCGCACGGCGGTCGCCCCATGGCCGTTCCGCCCCTCGCAACCCGTCGACGCGACGGCGATTCGCCCGACGCCCGCGCCTTCGCGTAGAGTCGGCCGACGTGCGCTTCGTGGCGACCGAGAAGCTCCTCACCTGCGTGCACTGCGGGCTGTGCCAGTCCGCGTGTCCGACGTACGTCGAGCTCGGCACCGAGGCCGACTCGCCGCGCGGCCGCGTCGCCCTGCTGCGCGGCCTCGAGGAGGGCCGCCTCGCGCCGTCGCCCGAGGTGCGCCGTCACCTCGATCTCTGCCTCGGCTGCCGCGCCTGCGAGACGGCCTGCCCGTCGGGGGTGCCGTACGGCCAGCTCATCGAGGCGGCGCGTCCCTGGCTCGAGGGCTTCCGGCCCGCGCCGGCGCGCGTCCTGCGCCGCGTGCTCGGCCGCGTGCTGACGACGCGCGGGCTGCGCCGGCTCCTCTTGGCTCCCGCGCGGCTGGTCGCCGGCGCCCGGTGGGCGCGGGCTTCGGCCGCGCCGGCGCCTTCGCCGCGGCGCTGCCACCTCCCGCGGGCGCATCGCTGCCGTCCGTCCTCGAGCCGCACGGCACGCCGCGCGGCACCGCCGTGCTCGTGACGGGCTGCGTGGCGGAGACGCTGTTCGGTGCTACCAACGTCCGCACCGCGCGGCTGCTCCAGCGCGCCGGGCTGCGCGTGCTGGTGCCGCCGGCGCAGGGCTGCTGCGGGGCGCTGCCGCTCCACCTCGCGCGACGCCGAGCGGGCGCGGCGGCTCGCCCGCGCCCTCGCCGCGACCCTCGCCGCCACCGGCGCCGACTGGGTCGTCAGCAACGCCGCCGGCTGCGGCGCGCTGCTGCGCGAGCTGCCCCACCTGCTGCCGGACGACGCGGGCGCGGCGCGCGTCGCGGAGAAGTCGCGGGACGCGCTGGCGCTGCTGGCGTCGGTGGGCCTGCCCGCGCCGACGGCCGCTTTGCCCGCCCGCCTCGCCGTGCACGACCCCTGCCACCTGGCGCACGGTCAGGGCGTGCGCGCCGAGGTGCGGGCGCTCCTGCGCACGATCGACGGCGTCGCGCTCGTCGACCTGCCCGAGTCCGAGCTCTGCTGCGGCAGCGCCGGCACGTACAACCTGACCGAGCCCGCGATGGCGCGGCGGCTCCTCGAGCGCAAGCTCGGCTGCGTGCGCGCGAGCGGCGCCGACGTGGTCGCCGCTGCGAATCCGGGCTGCCTGCTCCAGATGCGCGCCGGGGCGATCGCGGCGGGGATGCCGGTGCGGGTCGAGCATCCGATCGACCTGCTCGCCGCCGCCCACGGCGTGGCGTGACGCGCCGCCGCCGCCGTGCGCTCAGCCGTCGGCGACGGCGCAGCTCGCCGGCCGATGGCGCGCGTAGGTCTCGAGCACCCAGGCACCGATCGCGTGCGCCCGCGCCTCGCGGCGCAGCGCCTGCAACGCCTCGGGTTCGCCGTCCGGCCAGGGGTACGGGAACTCGGCAGGTCCGACGAGCGGCGCCAGCAGCGCCGCCGCCGTCAGGTCGGCCACGCTGAACGCGTCGCCGACGAGATGGCCGCTCGGACCGACCAGCCCGGCGAGACGATCCATGGCGGCGCGCGTCCGCGTCCGGCTGTCGGCGGCGCGGGCGTCGTCGATGCCCATGTCGAAGCGCATCAGCACCCGCGTCAACGGAAACGTGGCGCGGTAGAGCGCGCGCCGCGTGCGCGACGTGCCGCCGGTCAAGAGCGCGCAGGCGAAGTCCGCGTGCGGCAGGGCGCGATGGAAGGCGGCGCGGCGGACGTGCGGCCCGAGCTCGACGTCGAGCCAGTCCTCCAGCTCGAGCGCGCGCCGGCGGGCGTCGGGGTCGGCGGGGTAGAGGGGCGGGTCGGGCCAGCGCGACTCCAGCGCCGCGATGATCGCCGTCGAGTCGGGGATGGTGCGGTCGTCGAGCACCAGGACCGGCACCTGCTTCTGGCCGGTGCGCAGGAGGAGCGGCGCGATGTGCCAGCCCGGCAGGAGCATGCGCCGCGCGTGCGGCACGCCCTTCCAGTCGAGCGCCCAGCGCGCCTTCTCGTTGTAGTGCGAGAGCCGGAAGTGCCAGAGGACGGGCAGCGGCGCGTCCGGCGGCACGAGGGGCTCAGCTCTGCTCGCCGGCGCCGGTGAAGCGTCCGGGACGGAAGATCACCTTCTTGTCCTTCACCACCAGCTGGTCGTTCAGGAAGAGCTGCACCGCCTGCGAGAGCACCTTGCCCTCGAGCGCCTGGCCGCGCGCCCGCACCTCGTCGAGCGTGTCCTCGCCGACGCGGATGTGGAACACGTCCTGGAGCACGACCGGCCCCGCGTCGAGCTGCTCGGTGACGAAGTGCGCGGTGCAGCCCGAGACGCGCACGCCCTCCTCCCACGCCTGCTTGTAGGCGTTCGAGCCCGGGTGGTACGGCAGCAGCGACGGGTGGATGTTGATGATGCGGAAGGGGAACTTGTCGATCACCTTCGGCGTCAGGATCTGCATGTAGCGCGCGAGCACGACGAGGTCGGGCTTGGCGGCGACGAGGCGATCCAGCAGCCAGTCGAAGTGCGCCGCCTTGTCCGTCGACGGGAACCACGCGAACGGCAGCCCGTGCGAGGTCGCGAGCGGCTCCAGCACCTCGTGGTTCGAGAGCACCGTGACGATGTCGCCGTCGAGGAGCCCGGCGTCGCGGTCGCGCAGCAGCTGCTCGAGGCAGTGCGGCTCCTTCGTCACCAGCACGGCGACGCGCTTGCGCTCCGGCGGACCGCCCGCCAGCCGGAGCTTCACCTCCATGTTGATCTCCTCGCCGATCTTCTTCAGCCCATCGACGAGCTCGTCGAGCGTGCAGCCGAGCTCGGTGAGATCGACCAGCATGGTCATGATGAAGAGGCCCTCCATCACGCGCTGCTCGATGTCCTCGATGTTGATGTTGGTCGAGGCGAGGTAGGTGGACACGCGGGCGACCACGCCCTTCTGGTCCCGTCCGATGACGGAGACGACGGCGCGGTTGCGACCGGGCATGGGCGTCAGGGTAGCGGCGCCGCGCGGCGCGAGGCAAGCCGGGGCCGGCGGGAGCCGCTGCGCGGAGCCCGGCCGCGCTCGGCCGTTCGGCGGCGCGGCGGCGGCGGCGCAGGCGCGGCGCCTCATCGCCCGCTGACGCTGCGCTGGACCCGCAGGGTCTCGAGGCGCCGGGCCGGCGAGAACGCCTGCCAGCGCGGCGGCTCGACGAGCGCCAGCGCCGTCGGGTCCTCGCAAAGGACGGCGAGCAGCTCCTGCGCCTCGGTCCGCGCCAGCGCGGCGCCGACGCAGAAGTGCGGGCCGCGGCCGAAGCCGAGATGGTGGGTCGCGTCGCGCCCGACGTCGAAGCGGTCGGGGTCCGTGAACCGACGCGGGTCGCGGTTGGCGGCGGCGATCTCGAGGAACACCCGCGCCCCGGCCGGGATGGCGACGCCGCCGATCTCGAGCCCTTCGGTCGTCACGCGCGGTGCGCCGAGGAGGGGCGGCTCGTAGCGCAGCACCTCCTCGACCGCCCCTGGGATGCGCTCCGGCTCGCGATGCAGGCGCTCCAGTGTTCCCGCATGCGCCAGCGCCAGCCAGGTGGTGACGGTGAGCACGCTGCGCACGGTCTCGTGGCCGCCGAGCATCAGGCTCATCACCACGTCCCGCAGCTCCTCCGGCGACAGGCGGTGGCCGTCGGCCTCGGCCGCGACGAGGGCGTCGAGCAGGTCGTCGCCCGGACGGCTCCGCCGGCGCGCGGCGAGGTCGCCGAGATAGGCCCGCAGCGCGACGGCGTCGGCCTCCGCGGCGGCCCGCACGCCGGCGTCGGCGAGCGGCGACATGCCCGCCATGAGGCCCCCCGTCCAGGCGCCGAACACCGCCTCGTCGCCCTCCGGAACGCCGAGGATGCGGGCGATGACGTGCGCCCCGAGCGGGTCGGCGACCGCCGCCTGGAAGTCGACCGGCCGTCCGGCGGGCAGCGCGTCGATCAGTCGCCGTGCCGCCGCACGCACGAAGGGTCGGGCGAGCTCGATGCGACGGGGCGTGAAGGCGCGCATCACCAGCGCGCGCAGCCGCGAATGGTCCGCCCCTTCCCTCGCCGCGAGGAAGCCGCCCAGCACCCGTTCGAGCGCGCCCTCGTTGAAGCCGGTGTAGGCGGTCCGTAGACGGGGGTCGGTGAACAGCCGCTCGACGTCGGCGTGACGCAGCACCGCCCATGCCGCGATCGCCTGGAGACGCGCGAGCGGATGCCGCTCGCGGGCCTCGCGCAGCGGCGTGTGGGCGTCCTGCCAGAAGGTCGGATCGGTGTCGTCGAGCAGGGTGGGCGCGGGCAGGTGTGGCATCGTCGTCACTCCCTCTCGCCGGCGCGTCGGATGGCGGCGCCGGCGAGCTCGGCGCGTGTGCGCATGCCGAGCTTGCCGAAGACATGGAGCAGATGCGTCTTGACGGTCGCGACGCTGACGAACAGCTTCGCGGCGATCGCCTTGTTGGGCAGGCCGGCGGCGATCAGCTCGACCACGCGTCGTTCGCTCGGCGTCAGGCTCTCCCAGCCCAGGGCGGGCCGGCCGCGCTCGCCTCGCCCGCGCTGCGCGTATTCGATCGCGTCGGCGAGCGGGAGCGCCGCGCCCTCGGCGAGGTGCATCGGCTCGAGACCCGGCCGCAGCGCCTCGAGCGTGCGGTGCCGATGGAGCGGCACCCAGCGGTAGCCCGCCCGTCGTCGGAACTCGTCACAGGTGCCGAGCAGGCGGCCGGCCAGCGCCGCGTCACCCGCGTCGGCGGCGAGCACGACCAGGGTCTCGAGCGCATCGATGGCGGCGAGGCGCAGGTCGTTGCCGGCGGCCCGCGCGAGGGCGGCGTGCGCGTGCGTCTCGGCGCGCATCGGCTCGCCCCGCCGGCGCGCGATCTCGGCGGCGCACAGCCCCGTCTCGACGGCGATGAGCGGGAGCTCGCCGCCCTCGATCTGCGCTGCGATGTGGGCGACGATCTCCGCGGCCTCGTCGGGGCCGTCGAGCGCGAGATGCACCTCGGCGAGGAGCATCTGTGCCCACAGGACGTGGTTGGCGAGGCTCGGCGCGTGCTTCGCCGCCTCGAGATGCGCGATGGCCGCCGCGGGCTCGCCGGCCAGCAGCGGAATCAAGCCGCGGATCTGGTGACGCAGGCCGACGAACAAGCCGTCCGTGAAGCGGTCGATCTCGCGCTCGGCCCAGGCCAGGAGCCCGGCGTCGGTGGTCCACATGGCCAGCAGCGCCCCGATCGAGGCGCCGACGTGGTCGCCGGCCATGCCCGGCGACGGCATGACGATGCGCCGCGCGGCCGCGAACTCGCCGCCGTACAGCGCCGTCAGCGCATGTACCGCGTCGACCGTACGGTGTCGCCGCGCGTCCGCCGGCATGTGGCGATCGAGCCATGCCACGAGCGGGCGCACCTCGACGTGGGCGCCGATGACCGCGAGGTGCACCGCCAGGTTCGTGGTCGCCTCGAGCTCCGCGGCACGGGTGCCCGTCTGGCGAGCGTCCTCGATGGCCGCGCGCATGGCGGCCAGAGCTTCGGGGCGGCCGCGATAGAGCGCGGCGTTTCCGAGCGCGCCGGCGAGCCGCGTGCGCCGCTCCGGGCGCAGCCGGGCGCCCTCGCGTTCCAGGGCCGCCTGCGCGGCCGGCATCCAGTGGACGTCGCCGCTGAAGAACAGCCCGACCGCGATCGGCGCGAGCGCGTCCAGCCACGCCGCCGATCCCTCTGCGAACCGTGGCAGCACGCGCGCCGCGACGGCGCGCACGTTCCCGAGATTGCCGGTGTCGTCGCCGTACTCCTCGACTGCGCGCAGGAGCTCGATCGCCGGCGCGCGATCCGGCGCCAGCGACCATTCCAGCGCCTGCAGCACGTCCGGCATCTCCCGCGACACCTCGGCCAGGATGGCGCGCGTCGCGACCTCGCGCTCGAGGTCCCAGCGGGCGGCACGGCGCCGCATCCAGGCGAGGTGACGGTCGCGCAGCTCGACCAGCTCGTCGGCGTCGGCCGCGCGCTCGAGCGCGAACTGGCGCAGCGTCTCGAGCAGCCGGAAACGGCCGTCGGCGGGCTGCACCAGGCTCTTGTCGACGAGCCGTCCGAGCAGATCGAGCGTCCCGTAGGGATCGAGGTCGTCGCCGGTCGTGACCGCCTCGGCGGCCTCGAGCTCGAACGGCGCGGCGAACACGCCGAGACGCCGGAAGAGCACACGCTCGTCCTCGTCGAGCAGCGCATGGCTCCATTCGACCGAGGCGAGCAGCGTCCGCTGGCGGGCGAGCGCGGTGCGTGCTCCGCCGGTGAGCAGGCGGAAGCGGTCGTCGAGCGCGTCGGCCAGACGCTCGGCGGGCAGCGCGCGCAGGCGCGCCGCCGCCAGCTCGAGCGCCAGGGGGATGCCGTCGAGACGCCGGCAGATGCGCGCCACCGCCGCGGCGCTGCCGGCGTCGAGCACGAAGTCGGGCTGCGCCGCGCGGGCGCGCTCGACGAACAGCTGCGTGGCATCGAAGGCGAGCAGCTCCTGCGGCGCCCGGGCGGCGTCGGGCGGCAGGTCGAGCGAGGGGATGCGCCAGGTCACCTCGCCGGAGACGCCGAGCGGCTCGCGGCTGGTGGCGAGGAGGGTCACCCCGGGCGCCGCGCGCAGCAAGGCGTCGGCGACCTCGGCGCAGGCGGGGAGCACGTGCTCGCAGTTGTCCAGCACGACGAGCCGCCGATGGGCGGCGAGCGCCCGGCGAAGCACCTCCAGCGGCGCCATGCCGGGGACGACTCCGAGGCTGCACTCGGCCGCGATCGCGCCCGCCACCTGGGCGCCGTCGGCGACCCGCGCCAGCTCGACCCAGGTGACGCCGTCGGGCCACTCGCCCGCCCGCTCCGCGGCGACGGCATGGGCGAGGCGCGTCTTGCCGGATCCGCCGGCGCCGGTGACGGTGAGCAACCGCGCCTCCGCGAGCAGCGCGGTCAGCTCGGCCCGCTCGCGGGTGCGTCCGATCAGCGGCGTCGGCCAGGCCGTCAGCGCGCCGCCGGGCGGCCGCCGCAGGGGACCGAGGGCGGTCTCCAGCGCCGGGTGGCAGAGCTGGTGGACCTGCTCCTCGTCGTCGAAGCCGGCGAGGATCACGCGCTCGCACGTTGCCAGCGTGGCGCCCTCCGGCAGGTGCTCGCGCGCCAGCGCCGCCGCCGCGCCCGACACCAGCACCTGGCCGCCGCGCGCCAGGTCGCGCAGCCGTGCGGCGCGGATGATGCTCGTGCCGCCGTAGGTGCCGTCGTCGCGCGCCACCGCCTCGCCGCTGTGCAGCGCCATGCGCACGCGCAGGGGCGTCGCGTCCGGCCATGCCTCGGCGGCCAGCAGGCGTTGCCCTTCGAGCGCGGCCGCCAGCGCCGCGCTCGGGCGGTCGAAGACCGCGACCAGCGAGTCGCCCTCTCCCTGCTCGAGGGGCCGCACGCCGCCGTGACGCGCCACCGCCGCCGCCAGCAGCTCCGCCTGCCGGGCGAGCTGGGTGGCGGCGTGCGCTCCCTGCCGCCACAGCGCGGTCGATCCCTCGACGTCGGTCAGCAGGAACGTCACCACGCCGCGCGGGCCGCGAGGTCCGCTCTGGCGAGGAGCGCGGGTCGCCATGCCGCGAGGATACGCACGCGCGCCGGCGGAACGTCCACCGAACGGTGGATTTTCGCCCTGGTCCTACGGCGGCGAGGCGTGCGGGTCGAAGAAGCCGTCGATCGCCGCCAGCACCCGCTCCGGCGCGTCACGCAGCGGCCAGTGCCCGACGCCGTCGAGCGGCAGCACGAGCGCGTCGTGGATGCGGGGGAGATAGTGATGCGCCGCCTCCCAGGGGAAGACGTCGTCGTCGGTGCCGTGGATGGCCAGCGTGGGCACGGCGATGCGTGCGTAGGCTTCGGCGATCCGCTCGGGATGGTCGTCGCCGCGCACGAACCCGAGCAGCGCGGGGCGCGTCCCGGCGATGCGGAAGATGGCGGCGGCGCGCGCCGTGTAGCCGGGCGCGAAGCCGGGGCCTTCGGGCAGGTATGCCGTTCGGCCGAGCAGGAGCTCGCCGACGCCGGGGATCGCGAGGCCGCGCTGCCACCACGACTGCTCGGACTCGGGGATCGGCACCAGCGTCGACACCAGCACCAGCCGCTCGACGCGCTCGGGGTGGGTGGTGGCGAGCCGGGCCGCCAGCGCGCCGCCGAGCGCGTGGCCCGCGACCGCGGCGCGCGGGATGCGCAGCACGTCCAGCACGCCGACCAGCTGCTGCGTCCAGAGGTCTGGCCCGTAGGCGAGCCCTTCGTCGCGGGCGCTGAAGCCCATGCCGAGGAGGTCGACGGCGATCACGCGCCGTGCGGCCGCGAGCGGCGCCAGGACGTGCTCCTCCCAGTCCATCGTGCTGCCGGCGAAGCCGTGGACGAGGAGGAGCGGCGCAGCGGCGCCCTGGCCGGTGTCGATCACGTGCACGGCGCGCTCGTCGACGGTGGTGAGGGTGCCGGGCACGCCGTCGGGCAGACGCAACGGCTCGGGCTCGGCGGCGCGGATCCAGGCGGTGCCGACGACCCATGCGACGCCCATGCCCGCGAGCGCGACGAGCGCCAGGACGGTCATCGCGCGCAGGAGGAGGCGCAGCGGCCGCAGCAGCGTCACGCGACCACGCCGGCCGCGCGCAGCGCGGCGATGGTCGCCGCGTCGAGGCCCAGCACGCGCGCCAGCACGGCGTCGGTGTGCTCGCCGAGCAGCGGGCCGGGGCCGCGCGGCGCGGCGGGCGTGGCGGAGAGCCGGAAGCCCGGGCCGTCGACCCGCACCGTGTCGCCGTCGGGCGTGGCGACGTGGGTGAAGTGTCCGCGGGCGGCGAGCTGCGGGTCTCGCGTGCAGAGGTCGGCGGCGTCGGCGACGCGGCCCGCGGCGACGCCGTGCGCCTGGAGGAGCGCCATCGCGGCGTCGGCGTCCTGCGCCCGCGTCCACGCCGTGACGTGGGCGTCGAGCGCCTCGGTGTGGCGGAGGCGACCGGCGCCGGTGGCGAAACGCGGGTCGGCGGTCCACGCCGGCGCGCCCAGCGCGGCGACGAATCCCCGCCACGCGACCTCGTCGAGCACCGTGAGGGCGATCCAGCGATCGTCGCCGGCGCACGGGTAGACGCCGTGCGGCGCACCGGGCGCCTCGGGCGAGGCGTTGCCGAGCGCGCCGATCGGTCCCTCCGCGAGCAGCAGCGGGCCCAGCAGCGCCGCCAGCGCTTCGTACTGCGCGAGGTCGATCTCCATGCCCTCGCCGGTGCGACGGCGGTGGCGCAGCGCCGCCAGCACGGCGAGCGCACCGAGGTTGCCGGCGGCGACGTCGGAGTACGAGTAGCCGGGACCGATCGGGGCGTCCGCCGCGAACGCCATCGCGTGCGGGAAGCCGCACAGGGCCTGGAGCGTGGGGCCGTAGCTCACGTGGTCGCGGTCCGGGCCGTCGAGCCCGAAGCCGGTCATGCGCAGGGTGATGACGTCGGGACGCTCGGCCATGAGGCTCGCGCGGTCGAGCCCGAGGCTCGGCATGACGCGGGCGCTGAAGTTGTCGGCGACGACGTCGGCGCGCAGGGCCAGCCGGCGCGCCAGGGTGCGGCCCTCGGGCCGTGCGAGGTCGACGACGACGCTCTGCTTGCCGCGCATCAGCGTGCCGGTGAGGCCGCCGCGGCGCCGGCCGAAGTCGGGCGAGTCGCGGCGCTCGACGCGGATCACCTCGGCGCCGAGATCGGCGAGCGTGCGCGTCGCGACCGGTCCGGCGACGACCCACGTGAAGTCGAGCACGCGGACGCCGGCGAGCGGCGCGGCGGGGCCCCCGGACGTGGACACGGCGTCCGCCTGTAGCAGGGGACGCCGCGGTGGGCTACGGCAGCAGCGTCTCGACCTTCTTCATGCTGAGGCCCAGCGCGAAGGTGTTGCCGCCGCCGTCGGTGAAGCTGTCGATGCCCGCGCCGCCGTTCACGAGGACACGGCTTGCGAAGGTGGCGTTCGTGAACGTGGCCCCGTCGTCGCCACCGGCGAAGGTGAACTGCGCGGGGGCGCCGAACAGCGCGTCGTCGATCGAGATCGTGTCGTTGCCGGCGATGGCCTGCACCCGCACCTTGGAGCGGAACTCGGAGCTGCCGCCGATGGTGACGTCGTCGTCGCCCTGCCCGTTCGCGATGCGCACGCGATCGGCCGCGGTCACGAGGTCGATGCTGATGCTGTCGTCGCCGGCGTCGGTCTGAACGATCAAGCGGCCCTGGAACACGTCGGTGCTCAGCACCACCTTGTCGTCGTCGGATCCGGTGGCGATGCGGGTGGTGTCGCCGACCTCGCAGTCGGTGAGGTCGACGACGTCGGCCCCGGGGCCCGTCAGGATCTCGAGCTTCCGGGGGATCAGCACGTCCTCGATGTAGAGCTCGTCGCTGCCGGCGGAGAGGTCGATCTTCACGTTGCGGACGACGCCCGCGACGGTGGTCACGACCAGTCCGTTGACGGTGGTGCCGTTCAGCCCCTCGAGCTCGAACTCGTCCGGGTTGGCGCCGGGGCCGATGCGGATCGCGTTGTCGATGACGTCGCCCGTCACTCGCAGGGAGCCGCCGAAGACGAGTGCGGTCACGTTGCCTGCGGCGTGCGCGCTGCACGCCCCTATGGCCGAGAGGAGCGCAAACGCGCGACAGAACGTGGTGAGACGGTGCATCCGGAAACCTCCGGACCGGAATCCTTCCCGCAGCACGACGCTGCACGTCAAGAAAAAACGCGTGAACGACGCGGACTCTGCCGCACCGCGCATGGACGACGCCATCGAGATGGCTATCTAGTACCCCACGCACGTGCGACGCGGGCGTCGTCGGCGCCCGGAACGGGTGGCGGTGCCGTGCGCCATGGCAGGTCGCCGAGGCGGAACGGCGCCCCCGGGAACGGCAGGCGGCGGCCGAGGCCGGGGTGGTCGAGCGGCACGAAGAAGCCGCGCGCGGCGAGCTGTGGGTCGTGGAGCAGCGCCTCCGGCGCCCGCACCGCGGCGAACGGCAAGCGGCGGAGCCGCGCGCCTTCGTGCAGCTCCGCGACGGTGTATCGGGCCGCGAAGCGGTCGAGCGCGCCGAAGAGCCGCTCGGCCTGCTCCTGCCGCACCGCCGGCGCTTCGAGCGCGGGGTCGTCGAGGCCGGGGTCGTCGATGCCGTCGGCGCGCATCCACTCGCGCAACGTCGTCCAGTCGCCGAGCGTGCAGTGCAGCGCCCAGCCGTCGCGGCAGCGTCCGACGCGGAAGTGCCGCGTCCAGTGCAACGTGCCCTGCCGCTGCGCGACGCGGCCGTCCTGGTGGAAGAGGCCGGGCACGTGCTCGAGCGCGGCGGCGACGGCCGCGTGCAGGCTCACGTCCACGTGCTGGCCGGTGCCGCCGGCGTCGCGGGCGAGCAGCGCCGCGACGATCCCGATCGCCGCCTGGATGCCCGCCTGATGGTACGCCTGGAGGCCGGCCATGCGCAGCGGTGGACCGCCGGGATCGCCGTTCACCGCGAGCATGCCGCCGAGCGCCTGCGCGACGGTGTCCGTCGCGCGCCAGTCGCGCCACGGCCCGGTCTGGCCGAACGGCGTGATCGAGGCGACGACGAGCTGCGGGTGTGCCGTCCCGAGCCGGGCGAGCGTGCCGCCCGGCGGTCCCGTCTCGACGACGACGTCGGCCGCCGCCGCGAGCCGTGCGAGGCGTGCACGGCCCGGGCGCGTCGCCGGGTCGCAGACGACGCTGCCCTTCCCCGCCGCGTAGCACCAATGGAAGACGCTGGCGTCGGCCGGCGGCAGGCCGTCCCAGAACGGCGGCAGCGCCCGCAGCGGGCTGCCCCCCGGCGGCTCGATGAGCACGACGTCGGCCCCCATGGCCGCGAGCAGGCGACCCGCGAACGCGCCGGAGAGATCGGCGCAGTCGAGCACGCGCACGCCTGCGAGGGCCCCGGGCACGAACGCGCTCATCGCACCGCGAGGAAGAGGTCGCGGGCCGCGCCCTCGGAGAGCTGCGAGACGCGGGTGACGCGGTCGGCGAGCGCGCCGAGCGCGTCGAGCGAGCTCGAGCCGACGTCGATCAGCACCGCGTACAGCGAGAAGTCGAGGCGCAGCTTCGCGCGCAGGAAGCGCTCGCGCCACTGCGGAGCCACCTGGCACTCGCCGTCGGTGATGAGCACGACGTCGCCGCGCCGGTAGCGCGCCTGCGACAGCGTCTCGACGGCCGCGTCGAGCGGCGCCTCGAAGTCGGTGCCGCCGCCCGGGAAGTACTCGGCGACGTCGAGCGCGCGGTCCGCGCGCACGGCGTGGTGGTCGCGCGGGTTGAGATCGAGCGTCCACAGCGGCACGTCCTTCGACGAGAAGCAGACGAAGCGGAACAGGCGACGCTGGCGGCGCGCAATCTCGAGCAGCGTCAGCGCCACGGCCTTCGCCCACAGCTCCTTCTCGCCGGCCATCGAGGCCGAGCCGTCGAGGAGCACGATCATCGGCCCGCGTCCGCGCTCGTCGACGCCGCGCAGCCGATAGGCCTGGAGGCGTCCCTCGACGAGCCGGCGTGCGAAGTCGCGGCGCAGGAGCGGATGGCGCAGCGCGAGCAGCTCCGGCGGCAGGAGGCGATCCAGCTCGCCCGACAGCCCGACCGCGTGTACCTCCTCGCTCGGCCGCTCGAGCGAGCGGCGGCGGAGCGCCATCGCCTGCGCGCGCATGCGGCCGACGAGCGCCGCGAGCCGGCGCAGCTTCGGGCTGCGCGCGAGCCGGCGTCCCAGCTCGAGCGCGCGTCCCGGCGACGAGCGTCCGCCCGCGCCGAGGCCGGTGCTCCAGCCGTGCGCCTCCTGTCCGGCCTCGGCGATCTCGCGCCGCAGGCCCCCGGCAGCGGTGCCGAGGACCTGGCGTGCGCGCGCCGGCATCTCGCCCAAACGCTCGGTCACGAGCGACGCCTTCTGGCGCAGCTGCGCGGCGGCCTGCTGCGTCGCGCGCTCGGCGACGGCGCGCGTCGCCTCGCTCGCCTCGGTGTCGCCGAGGCTCTCGTGCTCCTGGGCGCGCCGCCGTACCTCTGCCTCCTTGCGGGCGAGATCCCACAGGTCGACCATGTCGCCGCGCGGCAGCAGGCGCTCGGCACGCAGCAGCGCCAGCAGCTCCTCGCCGAGGAGCACCGTCGCGAGCCCGGCGCGGGTCTCGTCGAGCTGCGTCTCGGCGCGCAGCGGCGCGAAGAGCGGGTGCTCGCGCAGGCCGCCCAGGAGGACGCCGTTCAGCGCCGCCGACGGCCCCACCTCGTCGGCGGCGCGCGTGCGCGGCTCGAGCTTGTAGAGCAGGCAGAAGACGTCGGCGACGAGCGCGCGGAAGTGCGGCAGCAGCGCCGCACCGGCCTCGAGCAGCGCGCGCAACGACGGCGCCTCGGCGGCGAGCGTCGCGAACGCGCTGCGGTCGAAGCTGTCGCTCTCGACCCAGGCGTGGACGTCGGGCGGGATGAGGACGGCGCGTGCCATCAGAGCCGGACCAGCATCTCCTGTTGGATGTCGAGGATCTCCTGGCGCAGCGCCTCGGCCGTCGCCGTGGCGCGGCCGCCGCGGCGCGCGCCCTCGAGGAGGTCGTCGACCTGCTGCGCGATCTGGCGCAGCTTGGTGTGCGCTTCGACGGTCGCGCGGCTGCGCTGCTCGGGATGCTCCCAGTCGCGGAACGCGTAGTCGCGCAGCTCGCGCGCCTGGTAGACGAGCACCCGCACCTCGTCCTCCCAGCCGTGGATCAGCTCGCGGACGGCGTCGCGCACGACCGGCTGCTCGGCGGGATCGCGCCACAGGACGTGCTCGAGGAACGCGAGGTCGCCCTCGACGATCGCGTCGCGCCCGGCCAGCCAGGCGTGCGCGCGCAGGACGCCGATCGACTGCGCCCAGCGGCGGTCGGAGGCCACGACGCCCTTGTCGGCGAGCGCGCGGCGCAGGTCGGCGACGGCGCGCAGCACGGCGCCCGGCACCGCGAGCGCCGTGACCTCCGCGCGCGCCGCCTCGAGCGTCGCGAGCGGGATCGTCGTGCGTACGTCGCTCGGCTTGGCCTGGAGGAGCTTCAGGAAACGGAAGTCCTCGCGCAGGTAGTCGACCTGGAAGCGGAGCAGGAAGCGGTCGTGCAGCGCCAGCAGCTCGTCGTCCTCGGGCAGCTCGTTGGCGGCGCCGAACAGCGTCAGCAGCGGGACGTCCGTCACCTCGCGCCCGTTGTGGAAGCGGCGCTCGTTCATCACCGAGAGGATCGTGTTGAGGATCGACGAGCTCGCCTTGAACACCTCGTCGAGAAAGGCGACGTGGGCCTCGGGCAGCTTCTGCGTGGTGAGCCGGCGGTAGTCGTCGGCCTCGAGGGCGCGCAGGCTGACGGCCCCGAACAGCTCCTCGGGCGTCGTGAAGCGGGTGAGGAGCCACTGGAAGTAGCGGGCGTCGTCGAGCCGGCGGCAGACCTCGTCGGCGAGCATCGACTTGGCGGTTCCGGGGGGGCCGATGACGAGGACGTGCTGGCCGGCGAGGAGGGCTACGAGCGCGCCGTCGACGAGGGCGTCGCGCTCGAGGAAGCGTTGCCGCAGCTCGTCCCGGATGGTCCGGAGCAGCGCACGTGGGGACGACACGCGCGGAGGATAGGGGCCGGCCGGGTCGCCTCGCAACCCGTTCCCCTTCGGGGCAGTATGACGCCCGGATGCCCCCGAAGCCCGCTCCAGCCCGCGCGCCGCGCGAGCGCCGCCGCCGCTCGGTGCTGCCGGACCTCCTGCCCCGCATCCAGCGCGACGAGGCGCTGTCGCGCGAGGAGACGCTGGTGCGGGAGATGGTCGAGACGAGCCTCAAGCTCCTGCGCGACCGCACCAGCCTCGGCGACCTGAAGCTCGTCAACGCCGCCCTGCGCGAGCTGCGCTATGCGCTCGGCGTCAGCGCGCCCTACCGCGGGGTGCGTAAGGTGAGCGCCTTCGGCTCGGCGCGCACGCCGCCCGGGACGCCGACCTACCGCACCGCGGCCGAGTTCTCGCGCCGCATCGCCGAGCGCGGCTACATGATCATCACCGGCGGCGGCAACGGCATCATGCGCGCCTGCCAGGAGGGAGCTGGACGCGAGCGCAGCTTCGGCTTCAACATCCGGCTGCCGTTCGAGCAGGGCGCGAACGAGTTCATCTCGAACGACCCGAAGCTGGTCACCTTCCGCTACTTCTTCACGCGCAAGCTGATGTTCATCAAGGAGGCCGACGCGCTCGTGCTCTTCCCCGGCGGCTTCGGCACCCACGACGAGGGCTACGAGGCGCTGACGCTCGCGCAGACCGGCAAGAGCCATCCCATGCCGATCGTCTTCGTCGACGCCCCGCGCGGCACCTACTGGAAGACGTGGCAGCGCTACGTCGACGAGCACCTCTTGCGCAAGGGGCTCATCAGTCCCGACGACCTGGCCCTCTTCAAGGTGACGACCGACGTCGACGAGGCGGTCGAGGAGATCACCGGCTTCTATCGGCTGTACCACTCGTCGCGCTACGTCGGCTCGAAGTGGGTGATCCGGCTGAACCATCCGCTCGCGCCGGAGGTCGTCCGCCGCCTGGCCGAGGAGTTCGCGCCGCTGGTCGCGTCGGGCACGATCGAGCAGTGCGAGGCGCTCGACGACGAGCGCGAGACCGAGCCCGAGCTGAACGCGTTGCCGCGGCTGGTGTTCGAGGCGCGGCGCTCGGCGTTCGGCCTGCGCCGCAAGCTGATCGACCGCATCAACGCCGAGGCCTGAGCGGGTGGGACGCGTGCTGCTGGTCCGCCACGCGGAGAGCGAAGGGAACCGAGCGGCGTGCTTCACGCCGCATCCGGAGATCCCGATCACGCCCGAAGGGCGGATGCAGGCGCATGCCGCCGCCGCGCGGCTGCGCGCGTTCGCGCCGGCGCGGGTGGTGTCGAGTCCCTACCTGCGCGCGCGCCAGACCGCCCACATCCTGGCCGAGGAGCTCGCCCTGCGGACGGTGCACGTCGAGGACGACCTCCGCGAGCGCAGCTACGGCGCGCTCGCCGGCCTGCCCTATGCGACGCCGCGACCGGGGTTCGATCCGGCCTGCTACTGGGACTGGCGACCGCCCGGCGGCGAAACCCTCGTCGAGGTCGTGGCGCGCGCCGGCGCGGCGCTCGACCGCGTCGCCGCCGCCGCCGCGGCCGACGGGCACGACGTCGTGGTGGTGAGCCACGGCGCCGTGATGCTGGCGCTCGTCCGCCACGTGACCGGCAGGTGGGGACCGTCGCGCGTCGTTCCCAACGTCGGGCTGCTGGTGGCCCGGCACGACGGCGACGCGTGGTGCGGTCTGGAGGTCCCGACTTGAGCGCCCGCGACGCTGCGTGGCATGATCGTCTCCGCTGGGTTTCGCGGGAGGTGGTGGTGATGCGTGGTGGTGTGCGGGCGAGCCTGCTGCTCGTCCTGGCGGTCGTCGTCATGGCGCCGACGTGGGCGCCTGCGGCGTTCGCGGCGGCGTCCCGCGTCAAGGCTCGCGCCGCTCTCGTCGTCGACGCGAACACGGGCGAGGTGCTCTTCGAGCGCAATCCGGACGAGGCCCTGCCGCCCGCGAGTACGACGAAGGTGCTCACCGCGATCGTCGCCATCGAGAGCGGCCGGCTCGGCGACTCGGTCCGGGTGAGCGAGTTCGCCGCCTCGACCGCGCCCTCGAAGATCGGCCTGCGTCCGGGGCAGCGGATGGTGATCCAGGATCTGCTCTACGCGGTCCTGCTCAAGTCGGCGAACGACGCCTCGGTCGTCGTCGCCGAGGGCGTGTCGGGGTCGCAGGCGGCTTTCTCCTCCCGGATGAACGCGCGCGCCCGCGCCCTCGGCGCGACGCGCTCGAACTTCGCGAATCCGCACGGCCTGACCGCGCCCGGGCACGTCTCGACCGTGCGCGATCTCACCCGCATCTTCCGCCACGGGCTCACGATCCCGCTCTTCCGCTCGATCCTCGCCACGCCGGCGGCCGATCTGCCCGTCGACGCCACCAAGCGCTTCACGATCGCCGTCCGCTCGCACAACCGGCTGCTCTCCGGTTGGTCGTACCAGGTGATCGGCAAGACCGGGTACACGCGGCCGGCGAAGCGCTGCTTCGTCGGTGCGGCCCGCAACGGCGAGCGCGAGATCGTCATCGCGCTGCTCGGTTCGACGGATCTCTGGGGCGACGCGCGGGCGCTGGTCGAGATCGGCCTCGGTCCCGGTGGGCCGCCGGAGCCCGAGACGCCGGTGCTGCAGGCGAAGAAGCCCGCGCGGCCGGCGCAGGTACGCGCGGCACCCGGCCCGAAGAAGCCGGTTCCGCAGCTCGCCGTCCGTCGCAAGGCGCCCGCCGAGGACGAGGGCGACATCGAGGAGCTGCCGCGCCATCTCGCCGGCCCGGCGCGTTTCACGGTCCAGCTGGGCCCGTTCGGGAGCCGCAACGGCGCCCTCGATGCGCGCACGAAGCTCGCCAAGCGCGGCTATCACGCCCGCGTCGTCGGCAAGGCGCTCCAGGTCGGCGCCTTCGCCGACAAGGGCCGCGCGACCCGGCTCGCCACCAACCTGAAGCGCAGCGGCTACCGGCCGGTCGTCGTCGCGCTGCGCTGATCCGTCGCGGCGGCCGACGGCAGCGCGAACGAGAGCCGTCGCTGGGCGCGCTCGGCGTGGCGGGCGAGCGCCAGCGCGATCAGGCGGTCGACGAGCTGCGGCATCGGCACGCCGCTCGCGGCCCACATGCCGGGGTACATGCTCGTCGCGGTGAACCCCGGCATCGTGTTGATCTCGTTGACGAGGATGCGGCCGGTGCCCTGCTCGAGAAAGAAGTCGACGCGGGCGAGGCCGGCGCAGTCGATGGCGCGGAAGGCGCGGATCGCCAGCACCCGCATCGCTTCGCTCACCTCCGGCGGGACGGCGGCGGGAATGACCGGGCGGGCACCGGCGTCGACGTACTTGTCGACGTAGTCGTAGAACTCGTGCGACGGGAGGATCTCGCCAACGACCGACGCCTCGGCGTCGGCGTTGCCGAGCACCGCGACCTCGAGCTCGCGCGCCGACACCGCCTCCTCGACCATCACCTTGGGATCGTATGCCGCCGCATCTTCGAGCGCCGCGGCGAGGCCGTCGGCGCTGCTCACCTTGTGGACGCCGACCGACGAGCCGAGATTGGCGGGCTTCACGAAGCAGGGAAAGCCGAGCTCGTCGAGCACGCGCTCGGCGATCGTCTCGGCGGGCTCGTGCCGGGGGTGCACGACCAGCGAGCGACAGACCGGCAGCCCGGCGTCGCGGAACACGGCCTTCATCAGCGCCTTGTCCATGCCCACGGCCGAAGCCGCGACGCCGGCGCCGACGTACGGCAGGCCGGCCAGCTCGAGCAGCCCCTGGATCGTGCCGTCCTCGCCGTACGTGCCGTGCAGAACCGGAAAGACGACGTCGAGCCCCGGCCCGGCAGGCCCGCCCGTCAGCGGAACGAGCGCCCCGCGCGTCGGATCGGTCGGCACGAGCACCTCGATCCCGTAGTCGGGGAGCGGGCGCAGATCGCGCTGCGCTTCCTCGAGCAGCCGCAGGCTCTCGAGGCCGGTGCGCCAGCGGCCGTCCTTGCCGATGCCGATCGGCACGACCTCGTAGCGCGCGGGATCGAGCGCGCCGATCACCGTCCATGCCGAGCGCAGCGAGACCTCGTGCTCGCCGGACCGACCCCCGTACACCACCCCGACGCGCAGCCGCCTCGTCATGCTCCGCTTCTGGCACCGCACCGGCTCGCCTGCAACACGCGATCCATCGCGCGTCGTCGCGCGTGTCGTTCGCGCGACGCGGATTTGCGCTCGTACCGTAGATTTCTTCTTGACCGGGCACGACGCATTCGCTAAAGCACTGCCGTTCCGAACGACTCGCGGCCCTCGGCGACCACCGAACCAACCGCGCGACGATCATCGCGAACCGACTGCGACCATCGTCGTGCTCCCACTGGGACGGGTGTCTCCGCGATCCGTGCGACGCGTGGAACGTGAGCCGCCGCGCGCTTCGGCGTCTCACGATTGCGGCAGCGTGCCGGCGACGCGCTCGAGGATCAGGCCCGCGAGCAGCGCACGCAGCTCCGGCAGCTCGCATCCCGCCGCCGCCGCGTGACCGCCGCCGCCGAGGTCGCGTGCGACGTGCGACAGGTCGACGTCGCAGTCGGGCGAGCGGCGGAAGCTCACCGACAGGCTCTTCGCGTCGTAGAGCGCGAAGACGGCGCCCGGCGTGCGCTTGCCCCACGCGTCGCCGATCTCGCTCGGGTGGCCGTCGCAGACCGCGGCGACGAGCGTGACGTCGCCGATCCGCTTCTCGATGCGGCTCGCCTCGGCGACGCGGAAGCTGCGCGCGATCTCCTCGCCGACGCGGTCCCGCGCCGCCTGCATGCGCGGCGTGTAGGTGACGGCGGCGTCGAGGGCGAGGAAGTCGTCGTACGCGTCGGGGCCGAGCGCGCGCACCACCCAGGCCAGCTCGCGCGAGCCGGGCACCCGGTGCAGCCAGCGGTCGTTGTCGTCGGCCATCGCCACCACCGGGGCGAACTCGTCGAAGCGACGCTCGGCGCGACGCTCGCCGTGCAGGCGCTCGGTCAGATACTCGTAGGTGAGTCGTGAGGCGGCGAAGTCCTCGCTCAGCACCTTGCCGGTGAACGGCACGTCGACCTTGCCGGCGCCGAAGCGCTCGAGCGCGGTGCGGTGGTGGTCGATCCAGTAGAGGCGGACGCCTTGGGCGACGAGGTCGCGGAGATGGGCGTCGGTCCTCGCCTCGCGCCAGGAGATGTCGGTGATCCACAGCTCGGCGGGCGTGCCGGGGGCGATGGCGAGGCCCTGGAGGACGGCGTCGACCTCGCTGTTGGCGGCGAAGTGCGGGAACACGTCGGCCCGGTCGCCGTAGTAGCGCGCGACCGCGACCGCGGCGGTGACGCCGTCGAGACAGTGGGGACCGTGGCTGACGACGTGCACCTGGGGACGCATGCAGGCGGGGATCATGGCGGATGGCGACCGGTCGGTCCACCGTGGTGGACGCTCGCGCGGCGAGACGCTAGCACGGCGAGCCATGCGCCGGGCACTGCCGCTGCTGCTCGTCCTGCTCGCCGGGTGTCCGGCGCCGACCCAGTATGCGATCCGGCGCCCCGACCTCGACTGCGCCCGCGCGACGCGGGTCGCGTACCGCACGCTCACGACCATGGGCTACACGGTGACCGGCGTCGTCGAGCCGAGCGTCAAGCGCCCCGGGTCGCTGCGCGGGGTGAAGACGAACCCGGACGGCACCACCGCCGAGGGCAACGTGCGCATCAACTGCGACCCGGGGGGCGTGACCCTGCAGCCGGTCGAAGGCGGCGTCGCGCCCAGCTTCGAGTTCAGCCGCGGCTTCGGCTACAGCTTCAAGTCGCTCGTGCAGCGGCCGGACGTCGAAACCCCGCAGGCCGAGACCGGGCTCCAGCTGCTGCTGGAGCGCATCGGCTCCCAGAAGGCGGGGCTCGACCTCGGCGGGGCGGCGATCAGCGGCGACCAGACGTTGATCCGTGTCACCGTCCGCAACGGCACCGACCGCGAGGTCGCCGTCACCGGCGCGCGCATCACCCTCCTCACCGCCGACGGCACCGAGGGCCACCCGCTCGCCGGCGCCGCGCGCGACGGCGCGATCGCCGCCGGCGGCGGCGGCCCACAGGTGCGCGGCGCGCTGCTCGACGGCCGCGTCGTCGTGCCGGGCGGACGCACCGAGGTGCGCTACCTCGTCTACCCGCCCGGTGCGTGGCGGGACGCGCAGGTGGCGGTCGAGGACGTCGAGACCGGCGAGACCGACGGCTTCTACGTGCGCGTGGAGTGAGCCGCGCGCCACATCCGCATCGGCAGATGGCGGATGCCGGTGTGGCGGTTGCTGCGCGTCCATTCGACCGGGCCTGCCGCTTCCCAGCGCGCGAACGCGGCGACCAGCTCGGAGACGACGACGCGCAGCTCGAGGCGGGCGAGGTTCGCGCCGAGGCAGAAGTGGACGCCCTGGCCGAAGCCGAGGTGCGGGTTCGGGTCGCGGCGCACGTCGAAGCGCATCGGATCGCGAAAGGCGCGCTCGTCGCGGTTCGCCGAGCCTTCCCAGAAGAGCACCTTGTCGCCGGGCCGGATGGCGTGGCCGGCGAGCGTGGTGTCGCGCGTCGCCGTGCGCCGCTTGGACGGCGACGGCGTCGTCCAGCGCAGCATCTCCTCGACCGCGGTCGCGAGCGCGCCCGGGTCGGCGCGCAGCACCGCCAGCTCGTCCGGGCTCTCGACCAGGGCATGGACGCCGCCCGCGACGGCGTTGCGGGTCGTGTCCGAGCCGGCGGCGAAGAGCAGGTTGAAGAACGCGTAGAGCTCCTGGTCGGACAGCGCCGGCGGGTCCTCGTCCGGCAGCGTCGCGTTCGCGACCACCGACAGCATGTCGTCGGCCGGGCGCGCGCGCTTCTCGGCGATCAGCCGGCTGCCGTAGTCGAACATCCACGCGTGCGCCGCCTGCGCCTCGGGCGAGGTGTCGAACGCCTCGCGGCCGGCGCGGTGATCGAAGACGTGCTCGACGCAGCGAACGAGCGCGTGCCGGTCTTCTTCGGGCACGCCGAGCAGCATGCAGATCGCCTGCATCGGCAGCTCGGCGGCGACGTCGACGAGGAGGTCGAACGGCGCGCCGTCGTCGATGCGGGCGAGGAGGCGGCGGGTGCGGCGGCGCAGGTCGTCCTCGAGGCGCTGCACCGTGCGCGGCGTGAGCCCGGTCGAGACCAGGCGGCGGATGCGGGCGTGGCGCGGGCCGTCCATCATGTTGAGGACGAGGCCGGCGATCGGCAGATCCTGAAGGAGCGTGCCGCCCGCGAGCCGCTCGCCGCCGCGCTCCGAGGAGTAGGTGTGCGGGTCGCGCAGGACGGCGAGCGCCTCGGCGTGCGTCGCCACCGACCAGAAGCCCTCGCCGTCGGGCGTGTGCGCCGTCGGCTCGTGCCAGTAGACGGGCGCCTCGCGGCGGTGGACGGCGAAGAGGCGGTGCGGGAAGCCGTCCGCGAAGTTGTCGAGGTCGGTGAGGTCGAAGGGGAGGCGCACCGTCATCGGGTCGTCCGGCTGCGGGTGGTCGTGCGGGAGGTTGTCGCCCGGGTCGCGCGCGGCGCGCAACCGCCGCCGCCGTGCCGGCGTCCCGTGCCGCGGCGACGGCCCGTGCAGCTCGTGTGACGCGCTACTGGCAGACCTCGGGCGCCATCGCCTGGAGCCGGGCGGCGAGCTGATCGCCGCCCGCGCTGCTGGCGCGACCGCGTGACGAGCGCAGCACCTGGCAGGCCTCGGCGAGCATGCCGCCGTCGCGCAGCAGCCCGACCTGGGCGATGCGCGCCTCGTACCAGCCGGTGCCGCCGACCGGCGCCGCGTCGAGGACGCGCCGCCAGTAGGCGAGTGCGCCGTTGCGGTCGCCCGCTTCGGCCGCCGCCTTGGCGGCGCCGCGCAGCGCCTCGGACGAGGTGGGATCGGCGATCAGGATCTCGTCGTAGAGCTTGCGCGCCGCGGCCGGGTCGCCGCCGCGCAGCTCGAGGTCGGCGACGAGGATCTTGTCGGCCGGCGCGCCGCTCGCCTGCGCGAGCGCCTCGTAGACGCGGCGCGCGAGCGCTTGCGCCTGCGTCTTCTCGGCGCCGGTCGCCGTCTGCGCGCGCTGCGAGAGGTCTTTGCCGAGGCGGCGCAGCGTCTTCGTCTTGTCGCCGTCGGTGGTGAGCCAGGCGGCGAGGTCGGCGTCGGCACCGTCGAGCTTGCCCGTGGCGACGCGGGACTCGAGCCGTGCACCGTGCACGCGCGGGTAGAGCTCCTTCGCGTTCGGGTACTTCTCCTCGAAGCCGCCCAGCAGCTCGACGACCGCGGCGTCGTCCGGGGGCGTCGAGGCGGCGGCGACCAGCGCGCCCATCAGGGCCGCGCGCGCGACCATGTCCTCGTCGGCGCCCTTGGCCGGTGTGGTCTTCACGATCTCGCGGAAGCCGGCGACGATCGCGGCCCGCTCCTCCTGCGTCGTCTTCGGCGAGAGCGCGCCGACCTTGCACTCGAGGACGCCCATGCGCGCTTTCGACGCGTAGGCGCCGCCGGCGACCTTCGTCCACTCGGCGGCGGCGCGGGCGCAGTCGCCCTTCGCCCGGTAGAGGTCGCCGAGGAGCCAGCGCGCCTCGGCGGCACCGTCGGCGCTCGGCTTGCCGGCGAGGTAGGTCTCGAGCGCCTGCTGGAACTCGGCGTCGAGCGCGGGCTTTCCCTGGCGCGCGACGTCGAGGGCGCGGAAGCGGTAGTACGCGGCCTCGCGGGCGCGCGGGCTGTCGGGGTACTCGCGCACGAGCACGGCGAAGGTCTCGACGGCCTCGCTCGCCCGGCCCGCGTTCAGGCTGCACCCGGCCTGCATGTAGAGGATCTCGGGACGCCACCTGGCGCGGCCCGCGTCCTGCGCGGCGGCGCTGGCGGCGACGAGCGGGGCGAGGTCGCCGCAGCGTCCCCGATCGAGCGCGAGCTGCGCGGCGAGGTAGAGGCCCCAGCTCGAGCGGATGCCGGCGGGCGCGCCGTTGCCGAGCTTCTCGGCGACGAGACCACCGATGCGGTCGGGCCACGGCCCGCCGCGGGCGGCGAGGCCACGTGCGAGATCGAACGCGTCCTTCTGCAGGGAGGCGTCGTTCGGCGCCTTCGGCAGCCAGTCGGCGAGCTTGCCCGCGAGCACCTCGGGGTCGTTCGGGTCGGGCGGCGGCGGCTCGCTCGATGCTTCCTTGCCGCCGGCGGCACGGCGGTCGACCTCGGCGAGCGCGACCTTCGCCTTCTGCGCCGTGCGCGGCATGCCTGCGGCCTCGCGCAGGTCGGCGCGCGCCTTCGCCCAGTCGCCGAGGTCGAGGTAGGCGAGGCCGCGGCCGTAGGTCGCCTCGGCCTGGATGTCGGGCGGCACCTCGCCGCTCGTGTAGGGCTCGAAGCTCTCGACCGACTTCGTCAGCAGCGACCGCTTGCGCTTCGGGTCGGCGACGAGGTTGGCGCCCTGATAGCGTACCCACGCGAGGTGGTAGCCGACGACGAGGCCCTGCACCTCGGCGTCGCGGTAGGCCTGGCTCTCGAAGAGCTGCTCGATGTCGCCGTCGCGCTCGACGACGGCGTCGCGCTGGCGGTTGAGCTCGTCCTCGAGCTTCTGCTTGGCGGCGGCGAGGTCGCGCTCGAGGTCCGGGAACGCCGCCGCGGCGGCGTCCTTCTGGCCTTTCTCGAGCTGGTCGTAGAAGCGCCGCGCACGGGCCTCGAGCCCGGGTACGTCCTGCGCCCGCGCCGGTGCGGCGACCGCCAGCAGCAGGGCCGCGGCCAGCGCCGGGGCGGCGCGCCGCCACGCCGTCCCGAGGCGCGTCACTCCGAGGCCAGGGCGAAGCCGCTCGCGCCCGCCTCCTTGGCGAGACCGAGGACGCGCACGACCTCGCCGAGCACGACCTCGCGGTCGCCGGCGAGGATCACGACCTTCTCCGACGAGCGCGCGAGCGAGTCCTTCAATACCGCCGCGAGCGCGGCGTCGTCGCCGGGCACGGGACGGTCGTTCACGTAGATCTCGCGCGACGGCGTCATCGTCACCATGACGCCCTTCGTCTCCTGCTCCTCCTGCGCGGTCTCCGGCAGCTCGACGTCGGCCGGCTTCATCATCGCCGAGGTGGTGATCATGAAGATGATGAGCAGGACGAGGAAGACGTCCGTCAGCGGCGTGACGTTGATCTCCGCCATGATGCGCCGGCGGCCGCCGCCGGCGGCGGGGCTACTGAACGCCATTGGCCCTCCGGCCGGCGACCACCGCCTCGATCACCCGGCCGCTGCCGATGCGCAGCGCCGCTTCGATGCGGTCCACGCGCGCCATGAAGTAGTTGTAGAGCACCACCGCGATGATGCCGACGGCGAGCCCGAGCGCGGTCGCGATGAGCGCTTCGGAGATGCCGCTGGCGACGACGGCGAAGCCGCCGGTGCCCGCGAGCGCGATCGCGTGGAAGGCGCGGATGATGCCGAGCACCGTGCCGAAGAGGCCGATGAACGGCGCCGCCGAGCCGATGGTGCCGAGGATCCACAGGTTCGACGTCGCACCCTGCACCTCCTCGTAGGTGCGCTCCTGGGCCACCTTCTCGAGCTCGTCGACCGGGATGGCGCTGCCGTCCTCGAGCACGTCGCCGTAGATGCGGCGCGCCGGGCAGGCGTTGTGCGCGCCGACCGAAGCGAGCGCCGCCTTCCAGTCGCCGCGCGCGAGCAGCGGCACCACCGACGCGGTGAGGCGCGCCGTCGAGCCGATGACGCCGCGCAGGCTCCAGAGCCGCTCGAGCGCGATGGCGAGCACGAGGATGGAGCAGAGGAGCAGCGGATAGGTCGAGAGCGCGCCCTGATGGATCAGGGCGATGACGTCGAGGTCCTGCGTGGGGTCCGGTGCCGCGAGCATCCCGAGATCGGGGGCGGCGCCGGGCAGCGTGGTCGGCGTCGGCGACGCCAGCGTGGTGACGGTGGTCGGATCCATCGATGCTCCTCAGGATTTCCCGCGTGCGACGCGGGTCACGTCCTTCTCCCATTGCGTGCCGAAGGCGAGGACCAGCACGTGGCGCATGAGCGCTCCGCCCTCGCCGAGCGCGATCGAGTCGCCGCCGCCGGAGCGGGCGATCTGGCCGAAGCTCTGCTTCACCTCGGCGTAGAAGTCCGGCAGCGACGAGATTTCGGTGGGCTCCTCGCCGTAGAGCCAGCGGTGGAGCTTCTTCTCGTGCTCCTCGTGCAGGCGCTGGCTCACGTCGACGGTGCTGATGACGCCGCCCTTCGCGACCCATTCCGAAGCGAGCGAGGCGATGGCGGCGCGGTCCTCGTCGTGCGGCGGCGAGCTGCCGATCAGGACGATCACCTTCTTCGCGTCGGGCCGCCACGAGAGCTGGCGCATCGCGGCCTGGAGGCCGTCGAGTACTGCTTCCTTCCAGTCCCCGCCGCCCTCGGCGACGATCCCGCCGAGGAAGCTCTGGACCTTCTTCGTGTTGAGCGTGAGGTCCGACCACTTGACGACGAAGTCCTCACTCTGGCGCGGCGCGGTCGCGATCTTGTCGTCGGCCTTGTCACGGTAGACGACGGCGCCGATGCGCGCCGACGGCACCAGACGCTGCATCGTGAAGGCCATGTCACCGAGACGGCGCTTCAGATCGTCGATGACGTTCTGCATCGAGCCCGAGGCGTCGACCACGATCGCGACGTCGAGGCCGCCCTTGCGCAGGGTGCCGACGTACTTGCCGAAGGCGGTGCCGAGCGAGATGCCGAAGCCGCCTCCGCCGCCGCCCATGCCGAGGCCGCCCGTACCCGAGCCCTTCGACGCGAAGCGCGAGCCGAGGTCGCTGCCCATGCCCACCGGCTTGGCCGGCCGCGCGAACGCGACCACCGGCCCGGTCTTCTTCGCCGCCGTGGACGCCACCGCCTTCGGCCGCGCGGGCTGCGGGATCACCACCGCGTCCGGCTTGCGCGTCTCGGCGATGAGATCCTTCACGTCGTCGTCCTGCTTCGCTTCGCTCGGGCGCACCAGCTCCGGCAGGTCCTCGAGCGAGAAGATCTGTCGCCGCGCCTTGTCCCCCAGACCCACGCCGCCGCCGGAGCCGATGCCGACGCCCGGGCCGATGCCGATGCCGAAGCCGCCGCCCACCCCGACCACGTCGAAGATCAGCAGCAGGATGAGGACGACGTGCACCACTGCCGAGACGCCGAAGGCGCCGAGCATGCGGGGAAACCGGCTTCTGGTGGTGGCCTCGAGGACGAGGGAGGGCATGGATGTGGGGCCGAAGGGCGAGGGTCGATTAGAAACGGCGGCGCGAGGCTGTCAAAGCGGGTGCGGATCGCTGCCGGGCAGCGATGGCTTCACCAGTGGAGGCGGGAGCGCAGGGTGCGGGCCGCGCTGCGGCTGACGGCGACCTCGCTGTTCGCCTGGTCGCGCATGACGAGCTTGTAGCGACCACCGAACCAGGGAACGATCTCCTTCACGTGCTGCAGGTTCACGAGGCTCGCCTTGTGCGCCCGGAAGAACACGGCCGCGTCGAGACGCTCCTCGAGCTCGCGCAGCGTGTAGTTCGTCATGAACCCGCGCTCCGCGTTGTGGGCGTAGACCAGCCGGTGCTCCACCCCGAACCACCGCACCTCCTCCACCGGCAGGAGCAGGATGCGCCGTCCGCTGTAGACGGGCACCTGCGTCACGTACTGGGGGGCCTTGCCGTCGGCGAGCCGGCGCAGCATCGACTCGAGCTCCTGGCCCTGTGCGCCGGTCGCGCGCCGCTGGCGGACGCGGTCGACGGCGGCCTCGACGCGCTGGCGGCCGTACGGCTTCAGCAGGTAGTCGATCGCCTCGACCTCGAAGGCGCGGATCGCGTACTCGTCGTAGGCCGTGGAGAACACCACCTGCGGCATCGGGCCGCGCAGGTTCTTCAGGACCTCGAAGCCGTCCATGCCCGGCATCTGCACGTCGAGGAAGACGAGGTCGGGCTGCGACTCCTCGATCATGCGCACCGCCTCGAGGCCGTCGCGCGCCTCGCCGACCACCTGGACGTCGCCCAGCTCGGCGAGGAAGCCGGTGAGACGATCGCGAGCGAGCTTCTCGTCGTCGACGACGAGCGTACGCAGCGATGCGCTCGTCATCAGGCCGCCTCGGCGGGTACCGCGGGCAGACGCAGTCGCACGACCGTGCCGCGCCCCGGCGCGCTCTCGATGTCCGGCAGATGCGCGGGACCGTAGAGCCGCTCGAGGCGCTGGCGCAGGTTCGAGAGGCCGACGCCGCGGTGATAGACGTCGTCGAGGATCGGGCCCGACATGCCGAGGCCGTCGTCGCCGACGGTGAGCGTGAGCGTGTCGCCGTCGACGTGGGCGTCGATCGACACGGTGCCGACCCCGACCTTGCGCGACAGCCCGTGCTTCAGCGCGTTCTCGACGAGCGGCTGGAGGATCAGGTTCGGGATCATCTGGCGCAGGCTCTTCGGGTCGATCGTGGTGCGCACGCGCAGGCGCTCGTCGAACCGGGCGCGCTCGATGTCGAGGTAGGCGCGCGTCATCTGGAGCTCTTCGCCCAGCGGGACGAACTCCTTCTCGGCGCGATTCAGGATGTAGCGGAACATCTCCGCCAGCCGCTCGACGCAGGCCTCGGCCTTGTCGGGGTCGGAGCGGATCAGCTGCGCGATCGAGTTCAAGCTGTTGAAGAGGAAGTGCGGGTTGATCTGCGCCCGCAGCGCGGCCAGCTGCGCCGTCGCGGCCAGCTCGGTGAGCTCGCGGGCGCGGCTCTGGAGCGCTTCGACCTGGCGCCAGACGAGGTGGTACGCGATCAGCGTGATGAGGACGGTCGGCACCACCGGCAGCAGCGCGTAGAGTCGCGCCAGCTGCTGGCGGCGCTCCGGCGTGACGGTGATGTGGTGCTCGGGGCCGGCCGGGATGCCGAACAGCGACGGCGCCCCGAGGAGCCATGCGCCCACCGACGCGGCGAGGAAGCCGAGCGCGATGAAGATCACGAACGCGACGATCACCTGCCGCGTGACCTGTGCGGGCAGCGTGCGGCCGCCTAGGCGCGGGAACACCCAGCGCCAGAGCCCGTAGGTGACGGCGGCGAAGACCAGGCTGCCGAGGACGAACGTGATCGGCGCCGTCCACGAGCGCCACAGCACGAAGTGCAGCAGGCCGAGATGCATGCCCGTCGCGCACCCGGTGCCGAGCACCAGAAGGAGCATCTTGTTGCGACGGCTGGTCGGCATCCCGAGTGGGAGCGGGGCCATGCCGGGGACATACCCCGACCCCGTTCCAGGCCGCCACACTGCTATGCGTCAGCTCCCTTGGCGAGCCGGGCGGGACGAACGGTCCGGATGGCCGGACGAGCCGCCGTGCCCCGGGCGCGTCCGGGCTGCTAGCCGGCGCGCGGGCGGAAGCAGGGCAGGACGACGTCCTCGGCGACGGCGTCGAAGACCACTTCGACGCCCTGGCCGATCCGCACCTCGGAGGCGGGAACGTCCCTCAGGTTCGAGATCATGCGCACGCCCTCGTCGAGCTCGACCTGGACGACCGCATAGGGGACGCGGGCCCCGAACCAGGGATGCGCCGCCTGATGCATGACGACGAAGCTCCACACCCGGCCGCGGCCGGAGACCGGCACCCAGTCGGCCTGGCGCGACAGGCACCGGCTGCACACCTCGCGGGCCGGGAAGCGCAGCGCGCCGCAGCCGCCGCAGCGCTGGACCACCAGCTCGTGCCGGCGCGCGGCCGCGAAGAACGGCGCCAGCGCGGGCGTCACCGCCGGGATCGGCGGGCCGGCCGGCGTGCTCACGACGGCAGCCTCGAGAGCACGAGCGTCGAGTGCGTCGACAGCACGCCGCCGTTGCCGGAGACGAGCGCGACGTCGTGCTTCGCCGCCTGGCGCGCGCCGCCCTCGCCGCGCAGCTGGATCACCGCTTCGGAGACGGGCGTCATGCCCCACATGTAGAAGCTCGACAGCTGTCCGCCGCCGGTGTTGAGCGCCAGCTTCCCGCCGGGGCCGGTGTGGTGCTCGGCGGCGAACGGGCCGCCCTCGCCCTTCCTGCAGAAGCCGTAGTCCTCGAGCGTGACCAGCACGGTGAAGGTGTAGCAGTCGTACAGCTCCACGACGTCGACGTCGGCGAGCGCGACGTCCGCCATGCGGAAGGCCGGCTCCTTGGCCAGGACGGCGCCAGAGGCGAGCGTCTCGGCCGGGTCGCCGCCGAGGTGCCCCTGCCCCATGCCCCACACCCACACCGGCGGCTTCCTCGCCGCCCGGGCGCGCTCGGCGCTGGTCACGATCACGCAGAGGCCGCCGTTCGAGACCAGGCAGCAGTCGAAGAGGTGGAACGGCTCGGCGATCCAGCGCGAGGCGCGATAGTCGGAAAGCCCGAGCGGCTTGTCGCGCAGCTGCGCCAGCGGGTTGTGCGCGGCCCAGCGCCGCTGCGCGACGGCGACGCTGCCCAGCTGGTCCTGCGTCGTGCCGTAGACCTCCATGTGCCGGCGCGCGACCAGCGCGTACATCGCGTTGACGCCGAAGAAGCCGTACGCCGCCTCGAGCCCGCGCGCGAAGCCGTAGGCGGCGCCCGACGACGTCTTCTCGCCGGCGGGGGACGGCGGCTTCAGCGGCGCATCGGAGAAGACGCAGGCGACCGTGGTGCACAGCCCGGCGGCGATCGCCTGGGTCGCGTGCTGGATCATCGCGCACGCGGTCGCGCCGCCGAGGTTCATGGTCGCCGAGAGGCGCAGGTCGCGCAGGCCGAGGGCCTGCTGGAGCTGGAACGAGCACATGCTCTGGTCGCCCCAGGTGAGGCCCGGGTTGACCAGCAACCCGTCGAGGTCGCCGCGCTCGAGCCCGGCGTCGTCCAGCGCGAGCCGCACGGCGTCGACGCCGAAGCCGACGGCGCCCGTGCCGAAGACCTTGCCCTGCGGGGTGATCCCGAGCCCGACGATCGCGGCCGCGCCGCGCAGCGGATGGCGGGTCACGCTCGCCGCTCAGCGCGCGAGGATGCGGAAGCGCCTGCGCAGGGCGGCGACCTGGTCCTGCACGGAGCTCGTACGCTGGCTCGCCATCAGCACCTCGAAGACGTCGCGCTCGCCGGCCTCGCGCGGTGCGCCCTCGTCGCCGAGGGCGTCGAGGATCTCGTGGATGACGCGGGGGATCTCGCGCTGCGGGATCACCAGGTCGCCGCGACCGAGGGTCCCGGTCCAGTTCGACGCATAGGGCCGCAGGACGTTCAGAATCCGCTCGGTGAGCGACCGGTCCCCGCGCATGCGATCCACGGCGGCGCATTAGACCACGGTCCGCGGCGGAGGCAACAGGCGCCTGCGCCGGGAGGCTCCGCCGGCGACGGTCGCCGCGTCCATCAGCTCGGCGCGGCGTGCGACCAGCTCGAGCGTCGTGTGGGAGTCGAGCGCACCGGCGACGCCCCACGCCGCCAGCTCGCCGACGCTGAAGCCCGCGACCACGCGTCGCCGCGGCTCGCGGCGGCCGCGAGCGCCTGAAGCACGCACGGGATGATCTGACCGGACGGTGCTCGCGTGCGGGCCGTCACGCGCGCCGACACGGTGTCTCGTCTGCCGACACCCCGATGTCGCGCGTGCCGGCCGGCACGCCGCCGCCTCAGGTCGTGAGGCGCTCGTCGACGGCCAGCTCGAGGGCCTCGAGCGCCGCGATCCAGTCCGCGGGCAGTCCGTGCTCGCGCGCGCCGTCGAGGAGAAGGCCGAGGTAGCGTGCCGACGGCTTGCGCCCGGCGACGCGGCGCTCGCCGAGATAGGCGAAGGCCGCGAGCCGCTCGCCGCCCTGCGTCACGGTCTCGACCGGGACGCGGGCGTAGTAGCCGACGTGCACGCCCTCGCTGCGGTCGAGCAGCTCGCAGGCGTTGGGCGCGAGCTGGTAGCAGACGCCCCACACGCAGGCGCCGGCCTCGGCGAGCAGGTTCGCGACGCCGCGCTCGCCCGGCCCGACGGGCAGGTCGAACGTAAGCCGGAAGCCGTCGAGGCGCGCGGGCCGTGCCGCCAGCGGCTGCATGCCGCGGCGGTCGACGAAGGTCGCGCGGCAGAGGTTGCTGCCGTAGGCGAAGTACCACAGCGGCGTCACGGCTTCTCGCCGTGCCCGCCGCGCCGGGCCGATGCAACGTCAGCGGCCCAGCGAGAGGCCGAGCACCGGCCACCAGAGCCACGCGACGGCGTTGAAGACCACCCACGAGGCGACGGCGAGGATCGCGCCGGGGACCATCATGTCGCGCATGCTGAGGTAGCCGGACGAGTAGGCGATGGCGTTGGCCGGCGTACCGATCGGCATGGTGAAGCCGAGGCCGGCCGGTACGGCGACGACGATCGCCATGACGCGCGGGTCCATCGCGAAGTCGGTTGCGACGCCGAGGGTCACCGGCATCAGCATCGCGACGACCGCCGAGTTGCTCATGAGCTCGGTGAGCACGATCGAGAGCGCCGAGATGATCGCCACCGCGACCGGCCCGCTGTCGGACCACTTGGAGATCGTGTTCTGCGAGATCCAGTTGGCCGCGCCCGAGCTGTTGGTCGCCGAGCCGAGGGCGATGGCGCCGCCGTACATGAGCAGGATGCCCCAGCTCACGTAGCTCTCGACGTCCTCCCAGCGCACCAGGTTCAGGACGAAGAGCACGACGACTGCGCCGATGGCGACGTTGCCCAGGCCGAACTCCTCGCCGCCGAAGATCCAGCCGGCGAGCGTGCCGATCATGACGAGTCCGATCAGCGTCTCGTTGACGCTGCGCCGGCCGAGCGCGAGCGCCTTCTCGGCGATGAGCTCGTCGGCCTCGCGGATGCTCTGCACGTCGATGGGGAAGAAGCGGACGATGACGATCCAGCCGACCACGAGCATGCCGAAGGTCACCGGCAGGCTGGCGAGCGCCCACTCGGTGAACGTGAAGGTCTGGCCGGTGGCCTCCTTCACCATGCCGAGCGCGAGCGGGGCGCGGGCGCCGCCCAGCAGCGTGGCGACGCCGCCGATCGTCGTACCCCAGGCCATCGAGAGGAAGAGCGCGCGGGCGTAGTTGCTGCGGTACTTCTGCAGCCCGAGCACGGTGACGATCTCGAGGATGATCGGGTAGTTCATCGCCGCGACCGCGTGCTCGGACATGAAGAACGACATGAAGGCGTTCAAGAGGTAGATCGACGCCAGCAGCGTCCGCGGCGTGTGGCCGAAGCGCTTCAGGATCGCGAGCGCGAGCCGCGTCGACAGCCGCGACTTCGTGAGGCACGCGGCCAGGATGAACACGCCCAGGATGAAGAAGACCGCCTCGTTGCCGAAGAGCGCATAGGCCTTGCTCGCGGGCATGACGCCGGACAGCGGCAGCAGGATGATCGCGAGCAGGCTCGTGATCATCAGCGGCAGCATGCTCGTCACCCACAGCGACAGGCAGACGGCGAACACCGCGAGCGAGCGCAGCCCGGCCTCGGAGAGCCCCTCGGGGGGCTGCCGGGTGATGATGAACCAGTACATCCCGGCAATCGCGAGCAGCACGACGGGACGCACCGCCAGCTCCAGCAGGATCGTGCGGAGCGGGCGGGTATCGACGACGACGCGCTCGTAGGGCGAGCGGGGCGTCGTCATCCGTGACGTGGCGCGATCATCGTCATGCCGCTCTCGGTTGTCCGGGTCACAGCAAAGTGCCTGAGAGAACCAGGCTCGCCACGGTGAAATAGATCACCAGGCCGGCGACGTCCACGAACGTGGCCACGAACGGTGCCGAGGCGCTGGCCGGGTCGAACCCCAGGCGTTCGAAGAAGAGCGGCAGCGTCGCACCGACGAGGGTCCCGAGCAGCACCACCCCGACCAGGCTCGCCCCGACCGTCGAGGCGATGAGGAGGTAGTGGTCGCCGTACATCTGGAAGGCACCCTGCCAGAGGACGATGCGGGTGAAGCCGACGGCGGCCAGGATGCAGCCGAGCACGAGCCCCGCCGCGAGCTCGCGCCGGATCACCCGCCACCAGTCGCGCAGCGTCAGCTCGCCCAGGGCGAGGGCGCGCACGACCAGCGTCGACGCCTGGGATCCCGAGTTGCCGCCGCTCGAGATGATGAGGGGGACGAACAGGGCGAGGACGACGGCCTTGGCGATCTCGTGCTCGAAGTAGCCCATGGCGCTGGCCGTCAGCAGCTCGCCGAGGAAGAGGACCGAGAGCCAGCCCGCCCGCTTGCGCAGCATCGTCCAGAAGCCGGTGTCGAGGTAGGGACGATCGAGGGCCGTCATGCCGCCCAGCTTCTGGATGTCCTCGGTGGCTTCCTCCTGGACGACGTCGACGATGTCGTCGACCGTGACGATGCCCTTGATCCGATTCTCGGCGTCGACGACGGGCACGGCGAGGAAGTCGTGCTGCTGGAAGAGGCGGCTCAGCGCCTCCTGGTCCATGTCCTCCGGCGCGGTGACGACGTCGGTGCGCATGATGTCGCGCACGCGCTTGTCGGACGCCGAGGAGAGCAGGTCGCGGAACGAGACCACGCCGAGGAGATGCTGATCGGCGTCGAGGACGTACAGATAGTAGACGCTCTCGATGTGCTCGCGCGTCTGCCGGCGCAGGTAGCTGATGGCCTCGTCGATGCTCATCTCGGGCCGCAGCCGCGCGTAACGGGGGCTCATGAGGCCACCCGCGTCGTCCTCCGCGTAGGCGAGGAGCGCGGCCACCTCGCGGCGGCTGGGCTCGTCGAGCAGCGCGAGCAGCCCGGCCCGGTCCTCGAGCGGCGCCTCCTGGAGCAGGTCCGCCGCGTCGTCGGGGCGGAGCATGCGCACGTAGGAGCGCCGCAGCTCGGTCGGCGCGGCCAGTACGAGCGCGGCCTGGTCGCCCGTCGGCATGCCGACGAAGAGCGCTTCGGCCTCGGCGTGGCGCAGCAGCGAGAGACCCTCGAGCCGCTCCTCGGTCGACAGGATCGGCCACGCCTCGCGCAGCTCCGCCGCGGTGAGCCCGAGCTCGAGAGGGCGTTCCTCGGCGGCGGCCGACATGGCGCGGGGGTCCTCCATGGCACCCCGAGGCGGGACGGAGGCCCGCGACCGCGCCAGGGTGCTACGCTGTTGTGGGACGGCTTTGGCCGTCGCTGTCCATAACCGCGGAACGCGTACCGTACATCGTCGTCCCCGTCCACCCCCGAACGGGTCAACTTGAACGCGCCGGCGGGCGACGCTACCAGAGGCGCGGATGGCGGCGATCGGCGGCGGCCGGCACGGGCGGTGACGGGGCATGCGCCAACGGCTGTACGACTATCTCCTCGAGCGCCCGAGCGGCGCCAGCGTCGACGAGCTGTTCGCCCTGGTGTTCAGCGGCGGCGGTCGCGATCCGGAGTTCGGCGGCCGCTTCATCGCCGCGCTCCTCGGCCAGGACCCGCGCTTCCGCTTCTCGGCGGACGACCGGCGCTGGCGCGCCCGCCTGCACGACGATCTCGCGCGTCCGCTCGCCGCGACCGCGTTCGTCGTCGTCGACCTCGAGACCACCGGCGGCGCGCCGGGCTCCGGCTGCATCACCGAGATCGGCGCGGTGCGGGTCGCGAACGGACGCCTCGGCGACTCGTTCCAGACGCTGGTCAATCCCGGGCGGCCGATCCCGCCCTTCGTGGTGGCGCTGACCGGCATCACCGACGCGATGGTCGCCGACGCCCCGCGGCTCCACGCCGTGCTGCCGGCGTTCCTCGAGTTCGCCGGCGACGCCGTCATCGTCGCGCACAACGCCGCCTTCGACATGGGCCATCTCGACGCGGCCCATCGCGCCCAGCTCGGCCGCCCGCTGGCGCGGCCGGCCGTCTGCACGCAACGGCTGGCCCGGCGTCTCCTGCCCGACCTGCGCCGCCGCTCGCTCGATGCGGTCGCGAGCCACCTCGGCCTCGCCTGCCACGACCGCCACCGCGGGCTCGGCGACGCCCGCATCGCCGCCGAGATCCTCTGCGTCCTCCTCGAGCGTGCCGCGGCGCTCGGCGTGGCGCACCTCGATCAGCTGCTCGACCTCGAGCGCGCGGCGAGCGACGGCCGCCCGTTCGTCGTCCACGTGCCGCGCGAGAAGCTGCACGACGTGCCGGCGCGTCCGGGCGTCTATCACCTGCTCGCCCACGACGGCCGCCTCCTCTACGTCGGCAAGGCCCGTCGCCTGCGCGACCGACTCGGCAGCTGGTTCTCGAACGCGCGCGGGCACAGGCCGCGGGCCCTCGAGCTGCTGCGCCAGGTGCACGACTTCCGTCTGACCGAGACGGGCTCGGAGCTGGCGGCGTCGCTGCTCGAGATGCGGCAGATCCGCGAGCTGAAGCCGCCGTACAACCGCGCCGGCAAGCAGGTGCCGCGCGTGGGGTTCCTGAAGCTGTCGGTGCGGCACGCCTGGCCGAGGCTGTCGGTGACCCAGCGGCTCGGCGTCGATCGCGCCGTCTACGTCGGGCCGTTCCCGAGCCGGGCCACGGCGGAGCGTGCGCAGGCGGTGCTGGCGCGCGTCTTCGGGCTGCGCACCTGCGGCGACCGCCTCGCACCGGCGGCCGACGTGAGCCCCTGCCTCCTCGGCCAGGTCGGCACGTGTCCGGCGCCGTGCGCCGACCGCATCGGCCGCGAGGCGTACCGTCGCAGCGTCGACGCCGCGCTCGCCTTCCTCGAGGGGCGCGACGACGAGGCGCGCGCGGCGCTGGCGGCGAAGCGCGACGCGGCCGCGACGGCGGAGCGCTTCGAGGCGGCGGCGCGCGCGCAGCGCGACCTCGACGCGCTCGACGACATCTGGCGCCGGCGCGAGCGGCTCGCCTGGGTGGTCGGGCGGCAGAACTTCGTCGTCCTGCTGCCGACGGCCGATCGCAGCGCGGCGCAGCTCTATGCCGTGCTCGGGGGGCGCCTGGCGCTCGAGTCGCGCGTCGCGGCGGCGGCGGACCTGCTCGCGGCGGTCCGCGTCGTACGCGAGCGCTACGACCGCTTCCAGGACATGCCGCTCGAGCGCGGCGACGTCGACGCCAGCACCATCCTCTCGGCCTGGCTGCGCGACCGCGCGCAGGAGGGCCTCGTCCTGACGCTCGACGGCCCGGACGCCCTCGCCGCCCGGCTCGACGAGCTCTCCATCACGGTGGGCGACCTCCTGCAGCGCGGGCCGCTGCCGCCCATCGACCAGCTCGCGTGACGTCGCCGGCGGCCGCATCCCGGCGCCTCGTCGTCAGCGGCGACGACTTCGGCGCCGCCCGCGAGGTGAACGCGGGCATCCTGCGCGCCCACCGCGCGGGCATCCTCACCAGCACGAGCCTCATGGTGACCGGCGACGCGGTCGCGCAGGCGGTGGCCGAGGCGCGGGCGACGCCGTCGCTCGCCGTCGGCCTCCACCTCGTGCTCGCACAGGGGCGGCCCGCCGCGCCGCCGGCCGCGATCCGCCGTCTCGTGAACGCGCGCGGCACGTTCGAGGACACCCCGGTGCTGAACGGCTTCCGCTACGCCTGGGCGTGGTGCTCGCGCGCGGGCCGCGCCCAGCTGCGGCGGGAGCTGCGCGCGCAGCTCGACGCCTTCGTCGCGACCGGCCTGCCGCTCGCGCACGTCGACGGCCACCTCAACATGCACCTCCATCCGCTCGTGCTGCCGCTGCTGCTGGAGCTGGCGCCGGCCTACGGCATCCGGGCCATGCGGCTCTCGCGCGAGAGCCTCGCCGCGGCGCTGCGCTGGGACCCGCGCCATCGGCTGCGCAAGACGAGCGAGGGGCTCATCTTCCACGCCCTCGCGGCGTATGCCGCGCCGCGCCTGCGCGCCGCGGGCATCGTCTCGACCGAGCGCGTGTACGGCATGCACCAGACCGGCCACATCGACGAGGCCTACGTGCTCCATCTCCTCGCCACCCTGCCGCCGGGGACGAGCGAGCTCTACTGCCATCCGGCGATCGGGCAGGCGGCGGTGATGGCGCCGTACCAGGGCGGCTACGATCACGCCGGTGAGGTCGCGGCGCTGACGAGCCCGCGCGTCCGCGCCGCGCTCGCGGCGGCGGACGTGACGCTCGCGACCTACCCCGCCCTGGCGGCGGCGCCGCGCGCCGCGCCGGCCTGACGCCGCGCCGCCGCCCGCGTCATTCGGCGAGCAGCGACCGCTTCGCCTCGGCGAGACGCTTCTTCTGCTCCTTGTCGGGCCGCGGCGCCGCGAGATCGAGATCCCCGATCGCCGTCGCGAGGACGTCGGCCACGACGGCGCGCGCGATCCATTTGTGGTCGGCGGGCACGACGTACCACGGCGCGTGCTTCGTGCTGGTCGCGGAGAGGGCCAGCTCGTAGGCCCGCTGGTAGTCGTCCCAGTACCCGCGCTCGGTGATGTCCCCGACGGAGAACTTCCACTGCTTGTCGGGATCGTCGAGGCGCTCGAGGAAGCGGCGCTTCTGCTCGTCCTTCGAGATGTGCAGGAAGAACTTGACGATCGTCGTGCCGTTGCGCGCGAGGTGGCGCTCGTACTCGCGGATGCTGTCGTAGCGCTGCTCCCAGAACTTCTCGGGACTCTTGGCTCCGGCGAGCGCGCCGTGCGGCACGCGCTCGGGATGCACGCGCAGGACGAGCACGTCCTCGTACCAGGAGCGGTTGAAGATGCCGATGCGCCCGCGCTCGGGCACCCGCTTCTGGCAGCGCCAGAGGAAGTCGTGGTCGATCTCCTCGGGCGTCGGCTGCTTGAAGGCGTGGACGTCGCAGCCCTGCGGGTTCATGCCCGACATGACGTGCTTCACGATGCCGTCCTTGCCGGCGGCGTCCATGCCCTGGAGGATCATGAGGACGGCCTGCTTGTTGCTGGCCCAGAGCAGCGCCTGCGCGGCGGTGAGCGTCCGCAGGTTGTCGGCGAGGATGCGCTCGGCGCGCTCCTTCACCGCCTCCTTGCCGAGCGTGCGCAGCTCCTTCGTGAGCGCCCACCCCGGATCGCGATCGGCGAGGTGTAGACGTTTACCGGGCTCGACTCGCAGGCTCTCGACGATACGGCGCGGGATCATCACGGCGGCCTCCTCCGCCGGCGGGGTCTCGCGCCCGTGCGCGGTGCCGCCGGCCTCGCCCCGCGCGTGTAGATGCGGGCGAGGCGGCGGTCAACGCACGGCCGGTTCAGCCGCCCAGCGCGGCCTTCACCTCGTTGAGCGTCTCGAGGCTCTTCTGGAGCTCGGTGACGTTCTTCTGCATGTCCGAGATGGTGCTGCCGAGCTTCGCCGCCGTGCCGAGCGTGCCGCCCTGCTCGCCGGCCTTCTTCATCATCTCCGCGCCCATCTCGCCCATCTGGGCCTCGGCCGGCCGGGACCCGAGCGTGCCGCAGACCCATCCGGTCGCAAACGTGGTCGCGAAGAGCCCTGTGATGATGGAACGACGCAGTCCGATCGTCATGGCCGTATCCTCCTCGGCGGGTTCGTGGCCCGCGAGACGCGGGCCCGAGCCACGGACGTAGCACGCGCACGGGCCGGGAGAAGCGGGGGCGTTTCGCTTTGCAGGCGACGGGCGCCGCGTGCGAAGACCCGCGCGATGGGGGTCGGAACGAGCCGCGGCGGGCGGGCGGCGCTGCTGCTGGCGCTCCTGCTCGTCGGCGGGTGTGGGGGCTGCGGCGACCGCCTCGACCTCGACGCCAGCAAGGAGACGCTCGTGAAGCTCCCCGGCGGGTGGCGGCGCGGCACGGTGGCGGTGGCCGACGACGGGCGCACGGTCGCCTTCGTCGAGGACGTCGACGGCGGAGCCCGGGTGGTCGCGGGCGGGGCTCCGGGCCGCCGGTTCGCGCAGGTGACGAACCCGCAGTTCGCCCCGAAGACGCACCGCCTCGGCTACTGGGCGACGGACTCGACGCAACCGCCCGCCGAGGTGGGCCTGGTGATCGACGGCCAGGTGATTCCCACCGAAGCGAACCAGCCCGGCACCCTCGTGTGGAGCCCCGACGGCACGCGCTGGGGCGCCGCGGTCGGGCTCGCCGAGGAGGTCGTCGACGGCGTCCCGCACCGCCGGCCCACCGTCATCCTGGTCGACGGCAGGGACATGGGCCGCTGGATCGACACCACGCCGCCCGCGTTCAGCCCCGACGGCCGGCACGTGGCCTGGCTGGCACAGATCGACGACGGGCGTATCGCCGTCGTCGTCGACGGCGTCGCGCGCGAGCCGTTCGCGAAGCCCGAAGGCAGGGTCTCGCCCGGCATGACGTTCAAGAACGTCGGTCCCACGCTGGCGCCGCAGCACGTCCTGCGCTGGCTCGCCGACGGCACGCTGCTCCTGCTCGCGCCCGATCGCGACGGCTGGACGCTGTCCCGCGACGGCACCGTGCTCGGGGTGTGGCGGCACGTCGAATGGCAGACGGCGGGGCCGATCCATCTGGCCTTCGGCGACGAGTTCGCGAACGCGGCGCGGATCGCGTCGATCGCGGTCGCGGTCGCGGCCAAGGCGCCGGTGGTCGCGTACTGGGAGCGCCTCGAGGGCGAGAAGCCGCAGTGGCGGGTGATGCGAGACGGCAAGCCCGTCGACGACGTGATCTGCTCCCGGTACTGGGAGACGCAGCCGCCGCCGACGCTCTCCTCCGACGGCCGGCACATCGCCTACGCCTGCGCCGGGCCGGACGCGATGCAGCGGCCGGACGTCGTCGTCGTCGTCGATGGCGTGCGGCACGGTCCGTACCGCAACGTCTACGGCATCGCCGTCGCCGAGGACGCCTCGCACGGCGCCTGGGCGGCGACGCTCGACCCCGAGCCGTCGCCGACCTGGCACTTCTTCATCGACGGCAAGGCGCTGCGCGGCGACTGGGCCGAGGCCTGGCGCCCCCGCCTCGACGACCCGGGCGAGCACCTCGCCTGGGAGGCGGCGCCGGCGCGTGGGCGACCGGCCCTCGGCATCGACGGCGTCAGCGTGTCGCGCTTCGACGGCATCTTCTGGGGCCCGGTCTTCACGGAGCCCCGTCGGGTCGGGTGGGTGGTGCGACGCGGCCGGCGTCTCGTGCGCCTCGACCTGACGTACTGAGCCCCGCCGGCGCCGGCAGGATCTTCCTACCCGCCTCAAGCCTGCGGCCCTGCCTGCCGATCCTTCCGGGGTCCCCCGACCCGCTCGGGGCCGGGGGGCGGTGCGCATGGCAGACGCGAATCGCGAGACCGCTCCGGAGCCCAACGACCTCGACGGCGATCTGGGCGCCGGCTACCGCGGCGAGATCGACCGCGCCCTGCGTCGCGGCATCGACATCACCGCGGCGCTCTTTCTCCTGCTCGTCGGCATCTCGGTGGTGCTCGAGCGGCACTACCATCCGGATCGCCTCGAGATCGCACTGCGCGCCTATGCGATCGAGCTGGCGGCCTGCGCGCTGGCGATCGCGGCGGCCCGGGTGAAGGCGCTGCCGCCGGCCGTGCCGGCGGCCGCGCTGGGCGTCACCCTCGGGCTCCTCATGCAGTGGTACGGCGGCGCCATCGCGCTCGCGCCCGAACGCATCGCGCTCGGGCAGGTCTGCCTGACGATGGGCCTCTTCGTGCTGCTGCCCTGGCCGTGGCGCACGCAGCTCGTGGTGTCGACGACCCTGCTCGCCGGTCTCGTGCTCCACCTGCTCCGCGGCGGGTTGGTCGAGACCGCGAGCTTCTCGTTGCTCGCGATGCTGGCTGCGACGATCGTCTCCGTATGGGGTGCCTGGTACCTCGACCGCTACCGGCGCAACCTCCACGTCCGCACCGCGCTGCTCGCGCGCACCTCCGCGACCAACACGGCGATCCTCGAGGCCGCCCTCGACGCCATCGTCGGCATGGACCATCGCGGGCGGCTGACGGAGTTCAATCCGGCCGCGGAGCGGCTGTTCGGGCGCCGGCGCGCCGACGTGCTCGGACGCGACCTCGCCGACCTGCTGCTGCCGCCGGTGGCCCGCGCCGCGCACCGCGAAGGCCTGGCGCGCCATCTCGCCGGCGGCACGAGCACGATCCTGGGCCGCCGGCTCGAGACGACGGCGCTCGGTGCCGACGGGCAGGAGGTCCCGATCGAGCTCACCGTCTCGCGCGTCCATCGCGACGGCCCCCCGACGTTCACCGCGACGCTGCGCGACATCACCGAGCAGAAGCGCGCCGACGCCGCACGGCGCGCGTCGAAGCGTCAGGCCGAGGAGGAGGCGGAGACCGCCGCGGCGCTGCTGCACGTCGGCGAGACGCTCAACGCCCATCTCAACCAGCCCGATCTGCTCGAGCGCGTGACGTGGATGGCGGTCGATGCCCTCGGCTGCGATTGGGGCAGCGCGTTCGAGTGGGACGAGCGCACCAACGCCTTCCGCCTGCGCGGCTGCGTCGGCCTGCGGCTCGAGGTCGCGCGGGACCTGGGCGGCACCGAGTTCACGCCGGACACGATGCACGGCCTGATCGACGCGGTTCGGCGCGGCATCCTCGTCGAGATCGCAGACCGCGACGCGCAGCCCTATCTCGCGCCCGAGTCGCTCGCGCGCTGGGAGGTGTCGTCGAAGCTGGTCGCGCCCATCCGCCGGGGCGAGGTCACGATCGGCCTCCTGTGCGTCGGCTACCGCGAGCGGCGCGGGCCGTTCTCGCCGCGGCAGCGGCGCCTGGCGCTCGGCATCGCGCACGCCACCGGCATCGCGCTCGCGAACGCGCGGCTCATCGCCGACCTCCAATCGGCGAGCCGCCTCAAGTCGGAGTTCGTGTCGACGATGTCGCACGAGCTGCGCACGCCGCTGAACGTCATCCTCGGCTTCTGCGAGATGGCGCGCGACGCCGAGCTGCCGCGTGAGGAGCGCGACGCCTGCGTCGCCCGCATCGACGGCGCCGGGCGCGAGCTGCTCGACCTCGTCGAGAGCACGCTCGAGATCGGCCGCATCGAAGCCGGACGCGACGAGGCGCGGCTCGAGACCGTGCGCCTGCCGGCGCTCTGGAGCGAGCTCGGGCAGAGCTGCGCCGGCCTGCCGCACGGGCCTACCGTCGCGCTCGAGTGGAGCCCCGAGGTGCCGCCGGTGTCGCTCACGACCGACCCGCGCAAGCTCTCCATCGTGCTGCGCAACCTCGTCGGCAACGCGCTCAAGTTCACCCCCCGGGGGCGGGTTGCGGTGGCGGCGCGTCTCGACGGGCCGGCGCTGGTGATCGAGGTGGCCGACACCGGCATCGGCATCGCGCCCGAGCAGCGCGAGACGATCTTCGAGATGTTCCGCCAGGCCGACCAGTCCGACTCGCGCCGCTTCGGCGGCACCGGTCTCGGGCTCTACATCGTGCGGCGCTTCGTCGAGCAGATGGGCGGCCGCGTCGAGGTCGACAGCACGCCGGGCGCGGGCTCGACGTTCCGCGTGACCCTGCCGCAGTCGGCGTCGGCGCCGCCGCTGCACCACGCGGCCTAGGCGACACCGGCCGGGGGCCGGCGGCCGCGGCTCAGTTCGCGGCGGCGCGCTGCGCCGGCTCGGTCTCGATCTGCGGGGCCAGCGGCGACGGCATGTCCGGCGTCACGGCGATCATGCTGCCGTCGGGCCGCACGCGCAGCGTCTGGCCGCTCCATACGACGTCGCGGCCGAGCCACGACACGAGCCAGATCGCCGTGTAGCCGAGGTCCTTCAGCGGCACCATCCAGAGCTGGCGCGGCGTCTCGCGCTCGCGCAGCAGGCGCATGATGCCGTGCAGGCCGATCAGCCGGCACGCGATCGCACCGCCGAGCGCGGTCCAGCCGGCGCGCGACCCGCCGGTCACGACGACCGCGAGCACGCCCCAGCTGACGGCGTGGGTGATCACCGAGCAGAACCAGCCGAGCGCCTGCTGCGCGCGGTAGGTGCGCGCCCAGCGCACCTGGTGGCGCCAGACGTCGCCGATGGTGGTCGAGTCGAGCACGGTCTCGACGACGTAGGGGAGCAGCACGAGCTTCCACCCGGCGCGCGCGATCCAGGCGCCGAGGAGGTAGTCGTCGGCGAGGTAGTCGGCGAGGGCGGGGAAGCCGCCGACGGCGTCGAGCGCCTCGCGGCGGAACGCGATCGACGCGCCGTACGCGTTCTTGAGGCCCTGCACCCACTCGGCGGTGACGAACATCGGGATCGAGTCGGTGTTGATGAGGAGCGACTCGATGACCGACGGCAGGCCGTGGTAGCCGCGGCCGCGGTAGAGGCAGGTGGTGAGGCCGACCTGCGGATCGACGAGCGGTGCGACCATCGAGCGCAGGTAGTCGGGGCGCACCCGGATGTCGGCGTCGGAGAGGACCAGCACGTCGTGCTTCGCGTGCCGCGTCATGTGGACGAGGTTGGCGATCTTGCGGTTGGTGCCGGCCTCGTGGCCGATCGACAGCACGAGGTCGACGTCGGGGAATTCGCGCTGGAGGCGCTCGACGACGGCGACGGCGGGATCGTCCGGGCCGTCGATGCCGCAGACGATCTGGAAGTCGGGATAGTCCTGCCGGCAGAAGCTGGCGAGGTTGGCGTAGAGGTCGAGGCCGGGGCCCTTCAGCGGCTTCAGGACCGTGACCGGCGGCCGGAACGCGGGCCGCCGGCGATCGGCCCGCCGCGCGCGCCGGAAGAAGCGGTGCGCGGCCACCAGCTGGAACAGCTGGTAGGCGCTCGCGATCGCGCAGCAGCCGAGGACGACGGCGACGAGGACGGTCATCAGGCCGTCGCCTGTGCGCCTCCCGCGATCTGCCGGCGCTTCCACATCGAGCCGAGGAACTGCTTGCCCTCGGAGAGGAGGCGCTTCGCCTCTTCGGGATCGCTCGCCATCTTCTTGATCGACTTCCAGATGTAGCGGCGGCTGAAGTAGTAGCGGCGGTAGAAGGTCTCGACGGCCTTGAAGATCTCGTCGGCGGAGACCTCGGGGTAGCTCACCGTGCACTTCTGGTAGCCGGTCTCGTCGACCAGGCTGTCGACGGTGAGGTACTTGTGCTCGCGCACCCAGTCGTACATCGCGGTGCCCGGGTACGGCGACGCGAGCGACACCTGCAGCGTCTCGGGCTGCATCTCCTGCGCGAAGCGGATCGTCTGCTCGATGGTCTGCCTGGTTTCGCCCGGCAGCCCCATGATGAAGGTGCCGTGGATGAGGATGCCGATGTCGTGGCAGTCCTGCGTGAAGCGGCGCGCGCGCTCGACGCTGACGCCCTTCCTGATGTTCTTCAGGATCTGCTCGTTGCCCGACTCGTAGCCGACGACGAACAGGCGCAGCCCGCCGTCCTTCAACGCCTTCAGCGTCTCGCGGTCGACGTTGGCGCGCGAGTTGGTCGACCAGGTGAGGCCGAGCTTGCCGAGACCCGCGGCGATCGCGACGGCGCGCTTCGGGTCGGCGGTGAAGGTGTCGTCGTCGAAGAACAGCTCCTTCATCTCGGGGAAGAGCCGCCGGAGGTGCGAGCATTCCTCGAGCACGTTCTCGACGCTGCGGGTGCGGTAGCTGTGGCCGGTGGTGACCTGCGGCCACAGGCAGAACGAGCAGCGCGCCGGGCAGCCGCGGCCGGTATACAGCGACACGTACGGGTACTGGCAGTACGGGCTGTTGTACTTCTTGTAGTCGAGGTCGCGCGCGTAGACGTCGGTCGAGAACGGCAGCGCGTCGAGCTCGGTCGTCGTCAGCGGCGGCGGCTCCTCGTTGTGCTGGTAGACGCCGTTCTCGAGGTAGCTGATGCCCTTGACGTCGGCGAACCTGCGGCCTTCGGCCACCGCCACCACCGCGAGGTCGAACTCCTTGCGCGCGATGTAGTCGATGACGCTCGCGTACTTGAGCGACTCCTCGGGGCGCGCCGTCACGTGGCCGCCGACGAAGCCGATCGTCGTGTCCGGCTTGGCGGCCTTGATCGCCTGGGCGGTGCGCACGTCGGCGCGGAACGACGGGGTGCTCGTGTGCAGGACGACGTGGTCGAAGTCCTTCGCGATGCGCACGACCTCGTCGGCGGGCATGTGCAGCGGCGGCGCGTCGAGCAGCCGCGAGCCGGGCAGCATGCCGGCCGGGTAGGACAACCAGGTTGGGTACCAGAACGACCAGACCTCCCGCTTCGCCTGGTAGCGGGCCCCCGCGCCGCCGTCGAAATCGTCGTACGAGGGGGGGTTGAGGAAGAGGGTTCGCATCCGGTTCCTCCGTGGAGTCGGTGTGAGCGCGCGCAGTCCCGTGCTCTCTCCGACGTTGCGGAGCGCAAGGCGTCCTGACCGAGCGGTAAGTGTTGCTTGTAGATGACGCATTGCCCAGGCGCAAGGCTCGCCACTTTTGGGAATCGCCCGGCGCGACGGCGTTTTCCGCGTCGCCGCGGCCTTTCGCGCGCGGATTTGAAACCGGTGCGGGCGTGCGATAGCGCGCTCGATCCGATGGCTGTCGCCACCTCGCCCTGCATCTTCATCACCGGGGCCGCCGCCGGCATCGGACGCGCGACCGCCGCGCTGTTCGCGCAGCGCGGCTGGCGTCTCGGGCTGTTCGACCGCGACGCCTCGGGGCTCGACCGCGTCGCGACGTCGCTCGGCGACGCGGTCTGCTGCATGCGCCCGCTCGACATCACCGATCGCGACGACGTGATCGCCGCCGTCGCCTACTTCGGCGGCTTCACCGGCGGGCGCATGGACGTCCTCTTCAACTGTGCCGGCGTGCTCCGCTGCGGGCCGTTCGCCGAGCAGACGGCGGCCGACGACCGCCTGACGATCGAGGTGAACCTGATGGGCGTGCTGCACGGCATCCGCGCCGCCCTGCCCCTGCTCGAGAAGACCCCGGGGGCGCGCATCGTGACCATGTCGTCGTCGGCGGCCATCCACGGCGTCCCCGAGGAGGCGGTGTACTCGGCGTCGAAGTTCGCGGTGCGCGCGCTGACCGAGGCGCTGTCGCTGGAGCTGGCGAAGAAGGGCATCGCCGTCTGCGACGTGATGCCGCCGATCGTGCGCACGGGCATGGTCACCGAGCAGGCGTTCACGCCCGCCGTGAACAAGAACCTCAGCAAGTGGATCACGGCGGAGGACGTCGCCGCGGTGGTGTGGGACGCCGTCCACGGCAAGCAGGTGCACTGGCCGATCGGCCGCGACGTGCGCTCCTTCTGGCTCGCGACGCGCCTCCTCCCGGGCCTCGGACGCATGCTGATGCGGCGCTTCTCGACCCACCCGAAGCACGATCGCCCGGGCGGTCCCACGCGCTAGCCGTCGGGTCCGCCCGACTTGCCCGGCCCTCCGCCCTCCGATACAGCCCTGCCTTCCCCATGCGAGGAGCTCTACTGTCGCTGCTCGGGCAACCCGGCGTGTTGCTCGCGGCCGGCGCGCACGACGCCCTCTCGGCGAAGCTCGCCGAGGAGGCCGGGTTCGACGCCATCTGGGCCAGCGGCTTCGGCATCTCGGCCGTGCAGGCCGTGCCCGACGCCAACATCCTCACGCTCACCGAGACGCTCGACGCGGTCCGCCGCATCTGCGACGCGGTGACGATCCCCGTCGTCGCCGACTGCGACAACGGCTACGGCAACGCCATCAACGTGATGCGCACCGCGGCCGAGTTCGAGCGGGCGGGCGCCGCGGGCATGTGCATCGAGGACAACGAGTTCCCGAAGCGCTGCTCCTTCTATGCCGGCGTCTCGCGCGACCTCGTCGCCGCCGGCGAGCATGCGAGGAAGATCGAAGCCGCCTGCGCCGCACGCCGGCGTCGCGACTTCGTCGTCATCGCGCGCACCGAGGCGCTCATCGTCGGCCTCGGCATCGACGAGGCCCTCGCGCGCGCGCGCGCCTACGCCCGCGCCGGCGCCGACGCGGTCCTCGTCCACTCGAAGGAGAAGGACTTCGCCGAGCTGCGCCGCTTCGCCGACCGCTGGGACCTCTCGGTGCCGCTGGTCGCCGTGCCGACGACGTATCCCGAGGTGACGCCGCCGGAGCTCGAGGCGGCAGGCTTCAAGCTCGCGATCTTCGCCAACCAGGCCCTGCGCGCCGCCATCCCGGCGATGCGCGACGTCCTCGTCGCCATGCGCGAGGCGGGGCGACCCGCGGGCGCGGGCAGCCGCATCGTGCCGCTCGACGAGGTCTATCGCCTGGTGGGCGTGCCGGAGCTGAAGGCGAACGAGCGCCGCTTCCTGTGGGCCGGCGAGGAGCCGCCGCGCGCCGTCATCCTCGCCGCCGGCTTCGAGCCGCAGATGCTGCCGCTGATCGAGGATCGCCCGAAGACGATGCTCGACGTGAAGGGCAAGACGATCCTCGAGCGCCAGGTCGAGACCCTCGCCGAGCTCGGGCTGCGCGACGTCACCGTGGTGCGCGGCTACAAGAAGGAGCAGGTGCAGGCGCCGGGTGTGCGCTTCGTCGACAACGACCGCTACGCCGAGACCGGCGAGCTGGCGTCGCTCTTCTGCGCCGAGGCGCAGCTCGACCGCGCCTTCGTGCTGCTCTACGGCGACATCCTCTTCGAGGAGCACATTCTCGAGACGCTGGTGCGCTCCGACGCCGACGTGGCCGTGGTCGTCGACCGCGCCTTCGTCGACGCGCAGCGCGCGGGGCTGCCGCTGCCGCCGGGGCCGCTCGACCTCGTGGTCACCGAGACGGCGCCGAACGGCCGCCGCTTCGTCGCGCCCGAGGGCGGCAGCCGCGTGCTGCGCATCGGCCCGGAGGTCACGCCGGCCGACGCGCACGGCGAGTTCATCGGCATGGCGCTGTTCTCCGTCGCCGGCGCGGCCACGCTGCGCGAGGTGTACGCGGAGCTGCGGGCGCAGCGTGCCGAGGGGCTCGAGCGCGCCAGCGTCACGCACGTCCTCCAGGCGATGATCGACCGCGGCCAGCGCGTCGTCGCCGTCGAGATCCACAAGGGCTGGATGGAGGTCGACAGCTTCGAGGACTACCGGCGCGCCTGGGCCGAGGTCGCGCCGTAAGCGCCGCTCGTGGCCGTCGCCCCGCCAGGTCCCTTCGTCGACCGGCTGCAGCAGGTCGGCTTCGACTTCTTCACCGGCGTGCCGTGCTCGCTCGTCGGGCCGGTGATCGCGGAGCTGGAGCGTCGCGGCGTCTACCACGGCGAGACGCGCGAGGACGCCGCGCTCGGGGTGGCCGCCGGCGCCTACCTGGCCGGGAGGCTACCGGTCGTCGTCATGCAGAACTCGGGGCTGGGCGTGTCGCTGAACGCGCTCGGCTCGTTGCAGCTCTCCTACGAGACGCCGGTGCTGCTGCTCGTCACCTGGCGCGGCTACGAGGGCAAGGACGCGCCCGAGCACCTCGTCATGGGCGAGGTGATGGACCGGCTGCTGGCGCTCTTCGCCATCCCGTTCCGCACCCCCGAGCCGGCGACGCTCGACGCCGACGTCGCGTGGGCGGCCGAGACGGCGCGCGCGACGTGCAAGCCGGTGGCGCTGCTCGTGAAGCCGGGCCTCTTCGTCGGGGGGCACGCGTGACGCAGCGATGTCAGCGGCAGCCCGCGGAACGGACGGATCGTGCGCTCGAGCGGCTTCGGCACGAGGCCCATGTTCTCGAGCGTCACCGCACCGAGGATCGCGTCGTCGTGGCGGGCGACCGCAGTGGAGTCGTCGCTTCCCGGCACCGCGCCGCCGACCGACGCGTAGACCATGCCCATGCCCGCCCTGCCGCCACGCACATGGGCGCCGGACAATCCCCGGGAGCGGAAGCATGACGGTGCAGGAGGCGCTCGCGATCCTCGTGCCGCACACGAGCGACGCGATCCGCGTCTGCTCGAACGGCTACATGTCGCGCGCCGCGTTCGGCGCCGGCGACACCGACGGCTCGTTCTACATGATCGGCTCGATGGGGCTGGCGTCGTCGATCGGCCTCGGCATCGCGCTGGCGCAGCCGGACCGGCGCGTGGTGATCCTCGACGGCGACGGCAACGTGCTCATGAACATGGGCACGCTCGCGACCATCGCCGCGCGGGCGCCGAAGCGCCTGCTGCACGTGTGCGTCGACAACGGGCGGCACGCCTCGACGGGCGGCCAGCCGACGATCAGCGACGTCGTCGACCTCGCCGCCGTCGCACGCGCTGCGGGCTACCGCCGCGTCGAGCAGCCGGCGACGCCCGACGCGCTGCGTGCGCTGGCGCCGGAGCTGGCGTCGGCCGAAGGGCCGGTGTTCCTGCACGTGCGCGTCGAGCCCGGCGAGGGCGGCCCGCCCGGGCCGCGCATCCCGCACACGCCGACCGAGATGACGGCGCGCATGCGCCGCGCCCTCGGCGTCGGCTGACGCGGGCAGCGGGAAATATCTACAACCCGCCCCGATGAACCCCGCGGACCGTCGGGCCTTCGCTCTGGCACGCGTCTCGCTTCGGAGTGAGAGCGTATGAGACCCACGACGATAATCGCACTCCTGGCCGTCCTGGCCGCCGCTCCCGTGGCGGCGGTCCACGCCGGCGACACCGGCCGCAAGGTCGGCGGCGTGGTGGAGGAGTCCGCCAAGACCGGCGGCCGCGCCGTCCGCGACGGGGCCCTCACCTTCGGCCGCACGACGCGCGACTTCTTCACCCAGGGCCCCTCCGCAGCGCAGCGGACATGGCGTGCGAACGAGGCGCAGACGAAGGCCAACGCCCGCGAGGGCGCCGATCGGGTCCGGGACGAAGCCCACCAGTAGCTCCGCGACGGCCCCCATTTGACGCCAGGGGGTGATCGGTTACAGAACCCGCCTCTGGAGGGACCCGTCGTGACGCCGGCAGACTGCATCCTCTTCAGCGGGGCCGCCCAGGGGGCCGAGGCGGCGTTCGGCGAAGCGGCCGAGCGCCATGGCGTGCAGGAGGTGAACTTCACCTTCGAGGGCCACAGCGACGCGCGCACGCGCGGGCTGCGCGTGCTCTCCGAGGCCGACCTGAAGAAGGGCGACGTGAGCCTGTCCTACGTGAGCAAGCTCATGCATCGCCGCTTTCCGGACACGCCCCTCTTCCGCAAGGTGCTGCAGAGCATCTGGCATCAGGTGAACAACGGCCACGAGATCTTCCTCGTCGGCATCATCCAGCCCGACGATACGGTCGTTGGCGGCACGGGCGTCAGCGCCGAGTACGCCAAGTTCTTCAACAAGGTCTGCCACGTCTTCGACCAGGAGCGGCGCGGCTGGTTCCGCTGGTCGGGCGACGGGTGGGAGCCGGAGATCGACCCGGTGATCCGCGAGAAGCACTTCACCGGCACCGGCACGCGCTTCCTGCGCGACGAGGGCCGGCGCGCGATCGACGCGCTCTTCGCGCGCACCTTCGGCAAGGGTTGAGCGCGCGGCGGCGCGTGCTCAATCGTCGATGTCGCCGTCGCTGTCCGGCGTGATCGACGGCTCGGCGTCGGCGGGCGGCGGGTTCTCGATGTCGGGGTCGGACGGCTCGGCATCGGCCGGCACGTCGGGCTCGATCTCCGGCGCCGACGGCTCGGCGTCGGCGGGCACGTCGGGCTCGACCTCGGGCGCGGACGGCTCGGCGTCGGCCGGGACGTCCGGCTCGATCTCCGGGCTCGACGCCTCCATGTCCGCGGGCGGCGGATTCTCGATCTCCGTCGCCAGCGCGGCCGTGGCGGCGAGGAGCAGGCAGGCGACGAGCGTCCGGCGCATGCGCTGGTTCTAGCCCCGACCCCCCCGAGTCACCAGCCGGGGGAGGACCGCCTCCGGCGGCACCGTGCCCGCGGCGCAGTCGGGTGCGGGGATGGGTGTCTCCGGCCGGGTGGTGAGGGGAATCACCCCCGCCCACACCGGCAGCGCCAGGTCCTCCTCGTCGTCGATCGGGCCGCCGCTGCGGATCTTCGCCACCGCCTCCGCGAGCGGCAGCTCGAGGACCAGCGTCGCCTTCATCTCCTGCGCGTTCGGCTCGCGCACCGCGTCCCATCGGCCCGGCGCGACCCGCTCGGTGAAGGCGCGCAGCGCCGCCAGCTTGCGGGCCTCGTCGGTGACCGCCCGCGCCCGCCCGAAGACGACCGCGGAGCGGTAGTTCACCGAGTGGTGGAAGGCCGAGCGCGCCAGCACGACGCCGTCCAGGTGGGTGACGACGAGGCAGAGGTCGACGCCGTCCGCCCCCGCCTCGAGCGTGCGGCTGGCCGCCGAGCCGTGCACGACGACGGTGTCGCCGACGCGGGCGTAGGTCGTCGGGATCACCATCGGGCGGCCGCCGGCGACGAAGCCCAGGTGGCAGACGAAGCCGGCGTCGAGGACGGCGCGGACGTCGTCGCAGACGTGGGTGGCCCGCTTGGGCAGCCGCCGGACCCGGGTGCGCTCGGTGACGGGGAAGGTCTCCATGCCGGCGATCCTGCCCAGCCGATTGGTCCCATTACCAGCTCCAATCCGGCTCTTCCCATGGGGCCATTGGCGTGCGACCGTGGCGCCCATGGCGACCGCCGCGAACATCCTCGGCGTGCCGGCGCTCGAGCGGACCGAGGCCGCGTCGCTGCAGACGCAGCTCTACGCGGCCCTGCGCGAGGCGATCCTGGCGCGCCGGCTGCGGCCGGGCACGCGCCTGCCGTCGTCGCGCACGCTGGCGGCGGACGTCGGCGTCGGGCGCAACACCGTCGTCGGCGCCTTCGCGCAGCTGCTCGCCGAGGGCTACGTCACGGCGCGCGTCGGCGACGGCACGCGCGTCGCGCCGCTCACGCCCGAGAGCCTGCTCGAGGCGCCGCGTCCACGGGTCGCGCGAGCGCCCGCCGGTCGCGCCGCGGCGCTGTCGCGGCGCGGCGCGGTGCTGGCGACGACGCCGCGGGGCGGTCCGTTCCCCGACGGCACGCCGTTCATGCCGGGCTGCCCGGCGGCCGAAGCCTTCCCGCTCGACGCCTGGGCGCGCGTGGTCGCCCGCCACGCGCGCCGGCGGCCGCGCAGCGGCATGGGCTACGGGGCGTCGGCGGGCTACCCGCCGCTGCGCGAGGCGATCGCGACCTACGTCGGCGCGGCGCGCGGCGTCGTCGCCGAGCCGTCGCAGGTGATCGTCGTCGCGGGCGCGCAGGCGGGCATCGACCTGGCCGCACGGCTCCTCGTCGACCCCGGCGATCCGGTCTGGATGGAGGACCCGGGCTATCCCGGGGCCCGCGCCGCGCTGCTCGCCGCCGGTGCGCGGCCGGTCCCCGTCCCGGTCGACGCGGAGGGCCTCGATCCCGAGGCCGGCACGCGCCGCAGCCCCGACGCGCGCGTCGTCTATCTGACGCCGTCGCACCAGTACCCGCTCGGCATGGTGATGTCGCTGCCCCGTCGCCTGGCGCTGCTGGAGCGCGCGGCGCGCACCGGCACGTGGATCCTGGAGGACGACTACGACGGCGAGTATCGCTTCTCGGGGCGTCCACTCGCCGCCCTGCAGGGGCTCGACCCGACGCGCGTGGTCTTCGTCGGCACCTTCAGCAAGACGATGTTTCCGGCGCTGCGCGCCGGCTGGCTGGTGGTGCCGCCGGAGCTGGTGCCGGCGTTCGAGAACGCGATCCGGCACACCGGCCACTCGGTGCCGGTGCCGCTCCAGGCGGCGCTGGCCGAGTTCGTCGCCGGCGGCCAGCTCGCCGCCCACATCCGCCGCATGCGGACGCTGTACGCCGCGCGCCAGGATCGACTCGTGCGGGCGGCGCGGCGACGGCTCGGCGACCGTCTCGTCGTCGAGCCGACCGAAGCCGGGATGCAGCTCGCGGCGCTGCTGCCGGCCGGCGCCGACGACCGTGCGCTGTCGCAGGCGGCGTACGAGGCGGGGGTCGTCGCGGCGCCGCTGTCGGCCTTCTACGACGGGCGCCCGCGGCGGCGCGGCTTCCTGCTCGGCTTCTCGGGCATCCGCGAGCGCGACATCGACCGCGGCGTCGAGCGCCTGGGGCGCGTGCTGGGCTGCTAGCCGGTGGCGCGCCCAGGCCCCCGATGCTAGGCAGCCGAGGCTCGATGATCCTCCTCAACCCCGGCCCGGTGAACGTGTCGCCGCGCGTGACCGCGGCGCTCGGGCGCGGCGACCTCTGTCATCGCGAGCCCGAGTGCGCCGCGCTGCTGGGCGCCGTGCGCGAGAAGCTCCTGCGTGCCTTCGCGCCCGCCGGCGGCTTCGCGGCGACGCTGGTGACCGGCTCGGGCACGGCCGCGGTCGAGACCGCGGTGTCGAGCGTCTGCTCGCCGAAGGGCCGCCTCGTCGTCGTCGCCAACGGCGTCTACGGCGAGCGCATGGCGCGCATGGCCGAGGCGCAGCGCATCGCCCATACCGTCGTCGAAGGGCCGTGGACGTCGCCGCCCGACCTCGGCGCGGTCGAGACGGCCCTGCGCGCCCCCGACGTCGAGGCCGTCGCCGTCGTGCACCACGAGACCACGACCGGCCTGCGCACGCCGGTCGGCGAGGTGGGACGGCTCGCGCGCCGCTACGGCAAGCTCTGCCTCGTCGACGCCGTGAGCGGGCTCGGCGGCGATCCGCTCGATCTCGAGGCCGACGGCGTCGATGTCGTCGTCGGCACCTCGGGCAAATGCGTCCAGGCCTTCCCCGGCATCGGCGTCGTGCTCGTGCGCGACGCCGTGCTGGAGCGCCTCGTCGCCTACCCGCCGCGCAGCCTCTATCTCTCGCTCGCGACCTACGCCCGCACGCCGATGCCGTTCACGCCGGCGGTGCAGGTCGCGTACGCGCTCGACGAGGCGCTGGACGAGCTGCTGGACGAGACCGTCGCCGGCCGCCAGGCGCGCTACGCCGCGGCGGCGGGCATCGTGCGCAACGGCTGCGAGGGGCTCGGACTCGAGATCGTCCTGCCGCCCGCCCTGCGCTCGAACACCATCACCTCGCTGCGGCTGCCGCCGGGCGTGACCTACGCGGCGCTGCACGACGGCCTCAAGGCGCGCGGCTTCGTCATCTACGAAGGCCAGGGCTGGTTCGCCCGCGAGGCGTTCCGGGTGGCCAACATGGGAGCGCTCGCGGCGGCCGACTTCGAGCGCTTCGTCGGCGCGCTCGGCGAGGTGCTGGCGGGCGCACGGAGGAGCGGATGACGGCGATCATCCTCGCGGCCGGCGTCGGCAAGCGGCTGCTCGAGGCCTCCGGCGGACGGCCCAAGTGTCTGTTGCAGGTCGGGGGGAAGAGCCTCCTCCGTCGCCTGCTCGAAGGGCTGGCGGCCGCGGGTGTGCGCGACGCGGTGGTGGTGGCGGGGTTCGGCGCCGAACACGTCGCCGCCGCGCTCGCCGATCCAGTGCCCGGCCTGTCCGTCGAGGTGGTCGTCAACGACCGCTTCCGCGAGGGCGCGATCCTCTCGCTGTGGACGGCGCGCGAGTGGCTGGACCGGCCCGTGCTCGTGATGGACGCCGACGTCCTCTGCTCGGTGACCATGCTGCGCCGTCTCGTCGGCTCCGCCCACCCGAACTGCTTCCTCATGGACGCGAGCCAGGAGAACACCGGCGAGGAGCAGATGCTCTGCGTGCGCGCCGGCCGCGTGCACAACATCGTACGCGGCGGCGAGCCCGGCTGGGAGCTGATGGGCGAGTCGATCGGCTTCCTGCGCCTCGACGCCGACGCCGCCCGTCTGCTCGGCGACCTCCTCGGCGCCCGCGTCGCCGCCGGCGACACCGGCATCGAGCACGAGGAGGTCTACCCGGCGCTGATGGCGCGCGTGCCGATCGGCGTCGAGCGCGTCGACGGCATGCCGTGGATCGAGATCGACTTCCCGGACGACGTCGCCCGCGCCGAGCGCGAGATCCTGCCGCGCGTCGGGGAGTCGTGATCCGGGAGGCGTTCATCCTCACCGCGCCGGGCGACGCGGCCTGCCGCATCGCCGGCATCCCCCTGCTGCTGCGCACGATCCTCGTCCTCCAGCGTGCCGGCATCGAGCGTTGCACCGTCGTCGGCGAGACGCCTCCCCCGCACGACCCGCGCATCCGCTGCACGGTCACCCGGGCGCCGGTACTGGCTGCGCCCGCCGACGCGGAGCCGCGGCTCCTCGTCGGCGCGGGCAGCGTGCTCGACGAGACGCTCGTGCGCGACCTCCAGGCGCGCGCGGCGGCGGGCGACGTCGTCGAGGTGCAGGCCGGCGGCGCGCGCGTGCGGGTCGCACCCGGTACGGCGTTGGCCGCGAACGGCGTCGCGCCGCGCCCGCCCTGGACCGGCATCCTGCGGCCGGCGTCGGGCCATCGGGCCGCCACCGAGCGCGCGCTGCTGCGCGGCCTCGAGAACCCGCGCGACGGCTACCTCGATCGCGTCCTGCACCGGCGCTTCTCGCGCCCGGTGACGGCGCTGCTGCTGCACACGCCGCTCACCCCGAACGCGGTCACGGTGCTCGGCGTCCTGCTCGGCGTCGCCGGGGGGCTGGCGCTCGCCCTCCCCGGCCCGCTCGCGGTGATCGCCTGCGTGCTCGGGATCGTCGCGTCCGGGGTTCTCGACTGCTCCGACGGCGAGCTGGCCCGGCTGCGCTTCAGCGAGAGCCGGCTGGGGCATGCCCTCGACGTCGCCGGCGACACCCTCGTCCACCTGGCCCTCCTCGGCGGCATCGCCATGCGGCTCGGCGCCCAGGGGGCCCTGCCGGATCAGCGCTGGCTGGTGGCGCTGGGGCTCGGCGTCCTGGGCGCGTTCGTCGTCATCACCGCCTGCGAGGTGACGGAGGACCGCCGGCATCGCGGCGGTGGTTGGCAGAACCGCATCATCGACGGGGTCCTGTCGCCCCTGACGACGCGCGACTGGTACGTCTTTCCCCTCGCCTTCGCCCTGCTCGGACGCCTCGACCTGCTCGTCCCGGCGGCGGCGGTGGGAGCCCACGTCTTCTGGTTGGTGACCCTGGTGCTCCTGGCCGGGGCGCTCCGGCCCGCTGCGACGAAAGGTCGCGCCCCCCACTCGTCCGCGGAGTGAATCGTAGCTATCCTGGGACGTCTCAACCGACCGAAGGAGATCTCGATGGCGAAGCGCATCGTCCTCTTCCTGGCCGTGAACCTGCTCGTCATGATCACCATCTCGGTGATCCTGAACGTGCTCGGGATCCGGCCCTACCTCACGGCCCAGGGCATAGACTACAACTCGCTCCTGGCGTTCTGCCTCGTCTGGGGCATGGGCGGAGCGTTCATCTCGCTCGGCCTCTCGCGCATCCTGGCCAAGCACGCCATGGGCGTGCAGGTCATCGACCCGAGCACCGCCGATCCCGGCGCACAGCAGCTGCTCCAGACGGTGCATCGTCTGGCGCAGGGCGCGGGCATCCCGATGCCCGAGGTCGGCGTCTACGAGGCCGACGAGCCGAACGCGTTCGCGACCGGCCCGACCAAGAGCCGCTCCCTGGTGGCCGTCTCGACCGGTCTCCTCCGCCGCATGGACCGCGCCGAGGTCGAGGGCGTCCTCGGCCACGAGGTCTCCCACATCGCCAACGGCGACATGGTGACGATGACGCTCCTCCAGGGCGTCGTGAACGCCTTCGTGATGTTCCTCGCCCGCGTCATCGCCTGGGGCGTCGCCAACGCCACCCGTCGCGACGACAACGAGAACATCTCCTACGGTCTCTTCTTCGTCGTGCAGATCGTGCTCGAGATCGCCTTCATGATTCTCGGCTCGATCGTCGTCGCCTGGTTCTCGCGCATGCGCGAGTTCCGCGCCGACGCCGGCGGCGCCCGCCTGGCGGGCCGTCAGAGCATGATCGACGCCCTCGAGGCCCTGCGCCGCAACGTCGACATCACCGAGCCGGCCGACGCCCAGCCGGCGCTCGCGGCGCTGAAGATCAGCAGCCCCGGCAAGCTCATGAAGCTCTTCGCGACGCATCCGCCCCTCGAGGAGCGGATCGCCCGCCTCCGCTCCGCGGCGTAACCGGCGTTGCGTCTTGCGCGCCGGCTCTCGCGGGGGCCGGTGCGCGCGGGGTGGGGGCTCCTCACGCCGCCGCGCGCGCCGAGGCAGGCGGATGGTGAACGTCGTCCCCTCTCCGCGCGCGCTCCGGAGCCGCACCGTGCCGCCGAGCTGCCGCACGAAACGCGCACGATGTAGAGCCCGAGCCCCGTGCCGCCGGTTCGCCGCCCGACCCCGTCGGCGCTCTGCCGGAACGCCTCGAAGATCGCCTCCTGATCCTCCGGGGCGATGCCGACGCCGGTGTCGGTGATCTCGAGCACGACGGCATCCTCCTCGACGCCGACCTGTGCGCGGACGAAGCCGCGCTCGGTGAACTTGAGGGCGTTGTGGCGAAGGGGGACGCCACGGGGGCGGCGGCCTCGGCGGTGTCCCGGCCGGTCGTCATTCAGATCTGGGCCGAAATCGCGGCGGCAAGCCCGTTGTCGATTGCAAGCGCGTCAGGACCAGGGAAGGCTGGCGCGCGTCTTCCAGTAGCGCTCCGGCGGCTCCGCGGCCGCGCGCAGGTCGTCGGCGGTGGCGGCGTCGAGCGGCCGCTCCACGGCGTCCCGGTGCGACGCCAGCTGCTCGGGCGTCGCGGCGCCGGAGAGCACGACGTCGACGAACGGATGGCGCAACGCCCAGGCGATCGCGAGCTGATCCACGCCCATGGTCGCGGCGGCGGCGACCGTGGCGAGCCGGGCGACGAGGGCGGCGTCGGCGGGGCGCGCGTTGGTCGCGGTGAGACGGCCGTTGGCGTGCACCTCCTTCACGATGACGCCGAGCCCGGCTGCGTGCGCGGCGGCGAGCTGCGGGGCGAGCGAGGGCTCGAGGAGGTTGAACGTGGCCTGCACGACGTCGAACACGCGGCGCCCGCCGGCGCCCGCGGCCAGCGCCCGCGCCAGGGTCGCGGCCGACGTGGGGCCGCTCAGCGTGAGGCCGACCGCGCGGTACACGCCCGCGGCGCGCGCGTCGCACAGCGCCTCCCGCAGCGCCTGGTCGTCGAGCACGCCCGACTCCAGCGTCGCGCTGTGGATCTCGTAGAGGTCGAGCCAGGCGCCGAGGTGCGTGCGGCTCTCGGCGAGCTGCGCGCGGAAGCGGGCGAGCGACAGCTCCTTCTCCTCGTGGACCACGGCGTCGATCGTCCAGCCGGCGGTGTAGCGATATCCCCACTTGCTGCCGACCGTGAGCGCGCCGGGCGCCACGCCGCGCGCGCGCAGCCAGGCGCCGAGGAACTCCTCGGCGCGCCCATAGCTGCGTGCGGCGTCGACGTAGCGCACGCCGGCGGCGCGGGCGGCGTCGAGCATGGCGAAGCAGCGCGCGCGCAGGTCGTCGGGGGTGCGTGCGGCACCGAGGTCGCGGTCGCGGCCGAGCGTGATGTAGCCGGGGCGGCCGATGGCGGCGAGCCCGATCCCGAGCGGGGTGACCACGAGGCCGGTGTCGCCGAGCGTGCGCGTCTCCACGACGCGAGAGGATAGGCGGGCGCTCAGGCCGGGTTCAACGCCCGTCCGCGGCCCGCGATGCGGCCGAGATAGACGAGGCCGAGCCCGTCGAAGACGAGCTCGCGGGCGCGCTTCAGGACCCACAGCGCGGCGGCTTCGGGCTCGGGCATGCCGAGCAGGCTGCCCAGCCAGACGCCGCCCAGCTCCTGCGTGCCGATCGCGCCCGGAACGATGATCGCCGCCGCGCGGATCGGCTGCGCGAGGGTCTCGATGATGAGCGCGTCGAGCCACGAGATGGGATGGCCGAGCAGCGCGCACATGAGGTGCACCTCGAAGACGCCGGTCAGCCAGCCGGCGAGGAACCACAGGCTCGCGGCGACGAACGCGGTGCTCCCGCCCTGGTAGAACTCGGCGAGCCGCGCGTCGAGCGCGGTCGCCCCGTGCTCCAGCCGTGCGACGAAGCCCGCACGCGGGACGAGCCGCCGCAGCCAGCGCCAGGTCGCGGCCGCGGGCCCGCGGCGTTGCATCCACACGAGTCCGAGCGTGAAGACGATCGACAGTACGCCCAGCACCGTCAGCCAGCCGGCGGCGAGGGCGCCGTAGCCGAGGCGGTAGAGGATCGCGCCCACGCCGATCGCGGTGAACAGGCTCTGCGACGCGATCAGCGCCGTCTTCGCGATCACCACGGACGCCATGCCCGCGGACGACGGCACGCCCCACGTGCGCAGCATCCACGCCTTCACCGGCTCGCCGCCGAGGGCGGCGGTCGGCGTGACGCTGTTCACCGCCTCGCCCGACAGCCGCGTCAGGTAGAGCGCATGGAACGGCACGCGCCGGCGCGCGGCCGGGTCGAGCGTCTGCCGCCAGCCCAGCGCGTCGAAGATGCTGATGATCGCGTAGGGCAGGAGGATCAGCGGGCTCCACCAGCCGAGGCCGCGCAGGCGGTCCCAGACCGCCGCGAAACCCGCGTGGTAGAGGACGAAGGCGAGGAGCGCCGTCCCGACGGCGACGCCGATGACCGTGCGCATCCGGACGCGGGGCGGCGTCCGGTGCGGCGGCGCGGGGTGGCTAGACGCGGCCGCCGCGGATGGCTGCACGATCCGCCGTCTCCAGCGCCTCGACGACGCGGAGCGAGCGGGCGCCGCTGGTCAGCGGCTCGGTGCCCGTGCGCACGCACTCGACGAAGTGCTCGGCCGCCAGCCCCAGGGGCTCGGCGCCGGTTGGAATCTCGAGGGCGCGTCCCGCGAAGTTGGTGATCGGCACGATCGGTGCGGAGCCGGCGCTCGTCGCCGGGGCCGTGCGATCGATGGTGTAGTCGAACAGCGTGACGGCGCGCTTCTCGAAGCGCCCCTCGTACGCGAGCATGCGCTCGCTGCCGATGACGAAGACCTTCGCCGTCTTCTCCGGGTGGAGCCACGAGAGGTAGACGTGCGCCGAGACGCCGCCCTCGAGCTCGAGGTCGCACACCGCCATGTCGGCGACGCCGGGCTGGAGATACGTGTGCAGGTGCATCTGCAGGCGCGCCACCGGCCGCGGCACCAGATGGAAGAGGATCGACAGGTCGTGCGGCGCGGAGTTCCACCACACGTTCGAGTCGCGGCGGATGCGGCCCATGCCGAGGCGCTCGAAGGAGAGGTGCCAGACGTCGCCGAGCACGCCCTCGTCGACGAGCTTCTTCATCTCGCGGACCATCGGGTCGTAGAGGAACGTCTCGTCGACGAAGAGGATGGTGCCGGCGGCCTTTGCCGCGTCGACCAGCTCGCGGCCATCGGCCGCGGTCAGCGCGAGCGGCTTCTCGACCCAGACGTGCTTGCCGGCGCGCAGCGCGGCGAGCGCCATGGCGTGGTGCTTCGAGGGCGGCGTCGCGACCACGACGGTGTCGACGTCGGAACGCGCGAGGAGCGCGGCGTAGTCGGACGTCGTTTCGACGTCGGGATGATCCTTGCGCGCCGCTTCGAGCAGCGCGGGATCGAGATCACAGACCGCGGCGACCCGTGCCGAAGGCAGCTTGCGGAAGGTGCGGAGCAGGTTCTTGCCCCAGTACCCCACGCCCGCGATCGCGATGCTCGGCTGCCGAACTGCCATCCAGAACCCTCCTGATACGGAACACCCCGGCCTCCCGGGCCTGCACGAAGCGAAGCACGTTGTGGCGCACCGCCGTCGCCACCGCCGCGCCGAACGCCGCGAGCACGGCCGGCGCGAGGCGCAGCCGGAAGGCTGCGAATGCCGCGCCGACGGAGAGCAGCGCCGCGCCGACGCCGGCGAAGCTCGCCGTCGTACGCCCCGCCGGCCGCCGCCGGCACAGGAACGGCAGCGACGGGAGGTCGCGCAGCACGACCAGCACCCGCGAGAAGCCGTAGTGCGACTGCCCGGAGCCGCGCGGGCGGTCGCGCGTCTCGATCTCGGCGACGCGTGTGCCGTCGACGCCGAGGATTGCCGGCAGGAAGCGGTTGAACCCGCGCGGCAGCTGCACGCCTTCGAGCCAGCGGCGCCGGTACGCCTTCAGCCCGCAGCCGCAGTCGTAGGCGGGCACGCGCGTCGCCAGCACGATCAGCCGGTTCGCGACCCACGACGGCAGGACGCGCAGGAAGAAGCCCTCCTCGCGGTGCAGCCGCCGGCCGCTCGCGACGTCGTAGCCCTCGTCGAGCTTCGCGAGCAGCTTCGGGATGTCGTGCGGGTCGTTCTGGCCGTCGCCGTCGAGGGTGACGACGACCTCGCCGCGCGCCACCGAGAAGCCCGCGCACAGCGCCGATGCTTCGCCGAAGTTGCCGTCGAGGTCGACGACGCGCAGGTGCGGGTTCTGCGCCGTGAGCGCCCGGAGGCGCGGCAGCGTCTCGTCGCGGCTCCCGTCGTTGACGAAGAGCAGCTCCCAGGGCCGGCCGAGCCGTGTCGCCACGGCGGTGAGCTCGTCGTGCAGCGGCACGACGTTGCCCTCCTCGTTGTAGACGGGAACGACGATCGAGAGCGCGGGCCGCGGTGCGGCGTCGGGCATCAGTCGAAGAACCGTGCCGTCGCGTCCGCCACGTGCTCGACCTCGGCGTCGGTGAGGTCCGGGTGCACGGGAAGCGAGAGGATCTCGCGGGCGACCTGCTCGCTGCGCGGCAGGGCGGAGCCGACGCCGAAGGCGTTCTCCCAGGCGGGCTGGCGGTGGATCGGAACCGGATAGTGGATGCCGGTCTCGACGCCCGCGTTCTCGAGATGCCGGCGGAGGGCTTCGCGCCGCTGCGTGCGCACGACGTACTGGTGGAAGACGTGCGTGCGCCGGGCGTCGGCGGGCGGGACGACGATCCGCCCGCGCAGGCGCTCGGAGTAGTGGGCGGCGATGGCCTGGCGGCGCGCGTTGCGCACGTCGAGCAGACGGAGCTTCGCGCGCAGCATGCCGGCGTGCAGCTCGTCGAGCCGGCTGTTGCCGCCGTAGAACGCGTGCTCGTTCTTCTTCACCTGGCCATGCGTGCCGAGCAGCTTGATGCGGGCGGCGAGCTCACCGTCGTCGGTGCTGACGAAACCCGCGTCGCCGTAGGCGGCGAGGTTCTTCACGACACCGAGGCTGAAGGCGCCGGCGACGCCGAAGCCGCCGACGCGCTTGCCGTCGAGCGTCGCGCCGTGCGCGTGCGAACAGTCCTCGACGAGCTTCAGGTTGCGCTGGCGGGCGATCTCGAGGAGCGGCGCCATGTCGACCGGGAAGCCGTACATGTGGACGACGAGGATGCCCCGCGTGCGCGGCCCGATGCGCGTCGCCAGGTCGTCGACGTCGGGGCCGAGATCCTCGAGGCGGACGTCGGTCGCGACCGGGCGTACCCCGGCGTCGTGCAGCGCCTCCACGGCGGCCATGAACGCGTTGGCCTGGATCAGCACTTCGTCGCCGGCGCCGAAGCCGGCGGCACGCACGGCGAAGCGCAGCGCGTCCGTGCCGGAGGCGACGCCGCGCACGTAGCGCACGCCGAGATAGTCGGCCATCTCGGCTTCGAAGGACTTCTGCTCCTCGCCGTTCAGGAGCTGCATCCGTTCGAGCACGCGTTCACAGGCCGCCAGCAGCTCTTCCCGCTGGGCCTCGAACTCACGCGTGAGCTCGATCATCCGGACGCGTGAGGGCCGTTCGGCCCGCGCTAGCGCCTCCATGCGATCGTTCGCTCCTCCAAAGGAATTCGCGTATCCCTACCGGTCGTCCCTGGGTTGCGCAAGGCGGTTCCGGACTTGCGTTGACTTTCGTTCGCGGCTCCCTAAAGAGCGCTGCGTGGGGGCGCGGGAGGACGTGGAGCAGCCGGGGCGAATCGCCGCGGCGCTCATCGCGCTCACCACGGCCGCGGTGCTCGCGCTGCACCTCGATCGGCCGGCGTTCTTCGACAACGAGGGACGGTATGCCGAGGTCGCTCGCGAGATGCTGCTGCGTGGCGACTTCGTCACGCCGACGATGGACTGGACGCTGTTCCTCAACAAGCCGCCGCTCGCCTACTGGACGACGGCGCTCGCGTTCTCGTTCGTCGGCTTCACCGAGTGGGCGCGCCTCTCGACGATCGCCGTCGCCATGGTCACCGTCTATTGGACCTGTCGCCTCGGCGCGCGCATCTGGAGCGTGACCACCGGCCTGTGGGCCGGGGCGATCCTCGCGACGACGATCGGCTTCGCGCTCGAAGCCCGCACGCTGCGTCCCGACTCGTTCATCATCGTGTCGACCGTCGGTGCGATCCTCTTCTGGCATCGCGCGGAGTACGGACCGGCCGCGGCGCGCACGCGCAACCTGGTCGCGCTCTACGGGCTGCTCGGCGTCGGGGTTCTCGCGAAGGGGCTGGTGCCGATCGTCGTCGCGGGGATTCCCATCGGCGTCGTGATGCTGCGCGAGCACGGGCTCGCGGCCATCCGGCGGATGCGTCCCGGGCTCGGGCTCGCGGTGCTCGCGCTCGTCGTGCTGCCCTGGCACGTGCTGGTCGCGCTCGAGCATCCGGGGTTCGCCTGGGACTACGTCGTCAACCAGCACCTCCTGTTCTTCCTCGACAAGAAGTTCCCGCGCGATTCCGAGGGCGACCCGCTGCCGTTCTTCTGGGCGGCGTTCCTCTTTCGCGCAGCGCCCTGGATCCTGGTCGTGCCGTTCACGCTGCCGGAGGCGTGGCGCGGGCTGCGCCGCGGCGATCCGGCGGCGCGCGGTGCCGTCCTCGCCTGGGTCTGGCTCGCGGGCGTCGTCGGGTTCTTCTCGCTGCCGCCGTCGCGGCTCGAGCACTACAGCCTTCCCGCGCTGCCGGCCGTCGCGCTGCTCGCGGCGCACGCGCTGGAACGGCTGCGGACGGGTGCGGTCGGCTCGGCGCCGTGGTGGTGGCTCGGTCTCGTCGCGGCGCTGCTCACCGGGGCAGGGCTGACCGGCCTGGTCGCGGGCACGTCGTTGCTCTCCAGGGTGTACTGGATCACGCAGGTGCCGGACTTCCTGCCGCTGGTGGTCCCGGCGGCGCTCGCGGCCAGCGCCGGCGGACTGGTCCTCGCGACGGCGGTCCGCCGCCGCCGCCCGCGGCTGGTCGCGGCCGGGTTCGCGCTCGTCGGCGTGCCGCTGGCGGCCATCGTGCTCCGGGCGCAGGCGGTGGCGGAGCCGCTTTTCTCGTGGAAGCCGGTCGGGCAGGTGGTGCGGGAGCATGTTCCCGAGGCGGTTCCGGTCGTGTTCGAGTCGCCGGAGGAGTATCAGATCGTCGGTGGGCTGGTATTCTACAGCGGCCGTCGCATCGAGATGCTCGAGCCGCCGGGATTCGTCCCGCCGACGTACCTGGAGGGCAAGACCGAAGAGATGTTCCTGCGCCGCGCCGATTTCGACCGTCGCTGGCAGAGCGGCGAGCGGCTCGTGTTCGTGAGCGACTCGCAGAAGCGTCGCGATCGACCCGACGGGTTGGTTCCCGCACCGTTCCACGTCCTCGCCCGTTTTGGTGACCGATGGATCCTCGCCAACTACCCGGTACCCGCGGCCTCCTGACAGCCTGCGCGCTCGCGCTGCTCGCCGCGCTCGCGACCTCGGCGACCGCGTTCGAGCTGCCGTGGACGCCGCCCGGGGTCGAGAAGACCAGCTTCGTCCCCGTGCCCGAGATCATCCTCGATCCGAACGAGGGCAACACCTACGGCCTGATGGGCGTGTGGCTCCTTCTCGACGAGAAGGACGAGATCAAATACATGCTCGCGCCCGACGTCCGCTACAACGAGACGAAGGGCGTCTTCCCGACCCTCCGTCTCTTCGGGTACCCGAGCGACACGCGGCGCTACTCCCTCGCCGTCGGCAAGTCGACGACGATCGACGAGAACTACGAGTTCGAGTACGCGGATCGCGGCCTGTGGGAGAAGCGCGCCTTCTTCCTCGCGAAGGCGGGCTACGAGCGCGACTCGACCGAGCGTTTCTACGGCTTCGGCAACACGTCGCGTGAAGACGACGAGTCGAACTACACCGGCGAGGAGTTCCTCGCCGACGCCACGCCCGGCTTCTGGATCGTCCCCACCGTCAACGTCTCCTACCGCATGCGCATCCGACGCTACGCGGTGGCGCACGGCCAGGTCGACGGCGTGCCGTTCATCGACGCGCCCCGCTTCCGGCGCAACCCGCGCACCGACGTTCGCGCGCGCGGCCTCGACGCCGGCGTGTATTGGGCGCACAAGCTCGCCGTCGCCTACGACACGCGCGACTCGATCGACCTGCCGACGCAGGGCGCGCTGTCGCAGATCTACGTCGACGCCGCCGACCGTACGCTCGGCAGCAAGACGTCGTACATGAAGTTCGGCTTCGAGACGCGCGGCTTCATCCCGCTGCGCGGCGAGAAGCGCAACCCGATCATCGCGCTGCGCGCGCTCGCCGACTACGTGTCGGGCCCGAAGGACACGCCGTTCTGGGAGCGCAGCAGCCTGGGCGGCCGGCGCACGCTGCGCGGCTACGGCGGCGACCGCTTCATCGGCTTCAACCGCTCGCTCGGCACCGCCGAGCTGCGGACGCGGGTCTATCAGCGGCGGCTCTTCGGCGTGAAGGCCGAGCTCGAGCTCGCGCCGTTCGTCGAGGCCGGGCAGGTGTGGAAGGGGGTCACGAACAGCCCGGTCGACGACCTGCACTGGGTGTACGGGCTAGGGTTCCGCGGCATCGTCGCGCCGCAGATCGTCGCCTTCGTCGACGTCGGGCAGGGGACGGAGGGTATGTCCATCTTCACCGGGATCGACTACCCGTTCTGACGGCTCGGGTGCCGGCACGAGACCCTTCGGCCGGACGACGAAGAGCGCGAGGCTGCCGCGGCTGGCGTCGCGCGCGTCGCTGACCAGCAGCGGGCGCAACGGCCGCCCTGCGCGATCGCGCCAGCGCTGCCATTCGTCCTCCCACAGGAGGAGATAGCTGGGGTCGTCGGTCGCCTCGCCCCAGCGCTGCACCGGCCGCGGCGCGTAGAAGCGCATCCCCGGGTCGGGCTTGTAGAAGGCGTGCAGCGTGGCGGCGGGCGGCACGCGGCGGTCGATCTGGCGCATGAACGCGGCGAGGCTGCGCGTCCGGGCGACCGGCGGGTGCACGAAGGCGTCGAACGCCATCGTCCAGCCGAGCGCCAGCACGGCGAGGATGGTGACGACGCGACGCCAGTCCGCCGCCCGCGCGGCGCGCGCGAGAAAGACGCTCGCGATGCCGGCCGCGATCGCGAGCGGCCCCAACAGGGAGCCGACGGCGGAGATCGCATCCTCGACCACGTCGGCGCCGATCGCGTCGCGCGGATCGAGCCACGGACGGAACGGCGCGACGACGTCGACACCCGCCGCGAGCGCGACCACCGCCGCGGCGAGCACGAGCAGCACGGGCGCGTAGAGCGCCGTCGTGAAGCGCAGTGCCGTCGCCACGCGCCCCGTCGGCGGCGGCCCCGCGAGCGCCGCACCGACGAGCAGCGCGAACGCGGGGAACGCGGGCAGCAGGTAGACGCTGCGCTTCGCGTCGGCGAGCGAGAAGAAGACGAGCGTCACGACCGCCCACGCGAGCGCGAACGCCGCGGCCCGGGCCGCCGGCGTGTCGCCCCGGCGCGGCGGCACCGCGGCGAGCGGCAGCAGCGGGGTCCATGGCAGGAGGCCGACGAGGCCGAGCAGCGGGAGGTAGAGGATGCCGTGCGCGTGGCCGGTCTTGGCGTCGTCGGTGTCGATGAAGCGGAGCCAGTTCTCCTTCGCGACCACCTCGAAGAAGGCGGCCCCGTACTTCATCAGCGCGGCGCCGTACCAGAGCGCCGCGACCGCGCCGGCGACGCCGAGCACGTGGATCGGGCGCAGCCACGCGAGCAGCGAACGGTCCCGGCGCACGGCCATGAGCGCGCCGATCGCGAGCGCCGGAAGCGCGAGCCCCACGGGACCCTTCGCGAGCGCGGCCAACGCGGCGCCGGCGGTGGCGAGCACGAGCGGCCCGCGCCCGCGGCGGACGAGCGCGAGCGTGAAGCCGGCGAACGTGATCGCGAGGGCGCCGCCGAGGACCATGTCGACGCGGGCCGAGGTCGCCGCACGCACCCACTCGAACGACGTCGCCAGGACGGCGGCCGCCGGCAGCGCGGCAGCGGGACCGAAGGCCGCCCGCGCGGCGGTCCACGTCGCCGCGACGCCGGCCGTCGCGGCGATCGCGGACGGCAGGCGCAGCGCTAACTCGGCGCGCTCCGGCAGCACGGCCAGCGCGACGGCCCCGAGCCAGTAGTAGAGCGGCGGCTTGCGGGCGAGGTCGCCGTCGGGTCGGGCGGGCACGAGCCATTCGCCCGTCCGCTGCATCTCCTGGACCACCATCCCCTCGCGGGGCTCGCCGCGGGTATAGAAGGGGACCTCGCCGACGCCCGTCAGGTAGAGCATCAGGCAGACGCCGACCAGCAGCATTCCCTCGCGGCGGGCGCTCATGCCGCAGGGCCCCACGCTGGACGCGGTGCCCCGCGGAGCGGTAGGGTCCGCGATCCCGCATGGCCCGCCCGGATGCGCCGACCTATGACGCCCATTGGGGTTACCGGACGCTCGACGCCGAACGCTACGAGCGCCGCCGGTACGGCAGCCCCCTGCGGCGCTGGAACCTGCGCATGCTCGAGCGCACGCTGGCCCGCGCGCTCGAGGGCGTGACCCCCGGCGGGCTGGTGCTCGACGCGCCCTGCGGCACGGGCATCCTGGCGCCGTTCCTGCGCAGCCGCGGCTTCCGCGTCGTCGGCGCCGACATCTCGCCGAACATGCTCGCGGTGGCGCGCGGACGCGCGCAGCCGGTCGACGTCCTGCTCGGCGACGTCGAGCTGCTGCCGGTGCGTGCGAAGAGCGTCGACGCCGTGGTCGTGAGCCGCTTCCTGATGCACCTGCCGCCGGACCGCCGCGTCGCGGTGCTGCGCACGTTCGCGGCGGCCACGCGCGGCCCCGTGATCGGAATGGTCTGCCATCCCTACACGTTCAAGACGATGTCGCGCGCCGTGCGCCGCTTCCTGGGGCTCACGAAGAAGACCACCAACCGTCTCACCCGCAAGCAGCTCGAAGCCGAGGTGGCCGCCGCCGGCCTGCGGCTCGAGCGCGTGCTCGGCGTCAGCCCCGGGTTCTCGGAGAAGTGGATCATCGTGGTCCGCACCGCGGGCCCGCAGTAAACCGTCCAGTCCTTCAGTCGGCAACAGGAGTCGCTCCCCATGGCCAAGATCGAGTCTGTTCGTGCCCGCGAGATCCTCGATTCCCGCGGCTTCCCCACCGTCGAGGCGACGGTCTCTCTCGCGGGCGGCGCGATCGCCGGCGCGGCGGTCCCGTCGGGCGCCTCGACCGGCGAGCGCGAGGCGGTGGAGCTGCGCGACGGCGATCCCAAGCGCTATGCCGGCAAGGGCGTCGCGAAGGCGGTCGCCAACGTCAACGGCGCGATCGCGCCGGCGCTCGCGGGCCTGGAGGCCGATCAGAACCTCGTCGACGCGAAGATGATCGCGCTCGACGGCACGGAGAACAAGGCGAAGCTCGGCGCCAACGCGCTGCTCGCCGTGTCGCTGGCGACGGCGCGTGCGGCGGCGATCGCCGCCGGCCAACCGCTCTACCGCTTCATGGGCGGCGCCGACGCGACGCTGCTTCCCGTCCCGCTGATGAACGTCATCAACGGCGGCAAGCACGCCGACAACAACATCGACTTCCAGGAGTTCATGATCGTCCCCCACGGCGCGCCGACGTTCGCCGAGGCGGTCCGCTGGGGCGTCGAGGTCTACCACGTCCTCAAGAAGGCGCTGGTGAAGAAGAACCTCGTCACCGCGGTCGGCGACGAGGGCGGCTTCGCGCCCGCGCTCGAGGGCCACGAGCAGGCGCTCGATCTGCTGGTCGGTGCGATCCGCGACGCCGGCTTCGAGCCCGGGCGCGACGTCGCGCTGGCGCTCGACTGCGCCTCGAGCGAGCTGTGGCAGGACGGCGGCTACGTCTTCCACAAGGCCGGCGGCCCGGCGAAGACGCCGGCCGATCTCGTCGCGCTCTTCGAGGCGTGGTGCGGCAAGTACCCGATCGTCTCGATCGAGGACGGCGTCGGCGAGAACGACAAGCAGGGCTGGAAGCTCCTCACCGAGAAGCTCGGCAAGACGGTGCAGCTCGTCGGCGACGATCTCTTCTGCACCAACGACAAGATCCTCGCCGCGGGCATCGCCGACGGCATCGCCAACTCGATCCTCATCAAGGTGAACCAGATCGGCACGCTCACCGAGACGCGCGCGACCATGGCCCGCGCCACCCGCGCCGGCTACACGAACGTCGTCTCGCACCGCTCCGGCGAGACCGAGGACGCCTTCATCGCCGACCTCGCGGTCGCGACCAACGCGGGCCAGATCAAGACCGGTGCGCCGGCGCGCAGCGAGCGGACGGCGAAGTACAACCGGTTGCTGGTGATCGCCGAGGAGCTGGGAGGGAAGGCGCGCTATGCGTCGCCGTTCGTGCGCTAGGACGGTCGGGTGCGCTCACGCCCAGCGGATGCGCCGGTAGTCGAACCGCGTCTCGATCGCCCCCAGCTTCACGATCGCGAAGTACGGCGACAGGTCGAAGTCGCGCGGCGTGATCAGCTGGGGGCGGTTGCGGTGGAACAACGCCGGGTAGGGCGCGCGGCGGAGGCCGAGGCGGTGCAGCCAGCCGTCGGGCGACGGACCGTCGACGGGCGTCACTTGCGGCAGGATCGGATAGCCGACGTTCTGCAGCGCGCGCGCGATCATCGACGAGCAGATCACTTCCTTGGTGAGCTGATTGCCCATTTCGAGGGCCCGACGGCGGAAGCGGCTCGGGATCAGCGAGACGGGGAAGAAGTAGCGCGCGAGCTCGAGGAAGTTGTCGACGTCGTAGCGCTCGCCGAGCTGCGCGATGAGCTCGTCGACGACCCGCTGCCGGTGCTCGTCGCTGAGACCGACCGGGCGACAGATGCGCAGGTTCAGGTGCACGTACTTGGTGACCGGCGACGCGATGACGCCGCTCTCCATGAGCGCTTCGACCATGAGGTGCCGCGCGTCGGCGCCGTATTGCAGCTCGAGCTCCGCGCGCCGGCTCGGGAAGCGCTTCCACAGCTCGTCGCCGACGTAGAGCGCCGCGTGCGACCACGAGCTTTGCGTCATGTACTTGATGACCTGGCTGACGCGCTGATCGCCGTCGACGAGGATGACGTCGCCCTTGTGCGCCGTCGCCCGCAGCTGCTCGGCGTTGGTCGGCAGGATGCGCAGGTAGGTGCGTCGCGGCTTGGTGAGGTGCCGCGCGGCCCACTCGATCAACCCGTCGCGAAGCCGACCCATCGATGGCCCGTAGTGTAACGCGTCGCCGAGCGAGTCCCCAGCGCAAACCCGTTGCGCTCTCGGATACGGCGAAGGCGTTCCGTCGCCGGCTCCTGCGCTGGTACGGCCGCCACAAGCGCGACCTCCCCTGGCGCGGCTCGACCGATCCCTACGCGGTGCTGGTCTCGGAGATCATGCTCCAGCAAACCCAGGTCGTCCGGGTAGCCGAGTATTTCCCGCGCTTTCTGGCGGCCTATCCGACCCTCGAGGACCTCGCCGCCGCCCCCGCCGACGCCGTGCGCGACAGCTGGGCCGGCCTCGGCTACTACGCCCGCGCGCGGAATCTCCACGCCGCAGCGCAGCACGTGGTCGCGGAGCTGGACGGCGTGTTCCCGTCGGAGGCGCGCGACCTGCGACGCCTGCCCGGCATCGGGCGCTACACCGCCGCGGCGGTGGCGAGCCTCGCGTTCGGCCGCGACGTGGCGACGGTCGACACCAACATCGACCGCGTCATCGGTCGCGTGTTCCGCGTGCGCGGGAAGGCGAAGTCGTCGCGGCGCGCGAAGCGCATCTGGGGGTTGGCCGAGGCGCTGGTGCCGCGCGGGCGGTCGTCGGACTGGAACCAGGCACTGATGGACCTCGGGGCGACCGTCTGCGTGGCGCGCGCGCCCCGCTGCCCGGCGTGCCCGGTGCGACGGGCGTGCGGGACGGCGGCGGTGGAGTGACGCCTGCCGCCGACGGCGTGCAGGGCCGCGACGGCATCGGGCCGGCCGCGACGTCGCCGTCTCCGTCCGCATCGCCGAGAGGGCCCATGCTACCCTCATCCCATGCACCCCCACGTCACCCTCATCACGCTCGCCGTCGACGACCTCGAGCGCGCCGTCGGCTTCTACCGCGACGGCCTCGGTCTCCCGACGAAGGGGATCGTCGGCACCGAGATCGAAAACGGTGCCGCGGCGTTCTTCGAGCTCCACGCCGGGCTGCGGCTCGGGCTGTGGCCGCGGCGGAGCCTGGCCGCCGACACCGGCCTGCCCGTCGGGCCGCGGAGCGCGACGGAGTTCTCGATCGCGCACAACGTCGACTCGCAGGCGGAGGTCGACGCGGTGATGGCGCAGGCGGAGCGCGCCGGGGCGCGCGTCGTCACGCCGGCGCGGGCGACGTTCTACGGCGGCTACGCCGGCTACTTCCAGGATCCGGACGGACACCTCTGGGAAGTCGCGTTCAACCCCGACCTCGCGTCGCTCGGCTGAATTCGGCCCCGATCCGATTGCCTCTTTCCGGAGGATCGGTATGCAGAACCATCATGCGCGCCGCTCGGATGCACGCCTACGACCAGCCCCTCGTGCTCGAAGACGTGCCGATCCCGGATCTCGCCGCCGACGAGGTGCTGGTGAAGGTCGGCGCCGCGGGCATGTGCCGCACCGACGTGCAGCTCGTCGACGGCTACTTCCGGAAGTATGCCGAGATGACGTTCCCGGTGACGCCCGGGCACGAGATCGCCGGCACGGTGGAGAAGGTCGGCAGCCTGGTGAAGGGGTTCCAGGAGGGGGCTCAGGTGGTCGTCGTCGGCGGCTGGGGCGACGAGACGTGCCGCCACTGCCATCGCGGCGACACGCACATCTGCGCGCACGGGCGCTGGCCCGGCTTCGGTCCGTACGGCGGCTACGGCGAGTACGTGCCGGTCCCCGCGCGCTACGCGATCGAGGTCGATGCGCGCTTCGGTCTTTCGGCCGAGGAGCTCGCGCCGCTCACCGACGCCGGTCTCACGCCCTATCGCGGCATCAAGAAGCTGCGCGACGCCGGGGCGCTCGGGCCGAATCGCGTCCTCGCCGTGTTCGGCGTCGGCGGGCTGGGCTCGTACGCCGTGCAGTACGCGAAGCTGCTCGGCGGCGGCGCCACCGTCGTCGCCTTCGCGCGCAACGAGGAGAAGCTCGCCATCGCCCGGGATTTCGGCGCCGATCACGTCGTCGGCACGCGGGGGCGGTCGCTCGACGACGTGCGCAGGGAGCTGACCCGGCTGGCGGGGCAGGGCGAGGTCGACGCGGTGATCGACTGCGCCGGCGCGACGGAGATGCTGCAGCTCGGGTTCGGCCTGCTCGCCATCGCCGGCCACTACGCATCGGTCGGGCTCGTCGGCGATCGCATCGACATACCGCTCTTCCCGTTCGTCGCGCGCGAGTACACCTACCACGGCTCGTTCTGGGGCAACTACAACGACCTCGCCGAGGTGGTCGCACTCGCGCGGCAGGGGAAGGTCCGGCACGCGGTGAAGGTCATCCGCTTCGAGGACATCAACGCGAACCTCGAGCTGCTCCGCACCGGCGCCGTCGTCGGTCGCGCCGTCGTCAAGTACTGAGCGCCGCCGGCGGGGCGGTCACAGCAGCGCCCGGATGCGCTGGTAGCCCCGCTGGATCTCTTCGAGGAGGAGTCGGGTCGCGGCGCCGACGTCACCGGCGGCGTGGCCTGCCTCGCGCCCGACGACGGCCGTCTCGGCGCGCAGATGCTCCCAGCGCTTCTCGAGCGCCTCCCACTCGTCGCGGGCGTCGGCCTTCGCCAGATGCAGGCGGACGCGCAGCTCGTCCCGCTGCGTCTTCAGCTGCTCCACGATCTTCGCAAGCTCTCCGGCCATGACGGTCCTCCTTCCACTCGATCCGCGAAGCCAGCGGCGTGCCATCGAGAAGACGCCGCCGCGCCGGGGCTGCGTGGCAGGCGCGCGACGCTGCGAGCGGCGCCGTCCGACGGCTGGGAATACCCGCTCGCATCAGAGGGAGCCTGGACAGCGGCGCGAAGGCTGGTACGACCACGCTGCGGATGGGACGCGAGATCGATCGTGAGAGCTTCACCGAGGCGGAGTTCGAGCGCTTCTCCGCCCGGCTTCGCGCCGGCGTCGCGGCTCTCGACGCCCTGCTGGGTCGCCCCGGTTTCGGCGAGGGACCGACCACCGTGGGGGCGGAGCTCGAGCTGTGCCTGATCGACGCCGCCGGACGGCCGCTGCCGCGCAATCGTGCGGTCCTCGATGCCGCCGCGCATCCCCGCCTGACGCTCGAGGCGGACCGCTTCAACATCGAGTGCAACACCGCACCGGTGCCGCTCCGCGGGCGGCCCTTCGCGGCCCTCCGCCGCGACCTCGACGACGTGCTCGGAGCGCTCGAGGTGGCCGCCGCCGCGCAGGGCGCAGGCCCGGTCGCGATCGGCATCCTGCCCACCTTGCGTCCCGACGACCTGACGCCCGCCGCGATCACCGAGAGCCCGCGCTACCGGGCGCTCTCGCACGGTCTGCGACGCCTGCGCCAGGAGGCGTTCACGATCGCGATCGACGGACCCGAGCCGCTGACGACGACGTACGACGACGTCACCGCCGAGGGGGCGAACACCTCGTGGCAGGTGCATCTGCGCGTGTCGCCCGCAGCGTTCGCCCGCACCTACAACGCGGCGCAGATCGCCACCGCACCGGTGCTCGCCGTCGCCGGGAACTCGCCCACGTTCCTCGGGCACCGCCTGTGGGACGAGACGCGCGTGGCGCTCTACCGGCAGTCGGTCGACGATCGCGTCGACGCCGAGCCCGAGGATTGGCGCCCGGCGCGCGTCACCTTCGGGCACGGCTGGGTGCGGCGTGGCGCTGCGGAGCTGTTCGCGGAGAGCGTGGCGCTGCACGCACCGTTGCTCGCCGCGGTCGACGCCGAGGATCCGGACGCGGTGCGCGCTGCCGGCGGTGTGCCGCAGCTGTGGGAGCTGCGCCTGCATCACGGCACGGTCTGGCGCTGGAATCGCGCCGTCTACGACGCCGCCGGCGGCGGCCACCTGCGCATCGAGTTCCGCGCCCTGCCCGCCGGCCCGACCGTGATCGACATGCTCGCCAACACGGCCTTCCTCCTCGGCCTGACGCTGGCGCTCGCGCCCGATGCGGATCGGCTGGTGACCCGCCTGACGTTCGGGCAGGCGCGTCGCAACTTCTACGCGGCCGCCCGCCACGGCGTCGACGCCGAGCTGCTGTGGCCGCACGACGAGGCGCCGTCGCCGCGCCGCTGCTCGGTGGCGACGCTGGTGCCGGAGCTCCTGCCGCTGGCGCGCACGGCGCTGTGCGACGCCGGAGTCGCACCCGACGAGGTCGATCCCCTGCTCGCGGCGATCGCGGCGCGCACGGCGCGACGTCGCACCGGAGCGCGCTGGCAGACCGCGGCGCTCGCGGCCTTCGAGGGCACGGCGGATCGGCCGACGGCTCTCAGGCGGATGCTGGCACGCTATCGTGCGCTCGCTGCGACCGGCGCGCCCGTGCACGACTGGCCGCTGCCGGTGTAGGGCCGTGCACCGGCGCGACGGTCGGTGGTAGGGATCGGGACATGTGGCGAGCCGTCGCGCTGCTGCTTCTGGCCGGCTTCGCGTCCGAGGGCAGCGCCGCTGCCGGCGGCGGGATCGAGGAGATGATCCGCCGGGACCCTGCGCTCGCCGCGCTCGATCGCCGCATGGCCGAGGTCTACGCCGCCGCCTCGAAGAAGACGCCGCCAGCGGCGAAGGCCGAGCAGCACGGCTGGGTGAAGCGGCGCGACGACTGCTGGAAGGCCGAGGACGAGGTCGCCTGCGTCCGCGACGCCTACCGCCGGCGCATCGCCGAGCTCCAGGCGCGCTTCCGGCTCGTGCCGTCGAAAGGGCCCTTCACCTGGCAGTGCGACGACAACGCCGCCAGCGAGTTCGCGGTCACGTTCTTCGAGACCGATCCGGCGACGCTGATCGCCGAGCACGCCGGCGAGACGTCGCTCATGTACCAGGCGCCGAGCGGCAGCGGCGCGCGCTACGAGGGACGCAACGAGAGCTACTGGGAGCACCGAGGCGAGGCGACGATCCGGTGGGGGGACGATGCCCCCGAGCTGCGCTGCCGATCGCTGCGATGAGACGAGGCTGCCGCGGCGAGCTCGAGCCGTTGCGGTGCGCCGCCCGCGCGAGGCAGAACGGCGGGCATGGCCGTCTTCCGCGGAGCGCAGAATCGGGTCCACAGCCTGGAGGGCAACCACGTCGCCGGCGTCGCCACGCCGACCTCGGGGGCGCGTCAGGTCGAGATGTGGCGCGGCCGCATGGACGCGGGATCGGCGACGCCGCCGCACAGCCATGACACCGAGGAGGTCGTGCTGTTCCTCAGCGGCAGCGGCCGCGCGACCGTGAGCGATCGCGCGGTCCGCTGGGCCGCGGGAGACACGCTCGTCCTGCCGCCCGGCGAGGTGCATCAGCTCTTTGCCGAGACGGCGAGCGAGTTCGTCTCCGCCATGCCGGGCGGCGGCACGGTGAAGCTGCCGGACGGCGAGGTGATCGAGCTGCCGTGGCGGACGTGACGCCCGCCGACGGGCGGCTTCCGTGCGATCGTCGCACCGTCCCATGACGTGAAGGGAGACCCGCATGGCTGCCAGGCCGATCGTCGTCGCTCCAGAGGACTACCCGCCCGCGCTCGATCTCGTGGGCGAGCATCTGACCATCCTGGCGTCGGGTGAAGCGACGGGAAGCTACGAGATCTTCCACCAGCAGGGACCCGAGGGCAGCGGCCCGCCGCCGCACAGCCATCCCTGGGACGAGGCGTTCTTCGTGCTCCGCGGCGAGATCGAGTTCGGCATCGACGCCGAGGCGAGGACCGCGCCGCCCGGGACGCTGGTGCACGTCCCCGCGGGGACCGCGCACTGGTTCCGCTTCGGGAAGGGCGACGCCGCGATGGTCTCGCTGACGTCGCGCCTCGGCGCCTCGAGGATGTTCACGGACATGGCGCGCGAGGTGGCGCCGGTGGATCCGGACCTCGACCAGCTGGCCGAGGTCGGCGGGCGCCACGGGCTGAAGATCGAGGTGTGATCGCGCGCCCCGGTCACGATGCGGGGGAGCTCACCCCACCGGCTCGCCCTCGATCACGCACACCGGCGCCATCGTCGGCACGACGCGCGTCAGCCGGAATCCGGAGGCGTCGTAGAGGGCGCGAAACTCGGCTTCCGAGCGCTGCCGCCCGCCGGTGCACACCAGCATGTTGACGTCGTTGGCCGCGGCGCCGCGGCTCGCGAGCGAGGTGTCGACCCGCACCGGGTAGACGCCCTCGACGATCAGCAGGCGCCCGCCTGCGGGCACGACCTCGCGGACGTTGCGCAGGATCGCGGTCGCACGCTCGTCGTTCCAGTCGTGGATCACGTGCTTCAGCAGGTAGGCGTCGGCGCCGGCCGGCACGGCGTCGAAGAAGCTGCCGCCGGCGACGCGCAGGCGATCTCCGAGGTCCGCGGCGGCGACGCCGGCGCGCGCGACGACGTGGGGTTGATCGAAGAGCAGGCCGCGCAGCGCCGGGTTGGCGGCGAGGATGCCCGCGAGCAGCGCGCCGTTGCCGCCGCCGACGTCGGCGAGGGTACCGAAGCGCGAGAAGTCGTACGCCGCGGCCACCGCGGCGGCGGTCATCGGCGCGAACGTCGCCATGGCCTCGTCGAACACCGCCATCTGCTCCGGGTCCTTGGCGATGGCGGCGAACGCGTCGCCGTCGGGGTCGGTGCGCTTGAACGCCGGCTCGCCGGTGCGCACGCACCACTCGAGCTCCTTCCAGCTGTCCTGGATGCGCGTGCCGGCGAAGAGCAGCACCATCGCGCGCATCGAGCCGGGGACGCCCGTGCGCAGCGCCTCGCCGAGCGGCGTCAGGGCGAAGCGCCCGTCGGCATCCTCGGTGAAGAGGCCGCCGCTCGCCAGCAGCCGCAGCACGCGGTGCAACGCCGCGGCGTGGGCGCCGACCTCGGCGGCGAGCGTGCCGGCGTCGCGCGGCCCGTCGGCCAGGCGGTCGGCGATGCCGAGCTTCGCCGCGAGATGGAGCGCGCGCGACACGTAGTGCCCGATCGACATCTGGTAGAGCAGCATCCCCGGGGGCAGCGTCGGTTCGGTGTTCGACATGGAGCCCCTGTAGCGGTTCCGGGGACGGGGGTCTTGGGAAAAAGTCCGCGGCGGCGCCGCCACGGGCGCGCGCGCCGTCAGCGCGTCCCGAGGAAGTCGAGCACGACGCGGGCCAGCTCCTCCCCGCGATCCTCCTGGAGGAAGTGACCGCCGCCCGCGATCGTCGTGTGGGGCTGGCCCTGCGCACCCGGGATGCGCTCGCGCAGCATGCGGTCGCCGCCGCGGTTCGCCGGGTCCTTGTCGCTGAAGGCACACAGCAGCGGGCGCGAGAACGTCTCGAGGACCGTCCAGGCCGCGAGCTGATCGGGCACCGCCGGATCGTCCGGCGTGAGCGGGATCAGGGCGGGAAAGCTGCGGGCGCCGGCCTTGTACGTCTCGTCGGGAAAGGGGGCGTCGTAGGCCGCGGCGATCTCGTCCGTCAGGCCGTCCGCGCAGCCGGAGCGCACGAGGGTCCCGACCGGAAACTCCGGCATCGCCTTCGCCATCGCCGGCCACTCGCGCAGGAACCGGCTGAACGGGCCCTGGCCCGTCGGCATGCCCGTGTTCGCCGCGCTGACGGTGCGGAACCGGTCCGGCAGCTCGGCGACGAGGCGCAGGCCGACGATGCCGCCCCAGTCCTGCGCGACGAGATCGACCGACGACAGCGCGAGGGCGTCGAAGAGCGCGCTCCGCATCCACGCCACGTGGCGCGCCACGGTGTAGTCCTCGTAGCGCACCGGCTTGTCCGAGCGCCCGAGGCCGACGAGGTCGGGCGCGATGCAGCGGTAGCCGGCGGCGACGAAGGGCGGGACGACCTTGCGCCAGAGGTACGACCAGGACGGGTTGCCGTGCAGGAAGACGACGGTGCGGCCCTCGCGCGGGCCTTCGTCGAGGTGGTGCACGCGCAGCGTGCCGCCTTCGCCGTCGGGCACCTGCACGTAGTGCGGGGCGAAGGCGAAGTCGGGGAGGCCTGCGAAGCGTTCGTCCGGGGTGCGGAGGAACTGCATGGCTCGCCCGTCTACCTGTATTGGCACAACGCACGCAATAACACGGTGGACTCCGCGGCGCCGCTGTTGGCATAAAGCGCCGGCATGGAGCTGAACGGTCGAACGGCGGTCGTCACGGGTGCGGCGTCCGGCATCGGGCTCGGGCTCGCGGAGCGCTTCGTCGCCGAGGGCATGGCGGTCGTCATGGCCGACGTCGATCCCGCGGCGCTGGACGCGGAGGTCGCGCGGCTGCAGGCGCGGGGCGCGAAGGTGCTGGGCGTGCGCTGCGACGTCGGCGATCCCGCCCAGGTGACGCTGCTGCGCGACCGCGCGCTGGAGGCGTTCGGCGCCGTGCACCTCCTCTGCAACAACGCGGGCGTCGCCGTCGGCCGGCCGAACCTGAAGACGCGGCCCGAGCTGTGGCGCTGGGTGGTCGACGTGAACCTCCTCGGCGTCGCCTACGGCGTGCACGCGTTCGCGCCGCTCATGGTGCGGCAGGGCGAGGGGCACATCGTCAACACCGCGTCCGAGGCGGGGTTGGTGCCGTCGCCGCTCCTCGGCTCGTACCACGCCACCAAGTATGCGGTGGTGGGCCTGTCCGAGTCGCTCTACCTCGAGCTGAAGGGCACGGGCGTCGGGGTCACGTGCGTCTGCCCGGAGCTGGTGGCGACGCGCATCTTCGAGTCCACCCGCAACGCGCCGGCGGCGCTCGGCCTGAAGCCGCCGCCGAGCCTGCCGATCGAGCAGATCGCCGCGATGATGGGCACGGTGCCGCTGCCGCCGGCGGACCTCGCCGGCATGGTCGCGTATGCCGTGCGCGCGAACCGCTTCTGGCTGCTGACGCACCAGGCGTCGTTCGACCGCATCCGCCGTCGCAACGCCGACCTCGAGGCGGCGCGCAATCCGTCGGACCCGGCGTGAGAGGCTCAGCGTCCCAGGCGGACCGGGCCCTGGAACGAGTCGCCGCTCGTGAAGAACGTGACCCGCGTCGGGCAGGGCAGATCGACGACGAGGTCGGCGTCGAGCGCGACCTCGCGCACTACCCAGCCGTCCGGCAGGACGCGCGGACGGCCGTCCATGTCGCTCGCCGCCATGCGGGCGCCCGCGACGAGCGGGAGGTAGTCGCCGCCGTCGTCGGCACGCAGCACCTCGATCGTGCGGCCGGCCCGGTAGAGGACGCGGTGGTGCTTGTGCACGGGCAGCACGAAGAGGCCCTCGCGCGGCGGCTCGGGGCGTCCCGGGCGCGCCACGCGTGCGAAGCGCACGCCGTCGACCTCCATCGTCTCGACCGGGCCGTCGGCGTCGGCGTCGGGCGAGCGGGCGAAGTACGCCGCGTCGGCGACCGCGCGGCCGATGCCGGTGCGCATGAAGCCCTCCGGCAGCGCGAGCCGCTCGTACTGCTCGACGGAGCACGCGCCCTGGGCCAGCCAGACGTAGCGGCCGGACATGATCTCCATGTGCAGGACGTGGCCGCCGGTCGTCCAGTTGTCGGTCCAATCCGGATTCCCCAGCCCGGGTGAACGGGTCTCCATGCGCGCGATGACCTCCCGTGGCGCGCCGGGTTGACGCGACCAGCACCATATTGGCATTAGCGCTGCCAGAAAGCGACCTGGAAGGAGGCCCCGAGATGAGCTCCGATTTCCTCGTGGATCGTGCCGAGTGGCGTCGTTGCCGCGTGATCGACGCGGCGCCCGAGCCGGCGCCGGGCCCCGGGCAGGTGCTGCTGCGCGTCGATCGGTTCGCGCTCACCGCCAACAACGTCACCTACGCCGTCATCGGCGACATGCTCGGCTACTGGCGCTTCTTCCCGGCGGACGACGGCTGGGGCCGCATTCCCGTCATGGGCTTCGGCGACGTGCTCGCGTCGCGCCACGCCGACGTCCGCGCGGGCGAGCGCGTGTTCGGCTTCTTCCCCATGGCGACGCACCTCCTAGTCGACGCCGGCGACGCCGACGCCGCCAAGTTCGCCGACCTGGCTCCGCACCGCGCCGACACGGCGCCGGTCTACCGCCAGTACCTGCGCACGACGACCGACGCCCTCTACGACCCGGCCCGCGAGGATCAGCTCCTGCTGCTGCGGGGCCTCTTCATGACCTCGTTCCTGGTCGACGACTTCCTCGGCGACAACGGCGGGTTCGGCGCGCGCACGTTCGTCGTCTCCAGCGCGTCGAGCAAGACCGCCATCGCGCTGGCGGCGCAGCTCCGTCGCCACCGGCGCGGCCGGGTGATCGGGCTCACCTCGGCGCGCAACGCCGACTTCGTCCGGGGCCTGCCGTACTACGATGGCGTCGTCGAGTACGACGCCATCGCGACGCTGCCGGCGGACGAGCCGATCGTCTTCGTCGACCACTCCGGCGACCGGGCGGTCGTCGACACGCTGCATCGCCACGTCGGCGACAACCTGCGTCACAGCGCCGTCGTCGGCGCCACGCACTGGCAGGGACGCCGCCCGTCGCGCGATCTGCCGGGCGCCCCGCCCACGTTCTTCTTCGCTCCGGCGCAGATCGAGAAGCGCACGCGGGAGTGGGGGCCTGCCGGGCTCGAGGAGCGTCTCGGCGACGCCTGGCGCGCCTTCGTCGCCTCGAGCGACGCCTGGTTGGAGGTCGTGCGCGGGTACGGCCCCGCCGCCGTGGAGCGCGCCTACCGCGAGGTCCTCGAGGGGCAGGCCCGACCGGAGCAGGGACACGTGCTCTCGATGTGGGACGAGGGCACGCGATGACGATCCGCATCGAGAACCGCCTGCACCCCGACGACGCGCAGATCGCGGCGCTGAAGGAGCCTGGATACGAGGGGCCGATCGCGATGCTGAACCTGCTCAAGTTCCGCGAGCGGGCGGCCTATCCCGACGGGCGCGACGCGGAGCTGTCCGGCCGCGAGGCGTTCCAGCGCTACGGCATGGCGTTCGCGCCGCTGCTCGAGGCCGCCGGCGGTCGCCTGATCTACGGCGGCAGGGTCTCGCTGCTCGCACTGGGCGCGGCCGAGGAGTTGTGGGACGCGGTCGTCGTCGTCGCGTACCCGAGCCGCCCGGCCTTCTTCCGCCTGACGCAGTCGCCGGAGTACCAGGCCGCCGCCGTCCACCGCGACGCCGGGCTCGCCGGACAGCTCCTCGTCGAGACGGTGGGCTTCGGCGCGCACCCCGCGGCGGGCTGAATGCCGCGCCGCGCCGGATTATGGCAGCAGGTCTGCAAGAATCTGCTTGATCCGGCGGGGCGCTCCGCGCGAAGGTGCGCGCGGGGGGAGACATGATGGCTGCACGCGCCGCCCGTCTCGTCGTCGCATCCGCTCTGGGGCTCGTTTGGGGGCTCGTTTGGGGGACCGTGCCGCCGGCCGCCCGGCCGGCGCTCGCTGCGCCGTTCCCGTGGAAACGCACGGAGGTACGTCAGCCCTGCGCCAACGCCGATCCGTTCCGACAGCCGTTCTTCGGCGAGACGCACATCCACACCGCCTACTCGTCGGACGCGGTCTTCGCCGGCACGCAGGAGACGCCGCGCGGCGCCTACCGCTTCGCGCGCGGCGAGGCCGTGGGCCTGCCGCCCTACGACGGGATGGGACAGCCGACGCGCACGGCGCAGCTGCGCCGGCCGCTCGACTTCGTCGCCGTCACCGATCACGCGGAGCAGTTCGGCGAGATCCATATCTGCCTCACCCCCGGCCTGCCGGGTTACGACTCCGCCGAGTGCGTCGGCGCGCGCAACCAGCTGGCGACGCCGCCCCCGCCGCTGCCGTCGCTCCTGCCGCCGATCGGCGTGATCCAGTTCCTCCTCGGCTACGGCGTCGCGACGCCGCCGCAGCGCTTCTCGTGGTGCGGACCGGGCGGCGTCGACTGCCTCGCGCAGGCGTCGCTCGTCTGGGACGACACCCAGGCCGCGGCCGAGGAGTTCTACGATCGCACCGACGCCTGCTCGCTGACGACGTTCGTCGCCTACGAGTGGAGCGCGCAGCCGGGCGGCAACAACCTTCACCGCAACGTCGTCTTTCGCAACGCCGTCGTGCCCGCGCTGCCGACGAGCTTCATGGAGGAGTACACCGCGACGGGCCTGTGGAACGCGCTGCGCACGCAGTGCCTCGACGGCCTGCCCGGCTGCGACGTGCTGGCGATCCCGCACAACCCGAACGTCAGCGGCGGCCTCATGTTCGCGCCGGTCGGCGAAGGGGGTGCACCGCTCACGCCGGACGAGGCGGCGTTCCGCGCCGGCATGGAGCCGGTCGTCGAGATGAACCAGCACAAGGGCGACTCCGAGTGCCGCACCGGGATCGGCGGCAGCACCGACGAGGAGTGCGGTTTCGAGAAGCTGAACCGCCTCCAGCTCTTCGCCCCCGTATCCGATCCGAACCAGGCGTTCCCGCCGCTCAACTATGTCCGCAACGTCCTCGAGCAGGGGCTGCTCGAGGACGAGCGCATGGGCGTCAACCCGTTCCAGTTCGGCTTCGTCGGCAGCACCGACGGCCACAACGCCACGCCCGGCAGCACGGAGGAGGCCGACTTCGGCGACTTCGGCCACGTCGGTCTGCGTGACCATGCGCAGCCCCTCTACATGGTGCAGCGGGTGACGCCGGCGGGCATCGAGGCGACGCCCGGCGGGCTCGCCGTCGTCTGGGCCGAGGAGAACTCGCGCGACGCCATCTTCGCCGCCATGCGCCGCCGCGAGGTGTACGGCACGAGCGGCGGGCGGCCGGTCGTGCGCTTCTTCGCCGGCCGCGAGAGCGGTCTGCGCTGCGGTGATCCCGACTTCGTGGAGAAGGCATACGCCGGCGGCGTGCCGATGGGCGGCGAGATCGGACCCGTGCGCGGCAAGACGAGCCCGCGCTTCGGGGTGCTGGCCTTCCGCGATCCCGGCGCGCCGGGCGTCGTGTCCGCGCCGCTCCAGCGCGTGCAGATCGTGAAGGGCTGGGTCGGCGCCGACGGCCAGTCGCGCGAGCGCGTGTTCGAGGTCGCGGGATCGAGGACCGGTGCGACCGTCGACACGCAGACGTGCACGCCGTCGGGGCCCGGCTACGATTCCCTCTGCGCGGTGTGGAGCGATCCCGACTTCGATCCGTCGCAGCGCGCCTTCTACTACGCCCGCGTGCTCGACAACCCGACCTGCCGCTGGAGCACGTATCTCTGCAACGCGCAGGGGATCGACTGTGCGAATCCCGGTGGGGTCCCGTCCGCGTGGAGCGAGTGCTGCAACCCGGCGGTGGCGAAGACGATCCAGGAGCGCGCCTGGTCGTCGCCGATCTGGTACCGGCCCGAGGGCGTCGTCCGCCTGCGCGGCGGCGTGAAGCAGCATCGGCGCAGCGGCCGGCAGCTCGTCGACCTCCGCCTCCAGCTCGGCGGTACGCCCGTCGGCTTCGATCCCGCGGCGCACGACCTCACCATCGCGCTGCGCGACGACGACGACGTCTTCACCGTCACCATCCCCGCCGGGACGATGCGGGCGGCGGGCAACGGCTCGTTCCGCTACCAGGACGCCGCCGGCGGCCTCGGCGGCGTGCGCACGCTGCGGCTCGATCGCGTCGGCGGCGGCACCACGAAGCTGCGCCTGCGCACCGTGCCGGTCGCGCTGCCGGGCGCCGATTTCACCGATCACTTCATGGAGGTGTCGGTCGCGGCCGGGCCGAGCCGTGTGGTGGTGACGCCGTACTGGCGCGTCGCCGGGGCGAAGCTGAAGACGAGCTTCTGACGGTCGATGCGCCGGCTCCTGCGCCAGCCCCTGCTCCACTTCCTCGCCGGGGGCGCCGTCCTCTTCGTGCTCGTGCGCGGGCCTGCGGCGCCGGCGCCGGCGACACCCGACGTCGTCCCCATCGTCGTCAGCGCCGGCGACGTCGAGCGGCTGCGGCGCGCGCACACGCGCGAGGCCGGTCTGGTCGCCACCGCCGCCGACGAGGCCGGACTGATCGAGCGCGCGATCGACGACGAGGTGCTCTACCGCGAGGCCCTGGCGCGCGGTCTCGATCGCGACCGCAGCGTGCGCAACTGGCTCGTCGAGCAGATGCACGTGCTCGAGCCGGACGCCGCCGCGGACGACGACGCCCTCCTGGCGAAGGCCCGGGCGCTCGGGCTCGACCGCACCGACCTCGTCGTGCGGCGCATGCTCGTCCAGAAGATGCGTCTCCTCGCCTCGCGCGAGGGCGAGCAGCCCCCGACCGACGCCGACCTGGCGACGTTCTGGAGCCGCCACGCCGACGACTACCGCCTGCCCGAGCGCGTGACGCTGTGGCAGGTGTTCGTGCCCGACTACGCCGACGCCGAGGCGCTGCTGGCGACGCTGCGCCGCGGGGGCACGCCGCCCGCGGAGGGCGCACGGCGCGGGCAGACGTTCGCCGCGCCGCCCTACCTCCGCGAGCAATCCCCCGCCGATCTACGGCGCCGCTTCGGTCCCGGCGCCGCCGAGCGGGTTGCCGCCGCGCCGATCGGCGCCTGGAGCGCGCCGATCGGCTCCGCGTACGGCTGGCATCTCGTGTGGGTCGCGTCGCGCACGCCGGGCACGCTGCCGGCGATCGAGACGGTGCGCGGCAGGCTCGCCGAACGCTGGCTCGACGAGCAGCGGACGCAGCGCTTCGCGGCGACGCTGCGGGCGCTGCGCGACCGCCACCCGCTGCAGATCGAGTCCGCCGCCTGGCACGCGCGGAGCCGCTCGTGAGGGGGCTCCTGCTCCTCCTCTGCCTCCTGCCCGTGCGCGCGGCGTTCGGGCACGGGCTCGACCCCGCCCTGCTCTCGCTCGACGGCACCGGCGACGGCCGCTTCGCGGTGACCTGGCGCACGTCGGCCCAGCGTCTTCCGGGCGCCGACGTGCGGCCCATCCTACCCGCGCATTGCCGCCCCGGCGACGCGAGCCCGCCGGAGGCGACGCTCGAGCACGTGACCCTGCGCTGGACGATCGACTGCGGCGCCGCCGGCCTCGTCGGCGAGACGATCCGCGTGCAGGATCTCGACGCCGCGCGCATCAACGCGCTCCTGCGCATCGAGCAGCCGAGTGCGCCGACGATCCAGGTCGTGCTCTCGCCGCGTCACGACGCGTTCGTCGTGCCGGCGCAGCCGACGGCGTGGGACGTCGTGCGCGGCTACGTGGGGCTCGGCGTCGAGCACATCCTCTCGGGCCCCGACCATCTCCTCTTCGTCTTCGGGCTTCTCCTTTTGCTCGCGACGCCGCGCGCCCTGCTCGCCGCGGTGACGGCGTTCACGGTGGGACACAGCCTCACGCTGTCGGCGGCGGCGCTCGGCCTGGCGACGGTGCCGTCGCGTCCGATCGAGGTGCTGATCGCGGCCAGCGTGCTGGCGCTGGCGGTGGAGCTCACCCGCGACGGCGGCGACACGGCGATGCGGCGCTTCCCCTGGATCGTCGCGCTCGGCTTCGGCCTGCTGCACGGCTTCGGCTTCGCCGGCGCCCTCGCCGAGACCGGGCTGCCGCCGGGCGACATCCCGCTCGCGCTTCTTGCGTTCAACACCGGCATCGAGCTCGGCCAGCTGGCGTTCATCGCGGCGGTGCTGGCGTCGGGCGCCCTGGCGTGGCGCGCGCTGCCGGCGGCCGCCGCCTGGGCGCGCCGGCCCGCGATCTACGCGATGGGCATCCTGGCCGCGTTCTGGTGCTTCGAGCGCACGGCGGTCTGGCTCGGCTGATGGTCTGGCTCGTCGCGCTGCTGCTCTACGCCGGCTTCCTCGGCTGGTACCAGAACTGGCGCGGGCCGCTCACGCCCGCGGAGGTCGAGCGCTTCATGGGCCAGCTCGAAGCCAAGAGCCTCGGCACGCCGGCGGAGCGCAGCCACATCCGCGCCTTCCTCGCGGCCGACGACGGCGGCGAGTTCCACATGCTGAACCTCGTGCGCCTGCACGCGGAGCAGGTGCCGAACCCGGTCACGGGCGAGCTGCAGACCGGGCGCCAGCTGCTCGAGGGCTACACGGCGCCGTTCGTGCGCGCGCTCTTCCGGCGCGGGGGACACCCGGCCTTCCTCGGCTTCCCGATCGGCGACGTGGTCGACACCTGGGGCGTCGAGCCGCCGCCGCGCTGGTCGCTCGTCGGCATGATGCGCTACCGCAGCCGCCGCGACATGATCGAGCTCGTCGTCTCCGACCGGTTCTCGTCCGTGCACGTGCTGAAGCACGCCGCGATGCCGGCGACGACGTCGTTCCCGATGAGCCGCACGCGCTTCATGATGGGCCCGCGCGTGTGGGTCGCGCTGCTCCTGCTGCTCGGCGCGGCGCTCGTGAAGCTGGCGCTGCGCTAGGCGCGCTCGCGCAGGCCGCGCTGGCGCAGGCGCCACAGCAGCAGCTCGATGCGGTCCTGCCCGAAGAACGCCTCGTCCTCGAACACCATCGTCGGCACGCCCCAGTGGCCGGCGGCGGTGAGCGCCTCCTGGTTGGCGGCGATGATCGCGTCGTAGCGGGCGGGTTCGGCCTCGATCGCCGCGTCCATGACGGCGAGGTCGCAGCCGGCGCGGGCGGCGGCGTCGGCGAGGCGTGTCCCTTCGTTCCAGTCCGGCTCGCCGCCCCAGATGAGGCGCGACACCTGGTCGACGAACGCGAGCCCGCGGCCGCGCAGCGTCGCGTCGACGCCGAGCCGCGTCAGGCGGTAGATGTACGGCTGCTCGGGCGAGACCTGGCGCGTGGCGTAGTCCTGCACGATCGGGTCGGGCTGCGGCCAGCCGTAGGGCAGGCCGAGAAACTGCGCGATGCGGTAGGTGTCGCGCATCAGGTAGGGCGGCCAGAGCGGGTTCACGTTGGTGAAGAAGTCCTTGATGCGCACCGCGATCGGCAGCACCGGGCGGACGCGGACGTCGACCTCGTAGCGAGCGGCGATGTCCACCAGGCGCGGCGTGGCCAGGTACGAGTACGGGCTGCGGAAGGACCAGAAGACGTCGACGGCGAGGGACATGCCGGCGGTGTAGCACGGGCGGATCGTCCGGCGTGCGCGCCTCTGCTATGGCCACGCGCGTGCGGCGGCCCGCGACGGCGTTCCTTGTCCTCGTCCTGGTCGCGGCGGGCGCGGCGGCCGCAGCGGCGCCGGAGGTGCGCATCGAGGCCGGGGTGCTCCGCGGCATGACGGCCGGCGGCGTCGATGCCTTCAAGGGCATCCCCTACGCCGCCCCGCCCGTCGGCGACCTGCGCTGGCGCGCGCCGCAGCCGGCGGTCCCGTGGCCCGGCGTGCGCGACGCGACCGCCTACGGCCACGACTGCGTGCAGTTGCCGGCTCCCGGCGACGCCGGGGCGTCCGGCTCGTCGCGCGCCGAGGACTGCCTCGTCCTCAACGTCTGGCGTCCCGCCTCCGCCGGCCCCGGGCGGCGGCTGCCGGTGCTGGTCTGGATCCACGGCGGGGGCTTCGTCAGCGGCGCGGCGTCGGTGCCGCTCTTCGACGGCAGCGCCTTCGCGCGCGACGGCGTCGTGCTGGTCGGCATCAACTACCGTCTCGGCCGCCTCGGGTTCTTCGCCCATCCGGCGCTCACCGCCGCCCACGAGGGGCCGCTCGCGAACTATGGGCTCATGGACCAGCTCGCCGCGCTCCAGTGGGTCCGGCGCAACGTCGCGGCGTTCGGCGGCGATCCCGACGCGGTGACCGTCGCCGGCGAGTCGGCAGGCGGCATCGCGGTGATCCATCTGCTGACGTCGCCCGCGGCGCGCGGGCTCTTCCGGCGCGCCGCCGTGCTGTCGGGCGGCGGACGGACGTACCTGCTGCCGCAGCGCGCGCTCTCGGCGACGACGGGCTCGCTGCCGTCCGCCGAGGCCAGCGGCCTCGCCTTCGCCGCGAGCGCCGGCATCACGGGCACCGACGCCGCCGCGCTCCGTGCCCTGCGCGCGCTGCCCGCCGAGCGCGTCAGCGGCGATCTCGGCATGGCGGCGCTGCTCGACCTGCCGGCGACGTACACGGGCGGCCCGGTCCGCGACGGCGTCATCGTCACCGCGCAGCCCGAGGCGGCGTTTCGTCGCGGCGCGTTCGCGCCCGTGCCGCTCGTCATCGGCACGACCCAGGACGACCTCGGCGCCGGCCCGCCCCCCGCGGACTTCTTCGGCCCCGACGCCGAGCAGGCGCGCCGCGCCTACGATCCGGGCGGGAGCCTCGGGACGGCCATGGTCGCGGCGCTCGTCGCCGAGGACCTGACCATGCACGAGCCGGCCCGCTTCGTCGCACGCGCGATGACGCAGGCCGGGGCGCCGGCCTGGCTCTATCGCTTCGACTACGTGGCCGAGGCGCTGCGCGCGCAGACGGACAGCGCCGGCCACGCGAGCGAGCTGGCCTACGTGTTCGCTCGCCTCGACGCCCGCTACGGATCGGCCGTGACCGACGCCGATCGCCGTATGGCGGCGCTCGTCCATGGCTATTTCGCCAACTTCGTCCGCCACGGCGACCCGAACGGTCCGGGCCTGCCGGCCTGGCCGCGCTTCGATCCCGCGGGCTTCGACCTGATGCTGTTCACGGCGACGGGCGCGCGCGTCACGCCCGATCCCTGGCGGGGGCGGCTCGCCCTGGTCGAGCGTGCCCTCGCCCGTCGGCAGTAGCTCCTGCCCGGCGTGCCGACTAAGGACCTCCCGTGCCCGCAAGCGCGTTCGGCGCCGCCGGTGTCGCCCTCACGCTGGCGATGTTCCTGCCCTACCTGCGCCTCGTCTGGCGCGGGACGGCGAAGCCGCACGTCTTCTCGTGGGTGATCTGGGCGCTCGGCACCTTCGTCGTGTTCTTCGCCCAGCTCGCGGGTGGCGCCGGCGTCGGGGCGTGGCCGATCGGGGTGTCGGCGGCGATCACGACCGCCGTCGCGCTGCTCGCCTGGGTGCGGCACGCCGACACGGGCGCCACCCGCACCGACTGGGCCTTCTTCCTGGCGGCGGTGTCCGCGCTGCCGTGCTGGCTGGTGACGGCCGATCCGCTCTCGGCCGTCGTCATCCTGACCCTCGTCGACCTCCTCGGGTTCGGTCCGACGGTGCGCCGCGGCTGGGCACGCCCGCACGAGGAGAGCGCGGGGTTCTTCGCGCTGGCCGCGCTGCGCAATCTGCTCGTCGTCCTGGCGCTCGAGCGCGTCGACGCGACGACCGTCCTCTTCCCCGCGGCGGTGGGGCTCGGCTGCGCGCTCCTGGCGACGCTGCTCGCGGTGCGCCGCCGCGCGCTCGCGACGGGAGCGGGCGGATCGCCGATGCCGTTGCGAGACGCCGACTTCGACCGCGCCTTCTGCGAGTGGCAGGAGTTCGGCCCGCGGCGCGGGGTGCCGATCGTCGAGCGCTGGCGCGCCATGTTCCCCCACGCGACGCCCGCCGTCCTCGAGGACGCGGAGCGCCGCTGCCGCGAGATCGAGGCCGCCGCCTGGCAGCTCTCCGAAGCGGTGCAGGCGGGGCGGATGGGGGAGGCGGAAGGCCAGCGCCGGCTCGCCGCGCAGTACCCGCGGCTGACGGCGGCGCGCGTCGGCCGCATCTGGATCCAGGCCATGTACTTCGTGGCCAAATAGACCCCGCTCGGGTCGACGCCGAGCCCGTGGGTGTGGCACATGGCGGCCGGTATGCCGCCCTCCGAAGAAGCGACGTCCGACGACGATCGCCGCGAAGCCGAAGCCGTCGCGGGCATGCGGGCCCTGGTCGGCCAGGTCATCGGCACGCCCTCGGTGGCGCCCGACCCGGTGAACCAGCCGATGATCCGCCACTGGGCCACGGCGATGGAGGACCACGATCCCGTCTACGTCGACCCGGCCTTCGCCGCGACGACGCGCTTCGGCGGCATCGTCGCGCCGCCGATGATGCTCCAGACCTGGACCATGGCCACGCCGAAGATCACCGGCATCGCCGCCCGCGGCGGCGCGCCGGTCGAGTTCGGCAAGAACCCGCTGACGCCGCTCGACGAGGCCGGCTTCATCGCCACGCTGGCGACGAACTCGGAGTTCGAGATCGTCCGCTACCTCCGCCTCGGCGAGACGCTCACCTCGACCATGGTCATCGAGTCGATCTCGGAGCGGAAGAGCACGCGGCTCGGACCGGGCTACTTCGTCACCTGGGTGACGACCTTCCGCGACGCCGCCGGCGAGGTCGTCGGCCGGCAGATGTTCCGCATCCTCAAGTTCAAGCCCGATCTGGAGAAGCTGCTCGGATGAGCTATCGGGTCCCGCCGGCGACGACGCCGGACACGAAGTGGTTCTGGGACGCGCTCGCGGACGGCAAGCTGCTGATCCAGCGTTGCACCGGCTGCGCGCGCCTGCGCCATCCGCCGCGTCCGATGTGCCCGCACTGCAACGCCCTCGCCTGGGACGCGGTCGAGGCCAGCGGGCGCGGCACGGTCTACAGCTTCGTGCTGCCGCGCCACCCGCCGTGGCCGTGGTTCGAGGGCACGTACGTGGTCGCGCTCATCGAGCTCGACGAAGGCACGCGCATCGTCTCGAACCTCACCGACGTCGATCCCGCCGACGTCACCATCGGCATGCCGGTCGAGGCGTACGTCGCGCACTTCGACGGCGTCTCGCTGCCGCAGTTCCGCCCCCTCGGGAGCACCGCGTGAAGACCCTCGACTGGAACGCCGTCCAGGTCGGCGACGCCGTCACCCCCATGACGATCGACGTCACCGCCACCGTGGTCGTCGCCGGCGCGATCGCGACGCGCGACTTCATGCCCGTGCACCACGACCGCGACTACGCGGCGACGCAGGGCTCGCCCAACATCTTCATGAACATCATGACCGACAACGGCTACGCGAGCCGCTTCCTCACCGACTGGGCCGGCCCCGAGACGATGGTGCGGAAGATCGCCATCCGCCTCGGCGTGCCGGCCTATGCGGGCTCCACGCTGGCGTTCACCGGCGAGGTCACGGGGAAGTCGCAGGAGGGTACGGAGGGCATCGTCGAGATCGCGTTCCGCGCCGCCACCGCCGAGGGCGACCACATGGCCGGCACGGCCGTGATCGGGCTGCCGCTGCGATGACGCGCACGCTGCGGGGCCGCGCCGCCATCGCCGGCATCGGCGCGACGGAGTTCTCGAAGGCGTCGGGGCGCAGCGAGCTGCAGCTCGCCTGCGAGGCGATCAAAGCGGCGCTGGACGACGCCGGGCTCGTGCCGCGCGAGGTCGACGGCCTCGTCACCTTCACCATGGATACGAGCGAGGAGTGCGAGGTCGCGCGCAGCCTCGGCATCCCGAAGCTGTCGCTGTTCTCGCGCATCCCGTACGGCGGCGGCGGCGCGTGCGCCGTCGTGATGCAGGCGGCGATGGCGGTGGCCACCGGCGCCGCCGACGTCGTCGTGTGCTGGCGGGCGATGAACGAGCGCTCCGGCATGCGCTTCGGCGGTCCCGGCATGGAGAGCGCGAAGCTGCCGTCGTTCCTCGACATGTACGGCCCCTACGGCCTGCTCTCGCCGGCCAGCTGGGTGGCGATCGCCGCGCGCCGCTACATGCACGAGTACGGCGTCACCAACGCCGACTTCGGTCGCATCGCGGTCGTCGACCGCAAGCACGCCGCCAACAATCCCGCCGCCTGGTTCCACCAGCGCCCGATCACGCTCGAGGATCACCAGGCGTCGCGCTGGATCGTCGAGCCCGTGCTGCGCCTCCTCGACTGCTGCCAGGAGAGCGACGGCGGCGTCGCCCTCGTCGTCACCACCCCCGAGCGTGCGCGCGATCTCCGCCGGCGTCCCGCGACCATCCTCGCCGCCGCACAGGGCGCGTCGGACGACGGCGAGATGATGACGAGCTACTATCGCCCCGAGATCACCGGCCTCCCCGAGATGGGCGTCGTCGCCGCGAAGCTCTGGGCCGACTCCGGCCTGCGCCCGGCGGATATCCAGACGGCCTTCCTCTACGACCACTTCACCCCGTTCGTGCTCGTGCAGCTCGAGGAGCTCGGCTTCTGCAAGCGCGGCGAGGCGAAGGACTTCGCGACCGTCGAGAACCTCTCGATCGGCGGCACGCTGCCCATCAACACCAGCGGCGGCCTCCTCGGCGAGGCCTACATCCACGGCATGAACGGCATCGCCGAGGCGGTGCGGCAGATCCGTGGGACGTCGGTGAACCAGGTGCCGGACGTGGAGCACGTGCTGGTGACGGCCGGGACCGGCTGCCCGACCAGCGGGCTCATTCTGGGGACGCCGTAGGGTGATCCGATCCGTCGCCGCTCCGCATGGACGCCGGCGGCGCACGGCTGCCGCGCCAGTCCGGCGACACGTTCGACGCCGCGGCGACGAAGCCGCTCGGGCCCGGCCCTACGGCTCGATGCCTCGCCCGTGTCGAATGCCGGCCCGCTGGATCGTCGTCCCGTCGAAGGAGGACACCATGCGATTCGTCATCACCGCCGGGCGCGGCGAGGGCCCGAGCGATTCCGAGCGGCCGCTCGACGAGGCCATGCTCGTCGCCTACATGCGCTTCAACGAGGAGATGCACCGGGCCGGCATCCTGGTCGCGTCCGAGGGGCTCAACCCGGCGGCGTCGGGGGCGCGGGTCGTGGCCTCGGGCGGGACGCGCCGCGTCCTCGACGGGCCGTTCGCCGAGTCGAAGGAGCTGGTCGGCGGGTTCTACGTCGTCGACGTCGACTCGCTCGACGAGGCGATCGCGTGGGCGCTGCGCTGCCCGGTGGGGATGGGCACGGACGACGTGCTCGACGTGCGGCCGCTCACGGGCGCGTCGGACATCCCGCCCGAGGTGATGCGCATCATCCGGGAGGCGGCGCCGACGTGGAGCGCGTCGATGGAAGCGGAGCGCGGCCGGGGGGCAGGCGGATGACGCTCGCGCTCTATGCCCACCCCTTCTCGTCGTACTGCCAGAAGGTGCTGATCGCCCTCTACGAGAACGCCCTGCCCTTCGAGCTGCGGCTGCTCTCCGGCGCCGAGGACGAGATCCTCGCCGACTTCGCGGCCCGCTGGCCCCTCCAGCGCATGCCCATTCTCGTCGACGGCGACCGCACGGTCGTCGAGTCGTCGATCATCGTCGAGCACCTGGGCCTGCATCACCCCGGGCCGGTGCGCCTCGTGCCCGACGACGCGAAGGCCGCGCTGCTCGTGCGCACGATGGACCGCGTCTTCGACGACTACGTGATGACGCCGATGCAGCGCATCGTGTTCGACTTCATCCGTCCCGAGGACGCGCGCGATCCGCGCGGCGTCGCCGAGGCGCGCGCCCTGCTCGACACGGCCTACGCCTGGCTCGACGGCCACATGGCGGAGCGCGAGTGGGCGGCGGGCGGGTTCAGCCTGGCCGAGTGCGCGGCGGCGCCGGCGCTGCTCTACGCCGACTGGGTGCATCCCATCCCGGCGTCGCACGTGCACGCGCAGGCGTACCGGCGGCGGCTGCTGGCGCGGCCGTCGTTCGCGCGTGCGGTCGACGAGGCGCGGCCCTATCGCGGGTTCTTCCCGCCGGGCGCGCCGGACCGCGACTGACGTCGCTACCGCCGGGCGAGGTCGGCGAACGGCACGACCTCTGCCTGCGGCGTCTCGACCGGCCCCTCGGCCAGCATGAAGCGCCAGAAGACGATGCCGTAGGTGCGCCCCTCGGTGTCGAGCCAGTTCGGGTGGCCGGGGTCGCGGTGCGCCAGCACGATGCGGAAGCTGCCGTCGGGCTCGAGCGCCGTCTGGGCACGGTTCCGCGACGCGGGGCGGTTCGCGTAGTCGAGCGTCTGGAGGAAGCGGTTCCACAAGGAGACGTTCGCGCAGCGGCACGTCGGCCAGCGGCCGGTCATCACCAGGGCGTCGTCGGGACCGATGACGAAGGGCGCCATCGAATAGGTGACGTCGAAGGCGGCGAGGCCGAAGTTGCCGGGCGGCACCGGCGGCGGGAACTGGTTGGGGACGAGCGACACGAACGGCGGCGGCGTCGAGTTGGCCATCGGCGGCTGGCCCAGGGTGCGGGCGCGCACGAACGTCGCCACGCGGCGGATGGCGCGCGCGATCGCGGCGTCGTCGGGCGGCGGCGGCGTGGGGCCGGGCTCGAGGCGGACGATCTCCATAGCCGCGTTGCGCGCGGGGTCGGCCGCCGCCGGTGTCGGGTTCTCGTAGTAGTGGCGCGTCGTGATGCGCGTCGCGCCTGGCTCGAGGCCGAGCCAGCCCCGCGCCTGGGGCGGGCCGCCCAGGCGGACCTCGAAGCGACCCTCGGCGTCGACGTCGAAGCCCGACTCGTTGATCACGCCGGCGGTGCGGCTCGCCATGCCGCCGTCCTCGGCGTCGCACTCGACGGTGATCGACACGTAGACCGCGCCGTCCATGCGGCCGCGCACGACGTAGACGTGCTCGGGGCTGACGGCGGCGTCGTGGTAGATCGCGTCGGCGTTGTCGCCGGTGAACTTCCGCGTCGGCGAGACGATGCGCTGGAAGCGCGGGCGCGCCGGGTCGGACTCGAAGAAGGTGGCGATGCCGCCTTCGAGCAGGTGCAGGATCGCGCGGTGGGCGCCGGTGACGTCCGCCTCGCCCATGAGGTTCCACTCGGCGCTGGCCCAGCGGCGGTCGACCTCGGCGAGCGTGTCCAGCAGCGCGCGGAAGGCGACGCGGGTCTCGGTCTGGATGTCGCTCATCAGGAGCCCTCGAGCGCGACGCCGAAGTGCTCGACGTACGGTGCCAGGTCGGCGCGCAGCCCCGCCGCCGTCATGCCCCAGTCCTCGGGCGCGTACTGGTGCGTGCCGAACTTCCCCTTCGGCTTGTGGCGCAGGTAGGCGCGGACGCGCTCCGCGTGCTCGGGAGTGAGCGCGCGCCCCATGCCGGCGTAGGCGCGGGTCAGGGCGTCGACGGGGTCGCGCAGCAGGTGGCCGAAGTGGACGTCGACGAAGCGCTCCCGCCACGGGCTCGCCCGGCGCAGCTCGACGCTGTGATTGAGGCCGTAGAAGAACGCGGAGGCGATGGCCTGCACCAGTAGCGCGAGGTCGACGTGGTCGGTGCGCATCCACTGCACGAGCGCGGTGATGCTGGCCGTCGACGGCATCGTCTTCGCGGGATCGCGATGCGTCTGCACGATCCACGCGTCGGGATAGGTGGCGAACAGCGCCTCCAGCGTCATCAGGTGCCCGGGCGTCTTGAGGAGCCAGGTGCGCGCCGGCGCGCCGTGCTGGAGGACCTGGAGCAGGCGGCGGTGGAAGGCGTAGTTGACCTCGACGTCGGGCATCCACGTGCCGACCGGCTGCGCGACCATCAGCCAGTGCGGGCCCGCGAACGAGGGCATGGTCAGCGTCACGCACTCGACGGGCAGGTCCGAGCGCAGCTCGTGCATCGCGGCGAACTCGGGCTGCACGTCGGTCCACAGCTCCTGCTCGCACTCGCTCCACGCCGGCCGCTCGGCCGCGTCGCGCGGCAGCGGGTGGAGGCCCTCCCAGGCGAGCGGCGCGCGCAGCGCCGGGTCGAGCGCGAGCAGCTCGAAGAGGATCGTGGTGCCCGAGCGGGCGGGGCCGGTGACGATCGTCGGCGCGACGATGCGCTCGCCGGCGATGGCGGGCTGCGCGACGAGCTCGCGACCGAGCAGCAGGCGCGTGCGTGCGGCGCGCACCAGCTCCTGGCGCGTCATCAGGCGACCGACGACGTGCATCGGCGCGGCGTCGAGCGCGCCGGCGAGCTGGGCGAAGCGCTCGCGCCACAGCGGGTCGCCGAAGTCGCCGGCGGGGCCGGGGCCGATCGACGCCTCGGCGTCGGCGAGCAGCGCGCCGGGATCGAACGGCACGATGCGTCGCGCGTCGCCGCCGACGGAGTCGGCCATGGCGTTCAGCCGTCGCACCCAGTCCGGGCGCCGGTAGCGCTCCGCCATCGCGCGGAGGCGCCCGCCATCGTGCTCCGCCAGCATGGGCCGTCGCTACGCCAGTGGTCGGCGCAGCGTCAACCGCGGACGTCACGCGTCATCGCCGGGCGTCAGTCGTTGGCTGCGCCCTGCGCGATCCAGGTCGCGATCAGCGCCTGCTGGTGCGGCGGCAGCGGCGAGCGGTGCAGCGGCATCGGCGAGCCGACGAAGCACGGACCGCTGCCGGCGAGCTTGTGCATCAGGTAGCTGGTTTCCGGGCTGCCCGGAGCGACGCGCTGGGTGCCGGGGCACTCGCCGCTGCCGACGCCGACGAGATGGACCCACGACGACCCCGGGGAGAGGTCCAGGCCGACGGGCGCGAAGGCGCCGGTGTGACAGACGGTGCAGTCGGCGTCGAAGATCGGCTGCACGTCGGCGGCGAAGCGCACCGTCCCCGCTATCGTCGTGCTGGTCGTCGAGGTCCCGGGAAGGGTCGACGACGTCGTGCTCGTCGTGCTCGTGGTCGGCGGCGGCGAGAGCGCCGCGACGACCCCGGCGGCGACGGCGTTCATGGCTGCGCGGGTCGCCGGCGCGTCGGCGCTGGTGGCGCAGCTCCCCGGAGCGCCGGACTTGGCGAAGGCGCGTGCGAGCTTCGCGTCCGCGCGATCGAGACAGGCCGCGTCGGGCGGGCTTCCGGCCTGCACGCGAACGGCGCGGCAGCGCAGCGTCGCGCCGAGGTGGGCGCCGGCGGCCGTGCGCCGGCTGGAGGCGCACCGTCGGCCGGCGGCCGTGCCGCCGTCGCCGAGCTCCGTGTCGGCGAACGCGACCAGGCCGCCCAGGATGCCGGCGATCGCGGCCGTGTCACGGATCGTCGGACAGCCGCCGCGCGCCTCAGCCTTGGCGAACGTCTGCGCCTGCTTCGCCGTCGCCCGCGCGAGACAGGTCGCGTCCACGGACGTGCCGTTGCCCACGGCTCGTGCGCTGCATCTGGCGAAGGCGGCCGCCGTGCGGGCGGCCGCCTTCAGCTTCGCGGCCGTGCACTGCTGGTCCGGCGAGGCGGCGGCCACCTCGCCGGCCAGCACCAGCAGGAGGGCGAGACCCACTGGACCGTGCACGGCGGGCCTCAGCCGAGCTTCGGATCGACGTAGAGCGCGAGCAGCTGCCCGCCCTCGACCAGCTCCGCGTCGGCGCTCACCTTGTGGACCTGGACGTCGAACAGGAACCAGCCCTTGCCGAGGAGATCCTCGGCGTCGATGAGGCCCGACGATTCCTCGTCCTGGGTGAGGAAGTCGGGGTTGCTCGGGATGCTGGCGTCGAAGAACCTCGGGTCGTGCTCCGCCACCTGGGTCAGCTTCGCCTTGGCGATGTCGTACATCCAGAGCTTCGCGAGACGCCCGTTGTTGCCCGGGTCCTCGTCCATCAGGATGCGGCCGCGGCGATCGATGGTGACGTTGTCGAGCATGCGATGGCCCTCGTCGCCCTTCAGCATGATCGTGAGCGTGCCGCCCTTCTCGGGTTTCTCGACGTTGTCGAAGCGGACCCGCCACAGCCGGCAGTTGGTCGTGAGGCTGGCGGTGGTGACGAAGTAGAAGTCGTGTTTCTTGCGCGGGTCCCAGGCGCCGTCCTCGACGCGCTGGAAGCGGCAGACCTTCTTGTCGATCGACTCCTGCTCGAGCTGGGCGGCGTTGGCGAAGCCGGAGACGTCGCCGCCCGGCCCGACCTCGACCAGCGTGAAGCGAGCCGAGCCGACGAAGCTCGTCGTGCCGAGGCCGTGGTCGTTGTGCTCGCCGAGGACGGTCGAGCCGTCGGTGCGCGTCACCCGGAGGCCGTAGAGCTTGCCGTTGGTGAGGCCGGCGGCCTCGACCGGGTGCCCGCCCTTCTGCTTCTCGCCGATGTAGACGTAGACCTCGCTCGGGTAGTCGGTCGCGTTCGGCGTCGAGGTCGGGAAGCCGTTGGCGCTCGAGTCGTCCAGGCACATGACGATCGTCTTGCGTTGGGCGCTGGGGCTCGCGACCGCGTTCTCCCACGCGAGGCGGCCGAAGCGCGGCAGCTCCCAGCTCTCGCCGGCGTGGGCGCCGGTGACGACGTGGGCCCAGGCGCGACCGTCGGTGGTCTCCTCGCCGTTCAGGAAGATGCGCTCGCGGGTGCCGTGGCTCTGGCTGCCGAACGCCTTCGCGCTCGCCAGGTCGGCGGAGCAGAACCGCTCCCACCGCGTGGTGCCCTGGAACCACCTCTTCTGCGTGCGGTCCCAGCGGTAGACGTGGTTCGGCGAGGGCGTGAGATCCGCGCCGGACGTGACCGCGAGCGTCTTCTTGTCGATCGTCCAGCGCGACACGAAGGCGCCGTTCGAGCCGTGCGCCCGGACCGCGCCCGGCGCGCCGCTGCTGATCTCGTGGTTCATGAGCAGGGTGATCTCGCCGCGCTTGCTCTGAAACGCGCCGAGGCCGTCGGGGATGCCGACCATGCGGTATCCGCCGACGCCGTCGCCGACTGTCAGGAGCGAGACGATCCGCACGCCGGCGACGCTCGGGATCATGTACGGCTCGGTGGTCGTGCTCGGGCCGACGTTGCCCGCGGCGTATGCCCTACGGGGTTGGAGCAGGGACGGGCCGAGCAGGAGCAGCGGCGCCGTCGCCATCGCACCCTTCAGGACGGTGCGGCGCGCGATGCCGGTTTGGGAAGTGGGTTCGTCGTCGGTCGTCTCCGTGGCAGAGTGGGCGTTGCCGGGAGTGTCGTCGTTCATCTGTGCGTCCTCCTCGCACTCGCAGAGCGCGTGTCGCTGGCACGCAGAGATGACACACGGCGTTTACGTCCATGCGGTCGACGTCGTAAACGTCTCGTGACGATCGCCCGAGCGCTGCTCCGCCACGCGCGTCGGTCTGGCGAGCCCGGTCGCGAAGGCGCCGCCGATCGAGCCGCACGTCCGCCGCGATGCCCGGATCGGCGTTGCGGACGATCGTGGGTGTTTCGTCGATCCGCGCCGTCGCCGAACGACGTCTGATCGGAGAGACGATCCCGCAAACCGATAGGAGTCGCCCATGTGTCGCAACATCCGGACCCTGTACAACTTCCAGCCGCCTGCCACCGACGGGGAGATCCACGCGTCGGCGCTCCAGTTCGTGCGCAAGCTGAGCGGCTTCACGCACCCGTCGAAGGCGAACGAGGCGGCGTTCGAGCACGCCGTCCACGAGGTGACACGGGCCGCGCACCGGCTGCTCGACTCGCTGGTCACGACGTCGCCGCCGCGCGACCGCGAGGTCGAAGCCGCCAAGGCCCGCGCCCGCGCCACCGAGCGTTTTCGCACCCCGTGACCGCCGGCGCGCCCGTGGACTAGTCTCCCGCGCGTGGGAGACGCCATGGGCCAGCCGAACGCGTTCACGTTCACGGGGCGCCTGCGCAGCCTGAAGTGCGCCCTCACCGGCATCCAGGTGATGATCCGCTCGCAACGCAACGCCTGGATCCACGCGGTGGCGACCGTGGTCGTGACCGCGCTCGGTCTCTGGCTCGGGCTGGGCGCCGGCGAGTGGTGCTGGATCGTCCTGGCGATCGTGTCGGTGTGGACGGCGGAGGCGCTCAACACGGCCTTCGAGTTCCTCACCGACGTCGCCTCGCCCACCTTCCACCCGATCGCGGCGCACGCGAAGGACGTCGCCGCCGGCGCCGTGCTCCTGGCGGCGGCCGGCGCGCTCGTCATCGCGGTCCTGGTGCTCGGGCCGCACGTGCTGCACGCACTCGGGTGACGGCGCCGGCGGCGTGACGGCGAGCGGGGCACGGCACCGGCGCGGTTGGCGTGCGTCGGCGGTCCGGCTACGACTCGGGGCCAGGAGGTTCCCCATGGGCATGCAAGGCGGATGCTACTGCGGCGCGCTGCGCTACGAGGCGAGCGGCGCGGCGCTCTTCAAGGGCCAGTGTCACTGTCGCGAGTGCCAGTACATCTCGGGCGGCCATCCCAACGTCGTCATGGGCTTCACGGACGACGGCTTCGCCTACACGAAGGGGGCACCGAAGCAGTTCACGCGCCGCGACATCCCGAACGCCGTGACGCGCGACTTCTGCGGCGACTGCGGCACGCACATCATGACGCGCTCGCCGGGCTTCCCGGGCGTCACCATCCTGAAGGTCGGGACGCTCGACGATCCCGGCGTCTTCGGGGCACCCGAGATGGTGATCTTCACCGTCGACAAGCAGAGCTTCCACCACGTCCCCGACGGCATCCCGGCGTTCGAGCGGACGCCCGGCTGAGCCACGGCGGTCGACCCCTCGGGCGCGCGCTCGCCCGGGGGGACCCCAAGGGGAGCCGAAATGCAGCGGCCGATCACCGGCTTCACGACCGACGCGGAGGGCGACTGGGTCGCGCTCCTCGCCTGCGGGCATCCGCAGCACGTCCGGCATCGGCCGCCGTTCACCCTCCGTCCCTGGGTCGTCACCGAGGAGGGCCGTCGCAGCCGGCTCGGCGTCCCGCTCGACTGCGCGCGCTGCGACGCCTTCGAGATCCCCGCCGGCTTCGCGCCCTACAGGGAGACGCCGGTCTTCACCGAGGCGACGGTACCCGACGCCCTGCGCAGGGATCACACGACGCGGCCGGGCGTGTGGGCGCGGATCGTCGTGCACGAGGGGCGGCTGCGTTACGTGGTGGACGCGCTGGGCGTCGCGCGCGAGCTGTCGCCGGCGCAGCCGGGCGTCGTGCTGCCCGAGGTCGCGCATCACGTCGAGCCGCTCGGACCGGTGCGCTTCCAGGTCGAGTTCTGGCGTGCCTCCCGCAGAGAGCCCCGATGAGGGCCCTCGCGCTGGCCTCGGGCTTCTGTGTCGCGGCGCCGCCGCATCCCGTGGCCTGGAGACGGTGGAGGCTGCCGGCATGAGCGTCCGCCTCCGGTTCGCGACCCGCGCCGACGTCCCCGCGCTCGAGGCGCTGATCGCGCGTTCGGCACGGGCGCTGGGCGCTGCCGACTACACCCCGGCGCAGGTCGAGGGCGCGCTGCGCGGCGCGTTCGGCGTCGACACCCAGCTCCTCGACGACGGCACCTACTTCGTGGCTGCCGAGGGCGAGCGGCTCGTCGCCTGTGGGGGCTGGAGCCGCCGCCGGACGCTGTTCGGCGGCGACGCCGCTGTCGACCGCGATGCCGGGCTGCTCGATCCAGCCGTCGACGCCGCCCGCGTCCGCGCGTTCTTCGTCGACCCGGACCATGCGCGCCGGGGTCTCGGACGCGCCATCCTCGCGCACTGCGAGGCCGCGGCCCGCACGGAGGGATTCACGCGCCTGGCGCTGATGGCGACGCTGCCCGGCGTGCGCCTCTACGCGGCGCACGGATGGATCGCCGGGACGCCGATCGAGCATCCCGTCGGCGACGGCGTCACGATCACCTTCGTGCCCATGACGAAGACGATCCCGTGAGCGAGCGGTCGGGGCGTGACGCCGCTTGCCGGCCGATGCTACGGTCGCGGCCATGCTGGAAGCCATCCCCACGGCCGTCCATCGCGACGACGCGAGCCTGCCCTACCTGACGATCGACCAGGGCATCGAAATCAAGGTCCTGCAGATCAAGGTGAAGGAGGGCCTGTGGGTCATCCGGAACCGCTTCGCGCCGGGCGCAACGGTGCAGACGCACAAGCACACCGGCGGCGTGTTCGCCTTCACGACCCGCGGCGCCTGGCGCTACCGCGAGTCGGACTTCGTCAACACCGCGGGCTCCTATCTCTACGAGCCCGCCGGCTCGGTGCACACGCTCGTGGTTCCCGAGCAGAACACGGAGCCCACCGAGGTGTGGTTCGCGATCACCGGCGCCAACCTGAACCTCACCGCCGACGGCAGCGTCGAGATGGTGATCGACGCGGGGCTCGTCCTCGACTTCTACCTCGCGGGCTGCGAGGCAGCGGGGCTCGGGCGGCCGAACGTGATCGTCGACTGAGCCCCGAGCCGATACGAGCGCGACGTCCCGCCCGGTTCGACTTCTGCCGGATCGCTACCTAGTATCTGGGCTTCGAGGCGCACCTCCATGCGGTCCGACGGCAGCGCTCCCCACCACGACGGCGACGCTCGCATCCTCGCCGAGGAGGTGGCGCTCGCCTACGGTCAGGGCGTCGCGTCGCAGGTCGTCGGGCTGTTCAACGTCGCGCTCGTGGCCGTCGTCCTCTGGTCGGTCGCGCCGCACGCGGTGCTCCTCGGGTGGGTGGCGCTGATGGTGGGCGTGTCGGTCGGGCGAGCCCTCCTCGCCTGGGCGTATCGCCGCACCGGCCCGGGGGTCGCCGCCGCCGGCGCGTGGCGCCGCCGGTTCGTCGCCGGCGCCTTCGCGAGCGGCGTCGGCTGGGGCGTCGCCGGCGTCCTCCTCTTTCCGGTGGTGCCGCTCGTCCATCAGGTCTTCCTCACCTACGTCCTCGGCGGCATGGCGGTGGGCGCGGCGGCGGTGATGGCGCCCGTGGTGACGGCCTACTGGGTGTTCCTGCCGCCCATCACGCTGCCGGTCATCGTCCAGCTCCTCCTGCGCGGCGACGCCATGGGGATGTCGATGGCGCTCATGTTCACCGCCTGCACGGCGATGTTCATGAACTCGGCACGGCAGATGCACCAGTCGATCGCCGAGTCGATCCGCCTGCGCTTCGAGAACCTCGACCTGGTCGACGATCTCTCCGCCGCCAAGGAACAGGCCGAGGTGCTGCTCACCGAGATCCACCATCGCGTGAAGAACAACCTGCAGGTGATATCGAGCCTCCTGAGCCTCCAGTCCCGGGCCCTCCCGAGTCCGGAGGCGCGATCGCTGTTCACCGACAGCCAGAACCGCGTCCGCTCGATGGCGCTGGTGCACGAGAAGCTCTACCAGTCGCAGGATCTCGCCCGCGTCGACTTCGGCGCGTATGCGCGCGAGCTGGTGAGCCATCTCGCCAAGGTCTACCAGCGCGACGCCGGGGCCGTGCGCGTGCGCGTCGATGCCGGCGCCGTCGCCCTGCCGATCGAGCAGGCCGTGCCGTGCGGCCTCATCGTCAGCGAGCTGCTCTCGAACGCCCTCAAGTACGCCTTTCCCGACGGGCGTGCGGGGTGCGTCGAGGTGACGCTGGCGCAGGAGCCCGACGGCCGTCACCGGCTCGCGGTGCGCGACGACGGGGTCGGGCTTCCCACCGGCTTCGACGTACGCACCGGCCGCACGCTCGGGTTGCGCATCGTCGCCACGCTCACCGACCAGCTGGGCGGCGCGCTCACCGCGACCACGGACGGTGGCACGGCCTTCGTGCTCACCCTGCCCCTGGAGGACCCTGATGCCCGAGAGCCGAAGTTCCGGACGGCTGCTCGTCGTTGAGGACGAAGGCATCACCGCGATCGACACCGGAGACCTGCTGCGCGGTCTCGGCTACGAGATCGCGGGCGTCGCCTACTCCGGGGAGGACGCGATCCGCCGCGCCGACGAGCTGCGTCCCGACCTCGTCCTGATGGACATCCGTCTCCGCGGCGCGATGGACGGCGTGGCCGCGGCCCGCGCCATCCACACGCGCTTCGGCATCCCGGTGGTCTTCGCGACCGCCTACGCCGACGACGCCACGCTCGCCCGCGCCCGGCTCGCCGAGCCGTTCGGCTACGTCCTGAAGCCGTTCCACGAGCGCGAGCTGCGCTCCACCGTGGAGGTGGCGCTCTTCAAGCACCGCATGGAGCGCCAGCGCGCCGACGTCCTCGCGATGCTGAGCCACGACATCCGCAATCCCCTCGGCGTCATCCTCGCCTACAGCGAGATGCTGGCCGAGGAGCTCGCCCGCGGTCCGGGCCCGCAGGCCGAGGATCTCGTGCGCCGCGTGACGGCGACCGCGCGCGCAATCCACGGGCTGCTGACGAACTATCTCGACGCCTCGCGCATCGAGACCGGACGCCTCTGCCTCGCCCGCGACGCCGTCGCGGTGAACGAGGTCGTGGCGCGGGTCTGCCAGCAATACGACACGGAGGCCCGGCGTCGCGGGGTGTCGCTGGTGATGCAGCTCGCGCCGTCGCTTCCGCCGGCGGCTGCCGACGGCGTTGCCTGCGAGCGGATCGTCACGAATCTGCTCCACAACGCCCTCAAGTTCACGCCGCGCGCCGGTGCGGTGACCCTCCGCTCGACGCTGCGCGCGGGGATGCTCACGATCGAGGTGGCCGACACCGGCCCCGGCATCCCGGCGTCACGGCTGCCGCACCTCTTCGATCGCTACCAGCAGACCGCCGCCGCCCGCGACGGCGGCGGCACCGGTCTCGGCCTCTTCATCGTGAAGACGCTGGCCGAGGCGCAGGGCGGTCGCGTCGGGGTCGACAGCGCTCCGGGACGGGGAACCTGCTTCACGTTGTCCCTGCCCCTCGCATCGGGCGCCGCCGCCGCCGCGGGGGATTAGGTCAGCCGCAGTACCCAGCGCACGCGGTCGTGACGCTGGAAACCGCGCCGCGCGTACAGATTCGCGGCGCGCGCATGGTCGGCCGTCACCTCGAGGTCGAGCGCACGGGCGCCGCGCCGCTGCGCCTCGGCGACGACCGCGTCGAGCAGGCGCGCGCCGATGCCGCCGCCGCGGTGCGCGGGCTCGATGTACAGCTCGTCGAGCCACATGGCGGTGCCGCCGTGCTCGACGGTCCAGGTCTGCGACATGACCGCGAGGCCGATCGGCGCGCCGTCGCGCAGGGCCAGCAGGATGGCGCCGCGCTCCTCGCGGGCGAGCATGCCGTCGATGGCCTTCTCGAGCTGCGGGCGCGGAGCCGGGATGTCGTGCTCCGCGAGCTGCGCGGCGAGGAGCCGCACGGCGGCCTCGCGGTCGCCCGCCGTCGCGCGACGGATCTCGAGCGCCTCGCCCATGGGCTCGCCGGTGCCGGGCACGGCATCCGGCGTTACAGCATGCCGGCGTGCTTCAGGTACTCGGCGACGAGCACGAGGCCCTTCGCCGCGCCGATCTGCGTGTTGTGCGAGAGGGCGACGTACTTGAGGCCGTTCTGCAGCGCCGGCTCCGGGCGCAGCCGCCCGACGCTGGTCGCCATGCCGCCCTGGAGGTCGCGGTCGAGCCGCGGCTGCGGCCGGAACGGATCGTCGTGGACGACGATCGGGTTCGCCGGCGCGGAGGGCAGGCCGAGGCCGCCGTAGTCGCCGCGGAACGCGCGCATGGCCTCGGCCGCCTGCTCGGGCGTGCACGGCGTCTCGGTCTCGACCGAGACCGCGGCCGTGTGGCCGTCGAGCACCGCGGCGCGGGTGCAGGTGGCGCCGACCGGCGCCGGGTGGGGCTTGATGCCGCCCTCGCCGAGGATGCCGAGGATCTTCCCCGTCTCCTTGGCGACCTTCTCCTCCTCCTTCGGGATGTACGGGACGAAGTTGTCGACCATGTCGAGGCCGAGGACGCCGCCGGCGCGGCCGGCGCCGGAGATCGCCTGCATGGTGGTGAGGAGGACGCGGCGGACGCCGAAGGCATCGACGAGCGGCTTCAGGGAGATGACGAGGCCGACGGTCGTGCAGTTCGACTGCGGCAGCACGTAGGCCTTCCAGCCGCGCTGCTTGCGCTGCCGCTCGATGAGCGGCAGGTGCGAGATCATGTTGACGCCGGGCACGAGGATCGGGACGTCGTCCTCGTAACGGAACGCCGAGGCGCTCGAGAGCGTCGGCACGACGGCCGCGTATCTCGGCTCGAGCTCGCGGGCGGCGTCGGCCTCGATCAGGCTCAGGACGAGGTCGACCGAGCCCGGATCGAGCTTGGACGCGTCCTGGACGACGAGGTCGAGCACCTTCGGCGAGGGCTCCTCGCGGCACCACCAGAGACGGGCCCCGTTCTGGTCGCGGATGGCGTCGCGATAGGGCTTGCCGGCGGTCCGCGTCGACGCCGCCACCGTGGTCACCGCGAACCAGGGGTGATCGGCGAGAGCGACCAGGGCCTGCTGTCCGGCGATGCCGGTGGCCCCTACGACGGCGACACGAACCTTGGACATGGCCGGCGGACTATCGCGGGGGCCCTCCCGGGAGTCAACGGGGAGTGCGCGGGGGCGGGGCGGCGGGGCAGCGGCCGACGGCGGCGGGGCGGCAACCGTCGACCGCTGCCCCGGCCGGGATCACGAGCCGATCGGGCCGCCGTCGTCCTTGGTGATGATGACGGTCGCCGAGCGCGGGCGCTGCCCGGCGTCGAAGTCCGGCCAGGCGCTGTAGCGCTTCGGGTTGGCCGCGTCGTTGGCGCCCACCGGCGCCTCGCCCGGATGCTGGATGCCGACGAACATGGTGCGCTCGTCGGGCGTGACGAAGACGCCGGTGATCTCGCAGACGTTGGGGCCGGTGAGGAAGCGACGCACCTCGCCGGTGGTGGGATCGGAGCAGAGCATCTGGTTGTTGCCGAACGCGGCGTAGGTGGCGCCGCGGGCCTCGGGGTTGATGGCGCTGCCGGAGACGTCGGTCTGGATCCAGAGTCGGCCGCTCGGTGCCACGTAGATGCCGTCGGGCGACCCGAACGCGTCGCCGGTGAAGTTCGAGCCGTCGGATACTGCCGCCGCCGGGTTGCCGGCGAGCGCGTAGATGTCCCACCTGAAGGTGTTCTCGGTCCAGTCCCGTCGGTAGCTCCAGGTGAGCAGGTGGCCGTACTGATTGCCGCTGCCGGGAGGATTCGTGGCCGACGGGCCGCCGCGCGGGTTGGTCGCGTCGATGCCCGCGTTGGGCAGGCCGGTGCGCGGGTTGGTGCCCGGCATGCCGCGGGCGCTGTTGTTGGTGAGCGTAGCGATGCCGGTCAGCGTACGCGGGAAGGTGTCGATCCACTCGGGCCGGTCCATCGGCGTCGCGCCGACCAGATCGGCGGCGGAGCGGGTGTCGATGGCGATCTGGGCCGCGGTCCAGCCGGCCAGCGCCGGGTGCTCGGGGGTCAGCGGGATCCACTCCCCGAGGCCGTTGCTGTCGAAGCGGGCGACGTACAGCGTGCCGCGATCGAGCGGGCTCTCGCCGAGGCGGCGCATGCGACGCCAGGGCTCGGCCGAGACGAAGCGGTAGATGTACTCGAACTGCTCGTCGTCGCCCGAGTAGACCACCACGCGGCCGTCACGCGCCTGCTGCACCCACGCGCCCTCGTGCTTGAAGCGTCCGAGCGCCGTGCGCTTCTGCGGCGTCGAGGTCGGGTCGAACGGATCGATCTCCACCACCCAGCCGAAGCGGTTCGGCTCGTTCGGCTCGTCGTCGACGCTGAAGCGGGTGTCGGTGGTGTGCCAGAGGTAGCCGAAGCCCGCGGCGGTGATGCCGTAGCGGCGCTCCATCGGCGTCTGCGGCCCCACCTTGCGGAAGTAGCCGTTGAAGTTCTCTTCGCACGTCAGGTAGGTGCCCCACGGCGTCCAGCCCATGGCGCAGTTGTTGAGCGTGCCGAGGACGTGCGTGCCGGTGGGATCGGCGCTCGTCTTCAGCAGGGCATGTCCGGCGGCGGGCCCGGTGACCCCGCACGGGGTGGCGCCGGTGATGCGCCGCCCGTAGTACGACGGACGCACGACCCGCCACTCGCGCCGGCGGCCGACCTTCACGCTCGCGAGCTCGACGATGCCGACGCCGTGGGCCGCGATCGACTTCGCGGTCTTCGCCGCGTCCCAGCCCTCCGTGCCGTCGGGGAACAACAGGACGTCGTCGGTGTACTCGTGGTTCTGCACGAGCAGGCCGCGCCGCTTGCCCTTGCCGCCGTACTTCCCGTTGCCCTTCATCGGGAAGAAGACGAGGCCGTCGTTGTTCATGCCCCACTGCTGGGCCTGATCGGCCGCGGTGTTGCTGGCGTCCTGCGCGAACGCCGGTCCGTCGGAGACGGGGTCGCCCCAGGCGATCAGCACCCTGGCGCTGTAGCCCGGCGGGACGACCAGGGTGTCGGCGGTCGAGATCGGAATGCTCTCGAAGCCCAGGAGCCGTCCCGGCCGATTCGCTTTGGCCTCCGCCGGCACGGCGCGTACGAGCGCGTCCATGCCGAGCAGTCCCGCGCCTGCGACGGCGAGCCCGCCGCGCAGCACGTCGCGCCGCGACAGGCGGGCGGCGATCACGTCGTGGATGGTGTCGTTCCCCGAGTCGTTGCTGATGCGATCCTCATGAGATTCCATGCTGACTCCCTCGTCCTCGTGTGTTCTCCGGAGGCAGCGCGCGATCGCCGCGGCGCGGTCGATCGGCACTGCGCCCTGCGTCGGCGGCAGGGAGCCATGGGGACGCCGCGGGCGCGATCACGACGTGGTCACGATCGTGTGACCGTCACGGGACACGAGGTACCGCGGGCGCGCCGGCGGCGACGCGCGAGCTATCGCTGCGCGGCGGGCGTCGCGTCGGACGGTGCGGTGATCCACCGCCGGGTCGGCTCGTAGACCTCTTCGGCGGAGAGCCTGCCGGCGAGGACGTCGAGATGCCCGTGCAGCGGCAGCGTGCGTACGGTCGCACGTTCGGCGCCGAACGCCACCGCGCCGGCGCGCACGCGCTCGACCCATTCGGCGCCTTCGTTCTCGCCCGCGAACGCGAGCACGCGGATCGGCTGGCGCGGCTTCGGCGGCGACCCGCCGAGGGTGCCGCGCGGCCACCAGCGGTCGTAGGTGTCGAGGAGGCGGGCGAGGACCTGGACGTTGCTCACCCCGTCGCGGGCGGCGCTGAGGCCGCCGGGAGCGCCGAAGCCGGGGGCGTTCCACAGCTCGTCGGCGAGGGCCGCGCCCGCGGTCCGGTAGCCGGGAACGGGCGACGGGTTCTGGGGCGCCGCGATCACCGCCCGCAGCAGCCGCTCGCGCTGATCCCAGGGCAGGCCGCCGATCTCCATGGCCGCCGGGGCGCCGGCCGGTGCGCCGATCGACGCGGGGGTGCCGTCGAGGATCACCAGGCCGGCGAGCGCCTCGTCGCCGCGGGCGGCGAGCGTGTAGGCGGCGCGGGCCCCCCAGCTGAACCCGGCGACGAAGAGCGGGCCGCGGTCGGTGCCGCGCACGAAGCCGGCGGCCCAGGCGGCGTCTTCGGTGAAGGTGTCGTCGGTCCAGCGGCCGAGGACGGCGAGGTCCTCGGGCGTGGCCTGCGGTGAGACGGCGTGCGTGCGCCAGTCGAGCCCCCAGGTCGGGATGCCGGCCTGGGCGAGGTACAGGCGGATGTCGGTGTTGGCGTCGGTGCCGCCGACCTCGCCGTTCATGTACATGCCGGGAAGGTAGAGGACGACCGGGCCCATCGACGGCTCGCACGGGCCGATGCGCCGCAGGCCGATGCGGTCGAGCGGGCCGAACGGCGGCCGGTAGCAGGACCAGGCGTCCTCGCACAGGACCTCGCCGCGGATCTGGCGCTCGCCGGCGAGCCGCACGCACGCCGTCTCGCCGCCCTTCACCGGTTTCGGCCCGCTGCGGGCGCAGGACGCGGCGGCGGCGAGGACGAGGAGCAGCGCGACGGCGCGTCTCACTGCTCCCCCACGCGCAGGAACTCGATGAACTTCTCCGCCGCCGGCGAGAAGTGCTTCCCCTGGCGGTGGATGATGCCGATGGGACGGAAGAACGTCTCGTCGGCGATGTGCACGGCGACCAGCGTACGCGCCTTCACCTCGGGCCGGATCGCCGGCTCGGGCAGGACGGCGACGCCGTGCCCGATCTCGACCACGCGCTTGATGGTCTCGATGTTGTCGAGCTCCATGACGTAGCGCACCTCGCAGCCGTAGCGCCGCAGGATGCGGTCGGTTTCGCGCCGGGTCGGGATGTCGCGCTCGTATCCCACCAGCGGCTCGCCGGAAACCTTCCGCAGCGAGACCGTCCGATGCTTCGCGAGCGGATGGCCCGGCGGACAGACGAGCACGAGCCGATCCTGGCGCCACGGGATCACCGACACGCCCGGCTTCTTGCTCGGGTAGGCGACGATGCCGAGGTCGATCTTCCCGCGCAGCGCGTCCTCGTAGATCTTGCTGGAGCGGCTGTACTCGAGGTGCAGGTGCACCTGGGGGTGCGCCTTCATGTACGCCTTCATCGGCGCCGACAGCTCGTAGAGGCCGATCGAGTGCACCGTGCCGATGCGGACCTGGCCGGCGACGACGTTGCTCGCGGCCTGGAGGCGGGTCTCCATGTCCTGGTAGCGCTGCACGATCTCCTTGCTCGCCTGGTAGAGGATCTGCCCGGCGGGCGTGAGCTGGACGTTGCCGCGCGTGCGCTCGAGCAGCCGCCGCCCGTAGCGCTCCTCGAGCATGCGCACCTGTTGACTGACGGCGGACTGCGTGACGAAGTTCTGCGACGCCGCCGTGGAGAAGCTCTTGGTCTCCACCACGTCGCAAAAAACCTTCAGGGTCTCCAGGTGCATTGCTAATGCGTTGCCGTCCGAAGTTCAGTATTGCTTCTAGCAGTCGGGCGCCGGCGCTCCAACCCTGAGGCCATCGGGAGACGCACATGCTCGCCACCGGAGACGTCGACTACTACGGGATCGCGGACCTGCTCACCGAGGAGGAGCGCATGACGGCGGCGTCGGTGCGCCAGTTCGTCGAGCGCGAGGCCTGGCCCCTCCTGGAGGAAGCACACGCCAAGGAGCAGTTCCCGCGCCAGCTCATCCCGAAGATGGCCGAGCTCGGCATGTTCGGCGCGCACCTGAAGGGCTACGGCTGTGCCGGCATGTCGGCCGTCGCCTACGGGCTCATCTGCCAGGAGCTCGAGGCGGGCGACTCGGGGCTGCGCTCGATGGCGTCGGTACAGGGGTCGCTGGCGATGTACTCGATCTGGCGCTGGGGCTCCGAGGAGCAGAAGCAGCGCTGGCTCCCCGAGATGGCCGCGGGCCGCGCGATCGGCTGCTTCGGCCTCACCGAGCCCGACCACGGCTCCGATCCGGGCGGCATGGAGACACGGGCGCGCCGCGACGGTGCCGGCTTCGTGCTGAACGGCACCAAGCGCTGGATCACGAACGGCTCGATCGCCGACGTCGCCACCGTCTGGGCGAAGGACGACGACGGCGTCATCCGCGGCTTCCTCGTCGAGAAGGGCACGCCGGGATTCTCGGCGCCGGACATCAAGGGCAAGTTCTCGCTGCGCGCGTCGATCACCTCGGAGCTGGTGCTGGAAGACGTCCGCGTGCCGGCGTCGGCGATGTTCCCGGAGGCGCGCGGGCTCAGCGGCCCGTTCTCGTGTCTCAACCAGGCGCGCTACGGCATCGTCTGGGGCGCCGTCGGCGCGGCGCGCACCTGCTACCTGACGGCGCTGCGCTACGCGCAGGGGCGGACGCAGTTCGACAAGCCGCTGGCGAGCTTCCAGCTCGTGCAGGCGAAGCTCGTGCACATGCTGAGCGAGATCACGAAGGCGCAGCTGCTCGCGTGGCGGCTCGGCAGCTTGAAGGACGCCGGCAGCGCGCGCCCGCAGCAGGTGTCGCTCGCCAAGCGCAACAACGTGCAGCAGGCGCTCGACATCGCGCGCCTCGCGCGCGACGTCCTCGGCGCCAACGGCATCGTCAACGAGTATCCCGTCATCCGGCACATGATGAATCTCGAAACCGTGAACACGTACGAGGGGACCCACGACATGCATACGTTGATCGTGGGGCGCGACGTGACGGGTTTCGACGCGGTTCGCTGACCGCCGCCCGGCCGCATTTCTTGCATTTCGGCGCTCGTGCGATCGCACCTGCGCGGTCGAAGTCGCCGTTCGCGCCGTCGGCACTTGTCGACGTACATCAACCTGGCTAACACGGGCGCGACGCCATGTTGCAGTCGTCCGAGAGCGGTGATGCGAGGGAGGTCCGGCTCGAGCCCGATTGGGATGCGCTCGTCGATGCGTGCGGTGACCTCGCGTACGCCGTCGATCTCGAGGGACGCTTCACCTACGTGAACCCGGGCGGCGCGCAGCAGCTCGGCCTGTCGGCCGATCGGCTGCTCGGTCGCCACTTCTCCGCGATCGTGGCGCCGCATGCGTTGCCGGCGGCGCAGGCCGTGTTCGACAGCATGTGCCGCGATCCCGAGCAGACGGTGACGGTGCGCACCGAGGTGCTGCGCGCCGACGGGACGTCGCTGCTTCTCGAGGATCGCCCGCGCGGCGTCCATCGCGACGGGCGTCTCGTCGGCATCCAGGGCATCGCGCGCGACGTCACCTCGGTGGCGCGGCTCGAGGCGCAGAACCAGGAGCAGGCGGGGCGTCTGGTGCTGCTCGAGGAGCGCACGCGGCTCGCGCACGCGCTGCACGACGCCGTCGCACGCGTCATCTTCAGCACCTCCGTCGAGGGCAAGAGCCCCGGTGCGTTCCTCGCCGACGTGCGGCGCGCGCTGGTGGCCGACGTCACGCGTCGTCTCGGTCTCTCGGACACCGACGTCGCGATCCTGCGCGGCATCACCGAAGGCCTCTCGAACGGCGAGATCGGCAAGCGCGTGCATCTCAGCGCCGATGCGGTGAAGGACCGCATCCGGCGCATGATGAACCGCATCGGCGCGCACCGGCGTGCCGAGCTCGGCGCCGAGGCCGTGCGTCTCGGCCTCGTCTGAGCCACTCGACCGCGTCGCGTGGCGGTCGTGCTCAGGCCGCGGCGGTCGCCGCCGTGCGCGGGCGCTGCAGCGCCGCGACCGCCTCGGCGACGACCAGCCCCGCGAGCGCGAGCAGCGCCAGCGCGACGACGCCGTTCATGAGCGACAGCCAGGCGAGGCTGCCGTCCGGCTGGCGGAACGTCGTCAGCCCCGTGTGCGCCTGCACGAGCAGGGCCCACACGGTGACGACGAGCAGGAACGCCGTCGGCCCCCAGGTGAACCACGACGGACGGCCGGTCCGCTTCAGCCACACCGTCACGCCGATCAGCGTCAGCGCGGCGAGCAGCTGGTTCGACGTGCCGAAGAGCGTCCAGAACGCCATGTACGCGGCCGGGCGGCCCGGCGCCGGCGGCGGCGCCGACAGCACGAACAAGAGCGGCACGCCGACGGTGGCCGCGGTCGCGAGCACCGCGCTGGCGCGCCCGCGCGTGCCGAACAGCTCCTGGAGGATGTAGCGGCCGAGGCGGGTCGCGACGTCGAGGGTGTCGAAGATGAAGGTCGAGAACGCCATCGTTCCGAACACGGTCGCGACGAGGAGGTGCTCGCGGCCGATCAGCACCGCCGTGAACTGGCCGATGCCCTGGCCGTAGATGGCGCCCGGCGGCCCCGGGCGGTCGGGCAGCGCGATCATCACCGTCACCAGCGCGATCAGCGCGACGAACGTCTCGCACAGCATCGCCCCGTAGCCGACCGGGCGGCAGTGCGACTCGCGCGCGATCTGCTTCGACGTCGTGCCGCCGCACACGAGCCCGTGGAAGCCGCTGCACGCGCCGCACGCGATGGTCACGAAGAGGAACGGCATCAGCGATCCGGTCATGCCGCCCACCTCGAAGCCCTTGAACGCCGGCTGCGCGACGGTGAAGTCGCCGAAGAAGATGCCGATCACGCCGGCGGCGAGCACCAGGTAGAGGACGAAGCCGCCGAGGTAGCCGCGGGGCTGGAGCAGCAGCCACACCGGCAGCAGCGAGGCGACGAAGCAGTATGCGAGGAGCACGACGCCCCACACCTTCTGCGGGTTCTCCACCGCGAGGACGCCGATCGACGCCCACTGCGTGCCGAGCCACACCACGCCGAGCGTCGCCGGGACGAAGACCAGCGTCAGCAGCCACAGCGGCGGGCGCAGGAAGCGCTGGAGCAGGCCCATCGCGATGGCCAGCATGAGATACGACGTGCTCGCGAAGGCGACCGCGCCGCCGGCGTCGAAGGTCACCGGCACGCCGTCGAGCTCCTCGATGCGCCCGACGAAGGTGCCGGCGGTGACGTCGGTGAACGCGACGATGACGTAGATGAGCGCGAGCCAGATGAAGCACATGAGCGCCACCCACGCGCGCGGGCTGAGGTGCTCCCGGACGATCTCGGCGATCGAGCGCGCTTGGTGGCGGACGCTGGCGACGAGCGCGCTGAAGTCGTGTACGGCGCCGATGAAGATGCCGCCGAGCACGAGCCAGAGGAGGCACGGCAGCCAGCCGAACTGCAGGCAGGCGGCGATCGGCCCGACGATCGGGCCGGCGGCGGCGATGGCGCTGAAGTGCTGGCCGAAGAGGTAGAAGGGCGGCGTCGGGACGAAGTCGTCGCCGTCCTCGAGGCGCACGGCGGGCGTCTCGGTGGCGTCGTCGAGGCGGTAGGGCCCGGCCACGAGCCGCCCGTAGGCGGCGTAGGCGACCACGAGCGTGGCGATGAACGCGCCCGCGAGCAGGGGAAGGCTCATGCGGGGTTCGATCTGCGGTCCGGGCCGGCGGGATGTCAAACCGCGCGGGCGCTTGAGGCGCCGGCGGCGAGCCGCTAGCTCCGCGGCATGTCTCTCACGGCCGTCACCCTGCCGGTCATCGAGCGCATCTTCGAGGTGCTCGAGCGGCTGGGCATCCACCGCGAGCACGTCGTCATCCCCCTGAAGCCGGCACACCCGGGCACGGTGCGGAAGCTGCCGAACGGCAAGCTCGAGATCCGCGTCGAGTCGGAGGGCGAGCTCGAAGCCTGGCTGCCCGAGATGGAGCGGCTGCTCGCAGCGGCGCGTGGCGGCGGTGCGACCTGAGATCGCGCTTTAGACTCGGCATCGAGCGTGCCAGGCTTTGCCGCATGCACGCCGCCGTCGCTGCGCTCGCCGCCGTGCTCGTCCTCACGCTCGCCCCGGGCGACGCGCCGGCCGCCGATCCCTGCAAAGCCGCGTGCAAGAGCACGCGCAAGGGCTGCCTGCGGGAGGCGGCGGAGACGTTCGCGGCGGCGCGCAAGGGCTGTCGCGGCCTCGAGCCGTCTCCGCGCAAGACCTGCCGCGGCACCGCTTTCGTCGACCGCAGCAACGGCCGCGCCGCCTGTCGGACGGCCTTCCGTTCCTGCCGCGCGACCTGCGACGGCGGGGGTGGCGGCGGGGATCGCTGCAGGGGCTCGTCGTTCGGCGACTGGCGGGCGACGGTGAACGGCTTCCGCGGGCTCGCCGGGCTGCCGCCGGTCGCGGAGAACCCCGACTGGTCCGCCGGCGCCGCCGCGCACGCGAAGTACGCCGTGAAGGAGGACGTCGTCGGGCACTCCGAGAACCCGATCAGCCCGTTCTTCAGCGAGGCGGGCCTGCTCGCCGCCCAGAACGGCAACGTCGCCGGCACGAGCGACGCCCACCCGCCGGTGGCGTGGGCCGTCGACCTGTGGATGACCGGTCCCTTCCACGCCATCGGCGTCCTCGACCCCGTGCTCGCGACGAGCGGCTACGGCGCCTACAGTGAGGCGGACGGGGGCGACGTGCAGAGCGCGGCGGTGCTCGACGTGATCCGCGGCCGCACCGGCGGCGACCTCGGCCTGCCCTTCCCCGTCGTGTTCCCGGGCAACGGGACGACGCTGCCGCTCGGGCGCTACGCCGGCGGCGAGTTCCCCGATCCGCTGGCGAGCTGTCCCGGCTACACGCCCCCGACCGGACCGCCGCTCCTCGTTCTGGCCGGCCCGTCGGGCACCCTGACCGCCCTCGGCGTGACCTCGCTCCTCCGCGACGGCACGCCCGTCGCGCACTGCGTGTACGACGGCGGGACGTACGTGAACCCGGACGCCGGCAGCCAGTCGACCGCCCGCAACGTGCTCGCCGCCCGCTCCGCCGTGGTCGTGCTCCCCCGCGAGCCGCTCGTGCAGGGAGCCGTGTACGACGTGTCGGTGGTGATGAACGGGGCGGTCGTCGGCTGGCGCTTCACCCACGACTGCCCCTGAGCCTTGCGGGGGGCCGTTCGGGGGCGGCCCCTGGCCGCTCGCGCGCGGGCGGTTGCCCGCCGCGCCGTGTCGTGGCAGCGAAGTCCCTTCCAGCCATCTTTCAACGGAGGAGTCAGAGCCATGGCCGATCAGCCCGCAGTCCCCGAGAACGTCACCCCTGCCCAGTTCTTCAGCGACCTCCTGCCGATGGGCTTCGAGGCCCAGCGCGCGAGCGGGGGCGCCGTGCCGCAGGATTTCGCCATCCAGTACAACCTGACCGGCGACGGCGGCGGGTCGTGGAACGTCCAGATCAAGGAAGGAAAGATGACCACCACCGAGGGCACCGGGCCGTCGGTGCTCACGTTCACGCTGTCCGTCGAGGACTTCAAGGACTGCATCCTCGGCCGCAACGGTGGCGATCTCGCGATCCTGCTGCCGCAGAGCCGTCCCGGGCGCCCCGACAACAGCGGCCGCGCCAAGGGCATCAAGGGCACGATCGTCGAGGAGCTGGCGCGTGACGGCGAGCCGCTCAGGGTCGAGATGATGTTCAACGGCGCCGACAAGCCGCGCGCCGTCCTCAAGGTGAAGCTGTCCGACTTCGTCGCCATGCAGCAGGGCAAGCTGAACGGGCAGGAAGCCTTCATGACCGGCCGGCTGCGCATCGAGGGCGACATGGCCCTCATGATGCAGGTCGCCGCGCTCACCGCCTGAGTCCGCGATGACGGTCGCGGAGCGGGCGATCCGCATCGGCGCGTCGCCGCGCCGGCTGGACGCCCGCCTCGCGATCCCCGCGGGCGCCACGACGGGAGCCGTCGTGTGCCACCCGCACCCCGAGTACGGCGGGACGATGGACGGCAGCGTCGTCGTCGCCGTCGCGCGCGCGCTGGCTGCGGCCGGCGTCGCGACGCTGCGCTTCGACTTCGGCGGGGTCGGCGAGAGCGAGGGCCGCTACGACGACGGCGTCGCCGAGGTCGACGACGTGCTCGCCGCCGTCGCCGCGCTGGGCGATGCGCTGCCGGCGGACGTGCCGCTGGCCGTCGCCGGCTACTCGTTCGGGGCGCTGGTGGGGACGCGGGCGGCGACGCGAGCGGCGCGCGTCGCGCACGTCGTGGCGATCGCGCCGCCGGCGAGCCTGGCGGCGTGGGACTTCGCCGGCGGGCTGCGCGCGCCGCTGACGATCGTCGTCGGCGACTGCGACACCTACTGTCCGCCGGATGCGCGACGGGCGCTGGAAGCGGCGGCGGGGGGCGGCGCCCGTACCGTCGTCCTTGCCGGCGCCGATCACTTCTTCGCCGGCCGCGAGCGCGAGGTGGCGGCGGCGGTGGTCGCGACGCTCACGGCGGGCTGACGCGGGACGGTGTTGCCCGGGGTCGGTGCCCGTGTCATCCGGACGGGCCCGTTTTTCCGCATGGATGCCCCCGAGCCGTCGTCGTCGATCCGCAAGCGCCGTTCGCTCGGCGTCCGCCTGCTGCGCTGGTCGGTGCCGCGGGCGCTCTTCCTGCTCTCGCACGTCCTCTTCCGCTCGTGTCGCATCCGCTTCGTGGACAAGGAGCACGAGGACCAGTTCCTCCGCGTCGGACACCCCATCATCTTCGCCGGGCTGCACGAGGGGCTGCTCTACCTGCCCTTCCACTTCCGCGACCGCGACGGCGTCGTCATGGTGAGCGCCAGCCGCGACGGCGACCTCATCGCCGACACGATGGCGCGCTTCGGCCTGCGGGCCGCGCGCGGCTCCAGCACGCGCGGCGGCCGCGCGGCGCTCGATGCGATGATCGAGGAGATTCGCGGCCACGCCGGGTGCAGCGCCGGCATCATCGTCGACGGGCCGCGGGGGCCGGCTCGGGTCGCGAAGCTCGGCGCCGTGCTGCTCGCCCGCGAGACCGGCCTGCCGATCGTGCCGGGTGCCTGGTGGTCGACGCCCGCGCTCCACAACCGCTCCTGGGACGAGACGATCCTGCCGTTGCCGTTCGCGCGTCTCGTCGTCGCCTTCGAGGAGGCGATGCTCGTACCGCCCGACGCGAGCGCGGCGACCATGGAGGCCTGTCGTGTCGAGCTGAGCGCGCGTCTCGGCCGCGCGCGCGCCCGGGCGCAGGCGGCGGCGCGGGGCGAGCGACCCCCCATCGACGCGCGTGCCGCGTTGGTCTAGTCGCGGATCATGCGGCTCGAACGCATCGCCTGGGCGGGTGGGGGTGCCCCCACGGAAGCGGCGTTGCGGCGGACGCTCGAGGCCGAGGGGTTTCGCGTCTGGGGCTGGACCGACGGGCCGGGCGCGTCCTACGCGCCCCACAGCCACGACCACGACGAGAGCCTGTGGGTGGTCGCGGGCGAGATCACCTTCGGCGCCGAGGGGCAGTCGCTGCGTCTCGGTCCCGGCGACCGGCTCATGCTGCCGTGCGGGACGGTGCACACGGCGCTCGCCGGCCCGGCCGGGGCCACCTACCTCGTCGGCGAACGCTGAGCGTCGTCGCTACGGCTCGATCAGCACCGGGGTGCCGACCGGGATCAGCGCGTTCAGGTCCTCGACGTCGGCGTTGGCGATCGAGATGCATCCCCACGTCCAGTCGACGTTCAGCCGGTTGAGGTTCGGCTTGTCGGTGCCGTGGATGCCGACCGCGCCGCCGACGCCGGCGCCGGCGGGCACCGCGCCCTCGCTCAGCGCCACCCAATACCGCCGGTTGTCACGCTCGTTCGGGTAGTCGAGCAGGAAGAAGTGGCCCCAGCGGGGGTGCCGGCGCTTCTCGACGATGCTGTAGAGACCCACGGGCGTGCGCCGGTCGCCTTCGTAGAGCTTCGGGTCGCGAATGCCGCCCATGCCGAAGACGGCCGAGTAGCTGCGGACGCGCGCGCCCATCCGGTAGACGTCGAGGGTCCGGCAGGACTTGCGAATGACGACGAACCAGGGCTCGTCCGCTGCCCAGGGGAGACGATCCTCGTCGGCCACGAGCGGCGGAGCGCTCTGGACCTCGGGTCGCTTCGGCGCCTTGCATCCCGTCGCCGCCACCACCGCCATCATCACCGCCGCCGCCAGCAGACCGTGCTTCATCGTTCCACCCTCGCTTTAGGCCCGGTCGCGCCGGCGAGCAAGTCGCCGGCGTCTGCGGCATGCACGGGGAGGGCGAAATGTGATACCGCCGCGCCCGTGGCGGACGGGGATCGGCTGGGGGCCATCGTACTGGCGGCGGGGCTCGGCACCCGCATGCGTTCGGAGCGGGCGAAGGTCCTGCACGAGCTGGGCGGGTGGACCCTCCTGCGCTGGGTGCTCGATGCGCTCGGCTCGCTCGACCCGGACCGGGTCGCGGTCGTGGTCGGGCATCAAGCCGACGCCGTCCGCGCCGAGGCGGCGCGCGCGGGCCTGCGCGGCCTCGCATTCGCGCACCAGGCGGAGCAGCGCGGAACCGGGCACGCCGTCCAGTGCGCGGTGCCGGCGCTGGAGGGCTTCGCGGGCGACGTCCTCATCCTCTATGGCGACGCCCCGCGCATCCGCCGCGAGACGCTCGCCCGCCTGGTCGAGACGCACCGGCGCGAGCGCGCCGACCTCACGCTGCTCACGGTGCGTTTCCCAGATCCGAAGGGCTATGGCAGGATCGTTCGCGAGCCTGATGGGCGGGTGCTCGGCATCGTCGAGGAACGCGATGCGACGCTGGCCGAGAAGGCGATCACCGAGGTCAATCCGGGTTTCTACTGTGTTCGCACCGACGTCCTGCTCCCGCTCCTTGGTGAGCTGCGGTCGGACAACGCGCAGGGGGAGTTCTACTTGACCGACGTCGTGGGCCTGGCGGCACGCGGCGGCAAGCGCGTCGTCGCGGTCGAGAGCGATCGGCCGGACGAGGTCGCGGGCATCAACACCCGCTCCGAGCTGGCACGCCTCGAGACCCAGCGCCGGGACGAGGTCGCCCTGCGTTGGATGGACGCGGGCGTGACGTTCGAGGATCCGGCCACCGCCTACGTCGGGCCCGAGGTCGAGATCGGCGCCGACACCGTGATCGGTCCGAACGTGACCCTGCGCGGGCGCACCCGCATCGGGCGCAACTGCCGCCTCGACGGCAACGCCTGGATCACCGACGCCGTGCTCGCCGACGGCGTCCACCTGCGCTTCTCCTGCGTCATCGAGGAGGCCGAGGTCGGTGCCGGCGCGATCATCGGGCCGTTCGCGCGCCTGCGCCCGGGAACGCGGCTCGCGGAGCAGGTGCACATCGGCAACTTCGTCGAGTGCAAGAAGGCCGACGTCGGCCCGCGCACCAAGGCGAACCACCTGACCTACCTCGGCGACTGCGAGATCGGGCCCGACACCAACGTCGGTGCCGGCACGATCACCTGCAACTACGACGGCTTCGAGAAGCACCGCACGCGCATCGGGGCGCGCGTGCAGATCGGCAGCGACACGCAGCTGGTCGCGCCCGTGACGGTGGGCGACGACGCCTACGTCGGCGCCGGCACCACGGTGACGAAGGACGTCCCGCCGGGCGCGCTGGTCGTGAGCCGCGTTCCCCCGCGCTTCGTGGAGGGCTGGGTCGCGCGCTTTCGTGCGCGCGCCACCGGCGCGGAGCCGGCGGCCGCGCGCCCGAAGGCGGGCGCCACGAAGCCGGTGGCCACGACGTCGGTGGCGACGAAGCCGGTGAAGACGAAGCCGGTGAAGACGACGTCGACGAAGAAGACGTCGGCGAAAAAGCCGGCCGGGAAGACGCAGGCCGGGAGCACGAAGGCCGGCGCCGCGAAGACCGCGGCCAAGCGTGTCGCGATGCAGGCGAAGGACGCCCGCAAGCGACGCAAGCCCGCCGGCACGGCCGGCGGCCGGAAGACCGCGGTCGGGCGCAAGCGAAGGCCCCGCCCGCGGCGAGGACGTTAGAACCATGTGCGGCATCGTCGGATACATCGGCCCGCGGGAGGCCACCCCCGTCCTGCTCTCCGGGCTGCGCAAGCTCGAGTACCGCGGCTACGACTCGGCAGGCCTCGCCGCGTTCACGAACGGTCACATCGAGGTGCGCCGCTCGGTCGGCAAGCTCGACAATCTGGAGACCCTGCTGCGCGACCAGCCCCTCGGCGGCACGCCGGGCATCGGCCACACGCGCTGGGCGACGCACGGGCGGCCCTCGGAGCAGAACGCGCATCCGCATCGCGCCGGCCGCATCGTCGTCATCCACAACGGCATCATCGAGAACTTCCTCGACCTGCGGCACGCGCTCGCGAAGCGGGGCCGCAAGATGGCGTCGGAGACCGATACCGAGGTGATCTCGCACCTGATCGACGAGCTCGTCGAGCAGGGGCTCGGCCTCGCCGAGGCCACGCGGCGCGCGATCAGGCAGCTCGAGGGCTCGTACTCGATCGTCGTGCTCTCCGAGGACGAGCCGAACCACATGATGGCCGCGAAGAGCGCGACGCCGATCGTGCTCGGGCTCGGCGAGGGCGAGAACTTCGTCGCCTCCGACATCCCGGCGCTGCTCGAGTACACGCGCCGGGTCGTGTTCCTCGAGGACGGCGAGGTCGCCGACGTCTCGCGCGCGGGCGTCGAGATCACGACCTTCGACGGCACGCCCGTCGAGCGCGAGCCGAAGGTGGTCGCGTGGGACGCCGTCACCGCACAGAAGGGCGGCTTCAAGCACTTCCTCCTGAAGGAGATCCACGAGCAGCCGCAGGCCATCATCGACACCATGCGCGGCCGCCTCCTGCAGGAAGAGGGCGACGTGCAGCTCGACGTCGAGGTCACCGCGAAGCTGCCGACCAACGTCGAGCGCTGCGTGCTGGTCGCGTGCGGCACGGCGTGGCACGCCTGCCTGGTCGGCAAGTTCCTGATCGAGCGCCTCGCCGGCATCCCGTGCGAGGTCGACTACGGCAGCGAGTTCCGTTACCGCGACCCGATCCTCGACGAGAAGACGCTGCTCATGGTGGTGTCGCAGTCGGGCGAGACGGCCGACACGCTGGCCGCGGTCGAGACGGGCCGCGAGCACGGCACGCCGGTGCTGGCCATCTGCAACGTCGTCGACTCGTCGATCGCGCGTCGCGCGACGGCGACGCTCTACACGCACGCCGGGCCCGAGATCAGCGTCGCCAGCACGAAGGCGTTCACCACGCAGCTGACGGCGCTCTACCTCCTCGCGCTGCACCTCGGCCGCCGCCGCGGCGTCATCGACGCCGAGCGCGGGCGCCAGCTGGTGAGCGATCTCGTCGCGCTCCCGCATCACGTGCGCGACGTGCTGGCGCGCGAGAAGCTGCTCGAGCGGGTCGCGAAGAAGTACGGCCAGTCGCAGGACTTCCTCTACATCGGCCGCGGCGTGAACTACCCGGTGGCGCTCGAGGGCGCCCTCAAGCTGAAGGAGATCTCCTACATCCACGCCGAGGGCTACCCGGCGGGCGAGATGAAGCACGGCCCGATCGCGCTCATCAACGAGGAGATGCCCGTCGTCGTGCTGATTCCGCACGACGCGGTCTTCCAGAAGACGCTCTCCAACCTGAAGGAGGTCGAGTCGCGCGGCGGGCGCATCATCGTGGTCACCGACGAGCGCAGCGAGGAGCTGGAGGACGTCGCCTGGGAGGTGCTCACGGTGCCGCGTACCAACGAGCTGCTGATGCCGATCCTGCTGACGATCCCGCTCCAGCTGCTCGCCTACCACGTCGCGGTCTACCGCGGCACGGACGTCGATCAGCCGCGCAACCTCGCGAAGAGCGTCACGGTCGAGTAGCCGTCGGGCGGTCGCCCGCGCCGCCGGGTCACCGCCGGCGCACGGAGAACGCGCCGCAGGGGATGCGGCCGATCGCGGCGATGCCCTGGAGGGCCGCGTTCGCGGTGACGCCGATGGCCGTGCCGTCGAACGCCGCGGGACCCGCACCGACGACGCCGGCCAGGTCGGCCTGGATCCGGCGCAGCAGCAGCTGGTCCGCGGGGGTGAAGTAGACGGGGACGTCCGGGTCGGCGCGGCGGAAGACGCGCTCGATCGAGACGGCGTCGGCGTAGGTCACGGGCGGGATGGTGGCGGGGTCGACGAACGGCGGGCGCTCGTCCGCCTCCGCGATCGCCATCACCGTGCGGAAGCCGACGCGGCTCTGCAGGCGCAGCTTGGCGAAGTCGACGTTCTCGATGGTGTCGCCGACGTGGTGGTAGCAGGGGCCCGACGAGTCGCCGAAGAAGACCGTGGGCACGCGCCCGTACTGCACGAGATTCGCGTAGTCGCTGCGCAGCTCGCCGAAGAGGTAGCTGACCGGCGCGGTGTCGATGTCCTCCTTCGCCACCGCGCCGGCGACGAAGCCGCCGAGCGCGCTGCCGCCGGTCTCGGCGCCGACCGCGAAGCTCGTGCGCGCGAGCGAGGGCAGCAGGTTCGAGCCCTGGAGATCGAAGTTCACGTAGGCGACGGTCTGCGCGAGCGGGATGAGCGGCTCGTCCGACACCCAGTAGCGCGAGCCGACGAGACCGTCCTCCTCGCTGTCCCACAGGACCAGCGCGACGGTGCGGCGCGGCGGCTCGGGCAGCGAGCGGATGGCCTTCCCGATGGCGAGGACGATCGCCGTGCCGGCGGCGTTGTCGGTCGCCCCGGGGCAGCGCACCCCGCCGGGGACGCCGCGCGAGCGGCAGTCGCCGTTGGCGTCGCTGCGCGTGCCGAGGTGGTCGTAGTGGCCGCCGACGAGGACCACCTCGTTCGGCAGCTCGCGGCCGGGGATCACGGCGACGAGGTTGGTCCCCATGTTGTCCCCGCGCACGAACGGCTGCCGGTAGGCGTCGTAGGCACGGCCCCCGTGGACGCCCTCCCCCAGCCGTCGCAGCTTGCGGATCAGGTAGCGCTGCGCCTTCGAGGACTCGGGGGTGGCGTTGTCCCGGCCCATGTAGCCCGGCCCGGCCAGGCGTTTCGTGATGGCCTTGAGCCCCCGGGTGGCCTCGGACCGGGCGGCCTTCTCGACGGCCGACGGCTCCAACGCGAGGGCGGGTATCGCGACGGCCAGAGCGGCTGCGCAGAGGAAAGCCGGGGTCCGCATGGGCCGGGGCTAACATGCGGGATTCGCGGGCGGCAACGAAAAACCGCCTCGCTGGCCTCGCCGGGGGCCCGTGGCTATCATCCGACCCCGATGGCTCCGCGCCGCGCCGGCTCGCACGTCGTCCCTATCGAGGAAGCCCTCGAGGAGATCCGCGCCGGGCGCATGATCATCCTGATGGACGACGAGGACCGCGAGAACGAGGGCGACCTCTGCGTCGCGGCCGACAAGGTCACCGCCGAGCACATCAACTTCATGGCCACGCACGGCCGCGGCCTGATCTGCCTGTCCCTCACCGAGAACCGCTGCGAGCAGCTCGGGCTCTCGATGATGGTGCGGCAGAACCGCTCGCCGCTCGGCACCGCGTTCACGGTCTCGATCGACGCGAAGAACGGCATCGGTCGCGGCATCTCGGCGGCCGACCGCGCGATCACGATCCGCACGGCGATCCGGCCCGACGCCGGCCCCGGCGACGTCGTCACGCCCGGCCACGTCTTCCCGCTCCGTGCCCGCAAGGGCGGCGTGCTCGTGCGCGCCGGGCAGACCGAGGGCGCCGTCGATCTCTCGCGTCTCGCCGGTCTCGCACCCGCCGGCGTCATCTGCGAGATCATGCGCGACGACGGCAGCATGGCGCGCCTGCCGGACCTCGAGCGGTTCGCTGCCGAGCATCGGCTCAAGATCGCGACCGTCGCCGACCTCATCGCCTATCGCAGCGCCCATGAGCAGCTCGTCCACTGCGTCGCCGAGGCACCCATGCCGACGCGCTACGGCAAGGACTTCCGTGCCCGCGTCTACACGACCGACATCGACGACTGCGAGCATCTCGCGCTCGTGCTCGGCGACGTGCGCGGCGACGCGCCCGTGCTGGTCCGCCCGCATCTCGAGTATCTGCCGGGCGACATCTTCGGCTACAGCCTGCGCGACACGCGCGCGCTGCTCCACCGCGCCATGGAGCACATCGCGGCGGAGGGGCGCGGCGTCATCCTCTACCTGCGTCGTCCCGGCCGCGGGCTCGATCAGTTCGACCTGCCCGAGGGCAGCAGCGCCAGCGCGCCCAGCAGCGGCTTCGCGTCGCAGCGCAAGAGCATCTTCCGCGACTTCGGCATCGGCGCGCAGATCCTGCGCGACGTCGGCGTGCGCAAGATCCGCTGGCTCACGAACAACCCGCTCCGCCTCGTCAGCCTGCCCGGGCACGGCCTCGAGATCGTCGACTCGGTGCCGCTCTCGGGCCCGCTGCCGGCGCCCCGGACGACGACGGAGCCCGAGCCGGCCAAGGTCGTGCCGATCCGCTAGCGGCGTGCGCGCGCTCGGATCCGTCGTCCGCCGGCGCCCGGCCGGCCTCTTCGCGGTAGGCGGCGGGGCCGCCCTGGCGGTCGCGCTGCTGCTCGGCGTCGCCCACGCGGACGAGCAGGTCCGTGCCTCGTTGCGGGCGACCGCCGCCGAGGCGACCGTCGAGCTCGTCATCGCACCCGGCTGGCACGTCAACGCGACGAAGCCGCGCGACGAGTTCCTGATCCCGACCTCGCTGGCGCTCGCGCCGCCCGACGGCGTCACGGCAGGTCCGGTGCGCTGGCCCGAGCCCGTCGATCGTCCCCTCGCCTTCTCCGGCGGCAAGCCGATGCTGCTCTTCGAGGGCACCGTGCGTGCGACGGCGCCGCTTTCCGGCAGCGCGGCGCCGGGCGCGGGTCCCCTGCGCGCGACGCTGCGCTATCAGGCGTGCAGCGACACCACCTGTCTGCCGCCGCAGACCGTCGAGCTCGAGGCCGCGCCGCCCGACGCCGCGGCGGTCGGCACGCCGGGCGGCACGGTGCACGGCGGACAGGAGATCGCCGATCTCGTCGCCCGCTTCGGTTGGGGCCTCACGTTCCTGTGGATCGCCATGGTCGGTCTGGCGCTGAACCTCACGCCCTGCGTCTACCCGCTCATCTCGGTGACCGTCGCTTTCTTCGGCGGCCGCACGGGCACCGACAGCACCCGCGCCGTGCCCCACGCGGTCGTGTACGTGCTGGGCATCTGCCTCACGTTCTCGGGGCTCGGCGTCGCGGCGGCGCTCACCGGTTCGCTCTTCGGTGCGGCGATGCAGCAGCCGGCGGTCCTCGGCGGCATCGCGCTCCTCATGGCCGCGCTCGCGCTCGGCAACTTCGGGCTCTACCAGATCCGCATGCCCTCGGCCGTGCTGCAGTGGGCCGGACGCGCCGGCGAAGGCTATCTCGGCGCGCTCTTCATGGGGCTCACGATGGGCGTCGTCGGCGCGCCCTGCATCGGCCCCATCGTCGCCGCCCTGCTCCTCTTCGTCGGCGCGCAGCAGTCGGCGGCGCTCGGCTTCACGCTCTTCTTCGTGCTCGGGCTCGGCATGGGGCTGCCCTACGTCGCGCTCGCGGCGCTGGCCGGACGCCTGCGCCGCCTGCCGCGCAGCGGCGCGTGGCTGGCGTGGGTCGAGTGGCTCTTCGGCTTCCTGCTCCTGGGCCTCGCGATCCACTTCGCGACGCCGCTCCTGCCGCCCTGGGCCGTGCGCCTGGCGTGGGCGGCGCTCTTCGTGGCGGCCGGCGTGGTCCAGGGGTTCGTCGGCAGCCGCGGCTCGGCGCTGGGCTGGGCGCGTCGTGCGGCCGGCGTCGCGGTGATCGTCTTCGGGCTCGTCGGGCTTGGCTCGGCCGAGCGGGAGAGTGCGATCGTGTGGACGCCGTTCTCGGAGGCGGCGCTGGCGAGCGCCGTATCGGCGGGTCGTCCGGTGCTCATCGACTTCCAGGCCGCGTGGTGTCTGCCCTGCCGCGAGATGGAGCGTACGACCTTCCGCGATCCCGGCGTGGTGCGCGCCGCCGAGGCGTACGCGTCGCTGAAGGCCGACGTCACCGAGCAGGACGCCGCGACCGAGGCGCTCATGCGACGCTGGGAGGTCCCCGGCGTGCCGACGTACGTGCTGCTCGGCCCCGACGGCAAGGAGCGCAAGCGCTTCATCGGCTACGTCGACGCGGGCACCTTCGCCGCCGAGCTGGTCGCCGCGGCCGAGACCGGTTCGCGCGGTGGCTGACGAGCTGGTCCGTGCCCTCGTGGCCGGGGGCGCGGTGCGCGTGCTCGCCGCCGAGACGACCGCGCTCGTCGACGAGGCACGCCGGCGGCACGGCACCCTGCCGACCGCGACCGCGGCGCTCGGCCGCGCCCTCACCGGCGCGATGCTTCTGGCCGGCACGCTGAAGCGCGACGAGCGGCTCTCGCTCGAGTGGAGCGGCGACGGGCCGCTGCGCGGCGTCCTCGCCGACGCCACGCCCGACGGCGACGTGCGCGGCTACGTCGGCCGGCCGCAGATCCACCTCCCACCCCGCGCCGGCAAGCTCGACGTCGGCGGCGCGGTCGGGCGCGGCGTCCTCTGCGTGATGCGGCTGCCGCTCGCGGGCGGCACGCTCTACCGCAGCATCGTCCCGATCGTCTCCGGCGAGATCGGCGACGACCTCGCCTCGTATCTCGACCAGTCCGAGCAGACGCCCTCGGCCGTGGCCGTCGGCGTGTGGATCGAGGCGGACGGGCGGGTCGGTGCGGCGGGCGGGTACCTGCTCCAGGCCCTGCCCGACGCGCCGGACGACGTGCTCGAGCGCCTGGCGTCCCGGGTCGAGAACGCCCCGGCCCCGAGCGAGCTCGTCCGCGCCGGGCTCGGCGCCGCGGGAATGCTCGGGGCGCTTCTCGGCGAGACGGTGCCCACGCTCGAGCGCCTGCCGGTCCGGTTCCGCTGCCGCTGCAATCGCGAGCGAGTGGTGGGTGCGATGGCCGCGCTCGGCCCGCAGGGTCTCGCCGAGCTCGTGGCGGAGGCGCCGGCCGCCGAGGTCGTGTGCGACTTCTGCGCGACCCGCTACACGTTCGGTCGCGACGATCTCGGCGCGCTCCTGGGCTCGGGAAGCACATAACGTCTTTCTCGATCGCGCGTCTTCTGGTGACCTAGGCAGACGGGCTGGTGCGTGCTACGGGCACGGGTGTCGGTCCTCGGAGCGGGTGGCTGACGGGGCGTGGTGGCGGGCTCCGTGGCAATCACTCTTCTCGCACTGCGGAAGGAGGGCTCCGATGAACTCGTCGCGTGACCGCATGGGTTGGCTCGCCGCACTGGCTCTCTCGCTCGTGCCGGCCTGGGCCATGGCGCAGCCGCTGCGAACGGATCTCAACTCGTACTTCATCTTCGCCATGCGCAGCGTGAGCCTGAAGAACATGGACGTGCTGTCGCCGTGCAACACGGGGGTGAACTGCAAGCAGCCGGCGACGAACTCCGGCTGCGGGGTCGCGATCCATGAGAACTCGTTCTACGCCGACAACTCGCAGATCGCGGCCGACGTCACGCGCTGGCCGAAGGCAGGCGCGAACATCTACCAGCTGTTCAGCAACTTCCTCGTCAGCCCGCAGAACGTGAGCATCCGGCAGCCTGGCCCCGGGCCGAACGGCGAGAACCCGCTGTCGCTGCCGATCCTCGGTGACCTCGACGGCGACGGGGTCCCGAGCTGTCAGACGGTCGGCCAGCAGTGCGTTCCCGACTTCGGCGACATCGAGGCGTTCTGCGGCCTGCCGAAGCCGTTCCCGGCCTGCGCCCCCGCGAAGACGGTCCTCGTGCAGCCGGGCAAGGACTGCATCGGCGCGCCCGACTCGATTCCCGGGAACGGCCAGTGCGACCTGCCGCCGGACACCTACGGCAATCTCAACGTGAACAACGGCGCCAGCATCAGTTTCGACGGCGGCACCTACCAATTCTGCGGCGTCAACATCGGCAAGAACACCAACAGCACCGCGAAGTCGGCCGCGACGCTGAACATCGGCGGCAACGTCTCCGTCAACAACGGCTCGACGTTCGGCGCGCAGTGCGGCGACTTCACCGTGAACGCGGCAGGCGGCGGCTCGGTGGCGTTCGGCCGCAACGCCTCGGTGACCATGTTCCTGTGCGCGCCGCAGCGCAACGTCAGCCTCGGGCACAACAACGATCTGCTCGGGCGCTTCGTCGGCGACGTCGTCAACGCCGACTCGAACAATCGCGGGCGCTGCTGCGGCGGGCGCTGCGCCTGCTTCGACGAGTTCACGCCGACGCACGCGCCGGTCGGCGGGATCGTCACGCTGAAGAGCGGCTGCTCGCTGGCGAGCGTCACCGAGGTGCGCATCTGCGGCATCCCGGCGGTGATCGTTTCGCCGGGGGTCAACGAGATCCAGGTCCAGGTTCCCGCCGGCGCCGCCGGCGCGTGCACGGTCGAGGTCGACAGCTCGGCCGGTACCTTCATCGCGACCCTGAAGCTCACCGTGCCCTGAGCGGCCACGGCGCATCGCACGCCACGGGGCGGGGTCCTTCGCGGATCCCCGCCCCGTGACACATGTGCCAATCTGCGAACGTCGTCCTCGGCGGAAACATGCCCGTCGAGGGCGACCCCGGCGATGTCCGGACGTCGTTCGATCCCGTGCTGGTGGGTACGGGGCTCCTCGCTCCGGGAGGGGCGTGGTCGGGGCGGATCTCGGCGGCACCTACTTCCTGAAGGAGGGCTGCCATGAACCGTTCGACGATCCGTGTTCCGAATCCGGTCCGAAGCCTGGGCGTTGGCCTGCTCGGCCTCGTGATGCCGGCGTTGGCGGAGGCACAACCGCTACGCACCGACCTCGACTCGTACTTCATCTTCGCGATGCGCAACGCGAGCTTGAAGAACATGGACGTGCTGTCGCCGTGCAACACGGGGGTGAACTGCGCCCAGCCGTCGACCAACTCGAGCTGTGGCTCGGCGACGCACGAGAACTCGTTCTACGCCGACGGCTCGCAGATCGCCGCCGACTTCACGCGCTGGCCGAAGAACGGTGCCAACATCTTCCAGCTCTTCAGCAACCGGGTGAACAGCCCGCAGAACGTGACCATCCGCCAGCCTGGTCCCGGGCCGAACGGGGCGAACCCGCTGTCGCTGCCGATCCTCGGTGACCTCGACGGCGACGGGGTCCCGAGCTGCCAGACCGTCGGCCAGCAGTGCGTGCCGGACTTCGGCGACCTCGAGGCGTTCTGCGGCCTGCCGAATCCGTTCCCGGCGTGTGACCTCACGAAGACCGTGGTGGTCAGCTCCGGCGGCGACTGCGTCGGCGTGCCCGACTCGAGCCCGGGGAACCGGCAGTGCGATCTACCCGCCGGCACCTACGGCAACCTGACCGTGCAGAACGGCGCCAGCATCAGCTTCGACGGCGGCACCTACCAGTTCTGCAGCGTCAACATGGGCAAGAACACGAACTCGACCGTGAAGGCGCTCTCGACCGTGAACGTCTCCGGCAACATGAGCGTCAACAACGGCTCGACGTTCGGCGCGCAGTGCGGCGACTTCACCGTCAACGCCGCGGGCGGCGGTGCGGTGAGCTTCGGCCGCAACGCCTCGGTGTCGATGTTCCTGTGTGCCCCGCAGCGCAACGTCAGCCTCGGGCACAACAACGACCTGCTCGGGCGTTTCGTCGGCGACGTCGTGAACTCCGACTCGAACAACCGCGGGCGCTGCTGCGGCAGCCGCTGCGCCTGCTTCGACGACTTCACGCCGACGACGGCGTCCGTCGGCGGGGTCATCACGCTGACGAGCGGCTGCTCGCTCTCGAGCGTCAGCGGCGTCAAGATCTGCGCGATCCCGGCGACCATCGTCGCGCAGGGCGTGAACGAGATCCAGGTCCGGGTCCCCGCCGGTGCGGCCGGCGCCTGCCCGGTCGAGGTCGAGAGCTCGGCGGGCACCTTCATCGCCAGCCACAAGCTCACGGTGAGCTGATCGATCCGGGGCGGCCCGCCCCACGATCGATCCGACCACGCGCGGGAGGGTGCGCCGTACGGCGTCCCTCCCGCGCCGCGTTTTCGCAGCCGGGCCGCGTCCCCGCGTGCGCGCGGCCGGCGTGCTCACCGGCCGGATCCGCACCGTTCCGGGCCGTCGCCGCACGAAAATGCACGTCGGACGCCGCGCGGCACGCGCAGCGATGCGCACCGGCAGGCGGCATCGCTCTTGCTGGGTCCCGCGGCACAACCCGAGGAGGATTCATGCGCGTGCGAATGGCGGCGGTGGTGGGGGGAAGCCTCCTCTTGGCGGGCGTCGCGGCGGCGGCGAACCCGCCGCTGGTGACGGACCTGAACCGGTACTTCATCTTCTCGATGAAGAACGCCGGCCTGAAGAACATCACCCTGCTCGGCGCCTGCAACATCGGCGTCAATTGTGCGCAGCCGAACCCGAACTCGAGCTGCGGCGTCACGACGAACGAGAACGTCTTCTACGCCGACGGCTCCCAGCTTGCGGCCGACGTCGCGAAGTTCAACCGGCCGGGCGCCAGCGTCTGGCAGCTGTTCTCCAACAAGGTGAACGGCCTGCCGAACCTGGTCGTTCGCCTGCCCGGCTCGAAGCCGGACGGCAGCGACCCGCTCGTGCTGCCGATCCTCCCCGACCTGGACGGCGACGGAAACCCGAGCTGCCGGACCGTGAACCAGGGCTGCGTTCCCGACAACGGCGATCTCGCCGTGGCCTGCGGGTTCCCCGCGGTCACGCCGGTCTGCGATCCGACGAAGCCCGTGAAGGCGATCTCGGGGAGCGACTGCATCGGCGTCCCCGACGCGCTCCCCGGCAACGGCCGCTGCGATCTGTCGCCCGGGACCTACGGCGACCTGAACGTGCAGAACGCCGCGCTGCTGCGCCTGACCGGCGGCGACTACGTCGTGTGCGACCTCATCATCGGGAAGAGCACGACGACGAGCATCGCGGCGCCGGTGGTCATCGACATCATCGGCAACCTGCGCATCAACAACGACTCGACGTTCGGCCAGGGGTGCAAGGGCATCACCGTGCGCCTCCACGGCTTCGGCGATTCGGCGTTCGGCCGCAACGCGACGATCCAGGGCGACTTCTGCGCCCCCGATCGCACGATGCTGATCGGCCACAACAACGATCTCACCGGCCGCTTCATCGCGGAGACCGTCACCGCCGACTCGAACAATCGCGGCCACTGCTGCCTGCCGACGGCGACCGCGTGCGCCTGCTTCGACGACTTCTCGCCGCACACCGCGATGGTCGGCGACACCGTCACGTTGGTCGGCTCCTGCGACATGGCGGCCACGACGGGCGTCCGCATCTGCGGTCTCGCCGCGTCGTTCACGGTCGTCACGCCGACCGAGATATCGGCGCAGGTGCCCGTCGGGGCCGCCGGCGCCTGCCCGGTACAGCTCGACAGCACGGCCGGGACCTACACCGCGTCGACCACGCTCACGGTGAACTGAGGAGATGGGGACGATGAGGCGCATCGTGATCGGAATCGTCGCGGCGACGCTGGTCCTCGCGGCCGGCGCGGCGAGCGCGCAGCCGCTCGACCGGGATCCCACCCACTACTTCGTCCTGGCCATGCGCAAGGCGCTGCTGAAGGACATGGCCATAAGCGGCGGCTGCCACGTCGGCGTGAACTGCGCGAGCAACCTGCCCGGCGACAGCTGCGGCACCATGCGGCTCGACGAGGTGTCGTTCGCGGACGGCACCCAGTCGGTGTCCGACGCGCAGTACTTCACCAAGCCCGGCGCGCAGGCCTTCCAGGTCTTCCGCAACGGCGGCGGGCCGCTCGCCAACGTCACCATCGCGCAGCCGCCGCCGCAGCCGTTCGCGACGCCGATCGTACCGAACAGCTGCAGTGCCAGCTGCCAGCCCGACCTCACCGCGATCGAGACGGCCTGCGGCTTCCCGGCGCCCTTTCCGGCCTGCGACGCCTCCCGCGCGGTGACGGCCAACCCGAACGCCGACTGCAGCGCGTTCGACGTACTGCCCGGCAACGGCCAGTGCGACCTCGCGCCCGGTGCCTACGGGTTCGTGATCGCGAACAACGGTGCGCGGCTCTCGCTCGGCACCGGCGACTACGCGATGTGCTCGTTCCGCGGCGGCCGCAACGTCCTCGTCCTCGCGCCCGGCGTGTCGGTGTCGATCCCGAACGGCGGCTTCTGGAAGACCAACAACGGCGCCGTCGTCGGCACGGGCTGCGGCAACCTCCGCATCTTCGTCGACGGCGCGGGCACGGTGTCGTTCGGGCGGCAGAGCAGCATCGCCGCGAAGGTGTGCGCACCGGGCTCGCGCATCCGTCTCGGCCACGGCAACACGCTGACGGGGAGCTTCATCGGCGACGTCGTGCTGTCGGACCTGAACAACGTCGGCGTGTGCTGCGGCGTCGCGGGCGCGAGCTGTGCCTGCATCGACGACTTCACTCCGAAGACGGCCGCGGTCGGCGACCTCGTCACCCTGCTCGGCCACTGCGACTTCGTCACCGTGACGGGGGTCACGATCTGCGGCATCCCCACGCCGGTGCTGACGGCCACGCCGACGGAGCTCACCGTCGCCGTGCCGCCGGGCGCCGTGGGGGCGTGTCCGCTCGAGGTGCAGAGCACCGCGGGGACGTTCGTCCACACGATGCCGCTGACGGTACCGTGACGCCGGGGCGGGGCCGCGGCCCCGCGTCTCACGCCAGCTCGGCGACCGTGACCCCGGGGCCGCCGGCCTCGGGGTGGGCGTCGCGGAACTTCACGCAGTAGGGGCTCCTGGCGAGGAACTCCTGCACGGCCTTGCGCAGCGCCCCGCTGCCGACGCCGTGCACCACGCGCACCTCGCCGAGCCCGGTCCGTACGGCGCGGTCGAGGAAGCCGGACAGCGCGTCGACGGCTTCGCGGGCGCGCTGCCCGACGAGATTGATCTCGCCGCGCATCATCTCCGCGGCCGGCTGCTCGACGCGCACGACGACCCGCTCGCGCGCCGGGGCGCCCTCGACCAGGCGCAGCTGATCGACCGGCACCTCGAAGCGCAGCCCGCCGCGCTGCACGCGAGCCCGCTCGCCCGCGACCTCGACGAGCTCACCGCGGATGCCGCGGCCGACCACCTCGACGACGTCGCCGACCCGCGGCGGTCGGCCGGGCGCCTTGGCCTCGGGCGGCACCTCGGCGACGGCCATCGCCTCGACGCGGGCGGCGGCGTCGGCGGCGAAGCGGCGCAGCGCCGCCGCGTCGGGCTTCGCCCGCTGCGCGTCGAGGATCGCCTGGCCCTCCAGGCGCAGCTCGCGCAGGAAGCGGCGCGAGGCGTCGAGGTCCTCGCTCCAGCGGGCGCGCTGGCGGGCGCGCAGGTCGGCGCGCAGCGTCTCGATCTCGGCCTGCGCCGCGCGGAGCTTCGCGGTTTCCTCGCGCGCGGTCTCGCGGGCGGCGTCGAGCGCCTTGCGGCTCTCCTCGAGACGGGCGACGGCACGCGCGAGGTCCCGGCTCTCGCCGGCGAGGAGACGCTCGGCGGTCTCGAGCGCGCGCGCCGGGATGCCGTGTCGCCGCGCGATGGGGAGCGCGAAGCTCTGGCCGACGGCGTGGTAGTCGAGCCGGTAGCGCGGCGAGCCGGTGGTCGCGTCGACGTCGAAGGCGGCGAGCGCCAGGCTGGCCTCGGCGAGCGCGAAAGTCTTCACCTGCGGGAAGTGGGTCGTGAAGACGAGGCGCGCGTCGCGCGCGAGCAGATCCTCGATGACGCCGACCGCGAGCGCCGCCCCCTCGATGGGGTCGGTGCCGGCACCCGGCTCGTCGAGGAGGACCAGGCTCCCCGGGCCGGCAGCGCGCGCGATCGCGGCGAGGTTCTCGGCGTGGCCGGTGAACGTGGACAGATCGTGCTCGATCGACTGCTCGTCGCCGACGTCGGCCAGCACGGCGCCGAAGCAGGGCAGCCGCGCGCCCTCGGCGGTGGGGACGAACAGCCCGGACTGCGCCATCAGGCCGAGGAGGCCGATAGTCTTCAGGGCGACGGTCTTGCCGCCGGCGTTGGGGCCGGTGATCGCGAGGCCGCGCTGGCCGGCATCGAGCCGGATGTCGACCGGCACCACCGGCCGGCCGCTGAGCAGCAGCAGGGGATGGCGGGCGCCCGGCAGGTCGACGACGTCGCCGCCCAGGGCCGGCGCCGTGGCGCCGTGCCGTCGCGCGAATGCGGCGGCCGCGGCGAGCGCGTCGACGCGCGCGAGCGCCGTTTCGAGCGCGGCCAGCGGCTCGGCGTGCACGCGCACCAGGTGGGTCAGGGCCGCGCGCACGCGGCGCTCCTCTTCCTCCTCGGTGCGGGCCGCGAGCACGAGGCGATTGTTCAGCTCGACGGCGAACAGCGGCTCGACGAAGACGGTCTCGCTCGACGAGGAGCGGTCCTGCACCACGCCCTCGAAGCTCCATGCCGCCGCGGTGCGGATGGGCAGCACGTAGCGCCCGTTGCGCACGGTGACGTAGTCGTCGCCGACGACGCCGGCGTTCGCGGGATCGTGCACCACGCGCTCGAGCTGCGCTTCCAGCTTGGCGCGCAGGTCGCGTGAGGCGCGACGCGCCTGCGCCAGCGCCGGGCTCGCGTCCTCGCGTACCTCGCCGCTTTCGTCGAGCGTACGCAGCAGCTCGGCCTCGAGCTCGGGCGCCTCGGGTAGGGCGTCGGCCAGCGCCGCGAGCCGCGGGAAGCGGTCGAGGTCGTGGCGGAGGTGCGTGCGCACGTGTCGTGCGACGACCAGCACGTCGCGCACCTCGACGAGCCGCCGGCTCTCCAGCGCCGCGCCGGCGGGTGCGGCCTGCGCCAGCGCGGGTGCGAGCAGCGGCACGTCGGCGGTGGGGATGGCGCCGGCCTCGTCGCCGAGCGCCGTGGCCTCGCCGAGCCGCGCCAGGCGCTCGCGGGCCTCGGCGAGCTCGATGGTGGGTCGCAGGGCGCGTACGGCGTCGCGGCCGGCCGTCGACCGTGCATGCGCCGCCACGGCCTCGAGGACGCGCGGCAGCTCCAGCGTTTCCAGATCGCGTCGGCGCACGACGGCAGCGTAGCCGTCGCGCCGCGCCAGGGAAACGCCGCGCGCTCAGTAGGCGACGAGCACGAAGCTCACCGTGTTCGCGAGGCTCCCGGTCCCGTCGAAGGTCCGCACCTCGAAGGTCCCCTCAGCACAGCTGAGCTGGGGATACGATATCTGGGCGAAGTTCTGGGCGCCGGACGAGTGGTAGTAGTCGACCGACACGCCGAGGAGGCTGGTGTCGGCGTCGACTCCGGCTTGGGGTGTGAGGCAGAAGACGCCGGTCGAGGCGCGTGCGACTCCGGTGATGCCGCTGGCCGCCACGAGGGAGGGGTCGCTGGGGTCGACGTGAGCCCAGGCCCGGACGGCATTGGGCCCTGGCGGTCCCGCCGGGCCCTCCGGGCCGGTGGCTCCGGCGGCTCCAGCGGCTCCGGTCGGGCCCACGAGGCCGAGCGCCGCCGGATCGACGGCCGTCTCCTTCTTGCGGCAGGCGTCGGGTCGGATGAGCGCGACCCCGGACTTCTTGCGGCAGAGAACGTCGGCGTGGGCCGTGGTCACGAGGCCGACGAGAGCGGCTGCGATGAGAGCGGTGGGGCGCATGGCGAGGGGTCTCCTCGGGTTCGTCAGCCGACGGGTACGGCGGCCGTGGTGCCCGGCAGCGGGTCGGGCGGAAGTACGACGGGCTCCTCGCCCGGCGCGGCGGTGGGTGTGGGCGGCGGCGCCTGCGTGCGCACGGCGAGGATCGACAGGCGCCGGTTCTCGTCCGCGAGCGGGTTCTCCGGGATCACCGGCTCGCTGTCGGCGTACGATTGCACGCGCTCGACCTGACCGCGGCGCAGCCCGTTGGCCTCGAGGATGCGGCGGGCGGCGTCCGCACGGCGGAACGACAGCTCCCAGTTGGTCATGGCCGAGGCGCTCGGATACGGCCGGCTGTCCGTATGGCCGCCGATCCAGATCGGGTTCGGCATCGAGCCGAGCATGCCGGCGATGCTCGACAGCAGCTTCACGACGGGCGGCTTCAGCTCCGCCGACGAGACGTCGAACAGCATGGTGCGGCCCTTGTCGATGACCTGGATCGACAGGCCCTGCTCCGTCACCTGGACGAGGACCTGATCCTTGATCTCCCCGAGAACGGGGTCCTCGGTCGCCTTCTGCTCGATGATCTCCTCGATCTCGCGCAGACGGTTCTGGAGCAGCTCCTCCTCGGCGTCGCCGGAGACCACGGTCACGTCCATCGAGATGACCTTGGGCTCGCGGCTGCGCGACTCGTTCATCTCGGCGTTGATCATGGCGCCGCCGACCAGCACGCCGGGGTTGCGGAAGTACTGCGCGATCTGCTGGCGCAGCTTCAAATCGGCCTGCGTCAGCAGCCACAGCACCATGAAGAGGGCCATCATCGCCGTCACGAAGTCGGCGTAGGCCACCTTCCAGGCGCCGCCGTGGTGCGCGCCGTGACCGCCCTTCTTCTTGACGACGATGCGCGGGCGCGGCTCGTCGGCCATCAGCCGGCCGCCTGCTTCACCGCACGGCAGGCGGCGTCGGTCTCTTCGCTGGTCGGGCGCTCGTCGGAGAAGATCGCCTTGCGCGCGAACTCGACGGCGACGATGGGGGCGGCGCCGCGCAGCGACGCGACCACGCCCTCCTTGATGCACTTCAGATACTTGCCGTTCGAGACCTCCTGCAGCTCGGCGCTGTTCGCGATCGGATGGAACAGGCCGTAGCAGAGCAGGATGCCGAGGAACGTCCCGACGAGGGCGGCGGCGACGTGGTGGCCGATCTCCTCGGGGCCGGCGTCGAGATGGCCCATCGTGACGATGATGCCGAGCACGGCGGCGACGATGCCGAGGCCGGGGAGGGCGTCGGCGGTGGTCTTGAGGAGCCCGACCGGGATCGCGACCTCCTCGTGGTGGGTCTCCAGCTCGGCGTCGAGCAGGATGTCGAGCTCGTCCGCCGACGCGGTGCCGTTGACGATCTGCTTCAGCGCGTCGCGGAAGAACTCGACCGCGTGGTGGCGATGCAGGAACGACGGGTACTTCTTGAAGATGCTGCTCTTCTCGATCTCGGTGACGTGCTCGTCGAGCGCCACCGCGCCGTTCTTGCGCATGAACGTGAAGAGCTCGTACTGGAGCTTCAGGAGATCGACGTAGTCGGTCTTGCTCGGCGCCGTGCTCTTGAACGCCTTGCCGATGGTGGCGAAGAGCCGGCCGCGCATCTTCCCCGGCGCGCCCGCGATCAGCGTCCCGAGCGACGCGCCGCCGATCACCACCAGCTCCGCCGGCTGGACGAGCACGTGCATGGGCCCGCCCACCATGGTGAAGCCCCCGAGGACGCAACCGAAGACGACGAGCAGGCCGATGATGGTGAACATGGGGCTAGACGGGGTATCGGCCGGGGCGTGAGGGAGCTTGAAGCGCCGCGGCGAGCGCGGAGAATTTGACACCCCGCGCCGGCCGGCCATAGACCGGGCAGAACTTGCCCAGCCCGCCCGCGACGAAATTCGTGGACCTCGACGGCGTCACGGTCCACTACCTGCACACCGGCCGCACCACGCTGCCGGATGCGCCGCCGGCATTCGAGCGCCGCCGTCCGTTCGTCCTGCTGCACGCGGCGGGCAGCAACGCTGGCATGTGGCGCCGCCAGCTGGATGGGCTGGGCGCGACGCACGACGCCGTCGCTCTCGATCAGCCGGGGCACGGGCGCTCGCCGGGCGTCGAAGGTCCGGGCTCGATCGAGCACATGGCCGAGCTGGTGCGTCGCTTCCGGCGGGCGCTCGGCCCGTGCAAGCCGATCCTCGTCGGGCGCAGCATGGGAGGTGCCGTGGCCCTCGTGACCGCGGCGCGCGAGCCGGAGGCGATCGCGGGCCTGGTGCTCGTGTGCACGGCGGCCCGCTTCGACGGCCTCGCCGGCGCGATCGCCATCAGCCGCGACGTCTCGCGCGGCCGGCTGCCGCAGCAGTTCACCACCGAGACGTTCTCGCCGTCGACCGGCCTCGATCTCATGAAGGAAGCCTGGATGGAGCAGGTGAAGACCGACCCGCGTGTGCGGCTCGGCGACCTCCTCGCCTGCCAGGCGTTCGACGGCGTGCCGCTGCTCGGCCGCGTCCGCGTGCCGACGCTGGTCGTCGGCGGCGCCGACGACCAGGTGACGCCCCCCGAGCGCTCGCGCGAGCTGGCGGCGGGCATCGCCGGCGCCCGGCTCGAGATCCTCCCGCAGGCCGGGCACCAGGCGCCGCTCGAGCAGCACGAGCGCTTCGCCGGGCTCCTCGTCGAGTTCGCGGAGGGCATCGGGTGACGGCGCCGTGGCGCAACGTCGCCATCGCCGGGGTCTACGAGCACCCCGCCCGCTTCGCGCCGGACAAGACCGCGTACCAGCTGCACGCCGAGAGCGCGCGCGGCGCGCTCGAGGACGCGGGGCTGTCGCTGCGCGACGTCGACGGGCTGTGCACGAGCGGCGTCGGCCCGATCGGCATCCTGTCGCTGGCCCAGCACCTGAACCTGCGCCCGCGCTGGATGGACTCGCAGGCGATCGGCGGCTCGTCGTTCGTGTCGCACTGCCTGCACGCGGCGGCGGCGATCGACGCCGGGCTGTGCGACGTCGTGCTCGTCACCTACGGCTCGACGGCGGCGTCGGAGCGCTTCGCGATCGGCACGGGCGGCGGCGGCATGGGCGACCCCGCCGACCACTTCGAGCTGCCCTACGGCCCCACCATCGTCGGCTCGTACGCGCTGGTCGCGCAGCGGCACATGCACGAGTACGGCACGACGAGCGAGCAGCTCGCCGAGATCGCGGTCACGATGCGCCACCACGCGGCGCTGAACCCGCACGCCAAGTATCGCGACCCGATCACGGTCGAGGGCGTGCTGGCGTCGCGCATCATCTCGTCGCCGCTGCATCTCCTCGACTGCTGCCTCATCTCCGACGGCGGCGGCGCGCTCGTGCTGACGTCGCTCGAGCGGGCGCGCGACCTGAAGGCGAGGCCCGTGACGATCCTCGGCGCCGCCGAGGCGGTGCGCCATCACGGCATCGGCGACCGCGACCTCCTCGACATCGCCGCGCGCCAGTCCGGGCCGCTCGCCTTCGCGCGCGCCGGCGTCGCCCACGCCGACGTCGACCTCTGCATGGTCTACGACTCGTACACGATCACCGTGCTGGCGACGCTCGAGGCCCTCGGCTTCTGCCAGCTCGGCGAGGGCGGGGCGTTCTGCGCCGACGGGCGCCTGCGCCTCGGCGGCGCGCTGCCGACCAACACCGACGGCGGCGGGCTGTCGTCGAACCATCCCGGCATGCGCGGCATCTTCCTCGTCGTCGAGGCGGTGCGGCAGCTGCGCGGCGAGCGCGGCGCGGCACAGGTGGCGGGCTGCGAGGTCGCGCTCGTGCACGGCACGGGCGGCATGCTCGGGCAGCGCCACAGCGGCGTCACCATGCTGCTGGGGAACGCATGAGCGAGAAGCGCTACGTGAAGCCGCTGCCGCGCATCGACGAGGAGTCGCGCGGCTACTGGGAGGCGCTCGCGCGCCACGAGCTCTACGTCCAGCGCTGCCGCGACTGCGGCACGGTGCGCTTCCCGCCGCGTGCGCTGTGCACGCACTGCATGTCGCCGGCGACCGAGTGGCTGCGCTGCTCGGGGCGGGGCACGGTCTACAGCTTCACCGTCACGCACCAGAACCAGGCGCCGGGATTTCGCGAGGAGCTGCCCTACGTGCTGGCGATCGTCGAGCTGGCCGAGGGGCCGCGGGTCATGACCAACATAGTCGGCTGCGCGCCCGACGCGGTTCGCATCGGCATGGCGGTCGAGGTGGTGTTCGACGATGTCGCGCCGGGGACGACCCTGGCGAAGTTCCGTCCGGCCTGACCGTCAGTCCGGGTCCGCGACGAACCGGCCCGCCTTTGCGTCGGCGATGGTCCGGAAGCGGGTGACGCCGCGCCGGATCGGCGCCGGGCGCGCGAGCTGCGCGAGGCGGCGCAGCCGCGCCAGGATGCGAGGGTCGCCGCTGGGAAGCCAGAGGGCGTCGCGAGCCTCCTCGAACGTGCGGAACCTGTGGACGGGCACCTACTCGTCCTCCAGCCCGAAGCGCCGCCGGAGCTCCGCCGCGTCGGCCCGATCATGGGGGCGGGCCGTGCCCTTCTTCATCCGGTAGAGCATCCGCGGCGTCGCTACCCGCGCGGGCACGCCGGCGACGACGAGCGGCTGATGCTCGACGTCGCCATACGCGAACGCGTCGCCGATGCGCGCCGTCAGGTCGATGGCGAAGTCGTCCGGCGTCCCGTAGCGGACGACGGCATACTCGCCGGCGAGGTCCTCGACGCGGATGTCGTCGATGTCGGGATCGTTCCATACGCGGCGCAGGGCGCGGCGCAGGCGCTCGACGTTGTCGGGCGTCGGGTCGACGAAGAGGTCGATGTCGCCGGTGAATCGCATGATGCCGTGGGCGTTCACCGCCTGGCCGCCGAACAGCACGTACGCCACCGACTCGGCCTCGAGCGCGCGGAGTACGTCGGCCAGACGGTCGTACGCGGACGCCACGTTTGCAGCAGTAGGCCCACGTCCCGTGAGGGTCAAACGTGCCGGCCACACCGCGCAGGTGCGACGGCCGCCGCGCGGGTTGCCCCGGCCGGACCGCCTGGCTACGGTCGCGGGCCGCGCGATGATCCTCGACCTGCACCTCCACTCCGAGCGCTCCGACGACAGCCGTGCCCCCGTCGAGGCCTATCTCAAGCTGCTGCAGCGCAAGCGCGCCGAGCGGCCGCTCGACGGCATCGTCCTCACCGAGCACCGCCAGTTCGAGCTCGGCCGCGACTTCCGCGACCTGGAAGACCGCTACGGCTTCCTCATCCTGAACGCCGCCGAGGTCGAGACCGAGTACGGCCACATGCTGGTCTACGGCGTGAACGAGGACATCCTCGCACGCTTCGACTTCACCAACGTGCGCCTGCCCGCGCAGGAGGTGATCTCCGAGGTGTGGCGTCTCGGCGGCGTCGCCCTGCCGTGTCACCCGGGGCGTCCCACCGTCGGCCTGTGCGCGCACCTGGAGACCAAGCCGCACCTCGAAGGCGTCGTCGCCGTGGAAGCGCTGAACGGGGGCAGCCGCAAGGGCGAGGACGACCGTGTCGCCGCGATGATGGCCGCGCAGGGCTGGGCCGGCTACGGCGGCAGCGACGCGCACCTCGTCAGCTTCGTCGGCATCGTGGCGACGGAGCTCGAGGCGGACATCCGGGGGATGGACGATCTGGTGCGCGAGCTGCGCGCGGGGCGGTGCCGCGCGGTGGACTTCCGGCCGCCGCGGCCCGCGCCGGCGAGCTAGACGAAGCCGAGCGCTCGGCGCAGCTCGTCGAAGTCGAAGCGCTGCTCGGGCAGCGCCGCGCTCTCGCCGTGCTCCATGTCGTCGAGCAGCAGGCGGAGCTGCGCGCGCATCGCCGGGTGGGCGGCGGCCTCGCACGGCGTGAGGCCGCAGAGCGCCGGCAGCGGCTCGTCGGGCCAGCCGGCATAGTGGCGGCGCTTCAAGTCGCGCACGAGCTGCGCGGCTTCCGGCGGCACCGGAGGTGGGTCCTCGCGAGGTGGCATGCGGCCGAGCAGTGCCCGCGGATCGCTGTGCCCGCGGCCCGTCACGGACGCGTCGAACGTGATTCGATCGAGCCTCGTGGGCCTCCTGACGCTCTCGGTTAAGGTGTCATGTCACTCGAGAGGGGCGAACAGCCCGAGGCCGAAGTGGCAGGCGAAGCCGAGCGCCAGCGGACCGGGGACGGGCTCCGCGAAGCGAAGCGTCCAGAAGCTGCCCTGCCGATCCGGCTGCGTCAGGCCCGGCTTGGAGCGGAAGCGATGGAAGTGGATCGGTCGCAGCATGCGGCCGCCGACGGCGATCTCGGCGACGGGCTCGACGGCGGTGGGATCGGGGAGGCCGCGCTCGCGCAGCTCGCGGCGGATCTGGTCCGGAGCGTCGAAGCGCGGCTTGCGGTGCCAGGGATGGAGATACGGGGTCACGGAGCGCCACTCTTGTGCGTGGCGGAGCAGCGGCGACGCGAAGGCAGGGAGGTCGCCTACCGCTTCGAGGATCACCTGCCAGGCGCGGCCGTCGGCGTCGGCCACTCGTCGGAGGCCTTCGAGGACGGCGACGGCGTTACGGTCGAAGCCTGCCTTTGCGAAGACGATCGCATGATGGACGCGGCCGGCGAGGCCGGGCCGCGCCCCTTCGTGCGCTTCGGGAAGGTAGAACGCGTGCGCATGGCCCGACGGGCCGTGGGTGGAGAAGACCTCGGGCAGGCTCTCGGGGCCGAGGATCGTACGACACCGTCCCATGATCGCCCGCCGCATCCGCTCGCCGAAGCGCACGGCGTCTTCGACGCGGCACAGCGGTTTGCCGTACACCGCATAGCGCGCAACCCTGACTCGCGTGTGGCTCCTCCGCGTCCGGACTCGCGGGACGGCCGCCGGCTGGAGCGCGCTCGTCGGGCGCGTGTAGAGCACGGCGCGCGCCGCCGGAGGGGCGCTCCATCCCGCCGCCCGTAGCGCGCCGCTCTCGACCTCGAGGCTCGCCAGCCAGTCGATCGGCAGGGTGGCGACGATCGCGTCCATCTCCTTCTTGCCTGCTCGCCGCTGCTTGGCGTCGGCAAGGGTCCGCGCTCGGAGCGCCGCGTACTCGGCCGGCGAGCGGGGGACGAGGAGCGTCACCAGATCGTGCGAGTCCGACGCAGCGGTCTCGACGCCGTCCCCGGCGGGGCACGTATCGAGCGGATCGTTCCACTGGGGCAGGCGTCGCGCCTCGACCCAGCTCTCGGCGCGCCCGAGGTAGGACAGGCGAGCGAGCAGGAGATCGAGCGCGCGCTCCTCGTCGCCGTCGAGACGAAGCGAATTCCACACGGCCACCAGGCGGGTGTCGGCTCCGAAGCGCGCGAATGCGTCGAAGACGAGGGTCGTCTTCTCGGCCCGGCCCTCGCGCGTCGGCATGTAGTGGCGGGTGTGGGCATGAACCGCGGGTGGAAGCGCGTAGCCCGGTAGCTCGCCGGAAAGCGTTTCGATCAGCCGCGCCAGCGTCTCGCGCGGCACCTCGTCGGGCGTCGCCTTGCGGCGCCAGGTTGCCAGCAGCGCGCGTGCGATGCGCCACGGGTCGGGCGGCCAGCCGACGTCGGCTTCGTTCACGTGCCGGCCCCACGGCGTCGCGTGATAGCGACCGGCGGGGAACTCGAAGGCGATGGCCAGCACCGGGGCTACTTCTTCTTCCAGGTGACGACCGTGACGCGCGGGTCGGCGAAGCGGCTCTCCTTCGCGACGGCGTCGATCAGACCGGGGAGCGCCTCCGCCAGCGCCGCCAGCTCGGGCACGACGAAGCCCGCGGGGCGCGTCGCGCGCAGCTCGGTGCACTCGAGATCGCACGCCGTCCGCAGGCGGAGGCCCTCGGCGAGGAAGCGGCGGACCTTGTAGAGCGCGAGCGTGACGAGGAGCGCCTCGACGTTGGCGCCCAGCCCAAAGCCGCGGATCTGCGCCAGGTCGAGGTTGAAGTAGGCGACGATGCGCTTCGCGGTGAACTCCTCGCGCGCGTAGGGCACGTTGCCGAAGCCCTTCGAGGTGTCGCCGGAGGGGTTGACGGCGTCGTTCTTGACGCCGCCGCTCTGCGCCACCGACACGTCCGCCGCCTCGATGAACCCGGAGAGCGCGCGCGGCAGGCGAAGGCGTCCGCCGGCGAGCTCCTGCTTGGCGATGAAGACGCCGTGGAGGAGCGCGTTGACGTCGAGCCGGAGCAGGACCGCGGCGAGCTTGCGGATGTCGACCGCGCCTTCCTCCATATCGGCGAGCTCGGCCTTGAGCCGGTCGAAGACGCTGCGGTCCTTGCCCTCGAGGATGTAAGGCGAGTTCAGCCGGTGCGCCTCGAGCACGGAGTTGGTGAGCGGCTTCCCCGCCTCGTCGACGACCTTCACGAGCGGCAGCCCGCGCAGCGGCGCCAGCCAGTCGTCCGCGACCGCGTCCCAGCACACGGTCTCCAGCCGGTTCGCGACGCTCTGCGCGGACTCGAGCAGGAGCATGCGCCGGCCGTCGGCGTCCTCGTAGGTGGCGGGTCCGAGGTCGGGAAAGCCGGTCGGTTGGAAGCGGGTGCCCTGGAGCGGGCGCAGGTCGGCTTCGAGGAGCAGGCGCGGAGCGGCGGACAGAGCCGTGTCGATGGTGGTCATGCGGGTGATCCTTTCGTCGGTGGTTCGCTGGCTGGGTCGATCGGCTCCACGAGCCGCCGCGCCAGCTCCGCGACGCTTGCCGGCTCGAGGGCAAACAGGAGAGCCGCCGCGAGCCGGGCGCCGTCCGACTCGACGGCATCGGGCGCCGGCTCGGGCAGCGGCATGCCGGCGAGGCGCAACGTTCGCCACGCGAGCGCGACGGCGCCGCCGGTGCGGCCGGCGCGGAGCAGCGCGACGACTCGGCGCGGTCGCGGGAGCGTGGCGCCGACAGGAAGGAGCTTCAGGTGGGAGAGCAAGGCGGGCGGCGAGAATGCCGTGACCAGCGCCGCGAGGGCGGCGGACGTTCCTGCCGTCGCGCCCGCCGACTCCTCTCGCCGGCCGAGGGTCGCCGGCATCCGCACGAGCGCGAGTCCCGCCGCGAGGTCGCAGAGGCGGGCGAGGTCGACGTCACAGCGGACGAAGGCCGCGAGCGCGGCGGCGTCGGCGCGGCAGCGCCCGTCGAGCGGATCGATGGCCGGTGGCGCGGCGGCGGTTTCCGCGGAGAGCAGCCGCCGGTCGAGCGTCGCCGCCAGGGATTCGATCGTATCGCCGAAGGTGGCCAGCGCGCTGCCCGGCTCCCATTCCGGCGCTTCCCATCCGCGGCGGTCGCTCGGGCCGACCGGGGCGACGTGGGCCCGGAATGGGCAAGGCCAGCCCCACGCTCCGGCCAGCGCGGCGGCGAGACGGAGCTCGTGGCTGCCGTCGTCGGCAGCGATCGCCCAGCCCTCGGAGAGCCAGGGAACCGGGCGGATGCGCGCCGTCTCGCGGGCGAAGCGGCTCGCCCCGGCGGCGCGCTCGATCGCGCCCAGGCAGACGAGGACGTTCTGCACGGCGAGCCGGCGCGGCGTCGCGCGTCCCAGCATCGCGAAGACGGCGTTCTCGAGCCGCCGGACGTGGGACGCGAGCGCGGCCGGGCACTCGTCGCGGCGTGCCGCCTGGCGGAGCGTCTCCAGGTAGCCGTCGCGGTCGAGGTCGACGAGGAGATCGCTCTCGGCTTCCCGACGCACGCGAACGCGCCCGAGCGGCGTCGCGAGAAACGATCGCCCGGAGCGCATGGCGAAGGCGTAGCGCGCGAACGCGTCGATGCCGCGATCGACACCGAGCGACGCGACGGCACGCCGGAAGTCGAAGCCGTCGGCGGCCGTGCGTCGTCCCACGGTGGCGCGGCCTTCGCGGAAGAGCGCGGCGATCTCCCGGTACGTGGCGGGGCGCGTCCAGATGGGGAGCCATATCTCGCCGCGCGCCGGCTGCTCGTCGGCCACGTCGGCGGCGCCAGAGCCGGCGCCAGTGGGCCTCACGGTGAAGGGGTAGCTGAGGGCGCCGCCGGCGGCCGACTCGAGGCGACGGGTGGCGGCGGCGGTGAGGAGCAGCGACCCCTCGAGCGCCAGCACGAAGTCCCAGGGGTTGACGATCGAGCCGCCCTCGAAGCCGTTGGTGGCGTTCGGTCCGCCGGCGGCGCCGGGCGCGAACTGCCCGATGGCGCACGACACGAGACCCGGGATGGGCGTACCGAACAGGCTGCCCTCGAGCCACGCTGCCGCGTCGGGGCGCGCGACGCCCATGGCGGGATCGAACAGCTCGACCAGCCGCTGGAGAAAGTTGTTGGTGAAGTCGAGGCGGCCGTCGTTGCCGCCCGTGCCGAGCAGCGGCGGATAACGCGGATCGTCGGCGCCGAGCAGTACCGCGGCGTCGATCCAGGGCAGCGCGTCGTCGGGAAAGGTGGCGCGGATGGCGGCGAGGAAGGCGGCCTTGTCCTCGGCCTTCGGGCTCGCGCCGAGGGCGAAGCGCTTCACCACGGCGCGCCCGGCGGCGATCACGTCGCGGACGAGCGCGAAGCGCGCGGCGTTGCCCTTGCGGATGGCGTCGAGGGCGGCTCGGTTGTCCTTCGGGTAGAAGCCGCTGCCGCCGTTCCAGGGCGCGATGACGGGGCTCGGGCGGTAGGTCTCTAGGAGGAAGCGGCGGAGGGCGTCGGCGTCGAGGGTGCTGCGGAGGACGAAGGTGTCGGATGACCAGAGGGCGCGGGCGTCGGGGTCGTGCTGCTCGGCGACGAGGCGGAGGAGGCCGAGCGCGGCGAGGTAGCGCGCGATGGGGGTGGGGGAGAGGCCGGGGAGGTGGAGGTCGTGCATGGTGGCGCTCAGCTATGCGCGCCGAATTGTTGGCCGAGGCGGGAGACTCGTGTCGACGCGTCGCTGACGCCCTCGATCGCGCGAACGTCGGCGCCGATCAGCAAAACGGCGCTCATGGCGTGCGATAGCTACGACCTGACCTGACAGCGTACTGCAGGGTCCCGGTGTCCTTGCCCGCGGGCGGCGGGGCAAGAGGAGAATGGGGATGAGGAGGGACCAGAAACTCATCGAGGCAAAGGTCGGGTTGCTGGAGCTGGCGAAGTAGCTCGGCAACGTGTCCTAGGCCTGCCGCTGGCGGCATGGTGATGCCATTAGACAGCGATCGGGATGGGGCACCGGGACCCGGCGGTGTCAGATCAGGTGTCGAGTCGCACACCTTACCAGCGGACCCTCCACATGCCCCCGCCAGTGCACGACGCGCAATGCTGAAGGGTCTGCCAGCTTCGTTCCCCCTCGAGGCGCGCGATGCCCTTGCGTGCCTTGTCTGCCGCGTGAGCGCCCTCCCATTTGTTGTGGCCGCAGTCGCCAACGGGAACAACAACGTCGTACCCAGGCTTGGCGTACGTCTTCTTGTAGAAACGGATCTCACCCGGCTCTGGGGGCGTGGTCTCGCCCTGCTCCTGGCTGTCGGGCGCGATATCATCGGGGGAAAGGCCCGAAGCCTCTTTCGCCTTCGCGGCGTTGAGATGGCTCAACAAAGCCTGACGATCCCCGTCCAGGCGGGATACCTCCGCCGCTAACTCCTCCACCCTGCTTCGCAGTTCATCGCGATCCTGTCGGAGGGCGTCGTTTTCGACAGCATACAGGTCCGCCAGGGCCCTGTATTCTTCAAGCGACTGGGCGCGTTCCTTGTGCTCCAGCAGCGCCCTTCGGCTACCTGCATCCCGTATCGCGTCGATCTCCGGCGGGCGGATGACGCTTACAGCAGACGTACGGAACAGGAGTGCGCGAAGCTGCCGACGAAAACGCTCCCGCGTTTGCACCGCATCATCCGACGCGGAGACGAGGCGCTCCGCGGTCCAAAGCGGGTGACGATAACGATCGTCCACTCTCGAAAAGTGCGGCCAAAACAGACGCACCGCGCCCCGGTAGCAGCCCCATTGAGGCCCGAGAGCATCCCTGAGAGCCCAGGACGCTTCATCGTTCACGATGAAGACGTTCGCGAGCCCGACAAGGTCATGGCTGAGTTTGACGTCGAGGTCTGGGAGCGAGCAGTAGCCGCCATGGGTACTGATGAGAACGATTGGTACGGTTCGCTGTGGATCGGAAATCGTGTTGGCGAGAAGCTCACCCGCGTCGAAGCTGTTAGCGCGCTGACACCCTTGCAGGACCGACGAGCCATGGCGCCAAGTCACTGGCAGAGCGAGGAGATCGCGAACGATCCGTGGGCACTTCGGGTCCACTTCCACCGGCATGATGTGGGTCGTGGTCCAGCCGGTCTCCAGCGTAACGTAAACAACGACCCGCTCATTGGTTCGCACGACCGATACAGCGACAGAAAAACGGCGACCGGCTGGGGCATCCTCGTGCAGTTCCAGCATCCACCAAGTGCTGTCGCCATCTGCCGCATCGGCGACGCGATAGGTTCCTATGCTCCCATCCTCCGGCTTGTAGCCTCCAGATGTGACGGCAGGATCGCCACCCTTCGATCGCAGCCAAGTGGCCACCCGGTCGTTCACGAGTTGTTCTACTCGCTTCCGCTCTTCTGCAGCTAAGGCCGACCACCCCGAGTGCTCGAAGAGATACGCAGCCACCTTCTGCATCGTCGATCATCGCCTCCTGTCGCTACGCCGCCCAACGCTTAGCATCAGCGGCGGCCCGCAGCGCCGTCCGCTGCATGCTGTTGTTGGGCAGCCGTGACTGGCGTTACCGAGCGTGGAAGACCTTCATGCTGAGCCACCGGCCGGAACAACCCCAGGCCGAAGCTGCTGGAGTGCCCGAGGCGGAGGGGCCCAGATATCGGCTCGGGGAAGGTCAGTCGCACGCGCTGGCCGAGGCGATCGCCGATGAACGCGCGCTGGCTCGCGTCTCGTCGCGGTAGATGAACGGAGACCCAGCACGGAGGGCCGATGGGCTCGTACGCGATGTCCTCGGGGATCCCTCGCTGTTGAAGCTCGCGCCGGATTTGCGCGGCGAGCGTTTCGCGTTCGCGCTCCTTGCCGCCCCGGAGGTGGTGCCTCGGCGGGACGTATGGTGTGACCGACTCCCAGACGAGCGACGCCCTTTCGTCAAAGCCGGGAGGAGGTGGGACCGAACGATCCAGCGGGATCAGCCGCACCTTCCACTCATCGGCGTCCATCCCGGGCGCGGCCCAGGATACGTCGCGGGAGGCGGCCCGGAAGATCGCTTCCTGCTCGTCCGCGTCGAGCGCGGCTGAGCCTCGCCACACCAACAGGCGCGTCGGCGCGTGGTCCTCGCACCAGGCGAAGAACTCGGTGTGGCGGTGCCCCGAAAGCGGTGTGCCGTCGGCGTGCTTTCCCACCATATGGGCGATCGTCTCGCGCACGTCGCGGCTCGTGCGGCTCCAGGTCGCCTTCGGGTCTCCGGTCTTGAGTCGCAGCAGTTCGCGCAGCACCGCGCCCCGCAAGCGCGAGGTGAGGCGCGCGACGGCCCGTGCCTGAGGGGCCACGTTCCACCCGATGGCGAGCTGCACTAGGTGGAGGTTCTCCTGGTGGGCAGGTGATCGTCGCCGCTCGCGGACGGGCGGCCGAGGGGGCCGATCGGCGTAGCGCCGGATCGCTCCGGGCGGGACGCTGCGCTGTTTCGCCTTGTCGTCGTCGGTCGTGCGCTCGATGTCTTCGCGCGTCGCGTTCGGAAGCGGCACAAGGACAGGGATGGCGCCAGCCATGCGATCGTCACGAAGCGTGCAGTTCGGCTCCGGAATACTGTCCTCCGTGAGTGTGACGAGTACGCGCGTGAACGTCTCGGCGCGACCGAACCAGGTCAGTCGCTCGACGCATGCGCTGAGCGCCGCCACCAAGTCGTCGGTCCAAGCGTCGCTCTCGATGAACCACCAGACGGGCTCATCGGGTGGGACGCACCAGTAGTTGTCCTGGACGAGGCTGATGCCGTAGCTGCGGGTACCAGGCTTCTTCCTCCCGGCCGGGTTCCAGCCGAAGGTGGTGGGGTGGTACTGCCTCAATGGGATACCCCTCCCCGCCGACGGTGGGAGGTGGAACGCATACGTGCTCTTGCAGAGCGCAGCCTGGAGACCTTCGAGATCCGCGATGTGTTGGGGTCGCTCTGGATCCTTGCCCATCTCGCGGGCCCACTGGTACCAGCGGGCCGTTACCGCACGGACCAGACGCCACGGGCTCGGCGGCCACTCCCCGTGCGGATCGTCGTAAGGATTCACCCGCCACGGTGTTGCGTGGAAGCGACCGAGTGGGAACGCCTGGCGGAGGACGACGCGCATTACTCGTCGTCCTCACCCTCGGAGCCGTCATCGTCCTCTTGGGGCTTGTCTCCGCTCTCGGCGCCCTCGCGGTACAGCTCCTCCCGCGGCCAGAAGACGTCGGTGATGCCCTGCTCGCCGAAGCCGGCCACCGTGATCGCGTCCTGGATGTTCACCGCGAGCACGATATCCTCGCCCTCGCTCTGGAGCGCCGTGCGACGAAGGTGACAGCCCGAGCGGTAGCGGAACGGCTGCTCGAGGAGCTTCTGAACCTTCCAGAGCGCGAGTGCCACGAGCAGCTCCTGATGCTTGTCTGAGATGCCGAGTTGTTCGGCGCCCTTCCTGCGCCCGAAGGAGCGAATGAGGCTTACGTCCAGCACGAAGGTGGCTCGCATCGACTCCGCGGTGGCGTCATCGGCGGCGAAGATCGGCTGGCCCGAGGTGGTCTTGCGGAGCCGATCGAACTTCACGCCGGAGCGATCCACGCGCCCCGCGCCGAACGCTTCGAGGTGGGCGGTGAGCGCGCGAGGTATCTTGATCTGCCACTGCGGGAAGAGCACGCCGTGGACGAGGGAGTTGGGGTCAAGTGCGAAGATCGTCTTGAAGACCTTCCACCACTGGCTGGCCGGGGGGTGGGCCTTCTTACCCTTCGGATTCGGAAGCACGATCCCGAACTTCGAAATGAGGTCCTGGTCGAACTTGCCGGTTGCCTTCTTGTCTCCCGCCAAAGGGTAGCCGTCGAGGAAGTAGGAGGACGCGATGCGGTGCCCTTCGGTGAGGCTCGTGACGACGACCTCGCGATGCTGGGTCGGTTCAGCCCCCTCCGACGCGTTCGTGACGCAGCGGATGTGGGGCAGGCCGTTCAGCTCCTCGACCAAGTCCAGGTCGTGCGCGCCGCGCTGGCAGACCGACTCGAGGTGATTCGCCATGCTCGCCGCGCTGTCCACGATGCAGACCTGCTCGACGGTGCCGTTCTTGCGGGGCGCCTTGTAGATGACGTGGCCGATCTCGGGGAAACCCGCTGGCTGGAAGCGGTCACCCGCGACGGGTTCGAGCGTCGCGGTCAGGATCAGCGGGGAGTATCCCTTCAGGACATCAGCGGGGTTGAGCGTCTTGGGCATGAACGTCTCCTTGTGGGCGGCGTCGGGGACGCAGCCAGCGTTCGACCAGGGTCGCGCGCTCGCGGCCCGAGAGGGGGAAGAGGAGAGCCGCGACGAGGCGGTCCGGGTCGTGGGTCCGCCAGCTCGCGTCGAAGGTGGCGAGGCGGACTCCCGCCATGGCGTAGCGGCTGGCGGCGAGGCGCGCGGCGGAATCAAGGTTGGCGGACCGCACGAGCGTGACGAGGGAGCGCGCTGCCCCGGGCGTGCGGGCGCCGCGCTCGTCGTCGAGGAGGTCCTCAGGCGAGACCGCGTCGACGACGAGGCGGCGCCGGTCAACGAGGGGTTGTACGAGCCCGAGCAACGCGAGTTCACCGTCAGCGCTCCGGGACGCAGGCGCTCGAGCCGCGAGCGCGCGGACTTCGTTCGGGACAAGCTTCCAGTCGAAGAGCGCGAGGCGGGAGAGCCAGGCCGTCAGGAGGGGCTCGTCGACGTCGCCCGCGAGCCAGCGGCGCAGGTGGTCCGCCGATGCTGGGAGCGGCGCGCGACCGCGCCAGCGCGTACCAGGGAAGTCCAGCTTCGGCTCTTCCAGCAGCCTTCGAGCGAGCACAGCGCCAATGGCGCGGGAGATATCGCCCGGTCTCCAGACCCAGCGAGGCGGTGCAACCTTCGCGTGCTCGAAGCGGCGGGGGCGCGCGCGTCCATCGACCTCGCCATCCAACGTCCAAGAAACGCCGAAGCGGAAGGCGGTGAAGGGCAGCGCCTCGGGGAAGCCCGACACCAGCGCCAACGCGAGGCGGGCCTCGACTCCGGGTGCCTCGTCCTCGAACAATGAGGGGAGCCACTCGATGGGCAGGGGCTGCCATTGGACCCGCTTCTCGCGGAAGCTGCGGTTGTGATCGATGCGATCAAGCGCGAAGACGACCGCGTCGAGCAGAGCAATGCCGGCATCGGGGCGATCAGGCGCGGCGGCGACGTCGAGGAGCGCGGACTCGATGGGCCCTCGCAGCCCCGCGAACCGCTTGCCATCGCGAGGGAAGCCGCGCTGCTCGATCAGCATGGTGGCGCGCTCCAGCACGAGCGAGATCGACGCGCTCACGGCGCTTGCGGCGAGCGAGAACCGGCCTTCCAGCCGAGGCTCGACCGACTTCCGGCTCGTCGTCCTACCGAGCGTGAAGCGGCGGAACTGGTCGATGCCTGCGTCCACGCCTCGCTTGTGGATGGCCGTCGCGAACGCGGCCGGCGTCAGGGCACCTCGCCCGGCCAACTCGGCGCGGCCGCGCTGGAAGAGCGCGCTCACCTCGGGAACCGTCATCGGGCGGGCCCAGAGCGGCGCCCAGATCTCACAGCGGAGGCGATCGGCCTCGTTCTCGGCGCTCGCGGCGACAGGCTGCGTGACGAAAGGGAACGCGCCGACGGCCCGCGTGCGCGCGCCGAGCCTTCGGGACGCCCCACCGGCGAGAAGCGCCAGCGCTTCACAAGCGAGCGCCATCGCCCAGGGGGAGGTCTGGCTGGCCCGGGCTGGTGTCTGACCGCTGTTGTAGAGCTTCGTCGCGTCAGCGAACCATGAGCCGGCGTTGAGCTTGTCCAATAGCCAATCAACGGGCAGCCCCATCAGCAACGCCGAGAGCGAGTCGCGCCTGGGGTCTGCACCCTTCTTCGGCGGTCCGGCAAGCGCATCCACGGCGGCCTTCCACCCATTCTCGAAGTCCCTCCGTCCGCCGCTGCTACGGAGAAGGGGGTTGAGGCTTACGTGCGCATGTGGGACCGCGTGAGCGGCGGACAGCGCGAGGAGACCTTCGGGGGCCGAGGCCTGCCACAACGCGAGTGGCTCGCCAGACTTCGTCTTCGTGCCCTTCTGCTGAGCGTTGGACCAAGCCTTGTCGTACGGGGTCCACGCCCGGTCGCTCGCGACCTGCAGCAGCTCGTTAACCAGCTCGTCCAGGGTCGAGGGCCCACCGACCATCTGGAGCACCTCGTCGCGCCACGCGATGCGAGTCGGCGGCCACTTCCGACTGAGCACACGCGAGAGGCCGAGGGACGCAAGGTAGTTGCCCAGGCTGTCGGGCGACAGGCCAGGCAGTGCCACGACTGGAAGTCGAAGCTCAGCCGCCACGACGCACCTCGCTTGGCTTGACGCTCGCGCTAGGTTTCTCGCTGGCACGCCTGTCCGCGACACGAACAAGCGCCTCCAGATAGGCCAGGGCGAATGGGCCGAGATGGCGCGGCTCGGTTTCCGGCACGACGCCGGCACTGCCCTTGTCCTCGGGCCGCCATGGGCCGAGCAGATCGGCAACAAGGCCAGTCCAGCCTTGCCCCGTCAGCACGAACTCGTTGCCCTCCCAGCGGCCCTCGGCTCCGTCCTTCGCGACGGAGAAGTCGAGCGGCCACTGGTCGGAGCCGAGCACCAGCGTGCGAGGCTCGCTTCGCACGCCGAACACGTCATCACCCTTTCCACTCGTCGATCTGAGCACGGTGCGCGCCTTCCCGTGGTGCGTCGCTGCCAGGTAGACGGCGAGGGCTGGGTAGTTGGCGCCGCCGTCGCGGTACCTTCGCCACATCGCGAGCGCGGAGGCCACCTCGTGGCGCAGGCCGGGGCGGAACTGGATGTGACCTGCCCAGCGAACGCCGGATATCGCTCGCAGCGAATTCAGCTCGTCCTCTCCGAGCTTGTCGTCGATGGCCCAGCGAAGTCGGACGACATCTTCCCGGCCGCGTCGTCGCGCTTCATCAGGCAGCGAAAGCGCTGCCGGCCGAAGCCGAAGGATCTGACTTCGAACCGCAACGGCTTCGCCCACCACGTCGACGGCCAGCACGCGTGGGCTCTTGGCGAGCGGCTCATCGGGGATGCCGGAGCGATCAGCCAACGCGGTCTGCCACTGGGGATGTGCCTTGCCAAGATCGTGAAGCCCGGACGCTTCGATGACCGCGGTGCGCGTATGACCGTTCAGCGCGAGCGTCTCGCACAGCGCCTCTGCCTCGCGCCGTGCGTCGGCGAGATGGTCCTCGAGTCGCGACCAGTAGCCGACCTCGGTCCAGGTATCGTCGCGCAGGGAAGCTCCACGCCCGGCGCGCGGCACTTCGGCGAGGACGTTCGACTTGTCTCCGGTCCAGCCCTCGGTAACGTCGTAGCCGCCGATCTCGCGCTTCAGCATGACGAGCATGCCGGGGCGGATGTCCCAGTAGTTCACACGCACCCAGTGGTCCGCCTCGTCGTCCCACAGCCAAGCCTTGCCCTTGTCGTTCTCCAGCATCTTCTGGACGCGAACGAAGGACACGGGGCACCCTTCGTTCGCCGGCTCCAGCAAAGGTCCGTCGAGGTCGTCGCTGGGTGGAGGGACGTCGCCCGACCAGTCGCGCCAGAACACCGTCACGTCGAGGTCTGGATCGGTGCCACGCACGAAAGCGCTGACGTCGGTGAACCCGCCGTGGACGTCGCGCTCCGTGGAGAACAGCCCGTGGGCATCGAGCGCGCGCGGAAGCGGGCTTGGTCTCGGCTGCAGCGCCTCGCGCACGTCCTTCTCATTCAGGTCGTCGATCGCCGCTGCGAAGGCCTTCTGCTGGGTAGCGGGCGCGAGCGCGCCGACGAGCTTTTTCGCGCGGTCGATGTCAGCACTCTCGTAGGGCCCGATGCGCTCGGCCTTCCCGCGCCCGCCCTCCTGCGGTGTCTCCCAAACCCACGCACGGGCGTTTTGATCGTCTCCCTTTCGATTGAGACGACCCAGACGTTGGAGCACCGAAGGCCATGGCGCGAGCTCCGACCACAAGCGATGCGCGGAGATGTCCAAGCCCGCTTCGATAACCTGCGTGCTTACGCAGATGAGTCCCGGGTCGTCCTTCGGTAGCTTGCCTGCCTTCCGGTTGGCGTCGAACTCGAGGAGTCGCTGTTCATGTCGGCTGCGGTCCTCGCCCCGGAACCGTGAGGTCAACAGCACCTTGTGCGTCACCGACAGCGCGCGGAACACCTCACGCGCCATGTCCACGGTGTTGCAGATGACGAGGGAAAGCGCGCCCCGCTCATGCTTCTCCACCACAGCCCTGGCGATGGTGTCGGGTGTGACTGCGTTCTCGGTCGACACCCTCGCAGTCCTTGACCTCTTGCTGCCGCTCACGTTCGGCGACGTGCCGCTCCACCACTCGACAGCGCGCTTCGCGGCTCGCCACCACGAGAGACCCTGGTCGTCGACGAGCGCGGCCTTCAGCTTGCTCTCGAATGCAACTTGGTCCGCCGACGGCTCGCCAAGTTCCTCGCGCGTTCGGTCGGTGGTGCTAAGAAACGACGTGCCTGCGGTGGCGCTCATCCACGTCGTTAGGCACGGCCTCAACGACCGGAACCGCTTCCTTCGCATCCAGTCGAGCTGCGAGGTCGTCCACAGGCCCGGCCCCATGAGCTGGACTTCGTCAATGAGCCATCGGCAGTCGTTGTTCAGAAGGCCGAAGTGGACCGGCCACTCGAAGCGGCTCATGGCGTAGCCGCGGTTCAACGCACGCGACAGCAGCTGGTCCTGCGTCCCGACGAGGACCCACGGCGTGTCCGGCCATCGCGCCCATTGTTCGTCGATCGTGCCGCCCATGAGCTGATACACGCCGATCTCGATCTCCGGCGTGTTGGCTCTGAGCGCCTCGAAGTAGCCCTTCAAGCGCTGCACGGTCTGCATCACGAGGCTGCGCATTGGCAGACAGACTACGAGGTGCAGGGGCTCGGGCTGTTTGTCGACCAGGAGGCGCCACGCCCACGCGAGCGCGACCTCCGTCTTTCCAAGACCCGTAGGAACGCGAAGCACGTCGGGCAAGCCATCGACGGCAACCTGGAGCTGCCAGTCGTATGGCGTGAACCCGCCGGTCGCGGTCTTGAAGAACGCGGTGAAGTTGTCCGCGCGGGAGTCAGTCGCCTTCACTCTGCCCACTCCCCCTGTTCCGACCTCGGTCACGCTCGTGCGCTCTCGTCACGTCAGCTCTCGTCTGTCCAACGCGCGTTCACTTGCTCGCCTCGACGACGGTCATCGTCCTGCAGCTTCACGCCCTCACCTCCGCCCCGAACCCGATCCGCCGCCGCTGCTTCGGTTCCGGCAGCGTCATCAGCTCGCGGATCGCGTCGAACACGACTTTGAACTGCCGATCGTACTTCTGCTCCAGCGCGTCGAGCTTGCGGGCAAGGTCCGCGTGCGTAGCCAGCAAGCGGCGCAGCTTCACGAACGTCCGCATGATGTTGCCGTGAACTGCCCGATCGCTGCGGAGGACGCTCGACAGCATCGCCAAACCCTGCTCGGTGAAGGCATACGGCGGATACCAGCGCCCGCCCCACGAACTTTGAGGTCACAATCTGTGACCTCAAATCGTCGAGCTCCGATGTCGTGAGACGGAACATGAAGTCGGAAGGAAACCGCCTCAGGTTCCGCTTGATGGCTTGGACGAGCACCTTGGTCTCGACGCCGTAGGGGAGCGCCAGATCTGCATCGAGCATCACCTTGTGGCCGCGGACGAGCAGAATCGCTTGCTCGATTCGCACGAGCATCATTGGACCACCGCGTGGCCGCATCGCCTCACGCCGCATCCGCCCGCCCCACCCGCAGCAGATCCACCCCCTCATCCCCCCAAACCTGCTCGCGCGCCGACGCCCGCCAGTCCGCCACCCGCACCAGCGCCTCCATCCACGCCAGCCGGAACGGCCCGTACCGCGCGACGAGCCCCTGCACCCGCTCCGCCCACGACCGCCCCGCCGCGCCGCCGCCCAGCTCGGCGACGTCGAGCCGCAGCACCGCCGAGCGCACCGTCTCGCGCTCCCCGATCTGCAGCCCCGGCAGGCGATCCCCGTCCCAGACGCCGCGCGCGAAGCGCTTAGCCGGATCCTCGGGGGCGCGCTCGTCGGGGAGCGCGCGCAGCCCCATGCGCACCTTCCCGTGGTGGGCCGCGACCAGGTACGCGACCAGATCGGCGTCGGGCTCGCCGTCGTGCTGATCGATCCAGGCGAGCGCGGAGGCCAGCTCGTGCCGGAAGTGGCGGCGCTCGTGTCGCCCCGAGCAGGGCGACTTGGCGAGCGCGCCGGCGGCGAGGCCGGCGACCGCCGTGCAGCTCCGCAGCGTCTTCTGGAAGACGGGATGCACCTTGCCTACGTCGTGCCAGCGCGCGGCGCGCTCTACCGCCGCGCGCTCCACAGAGGCGCCGAGCGCGTCGCACAGGGCGCGCGCCTCGTCCTCCACGTCGACGAGGTGCCGTTCGAGGGCGACGGGATGGATCTGGCAGCTCCGCCAGTCGGCGTCGTAGTCCTCGGCGGGCTGCGGCTCCTCGGGCGCGATCGGCTCCACGCGCGTGCGGCTCGACGCCAGGAAGCCGAGGCGCGGATCGTAGCCGCCGAGCGCGGCGTCGAGGAGCAGCGTCTCGCCCGGCCGCGCGCGCCGATCGAGCGGCACCCATGCGCCGTCGAGCGCATCGCGACGGCGGATCGCGCCAACCTCGACGCGGATGCGCTTGCGGTACGTCTCGAGCTCCGAGAGCCCGGCGCGGCACAGCTCGTCGCGCTCGGGAGCCGGCGCCTCGGCCGGCGTGGCGGCGGACAGGTCGCGCCAGAACACCGCGACGTCGAGCTCGTCGGCGTCGCGCACGTATGGGGAGACGTCGATGTCGAAGCCGGAGAGGTCGGCCTGGGTGTCGAAGAGATCGAGCAGATCGCGGCGTCGCAGCACGAGGCCCGGCTTCGGCTCGGTGCGAGCGGGCGGGAGGGCCGACGGGCTCGCGCTCGTGAGCGACGCCAGGCATGCGCGGGCGTCGTCGAGCTCTGCGGCCGTGTACGGGAGCGGCAGCTTCTCCTCGCTCGCGACGTCGATCCAGCGCACCGTCGCGTCGTCGAGCTCGCCGTAGCGGTTGGCGCGGCCGAAGCGCTGCACCAGCGACGGCCACGGCGCGAGCTCCGTGAAGAGCGTCGCGGCACTCACGTCGATGCCGGCTTCGAGCGCCTGCGTGGAGACGGCGATCGTGCCCGCCTCGCGCGGCGGCGCCGTCAGGCGTCGTTCGGCGGCCAGGCGATCGCCGGGGCGGAAGCGGGCGTGGACCAGCACGAGGTCGGGCTCGAGGCTCTGGCGGTCGAGCTCCTGGTACAGCGCCTGCGCGCGCGCCACCGAGTTCAGGAAGACGAGCGTGCGCGTTCCGGGGCGATGCGCCTTCAGCACCTCGGCTGCGAGCGCGGTGACGTAGCCCGCGGCGTCGCGCTTGGCGCTCTCGACGTCGAGCCGTGTCCGGGCTCGCGCCACCGTCTTCGGTGCATGGAGGCGCCGCCGTACGTCGGGGTGGGCGCGGTCGGCGTCGTCGAGCGAGAGCCGGACCGCGCCCGGCAGATGCGCCGCGAAGTCGGCCGTCGCCAGCCAGCGCTCGTCCAGCGTGGCGGAGAGCCAGAGGCTGCGCGTGTCGTGCGGGATGCCGAGCGACCGCCGCAGGCCTTCGAGCTGTGCGGACGTCGCCTGGCCGGGGCCCATGAGCTGGACCTCGTCGAAGACCCACAGCGCATCCGTGTGCAGGAGCGCGAACGGCACCGGCCAACGTGCGCGCGGTACGCCGTAGCCGCGCATGAGCGCGGCCGACAGCAGGAGATCCTGCGTCCCGACGATGATCGCCGGGCTCTCGGGCTGCCCCGTCCAGGCGTCGTCGCGCGCGCCGCCCATCTGGAGGTACACCTGCGGCGGTGCGATGCCGGCGTCGTCGAAGAGCGCGCGGCTGGCGTCCAGCCAGCGGCGCGCGGTGCCCGCGGTCTGCTCGACTAGGACGCGCATCGGCAGGCAGTAGACGAGGCGGCGCGGCGTGGCGGCGTCGGCGCGGAGCAGCCGGTGCAGCCAGGCGACGATCACCGCGGCGGTCTTGCCGAGTCCGGTCGGTATCTCGACGATCTCCGGCCACGGTCCGTCCGCGAGACGCTGCTGATACGGATACGGCTCGGTGCCGGTGAGCGTGCGGAAGAACGTGGCGTAGTCGAGGTTTGCTTCCATGTCGTGGGCCCTCGGAGTTTCCCGGACCGACGACGGCTCCTCCGGGTCGGCATCCGGCGCCAGCGTGCGGATCCGGCGCCACGACACGAGACGCACGCCCGAGCGTTCGCTCGACACGTCGCCGCTATGGACGAGTGTTGGTGGGCCGAAGCTCGCCGTCGAGCGCTCCACCTGCGCGCGCAGCGAGGTCAGCCAGGCCGGCGACGGCGTTCTGCTCGCCTTCACCTCGACCGGCACCTGACGCTCGCCCTCGTCGATCAGGACGTCGATCTCGTTGCCGGCACGATCCCGCCAGAACGAAAGGTTCGCCGGCAGCCCGGCATTGTAGCGGGCCTTCAGGAGCTCGGTGACGACCCAGGTTTCGAAGAGCGCCCCGCGCGCCGGGTGACGGGCGAGGTCGCGAGCGCTGCGGATGCCGATGACCGCAGCCGCGAGGCCGGGATCGATCACGTACAGCTTCGGCGTCCGGACCGGGCGCTTGCGGAAGCTGGGCTCGTTCGCCGGCAGCCGGAAGAGCACGTAGCTCGCTTCCAGGACCGACAGCCACTCGAGCGCCGTGCGTTGGTCGACGCCGCAATCCGCGGCCAGCGAGGTGACGTTGACGAGCTGGCCCGTGCGCGATGCGCAGGCCTGGAAGAAGCGGTCGAAGGTCGTGAGGTCGCGGATGTTGGCGACCCGGCGAACGTCGCGCTCGACGTACGTGCGCAGGTAGTCGAGGTACCAGCGCCGCGGATCGACCGGCCGGTCGTGGACGGGCGGAAAGAGGCCGCGGAACAGCAGCTCGTCGAGGCTCGCCGGCTCCCGCCCCGCGTCCTGCAGCTCGGCCAGGGAGAACGGCAGTAGCTCCAGGATGGCGACGCGCCCGGCGAGCGATTGGGTGATCGCTTCGAGGAGCTGGATCTGCTGCGAGCCGATGAGGATGAAGAGGCCCATCCGGGCGTCGCGATCGAGGATCGCCTGGAGGTAGCGGAATAGGTCGGGACAGCGCTGGGCCTCGTCGAGAACGGCGCCGTCGGGGAATCGCGCGAGGAAGCCGCGTGGGTCGCTGGCGGCGTGCTGCTCCTCGTCCGGGTCCTCGAGGGAGCAGTAGGGTCTGTCGCGAAGGAGGCGACGGGCCAGGGTCGTTTTCCCGGACTGAGCAGGTCCCGTAAGGATCACTCCCTTGTTGGATGCAAGTGCGCATCGCGCTGATTTATCAGCGATTCTTGCTAGCTCATGCGACGGCACTTTTATGGCTGATTCATCCTTGCTTGGCAAGTTGCGAGTGCCGAATGGGCTCCGGCGAGTGGCGGGGCACGTCTTCCCCGCCGCCGACCTCCACCCGCACCAACCCCCCGCCCACCACGAAGTGCAGCCACACGCCGACCACCGCCCGCCCCGACGCCGCCCGCATCGCCCCCGCGTACGCTGCGAGCTGCCCTGTGTGCTCCGCCGCCTTCGCCGCCCACTGCTCCCGGCCGCCCTTGAACGACTTGTGATCGACGACCACCCAGCCGGCGTCCGTGTCGAGCACGAGGTCGGCGAACCCGGACACGATCGTCTCGCCCTGACGGAGACGGATCGGCCACTCGCGCAGCCAGCGTCGGACCGGGTAGCGCTTCCCCAGGGTCGTGCGCAGCTCCGTGGCGCGCCGAAGCATCTCGGATTCCGGGACGGCGCCGGCGATGCCGTGGCGGCGGAGGAGCCCCGCGGCGAGCGCGAGGCGCTGGGCGTCGGGCGCCGACGGGTCGTCGGCGGCCAGGAAGCCGTGCAGGCAGTTGCCGAGCGGCTCCTCGTCGGGATCCCCGTTCAGCGTGAGCCGCCGGCCGACGAGCAGCGTCTCGGAAACGGTTGCCGTCACCGCGAGCGGCGGCAGTGCCGAGGCTTGCCGGCGCGCAGCGGGCCGCGAGCCGGCGGCCGGAACCGCCGCGGGTGCGAACCAGAGCTCCGAGGCGTCGTCGGACCGCGGGCTCGTCGCGACCGCGGCGAAGGTGCGCGTCTCGACCGGGACTCGCACGTCGCCGTCGCCGATCGCGACGACGTGGACGCCGGGCTCGCGCGGCAGGCCGAAGCGAACGATGCCGTCCGGCGCGAAGAGCGGGTCGAGGCCCGCGTGGCGCAGGCGCGCCGCGCCGCCCGGACGGACGGGGAGCACGAGGACGTCGCGTGCCCTGGTGAGCGCGACGTAGAGTGTGCGCAGGTACTCGTCGCGCGCGGCCGATTCGGCCCGGGCCTTCTCGCCGGACGCGGTGACGGCGTCGGCGAGCGACAGACCGACGCGGTGTCCGCCGTACGGCCACGGCCAGAAGCGGATCCAGCGACCGGCGAGCGGGTCGCCCAGGTCGATCGTCTCGCGGTCGCTGGTGACGCCGACGTCCCACAGTCGCTCCCGCGGCTTCTGGTCGAGGTCGGCCACCGCGACGATCGGCCACTCGAGCCCCTTGGCGCCGTGCCACGTGAAGACGACGACGGCGTCGTCGCCGAGCCCTTCGCTCTGCTCGTCGAGTCGCTGTCGTGCCGTTTCGTCGAGCCAGGCTAGGAGCCCCGCGACCGTGGCCGCGGCTCCGCGCCGCGTGCAGCGCTCCTCGTATGCGCCGGCGAGGCGGCGGAGCGCGTCGAGATTGCCCAGGCGCTGATCGCGTCTCCCCCAGCAGAGGACGACCCGGGGAGCGTCGATGACGTGGACGACGCGATCGAGCGCTTCGGCGGGCGTGAGCCACGGCAGCTCCGCTCGCAGCGCCGCGATAGCCTGCACGATGGGATGGTCGGCGGCCCACGCTTCGGACGGCCGTCCGGCGGCCAGGTGGGCGAGCCGATCGACGAGCCAGGCTTCCGGCTCCGGATCGTCGCGGGTGAGGGAGACGATCTCCGCGAGCGCCAGCGTGTCGTGGGCGTCGAGGAGCAGCTTCATGGCGGCGAGCGTCAGGATCGCCTCGGGTGTGCGCAGCAATCCGGCGCGTGCCAGTGCCGCCCGCATGCCGGCTCGCTCCAGCGCGGCCGCCACCTCGGCGCAGCTGTCATTGGTGCGACAGAGGATGGCCACGTCGCCGGGACGCGCGACGCGAACCGCGCCGGTTGCGGGATCGACCACGTGGACGGGGGGCTCATCCCGAAGGCCGAGCAGCACGGCGATGCCGGCGGCTAGCGCGGCCGACTCCCCCTCGGTGTTCTTCGCGGGCAGCACCCAGGTCTGGAGCGGTACGGGTAGACCGGCTGCTTCGTCCCGCACGGGGTCGAGGACGATGCGCTCGCGCGGCCAGCGTTCGCCGAACGCGCCGGCGAACAGCTCCGACGTCCAGGCCACCAATGCCGGCCGGGCGCGATACGAGCGTGCGAGGATGTCCGCCGGGTCGACCCGACCGGCGGCGCCGACCACCGCGTCCATTAGCAGCGGATCGGCGCCCCGGAAGGCGTAGATGGACTGCTTCGGATCGCCGACCCAGACGGAGCGTCGCGCGAGGCGGGCGAGCTCCAGGAACACGGCGAGCTGGATCGGGCTGGTGTCCTGGAACTCGTCGACGAAGGTGACGTCGAGCTCCGCCGCCAGCACGGCGCGGACCTCCGCGCGCCCGAGGAGGCCCAGCACGAGCGCCTCCTGGTCGACGAAGTCGACGAGCCCGCGCTCGCGCTTCCATGCCTGGTACGTGTCGAGGCTGCGTGCTGCCAGCTCGAAGACCTGGGTGACGTAGCGCGTGAGGTCGTCGCGGAGTCGCGGGTGCTCGGCGTGGCGTGCGGCGGTGAGTCGGACGGGCGCTGAGCTCGCCTGGCTCTTGCGACCGGGCTCGGCTTTTCCGAGTCGTGCCCAGGTGCTCCACGGCAGGGCTTCTCCGCGCCGCAGCGACACCAGGACGGCACGCAGCTCGTCGCCATAGTCCCGCGTCGCTTTGGTCTCGTCGCCCGGGGCGGGGAGAGCTGCGAGGGCGCTCTCGACGGCGTCGCGCAGCTCGCGATCGAGGGCGGCGTCTCCCGCGGCATCCGTGCGCGGAAGGAGCGCCAGCAGCGACTCGCACGAGCGCCGCCCCGAGGCGCGCACCGCAGCGGCGTCGAGCGCGTTGGAGCGGGCGGCGTCGATGATGGCTCGGACGCGATGCTGCCAGTCCTTGCGCTCCTCGCCCGGCGGCGAGCGGTCGAAGCCGAAGGCGCGGTCGAGCCGGAGCAGGTCGTCGATCAGGGTGGGCTCGAGCACCTCGTGCAGCGCCTGCCGGAAGAGGAGCGCCTGGTCGTGCTCCTCGATCACCCGCAGCTCGGGCGAAAGACCGGCCTCGAACGCGAAGCGCGCCAGCAGCCGGCCGCACACGCTGTTGACGGTGCCGAGCATCCCGCCGGCGAGGCGATCGGCCTGCTCGGGGAGGCCTCGCGCGAACGCGGCACGCCGTGCCCGCTCGCCGAGCTCGGCGGCGGCCTTGCGCGTGAACGTGGTGGCGACGACGCCTTCGGGCCGCGCGGTGCCTGCCATGGACGGGTCGAGAGCGTCCACGAGCTCCTGCGTCAGGCGGAACGTCTTGCCGCTGCCCGCTCCCGCACTGACGATGCGGATCACGGGTGCTCCTCGGGTACGAAGCCGGTGAGCGACGCGTAGTCGTTGAAGCGGCACTCGGTCTGGGTGAGGCGGCAGCCGATCGGCGGCGCCGAATCGTCGTCGGGCTCGGTGCCCGCGGTCATCTCGATCCAGCCGCGCTCGAGCAATGCCCGGCGCCAGCGCCACGTCGGGCCGACGGTGGCCCACAGGTCCGCTGGAGCGCCGGCCGTGTCGGTGACGTGCACCGCGCCGGGAAACGCGCTCGCGTCGGCGCTCAGCAGCGTCGGTGGGTCGAGCACGAGGTAGGCCGATGCCGGCCACGGCTGGCCGCTGCGTGCGAGCAGGTGACCGTAGAGCGCGAGCTGCAGGGCGGTGTTCTCGCGCAGCTCGGCGCGGCGATACTTGCGCCCGCCCCACTTGACGTCGATGACGCCGCGCCGGCCGTCCCGATGCTCGAGCGCCACGTCGAGACGTCCCTCGAGCGCGCCGCCGTCGAATGCGCCGTCGAGTGCGTGCTCGAACCCGAGGATGCGCCAGCCGCCGCGGCGAACCGCGTCGAGCAGGACGAGCGCACCGCGCGCGCTGCGATCGAGCAGCTTGCGCCGGTCGGCGCCGCGTCCGGGCAAGAGCAGCACCGCGCCCTCGCCCGCCAGCGCGACGTCGAGGCGTCTCTCGAGTGCGGCACGTATGGCGTCGATCCCGGCGCCGGCCAGGGTCGGATCGCCGGCGGCCTCGGCGATCAGGCCGTGGGCCAGCGAGCCCAGCAGGAGGTTGTCGTCGGCGAGCCGGGCCGTGAAGCCGGCCTTGATGCGTGCCTTGTATCGCAGCGCCCACTGGAAGGGGTGGTTGATGAACGCGTTCAGGCTGGTGAACGAGTGATGCTCGTGTGACGACGACAGGGCTCCGGCGGGCAGGCGCCACCAGCGCTTCGGGCGCGCGAGGGGTCGTCGGGGGACGGGGGCCGAGGGCAGGGTGCCGCCGAGCCAGTCTCGCGCCTGCACCACGACCGCGGCGTAGTCGCCCCCGAACCCGCTGGTGATGCGGTCCCAGAGGGGATGCCGTGTGGCCGGCTCTCCGCGGCGACGCTCCGGCGCCACCAGCACGACGCGCGCGCTCGCGGCGCGAAGCGGGGTCAGATCGGCCTGGGTGCGTCGCAGCCTGTCCGCCGCGGGGTCGAGCAGCGCGATGCCTTCGCGCGCGAGCGCCGCGCGCTCCGCGATCGACCACGGCGATGGTGCGACGGGCGGGACGCCGGCCGCCGTGAAGTCCCACCAGACGACGGTAGGGACCGAGGCAAGGATCGCGGCGGGCGACGACACGCACGGTACGTGGCCCGCTTCGGCCGTCGCGCCGGGGTGGGGGGCTCCGGCCTGGGATGCCGCATCGAGCAGGCGGCGCAGGGCGGGCGGGGTGAGACGCGGCTGCGAGTCCGTCTCCGCCAGCCGCTTCGCTTCGCGGGCTGCGCCGAGGGCGACCCAGAGCACGTCGTCGTCGCCGCTCGTCGCAATGCGTCCGGCGAGCCACCGCGCGACCCGCGCGCAGGTAGCGGCGACGACCTCCCGTGGCATCCCGTCGTCGGTCCGGAAGCGCACGGGTTGGGTCCACTCCCGGATCTCCTGCATGAGCGCGTCGATGCTCCGGGCGGCCGCGCCGGCTTCGCGCATCCGCTCGGCGACGTACGCCAGCGTCGTGTGCCATGGCGTTCCGCCGATGCCCGGGCTCCCGGCGATCGCGCGCGCGAGGCTCAGCGCCGCCGCACGCGGCACCGGACCGACCGGGAGGGACAGCAGCTCGAGGGCCCGATTGGGGTCGACCGGCTCCCACTGGAGTGCGAGCGCGAGCGGCAGCACCTGGAGGGCGGGTCGGAGCCGCGACGACGCCGAGGCGCCGGCCGACGGCAGCCCGCGTTGACGAACCGCCTGGTCGAGGAGCGCATCGCCCGCCGCGTCGATGACCACGGCGGGACCGCTCTGCGAGGCGAGCCAGCTCGCCGTCGCCTCGGCGGCTTCGACGTCGCTGCTCGCCGCGAGCAGGAGGAGCGAGCCGTCGCCCCGGGCTGGCGCGGGACCGCTCGCCCCGGACAGCGTGCGCTGCAGGTGCCCGAGGTCGCCGGGCGCGTTCCCCGACGGCGCGCGGGAGGGCTCGATGGCTATGCCGCGGGCGGCGAGAGCATCGAGCGCCCGGCGCCAGAGTGCGGGAAGGCCGGCGGGATCGTCGAGGATCTCGACGCCTGCGATCGGCAGGGACCGCCGGGGGATTTCGTCGACCAGCCGCGCGAGACGTTCGGCCGGGCTCGGGTCCGGTGGCAAGGCGGAGCGGACGGCTTCGACGGCCGCGAAGTCGCGAAGGCGCGGCGGCGAAGCGGACGTCGCGCTGCCGTCCCAGCCGGCAAGCAGGATCTCCTCGCGCCAGCGGAACAGCGTCCAGGCCACGCCGAGCGGGTCTGCGGCAAGGGATGCCGAGTAGAATCGCCTGCCGTCGTCGGCGCGCTCCAGGCACCTGCGATACTCCCCGATGCGGATTGGATCGCTCCCCTCGCTCCCCCCGAGGCTGCAGTGGGTCTCGAGCAGGGTGAGAAATCCGAGGGGCCCCACGCGAAGCTCGCCGTGCGCGGCCTCTCGCTCGCCGAGAGGCTCGGGGTGGCTCGGGACATCGAGGGCGAGACCGAATGTGATGCGCATCGTCGAACCGCGAGGCGTCCTAGCACGCAGGCTTGACAGCCGCTGACGGCGCGGGTCGGCATAGGGCATTCCGGGCTACGACGTCAATTCTGGCGCATCACCCCTCTATCTACCGAATGCGAGAAGACACTGGTCTTGCCATTCGCTGCCACGCAGCCCTACAACGGATCGTGACCCGGTGGGCATTGCTGGCCCGCGGTGGATCCCGATGAGGAACACGTATCTCGTCTGCTACGACATCTGCGAGGATCGGCGCCTGCGCCTCGTCTACCGCACGATGCGCGATTTCGGCGATCACCTGCAGTACTCGATCTTCGAGTGTCAGTTCACGCCGACGGACCTCGTGCGATGCCGGCACGCGCTGAGCGAGATCATCGATCATCGCGAGGATCAGGTGCTCTTCGTCGATCTGGGGCCCGTCGAGGGGCGCGGCGATCGCGTCATCACCGCACTGGGTAAAGCGTACTCGCCCATCGACAGCCCGTGCATCGTCGTCGACCGCCCGTCCGGGGGGCGATGATGGGCTCGCCGCGCGCGGTGCCTCCCGGCGAGAAGATGCAGCGGCGAGGTCCGCTGGCGGCGTCGCCCGCCCGAACCGTCGAGCTTCCGGAGTACCTGCCCGCCCGGATGCTCAACGAGTTCGTGTACTGCCCGCGGCTCTTCTTCTACGAATGGGTCGAGCGGGTGTTCGTCGAGAGCGTCGACACGGTCGAGGGCTCGCAGCGCCACGAGAAGCTCGAACGCAAGGCCGACCCGCTGCCGCCGGCCGGCGACGGTGACGACCGCCCGGTGCGCTCGCGCTCGGTCTCGGTGGCCAGCGACGAGCTCAAGTTGATCGCGGTCATCGACGTCGTCGAGGGGAGCGGCTCACGCGTGACACCCGTCGACTACAAGAAGGGGAGGCCGCGCGACGGCATCGACGGGCCGGAGCCATGGGATGCGGATCGCATCCAGGTCGGTGCACAGGCACTGATCCTCCGTGCGAACGGCTACGAATGCGACGAGGCGGTTCTATACTACGACGGAACACGCCAGCGCGTGCGTGTTCGGATCGATGAGCAGCTCGAAGCCGATGTCCGCGCCGCCGCTGCGGCGGCGCGGTCGGTGGCGAGCCGAGGAGCGATCCCGCCCCCGCTCGTCGATAGTCCGAAGTGCCCTCGATGCTCGCTGGTGCCCGTGTGCCTCCCGGACGAGACCGCCGCGGCCGCAAGGCTGCGCGAGCTCGACCACGCGGAGCAGCTACCGCTCTTCGACGTTGCGGGTGTCTCCGGTGGGGACATCCACCAGGCGTCGAGTGATCCGGTCCGGCGGCTCGTCCCGGCCCGCGACGATCTGCGTCCGCTCTATGTCACCGGTCATGGGCTCAGCATCGGGAAGAGCGGCGAGGTACTCCAGGTTCGCGAGCGCGGGAAGCTCGTCCAGGAGGCACGAGTGGGAGAGATCTCGCAGGTGAACGTATTCGGCAACGTTCAGCTCACCGCGGCTGCCGTCCAGGGCCTGTGCTGGGCCGATCGCCCGATCGCACACTTCTCGTTTGGCGGCTGGTTCTACGGCCTCACTCAGGGAATCGGTCTCAAGAACGTCTTCCTGCGCCGCGAGCAGTTCCGACGATCCGAGGACGGACGCTTCGCGTTGCGGATTGCGCGCGCGATCGTCGCGTCGAAGATTCGAAACCAGCGCACCCTGCTGCAGCGCAACCACATCGAGCCGCCGGCGCTCGTCCTGAAGCGGATGCGCCGCCTCGCAGCCGACGCGGGGGAGGCCGAGGACCTTGCCGAGTTGCTCGGGATCGAGGGGACCGCGGCCCGAATGTATTTCCAGGAGTTCGGGGGACTCCTCAAGCAGGAAGACGGCGACGGTCTACCGCCGCTCGATCTCGATGGCCGCAACCGGCGCCCGCCGCGAGACCCGGTGAACGCGCTCCTGTCGTTCGCCTACAGCCTGCTGGTCAAGGACGTCACGATCGTGTGCGCCACGATCGGCTTCGACCCGTTCGTGGGCTTCTATCATCAGCCGCGCTTCGGCCGCCCGGCACTCGCGTTGGATATGATGGAGATGTTCCGCCCGTTGATCGCGGACTCCGCCGTGCTGAGCGCAATCAACACTCGCATGGTCGGACGCGACGATTTCATCCAGGCCGGACGAGCCGTCGGCCTCACGCCATCGGGCCGAAAGGGAATGATCCGGGCATACGAGCAACGGATCGACACCCTGGTGACGCACCCGCTCTTTGGCTATCGAGTGAGCTATCGCCGCATCCTGGAGATTCAGGCTCGGCTCCTGGCGCGAGTGCTGATGGGCGAAATCGTGACGTATCCCGGCTTCGAGACGCGGTAGACCCGCACGAGCGGCGAGGTGACGGCAATTCGCCGGTGGGCACTCGCGGCCTCCCAATATCGCGCAATGAGGAGACTCTTGACGGCGAGGGGCCAGGCCTGGGACGACGACTGCGGCGTCCGCACGGGGGTCGCTCGCAAAGTCGCCCTCCGGTCTTTGACAATCAGTGGGTTCCGTCAGGGCCCCTTTCCGCGACCGCATGGTCGCGGCCCCGTTGAAGGTTGCCGATGACGGCAAAGAGCCGCGTGAACTCCCCGCCTTTCCGCGACCGCATGGTCGCGGCCCCGTTGAAGGCTCGGTCCTGCTGTGGGACTGGAAGGACTCCTACGAGCTTTCCGCGACCGCATGGTCGCGGCCCCGTTGAAGGAACCTCGGCGTGGGCGTGCCGGGGGGCAAGAAGGGCCCTTTCCGCGACCGCATGGTCGCGGCCCCGTTGAAGGGTGTGGGAGTCGGTGAACGGGTTGCAGCCCGTGGGACCTTTCCGCGACCGCATGGTCGCGGCCCCGTTGAAGGGACGTGATCGTCTGAGCGATCGGCTCGCCTTCCCGAACTTTCCGCGACCGCATGGTCGCGGCCCCGTTGAAGGGCTATCATGACGTCCGGCATGGTACCCCACAGGCCCCCTTTCCGCGACCGCATGGTCGCGGCCCCGTTGAAGGGCGTGCCCTGAAGCGACACCCATGCGGCCACGACCTCCCTTTCCGCGACCGCATGGTCGCGGCCCCGTTGAAGGCGTTGAGGTGGAGAAGCAGTCACGGGCCCTGGGCATCCTTTCCGCGACCGCATGGTCGCGGCCCCGTTGAAGGGAAGGGTGGCTCCTCGAGCGCGCGCAGTCCCTCGCGGTCTTTCCGCGACCGCATGGTCGCGGCCCCGTTGAAGGGAGCCGCAGGAGGTGGCGGTCCACGTCGTGTCCCCGCTTTCCGCGACCGCATGGTCGCGGCCCCGTTGAAGGTGCATGGCCGTCAGGCGCCACGCGCCGCCGTCGCACTCCTTTCCGCGACCGCATGGTCGCGGCCCCGTTGAAGGCTTGAAGCCGCACGTATGCGCGCCCCACGACGGACATCTTTCCGCGACCGCATGGTCGCGGCCCCGTTGAAGGAGCGGGATGCCCAGGTTGCGGATCGCGAGCAACAGATCCTTTCCGCGACCGCATGGTCGCGGCCCCGTTGAAGGGAGATCACGGCCGTCGCGGAGCCCGGAAGCACAGCAGCTTTCCGCGACCGCATGGTCGCGGCCCCGTTGAAGGTCCGGTCGCTGGGTTCCGGAGGGGTTGCGCGTCGTGGGCCTTTCCGCGACCGCATGGTCGCGGCCCCGTTGAAGGGAGTTCCTCGGGCCAGCGCACCGACGGCGGCTGGTCCACTTTCCGCGACCGCATGGTCGCGGCCCCGTTGAAGGAACGGCACGCCGGCCACGAGGAACGCCGCGAGCATGGCCTTTCCGCGACCGCATGGTCGCGGCCCCGTTGAAGGTCAATCCGGACTGACCGGTGCTGAGCTTCACGCGCCGCTTTCCGCGACCGCATGGTCGCGGCCCCGTTGAAGGTGCTTCGGGGACCCCTGGTAGAGGTCGGCCTTGGCAGCTTTCCGCGACCGCATGGTCGCGGCCCCGTTGAAGGTCTCCGTCGACAACGAGACCGAGTACCGCGACAAGCCTTTCCGCGACCGCATGGTCGCGGCCCCGTTGAAGCGACGCCTTCGACGTCGTCGACACGACGGTCAACGAGGCTTTCCGCGACCGCATGGTCGCGGCCCCGTTGAAGCGTCGCCCAGCTCGCGAAGTATCCGACCATCCCGCGCGACTTTCCGCGACCGCATGGTCGCGGCCCCGTTGAAGCGGCGAGGATCGACCGGAAGGTCGCCTGGAGGCGCTCGACTTTCCGCGACCGCATGGTCGCGGCCCCGTTGAAGCTGGCGTTCGATCTGTGCGTCGTCGTAGACGTCGAGGTCTTTCCGCGACCGCATGGTCGCGGCCCCGTTGAAGCGAGCGCGAGCGGGTGGCGCTCGTGCTCGACGGCGAGGCTTTCCGCGACCGCATGGTCGCGGCCCCGTTGAAGCCGGGCCGCCCTCGTCGTCCTCCCCGCGCGGGCGCGCTTTCCGCGACCGCATGGTCGCGGCCCCGTTGAAGCGCGAGCACCTGGTCCGGGTGCACGGGCGGGATCTCCTCCTTTCCGCGACCGCATGGTCGCGGCCCCGTTGAAGCCAGGCGATCGGCGGGAGGAGCGGGCTCCGATCAGCCACCTTTCCGCGACCGCATGGTCGCGGCCCCGTTGAAGCTGCATAGGACTGACGGAGCGCCTCCATCACGTTGTCGGGCTTTCCGCGACCGCATGGTCGCGGCCCCGTTGAAGCGCACTGGACGGCGGGCGACTCGTCGCGTGGTCGGCGGCTTTCCGCGACCGCATGGTCGCGGCCCCGTTGAAGCGTCCCGCCGTAGGGCGGAGACCAGGTGCACGCGATCCGCTTTCCGCGACCGCATGGTCGCGGCCCCGTTGAAGCGAGCGGAACGTGTGCCGCGTCTGGTCGAGGAGGTCGATCTTTCCGCGACCGCATGGTCGCGGCCCCGTTGAAGCTCGGCCATGACGAACGGCACGCCGCGCCCGAGCGCGTCTTTCCGCGACCGCATGGTCGCGGCCCCGTTGAAGCACGCCCCAGGTCTACGTCTACGTCCGGCCGACCGCCTTTCCGCGACCGCATGGTCGCGGCCCCGTTGAAGCAGCGCCGTCAGAGACACGCCCTCGACGGTGAGCGCGTCTTTCCGCGACCGCATGGTCGCGGCCCCGTTGAAGCAACTTCCCGGTCGAGGGGATCGCGTCCTGGCGCAGCTTTCCGCGACCGCATGGTCGCGGCCCCGTTGAAGCACGTACTCGCGCTCGGTCATCGGCCAGTCGATCAGACCTTTCCGCGACCGCATGGTCGCGGCCCCGTTGAAGCGAACCGCAGCGGCACGGTGTCCCCTCGCACGATCGTCTTTCCGCGACCGCATGGTCGCGGCCCCGTTGAAGCGAGGACCTGGGCGTGCGGGACGCGAGCACGGGCCGCCTTTCCGCGACCGCATGGTCGCGGCCCCGTTGAAGCACGCCCGGCTCGTCGGGATCGTCCCAGCGGTGCGCGTCTTTCCGCGACCGCATGGTCGCGGCCCCGTTGAAGCCCCGCTCGGCATCGAGACCGCCCGCGCCGCGCACGCCTTTCCGCGACCGCATGGTCGCGGCCCCGTTGAAGCTGCGCGAGCAGCGTCATCAGCACGGAGAGCGTCGCGGCCTTTCCGCGACCGCATGGTCGCGGCCCCGTTGAAGCGCGAGCACCTGGTGCAGCGCGCGGCCCACCATCTCGCCTTTCCGCGACCGCATGGTCGCGGCCCCGTTGAAGCCCGGCGATGGGCGTCTGGAGGACGACGCCGGCGAAGCGCCTTTCCGCGACCGCATGGTCGCGGCCCCGTTGAAGCCCCGCCCACGCCTGCGTCGTGACCGTGCCCCGGGTGACTTTCCGCGACCGCATGGTCGCGGCCCCGTTGAAGCACGAGCGCGACGGCGAGGTCCGGGATCTCGGCGGCGCCTTTCCGCGACCGCATGGTCGCGGCCCCGTTGAAGCTCCCGCACGAAGCGGTGCAGGACCGGCACGTCGGGCTCCTTTCCGCGACCGCATGGTCGCGGCCCCGTTGAAGCGACAACCCGTACGGGCGGTCGGACTGCCGGGCGGCCTCTTTCCGCGACCGCATGGTCGCGGCCCCGTTGAAGCCACGACGAACTTCGTCTGCGGGTGGCCGTGGACGAGCTGCTTTCCGCGACCGCATGGTCGCGGCCCCGTTGAAGCCGGTCGTACTTGGTGAAGTGGTTGCCCGGCATGTCAGCTTTCCGCGACCGCATGGTCGCGGCCCCGTTGAAGCGACCAAGGTCTCTCTGCCTCCGACTTCCGGGACGCGGCTTTCCGCGACCGCATGGTCGCGGCCCCGTTGAAGCCTCAACGGCGCCCTCGCACGGCACGCGGCCGATCCCGCTTTCCGCGACCGCATGGTCGCGGCCCCGTTGAAGCGGCACTCGACGCGGGCCGTCGCCGCCGCATGGTCCGCCTTTCCGCGACCGCATGGTCGCGGCCCCGTTGAAGCGCCGAGCGCAGGGCGCGCCGCTGCCAGCGGTGCGCGGCTTTCCGCGACCGCATGGTCGCGGCCCCGTTGAAGCGACGGCGCCGGCCAGGGCCGCGACTGGAACGTCATCTTTCCGCGACCGCATGGTCGCGGCCCCGTTGAAGCGCGGGCTCGGCCGACATGCTCGCCGGCTACGGCACCTCCTTTCCGCGACCGCATGGTCGCGGCCCCGTTGAAGCCGATTGGGGAGCGGATCGGCGAAACGGTCGGTATGACTTTCCGCGACCGCATGGTCGCGGCCCCGTTGAAGCGACTTCGGGTTCGTGTCGCAGCCGCTCGTCGGCTGCGCTTTCCGCGACCGCATGGTCGCGGCCCCGTTGAAGCAGCGCGGCGTACGTCTCGCGCAGCGTCGCGTGCGCGGCTTTCCGCGACCGCATGGTCGCGGCCCCGTTGAAGCGATCGCCCGGACACGCGCGAGCGCCATCTCGTGCTGCTTTCCGCGACCGCATGGTCGCGGCCCCGTTGAAGCGCCGCGGCCCGCATCGAGAGGCCCTCGCGGGCCATGAGCTTTCCGCGACCGCATGGTCGCGGCCCCGTTGAAGCGCGCTCACCGCGCTCTTCACCATCACCGTCAGCTCGACTTTCCGCGACCGCATGGTCGCGGCCCCGTTGAAGCAACGTCTGCGAGGCGGCCTCGGGACCCGCGCTCATCGCCTTTCCGCGACCGCATGGTCGCGGCCCCGTTGAAGCAGGCCGCGCTCGATTTCGCCCAGGGCCTCGAGCGCGAGCTTTCCGCGACCGCATGGTCGCGGCCCCGTTGAAGCGGGGTCGATGAGCGCACGATACGCCGTCGCCTCGCCCCTTTCCGCGACCGCATGGTCGCGGCCCCGTTGAAGCCGCCCCGACAAGCTCGACCCGGTCAAGATTCAGGAGGCTTTCCGCGACCGCATGGTCGCGGCCCCGTTGAAGCACCTTGGCCTGGCGTCGCCGGTAACTGCACTGCGCCGCCTTTCCGCGACCGCATGGTCGCGGCCCCGTTGAAGCATCCCGGCACGAGTTGCCGGAGAGGCATCCTGCCCCGCTTTCCGCGACCGCATGGTCGCGGCCCCGTTGAAGCGAGGCGGCGGTCATCGTGCCGACCGCCGCCTGGTCGCCTTTCCGCGACCGCATGGTCGCGGCCCCGTTGAAGCGTCGCGATGCGCAACCAGACCGTCCACGACCTCTACGCCTTTCCGCGACCGCATGGTCGCGGCCCCGTTGAAGCCTCACCGCGTCGCGCGCGGCATCGATGGCGCGCTTCGCCTTTCCGCGACCGCATGGTCGCGGCCCCGTTGAAGCTCGGCGTGGGTGGATGGGGGATGGCCGCGCTCGAGCCTCTTTCCGCGACCGCATGGTCGCGGCCCCGTTGAAGCGCGGGACGACCTCGGTCCTTTTCGGCGGCGCCCAGCTCACCTTTCCGCGACCGCATGGTCGCGGCCCCGTTGAAGCTCGTCCAGGCGCGCGGTGTGCCACAGCGTCGCGCCGGCTTTCCGCGACCGCATGGTCGCGGCCCCGTTGAAGCCGCAAGGTGCTCCAGCACTGCCGGACGACGACGATGCACTTTCCGCGACCGCATGGTCGCGGCCCCGTTGAAGCCCGCCGGCGATCTCATTGTGCAGCAACCCCAGCGACCTCGTTGTGCAGGATGTCTCGCCAGCGGCCCTCCCCCCCCCACATAGCGATCGGGCCTTGAGGACGACGCGCATGGGGCGTGCCCTCCGAACTGCGCGGACCCGTTGTAGCGCGGACCGACTTCCCCGCCGACCGGTGAGGGGGCCACCGCAAACCTGGGGGCGAACGCCTCTGGTGAGCATGCCAACGGGTCCGCGCTTTTCGCGTCACGCGCGCATCGTGTGCGTGCAGGACCAGTTTCTCGCCGGGGTGGAGATGCACGCGTATGGATCGCCGCGAGCCGGCCGGGTGTCCGCGGGGCTTGCTCCGACCCCCCCGGGCGCACGCATACGGGCCCGATCATGGATGCGGTCGATGAGTTCGAGGCGGCGTGTGCTCGCTATCGCGCAGCCCTGCGCGACGCACTTCGGAGAGAGGTGCATCTCACGGAGCCCGAGGCCATCACGGTGACGAAGGCGCTGGAGCCGTTCTTTCGGGACGATGGTCCGCCGGGTGCCTTCGCCGATGTCGTGCGTGCCTATGTGCAGTCCGAGTCGAGGCAGGCGTGGACGGCGGGTCGGGTATGGAGGCGGACGCGGTCGTTGCGAAGGTCTCGGGGATAACGCGGGTGGCGTTGTCCGAGGCTGCCAGGCGTTTTCTCGATGGGACATCGAGATGCGAGGTGCCCGACCTCCCCTTCGACTATGCGCACCGGTTACGTGAGCTGAACCTCGTTCACGATTGAGCCACGATGCGACGAGCATAGCCCCGATCTGCGAAGCGACGGCACGTTCGGCGCATGCGACCTCGATCGACGTGGCTGCGCTGCGGCCGCGACCCGCACGCCGTCAGCCCGGCAGGTGCACCAGCTCGAGCTTGATGCCGTCCGGATCCGCGAAGAACACCGCATAGTATCCCGGCACGTACTCGGGGTACTCGCGCGGCGGATCGAGGATCGTGCCGCCGAAGGCGACGACGTCGCGGGCCACGGTGTCGACGTGCGCGCGGTCGTCGGCGCGGAACGCGACCTCGCAGAGGCCGACGCGATCCTTCGAGAAGGTGTCGCCGGCGTAGCGGGCGGCGGCCTGCTTGATCCAGAAGCTGCCGCCGGGGCTCAGCCAGCCGGTGCCGGTCTCCATGTCCCAGCGGCCGCCGTAACCGAGGGCCGGCATGAGGCGGGCGTAGAACGTACGCGAGCGCTCGATGTCCTTGACGCTGAGGAAGACGTGGTGGACGCCCGCCATGGTGTGCTCGTAGCGTGCGCTCCGGCGCTGCGCTACTGCCGTGGTACCCGCGACGGGGGCCAGCCGTCGCGTCGGCAGGGGCCGGAGCGGTCACGGTGCAGCCGGAAGCGGTCGACGATGCGGCCGGCCAGGTCGATCGCCTTCACGTCGAGCGTGCGCGGCGTGGCGCGCACGCGCAGGTACTGCGTGCGGCTGACGACGACCGGGAACGCCGGACCAGGATCCGCGTGGTCCAGATCGGCGCTGCCGCCGCCGGTGACGATCTGGAGCATTCGTGCGGCGGGGTCGTGGACGCACGAGGCGTCGGCGCGCGCGTAGAGGTGCTCGTGGCCGGTGATGAGCAGGTCGACGCGGCCGGCCTCGAGGATCGGGACGAGCGTCCGGCGCAGGCCGCGTACCGTGTACTTGCTCCCCGGCGAGTAGACGGGGTCGTGGAGGAAGGCGATCCGCCAGGGGCGTTCGCGCGCCTGCGCGAGGTCGGCGGCAATCCACTGGCGCTCGGCGTCTGCGTCGGGTCCCACCTCGCGCGACGAGATCGCCACCAGGTGGAGCGGGCCCCAGTCGAACGCGTACTGGGCGTCGTGCGGGCTCCGCGGCAGCGTCTCCTGCGCGAAGATCGGACGGAAGGCGCTGGCGGTGGACAAGTCGTGGTTGCCGGGGGTGGCGTAGAACACGGTGCGGGTGAGGAGCGCGCGGTAGATGCGGAAGAAGCGCTGCTGGAGGGCGGCAGCGGTCGCGTGCGGGTAGGCGAGGTCGCCGACGTGGAGGACGAAGTCGGGCGGGTTTCGCGCCAGCTGCCAGGCGAGCACCGTCGCCTCGGGACTGTCGTCGCCGGTGTCGCCGACGACGGCGAAGGTGACGGTGTCGTCGGCGCCGGGCGCGGTGCGGAAGCGGACGAGGCGCGACGAGGATTGCTTGCGCGTGACCTTGCAGCGATAGCGCGTGGCGGGCGTGAGGCCCCCCACGCGCGCCCGCCATACGCGGCCGGTCGGCTCGGTGATCGCGGCTCGCGCGCTCGCGCCGTCCGGGCCGGTGCACGACACGGCGCGCGGCGCGCGGCCCGAGCCCGTGACGACGGCCTCGTGCATCGTCACCGCGGTCACGAGGAGCCACCCGGGAGGCGGCGTGCTCCCGCACGCCGACAGCAGCACGAGGAGCGCCGCGCCGGGCCACCCGCCCAGGCGCGCACCGGAGCGCGATCGGACGGGACGGACGGGCGACGGCACGCCTCGTTTCATACGCGTCCCGGCGACGGAACGCATGCGCCGCCCCTCGAGGCGTTTGCCCGGACCCCTCGGCTCGGGCCACCCTGGGGCGCCCATGACGCCCGACGTCCTCGTCATCGGCTCCGGCTTCGGCGGAGCCGTCATCGCGGCGCGCCTCGCCCAGCGCGGGCTGCGCGTCCTCGTTCTCGAGCGTGGTCCGTGGTGGGGTCCCGCGGGCCGCGCGCACGACGCCCGGGAGCGGCGCGAGTTCCCGCGCGGCCTCGGCGGCTGGGCGAGCGCGCTGCGTAGCGTGCGCTGGACGCGCGGGGTGCGGGCGCGCGAGTGGCTGCTGTCGCGCCGCGGCCTCTACGAGGTGCACGCCTTCCGTCACCTCGACGTCGTGACGAGCAGCGGTGTTGGCGGCGGCTCGCTGATCTACACGAACGTCCTCGAGGCGCCCGACGACGCCTTCTGGGGCGCGTTCCCGCCCGAGATCGACGCCGCCGAGATGCGCGGGCACGTCGATCGCGTGCGGGCCATGCTGCGGCCGACGCCGCTGCCGGCGTCGCAGCTGCCCGAGAAGAACCGGGCATTCGCGAGCGCGACCGTCGCCGCCGGCCTGGGGGCGCCGCGCTATCCCGAGCTGGGCGTGGTCTTCGGCCGCGACCCGGACGCACCCGAGACGGTCGTGAACGCCGCCGGCGTCGCGCAATCGACCTGCACGCACTGCGGCTGCTGCATCATCGGCTGCGAGACGCGCGCGAAGACCACGCTCGACCTGACCTACGTCGAGGTCGCGCTGCGCCACGGCGCCGAGCTGCGACCCCTGTGCGAGGTCCGCGCGCTCGATCGCACCGCCGACGGCTGGCGCGTGCGCTACCACGATCATCGCAGCGGCCAGGACCTGAACGTCACGGCGCCGCGTCTCGTCCTCGCGGCCGGGTCGCTCAACACGATCCGCCTGCTCTTCCGTGCCCGCGATCATCACCGGACGTTGCCGGGCGTCCCGGCCGCGCTCGGCCGCGGCTTCTCGCCCAACGGCGACCTGCTCGCGCTCGGCACGGGCGCGTCGATGCTCGCCGACGCCAGCCGCGGTCCGGCGCTGAACGCCTTCGTCCCGATCACGGGCGAGGCGGGGCAGCGATACATCGTCGGCGAGGTCGGCACGCCGCTCGCGGGCCTGCCCATCCCGGGCCCGCTTCGCCGGCGTCTGGCGCGCACCGTCGGGCTCCTCGCCATGGGCCGCGACGCGTCGCGCGGCAGGCTCGAGTTCGACGGCCGCGGGCTGCGCACCGACATGGGCCGCTCGGTCGATCCGGCGCTGTTCGCCGAGATCGAGGACCGGCTGGCCGAGGTGGCGCGCCACTACGGCCCGCGCTGGCTCTTCACCAACCCTCCCAACGGCCGCGGTGCGCCGCGCATCGCCACCGTGCACCCGCTCGGCGGCGCCGCGATGGCGACGTCGGCGGAGACGGGCGTCGTCGACCATCGTGGTCAGGTCTTCGGACACCCCGGCCTCTACGTCGCCGACGGATCGGTCTACCCGCGGGCGCCCGGCATTCCGCCTTCGCTGACCATCGCCGCACTGGCCGAACGCATCGCCGTCATGATGGAGTGACGTCATGGAGCATGCCCTTCGCATCCCCGTCTCGCCGCGGCCCGCCCGCGATGAGGCCGTCGACGCCCGCACCCTCGGCGCCATGACCCGCACGGAGCTGGACGCGTTGTTCGCCGGTATGGCGGCCACCGACGCGGCCTCGCTGCGCGGCCGCTACCACGGCGCGCTCTGCGGCGTCATCGGCATCGATCGCCTGCCGGCCCGCCTGCGCGAGCTGGTGTACGCCGTGCTGCGCACGCCGCTCAACGTCTGGCGCGGCAAGTCGTTCGACGGCGACCACGGCGCCAACCGCTGGGGGGTCGGCGAAGGACAACTGGCGTTCGCCGCCTATCGCCTCGAGCCCGGCATGGCGCACGACGGCACCGGCCCGTGCCTGCTGCTCGACTACGACGTGCCCGAGAACCTCCTCCCCCTGCGCGCGATCCTCGGCGAGATCCGTCAGCTCGGCCCCGGCCTGCATCTCGGCCGCATGACCTGGCGCGCCGGGCAGAGCGTCGGCTGCGCGCTCTACTTCACGCTGGAGGGCTGATGGAGGCGCTCGACTTCGAGCGGCTGAAGGGCTTCGCGAAGCACGTCTTCGACGCCTTCGGCGGCGCCATGACGTCGGTCATGATCCACCTCGGCGATCGCCTCGGCCTCTATCGCGCGCTCGCCGACGGCGAGCCGGTTACGAGCGCCGAGCTCGCGGCGCGTGCCGGGCTCGACGAGCGCTGGGTGCGCGAGTGGCTGCACCAGCAGGGCGCGGCGGGCGTCCTCGACCGCCGTGGCGACGACCGCTTCGCGCTCTCGCCGGAGGGCGTCGCAGTGCTGGCCGACGAGCAGTCGCCCGCGTTCGGCGGCGGCTTCTTCGGGAACCTCCCGGAGATGCTCTCGGTGGTGGACCGTCTGCCCGAGGCCTTCCGCACCGGCCGCGGCCTGCCCTACGACGCCTTCGGACCCGGCGGCGCGCGCGGTATCGAGCGCAACTTCGCGTCCTGGTTCCGCACCATGCTCGTGCCGCTGGTGCTGCCGGGCATCGAGGGCCTCGTCCCGCGGCTCGAGGCCGGGTGCGCGGCCGGCGACGTCGGCTGCGGCGGCGGCGTCGCGCTCGTCGAAATGGCGAAGGCCTTCCCGCGCTCGACCTTCCACGGCTGGGACATCTCCGAGTTCGCGCTCGCGCGCGCGGCGGAGAACGCCCGCGAGGCCGGCGTCACGAACGTGCACTGGCACGACGCGCGGCACGATCCGCTGCCGGCCGACGGCAGCCTCGCCTTCGTGACCACGTTCGACTGCCTGCACGACATGACCGATCCCGCGGGCATGACGCGGCGCCTCCGGGCCGCGCTGGCGCCGGACGGCGTCTGGCTCGTGGCCGAGATCCGAGCGCTGCCGACGTACGAGCAGAACGTCGCGAAGAACCCGATGGCGCCGATGATGTACGGCGTCTCGGTGCTGTCGTGCATGTCGTCGGCGCTCTCGGAGCCGGGCGGCGCCGGCCTCGGTACGCTCGGGCTGCCGGAGCCGCTCCTGCGCGAGATGGCGACGGCGGCGGGCTTCGCGCGCGTCGACCCGCTCGAGCTCGGCCATCCGGTGAACGCGTTCTATGTGATCCGGCCGTAGGGGGTGGTCCGGCGGTAGCCGCGCGCCTTGCCACGTCGCCGGGGCTGCCCTAGCTTCGCGGCGCCATGGCGCTGGACTTCGACCGTTCCCTGCTCGGCCGCGAGTTCGACCGCTCCGAGCACGAGCCCGTGCAGGCGGCGACGCTGATCGCCTTCGCCCGCTCCCTCGGGGCGTCCGACCCCTGCTACGTCGAGGACGGGCCCGACCTCGTCGCCCACCCCACCTGGGTCGTCACGTACCGCGGCCACAAGATGTTCCCCGACGACATGCCCGCCTTCTTCCGCGGGCAGATGAGCTTCGACGCGGGGAAGGACGTCGACCTCGGCGCGCCCATCCGCCCCGGCGACCGCATCACGATCGTCTCCACGATCCACGACGTCTACGAGAAGACCGGGCGCAGCGGCGGCATGGTCTTCGTGGTCCTGCGGCTCACGCTGACGAACCAGCGCGGCGATCTCGTCGCGCACGTGGACAACCGCTTCCTCTACAAGGTGTGACCATGGCCGCGACGCGATCGTACGACGAGGTCTTCGAGGGCGACGAGCTGGGCCCGATGGCGCTGCAGCTCCCGGCCGACCAGGTACGGGCCTACGCCCGCGCCGCCGACATCCACTTTCCGCGCTTCACCGACGACGAGGCCGCGAAGCGCGAGGGCCTGCCGGGGATGATCGCCCCGGGCAACATGAGCATGGGTCTGCTGACGACGTTGATAGACGGCTGGGCAGGTCCGGGCGGTTTGCGCCGCCTCGGCACGACGTTTCGCGCGATCGTGCGGCCCGATCGCGGGCTCCGCCTGTGCGGTGCGGTCACCGAGAAGCACGACGACGCGCGCACCGTCGAGCTCGACGTGTGGATCGAGAGCGATGAAGGCGATCGTCTCGTCATCGGCACGGCGACCGTCGCGCTCGCGTGAGCGTCGCCGCCTTGTGCTCGGCACGGGGCATGAGTATAGAGCGCGCGAGGAGCAGCAACCGGTGCGCGGCGGAGGCAGGGGCGTGCGCGGGATGGCATCGTCGATCTCGCTCGACGTCGGCCGACCCGACGGCAGGTCGGGTGTGGATACGTTCGGCCTCGACCTCGCGTTCCGCGAGCGCGTCACGCCGGTGTTCAAGTTCCTCCACGATCGCTACTGGCGCATCGAGGTCAGCGGGGCCCGAAATCTCCCCAGCGACGGCCCCGTTCTCCTCATCTCGAACCACTCCGGTGCCGTGCCGTTCGACGGCGCGATGATCGTCACGGCGGCGGACATCCACTGCGGGCGTCCGCTGCGCTTCCTCTACGACCGCTTCGTCGCGAAGGTCGCACCCGTCGACGCGTTCTACCGCAAGGTCGGCGGCGCGATCGCCGATCGCGACAACGCGCGACGGCTCCTCGAGGCGGGCGAAGCGGTGCTGCTGTTCCCCGAGGGCGTCGCCGGCGTGGCGAAGCCGTTCAGCGAGCGCTATCGCTTGCGGCCGTTCAGCCCGGGGTTCGCGCGGCTCGCGTTGTCGCTCGACGTGCCCGTCGTACCGGTCGCGGTCGTCGGCGCCGAAGAGATCTATCCGCTCGTCGGACGCGCCGAAGGCATCGGGCGGCTGATGGGCATGCCGTACGTACCCATCACGCCCTTCTTCCCCATCCTCGGCCTGCTCGGCGCGGTGCCGTTGCCGACGAAGTGGTTCATCCGCTTCGGCAAGCCGCTGCGGCTCGGTCCGGTCGAGGAGGAGGGTCGGGTGCTGCGGGCACGTATCGAAGCCGTCGCGTTGCGCCGCCGTCTCCAGGCCATGGTGACGCGGCTCAAGCAGCGACGTAAGTCGGTGTTCTTCGGATGAACTCCCAGGTCTCCCCGACGATGCCGGCGGCAGCGCGCACCTGGCTGCGCGTCGGACGCGCGGTCTATCCCGTGTACGGCGACGAGCTGCGCGGCTGGAGCCCGCGCGCGGAAGATTTCCGCCAGGGCGGCGAGCCGGGACGGTTCGTCTACGCGTCGATCGACGAGCTGTTCTTCGCGCTCGTCAACCTGACCGTCACCGGCGGCGTCCTCGGACAGGCCAGCCGGAACTGAGCCTCACTCGGCGTCCGCCGCCGCGACGACGTCGAGTGCGGCGAGACGTCCCAGGGCGAGGGCTTGGAGCGCCTCGAGACCGGGAAGCGCCGGTTCCTCGGCGAGCGCAGCCGTGACGCCGCCGACGGCCCACAGGCCGGGGACCGCGGTGCCGTCCTCGCGCAGCGCGCGGCCGCGTCCGTCGACCACGACGCCGCCGAGCGTCCGCCGCCGGCCCGGGGTGACGCGGATCGCGTGCAGCGGCGGCTCCAGCGCGTCGGTACGCTCGCGGCCGAAGGGATCGCCGCCCAGCTCGACGTTGGCGTCGTAGTTCTCGAGCGTCAGCGCCAGGTGGGTGGCGTCGAGCTCGAACTGCTTCGCGAGATCGCCGACGGAGCCGCCGCGTCGCGCGGTGCGCGGCATCACCACGTGCTCGAAGAACGGATCGCTCGCCGATACGGCGGCGGCCACGCGGTCGTCGAAGACGAGGTAGGCGACGTGGCCGGGCAGCGCGTGGATCCGCTGCGCGAGCGCCAGCGGCTCGGCGGTCTCGGCGACGAAGCGGCGTCCGCTCTGATCGACCAGGATGGCGCCGCAGGCGGCGAGCGCCGGCGGCACGGTGAGGCGACCGGGCAGCGAGAGGAAGGGCGCGATCTCGCAGGCGTCGAGACCGCGCGTCGCGGCGCCGGCGGCACGTGCGAGACGGAGGCCGTCGCCGCGGGCGCCGTCGGGTCCGAGGTACGGTAGCGCGGCGACCGCGGGGCAGTGGGCGGCGATGGCCGCATCGTCGGCGGCGAACCCGCCGCAGGCGAGGAGCACGCGTCCGTGGAGGGCGGGAGCGCCGCGACGCTCGGGCTTCAGGACGACGCCGCGCACGCTCCCGTCGTCGCCGCGCTCCAGGTCGAGCACCTCGGCTCCCAGCCGCACGCGGAGACGATGATGGCGCGTGACGACGCGCACCAGCGCGGCGACCAGGTCGGCCCCTCCCTGCGCGCCCAGCGCGTGCAGACGCGGAGCCGTGTGGCCGGGCGGCGTTCCCGGCGCCAGCGTGACCGCGAGCCCACAGCGATCGGCGAGCCAGGCGAGCAGGGGCGCGGCTTCGCCCGCCAGGGCGGCCGCGAGGCTCGTGTCGGCATGATGGGCCGACACCGACTCCAGATCGGACACCAGACACGACGGGCCGTCGTCGATGCCGGCGGCCGCCTGGAAACGGCTCCCGGGCGCGGCCAGCGATTCGCCGGCGCCGCCGCCGCCGCCCAGCTCCTTCTGGCGCTCGACCAGCACGACGCGGCAGCCGCGGTCCGCGGCGAGGATGGCGGCGACCATGCCACCGACGCTGCCTCCGACGACCACGAGGTCGGTCGTGTCCCGTCCAGCCTCGGTCATCGGGCCTGCGCCTTAGCTGGGGTCGCCCAACGCAGTCAAGGAAGATTGGACCCGAGCGTCATTGCAAATGCGCCGACAATCGCGACAATCGTGTCGTGTCACGTGTGAGAACGGTCGCCGACTGGACGCTGCGAATCGGCGTCAGCGCAGGCGTAATCGCCTACATCCTCTACGACGTCGATCGCACCGACCTCCTCGAGGCCCTGAGCGCCGTCGATGCCAGCGCCCTCGTCCTGCCGACGCTCGTCTACCTGGCCGGGCAGACGGTCAGCGCCTATCGGTGGTCGCTGCTGGGACGCTCGGTCGGACTCGACGCGCCGTACCGTGACTACGTCCGCTACTACTACATCGGCATGTTCCTGAACGTCTTCGGTCTCAGCACGATCGGAGGTGACCTCGCCCGCGGGCTCTATCTCGGCGGCGGCCGGCGTCCGGTGCTGGCGCTGAACTCCGTCATCTTCGATCGCTTGAGCGGCCTCGCCATCCTGATGGCCCTCGGCGCGGCGGCGCTGATCGCATTTCCCGGCTACGACTTCCCCTGGCTGCTGAGCGCTGCCTGCATTGCCGGAGGGCTGGTGCTCGTCGCGGTGTGGTGGACGTGCCCGCGCCTCGTGCGCGTGCTGCCGGTGCACAACCGACTCCGCCGGCAGGTCGAAGACGACCTCGCCCCCTTCTGGCGCGACTCGGGGCTCCTCCTGCGCGTGACGGCCGTGTCGCTGGTCTTCCATCTGCTCCAGGTGTTCGTGCAGTGGCTGCTCGCGCGGGCGGCGGGGACGGAGCTGCCGTTCGCCTACTGCCTCGTGATCCACCCGATCCTGAGCCTCATGATGGCGCTGCCGGTGAGCATCGGCGGGTTCGGCGTGCGCGAGGGCGGCTACCTCTACTTCCTCACGCACGTCCACGTGGAGGACTCGATCGCGGTGACGATGGGACTCCTGTGGTTCGCGGTGACCGCGCTCGGCGGGCTCGTGGGCAGCGCGGTGTTCCTCGCCTCGGGCGCCGAGCTGCCGCGGCTGCGCACGGCCGAGCGCGAGGTGCCCGAGCCCGTGGCGTAGCGCGGACGTTCCGTCCGCGCCGTCCACCTTGTTCGCCCCTAGGGGGACGCGTATCGTGCGCGCGATGGCGGGGACGGAGCGTCCGTCGCCCGTGCTGGTCGCCGGCGCGGGCGCGCTCGGGTCGGTGCTCGGCGGTCTGCTCGCCGCCCGGGGATGGCCGGTGACGCTCCTCGGCCGGCGCGAGCATCTGGACGCGGTCCGCCGGCACGGGCTCGCGATCGACGGCCTCTACGGCACCCATCACGTGGGCGACCTCGAGTGCGTCACCGAGGCGTCGGCGCTGCGCGGGCCGTTCCCGACGATCTTCCTCACGGTGAAGAGCTGGGACACGGAGGCCACGGTGGCGGCGGTCGCTCCGCTGCTCGCGCCCATCGGGATGCTCGTCGTGCTCCAGAACGGGCTCGGGAACCTCGAGCGCGCGTCGGCGCGCGTCGGCGCGTCGCGGGTGATCGGCGGGCGCGTGATCTTCGGCGCCGAGGTCACCGCGCCGGGGCACGTGCGCGTCACCGTGCATGCCGCCCCGACGTTGCTGGGCAGCCCCGAGTCCGGCGACGGCACGTGCCAGGCGGCCGCGCGACGCTGGGCCGCGATCCTCGATGCGGCCGGCGTCCCCGCGGCGGCCACCGACGCGATCGCCACCGAGCTGTGGGCGAAGGTCCTCTACAACGCCGCGCTGAATCCGCTCGGCGCGCTGCTGGGCGTCCCATACGGACACCTCGCCCGGGACCCGGACGCCCGCGCCATCATGGACGCCGTCATCGCCGAGACCTTCGCGGTCGCGCAGGCCGAGGGCGTCGCCCTGCCGTGGCCCGACGCGGCCGGGTATCGCGAGCTGTTCTACGCGAAGCTCGTGCCGTCGACCGCGGCGCACCGGTCGTCGATGCTCCAGGACCTCGAGCGCGGGCGGCCGACGGAGATCGACGCCATCAACGGTCACGTCACGACCCGCGGCGCGGCGCACGGCATTCCGACGCCCGTCAACGCCACGCTCGCGGGCACGATCCGCGCCCGCGTCCGACGCGGGCGCGAAGGAGACGCTGCATGGAGCCGCTGAGCATCGATCGCGCGACGCTCGACGCCATCCTGGCGCACGCGCGCGAGACCCATCCGGAAGAGTGCTGCGGCGCGATCGTCGCGCGCGACGGGGCCGACGTGGTCCACCGGTTCACTAACATCCAGAGCCGTCTCCATGCCGAGGATGCGGTGAACAACCCGCGCGACGGCACGCGCGGCTACACCCCGGAGCCGAAGGAGCTGCTCGCGGTGCTCCATGCCGGCGAGGAGCCGGGGGCGCGGCTCGCCGTATTCTATCACTCGCATCCGATCACCGGCTCGTACTTCTCGGGCGAGGACCGCGCGCGCGCCATGTTCGGCGACGAGCCCGCCTATCCCGACGTCGCCTACCTCGTGGTCTCCGACGCGCGGATCGAGGGCGAGGCGCGTGCGTTCCACTGGGACGACGCCAGCCTGGACTTCGTCGAGCGCGAGGTGCACGTGCGCGAGCCCGCTGCGGCCGGGCCCGACCTCGCGCGCGAGGCGGCCGTGGCGGCGTCGCCGGTCCGCAAGGCGGCGACGCCGCCGGACGGCCCGGCGTCCCCACCGGCCGTCGCGAAGCCGCGCGCGAAACCGCGTACGAAGAAGGCCGCCAGCCCCACGGCGGCCGCGAAGAAGGCCGCCGGCGGCTCGATGCGGACACGCTCGCGCCCGCTGCCCACGACGAAGGCCGCCCGCGGGAAGGCGGCCAAAAAGGCGGCCAGGAAGCTGGCCAAGAAGGCGTCCCCGAAGGTGGCCAGGAGCACGGCCAAGCGGGTGGTGGCGACGGCGAGCAGGGGCGCGGCGAAGAAGAAGGTCGCTGCCCGCAAGAGCGCGCCCGCGAAGGCGGTTGCCCGCAAGGCGGTCTCCCAGAGCGCGGCGAAGAAGCGCCCGCCGGCGAAGAAGACGGCCGCCGCGCGCGCGCGGGTGAAGAAGAAGTAGCGCGTGAGCGACGTCGATCTGAGCGCCAGCGTCGGCGGGGTCATCCTGCCGTTCTGCGTGATGAACGCCGTGGGCACGGCGATCACCGCCGGCGAGCTGCGCGGGCTCGTACGCTCGCGCACGGGTGCCCTCGTCCTGCGCACGACGACCGTGCATCCGTTCGTGCATCCCGAGTTCCGTTCGCTGCACAATCCGGGCTTCGACAAGCTGATGCCGCTCGTGCGCGAGCTGACGGCCGAGGACGATCGGCCCGTGATCGCGAGCATCGCGGGCAGCACGGTCGAGGAGCTCGTGCAGCTGGCGCGCGCCTTCAACGCGGCGGGCGCGGCGGCCGTCGAGGTGCAGCTCGCGGAACCGTGGGTCGATGCGACGCTGGCGCCGCTCGAAGGCCCGGAGCAGCTCACCCACTTCGCGACCACGCTGGTGGGGGCGAGCGACATCCCGGTGTGGATCCGCCTGCCGGATCGGCCGCTGCGCTACGATCTCGTCGGCCCGCTGCTCGCCGAGGCCGGCGTCGGCGCCATCGTCGTACGCAACGAGTTCACGGAGTTCGAGAAGCTGCGCCTGGCGATCGGCGCCGCCGTCGATCTCGTCGCCACGGGCCCCTTCCCCTCCGGCTACGAGGTCGGCCGTACCCTCGCCAAGGGCGCCGTGGCCGTCCAGATCGGGCCCGCGCTCGGCAGCGAGGGCATGGCGATCTTCACCCGTCTCGAGCGCGAGCTCCGCATCGCGCGCGGCGGCCGCGCCGACGGCTGAGCTATGACCGATCGCGAGACGCGGCGGTCGCGGCCGCGCTGCCCGATCAGCCGAGCCGCTTGGCCAGCGCCTGCCGCTGCGACGCGAGCTCGTCGGGCAGCTTCCCGCCGAGCTTGCCGTAGAACTCGCCGAGCCCATCGACCTCGGCCCGCCAGTCGTCGTGCGACACCTGGAGCAGCTTGCCGAGCGTCCCGTCGTGCAACGCGAGCCCGTTCGTGTCGATGGCGTTCGCCGCCGGCTCGAGGCCGATGGGCGTCTCCACCGCGTCGCCGCCGTCCTTGCAGCGTGCGACGATCCACTTCAGCACGCGCAGGTTCTCGCCGAAGCCGGGCCAGAGGAACCTGCCGTTCTCGTCCTGGCGGAACCAGTTGACGTGGAAGATACGCGGCGGCTTCGGCACGGCGGTCCCCATGTGCAGCCAGTGCGCGAAGTAGTCGCCCATGTGGTAACCGCAGAACGGCAGCATCGCCATGGGATCGCGGCGCACGACACCGACCGCGCCGCTCTGCGCCGCGGTCGTCTCGGACGCCACCGCCGAGGCGACGAACACGCCGTGGTTCCAGTCGAACGACTCGAAGACGAGAGGCGCGGTGCGGGCGCGGCGACCGCCGAAGATGAACGCCGAGATCGGCACGCCGCGTGGATTCTCCCATTCGGGCGAGATCGACGGGCACTGGCGCGCCGGCGCGGTGAAGCGCGAGTTGGGATGCGCGGCCTTCTCGCCCGACGCCGGGGTCCAGTCCTTGCCGCGCCAGTCGACGAGATGCTCGGGCGTGGATCCGTCGATGCCTTCCCACCACGGCTGGCCGTCGTCGGTGACGGCGACGTTGGTGAAGATCGAGTTGCCGCGCAGGCTCGCCATCGCATTCGGGTTGGTCTTCGACGAGGTGCCCGGCGCGACGCCGAAGAAGCCGGCCTCGGGGTTGATCGCCCACAGGCGGCCGTCGGGGCCGGGACGCAGCCAGGCGATGTCGTCGCCGACCGTCCACACCTTCCAGCCCTTCTGGCTCGCCGGCGGCACCAGCATCGCGAGGTTGGTCTTGCCGCACGCCGACGGGAACGCGGCGGCGACGTACGTGGTCTCGCCCTCGGGGCTCTCCAGGCCGAGGATCAGCATGTGCTCCGCGAGCCAGCCCTCTTCGCGCGCCTGCACGCTGGCGATGCGCAGCGCGAAGCACTTCTTGCCGAGGAGCGCGTTGCCGCCGTAGCCCGAGCCGACCGACCAGATCTCCTTGCGCTCGGGGAAGTGGCAGATGAAGCGGCGGTCGGGCGACAGATCGCCGAGCGAGTGCAGGCCCTTCACGAACTCGCCGTCGCTGCCGAGCTGCAGGAGCGCCTTCTGCCCCATGCGCGTCATGATGCGCATGTTCGCGACCACGTACGGGCTGTCGGTGATCTCGACGCCGACCTTCGAGAGCGGCGAGCCGAGCGGTCCCATGACGTAGGGGATCACGTACATGGTGCGCCCGTGCATCGCGCCCTTGAAGAGCGGGGCGACCTTCGCCTGCGCGTCGGCCGGCGACATCCAGTTGTTGGTCGGGCCTGCGCCCTCCTGGCGCTCGGAGCAGATGAAGGTGAGGTGCTCGGTGCGCGCGACGTCGGAGGGGTCGGAGCGGTGCAGGTACGAGTTCGGGTACGCACGCTCGTTCAGGCGGTGCAGCGTCCCGTCGCCCAGCATCTGCTGGATGAGCTGCTCGTTCTCGGCGTCCGATCCGTCGCACCAGTGGATGCGGGAAGGCTCGGTGTGACGTGCCACCTCGTCGACCCAGGCGGCGAGGGCGCGATGCGTAGTGGACATGGAGCATCGACCATAGCCGCGGCCGGACCGGGCGTTCAACCGAGAACGCCGTGAGCGTCGCCGTGCTCGGTGCGAGGCTTCAGTCGAGGTCGCCGTCGCCGCGCGAGAGGACGTGCACCCGGACCGTCCTGCGGCCGAAGCTCCGCGCCTCCCGGGCGGTGGGGACGTAGATGTCGATCTCGCGCCCGCGCACGGCCGAGCCGGTGTCCTCGACCCGGTACACCCCGGACAGATGGCCGGCGCCCTCGATCCGGATGTGGGTGCCGATGGCGAGAACCCGGGGATCGGCCGCGACGACGCCCCGACGGGTCCAGGTGCCGGCCGCCGTCCGGCCCTTCAGGGTGTAGGCGGCGGCCTCGAAGGCGACCGGGTTCTCGGCCGCCGGGGCTGGGGTCGGGGCGATCCCGGCGAGGAGCCCCGCCAGGGCGGCGGCGCGGGCCCGCCTCACAGCGGCGGTCCCTGCGCGGGGTCGGGCTCGGCGGGGCTCATTGCGGCCATCAGGAGGAGCCCGCCGGCCAGGATCTCGAGCGCGGCGCCCGCCCACGGCAGCAGCCCGGGGTTGCCGTCGATCACCACGCCGACCATGCGCCCGCCGAAGATGCCCAGCCACAGGATCGAGATCATGAGCAGCATGCCCCGATGCAGGCTCGGGTTGGTGGCGCAGCGGAGCGTGAAGGCGCCGAGCACGGTGAACGTGCCGCCGTAGATCGCCCGCACCTCGCCGAGCGCGGCGGCGCGCATGGACTCGGTGACGGGCGAGAGGTTCGCGAAGCTCATCACGATCGCCGGGTAGAAGAGCCCGGCGAGGCCGAACAGGATCGTGAGCGTGCCGACGACGGCGGTGACGAGGCGGGCGTTCATGCGGGTCTCCCGGTGAGCGTGTGCGACGTGGCGGATTCGATCCGCACGCGAACCTCCTGGCCCGGCGCCACGGGACCGGGGAGGACGACCGTCCGGAAGTCGGGGGTCTTGCCGGTCATCCAGCCGTCGGGGCGCTTCGCCGGTCCCTCGACGAGCACGTCCCGCTCGCAGCCGATCAGCGTGCGGTTGCGCTCGGCGGCGATGGCCTCCTGGAGCGCGATCAGACGCTCGAGCCGACGGCCCTTCTCGGCGTCGGGTACCGAGTCGTCCCATTTCCAGGCGCGCGTGCCCTCGCGCGGCGAGTAGCGGAACAGAAACGCGCTGTCGTAGCGGACCCGCGCCATGAGCGCCTCGGTGGCGGCGAAGTCGGCGTCGGTCTCGTCGGGGAAGCCGACGATGACGTCGGTCGAGAGGGCGAGGCCGGGGATACGGGCGCGCAGCGTGTCGACGAGACGCTCGTACTCGGCGACGGTATAGTCGCGCTGCATGCGGGCGAGGACGGCGTCCGAGCCGGACTGTACCGGCAGGTGGAGCTGCGGCATCACCTGCGGGCACTCGGCCATCGCGTCGATCACCGCCGGCGACATCTCCGTCGGGTGCGGCGACGTGAAGCGGATGCGGCGGATGCCCGGCACCGCCGCCGTCTCGCGCAGGAGGCGAGCGAAGTCCCACTCCGCGTGGCGGTACGCGTTGACCGTCTGGCCCAGGTAGACGACCTCGGGCACGCCGTCGGCGGCGAGCGCACGCACCTGCTCGACCAGCACCGGCCCGGGTAGGCTGCGCTCGCGGCCGCGGACGTAGGGCACGATGCAGAAGGTGCAGAAGCGGTCGCAGCCGCGCATGGCCGTCACCCAGGCGCGAACGCCCTGCGCGCGGGCGACGGGGAGGCCGGCGTAGGTCTCGTCGGGATCGAGCCGCAGGCCGACGTGCGGGTCGCTGGCGTCGGCCTCGAGCAGGTCGGGGAGGTGGCGGTAGCCGTCCGGCCCGACGAGGAGGTCGACCTGCGGCGCCTGCTCGCGCAGCCTGCCGCGCAGATGCTGCGCCATGCAGCCCGTCACGCCGATGCGGACCTCGGGGCGCGCCTGCTTGTAGCGGCCGAGGTCGCCGAGGCGCCCGAGGACGCGGGCCTCGGCGTGGTCGCGGATGGCGCAGGTGTTGAGCAGGATGACGTCGGCCCGCTCCGGCTGCGCGACGCGGGTCCATCCACGCGCACCCAACGTGCCCATCACGAGCTCCGTGTCGGCCACGTTCATCTGGCAGCCGTAGGTCTCGATGTAGACGGTGGGCACGGGACGGCAACTGGTAACAGCGGGTCTGGAGGGGTGCAACCACGGATGCATGAGCCTCCGTCGTGGATTGCCGGTGCCCGGAAGGCGCGCTAGACGGACCCCATGCTGGGCAGGCCTCCTCGGCGACCGGAGCCGCCGGACGCGTACGGCTCGCTGGAAGCCAGCCTGCTCCACTGTCCGCGCTGCCGGCAGGCGATGCCGGTGCGCAAGCGCCTGCTCCTCGTGCTCCTCGACGGGGAGCGGCACGAGTACGTCTGCCAGCAGTGCGGCACGACCTGCGGCACCAAGCTCGAGCCGGCCGCCCGCCGGACGGGCTACTGAGGACGCGGCGGTGAGCACGGGCTCGCACCGGGCGCATGCCCGGCGCTCCGTCGGCTGTGCGCTCGTGACCGTGAGCGACACGCGCACGCCCGAGACCGACGCCAGCGGCGCGCGGGCACGCGAGCTGCTCCTCGCCGCCGGGCATCGCATCGTGTCCTACGCCATCCTGCCGGACGAGCCGGAGCTCGTCGGCCAGCACGTGCGGACCCTGCTCGCCGACGACACCGTCGAGGCCGTGATCCTGAACGGCGGCACGGGGCTGGCGCCCCGCGACGGCACCTACGAGGCGGTCGCGGGCCTGCTCGACAAACGCATCGACGGCTTCGGCGAGCTGTTCCGGCAGCTCTCGTACGCCGACGTCGGCCCGGCGGCGATGCTGTCGCGCGCCGTCGCCGGCGTCGCGGCGCGGACGATCGTCGCGTCGCTGCCGGGCTCGACCGCAGCCGTCGCCCTGGCGCTCGAGAAGCTGCTCGTGCCCGAGCTGGAGCACATGGTCGCGCTGGTGCGGGGGTGACGGGGTGCGTATCCGGCTTCGCTTCTTCGCGTCGCTGCGCGAGCGTCTCGGTCCCGGCGACGATCGTGCGGTCGCCCCGGGCAGCACTCCGGCGTCACTGTGGGCGTCGGTGATCGCGGAGCACCCGGACCTGCGCCGCACGCGCGTCCGCTTCGCCGTGAACGAGCGCTACGTGGAGCCGAGCGAGCGGCTCGCCGACGGTGACGAGCTGGCCGTCTTCCCGCCGGTCAGCGGAGGCGCATGAGCCGGTTCGCCGTCGTCGACGTCCCGATCGCTCCGGACGCGCTGCTGGCGGCGGTCGCCGACCCGCGCGCCGGCGCATCGGTGCTGTTTCTCGGCACCACCCGCAACGTCAACGTCGGTCGCCGGGTGCTGCGGCTGGAGTACGAGGCGTACGGGCGCATGGCGGTGAAGGAGATGCGGGCGCTCGCCGGCGAGGCACGTCGCCGCTGGCCGCTGCGCAAGGTGGCGATGGTGCACCGGATCGGCGTGGTGCCGATCGGGGAGGCGAGCGTCGGCATCGCAGTGAGCGGCGGCCACCGGACGGAAGCGTTCGAGGCTTGCCACTGGCTGATCGATCGCCTGAAGGAGATCGTTCCGATCTGGAAGAAGGAGCACTTCCGCGGCGGCACGGTGTGGATCGGTGCGCAGCAGGGCGGACCTTCGAGTCCTCGCCGCGCCGCCCGCACCGCGGTCGCCGCGCGGGTGAAACGGCGGCGATGACGAGTGCGGCGACGGTCGGCACGGGGTTTGCGTTTCCGGAACCTGGGCGACATGGTAGACGAACGAGGCCGATGAGAACCCGTACCGCGGCCGCGTGTGCATTGGCCGTCGCCCTGGCGAGCGGTTGCGCACAGATCCGGCGCTCGGGTGGCCTGGGACCAGCCGTCCCGCTGCCGCCCGAAGCCGCCGCGATGGGGGCCTTCCTGCGCGGCGAGGTCGCGCTCCAGCGCAACGACGTCGAGACGGCGCTCGAGGCGTTCCAGGCGGCGGTGAAGGCCGATCCGGAGACGCCGATGCTGCGGCTGCGCCTCGCTACCCTCTACGTGCGCGCCGGCCGGCTCGAAGACGCGCGCGCCGAGTGCGAGTACGTCGTCGCCGCCGAGCCCGACAACGTCGACGCGATCACACTCCTCGCCGGCGTGCTGTCGTCGCTCGGCCGGGACGACGAGGCGGTCGCCGCCTACGAGCGCGTGCTCCAGCTCGATCCCGAGAGCCAGGAGGCCTACCTCTACCTGGGCGCGCTGTACGGCAAGCAGGGCGACACCGAGAAGGCGGTCTCGACGCTGCGCCGGCTGATCGCGCGCAACCCCGGCTCGATCCTCGGCTTCTACTACCTCGGGCGCGTGCACGCGGCGTCGGGGCAGCTCGACAAGGCGGAGACGTACTACCTCGAGGCCCTGAAGCTGAGCCCGCAGTCGGAGCTCATCCTCACCGACCTCGCGGTCACCTACGAGCTCCAGGGACGGACGCCCGACGCCGTCGAGCTCTACGAGCGCATCCTCGCCATGAACCCGCAGAGCGTGCTGGTGCGCCGTCGCCTCGGCGGGCTCTACGTCGGCCAGAAGCGGCTCGACGAGGCGCTGGCGCAGTTCCGCGAGCTCGAGAAGGTCGACGACGATCCGCGCGAGGCGCGCACCAAGATCGGCCTCATCTACTTCGAGAAGGGCGAGCTCGACCGTGCCGTGACCGAGTTCAACCTCGTGCTCGCGTCCGAGCCCGAGAACACCCGCGTGCGCTACTACCTCGGCGCCGTCTACGCCGAGCTCGATCAGGATCAGCGCGCGATCGATCAGTTCGCGAAGGTTCCGCCCGAGTCCGAGTACTGGACCGACGCGCAGATCCGGCGCGCGTGGCTCGTACAGAAGACCGACATGGCGGCTGCCGTGAAGATCGTGGAGGAGGCGCTGAAGGTCCGTCCCGACACCCCCGAGCTGATGAGCTACCTGGCGTCGCTCTATCGGGAGCAGAAGGACTACAACAACGCCGTCGCGGTGCTCGAGCGCATGGTGCAGGCGGCGCCCGACAACGACCGCTATCGTTTCACGCTCGGCGCCGCCTACGACGAAGCCGGCGACAAGGACCGTGCCGTCGCCGAGATGCAGCGCGCGATCGAGATCAATCCGCGCAACGCCGCGGCGCTCAACTACCTCGGCTACACCTGGGCCGACATGAACGTGCGGCTCGACGAGGCCGAGGTCTTGATCCGCCGCGCGCTCGAGCTCGAGCCGAACGACGGCATCTACATCGACAGCCTCGGGTGGGTGTACTTCCAGCGCGGCGACTACCATCAGGCGGTCGAGCATCTCGAGCGCGCCGTCGAGCTGGCGGGCGACGATCCCACGATCGTCGAGCACCTCGGGGACGCCTACCATCGTCTCGGGCGCAACGACGACGCGCTCCGCGTCTACAAGGACGCGCTCGGCCGCTCCAAGGAGAGCGCGCAGATCGAGCGCATCAAGGGCAAGATCCAGCTGCTGGGCGGCTCCGTCGCCACGGGCGGCTGGCGGCTCTGAGCGCGGTGCGCGGGCGGGGGGCGGGACGGGCCGTCGGGCTCGTGGCGATGGCGGCGCTGGTCGGCGGATGCACGCTCTTCCGCCCGCTCCCGAGCCGTGTCCAGGCCACGTCGGCCCCTGCCCTGCTCGAGTCGCTCGCCGCCCGGCGTGCGGCGACGACCTCGCTGCGTGCGCGCGCGCGCGTGAAGGCCGGCCTCGCGGGCGTGTGGACGCGCGAGGCGGTGCTTGTGCGTCGGCCCGAGTCGGTGCGCATGGACGTGATGTCGCCGTTCGGCCTGGCGCTCGCGGTCGGCACCGATGGTCCGCTGCTGTGGGTCTACCCGCCGTCGCGCGGCGTGCGCTACGACGGCGAGGCGAGTCCGGCGAATCTCGCCCGCTTCCTCGGCGCGCCGGTCACGGTGCCCGATCTCGTCGACATCCTGCTCGGCGTCGCACCGGCGCGCGAGCCGATCGCCGAGCCGCGGCTCGCCCTGCGCGGCGACGAATACGCCGTGACGCTCGACTTCGCCGACGGGGTACAGACGCTGTGGTTCTCGGGCGCGACGCTCGATCTCGTCCGCGCCGAGGAGGCGCGCGAAGGGGTCGTCAGCATGCAGCTCGCGTTCGGCGATCATCGCGACGGCTTCCCGCACACGATCGAGGTCGCCGCGCCGCTGTCGGGTGCGACGGCGTCGCTGGCCTACGATCAGATCGAGCGCAACGCGGAGATCGACGCCAACCTGTTCGCGCCGCCGGTCGTTCCGGCGGTGCAGCCGCTCGACGGCGTGGCGACGCCCGGCTGATGTCGCTGCTCGCGGTCGAGGATCTACGCATGGAGTTCCCCGGCCCGGACGGGCCGGCGGTCGCGGTTCGCGGCGTCGATTTTCGCCTCGAGCCCGGGCGCGTCCTGGGGCTCGTCGGCGAGTCGGGTTCCGGAAAGAGCATGACGGCCCTGTGCATCTTGCGTCTGCTGCCGCCGCCGGGCCGCATCGCCGGCGGGCGCGTCCGCTTTCGCGACCGCGATCTGCTCGCGCTGCGCGAGAGCGAGATGCGCTGCGTGCGCGGCGCCGAGATCGCGATGATCTTCCAGGAGCCGATGACGGCGCTGAATCCCGTGCTCACGGTCGGCAGCCAGATCGCCGAGGCCGTGCGGCTGCACCACCGCCTCGGGCGTCGTGCGGCGTGGGACCGCGCCACGGCGCTGCTCGCCGAGGTGGGCATCCCGGAGCCCGCGCGGCGTGCCCTCGACTATCCGCATCAGCTGTCGGGCGGCATGCGTCAGCGCGTGATGATCGCGATGGCGATCTCGTGCGAGCCGGCGCTCCTCATCGCCGACGAGCCGACGACGGCGCTCGACGTCACGATCCAGGCGGAGATCCTCGAGCTGCTGCGCCGGCTGCGCGAGCGACGCGGCATGGCGATGCTGCTGATCACGCACGACCTCGGCGTGGTCGCCGAGCAGGCCGACGAGGTCGCGATCATGTACGCGGGGCGGATCGTCGAGCACGCGCCGGTCGTCGACCTCTTCGATCGGCCGCGCCATCCGTACACGCGCGCCCTGCTGCGCTCGATGCCCGCGCTCGGCCGTCACACCGACCGGCTGGAGACGATCCCGGGCCAGGTGCCGGGCCTGCGCCACCTGCCATCCGGTTGCGCCTTCCGCGATCGCTGTCCCGACGTCGTCCCTGCCTGCGCCGACGTGGTGCCGCCGCTCGAGGGCCACGCCCCCGATCACGAGGTCGCATGCATCCGGGCGTGACGCCGCTCATCGAGGTCCGCGGGTTGCGCAAGTACTTCCCGCTGCGCGTGCCGTTCTGGCGTCGCGAGCGTCCCGCCGTGCGTGCCGTCGACGATGTGACGCTCACCATTCGCGCGGGCGAGACGCTCGGGCTCGTCGGCGAGTCGGGCTGCGGCAAGTCGACGCTCGGCCGGCTGATCCTGCGGCTCCTCGAGCCGACGAGCGGCGACGTGCGCTTCGAGGGCCGCTCGCTGCTCGATCTGCCGCCGGGAGAGCTGCGCGCCATGCGCCGGGCGATGCAGATCGTCTTCCAGGATCCGTACGGCTCGCTGAACCCCCGCATGCGCGTCGGCGACATCGTCGGCGAGGGGCTGGTGATCCACCGCATCGGCACGCGCGCCGGGCGACGCGACCGCGTCGGCGAGCTGCTGGCGCTCGTCGGCTTGCCGGCGGAGGCCATCGACCGCTACCCCCACGAGTTCAGCGGCGGGCAACGCCAGCGCATCGGCATCGCGCGCGCCCTCGCCGTCGAGCCGCGATTCGTGGTCGCCGACGAGGCCGTGTCGGCGCTCGACGTGTCGATCCAGGCGCAGATCCTGAACCTGCTCCAGGACCTGAAGCGTCGTCTCGGTCTCACCATGCTCTTCATCTCCCACGATCTACGCGTGGTGGAGCATGTGAGCGATCGCGTCGCGATCATGTACCTCGGCCGCATCGTCGAGGTGGGGCCGCGCGAGCGCGTGTATCGCGATCCGCATCACCCGTACACGCGGGCGCTGCTGTCGTCGGTGCCGCTTCCCGATCCGCATCGCCGGCACGGGCCGCCGCCGCTGCGCGGCGAGCCGCCGAGCCCGGTCGCGCCGCCGCCCGGGTGCGCCTTCCATCCGCGCTGTCCCGACGCGATCCAGGTGTGCCGTCAGGTGGTGCCGCCGCTCGAGGCCGGGCGCAGCGGGCACGCCGTGGCGTGTCACGTGCATCCGGTCGCGACCAGCTGAGCACGCGTCCGCTACGCGCTGCGTTTACAGCCAGGCGCGGCCTCCCTATACTCCGCCTCCGCACATGACGATGGGTACGGCACCTCAGGGCGGACGGGCTCCGGATCAGTGGCAGGACGTGCGCGTCTCGCTCGGGCCCGACGCGGAGGTGACGGGCAAGCTGTCCTTCGTCAGCCCGACCCGCATCGAGGGCAAGCTGAAGGGCGAGATCCGCTCGTCGGATCTGCTCATCATCGGACCGCAGGCCGTCGTGCAGGCGACGGTGCGTGCCGAGCGGCTCGTGATCCTCGGCGAGGTGCGCGGCGAGATCGTCGGCGCGAGCCGGATCGAGATCTGCGCCGGCGGGCGTCTCTTCGGCGACGTCGAGACGCGTGCGCTGGTGATTCGCGAAGGCGCCAGCTTCGAAGGCGCCTCGCGCATGAGCGCCTGAGGCGCGGCTCCGGACGTCGGGGCGGCGGGCGGCGCGGGCGCGCCGCCGTGGCGTCAGGACTTGGCCGTCTCGTCGGCCTTGGCGCGCGCCGTGGCCCGCACGTCTTCGGCGACGCGCGCCGCGCGGCCCGTGAGCTCGCGCAGGTAGTACAGCTTGGCGCGCCGGACGGCGCCGCGGGTCACCACGTCGATGCGGTCGATGCGGGGCGAGTGCACCGGGAAGATGCGCTCGACGCCGACGCCGTAGGACGTCTTGCGGACCGTGAACATCTCGCGGTTCGTGGTGCCGGTACGGCTGATGACCGTACCCTCGAACACCTGGATGCGCTCCTTGTCGCCCTCGACGACCCGGACGTGGACCTTCACCGTGTCACCGGGCTTGAACACCGGGACGTCCTTGCGGAGCTGCTCCGCTTCGATCCGGTCGATGGGAGTCATGGAAACCGGCACTATTAGCGACCGTGGCGGAGACGGTCAAGGATGATCGCCGCCGCCGCGCGGACCGACAGGTGATTGTACCCGTCGACCCCCGCGATCGGCTCGAGGAGATCGTCGACCCGGTCGAGCACCGGCGGCGCCAGCCCCCAGCCCGTCCCCAGCAGCAGCATCTCCGGCCGTCCGGGGCGCTCGAGCCGCTCCCGCATGGTCGCGAACCCGAGGCGGTCGGGGCCGGGGCGGGCGCTGGTGGCCACCAGCCGTGGCATCTGCCCGGTCTCGCGCTCGATCTCGGCGATGGCCGCGTCGAGGTCTGGGGCCAGCCGCACCAGGGACAGCGCGTCCTTGCGATTCTCGTTGTAGATCGCGCCCGGACCGACCTCCCAGTGTCGCAGGATGCGGTCGACCAGGCGGCGCAGGGTCTCCACCGGGGTGCAGCAGTAGAAGGCGCGCACGCCGAGCGTGCGACACGAGCGGGCGATGTCGTGGACGTCGAGGTTCGTCACGGCCGTGGTGACGACGGCTCCGTTCTTGTCCTGTACCGGGTGGTGGATGAGGGCGACGTAGAGGTCAGCCACGGCGGCCCTCCTCGGGAGCGCGCCATCCGAGCCCGTGCAGGAAGGCGCGATCGGCGTCGGACAGGGTGGTCGTCGCGAGGAGGTCCGGGCGGCGCGCGAGCGTCAGGCGCAGGCTCTGCTCGCGGCGCCAGCGCGCGATCGCGCCGTGGTCGCCGGACGACAGGACGGGCGGCACCGTGCGTCCATGGAAATCGGCCGGGCGGGTGTACTGCGGGTGCTCGAGCAGGCCGGTGGCGAACGAGTCGTCCGGCGCCGAGGCGGCGTTGCCCAGGACCCCCGGGAGCAGGCGGGCGATGGCGTCGAGCAGCACGACGACCGCGGGCTCGCCGCCGCTCAGGACGAAGTCGCCGATCGACAGCTCCTCGTCGATCCAGTCGAGGAGGCGCTCGTCGACGCCCTCGTAGCGCCCGCAGACGAGGAGCAGCGAGGGCTCCTGCGCCAGCGCCGCGAGGCGCGCATGATCGAGCCGCGGGCCGCGTGCGGCGAGCAGGATCCGGCGCGGCGTATCGGCGGCCATGACGTGCTCGATCGCGGCGACGAGCGGCTCCGGCTTCAGCACCATGCCCTGGCCGCCGCCGTACGGCTCGTCGTCGACCTGGAGATGCTTGCCGCCGGCGAAGTCGCGCAGGTGGTGCAGGTGCACCTCGAGCACGCCGAGCTCGCGGGCACGCTTGAGCGGGCCGCCCGACAGGGGCGACCCGAGCAGCTCCGGGAGCACGCTGACGACGTGGACGCGCAGGGTCAGTCCAGCATGCCGGCCAGCGGCCGGATGACGATGCGCCGTCGCGGGCGGTCGATCGTGTCGACGACGTCGGCGACGACGGGCACGAGGTGCTCGCGGCCGCCCGCATCGACGGCCCAGACGTCGTGCAGCCCGTTCGACAGGGTCTCGCGGACGGTACCGAGCGTCTCGCCGTCGGTGGTCTCGACGCGAAAGCCGACGACCTCGTGCCAGTAGAACTCGTCCTCGTCCGCGGGGGGCAGGTCGGCGGCGCGGACGAGGACCCGGGTTCCACGCAGGGCCTCGGCCGCGTCACGATCGGCGACGCCGTCGAGCTGCACCAGCAGCGTGCCGTTCGGCTGCGGTGCCGCGCTGGCGACGCGCACCGTGCTCCAGGCGCCGTTGCGCTCGAGGAGCACCTCGGGGCCGGTGGCGAGGCTGGGCGCCGGCGGCTGATACGGTCGCAGGCGGATCGCACCACGCAGCGCGTGCGCGTTGGCGACGACGCCGACCGCGACCGCGTCGGGATCGGCGTCGACGCGGGTTCCCGGGAGAGCCGGGGTCATGCCCGCGGGCCGATCACTTCTCTTCGATGATCTCGAGGACGACCTTGCGGTTGGTGCGGGACGCGACGGCATTCAGGATGGTGCGGATCGACTTCGCGGTGCGTCCCTGCTTCCCGATGACCCGGCCGATGTCGTCCTTCGCGACCCGCAGCTCGAGGATCGACGCGGCGTCCCCCTCGGTCTCCTTCACCTCTACGGCCTCGGGATGGTTCACGAGGTGCTTGGCCAAGAACAAGACCAGTTCCTTCATGGGGATCGCCGCTCCTCTGGAGTCGGCCGGAGACCTGTCGGGTTATGCGGGAGCGGCCTCCGGGGTCGCGGGTGCCGGTGTGGAGCTTTCGATCAGCTCGCGAACGGTGTCGGTCGGCTGCGCGCCCTTGGCGCGCCAGGCCTGGATCTTCGCGTGGTCGAGCCGCACGAACGCGGGCGTCTTGGTCGGGTCGTAGAGCCCGACCTGCTCGATGTAGCGCCCGTCGCGCGGCGACTCCGAGGCCGCCACCACGATGCGGTAGAACGGGTGCTTCTTACTGCCGTGCCGGGCGAGCCGGATCTTCACCATGCCGTCGTCTTCCTTCTTCTAGCGGAGCAGGCCCGGAGGCATGCCGCCCATCATGGGTCCACCGGAGCCGAGCTTGCGGAGGACCTTCTTCGTCTGCTGGAACTGCTTCAGGAGCTTGTTCACGTCGGCGACCGACGTGCCGCTGCCCATCGCGATGCGCTTGCGGCGGCTGCCGTTCAGGATGTGGATGTCGCGCCGTTCCTCGCGCGTCATCGAGTCGATGATGGCCTCGACGCGCTTCAGCTCGTCCTCGGCGCCGTCGAGCTCGGCGCCCTTCAGCATCTTCTTCATGCCGGGGATCATGCCGAGCAGCTCGGTGACCGAGCCCATCTTCTTCACCGCGCGCAGCTGATCGCGGAAGTCTTCGAGGTCGAAGGAGTTCTTCTTGAGCTTCTTTTGGAGCGCCTCGGCCTGGCTCTTGTCGTACGCCTTCTCGGCGCGCTCGATGAGCGACAGCATGTCACCCATGCCGAGGATACGCGAAGCGATGCGGTCGGGATGGAACGGCTCGAGGGCCTCCATCTTCTCGCCGGTGCCGACGAAGACGATCGGCTTGCCGGTCACCGCGCGCAGCGACAGCGCGGCGCCGCCCCGGGCGTCGCCTTCGATCTTGGTGAGGATCACGCCCGTCAGCGGCAGGCGCTTGGCGAAACCCTGCGCCGTGGCGACCGCGTCCTGACCGGTCATCGCGTCGGCGACGAGCAGGATCTGCCGCGGCTCGAGCACGCCGCGCAGGCGCTCGAGCTCGCCCATGAGGTCTTCGTCGACGGTCTGGCGGCCGGCGGTGTCGACGAGGACGACGTCGGCGCCCTGCACCCGGGCCGCCGCGACGCCGCCGCGCGCGATCGCCACCGGATCGCCGCCGGGCGTCGACGCGTGCACCGGCAGCTTCAGCTGCGCCGCGAGCAGGTTCAGCTGCTCGATCGCGGCGGGACGGTAGACGTCGGCGGGCACGAGATACGGCCGGCGGCCGCGCTCGTCGCGCAGCCAGCGTGCGAGCTTGCCGGTGGTGGTCGTCTTGCCGGCACCGTTCAGGCCGACGAGCATGATGACGACCGGGGACTGCCCGCCCAGCTCGAGCCCGACGGGCTGCTCGCCGAGGACGCGCTGCAGCTCGCGGTGGACGAGCTTGATGAAGTGCTGCTCGGGCGTGAGGCTGCGCAGCAGCTCCTGGCCGAGGGCGTCCTTCTTGACCGCCTCGACGAACTCGCGGACGACGCCGACGTTGACGTCGGCCTCGAGCAGCGCGAGCCGGACGTCGCGCAGCGCCTCCTCGATGTTCTTCTCGGTGACCCGTCCCTGGCCCTGAAGCTTGCGCCACAGGCGGTCGAACTTCTCACCCAGGGAGTCGAACATCGGTAATCAGCCAGCCAAGAAGGAGGAAGGTGGCGACGCTATCGGGGCCGGTCGGGGCTGTCAACAAAAGCCTTGGCGGGTCGCGGCCTCGGTCGCCCGGGCGTCGCGCGGTCCCGAACGGGCCCCCGAAACGGCGGGGGCTCCCGACCCTGCGGCCGGGAGCCCTCGCGCAATGCGCACGGGCTCCCGGCCCGCGCGGCTTCGTTCCTACATCATGCCGCCCATGCCACCCATGCCGCCCATACCACCCGGGGGCATCGCCGGCACGGACTCGTCCTTCGGCTTCTCGGCGACCATGGCCTCGGTGGTGAGCAGGAGGCTCGCCACCGACGCGGCGTTCTGGAGGGCCGTGCGGACGACCTTCGTCGGGTCGATGATGCCGGCCTTGAGGAGGTCCTCGAAGGTCTCGGTGGCGGCGTTGTAGCCGAAGCCGCCCTTGCCGCCGCGGACCTTGTCGAGGACGATCGAGCCCTCGCTGCCGGCGTTGCTGGAGATCCAGCGCAGCGGCTCCTCGATCGCCCGGCGGATGATGCGGACGCCGAACTGCTCCTCCTCGGAGGTCTCGAGGTTCTCCAGCGAGGCGCTGGCGCGGATCAGGGCCACGCCGCCGCCGGGGACGATGCCCTCTTCGACGGCCGCCCGGGTCGCGTGCAGGGCGTCTTCCACGCGGGCCTTCTTCTCCTTCATCTCGATCTCGGTCGCGGCACCCACGCGGATGACCGCCACGCCGCCGACCAGCTTCGCGAGGCGCTCCTGGAGCTTCTCGCGGTCGTAGTCGGACGTCGTCTCCTCGATCTGGGCGCGGATCTGCTTGATGCGGCCCTCGATGTCGGCCTTCTTGCCGGCGCCGTCGACGATCGTGGTGTTGTCCTTGTCGACCACGACCCGCTTCGCACGGCCGAGGTCGTTGAGCGTCACGTTCTCGAGCTTCACGCCCAGCTCCTCGGCGATCACCTTGCCGCCGGTGAGGATGGCGATGTCCTCGAGCATGGCCTTGCGGCGGTCGCCGAAGCCGGGCGCCTTCACCGCGACGGTGTTGAGGGTGCCGCGGATCTTGTTGACGACGAGCGTCGCGAGCGCCTCGCCTTCGACCTCTTCCGCGATGATGACGAGCGGCTTGCCCGAGCGGGCGACCTGCTCGAGCAGCGGGAGCAGGTCCTTCATCGACGAGATCTTCTTCTCGTGGATGAGGAGCAGGGCGTCCTCGAAGACGACCTCCATGCGCTCCGGATCGGTCACGAAGTACGGCGAGGAGTAGCCGCGGTCGAACTGCATGCCCTCGACGACCTCGAGCTGCGTCTCGAGGCTCTTGGCCTCCTCGACCGTGATGACGCCTTCCTTGCCGACCTTGCTCATCGCCTCGGCGATCATGTCGCCGATGGTCGGGTCGTTGTTGGCGGAGATGGTGCCGACCTGGGCGATCTCCTTCTGCTCCTTGGTCGGCTTCGAGAGCTTCTTCAGCTCGTCGGTGACGCTGGCGACGGCCTTGTCGATGCCGCGCTTCAGCGCCATCGGGTCGTGGCCGGCGACCACCATCTTGAGGCCCTCGGTGAAGATGGCCCGGGCGAGCACGGTCGCGGTGGTGGTGCCGTCACCGGCGACGTCGGAGGTCTTCGAGGCGACCTCCTTCACCATCTGCGCGCCCATGTTCTCGAACTTGTCCTCGAGCTCGATCTCCTTGGCGACCGTCACGCCGTCCTTGGTGACGTTCGGCGCGCCGAAGGACTTCTCGATGACGACGTTGCGGCCGCGAGGCCCCAGGGTGACCGTCACCGCATCCGCGAGCACGTTGACCCCGCGCAGGATGCGGTCACGCGCGTCCTGGTGGAACTTGATGATCTTCGCAGCCATTGCTCAGCCCTCCAGAATCGCGAGGATGTCTTCCTCGCGCATGATCAGGTGCTCCTCGCCGTCGACCTTGATCTCGGAGCCCGAGTACTTGCCGAAGAGGATCGTGTCACCGACCTTGACGTCGAGCGGGAACGTCTTGCCGTCCTCGTTGACCTTACCCTTCCCGATCGCGACGACCTTGCCCTGCTGGGGCTTCTCCTTCGCGGTGTCGGGGATGATGATGCCGCCCTTCGTCTTCTCGAGGTCCTGCTCGAGTCGCTTCACGACCACACGGTCGTGAAGAGGCCTGATCTTCATTGCCGAATGCTCCTTTCGTCGAATGCGGGGGTTCCCGGGAACGCCGGGGCGCGGACGCGGCCCAGCACCGCACGGAATCGCCCGCGCGGCGCGCGCAAACTAATCACCGCGCCCCGCGAGTCAAGCGCCGAGGCGGTTCAGCGTCCCGACAGCTTGCGTCGTTCTTCGTCCAGGTACTTCTGATAGAGGACGTCCCACTCCCGGCTGCCGGGGAGGACGCGTTTCGGCATGCGGGCGCGCACCGCCTGGTCGAGCCGCCCATCGCTGTCGAAGGCTTCGAGGAGGATCTTCTTGACCTCCACGAGGAAGCGGTGCTCGTTGCGCACGGTGCCGAGCTTGCCGCCGACGACGGCCTTCAGGATCGACTGCGCCAGATGGGAGAGGCGTCCCTCGGACAGGGTCACAGGTCGAACCCCCGGGCCTTGGCGATGCGCTGCTTCACGAGCTGCTCGACGCGGCGGAGGTCGAGATCCTCGCGACGTACGCCGGGGGCGCCCTGCCGGACCAGCTTCTCGGCTTCGGCGCGGGCCTGGTTCTCGATCTCCTCCGCGGTGTCGAAGTTGGCGTTGAGGAGGGCGGTGAACCGCTCCCGCACGACCGTCTCCCCGGCGGTCAGCGCGACCACGTCGGCCTCGACGAGGCGCCGCACGAGGGCGTCCACCACGCGAGCGATCTGCGCCGGAGACGGCCGCACGATCGGTCACTTAGATGCGTGGAGTTGGTTTTGCAATAGCGCCGATTCACGCGTTGACTCCCCATCGCCTTGTCGATACACGGGCGCGAGGTTGAGGAGATCGCCGATCGGAAAACCCGGCAGACTCCGGACCGGCGATACCGTGGGCGTGGTGGCGCCTTCGGGGGCGGTGGACGCGGAACGGCTGGCGGTGGGTGTGGGGGTGCTGGAAGGGCTCGGATTCCGGGTCGTCGTGGGCGAGCGTGTCCTCGCGCGCCGCGGCTACCTGGCCGGCTCCGACGACGATCGCCGCAGCGACCTCCAGCGCATGCTCGACGACGAGGGTATCCACGCGGTGTTCTGTGCGCGCGGCGGCTACGGCAGCCAACGCGTGGTGCCAGGTCTCGACCTCGAGACCCTCGTCCGAGCACCGAAGCCGGTCGTCGGCTACAGCGACGCGACCGCCCTCCTGAGCGCGCTCGTCGAGGCTGGTGTCGGCGCCGTGCACGGCCCCATGATCTCGACCGACGTCGCCCGCGGCCTCCTGCCTCGCTCCCTCCAGCACCTGCATCGCCTCCTCACCGAACCCGACTACCGCTGGGAGATGGAGGCGCCGGTCACGATCCGGCCCGGCACCGCGCGGGGCCCGCTGCTCGGGGGCTGCCTCTCGGTGCTGGTCACGCTGCTCGGCACGCCCTGGACGCCGCGCTTCGACGGGGCCGTCCTTTTCCTCGAGGACGTCCACGAGTGGCCGTACCGCCTCGACCGCCTGCTCACCCAGCTGCGGCAGGCCGGGAGCTTCGATCGCATCGCCGGCGTGGTCTTCGGCAGCATGGCCGCCTGTCGGGCCCAGGACGGGCTCGACGCGCTGGCGGTCGCCCGCGACGCCTTCACCGGCGCCCACTTCCCCGTCGCCTTCGGGCTGCCGGCGGGCCACGACCCTGCCGAGTCGGACGTCGAGAACCTCGCCCTCCCGCTCGGCACGCTCGTCGAGCTGGACGCGGACGCGGGCCGTCTGCGCGCCCTCGAGGGCGCGGTCGCATGACGATGCCGGCTCCCCGACCCGATCGGCGGCCGCGCGACTTCGGCGCTGCCGCCGAGGTGCTCGAGCAGGCCGTCCGTGCCGGTGCCTTCCCGGGCACGGTGATCCTGGTCGCCCAGGGCGGCGAAATCGTCTGGCACGCCGCCTTCGGCCACCGCAGCCTCGATCCCGAGCGGATGCCGATGCGGCCGGACATGGTCTTCGACCTCGCGTCGCTCACCAAGCCGCTGGCGACCACCGTCGCCCTCATGCGCCTCGTGCGCGACGGCAAGGTGCGGCTCGACGACCGCATCACCCGCTTCGTCCCGAACTTCGGCGTACACGGCAAGACCCACGTCACCATCCGGCAGGTGCTCTGTCACGCCTCGGGACTCGCGGCCTGGCGGCCGTTCTTCAAGGACGTGCAGAAGGACGCCCGGCACGGCCGCCTCAACTACATGGGCAGCCAGGGGGCGCGGCAGACGGTCTACGAGCGCATCCACCGCGAGCGCCTCGAGTACGACCCGGGTACGCGCGCGGTCTACAGCGACCTCGGCTTCATCCTGCTCGGCGAGCTGATCGAGCTACTGTCGCACGCGAGCCTCGACCGCGTCTGCCACGACCGCATCTTCCGGCCGCTCGGCCTCGGCGCGACCGGCTTCGTCGACCTCTCGAAGCTGCGCGTGCAGAAGCTCGTGCCGGTGACCGAGATGATCGCGCCGACCGAGCGCTGCCCCTGGCGCGGCAAGGTGCTCTGCGGCGAGGTGCACGACGACAACGCCTGGGCGATCGGCGGCGTCGCCGGCCACTCGGGCCTGTTCTCGACGGCGATGGACGTCCACACGCTGCTCGCCCGCCTGCGCGCCTGCCTGCACGGCGACGACGACTTCCTGCCCGCCGCGCTCGTGCGCGAGATGTGGACGCGCGAGACGTCCGTCCCCGGCTCGACGTGGGCGCTCGGCTGGGACACGCCGTCGGCCACCGGCTCGAGCGCCGGCGCGCGCGTCTCGCGGCACGCCGTCGGCCACCTCGGCTTCACCGGCACGTCGGTGTGGGTCGACCTCGAGCGCGACGCGCACGTCGTCTTCCTCACGAACCGCGTGCACCCGACGCGCAACAACGAGAAGATCCGCGAAGTGCGCCCGCGCATCCACGACGCAATCTGGGCGGCGCTCGACGCCTGACGGCCAACGACGAAGGGGCACATGAAGGTCCATCTGATCGCGGCCTGCGGCGTCGGTATGAGCGGCCTCGCCGGCCTGCTGCGCGAGGCGGGGCACGAGGTCACGGGCTCGGACGAGCAGGTCTATCCGCCGGCCAGCACCCTGCTCGAGGCGCTCGGCGTACCGGTGCAGAGCGGCTTCGATCCCGCGCGGCTGCGCGGCGTCGACCTCGTCGTGTGCGGCAACGCCGTGCGCAGCACGAACCCCGAGGCCACGGCGGCGCGCGAGCAGGGCCTGCGCACGATGTCGTTCCCGCAGGCGGTCGAGGAGCTCTTCCTCGTCACGCGCAAGCCGCTCGTCGTCGCCGGCACGCACGGCAAGACGACGTCGGCGAGCATGCTCGCGTGGGTGCTCCAGCAGACCGGGCGCGATCCCGGCTGGCTCATCGGCGGTGCGCCGCGCGATCTCGGCGCCAACGCACGCCTCGGTGCGAGCCCCTGGTTCGTCATCGAGGGCGACGAGTACGACTCGGCCTACTTCGACAAGGAGGCCAAGTTCCTCCACTACCGCCCCGAGGCGGTGCTGATCGGCGCGGTCGAGTTCGACCACGCCGACATCTACCGCGACGTCGACCACGTGAAGTCCGCGTTCCGCAAGCTCCTCGGGCTGCTCGCGCCCGGCGCGCTCCTCGTCGCCTGCGGCGATTTCCCGCACCTTCGCGACGTCGCACGCGACACCACCGCCGACGTGGGCTGGTACGGGCTCGGCGCCGACAACCGCTACCGCATCACCGATCTCACCGACGACGGGACGATCACCCGCTGTACGGTACGCGACGGCGCCGCCGTCCTCGGCCAGCTCGCGCTCCGCGTGCCCGGGGTCATCAACGCGCGCAACGCGCTCGGTGTCGCGCTGCTCGCCGAGCGCGCCGGCGTGCGCTTCGCGGCGGCGGCGGAGGCGCTGTCGGCGTTCCGCGGCGTGCAGCGCCGGCAGGAGGTCGTCGGCGAGCGGCGCGGCATCACGGTGATCGACGACTTTGCGCACCACCCGACCGCGGTCGCGGGCACGCTCGCGGCGCTGCGGCTGCGCTATCCGGGACGCCGGCTGCGCGCCGTGTTCGAGCCGCGCTCCAACACCAGCCGGCGCCGCGTGTTCCAGCGGGAGTACGCCGAGGCGCTGGGCACCGCCGACGAGGTGGTGCTGGCCGCGGTGTTCGCGAAGGCGAACGACCCGATCCCGGTCGAGGAGCGGCTCGATCCCGAGACGATGGCGGGCGATCTCGGCCAGCGGGGCATCCCCGCGCGCACGCTCGACGGCGTACCGGCGATCCGCGACTATCTCGTCGGATCGGCGACGCCCGGCGACGTCATCGTCATCATGTCGAATGGCGCGTTCGGCGGGCTGCCGTCGCTGGTCGCGAGCGGGCTCGGGGCCGGCACGTAGAGGTCGCGGTAGGTCGCATAGTGCTGGAGCACCGACTTCACGTAGTCGCGTGTCTCGCGGAAGCTGATCAGCTCGACGAACTCGTCCTCCGGCCGCTCGCCGTAGCGGCGCTCCCACTTGGTCACCGCGTCGACGCCGGCGTTGTAGGCGGCCAGCGCCTTCACCTGCGAGCCCTGGTAGCGGTCGAGCAGCCGGCGCAGCAGCGCCGTGCCGAGCGTGACGTTGGTGCCGACGCGGTGGAGCGCAGCGCGGTCCGGCGGCGGCATGCCGGTGGCGGCGGCGACCTCGCGCGCCGTCCCCGGCAGGAGCTGCATGAGCCCGTGGGCGTCGGCGTGTGAGACCGCGTCGGGCGTGAACAGGCTCTCCTGGCGGATCAGCGCGGTCACCAGCAGCGGGTCGAGGTTGCGCGCCGCCGCCTGCTCGCGGACGACGTCCCAGTATCCCAGCGGGTAGAGGTACTGGCGGTCGGAGCCGAGGACGCGGCTGCGGGCGACGCGCAACGCGGCGCCTGGCGCGTCGACGGCGGCGTAGGCGGCGAGAACCGATTCGGCGGGGGCGGCGTCCGCGAGCGCGTCGATCTCGAGCCGGGCGAGGCGGAAATAGCCCAGCTCCCACAAGGCCCGTGCACGGTCGGCGTGCGGACCGCCCAGGTCTTCGGGAAACGCGGGCCGCGACGCGGCGACGACCAGCTCCGGGTCGGCGACCGGCGCGGGCATGCCGAGTCGCAGACGGGCGAGGGCGCCGTAGTAGGTCGTCGGATGATGTTCGGCGACGTGCTGGAGGCGCGCCGGCGCGCGCGGATCGCCGAGCACCTCGAGCGAGCGCGCCTCCCAGTACTCCGCGGCGATACGCGTCGCGCGTGGGCTGTCGTCCGCGAGTGCAGCGAAGTGCTCGGCCGCGGCGGCCGGGTTGCCGGCGAGATACTGTACCCAGCCGGCACGCCAGCGCGCGTCGTCGGCGTTGCGGGACGCCGGCCAGCGCTCGGCCACCTCGCCGTAGGCCGCGCCGGCGGCGTCGAAGCGTCCCGCCTCCTGATCGATGCGCCCGATCGCGTACAGCGCCTCCGGCGCCTCGCGCCCGTCCGGGAAGCGTGCGAGCAGCTCGCGGAAGAGCACCTGCGCGCCCGCGTCGTCGTCGTCGTTCCAGCGCCAGCGTGCGGCGGCGGCGAGCGCGCGGCTGCCGAGGTCGGCCGGGGCGTGTGCGCCGAGCTCGCGGCAGATCTCCTCGGCGACGTTGCGGCCCCCGAGCGCCCGCTCGGCTCGGGCCCGCACCCACAGCGCTTCTGCACGCAGGCGGGGCGGCGGATCGGTGGCGATCACCGCCATCGCCGCGTCGAGCGCCGCCCGGGAGTCGCCCTCGTCGAGTCGCAGGCCGGCTTCCGTGATCCGTGCCTGCGGGGTGAGGCCGAGCGCCGGCTGGCGCTGCCGGGCGCGCTCGGCAATGCGTCGGGCGCGGCGTGCGGCGAGGCTCTTCGGGCGGGCGGTACGGACCTGGCTTGCGAGGTCGAGGGCGTCGGCATCGTCGCCGCGGGCGTAGGCGATCTCGGCAAGACCGAGCGTCGCCAGCGTCGCGCGTGGGTCGCTGCCGGCGAGACGGCTGCGCGCCAGCACGAACCACTCGGCCGCCCCGGGCAGGTCGCCGGTTCGACGTCGAACTCGGCCGACGGTCACCGCGGTGGAGCCGAGCCAGATCGAATCGGGGTGATTGGCGCGTAGCCGCCGCGCGAAGCTGCTGGCCGTGTCGGCGTCGTCGCGCGCTGCCGCCTGCGTCGCACGGAGGTGCAGCGCGAGGTCGCCGAGCTCGGGCCGCTGGCGTACCGCGGCGAGCAGCGGCGAGCGTGCGGACGTCGCCTGGCGCGGTGCGGCAGAGGCACGACCTACCACCCCCTGCGCGGGGCCGGCCTCCTCTCTCGGACTCCGCGGTGTTGGCCGGGGAGCGAGGCAGCCGGCCGCCACCACGAGCCCAGCAACCCACCACGCCGTACGGCGCCACATGACGCCCCTCCGGCGCTACCATGCGTCCCCGGTGCCGGCAACTTGACTCGCAGCCGACCCGCCACGAGCATGCGCACGTGCCTGCCGAGCCAGACGCCGCGGTGGATCGCATCGCGGCGGTGCGTGCGGAGGTTGCCGCAATCGCGCGGCGCGCTGGGCGGAAGGCGGACGAGGTGGGCATCGTCGCCGTCACCAAGACGATGCCGCCCGAGGTGGTGCGTGAGGCCCTCGCCGGCGGCCTGACGGACCTCGGCGAGAACTACGTCCAGGAGGCCCGCGCCAAGCGCCTGCAGGTCGGCGCCGGCCGCTGGCATCTCGTCGGGGGCCTCCAGCGCAACAAGGTGCGCGCGGCCGTGGCGGTGTTCGACGTGATCCAGTCGCTCGACACCCCGGCCGTGGCACGGGCGCTGGGCGAGGAGGCCGCCGCCGCGGGCCGCCGCTTGCCGGTCCTGATCCAGGTGAACGCCGCCGGCCGCGCGGGGCAGCGGGGCGTCTTGCCGGAAGCGCTGCCGGAGCTGGCGCGCGTCGTCGTGGGGATGCCATCCCTCGAGCTGCTCGGGTTGATGACGATCGCACCGGCAGGGGCTGGCGCGGAGGCGGTCCGGGCGCATTTCGCTGCGGTCCGGGCGCTGCGGGACGCGACCGCGAGGTCGCTCGGGGTTGAAATGCCCCACCTTTCCATGGGAATGAGCGACGATTTCTCGCTCGCCATCGAGGAAGGAGCCACGCTCGTGAGGCTGGGTCGCGCGCTCTTCGGTCCCCGGAGGAGCGCTCCGTGGCGGGAGGGTTCATGAAGAAGATCGGCTTCATCGGCGCGGGAAACATGGCTTCGGCCCTCATCCGGGGCTTTCTCGACGCGCAGCGCTACAAGCCTGCGGATCTCTGGGTCAGCGACCCGGTCGACGCCCAGGTGCGTCGCCTGAAGCGCGCCCACAAGATCGAGGGCACGCGCAACAACCGCGACCTCGTCCGCGGCTCGCAGACGGTCATCCTGGCAGTGAAGCCGCAGGCCATGGCCCAGGTCCTCGAGGAGATCCGGGCCGAGGCCAACCCGAAGAAGCTCTTCATCTCGATCGCGGCCGGCTTTCCCCTGCGGCGGCTCGAGGCGGGTCTCGGGGGACAGGGGCGGGTCGTCCGGGTGATGCCGAACACCCCCGTGCTGGTCGGGAAGGGCATCTCGGTCGCCGTCGCCGGCGCCCGCGCCACACCGGCCGACATGAAGGCCACCCTGAAGCTGTTCAAGGCCGTCGGCGAGGCGGTGGCGATCACCGGCGAGGACCTGCTCGACGCGGTGACTGCGTTGTCGGGCAGCGGGCCGGCCTTCGTCTATCTCTTCGCCGAGTGTCTCATCGAAGGCGGTGTACGCGGCGGGCTGTCGCAGACGCTCGCCACCCAACTCGCCCATGCGACGCTGGGCGGAGCCGCGGCGATGCTCGGCGAGAGCGGGCTCTCCGCCCGCGAGCTGCGCGACATGGTCACCTCGCCGGGCGGCACGACGCTGGCGGGACTCGGGGCGCTCGAGAATCTGCACTTCCGTGAGGCGGTGATCACGGCGGTCGAGACCGCCACCCGTCGCGCCCGCGAGCTGGCGGCGGCCTGAGCCGTTCGTGCCCGGCGTCCTGCTGCGTCAGTTCACGTTCGCGGTGGCGTCCATCCTGGACGCGCTGCTCACCCTGTACTTCTGGGTCCTCATCATCTCGGCGCTGCTCTCCTGGGTGAACCCGGATCCGTACAACCCGATCGTGCGCTTCCTGCGTGCGGTCACCGAGCCGGTCCTCTACCAGGTGCGGCGCTGGCTGCCTTTCGTCTATGCCGCCGGCATCGACTTCTCGCCGCTCGTGGTGATCCTGGCGATCCAGTTCCTGCGCATCTTCGTCGTCCAGAGCCTCTACGAGCTGGCGGACCGCATCTCCGCCGTGCCGGCGATGCTGCCGTTTGCCTGATCCCGGCGACTGGGTCCTGGCGGACGCGGACGGGTGCATCCTCCGCGTGCACGTCCGGCCCGGCGCGCGTCACGACGAGCTTGCGGGGTTCCATGGCACGGCCCTGTGCCTGCGGGTGCGGGCTCGGCCCGTCGAGGGCGCGGCCAACGCCGCCGTGCAGGCGTTGATCGCGAGGCTCCTCGACGTCCCGCCGCGCGACGTCGTGCTCGAGTCCGGGGCGCGCGGCCGCGAGAAGCGATGGCGGGTGGCCGGGCTCGACGCGGCGACCGTGCGCGCGCGTCTCGCGCCGCGGCTTCGCGTTGACAGGGGGGAGGCCGGTGGTTAGAGCCGCCGCATGCCGATCTACGAGTACCGGTGCGAGAAGTGCGGCGATTTCGAGATCACTCAGCGGATCACCGACGACCCGATCGGCAAGTGTCCGACGTGCAAGCGTAAGGTCAAGCGGCTCATTTCGAGCACCAGCTTTCAGCTGAAGGGCTCCGGTTGGTACGTCACCGACTACGCCCGCTCCGGCAAGGGCGGCGGCGAGTCGTCCGCGAAGAGCGAGAGCAGCGGGACGTCGTCCTCGGAGTCGAAGTCCGACAGCACCCCGTCCGCCAAGGCGGAGACGAAGCCGGCCAAGCCGAGCAAGTCCGAGAGCAAGAGCTCGAGCGCCGCCTGAGCCCGGTCGTCCTCGTCGGCGCCGACACCGGCGGCACCTTCACCGACCTCGTCGCCGTCGCCGGCGGTCGCCTGCGCGTCGTGAAGGTCCGCTCGACGCCCGACGATCCGGCGCGCGCCGTCCGCGAGGGGCTGCGCCGGCTCGGAGCCGACGCCGCGACCGTGCTGCACTACGGCTCGACGGTCGCGACCAACGCGCTGCTCGAGCGCAAAGGGGCGCGCGTCGTGCTGCTCACGACGGCGGGCTTCGAAGACGTGCTCGCGATCGGCCGTCAGACGCGGCCCGCGCTGTACGCGCTCGAGCCGGCGCTGCCCGAGCCGCTCGTCCCGGCGGCGCGCCGGCTCGGTGTCGACGAGCGCATGCTGGCCGACGGCCGCGTCGAGCGCCCGCTCGCCGCGTCGGCGGCTACGCGGCTCGCCGCCGACGTGCGCCGGGCGGGCGCCGAGGCGATCGCGATCTGCCTGCTGCATGCGTACGCCAACCCGGCACACGAGGAGCGGCTGCGCCGCGCGCTCGCTCCGCTCGGCCTGCACGTGACGGCGTCGCACCGCCTGCTGCGCGAGTACCGCGAGTACGAGCGCACCGCGACGACGGTCGTGAACGCCTACGTCGGCCCGCTGATGGCGCGGCACCTCGGGACGCTGGGCCGCAGCGTTCCGGGCGGGCTGCGCGTCATGCAGTCGAACGGCGGCCTCATCGGCATGGCGACCGCCGTCGCCGAGCCCGTGCGCACGGTGCTCTCCGGACCCGCCGGCGGCGTCGTCGGTGCGGCGACGCGCGCGCGCCGCGCGGGCATCGTGCGGATCCTGACGCTCGACATGGGCGGCACGTCGACGGACGTCAGCGTCGTCGACGGTCCGCTCGCGGCACGCACCGAGACCGTCGCCGGCGGCGTGCCGGTGCGCATTCCGACGATCGACATCCATACCGTCGGCGCCGGCGGCGGCTCGCTGGCGCGCATCGACGCCGGCGGCGCGCTCCGCGTCGGCCCGGAGAGCGCCGGCGCCGATCCGGGCCCGGCCTGCTACGGACATGGCGAGCGGCCGACGGTCACCGACGCGAACCTCGTCCTCGGCCGGCTCGTCGAGACCGAGTTCCTCGGCGGCGCCATGAGGCTCGAGACGGCGCGCGCACGCCGCGTGCTCGCGCCGCTGGCGCGCCGGCTCGGCGGCACGGTGGAGCAGGCGGCGGCCGGCGTCGTCGCCGTGGTGACGGCGGCCATGGAGCGCGCGCTGCGGGTGATCACGGTCGAGCGCGGGCTCGATCCGCGGCTCTTCACGCTGGTCGCGTTCGGCGGCGCGGGCGCGCTCCACGCGGCGGACCTCGCGCGTGCGCTCGGCATGCGGCGCGTGTGGGTGCCGCCCCATCCGGGTCTGCTGTCGGCGTGGGGCATGGTCGCAGCCGATCTCATCCGCGACGTCGGCCAGACGCTGCGTCGGGTGGAGCCGCCCGACGCCGTCCTGCGCCGCGGGCTCGTGACCCTCGAGCGCGAGGCGCGCGCCGCGCTGGCCCGCGACGGTGTGCCCGCGGCGCGCTGCACCGCGACGCTCGAGGTGCGCTACGCCGGCCAGTCGTACGAGATCGCGGTGCCGTACGGACGCGGCTGGCGGGCGGCGTTCCACCGGCTGCACGAGCGCCGCTTCGGGCACGCCGACGCGAGCCGTCCGCTCGAGGTCGTCACCCTGCGCGTGCGTGCGCATGGCGGCGGCGGACGGCCGCCGGCGGACGGACCGCGCCGGCGCGGGCGTCCCGAGGTGCGACTCCAGCGGCGCGTCGTGTTCGACGGCCGCGCCGTGCGCACGCCGGTGCTGCGCCGCGAGACGCTGCCCGCCGGATGGACGCAGCGCGGGCCGGCGATCGTCTGCGAGTACAGCGCGACCACGGTCGTGCCGCCCGGGTGGCGGGCGTCGCTCGACCGCACGGGCGGGCTCCTGCTCGAGGCGCCTGCGTCCCCGCGGGCCGGCGCGGAGGCAGCGCGTGGCTGAGCTCGATCCGGTCGCGCTCGAGGTCGCGAACCATCGTCTCGCGGCGATCGCCGAGGAGATGGGCGTCGCGCTCGGCCGTACCGCGCTGTCGCCGAACATCAAGGAGCGTCGCGACTACTCCTGCGCCGTCTTCGACGCCGGCGGCGGGCTCGTCGCGCAGGCGGCGCACATCCCGGTGCATCTCGGGGCGACGCCGCTGTCGGTACGCGCGGCGATCGCCGCGATGCCGATGGGGCCCGGCGACGTCGTCGTCCTGAACGACCCGTTCGCCGGCGGCACGCACCTGCCCGACGTCACCGTCGTCATGCCGGTCCATGCCCGCGGGGCGCGGCGGCCGTTCGCCTACGTCGCCAACCGTGCGCACCACGCCGACATCGGCGGCATGGCCCCCGGCTCGATGCCGCTCGGAACCGACGTCTTCCAGGAAGGCCTGCGCCTGCCGCCGGTGCGGCTCGTCGCGGGCGGCCGCATGGTGCGCGACGTGCTGGCGCTGTTCCTCGCGAACACGCGCGTGCCGGGTGAGCGCGAAGGCGATCTCGCCGCGCAGTGGGCCGCGCTGCGCGTCGGCGCGGAGCGGCTGCGCGAGCTTGCGGCGCGTCCGGGCGGCACCGCGCGGCTCGCACGCGAGATGGCCGCGCTCAAGGACTACACCGCGGCCGTCCTGCGTGCGGCGCTCCGCCGCCTGCCGGCCGGCACCTTCCGCGCCCACGACGTGCTCGACGACGACGGCATGGGGGCGACACGCATCCCGCTGCGCGTCGCGGTGCGGCTCGGCGGCGGCCGTGCGCACGTCGATTTCAGCGGCAGCGCGCCGCAGTCGCGCGGACCGCTCAACGCCAACCTCGCGGTGACGCGCTCGGCGGTGCTCTACGTCTTCGCCGCCTTGGCGGGCGAAGCGGTGCCGCCCAACGAGGGGCTCGCGCGGCCGCTGACGATCGTCGCGCCCGACGGCTCGATCGTGAACGCCCGCCCGCCCGCGGCGGTCGCGGGCGGCAACGTCGAGACCTCGCAGCGCATCGTCGACGTGCTGCTGCGCGCGCTCGCGCCGGCGCTGCCCGACCGCATCCCCGCGGCGAGCTGCGGGTCGATGAACAACGTCGCGCTCGGCGGGACGGTCGGCGACCGTGCCTTCGCCTACTACGAGACGCTCGCGGGCGGCGCGGGCGGCGGGCCGACGCGTGCCGGCGCGTCCGGCGTCCACACGCACATGACGAACACGATGAACACGCCGATCGAGGCGCTCGAGGCGTACTACCCGCTGCGCGTGCGTCGCTATGCGCTGCGGCCGCGCTCCGGCGGCGCGGGCCGGCACCGCGGCGGCGACGGCATCGTGCGCGAGATCGAGTTCCTCGTGCCGGCGCACGTGACGCTGCTGACCGAGCGTCGCACCGAGTGCCCGTACGGGCTCGCCGGCGGTGGGCCGGGATCGCGGGGGCGCAACGTCCTCGTACGCGGGGGACGCGGGATCGCGCTGCCCGGCAAGGTGGGCCTCGACGTGCGCGCCGGCGATCGGCTGCGTGTCGAGACGCCGGGGGGCGGCGGCTTCGGTCATGTCCGTCGCCGCCGCACCCGCGTCGGACGCCGCCGGGGCGGGCCGACGCGGGGGTCGTGAAGCCCGGATCGCTCCGGGCCGCGCTCAGGCGGCTTCGTGCTTGCCGAGCGTGTCGATGCGACGTTCGAGCTCGGTGATGCGCTGTGCGAGCGCCTCGACCTGCTCAGTCGACGCGACGCCGACCCGACGCGCGAACACGTCGCCCAGCTCGCCCAGGCGTTGCACGAGCAGCTCGCGCAGGCGCGCGCGCTCGCTGGCGAAGGTCTCGACCGCGCGCGTGGCGCGCTGGCGGGCGTCGGCGATCAGCTCGGTGGGCTGCGTGCGGGCGGCGGTGACGAGGTCGCGCGCGTCCTTGCCGATGCGGGTGACGAGCCGCTCTCCTTCGGCCTGCACGCGCTGCGCGGCGGCGCGCACGTCGAGGGACGTCAGACGGGCGGTGATGCTCTCTGCCATGTTCTCCTCCTCTGCGGTGGTCGAGAACGGCCTGCGCCGTCCCCAGGAGACCCGAGGTACTACGCGGTGCGTCAACGGTCAACCACCTTCAGGACCCGGAGAGGCCCCGGAGTCGGGCATGCATCGGCCTCCGATCGGGGTCACTCCGCGGCGAAGTGGACGAGGCCGTCGACCTGGTAGATGCCGCGACGGATGTCGTCGCGCGGGATGCCGTGCTCGCCGCGCAGGTGCGCTACGAAGCGTTCGCGATCGGCGAAGCGACGCTGGTCGAGATCGCAGACGTACGGATCACGATCGATGCTGACGGCCGGCGGCACCAGCGAGCGGTCGGAGCGGTGCATGAACCAGGTGCGCTCGTGCTCGTAGGGATCGATCGGCACCCAGATGTCGAGGCCGTTGCCGTAGCCCGGCCCGGGACCCGGCGGGCGGCTGGGACGGCGTCCGCCCGGATCGGCGGACGTCGTCGCGGCGACGACGAGCAGCGCGACGAAGAGCAGCGGCCGACGCATGGGTCGTCGTCGAGGCTAGGGACGCCTCCCGCGGGTCACAAGCGCGCAGGTTCCATGCGTCACGGCACCGTCGCTGCGTTGACCGCCCGGAGCGATTCGAGTACGACCCCGGGCTCCTCTGGCTGTGGTCGCATAGCTCAGTTGGTTAGAGCGCCTGCTTCACACGCAGGAGGTCCCAGGTTCGAGTCCTGGTGCGACCATTCCCAGCATGATTTCGCTGCGCGGCGTGCAGAAGGTGTACCGGCAGGGCGACGCCGACGTTCGCGCCCTGTCCGACGTCTCGCTCGACATCGCGCCCGGCCAGTTCGTGGCGGTCGTCGGCCCGAGCGGCTCCGGCAAGAGCACGCTGCTGCATCTCATGGGCGGGCTCGATCAGCCGTCGGCGGGCGACATCCTCATCGACGGCACCTCGATCGCGCGCATGAGCGACGACGCGATCACCATCTTCCGGCGTCGCCACATCGGCGTCGTGTTCCAGTTCTTCAACCTGCTGCCGACGCTGTCCGCGGAGGAGAACGTCGCGCTGCCGCTGCTGCTCGACGGTCGCGCGCAGCGCGAGGTGCGGCCGAAGGTCGAAGCCGTGCTCGAGCAGGTCGGCCTCGGCCACCGCCGCCGGCATCGCCCCGACGAGCTGTCTGGCGGCGAGATGCAGCGCGTGGCGGTGGCGCGGGCGCTGGTCGTCGATCCCCTCTTGATCCTCGCCGACGAGCCGACCGGCAACCTCGACACCCGCACCGGCGAGCAGATCCTGTCGCTGGTGCAGGACGCGAACCGCTCGCGCGGCGCGACCATCGTCATGGTGACGCACGACCAGCGCGCCGCGGGCTGGGGCAACCGCACGGTGACGATGAAGGACGGCGCCGTCGTCGGCGACGAGGTGACGGGATGACGGCGGAGGTTCCCGGCATCGCCGCGGCCAGGGTCGCCGACTTCTTCCGCACCCGGGTGCCGGACGGCGACGTGCCGCTCGCGTTCACGCTCATCAGCGGCGGCCGCTCGAACCTCACCTATCTGGTGCGCGGCGGCGCGCGGACGTGGGTGTTGCGCCGGCCGCCCCTCGGCCACGTGCTGCCGACGGCGCACGACATGGCGCGGGAGTTCCGCATCCTGTCCGCGCTCGCCGACACCGCCGTGCCGGTCGCGCGCCCGATCGCGCTCTGCCGCGACGCCGACGTCAACGGCGCGCCGTTCTACGTGATGGAGCATCGCGCCGGCATCGTCGTCCACGACGAGCTGCCCGCCGGCTTCGCCGAGGCCGACGCCGACCGTGCCCGCATCGGCCCGGCGCTGGCCGGGACGCTCGCGAAGCTGCACGCCGTCGACTGGAAAGCCGCCGGCCTCGCCGACTTCGGCAAGCCCGACGGCTATCTCGCGCGCCAGGTCGAGCGCTGGGGCAAGCAGTGGGAAGGCAACCGGACGGCGCCCTTGCCCGACGTCGAGGAGGCGCTGCGGCGCCTGCGCGCCGCCGTGCCGGTGTCGCCGCCCGCGACCATCGTCCACGGTGACTTCCGCCTCGGCAACGTCGCGCTCGATCCCGCCGATCCCGGCCGCATCGTCGCGGTCTTCGACTGGGAGATGGCGACGCTCGGCGATCCGCTCGCCGACCTCGGCTACCTCCTCATGTACTGGCCGCAGCCGGGTGAAACGCAGGTGGCCGGCATTCCGCACGTGACGGCCGATCACGGCTTCGGCCCGCGCGAGACGCTCGTGCGCGTCTACGCCGAGCGCAGCGGGCGCGACGTCGGCGCCGTCGACTTCTACCTGGTGCTCGCCTACACGAAGCTCGCGGTCATCGCCGAGGGCATCCTGAAGCGGGCGCTGATGGGCACGGACCTGACGCCCGACCTCTCCGGCATGCGCGTGACCGCGCCGCTCGCGGCGCGGGCCGTCGCGGTGGCCGACGCGTCGAGCGATCCGCGCCTGCGCGGCTGACGGTCGCGCTGCGGCGTCCAGCGAGGCTGCGTCAGTCGAGCGGAAGCGCCAGGTCCGCGTCCGACGCGATCGCCGCCTGCATCTCCTGGAGCCAGGCGAGATACTCGTCGCCGTCCCAGGCGCGATGCATGCCGCTGCGATAGTGCGCGGCATTGCGGTGGTACTGCCAGGCGTTGAGCCGGTTCTCGCGCGCCGAGTCGCGCTGGCGGATCACCTTCGCGGGGACGCCGGCGACGATCGAGCCCGGCGGCACGATCGTGCGCTCCTTCACGAAGGCCCCGCCCGCGACGATCGAGCCGCGCCCGATGACGACGCCGTCCATGATCGTCGCGCCGATGCCGACGAGCGACTCATCCTCGACGGTGCAGCCGTGCAGCGTCGTGTGGTGGGCGATCGAGCAGAAGTCGCCGATCGCCGTGCCGCCCTCGTAGGCGACGTGGATCATGACGAAGTCCTGCACGTTGGTGGCGCGGCCGATGCGGATGTCGTGGCACTCGGCACGCATCACCGCATTGTGCCAGACGGACGAGCCGGCGCCGATGGTGATCGCGCCGTAGAGCTGCGCGCTGGGCGCGATCCAGGCGCTCGGGTGGATCGTCTGCAGCGACATCACCACCCGGAAAGGTCGGCGGCACGCAGGCGGTGCGACGTCGCCGAGCCCAGGTAGGCGCGATCGAAGATGGCGCGCCGGAACCACAGGTGCAGATCGTACTCCCACGTGAAGCCGATGCCACCGTGCAGCTCGGTGCAGATGCGGGTGACGCGGTCGTAGAGGTCGGTGAGGTGCGCCTTCGCCATCGCGGCGTGGCGCGGCGCCTCGCTCGGGATGTGGTCCCAGGCGTGCGCCGCGTACCACCACAGCGACATCGACGGCTCGGCCTCCATGACGAGGTCGGCGAGCTGGTGCTTCACGGCCTGGAAGGCGCCGATCGGCTGGCCGAACTGCTCGCGCGTGAGGGCGTACTTGGTCGTCATGTCGATGCAGCGGCGCGAGCCGCCGTAGGCGTCGGCCGCGAGGAGGATGCCGGCGGCGTCGCGGGCGCGATCGAGCGCGCTGCGGCCGCTCGCGACGCGCGTCGCGGGGGTCTTCGCGAAGGTGACGTTGCCCACCTGCCGCGTCATGTCGGTCGCCTGCAGGGCCTCGACGGTGAGCCCGGGGGCGCCGCGCTCGACGGTCCACAGGCCGGGGCCGTCGGCGTCCTGCGCACCGACCACGAACACGTCGGCGATCGTCGCCGCCGGGACCAGGACCTTGGTGCCGTCGAGGGTGCCGCCCGCCGCGCGCACCTTCAGCTGCGACGGCTCCCACACGTCGCCGTCCTCGCCCAGGGCCAGGGTCGCGATCGTCTCGCCGGCCGCGACGCCGGGCAGCCAGCGACGATGGGCTTCGGCGTCGCCGACGGACAGCAGCGCCGCGACGGCGCTGGCGCAGGCGAGAAACGGCCCCGGCGTGCAGCCCCAGCCGAGCTCCTCGGCCGCGAGCGCGACGTCGAGCAGCTCGAGCCCCGCGCCGCCCAGCGCCGGCGGGATCTGCAGCCCCGCGACGCCGAGCTCGGCGAGCCCGCGCCACAGCGCCGGGTCGTGCCCGCCCGGCGACTCCATGACGGCGCGCACGCGCGTCGTCGGGCACTCGTCGTCGAGCCAGCGGCGGATGGTGTCCTTCAGGAGGACCTGGTCCTGGGAGAGTCCGAAATCCATGACGCTACTTCCTCGGGTCGCGGGGCATGCCGAGCCCGCGCTCGGCGATGATGTTGCGCTGGATGTTGGCGGCGCCGCCGGCGATGAGGATGCCGAGCGACCACATGTACGCGACGGTGAACATGCCCATGGCCGGCGCGTTCGGCTCGCCCGGCGACAGCATCTGCTTGTCGCCCATGACGTCCATCGCGAGCTTGGCGACGTCGTACCCGAGCTGCGTGCCGTAGAGCTTGGTCACCATCGCGGCCATGCCCGGGTCCTCGCCGCGGGCGCCCATGGTGAGCAGCCGGTCGCCGTGGCGCTCGGCGGTGACGATGCGCGCCTCGATGTCGACGATGCGGGCGCGGATGTTGGGGTCCTTGATGACGGGCTGGCCGCCCCGCTCGAGCGCCTGGGCCATCATGAGGACGCCGTCGAAGGTGCGGCGCTGGAGCGAGGCGCTGCCGATGAGGGCGCGCTCGTGCTTCAGCGTCGAGCGGCTTACCTGCCAGCCCTGGCCACGCTTGCCGACGATGCTGCTCGCCGGCACGCGCACGTTCTCGAAGAAGACCTCGCTGAAGTCGGCGTCGCCGGTCATCTGGCGCAGCGGGCGCACGTCGAGGCCGGGCGTCTGCATGTCGATCAGCATGTAGGTGATGCCGTCGTGCTTCGGCGCCTCCGGCTCGGTGCGGACGAGGGCGAACATCCACTGCGCGTCGTTGGCGTTGGACGTCCAGATCTTCTGGCCGTCGACGACCCAGTGGTCGCCCTCGAGGACGCCCTTCGTGCGCAGCGAGGCGAGGTCGCTGCCCGCGCCGGGCTCGCTGTAGCCCTGGCACCAGCGGATGTGGCCGAGCAGCGTCTTCTCGACGAAGAAGCGCTTCTGCTCCTCGGTGCCGTGCTCGAGCAGGGTGGGGACCAGCATGCTCGGGCCCTGTCCCATGATCTCGAACGGCGCCTTCGCCTTCTTGAACTCCGCCGCGATGATCGTCGCCCGAAGCGGGTCGGGCGGCTGCTCGGAGCCGCCGTAGGCGCGCGGGAAGGCGCGATAGAGGTAGCCGCGCTCGATCGCCTTTCTGCGCAGCGCGGTGGCGCGCTCGTCGGTGCGGATGCCGGCGCCCATCATGGCCATGGGGCTGTCGGGGTCGGGACCGGCGGCCGCGTCCTCGGCCGTCCAGTTCTCGCGCAGGAAGGCGCGCACCTCCTCGCGGAACCGCTCGTATTCGGGACTGAAGCTGAGATTCACGGGCGCAGGACCTCCATCGGCGGACGATCGGTCGTTCGCTGGCTTAACCCGGGGCCGCTTCGCGCGGCAAGCGCACGCGACCGGGCGGAACGCTTGCCCGACGGGCGGCCGGCGCGTACTCGGCACGTCACCCGCCACCATCGCCACGGGAGCTATGCCTGCATGAGCGAGTCCGCCGCCTCGGGAACCGTCGACGTCTCCTCGCCCAAGTTCGTCGCCGGCTGCGTGCTGGCGGCGCTCGCCGTCCTGGGCGTCGCCCGGCTGGGTCCGCTGCCGCTGTGGCTCCTCGGCGCCGAGGTGTTCGCGCTGATCCTCGGCCTCTTCGTGTTCGGCTCGATCCGCTGGCGCATCGACAAGAACGCGCTCACCTACGGCGGTGTCCTCGTCGTGCTGGCGACGTTCTGGGGCGTCTGGTGGCCCGGGTCCGCGATGCGGGCGACGGTCGCGCAGGAGGGCTGGACGCCGTTCTGGCGCGCGCTCGCGCAGCACACCCTCACGCTCGAGGGGCTCGACGGCATCGTGCACGCGCACACGATGCTGTTCATTCTGGGGCTCACCTACTTCGTCGCGGTGATCTCCCAGACGCGTCTCCTGGAAACGGTCAGCTTCGCGCTGCTGTCGCGCTTCCGCGGCGCGGTCGTGCCGACGGTGGCGGCGATCACGGCGCTGGTCGCGTTCTCGTCCGGCATCCTCGACGGCGTGTCCATGATCGGGCTCACGATCCGTACGCTCGTCATCATCCTGTTTCTGGCACGCGCAGGGACGCCCGACGTCATCTACTCCGTCATCATCTCCACGGTCGTCACGACCGTGTGCGGGATGTGGCTCGCGTACGGAGAGCCGCCGAACCTCATCATGAAGGCCAACCTGCATCCGCATCTCGACGACGCCTTCTTCCTGCGCTACTGCGCGCCGCTCGCGCTGGCGAGCTGGGTCGTGGTGGCGCTCAGCCTGCGCCGCGCGCTGCGCGGGCGGCAGGTCGATCTCGCCGGCCTCGACGTCGTCGACCGCCACGCCGCCGACGTGCGCTTCTTGCAGGCTGCGCGCCACGGCGACGTGCCCACCCCGGTCGAGCACGTCGAGAGCAACGCGGCGGCGCTGGGTGCACATCATGCCTCGGTGCTGGCGCGCCTGCGCCGGGGCGAGCCCCTCGGGGCGGCGCTCGTGGCGGAAGGCGTGGAGGCCGGCACGCGCCGGCGGCTCCTCGGCAGCTTCCTGACGGAGGACCTCGCGAGCGCGCTCGACCGACACTACGTCGCGGAAGCCCGTGGCGGCCGCGCCGCCGCGGAGCGCGCGGACGATCCGGTCGAGGCCGCGCTCGCAGCCACCCGTCGCCGGCGCGTCCTCGCCCAGCGCGTCGGCGGACTCGCGTTCCTGCCGTTCCTGCTCCTCCTCGTGTGGCACGGTCAGGATCATCACGTGCCCCTGTTCTGGGCTTCGTTCGCCGGATTCGCGGTGGCGTTTCTCGGCATCGCGAGTCTCCCGGGGATGCGCGCGCTCGCCCTGCGCGAGGCACGGCACGAGTTCGCGGAGTACTACTTCCTGTTCCCGCTGTTCCTCTCGATCACGCTGCTGCAGGCGGCAGGATTCTTCGCGCAGATGGCAGCGCTGCTCGATCGGGGCATCGCCACCATCGGCCCCGCGATCGTCGCCTGGATCCAGTTCACCGCTGCCACGCTGCTGTCGGCCATGCTCGACAACAACGTCGTCGCCGATTTCGCCGCCCGCGCGCTGGAGCATCTGCCGGTCGAGCTCATCCACTACTTCGCGATGGCGCAGATCGCCGGCTACGCGCTCGGCGGTTGCTGGACGCACATCGGGTGTGCGCAATCCGTCGTCGCGTACGCGTTCGTTCTGCGCGATATCGACGAGCATTACACCCCGTTCCAGTGGATTCGCGCGATGACGCCCACGTTGGGGATGCTGTTCGTGCTGCTTTCGCTGTTCGTGTTCCTCGAAAGCCTGCTGCTCGGGTGACGAGCGGGATTGTACGATCGGAAGGACTGGGCTACGACGCCGACAGCATCGCCCCAAGGGAGGTCTGCATGCCGCGACAGAAGAGCCTCGTGACCGTCATCCGGGACATGGTGAAGAAGGAGGTCGGCACGGCGCTGTCCGGTCTGCTCGCCGGTCTCACGGGATCGAAGGCCTCGGCGAAGAAGGCGACCACGAACGGCCGGCGCAAGAAGCGCGGCCCGGGCCGCCCCCGCACCGTCGGCAAGCGCGGCCCCGGCCGGCCTCCGGGCTCCGGCCGCAAGAAGAAGACCGCGGAGGAGTGACGCCGGCGCTCAGCGCGCGCCGGGCATCTCGATGACGGCGACGCGCTGGTGCAGGAGCCAGCGACCGTCACGCTTCACGAAGTCGTCGGCGTAGCGGCCGGTCGTCTGCATGAAGCTGCCCGGTCCGGGGCCGGTGAGCGCCAGTACGTAGGTGTCGGCCTGGGCGCGCTCGGCGTCGCCCTCGATGACGACGTTGGTCACGTAGTGGCGCATCATGAGGCCGGTGCCGCCGATCATGCCGGCGAGCGTGCGCACGCCGTCGTGCCCCTCGTGGCGTCCCATGAGGCTGCCGAAGTCGAGGACGCAATCGGGGGTGAACAGCCCCGGCATCTCGTCCCAGCGGCCGTGGTCGATGATCCAGCAGTAGCGGGAGATGATCTCCTGGATGGCGAGACGATCGTCGGCGGTGAGTGCGGCCACGGGACCTCCTTCGCGAGTGCGCCTGGGACTAGCGCAGCTTGAAAAGGCGCCGCAAGCCCGCCTAGTCTCGACGGGACATGGAGAGTCGCTGGTCGGACCGCGAAGCCGAGGAATTCCGCGATCGCTTCGCGCCGACGTGGGGCGAGGAGCTGGCGCTGCGCGTCTATACGTCGCGCCTGATCGGGCGCGACCCCGACCTCGTCATGCACGGCGGCGGCAACACGTCGCTGAAGGGCACCGTGACGACGCTCGTCGGCGACGATATCCCGGCGCTGTTCGTGAAGGGGAGCGGCTGGGACCTCGATTCCATCGAGCCCCCCGGCCTGCCGGCGGTCGACCTCCGCCACCTCCGCCGCCTGCGTGGGCTGCCGTCGCTCTCCGACGAGGAGATGGTGAATCAGCTGCGCACGCATCTCTTCGACGCCGGGGCGCCGAACCCGTCGGTCGAGACGCTGCTGCACGCCTTCCTGCCCCACCGCTTCATCGACCATACCCACGCCGACATCGCCCTCGTGGTGACGAACCAGCCGCCCGGCGAGAACGCGGCCATGGTGCGCGAGGCGTTCGGGCCGCGCTGGAGCGTCGTCGACTACGTCATGCCCGGCTTCGCGCTCGCCAAGCTCGCGGCCGAGGTCTACGAGCGCGACCCGTCGGTCGAGGGGCTGGTCCTCCTGAACCACGGCCTCTTCACCTTCGCCGACGACGCCCGCACCGCGTACGAGCGCATGATCGCCGGCGTCGACCGCGCCGAGCGCTTCGTGGCGAAGCAGCAGAAGGCGAAGGCGCGCACGACGGTGCAGGTGACGGTCGACCTCGAGCGCGCAAAGGCCGCCGCCGCGCGCCTGGCGCCGGTGCTGCGCAGCGCGCTCGCCGAGCCGAGCGGCGACGACGACCGCCCGTGGCGCCGCTGGGTGCTCGACTACCGCGTCGACGAGTCGACGCTGCGCCACCTGGCCCGCCCCGACACCGCGGCGCTCGCCGCGACCAGCCCGCTGACGCCCGACCACGTGATCCGCACCAAGGGCACGGCGGTGGTGCTCGAGCCGTCGTTGCCGCTCGACGACGACGCGGCCCTGCGCGAGCGCGTGTTCGCGGCGGTCCGCCAGTTCCGCGAGGGCTACGACGCCTACGTCGAGGCGCAGAAGGGCCGCGCCGGCGGCCGCGTCACGAAGCTCGACTCGACGCCGCGCGTGGTGCTGGTGCCCGGCGTCGGCATCTTCACCGCCGGCCGCACCAAGGCCGACGCGCGCATCGCCGCCGACATCACCGAGCACACCGTGCGCGCGAAGGCGGTGGCCAACGACGTCGGCCGCTACACCGCGCTCTCGGACGGCGACCTCTTCGACATGGAGTACTGGGTCCTCGAGCAGGCGAAGCTCGGCAAGGCGAAGGAGCCGCCGCTCGCCGGCCAGGTCGCGCTGGTGACCGGCGCCGTCGGCGCGATCGGCTTCGGCATCTGCCGCCAGCTGGTCGCCGCGGGCGCGCACGTCGTCCTCACCGACATCGACGCCGAGCGGCTCGCGGCCGGGTGCCGCGAGCTCGACCCCAAGGGCAAGGGGCTCGTGACGGGCATCCCGATGGACGTCACCAACGAGGACTCGGTGGTGGCGGGCTTCGCCGAGACCTGCCGGCGCTACGGCGGCGTCGACGTCCTCGTGCTGAACGCCGGCGTCGCCCACGTGAGCCGGATCGAGGAGCTCGACCCGGCGGCGTTCCGGCGCGTGCTCGACGTCAACACCGTCGGCTACTTCCTCGTGCTGCGCGAGGGCGCCCGGCTCCTGCGCCGCCAGGGCACGGGCGGCAACGTGATCGTGAACTCGTCGAAGAACGTGTTCGCGCCCGGCGCAGACTTCGGCGCCTACAGCGCGTCGAAGGCGGGCGCGCACCAGCTCGGCCGCGTCGCCGCGCTCGAGCTGGCGCCGATCGGCGTCCGCGTGAACCTCATCAACGCCGACGCCGTCTTCGGCGACGGCAGCCGGCCGTCGGGGCTGTGGGCCGAGGTGGGGCCGGCGCGGGCGCGCTCGCGCGGCATGGATCCGAGCGAGCTGCAGGACTACTACCGCCAGCGCAACCTGCTGCGCGTCCGCGTGCTGCCGGAGCACGTCGGCAACGCGGTCGTGTTCCTCGCCTCGAACCAGACGCCGACCACCGGCGCCGTCATCCCCGTCGACGGCGGCGTCCTCGAAGCCTTCCCCCGCTGACGGAGCCGCGAGAGGAGTTGGAGATGGCCAAGGCGCGACTCGTCTGCCTCGATGCCGACGACCTGATGCACCCGAACACCGGCGAAGAGAACTACAACGAGAGCGCCTACTACAACTTCTACGATCCGCGCGCGCGTCTCGGCGGCTTCGTGCGTCTCGGCAACCGCCCGAACGAGCACTACGCCGAGATGACGATCTGCCTGTACCTCCCCGACGGCCACGTCGGCTTCATGTACGCGCGCCCGAAGATCGCCGACAACGCGCGCTTCGAGGGCGGCGGCCTGCGCTTCGAGGTGCGGGCGCCGATGCGCGAGCACCGCATCCGCTACGAGGGTAACGTCTGCCTCCTCGCCCGGCCGCTCGAGCTCCTCGATCCGAAGGCCGCGTTCACGCAGAACCCGCACGTCCCGGCGACGCTCGAGCTGACGTACACGGCCGTCGCGCGCGCCCACGGCGGCGAGCCGCGGCAGCAGGACGCGGACGGCCGGTGGGTGAGCGTCAGGAGCGAGCGCGCCGGGCAGGAGTTCGCGCGCGGCCACCTCGAGCAGCACGGGCATGCGGTCGGCCGTCTCGTCCTCGACGGCGTCGAAACGGCGATCGACGGCTACGGCCTGCGCGACCGCTCGTGGGGACCGCGCTACTGGCAGGCGCCCGACCACTACCGCTGGCTGACGATGAACTTCGGCCTCGACGCGGGCATCGCCGCCGCCCGCACCGTGCAGCGCGACGGCAGCGTCGTGCAGGGCGGGTTTCTCTACGAGCCCGGCGTCGAGGGACGGTTCATCGCGTCGGTCGAGGTCGAGACGGAGCTCGGCGAGGAGAGCCTGCACCGCACGCTGCGCGCCACGCTCCAGCCCGGGGACGGCGGCGCGCCGCAGATCGTCGAGGGCCGCGTGCTCGCCATGGTGCCGCTGCGCAACCGCCGCAACGGCGTGACCACGCGTATCGCCGAGGGCCTCACCGAGTGGAGATGGGGCGACCGCGTCGGCTACGGCTGGTCGGAGTATCTCGACCACGTCGGCTGAGCTGCAGCAGCGGCTTGCCGCGTATCTCCGGCCGAAGCTGGGCGACGCGGCCCGCATCGAGGGCGTGCGCCGGCTCGCCGGCGGCGCGTCGCGCGAGCTGTGGCTCGTGACCCTCGCGGGGACCGACCCGAGCCGGCTCGTCCTGCGCCGCGATCCGCCCGGACACGTCATCGAGTCGAGCCGCCAGGGCGAGTTCCAGCTGCTCCGTGCCGCGGCCGACGCGGGCGTGCCGGTGCCGCGCGTCCACTGGTGCGAGGACGATCCCGCCATTCTCGGCTCGTCCTTCTTCCTCATGGACTTCGTCGAGGGCGAGGCGCTCGCGCGCCGGCTCCTGCGCGACGAGGCCTACGCCGGCGCGCGCGCGGCGCTGCCGGAGCAGCTGGCGCAGGCGCTCGCCGCGATCCACCGCATGGACGCCGGCGCCGACGCCGGCCTCGCGCGTCCCGTCGAGGGGGCGACGCCGGCCGAGGCCGAGCTCGAGCGCTTCGCGCAGATACTGCACGGCATGGCGCCCGATCCGCACCCGGTGCTCGAGCTGGCGATCCGCTGGCTCGGCCGCCGCCTGCCGCCGGCGGGACGCGTCGCGCTGGTCCACGGCGACTACCGCATCGGCAACGTGCTGTTCGGGCCGGAAGGCCTGCGCGCGGTGCTCGACTGGGAGCTGGCGCATCTCGGCGACCCGATGGAGGACGTCGGCTGGCTATGCGTGCGCTCGTGGCGTTTCGGCGCCGACGAGCGTCCCGTCGGCGGGCTCTGCGACCGCGAGCGCTTCTGGGCCGCCTACGCCGCGGCCGGCGGCGATGCCGTCGATCCCGCGGTGGCGCGCTGGTGGGAGGTGTTCGGCAACCTCAAGTGGGCGGTGATCTGCATCATGCAGGCGCAGACGTTCCTCAACGGCGTGCGCAACGTCGAGCTGGCGAGCCTCGGTCGCCGTACGGTCGAGATGGAGCTCGAGCTACTCGACCTGATGGGAGCCTGATGCAGGACCGCCCCTCCGCCGCCGAGCTGCTCGCCGCCGTGCGGGCGTTTCTCGAGGACGACCTCCTGCCGCAGCTCGAGGGCCGACGGCGATTCCACGCGCTGGTCGCGGCCAACGTGCTGTCGATCGTCGAGCGCGAGATGGCGCAGGGCGAGTCGCACCTGCGCGCGGAGCACGCACGGCTGGCGTCGCTTCTCGGCGCAGCGGCGCACGACGGCACGCTGGCGGCGTTGCGCGACGCCGTGCGCGGGGCGAATGAACGTCTCGCCGAGCGCATTCGCGCCGGCGACGCCGACGCTGGACCGTTCGGCGAGGCGGTGCGCGCCCACCTGCGCGCGACGACCGAGGAGAAGCTCGCGGTCGCGAACCCCCGCTACGGATCGGCGAAGCCCGGCTGACAGGCCGGCGGGGCGGGGGCCAGCCCGTCAGTCGTCGTACAGGGGACGCAGCAGCATGGCCCGCGTACGGTGGCGCAGCTTGCGCAACGCCTGCGCCTCGATCTGCCGGACGCGCTCGCGTGTGACGGCGAAGCGCGCGCCGACCTCCTCGAGGGTGTGATCCGTGCGCTCGCCGATGCCGAAGCGCATGCGCAGGACCTGCGCCTCACGCGGCGAGAGCGTCTGCAGCACGCTCGCGATCGCGCGCTGCATGCTGCTGTGGGTGGCGACGTCGGAGGGCCCCGTCGCGTCCTCGTCCGCGATCGTGTCGGCGAGCTGGCGGTCGTCGCCGGGGCCGAGCGGCTCGTCGATCGACACCGGCTCGTGGCCGACGCGGAGCAGCCAGCGCACCTCGTCCTCGGGAAGCCCCATGCGACCCGCGAGCTCGTCGGCACCGGGCTCGCGCCCGAGCTGCTGTGCGAGGCCGCGGGCCGCGCCGGCGAGGTTGCTCATGAGCTCGCCGAGATAGACGGGGACGCGGATCGTACGCGCCTGATCGGCGAGCGCGCGGGTGATGGCCTGGCGGATCCACCAGGTCGCGTAGGTCGAGAAGCGATGGCCGCGCCGCCAGTCGAACTTCTCGACCGCACGCATGAGGCCGATGTTGCCCTCCTGGATCAGGTCGAGGAGCTGGAGGCCGAGGTGCATGTAGCGCCGCGCCACCCAGACCACGAGACGGAGGTTGGCCTCGACGAGCGACTCGCGCGCCTGCCGGGCGCGTGCCTCGGCGTCTTCCACCCCGGCGACGAGGCGGCCGAGGGCCTCCGGCGAGAGGCCCGCCGTGTGCTCGAGCGAGCGGTGCATCCCGCGCACGTCGACGTCGGCCAGACAGAGGTCGCGGTCCGCCGACGCGTGCATGCGCCGCAGGTCGGTCGCCAGGCGGTCGACGTGGCTCCGCGCGATGCCGAGCCCGAGCATCGCCTGGTCCACGCGCTCGCCGAGAGCGGTACGACGTCGCGCCGGGGCGGCGGCCCGCTCGCGGACGAGGCGGCGCAGGCGCGAGACGCGGGCCAGGAAGAGGCGCCGTCGCTCGATCGCCTTGGCGGCGCTCGGCTCCTCGACCGGTGCGAGCACGTGGTCGGCGGAGATGGTGCCCTGCCGCAGTGCGTTGGCCGCGTCGAGCACCCAGCGGAGCGCGAACGGCGACCCGAGCACCAGACGGTCGCGATCCTGCTCGGCCTGCTCGATCGTCCGCGCGACCGCCGCCTCTTCGTCGCGGCTCAGCAGACGCGAGCGTCCGGCCTGACGAAGATAGAGACGTACCGGGTCGAGTATCTCGATGCCGCGGTGCGTCTCGGCGCCGGCGTCACTGCGGGCCGGCGGGGCGTCGACATCCGTGTCGTCGTCCGTGGCCGGGGGCAGAAGGCTCTGGTCGGCGATCGGCTCCGGCGTCTCGTCGAGCATCAGCTCGTCGGAGGCTGCGGCGACGTGGGCGAAGACGTCGATCCGCTCGTCGGTCACCTGATGCGATGTGCCTGACAATCCCTGGACGTTCCGCGTAGGACCACCCCACTGACACGGCACCTAACCGCGGAGCAATTCAGACGATTCCCGATCGCAATAGGGGTTTTCCCTGACCCATTCTTCTGACGCGTCCGTCAGCGATCGCCGGCCGCCTGGAGGGCCACGCGAATCAGCTCGGCTAGAGAATCGACATCCATTTTCTCCATCACGCGAGCGCGGTGAACCTCCACCGTCTTCGGCGAGAGACCGAGCGCGGCGGCGATCTCCTTGTTGGCGCGGCCTGCGACCACGAGGTCCATCACCTCCCGCTCGCGCGCCGTCAGCAGCGCCACCCGCCGGCGGGCTTCGTCGCGTCGTGCGCGTTGCTCGCGCTGCCGCCGGTCGACGTCGATCGCCTGGCGCACGCGGTCCAGCAACAGCTGATCGCTGAACGGCTTCTCGATGAAATCGAGCGCGCCCGCCTTCACCGCGCGCACCGCCATCGGCACCTCGGCGTGTCCGGTGATGACGATGGTCGGGATCTCGTCGCCGCGGCGGACCAGCTCGGTCTGGAGGTCGAGGCCGCTCATGCCCGGCATGCGGACGTCGAGCACGAGGCAGCCGGGCGCGTCCGGGTCGCGCGCGCCGAGGAAGTCGGTGGCGGTCGCATGGGTGACGACGGCGAGCCCGACGGACTCGAGCAGCCAGCGCAACGAATCGCGCATGGCCGGATCGTCGTCGACGACGAAGACGGTGGGGTCGGTCGGCATGATCAGGCCGCGTCCTTTGCGTTGCCCGATACCGCGGGCAGCGTGAAGCGAAACGTGGAGCCGCGGGGATCGTTCGGCGTCGTCCACAGCCGGCCGCCGTGCGCTTCCACGATCGTCCGGCTGATCGCGAGCCCGAGCCCCAGCCCATCGCGTCGCGTGGTGAAGAACGGATCGAACAGACGGCCGGCGATCGCCGCGGCGACACCTTCGCCGGTGTCGTGCACGGCGAACTCGGCGGCACCGTCGTCGGTCTCGCGGGTCTGGATGCGCAGGCGGCGCTCGCCGGCGGTCTGCGCCATGGCTTCGAAGCCGTTGCGCACGAGGTTCAGCATCACCTGCTCGATCTGGATGCCGTCGGCCTCGACGTCGAGCGGCTCGTCGGCCAGGTCGAGCTCGAGCGCGATGCCGAGCTCGTTCGCCTCGACGGCGGCGAAGTGCAGCGCCTCGCGCACGAGCGCGTTCAGGTCGACGCGGAGACGCGGCATCTGCGTGTGCCGCACGAACTCGCGGATGCGGCGCAGGACCTCGCCCGCACGCAGCGCCTGCGTCGAGATCTCGTCGACCACCTCGAGCAACGCCGCGTCCCGGGCGTCGCCGACCTGGATGCGGCGCGCGCAGCCGCGCGCGTAGCTGACGATCGCGGCGAGCGGCTGGTTGATCTCGTGGGCCAGGCCCGCCGCCATGCCGCCGAGCGTGCTGAGCCGCGCCGCCTGCGCCAGCTCGGCCTGATGCTGCCGCGCGCGCACCTCGGCCTCGGCCTCTTCCGCGCGCCGGCGCTCCAGGTGGTAGCGCTCGGAGGCGTAGGCGGCGTAGAGCGCGGCGATCGAGCCCATGACGAGCGCCACCGGGAGCCCGGTCAGGTCGAGCGAGCCGGTGACGACGCGCTGGTTCCAGAGCGTGCTCGCAAGCGCGACGAAGAGCACGACGAGCTGCGGTCCCATGCCCCAGGGCAGGAGCGTCGCCGCGCCCATGGCGAGGACCACGAGGAGCACCGGCGTGGTGGCCGCGTCGTGCGTGATGACGCCCGACCAGGCGGACGTGATGCAGAGGATCGAGACCGTCACGGCGGCCGTGGCGACGGCGCGGCGGCGGCTCGGGCGGCCGTGCAACGCGCCGAAGGCCGCGATCGCCGTCGCGATCTGGATGCTCTTCACCCCGTACAGCTGCGCGACGATCGTCGGATAGACGAACTGATCCGCGATCGCGAACAGCGAGATCGACGTGAGGCAGAGCCACAGCCCCGCGCGCGCACGATCGACGAGCAGCGGCGTGGTGTCTTCGCGGAGCCTCTCGAGGCTGGGCGGCATCGGGCGTCGAGGGCGGGAGTTACCGTGCCCGGGCGCCGCGCGGCAACCGGGTTCGACCGTCCGGCTGCCCACCGGCCGGGGCGAGGCGGCGGCGGGTCCCCCGCCGGGGCGTCCGGCGTCCCGGGAGGTGGGGCCGGCGGCTCGTCGATCGGCCCCCTGCGGGAGGGCTCGTCGGGCGGACGTTTCACCGGGTCCGCGGGATCGCCGAGGAGGCGCATGCACGCTCAGTGGCCCGGCCGGCGCGGCATCGGTTCGCCGACGGGGGCGTCGGGCAGCGGGTGCACGGGTTCGGCTGGTGGCGGCACGCGTACGGGCGGCTTCGTCGAGGGGCGATCCCGGGACGGGGTCTCGGGGCGCGCCGCGTCCGGGGCGTGCCCGGCGTGGGGCGGGCGAGCGGAGGATCGACGCGACATGCGGGGATAGCCGCTCGCGTGCCAGCCCGGACCGCTGTGCCCTGCGGCGGTCCGGCCCGATGCCCGGATGCGCGATTGTACCAATCGCCGTTGCGGGCGGCGGCGCTTCAGAGCCGCTCGAGATAGGCGTCCGTCGCGGCCCGGATGCGCTTCGCCCGCTCCACGGGGTCTTCTTCGACGACGACCTCGCGCGGCGTGATCTTGAAGAGCGGCTGGCCCTTGCGCACGACGGTCGCGTTCTCGGCCATCACCGCGTCCACGCGCCCGGCGAACGGCGCGTAGACCTTGTTGAACATCTTCATGACCTCGATGATGTAGAGCGCGTCGCCCTTCTCGAACTCGCTGTCGGCGGCGAGATACGGCGGCAGGTGCGGCGCCTCGCGATCGTAGAAGGTGCCGCCCATGGCGGCGACGATCTCGTCGCTCTTGGTCGCCGGCGGTGGCACGAGCACCTTGCGCGTGGCGTCCTGGAGCTTCGGGTCGAGCAGCCGCTCCGGGATATCGATCGTGAGATCGTCGTCGACGCGCAGGTCCTCGAAGCCCACCCGCGCGCCGATGAGCGGCAGGAGGCCGAGGATCTCGAGCCCGAGCTGATGGCCCGCGTGCGCCGCCCGCACCTTCTCCCAGGTGCCGGCGTCGAGGCCGAAGGCCGGCGCCGCGTCGGCCAGGGCCGCGTCGAGCGATCGCCAGTCGGTGCCCGCGGGGAGGCGTGCGCCGAGGCGCCGGTAGAAGGCGAGCGCGGTGTCGAGCAGCTCGCGGTCGTGGTCCCAGATGCGGTGGGCGGCGGCCGCGTCCGGGGTATCGAGGTCGAGCAGGTGATAGGTGGCGGCGAGGATCTCGATCGGGTTGCGCTTCCAGACGACGCGGCCGTCGTCGATCGCGTAGTCGGCGCGATGCTGGGAGAGCCATGCCGACAGGAAGTGCGGCTCGTCGAAGAGCGCGTGGATCGGCCGCTCGAGCAGCGTCTCCTTGAGGGCCATGATGCGCTGGGTCTCGGCGAGGGCGGCCGGTGCCGCGGCGCCGACGGCGCGGCGGGCGAGCTGCTGGAACACCCAGTCGAGGTCGATCGACTGCGCCTGCTCCTCGAGCAGCCCGACCAGCGTGATGTAGGGCACGACGAAGCGGGTCGTCGGCTTCGCCCACGGATCGCGGTGCGCGAACCAGGAGAGGATGCCGTAGAGGAACTCCTGGTTGGTCGCGAGGTCGAGGCCGCGGATGCGCGTGCGACGGAACACCTCGAGCAGCCGGTTCCAGCTCTCCACGCGGTCGGCGCCCGTGGCGAGCAGCAGCGCGACGTTCGAGTCGTACGCCCCCGCGAGCCGATAGCGCATGAAGAGCCCGGTGTCGGGGTTCTTCAGGCAGATGCCCTGATCGTCGCGGATCTCGCCGTCGATCGGGTCGGACCACGACATGATGACGCCGCCGGCGGCGGGCGAGAGCGCCCGGTCCGTCGCGTTGAGACGCGCCTCGAGCGCGGCGCCTTCGCGCTGGACGCGCGTCGGGCGCGGCAGCCGCGTCTTGTGCCTGGCGATGATGGCCATCGCCTCGACGAGCGAATGGACGTCGAAGAAGTCGCCCGCGTCGTCGGGGTTGGCGAAGCGCAGCGCGTAGCAGAGCTCGGACACCCGATGCTCCACCTGGATGCGCGTGTTCACCTCCATGAAGTAGTGGCGCGCGCCGTCGACGATGCACTCGAAGGTCGACGCCGAGTCGAGCTTCACGGCGAGGCCGAAGCGCTCGGCCTCGGCCTCCATGCGCCCCAGGACGTCGAGGTCGTCGCGCAGCGCCTTCGCCTTGGTGGCGTTGCCCTCACGCTCGGCTGCGGCGACCGCCTGCTGCAGCCCCTCGACGGTGACGGACACCTCGACGAGCTTCTGCTCGTGCATCTGCAGCGAGCAGTCGCGGCCGCCGAGCGTCACGCACCAGGTGCCGTTGCCGAGCATCTGGATCTCGTTGTGGCGCGTCTGCTCGACGTTCAGCTCGAGCAGCATGTTCTTGTTGTCGCCGACGCCGGTCGCCTTGACCTCGCTCAGCACCTCGCGCACGAGCGCCGGCACCTGCGCCGCGTCGGAGAGGATGCGCTGGCCCTTGCCGCCGCCGCCGCCGATGGCCTTCAAGCGGAAGCGCCGGCCGGGCTGGTCGGCGAGCAGGCGCTCGGCCTCGAGGCGCAGCGTCTCGCCCAGCTCCTCGATCGAGAAGAGGTCGACGCGTGTTCGATACGACGCCTCGAGCACCTTCTCGGCGAGCGCCGCCGGCTCGAGCTTCTGGTCGGCGAGCGCAGGCACGTCGAGCCCGGCGTCCCGCGCCGCGTTCGCGAGCGCGGCGCGGTCGGGGTACTTCCGCAGCAGCGTCCGCACCGTCGCGTCGTTCATGCCCGGCGTGACCGACACCTGGTTCGCGATCGCGGTGCGCTTCGCCTCGTCCTTCGCGCCCGCCGCCATCTGCGTGTACGAGCACGGTCCGATGAAGCCGATGCCGGCCTCTTCGAGGCGGCGGACGAAGTCGGCGTCCTCGGCCATGAAGCCGTAGCCGGCGAAGATCCACTGGTAGCCGTGCTCGCGGCAGATGGCGATCATCTGCTCGATGCGCTGGACGCGCTCCTCGCGCGTCGTCCCGGTGTAGTCCGGCACGGGATGCACGTGCTCGGGGCTCATGATGCGCAGCTCCGGCGACAGCGCGCGCGGGAAGACGATGCTGTCCTTCTCGGAGAGCAACATGCCGATGCGCGTGATGCCCATCTCGCGGAAGACGTCGATCGCCTCCTTGCGGATGGGCCCGCGGCACACGATGAGGACGCCCATGTCCTCGCAGGCGAACGATCGCACCCACGCCGAGGCGGCGGCGGCGAGACGACGGTCGCGGTGGACGAGGGCGTTCGCGCCCGGGGTGGGAGCGGGCTTCGTGGCCGGCATCAGTGGAACTCCCGCTGCACGGACTGCATCGGTCCGGGGACGTAGTGACGGAGGAAGAACGCCAGGTTCGTGGCGAGCACCTGGCGCAGGTCGCCGGGCATGACGATCTCCGAGATCGAGCCGAGGCTGAGCGCCTCGCGCGGGTTCATGAGCTCGCGCTCGTAGCGCTGGTTGAGATCGGTCTCCTTCGCCTTCAGCCACTCGGCGGCCTCGGCCGCCGGCGTGCCCGCCTTCCGCATGCGCGCGGCTTCGTCGCGCACGTCCTTCAGCTCCTGCTTGTAGACGAACTCCTTGCCGGCGGTGCCCATGACGGCGACGCGCGTCGTCGGCAGGGCGAGGACGAGGCTCGCGCCGGTGGCGTAGCTGTTGAAGGCCGCGTAGGCGCCGCCGAACGCGTTGCGCAGGATGAGCAGGATGCGCGGCGTGCGGATGTCGATGATGGCGTCGAGCATGGCGCGCCCCGCCTGCACGATGCCGCGCGTCTCCTGGTCGCGCCCGGGCAGGAAGCCCGTCGTGTCCTCGATGAAGATGACCGGCGTGTTGTAGATCGAGCAGAAGCGGACGAAGCGCGCGATCTTGTAGGCCGCGTCGACGTCGATCTGCCCGCTGGCGACGGCGCTGTTGTTGGCGATGAAGCCGACCACGTGACCGCCGAGGCGCCCGAAGGCGGTGATGGCGTTGCGCGCGCGGTCGGGCTGCATCTCGAAGTAGTCGCCGTGGTCGCAGACGCGCTCGATGATGATCGAGACGTCGACCGGCGTGTTGAAGCCGGTCGGCGAGTTGAAGGCCTTGCGCAGGAGCGTGTCGATCTCGCCGGTTTCGCGGGCGATCGGGTCGCTGGTCTCCTGGAACGGCGGCGGGACGGCGTTCGAGTCGGGCAGGTAGCCGACGAGACGCACCGCGGTCTTGAGCGCGCCCACCTCGTCGGGGACGGTGAGGTCGGCGACGCCGCTCGCGCCGTGGACCTTCGGGCCGCCGAGATCGTCGGGCGTGACGTCCTCGCCGAGCACGCTCTTGATGACACCCGGCCCGGTGAGGCCGAAGAACGTGTTCGCCGCCTGGATGATGAAGCTGCCCTGGCGCGGCAGGTACGAGCCGCCGCCGGCGTTGTAGCCGAACATGCACATGATGCTCGGCGCCACGCCGCTGATCTTGCGCAGGGCCGTGAACGCCTCGGCGTAGCCGTCGAGGCCGCCGATGCCCGCCGGCACGAAGGCGCCGGCGCTGTCGTTCATGCCGATGAGCGGCATGCCCTTCTCGCCCGCCATGTAGATGAGGTTGGCGAGCTTGCGGCCGTTGGTGGCGTCCATCGAGCCGGCGCGGACGGTGAAGTCGTGGCCGTAGAGCGCGACGTCGCGCCCGCGCACCTTCACCACCGTCGTCACCAGCGAGGCGCCGTCGAGGTTCTTGCCCCAGTTCTGCCACAGCACCGTCGGCTGCGTGCCGGGGTCCTTCACCACGTCGATGCGCTCCCAGACCGTCATGCGGTCCTTGGCGTGCTGGCGCATGACCTGGATGGTCGGGGAGGCGGCGTACGGCTTCTGGCGCAGCTCCGCGCCGGCGCGCACGGCCTCGTCGTAGGGGCCGGTCGCGGCGGCGGGCGCTCGCGTGGCGTCCGTCGACTCGGCCAGGGGGTCCGAAAGGGTCGGCACCGGGCTGGCTTTGGGGGCGGGGACTTCCTCGGGGGGACGCTTCGGCTTGGCCATGTACACGGGGGCGATCGGGGGTGGCCTCCGGGGGGGGGGGGAGGATCCGATCGGCGTCGGTTGCTCTAAGCGCCCGGGCGCGAAAACTCCAGTCCCGGGTGCGACCCCGGGCGCCGGCCTCCGCCCCGCGGTGTGCCCGCGGGCCCTGGACAGGACGGGGTAGCCGCCGGGCGCGAGCGGCTACGCGTTCTCCCCGAACCCCACCAGGGCGTCGATGCGCCGCAGGTGCTCGTCGGGGATACGGACCGACTCGGCCCTGATCGCGTCCTCCAGGTGTCGCATCTCGCGCACGCCGACGATCGCCGAGGTGACGTCGGGGTTCCGCAGCACCCAGGCGAGGGCGTAATGCGCCAGCGGCACGCCCAGCTCCTCGGCCAGGCCGGCCAGCGTCTCGACGATCTCCAGCCGCCGCTGGCCCCGCGCCGACGTCTGGTCGAACTGTTCGGCGACGAACGCCCCGAACTCGGTCTGGTTCTTCGCCCGCGAGTCGTCCGGCGCCGGCCGGCCCTTGCGGTAGCGTCCCGCGAGCCAGCCGCCCTCGAGCGGGCTCCAGACCATCGCGCCGAACCCGTGCGCACGGCAGACGGGGAAGATCTCGCGCTCCGCTTCACGGCGCAGGATCGAGTAGGGCGGCTGCGTCGAGACGAAGCGCTCGAGGTTCTTCCGCTCGCTGATCCACAGCGACTCGACCATCTTCCAGCCGCCGAAGTACATCGAGCGCGACTCGGCGAGCGTTCCCGTCGACACGCCGAGGTAGCGGACCTTGCCCTGACGCACGAGGTCGGAGAGCGCCGACAGCGTCTCCTCGAGCGGCGTGTCCTTGTCGTTGCGGTGGATCTGGTAGAGGTCGATCCAGTCCGTGCCGAGCCGCTGCAGGCTGTCCTCGACCTGCATCATGACGTGGCGGCGCGACAGCCCGCGATCGAGCGGACCGCCCGGTCCCGGCATGAAGACCTTCGTCGCCACGACCGCCTCGCTCCGCCGGCCGCGCAGCGCCTTGCCCACGATCTCCTCCGACTCGCCCATGCCGTAGCGGTTGGCGGTGTCGATGAAGGTCACGCCCTCGTCGAGCGCGCGGTGGATGATACGCACGCAGTCGGCGTGATCGGCGTTGCCCCAGCGGCCGAGGACCATGGTGCCGAGACAGATGCGGGAGACCTTGAGGCCGGTGTGGCCGAGACGGGCGTGGGTCATGCGCCCTGCTACGCCGGGGCCTGCGGTCCTGTCGAGACGCCGGGCCATGGGCGCGCCAACGGGTTGCTGGCAAGGCCGCGTGACCGTGCCATGCTCGTCGTGCCGGTGGCGCTCCCACTCGCACGGCTGCTCCTCGCGATGTGCCTCGCCCTCGCGGCGGCGCCGGCCGCCGCGCGCGACGTCGCCGGGGTCGCGGTGGCCGACACGACGGACGTCGCCGGGCAGACGCTGCACCTCTCCGGCGCCGGCGTGCGCACGCGGTGGTTCTTCGAGGTCTACGTCGCCGCGCTCTACTTGCCGCACCCGGCGCACACGGCCGCGGAGGTCCTGGACGGCGCGGGGCCGCGCCGCGTGCGGCTCCACATGCTGCGGGCGCTCGGCGCGTCGCGCATCGCGGAGGCCGTCTCGGAGGCCTTCGCGCGCAACGCCGGCGACGCGTTGCCGGCCCTCCAGAGCCGCCTCACCCGCCTCGAGTCGCTCTTCCCCGCCGCGGAGGTGGGCGACCGCATCGACCTCACGGTGGCCGGCGGCCATACGGAGGTCGCCGTGAACGACGTCCGGCGGGGGACGATCGAGGGTGCCGACTTCGGCCGCGCCCTCCTCGCGGTATGGCTCGGGCCTGATCCGGTGGACGCCGACCTGAAGCGGGCGCTGCTGGGCGGGTAGGCCGCGGCCGGCTCGATCAGGGGGCGGCCGGCGGGATCGCCGCGAGGTCGCGCAGGACGGCGCGGCTGCGCTCGCGCAGCTCGGGGATGCGCGACGTCGTCGCCACCTGCTCGGCGATCTCGGGGGCGCGCTCGCGGGCCAGGCGTTCGACGAGCTCCCGCAGCGTGTCGTCGTCGACGCCGGCCAGGGCCTGCGTCATCGTGGCGCGCAGGTCGTCCTGGAGCTCGACGCCGCCGAGCCCGGCACGGACGGCCTCGGCGCGTAGCGACGCGTCGGGGTCGTGCAGCGCGACGTCGAGCAGCTGTTGGAGGGTCGCCTGCGCGGTGCCCATGTGTCGGGCGATGCGGCTGCCGACGGGCAGCGCCACCGAGCGGTTCAGCAGCCGGTGCGGCGACGGGGGCACCACCGGAACGGCCGGGGGGGCCGCGGCGACCGCCGGTGCGATCACGGGTGGCGGCTCGTCGGCGGTCGCGCCGAGGAGCGTCACCCGGCGCACGCGGCCGTCGTCGCCGAAGACCACGGTGAAGTTGCGGCTGCCGAACAGGCGCACGAGCCCCTCGTCCAGCGGCAGGTCGTCGAACGCCACGCTCACCGGCGCCGGGTCGGCGCCGGCACCGCGTACCTCGGCGCCGGTCGCGCTGCGGAGCAGCTCCAGCATCTCGGCGGGGGGCACGTCGGCGAGCCGCGCGCTGAGCCGGTCGCCGTCCATACGCACGAGCGGGCCCGGCTCGGCGCCGTGCACGGCGACGGCGAGGGCGAGGGCGACGCCGCCCGCGATGCGGACGACGGCGGCGGACGACGGCCGGGGGGCGGTGGTCATCGGGTGCCCGCGGCGGGCGGGAGGCACTGTGCGACGCTCGTTTCCGCCGGGCAAGGACGATCGCCGCGCGATCGCCTCCGGGCGGGCGCGTGTCACGGAACTTTCACCGACGCCGGCGGGTCGGGCCGGCGCCGGGCGTCTGCGCGCCCGCGCTACCGGGCCGGTGCCGGCTCGGCGGCGCTCGCGACGTCCACGTGCTCGGCCGGATCGCCGAAGAGGAAGCGCGGCCGCAGGCGCAGCGCCATCACCGGCATCACCGTGAGCGACGCCAGACAGGCGACGACCATCGCCGCCGGCATCAGCGTGCCGAAGAGCTTCATGCCGAGGAACGGCGACACCGCGATGACGGCGAAGCCGGCGCCGATGCTCGCGGCGACGAAGATGACGGCGCGGCCCGACGTGCGCAGCGCCTCGTGGACGGCGTCGCGGTCGTCGGGGAAGCGCTGGTGCTCCTCGCGCAGGCGGAAGAGGAAGTAGATCGCGTAGTCGGCGCCGACGCCGGCCGCCATCGCGATCACCGACGACGAGCCCATGTCGAGGCGGACGCCGGTCCAGCCGAGGCCGCCGAACAGCACGAGCACCGTGATGACGATGGGCGTCAGCACGTAGAGGCCGGCCACCGCCGAGCGCATGATCGCCGACGACACGAGGTAGATCACCGCGAGCACGACGAGCATGTTGAGCATCTTGCCGTAGGTCGTGTGCTCGTTGACGGCGAGGACGGTCGGCGCGAAGCCGCCGGCGATGAGCACCTCCACGCCGTCGGGCGGCGGGTTCTTCGCCACCCACTCTTCGAGCCGGCGCACGAGCGGGCCGACCTGCGCGGAGTCGTCGTCGTGCAGGTACGCGACCACGAGGGTCTTCGTCTGGGCGCGGTCGCTGAAGCGCTCGAACGCCGGCGACTCGCCGAGGAACATGAGCTGTGCGGTCAGCTCCTGGTCGTCGGGCAGGCGGTACGGCTTCGGGTCGGAGGCGTTGAACGTCTGGTGCAGCGTCTTCACGATGTCCGCGATCGACGCCGTGCGCAGCACGATCGGGTCCTGCTCCAGGACCTCCTGCAGCGCCGCGATGTGCCGGAGCACCGGCAGCGACTTGGTGGTGCCGGGAGGGCCCTCGTAGAGGACGGTCATGTTGACCGTTCCCTGGAAGTGCTCCTCGATCTTCTCGAGGTTCTGCCGCGAGAGGCTGTCGTGCGGCATGTACTCGCGCGTCGGGCCGAAGGTGCGGATGTTGGCGATGCCGATCGCCGCCAGCACGAGCACCACGCCGGTTCCGATCAGCACCGCGCGACCCTGGGCGCGCACGACGCCGCGATGGATGGCTTCGAGCAGCTTCGCCGTGAGGCCGCCCTCGGGCGGCAGGCGTCTCGGCGCCGGCAGCACGGCGCGCAGCGCCGGGATGAACGTCAGCTCGAGCAGGACCGCGCTCGCGATGCCGTAGCCGCAGGAGAGGCCGAGGTTGGCGATCGAGCGGACGCCGAACAGCGCCAGCGACATGAAGCCGAGCGCCGCGGTCGCGCCGGCGGCGATCATCACCGGCCCGATCTTCACCGTCGAGCGGATCACCGCCTGCTTGTTGTCGCCGGTGCGGACGACCTCTTCCACGTAGCGCTTCAGCATCTGCGCCGAGTGCGCCGCGGCGACGGCGATGAGCAGGATCGGCACCGCGACGTTCCAGGTGTCGATCACGATGCCCGTGTGCCCCATGAGACCGAGCGCCCACACCGTGCTGAGCGTCGCCGTCAGCATCGGGATGATCATGCCCTGGACGCTGCGGAACGAGACCAGGAGCATCAGCGCGATGACGATGAACGTCACCGGGATGCGCTTCGCGATCAGCGCCGACTGGCCGAGGTCGGTGAGGGCGACGATCGGCTCGCCGGCGGCGTAGATGTCGACGCCGCGGCCCTCGAACGTCGCGATCAGGTCGAGCACGCGCTGCGCGATGTCCTGTGACTGCGGCCCCTCCCAGAAGTCCATCGCCACGATCGCGGCCTTCTGGTCGTCGGTGACGAGCATGCCCCGGAGCGACGGATCGGACTCGAGGTTCCGGCGCAGCGCCGCGATCTCTTCGGGCGTCTGCGGGACGTCGCGCATCAGGTAGTCGACGGTGATGTTGCCGTCGCGATCCTCGACGTGGCGCACCGACGGGGCGGCGAGGCTGACCACGTTCTGCGCGATGACGTCGGGGAGCTTCAGGGCCCCGAGCGTGAAGTCGCGCACGACGGCGAGCGTCTCGGGCGTCCAGACGTCGCCCTGCCTGGGCACGACGGCAGCGATCAGCGCGTGCCGGCCGCCGAACTCCTTGCGGATGGTCTTGTCGATCTGGACGAAGTGATGCTCCTCGGGGAGGCTCGCCTCGACCGAGAACTCGGTCCGCAGCTTCGACAGCCCGCTCGCCACGAGCGCGGTCGCGACGGCGACGAGGGCGAGGACCAGCCAGGCGCGACGGACGAGCCAGCGCACGTAGCGCTCGAAGAGAGGCATCGACCGGGCATCACGTCGGGAACGCAGGGCGAATGCAAGCCGGACCGACGGGCCATGCGGCGGTGTGTCGTCGACGGCCGGGGTGGCGCCCGCGAACCGAGCGGCGCGGTGCGGCCTCGATCGTCACCCCGGCCCATGACGCGGCTGGCGCCGGCGTGCCATCGCGCCCCGTGGCCGACGTGCAGCATCGACGCTGCGGCACCGCCACGCCGATCTTGCGGCCTGCGTATCGGCGCCCCGGATCCACGGCGTCCGGGCACCGCCCGCCGCTGGCACCCGCCTTGCTCTTCCGCACGCATGGGCTGCGCCGCCACGTCGTTCGACGCCGATCACGCCGTACCGATGGACCTCCGGTGGCCGGTCGGGCCGCACTGCGCGCCCGCCGCGCCCCCCGGCGCCGCCGAGCGCATCCTCAGCCGGCGGGCCGTCGACCTCCTCGACGTCGGCTTCGACGACGACGTTCTCGAGGTCGGCTTCGGCGCCGGCCTCGGCCTCGCCCTGGCGCGGGCGCGCGGCGCCCGCTTCGTCGCCGGCGTAGAGGCGTCCGAGGGGGTGGTGCGGGCGGCGCATCGCCAGGTCGGGCACCGGGCCGTCGACCTGCGCGTCGGAGCGGTGGCGTCGCTGCCCTGGGCCGACGGCACGTTCACCCGCGCGCTCGTCGTCAACGATCTCCACCTCTGGGACTGGCCGCTCGACGGCCTGCGCGAGCTGCGTCGCGTGCTGGCGCCGGGCGGGCGTCTGGTGATCGGGCTGCGCTGCGCGGTGCCCGGAGTGGAGTCGCCTGCGCCGCCCGAGCTGCCGCTCGAGACCGTGGGGGTGCTCCTGCGCATGCTGCCGACCGCCGGCTTCCGCGGCGCCGGCATCGAGCGCCCGCTCGACGATCGTCCCTTCGCCTACCTCGTCGCGCACGCCTGAGCCGCGGGCCCGCGCGGCTTGCCGGGGCGGGGATCGTGTCGTAGGCATTGACGGATGTCCCCGATCGTCGTGGCGCTGCTCCTCGGTGTCGTGGTCGGCGGCGGCAACTGGTGGGCCCTCGGCCAGCTCGGCGTCGATCCGCAGACCGCCATGCCGTTCGTCGCGGCCATCTGCGGGGCGCCGCTGCTGGCGACGCTGCTGACCGCGCTCACCGCCCCGAAGGCGGCCGCGGGCGCCGCACCCGAGCCGGCCGCGAAGGCCGCGCTCGCGCCGGCGAAGCCGTCGCCGAAGCCGGTCGAGCCGCCGGAGCACACCGCGCTCCGCCTTCTCGCCGCCCTCCAGGAAGAAGGACGCCTGGTCGACTTCCTCACCGAGGACATCGGCCCCTACTCCGACGAGCAGGTCGGCGCCGCCACGCGCGGCATCCACGCGTCGTGCGCGAAGGCGCTGCAGAGCTACGTCCGCCTCGAGCCCGTTCTCGCCGGCAAGGAGGAGGACACGGTCACGGTCCCCGCCGGCTTCGATCCCGCCACCATCCGCCTCACCGGCAACGTGCAGGGGCAGCCGCCGTTCAAGGGCGTGCTGCGTCACCCCGGCTGGAAGGCCGCGAGCGCGACGATCCCGCCGCGCGCCGGTCTCGACCCGCGCATCATCGCCCCGGCCGAGGTCGAGATCGCCTGACGGACGCGTGATGGCCGACGCCCGTTACGTGGTCGGCATCGACCTCGGCACGACCAACTCCGTGCTCGCCTGGGTCGACACCCGGGCGGAGGACGGCGACGTCGACGCGCCGGCGGTGCAGGTGCTGCAGATCCCGCAGCTCGTATCGGCGGGTACGGTCGCCGAGCGGCCGCAGCTGCCGTCGTTCGTGTACCTGCCCGCGGCGGGCGAGATGAAGCCCGAGGGCCTGGCGCTGCCCTGGGCTCAGGCGACGGACGTCGTCGGCGAGCTCGCCCGTGCCCGCGGCGCCGAGGTGCCGGGGCGTGTGATCGCGTCGGCCAAGTCCTGGCTGGGCGCCGCCGGCGCCGACCCGACGGCGCCGATCCTGCCGTGGGGCGCGCCCGACGACGTGCCGAAGCGCTCGCCCGTCGACGCGGCGACGGCCTATCTCGCGCACCTCCGCGCCGCCTGGGACGCGGCCATGCCCGAGCCGCTGGCGCAGCAGGACGTCCACCTGGCCGTGCCGGCGTCGTTCGACGCGGCGGCGCGCGAGCTGACGGTGCGGGCGGCGGAGCAGGCCGGGCTCGCCGGCGCGCATCTCATAGAGGAGCCGCAGGCGGCGTTCTACGCCTGGCTCGGCGCCAGCGGCGGCGGGTGGCGCGAGAAGGTCCGGGTCGGCGACGTCATCCTCGTCTGCGATCTCGGCGGCGGCACCACCGACCTGACGCTGGTCGCCGTCGGCGAGGAGCACGGCAGCCTCGTCCTCGAGCGCAAGGCGGTCGGCGACCACATCCTGCTCGGCGGCGACAACATGGACCTGACGCTCGCCCACGTCGTGCGCCAGCGGCTCGCCGACGCCGGTACGACGCTCGACGAGTGGCAGTTCCGCGGCCTGATCCACGCTTGCCGTGCGGCCAAGGAGCAGCTGCTCGCGCACGGTGCGCCCGAGAAGGCGCCGATCGTCGTCCTCGGCCGCTCGCGCAAGGTCGTCGGCGGCGCGGTGCGCACCGACGTGCTGCGCGACGAGGTCGAGCAGACGCTGGTCGAGGGCTTCTTCCCCCTCTGCGGTCGCGACGAGCGCCCGCGCGCCGCGCGCCGCACGGGTCTGCGCGAGATCGGTCTCGACTACGCCAGCGATCCCGCCGTCACCCGCCACGTCGCCGGCTTTCTCGGCCGCCACCGCGAGCTGGCGCCGGACGGCCCGAGCGCGGTGCTGTTCAACGGCGGCGTCACGCATGCGGCACGCTTCCGCGACCGCATGCTCGACGCGCTGGCGTCGTGGCGCGGCGACGGCGTGCGCGTGCTCGAAGGCAACCACGCCGATCTCGCCGTCGCCCAGGGCGCGGCCGTGTACGGGCTCGCGCGCCGCGGCCGCGGCGTGCGCATCCGCGGCGGCACGGCGCGCGCGTACTACGTCGGCGTCGAGACGGCGATGCCGGCGGTGCCCGGCATGGCGCCGCCGGTGAAGGCGCTGTGCGTGGCGCCGTTCGGCATGGAGGAGGGCAGCGACGCCGTCCTGCCCGACGCCGAGTTCGGCCTCGTCGTCGGCGAGCCGGCGGAGTTCCGCTTCTTCGGCTCGTCGGTGCGGCGGCACGACGTGCCGGGCACGGTCGTCGAGGGCTGGCAGCCGGGCGAGCTGGAGGAGCTGGCGCCGCTCGAGGCGACGCTCGACGGCGACGCCGGCCACAGCGTCCCCGTGCGCCTGCGCGCCCACGTCACCGAGATCGGCACGCTCGAGATCTGGTGCGACGCCCGCGCCGGCGGCGGCCGCTGGAAGGTGGAGTTCAACCTCCGCCAGCAGGCCGACGCCTAGCGCCGGGGCGGCCGGCGATGGCGGCGCGCTATCTGGTCGGCATCGACCTCGGCACCACCAACACGGCGTGCGCCTACGTCGACACGCAGGGCGGCCGCACGATCCACGTCTTCGACGTGCCGCAGCTGGTGGCCGCGGGACGCGTCGAGCCGCGGCCGACGCTGCCGTCGTTCGTCTACCTCGCCGGCGCGCACGACGTGCCCCCGGGAAGCCTCGACCTACCCTGGGCGGCGGACCGCGACTGGTGCGTCGGCGTGTTCGCGCGCGAGCAGGGCGCCCGCGTGCCGGGGCGGCTGGTGGCGTCGGCGAAGTCGTGGCTGTGCCACGGCGGCGTCGACCGCACCGCGAAGATACTGCCGTGGGGTGCGGGCGACGAGGTCGCGAAGATATCGCCCGTCGAGGCGTCGGCGCGCGTGCTCGGCCATCTGCGCGAGGCGTGGGACGCGACCTTCCCCGCGTCGCTCGCCGAGCAGGCCGTCGTGCTGACGGTGCCGGCGTCGTTCGACGAGGTGGCGCGCGAGCTGACCCTGGAGGCGGCGCGCCAGGCGGGGCTGCCCGACGTCGTGCTGCTCGAGGAGCCGCAGGCGGCGTTCTACGCCTGGCTCGGCACGCACGAGGCCGACTGGAAGGCGCGGGTCACGGCGACGCCGCTCGTACTGGTCGTCGACGTCGGCGGCGGCACGACCGACTTCTCGCTCATCGCCGCGCGCCAGGGCCGCGGCGAGCTGACGCTCGAGCGCGCCGCGGTCGGCGATCACCTGCTGCTCGGCGGCGACAACATGGACATCGCGCTCGCGCGCGCCTCGGAGGCGCGGCTCGCGCGCGGCACGCCGCTCGACTCCGGCCGCTTCCACGCGCTCGTCAGCCAGTGCCGCGCCGCCAAGGAGCGGCTGCTCGACGATCCGACGCTGGGCGCCGTGCGCGTCACCGTGCCGGGGCGCAGCGGGGCCGTCGTCGGCGGCACGCTGCACGACGACCTGGCGCGCGCCGAGGTGGAGGCGACGGTGCTGGACGGCTTCTTCCCGTCCGTCGGCGGCGACGCCCGGCCGCGCCGGCAGACGGGGCTCGCGCTGCGCGAGTGGGGTCTGCCGTTCGCGAGCGATCCGGAGATCACGCGCCACGTCGCCGACTTCCTCGAGCGCCAGCGGGAGGCCGCGGGCGAGGCCGAGCGCGCGCTCGTGCGGCCCGACGCGATCCTCTTCAACGGCGGCGCCTGCGAGCCGGAGGTCGTACGCGACCGTGTCGCCGACGTGATCGGCCGCTGGCACGCGCCGGACGGCGCGTGGCGCCCGGCGGTGCTCGAAGGGCAGTCGCTCCAGCTCGCCGTCGCGCGAGGCGCCGCCTACTTCGGCCTCGTGCGCCGCGGCGACGGCGTACGCATCGGCAGCGGCGCGGCGCGCAGCTACTACCTCGGGCTGTCCGGGGAGCAGGCGCTCTGCCTCGTGCCGCGCGGCATGGACGCGGGCGAGCGCGTGGCGATCGAGGGCCACGACCTCGAGATGCTCGCGAACCGTCCCGTCTCCTTTCCGCTCTTCACCGCCGTCGATCGCAGCGGCGAGCGCACCGGTGATCTGGTCGCGATCGACGCGCAGGCCATGCGGGCGCTGCCGCCGATTCGCACCGTGCTGCGCTTCGGCAAGAAGCTCGTCGAGCGCGCGTTGCCCGTGCAGCTGGAAGTGCTGTTGACGGAGATCGGCACGCTCGAGGTGTGGTGTCGCTCGCGCGAGACGGACCACCGCTGGCGGCTCGAGTTCCGCCTGCGCGACGTGGTCGCGGCCGAGGCGCCGCCGCCGGACGCCGAGGGCGGGGAGGGCGTGCTGGTCGTCGAGCCCGCGCGGCTCGAGGAAGCGACGGCGATCCTGCGTGCGACCTTCGCCGGCGGCGACGACCCGGTGACGCTCATGCGGCGCCTCGAAGGCGCGCTCGACGCCGGCCGCGACGCCTGGCCGCTGGCCGCGATCCGCGCCCTCTGGGACGTGCTGTGGGAGCTCGAGTCGGCGCGCGCCCGCACGCCGGAGCACGAGACGCGCTGGCTGAATCTGGCCGGCTTCCTCCTGCGGCCGGGCTTCGGCGACCCCGGCGACGAGATCCGCGTCGGCCGGCTGTGGCGCGTGCTCGGCGCCGATCTCCGCCACCCGCGCGCCGTCCAGGGCCGCGCCGAGTGGTGGAACCTGTGGAAGCGCGCCGCCGGCGGCCTCGCCGCGCGCCAGCAGCAGCACCTGTACCAGCAGGTCGCGTCGGCGTTGCTCAAGAAGAAGACGAAGGGCCCGCGGCCCGGGCCGCAGGAGCTGCGCGAGATGTGGCAGGCGATCGGCGCCTGCGAGCGGCTCGCGGCGGCGACCCGCAGTGAGCTTTCCGAAGTGCTCGCGGCGAACGCCGCCCGCGGCAGGACGACCGATCAGGAGCTGTGGGCGCTCGCCCGGCTCGCCGCCCGCGTGCCGATCTACGGGCCGCAGAACACGATCGTGCCGCGCGACGTCGCCGCGACGCTCGCCGAGCGGCTGCTCCGCGCCGAGTGGACGCGCCCGGGTGCGACCGCGTTCGCGTTGACGCAGATCGCGCGCGCCACCGGCGACCGCGAGCGCGACCTCGACGCCGCGCTGCGCGAGCGCGTCGCCGCGCGGCTCGAGGCCCTACCCGACGGCGCGCGCAACGCCCGCATCGTGCGCGAGCCCGTGGCCCTCGAGGCGCGCGAGCAGGCTCGCCTGCTCGACGAGGCGTTGCCCGCGGGGCTGCGGCTGCGGCCCGCCGACTGAGCGTCGCCCTGCCCCGCCGGGGGGCGGTGCGGTTCCGAGCTTGTCCACCCCGCGGCCCGTCTGGTAGTCGAGCTGCGGCGCGTCGGTTTGCCGAGGGGGGGTCGTATGCGGCGGCGGGTTGGGCAGCGGAAGTGGAGTCGAGCGGGGGTGCTCGTGCTGGCGGCGATGGCGCTGCTCGGTGCGGACGGCGTCCGCGCCGACGACCACGACGCCGGGTCCGAGGCGGCCACGCAGAAGCGCGCGGAGAGCAACGTCGCGCGTTTCTGGGACGCGGAGCGCTTCTACTTCTGGTTCCAGAGCGGCGAGACCGCGATCGTCGACACGCACATCGTCAGCGATCTCTTCTTCGACACGCCGAACGGCATCAACGTGATGCTCGGCGGCGGCGGCGGCTACAACATCGACGAGCACTGGAGCGTCGAGTTCCAGGGCCACGGCACCGAGCCCGACGTACGCTCGAAGAGCCTCGGCAAGGTGCGCGAGTACAGCAACATCACGCTGCTGCCGAGCGCCCGCTTCCGCCTGCCGATCGACGGCGGCCCCTGGGTTCCGTGGGCCAGCGCCGGCCTCGGCTGGTCGATCAACGACGTCAACGACAACGGCAACTCGCGCGTCAAGCTGGAAGCGGACGAGAGCACCATCGCGGGCTCGGTGGCGATCGGTCTCGACTACTTCGTGTCGCCCAACGTCGCGGTCGGTCTGTCGGTGCAGGGTCTCATCTATCCGAACCAGACGGCGGAGTTCACCTACCGCAACGCCAACGGCAAGGTGGTGCGGCGCGCGCAGGACGAGTTCAACCTGTCGTCGATCAACACGCTCGCGCACATCCGGCTCTTCCCGGGCCAGCAGGGCTCGCCCGACGGCACCAAGAAGCGCACGTTCCTGCTCGCCGACGAAGGTCCCTTCGACACCAGCGACCTGCGCTTCTACCTCTACTTCTTCGGCGGCCACACGGAGCAGTTCAGCAAGGATTTCGGCGGGCCGCTCACCCTGGAGGCGCCGGGCGACTTCAACGCCACGCTCGGCGGCGGGCTCGGCCTCAACTTCGACCGCCACTGGGGCGCCGAGGTCCAGCTCATGAACACCGACCCCAACATGGAGGGGTCGCCCTACGGCAAGATGGCCGAGGTCTCGAACTTCACCGTGCTGCCGATGGTGCGCTTCCGCTGGCCGTTCCTCGGCGGACGGCTCGTGCCGTCGGTGCGCGCCGGCGTCGGCTACGCCCAGTTCACGATCAACGACAAGCGCGGCTGGATCGACGTCATCAACTCGACCGGGACCGCGGCCCGCAGCGTCGCCACGCCGAAGGTCACCATCGACAGCCCCAGCGTCGCCGGCTCGGTGCAGCTCGGGCTCGAGTACTTCCTGAACCACAACCTGAGCTTCGGCGTCTCCGTGCCATTCTATCTCTATCCGGACGCCGACACGACGGTGAAGGAGGTCGGGAAGCGGAAGGTGAACGGCTCGGCGAACTTCTCCGGCGTCGCCGGCCTGCTGGAGATCCGCGCCTACCTGCCGTAGCTGAGCGCCGTGGCCGTGGCAGTCCCTGCGGACGCCCCGCCGGGGCTGCTCCGGCGGACGACCGCGCTCTCGATCGTGCCGGCGAACCTCGTCGGCGCGATCGCCGTCTATCTCTACTTCAACTACGTCGACCCGCTCGGCGGTGGGCCGGCGCCGGGGTCGACGCAGGCGCTCGTCGTCTTCGTCGGCGTGACGGCGACGCTCGTCGTCGGCAACTGGTGGCTCGGGGTGCGCTTCACGCGCCCCATCCGCCAGTGGGAGCAACGCCTGCGCGCGGGGGCGGATCCCGCCGAGGTTCCCCTCGACATCCGCCGCCGCGTGCTGAACGCCGCGCTCGCCAACGCGATCCTGAGCCTCGTCGCCTGGGACGTCGCGGCGGTCTTCTACTTCGTCAACCAGCTGATCCTCGGGGTCGGGCTGTTCGAGAGCCTGCGTATCCTCGTCGGCATCGGGCTGGTCGGCGGGCCGGTGACGTCGGCGCTCGCGTTCCTGGTCGGCGAGTTCCACTGGCGCCGGCAGATCCCGCTGTTCTTCCCCGACGGCCGCCTGGAGCGCGAAGGCGTGCTGCGGGTGCCGATCCGGCTGCGCCTCGCGGCGACGTTCCTCTTGACCGCGGTGCTGCCGCTGCTGCTCATGCTGTTCGTCGATCTGACCGTCGAGCTGCGCTGGGCGCACCGGCTGGCGCCGATCTGGGACGACGTCGTGCGCGCGCAGCTGTATCTCGTCGCCATCACGACGCTGGCGTCGACGGTGATGGCGTTTCTCGTGGCGCGCTTCATCAACCGTCCGGTGCAGGCGCTGCGCACCGGCATGGCCGCCGTCGCCGCCGGCGAGCTCGACGTCCGCGTGCCCGTGCGCAGCACCGACGAGCTCGGCGAGCTGAACCAGCACTTCAACGCCATGGTGGACGAGCTGCGCAGCGCCGCCCGTGCGCGCGAGCTGTTCGGTCGCTACGTGAGCCCCATGGTCGCGCGGGCGGCGCTCGAGCGCGGCGTCGGGCGGGGCGGCGAGCTCGTGCACGCGACGGCGATGTTCGTCGACCTGCGCGGCTTCACCGACATGACGCAGCGGATGGCCGCGAGCGCCGTCGTCGAGGTGCTGAATCGCTACTACGCGGCGGTCGAGAAGGTGACGGAGCGCGAGGGCGGCGTCATCACGCAGTTCCTGGGCGACGGCGTCGTCGTGGTGTTCGGCGGACCCCTGCGGCCGTTGCCCGATCATGCGCGGCGCGCGGTGCTGGCGGCGATCGACGTCGAACGGGCGCTCGCCGCCGGCCCGGATCCGCTCGAGGCCGGCATCGGCATCTGCACGGGGGAGATGATCGCCGGCAACATCCGCGCCCGGCAGCGCGTCGTCTACACGATCGTCGGCGACGCCGTGAACCAGGCGGCCCGGCTCCAGGTGAAGACGCGCGAGCTCGGCACGGCGATCCTCGTCACGCAGACGACGCGGGACGCGGTCGGCGACCTGCCCGGCGTCACCCTGCGTCCCGTCGGTGCCGTCCCGCTGCGCGGCATCGCCCAGCCGGTGGCCGCCTACGCCGCCACGGCGTGATCCGCGGTCGCCGGTGCGCCCGGGCCGGCGCCGGCGCCCGCCGGCTTGCCCGGGTCGGGCCCGGCGGGCATCCTCGCGGATTCGATGCTGTCTCTCGCCGGCGTGAGCAAGCGGTACGGGCCGCAGGTGGTGCTCGACGAGGTCGTCTGGAGCATCCCGGACGGCGCCCGGGTGGGCCTCGCCGGCCCGAACGGTGCCGGCAAGTCGACGCTGCTCAAGATGATCGCCGGCCGGCTCGAGCCCGACGCCGGCACCATCGCGATGCCGCGCGGCGCCCGTGTCGGCTACCTGCCGCAGCACATCCTCGGCCTCGGCGGCACGAGCGTCCTCGACCATGCGCTCGAGGCGTTCGCCGACCTGCACGAGCTCGAGCGCCGGCGCGAGGATCTGGAGCATCAGCTCGCGACCGTCGATCCGTCGGCCGACGACTACCAGGCGATCATGGACCGCTACATGGCCGTCTGCGAGGAGTGGGATCTGCGCGGCCGCTACGACCTCGAGTCGGAGACCGAGACGGTGCTGCGCGGGCTCGGCTTCCAGGACGGCGACATGGACAAGGACGTCGGCGCGCTGTCGGGCGGCTGGCAGATGCGCGTCGCGCTGGCCCAGGTGCTGCTGCGGCGGCCCGACGTGCTCCTGCTCGACGAGCCGACGAACTACCTCGACCTCGAGGCGCGCAACTGGCTCGAGGAGTTCCTCGCGAGCTACCCGGGCACCGTCGTCCTCGTCGCGCACGACCGCTACTTCCTCGACGTCGCCGTCGACCGCATCGCCGAGGTGCTGCACGGCAAGGTCACCGACTACGCGATGAACTACAGCCGCTACCTCGAGGAGCGCGAGACGCGGCTCGAGCTGGCGCGGGCGGCGTACGAGAACCAGAAGGAGGAGATCGAGCGCATCGAGTCGTTCATCTCGCGCTTCCGCTACCAGGCGTCGAAGGCGGCGCTGGTGCAGAGCCGCATCAAGCAGCTCGAGAGGATCGACCGCCTGCCGCCGCCCGACGGCCACGCCGAGCGCGTCCTGCGCATCAAGCTGCCCGAGGCGCCGCGCGGCGGCCGCATCACGCTGACGTTGCACGGGGCGAAGAAGCAGTACGGCGAGCGCGAGGTATACGGCGGCATCGACGTCGCGATCGAGCGCGGGCTGAAGGTCGCGCTCGTCGGGCCCAACGGTGCCGGCAAGACGACGCTGCTGAAGCTCCTCGCCGGCGTCCTCGCCCTCGACGGCGGCACGCGCGAGCTCGGGCACAACGTGCGTCTCGGCTACTTCGCGCAGGACCACGCCGAGTCGCTGAACGGCGACCGCACGGTGCTGAACGAGATGCTGAGCGTATCCGACGTCGAGACCGCGCCGCAGGTGCGCGGTCTTCTCGGCGCCTTCCTCTTCTCCGGCGACGCGGTCGACAAGCGCGTCGGCGTGCTCTCCGGCGGCGAGCGCAGCCGGCTCGCGCTCGCGAAGCTGCTGCTCGAGCCGTCGAACTGCCTGCTGCTCGACGAGCCGACGAACCACCTCGATCTCGCCGCGAAGGAGGTGCTGCTCGACGCGCTGCTGTCGTACGGCGGCACCGTGGTGATCGTCGCGCACGATCGCTACATCCTCGATCGCCTGCCGACGCAGATCATCGAGGTCGGCCACGGCCAGGCCGTGCGCTGGCACGGCAACTACGAGGACTACCTGCGGCAGAAGGCGGCGGCCGAGGCGGCCGCCGTCGCGCGCGCGGCGGCCCCGGCGGCGAAGGGCGGCAAGCCGGCCGCCGCGGCGGGCAGGAGCAAGCGCTGACGCGCGCTCAGCTGCCGCCGAGCCGCAGCGCGGCGCAGCGCGCCGAGCCGCGCAGCGCCGCGTGGTCGTCGAGGATGACGCGCACCGGGATGGCCTCCATCACCGTCGCGCGCATGCGGCCCTTGGCGAGGAAGGCCTCGGCGAAGCGCCCGTCGCGCAGCTTGTCGAGGATGCGCGGCGCGATGCCCCCGCCGACGTAGAGCCCGGCCGTCGCCATGAGCTTCAGCGCCAGGTTGCCGGCCTCGGCGCCGTAGAGGGCCACGAGCCAGTCCAGCGTCTCGACGCAGATCGGGTCGGTGCCGGCGAGCCCGGCGTTCGAGATCGCCGCGCCGGGATCGCCCCCGCTGCGGCGGACGGCCGCGATGAACTCGGGGTCGGGCTGGCCGGCGCGCTGGCGCAGGAAGTCGTGCAGGTTGACGATGCCCATGCCCGACACGACCCGCTCCCAGCTCACGTGCCCGGCGTATTTCGCGCGCAGCCAGACGAGCAGCTCGTCCTCGAGCGGCGACCCGGGTGCGAAGCTCGCATGGCCTCCCTCGCAGGCGAACGGCTGATGGGTGACGCCGTCCCAGTACAAGCCGGCTTCGCCGAGCCCGGTGCCGGCGGCGATGATGGCGCGATTGCCCGACGCCTCGGGCCGTCCCGCATGGAGCTCGACGAGGGAGGTGGGCGGCATCACGGCCACGCCGTGCGCGTTGGCCTCGAGGTCGTTGATCACCCAGGCGCGTGTGCCGAGCTGCGTCGCCAGCGCGGCGGCGTCGACCGTCCACGGCAGGTTCGTCACCCGGCCCACGCCGTCGCGCACCGGGCCCGCGACCCCGAAGCAGGCGGCGCCGGGGGGATGCGCGAGGCCGGCGCAGTAGGCGGCGACGATCTCACCGAGGCCGGCGTGGGCCCGGCTGGAGAAGGTCTGGAGATTCTCCGGCTCGCCCGCGGGATCGCCGAACAGCGCGAGCCGGGTGTTGGTGCCTCCGATGTCGCCGGCGAGGATCACGGCCGCGCCTGCGCCCCGGTCGGCTAGCGGCGCCCGCGGCCCGGGCCGCCGTGTCCGCCGCGGCCCTGGCCGCCCTGGCCGCCCGGAGGCGGAATGGGCTTCACCGAGAGGCGGTGGTCGGGCATCGGACGGAACAGCAACGAGTCCGACGCCCGCTTGATCTTCAGGCGCAGCTCGTTGCGGGCAACGGTGTCACCCGTCGAGGCGAGGACGGCAGGGATGGCCAGCTCGATGTGACCGTGCTTGGCCCCATGAGTCAGCGACACCTGGAGACGCTCCTGCCCCGGGACGTCCCGCACCTCGACCCCGAGGCGGCGGTCGATGGAGCGCGCGAGCTCGTGAATGATACGCCGTGCTTCCTGGCGCGCCTCCGTGATGATCCGTTCCTCCGCCATGGGAATACGAGGTTAATAGGGGACGAGCCGTCGGTGTCAACTCGACGCCGCTCCCTGGCGCCTGCGTCATTCGAGAACGCCGGCCTCGCGCAGGCTCGTGATCTCGTGGTCGGGCAGCCCGAGCAGATCGCGCAGGACGGCGTCGGTGTGCTCGCCCAGGCGGGGGGCCGGCGTGCGCAGTGCGGGTGCCATCGCCGAGAAGCGGATGGCGTGCGTCTCGGCGGGATGGTCGCCGAGCACCGGGTGGCGGACGGTGCCGAAGTGCCCGCGATGCGCGATCTGCGGGTCGTCGTGCACGTCGCGGAGGTCGAGGACGGGGGCGGCGTCGACGCCGGCGGCCTGGAGCCGCTCCGCGAGCGGGCGCGCGGCTTGCGGGCGCGTCCACTCCGCCAGCGCCGCCTCGAGCCCGTCGACGGCCGCGAGGCGCCCTGCCGCCGTCGCCAGCTCGGGAGGCGTTGCCCAGCCGGGCGAGCCGAGCGCGTCGACGAGCCGGGCCCAGGCCAGGTCGTCGTGCACCGCGATCGCGATCCAGCGCTCGCGGCCGTCCTCGTCGGCGCAGCGGAAGACGCCGTGCGGGGCGGCGTGGCGCGAGCGGTTCCCCATGCGTCCGAGCACTTCGCCGTTGGCGGTGAAGGTGGCGATGGCTTCGGAGAGGCAGGTGATGCCGCCCTCGACCTGCGAGAGGTCGATGTGCTGGCCGCGGCCGGTGCGGCCGCGGTGGAGGAGGGCGCCCGCGAGCAGCAGCGCGGCGAAACGCGGCGAGAGCGAGTCGGTGATCGTGCCGTAGGGGCCGAGCGGCTCGCGGTCGGGCCAGCCGGTGAGGTGGTTGAACCCCGACAGCGCCGAGCCCTGGCCGCCGAAGCCGGGGTAGAAGCGCTGCGGCCCGGTCTGCCCGTTGAGGCAGGTGCTGATCATGACCAGGTCGGACCGCTCGCGCACGAGCGAGGCGTAGTCGAGGCCCCACTTCGCCATGGCGCCGGGCGCGAAGTTCTCGGCGATCGCGTCGACGACGAGCGCGAGACGCCGCGCGATCGCCACCGCCTCGGGCTTGCCGAGGTTCAGCGCCACCGAGCGCTTGTTGGCGTTCAGGACGGCGAAGTGCTCGCCGCCGTCGAGGCCGCCCTTGGTGTCGGGCGTGAGCTTCAGGATGCGCAGGAAGTCGGGGCGCTGGCGCGACTCGACGCGGATCACCGTCGCGCCGTGGTCGGCGAAGTAGCGCGTTGCGACCGGGCCGGCGGCGCCGCCGCCGAACTCGAGGATCGTGAAGCCGTCGAGGAGGCCGCCGTGCGGTGTCGTCGTCACAGGACGCCCTCCGCGCGCAGGCGCGCCAGCACCGCCGCATCGACGCCGATCTCGCCGAGCACCGCCGCCGTGTGCTCGCCGAGGCGCGGCGCCGGCCCGCGCACCGCGACGGTCGTGGCGTCGGCATCGTCCGAGGTGATCTGCGCGAAGGCGCCGGGCAGACGCAGCACGCCGCGGCCCGGATGCTCGAGGTCGACGAAGAAGCGTCGCGCCGCGAGCTGCTCCGACGCGACGATCTCGCGCGAGGTGTTCGCGGGCGCGAGCATGAGGTTGCGCTCGCACGCGGCCTGGAACAGCTCGGTCATGGTCTTCGTGCGGAAGAAGGCGCCGAATTCGGCGGACAGCGCGTCGACCTCGTCCTGCGACAGGAGGTTGTGGTTGTATGCCTTCCAGTCCGTCGCGCGCAGCTTCTCGGAAGCCATGCCGTGCTCGCTCATGTACTTCGTCATGGCGACGAGGCCCGGCACGCGCGCCGGCCCGCCGCGCAGCGCGAACGACACGTAGCCGTCGGCGCACGGCCAGATCTCGCGCTGCACGCTCTTCGTCTGGCGAAAGAACGCGCCCGCGCGGGCGCCGCGATTACCCGTCATCATCGACATCGACGCCGTGGCCATGTTCGGCATGACCATCGCCTCCTGCATCGCGACGTCGACGTGCTGCCCCTCGCCGGTGCGCTCGCGCGCGAGCAGCGCGAACGCGACGCCGACGGCGGCTTCGATGCTGCCGTGGAAGTGCGACACGGGCAGCGAGCAGCGCAGCGGCGCGCGGTCGGGATCACCGGTGCAGTGGAGGTTGCCGCTCATCGCGATGACGGTGAGGTCGGAGCCGCGCCAGCCGGCGTAGGGTCCGGTCTGGCCCCACGGCGTCAGCGAGGCGAGGACGAGGCGCGGGTTGCGTGCGTGGAGGACATCCCACCCGAGGCCGCGCGCGGCGAGGCGGCCCGGGGCCTCGGTCTCGAGCACGACGTCGGCCCGTTCGGCGAGGCGCAGGAAGAGGTCGCCGCCCGCCGCCGCGTCGAGATCGAGCGTCAGGCCGCGCTTCGAGCCGTTCATCGCGAGCCACACGAGCGAGCGCTCGACGTCGGCGACCTCGCCCCAGTACGGCCCGCGGTGTCGCGCGGGATCGCCGGCGGGCGGCTCGACCTTCACGACGTCTGCGCCCATCTCGCCGAGCAGCATCCCGGTGAGGAAGCCGGGCTCGCCGGTGAGGTCGAGGACGCGAAGGCCGTGCAGGGAGCCGCGCATGACGCGGCCGAGGGGTTAGCCCGCGGCTCGCGAAGGCGTCAAGCGCGCGCCGCCGCCGGGCGGTGCGCGATGCGCCGCCCGAACGCGTCAGGGGGCGGCGGTCGCCGGCGGGGCGCCGGCATCGGCGGGCGTTCCGAGTGCGGCGTTCTCGCTGAGCGCGACGGTGAGCGGCGCGATCGTCACGGCGCCGCCTTCGCGGGCCTGGTCGAGGACGCGGACCGCGAAGCCGTACTCCGCGTCGTCGGCGGCGTCGAAGAAGAGGATGTGGTCATCGCGGGCGGCGAACATGCGCTTCAGGCGCTCGGGCAGCTCCTCGTAGCCCACGTCGACGCCGTTCACCTGGATCTTGCTCTCGGGAAGGATCTTGAGGACGAGCGGCGGGTCGGGATCGTCGGGCAGGTCCTGCTTCTCGATCTCTTCCTTCTCCTGCTTCGGGAGATGGATCCAGAAGTTCTTCGTGAGCAGCGGCGTGATCACCATGAAGATGATGAGCAGCACGAGGACGACGTCGACCAGCGGCGTCACGTTCATGGCGGGCGTCGGCGTCTTGCTCGGCCCGCCGCTCCCGATGGTCATCGCCATGGCTCAGCCCTCCGTGCCGGCCGGCGGCGCCGCCGCCGAGCCTTCCGCCGCGGGCGGCGCGGTCGGCTGGTCGCCGTAGCCCGCGTTCGGGCGCGTGCCGGCCTTGTGCTTCTCGCCGACCATGAAGTTCACGCCCGGGAAGCCCATCTGCTGCGCGCGAGCCATGAAGAGGCGGACGTCGCCGTACTTGAGGGTGGCGTCACCGCGCAGCACGAGCCGGCGCGACGGATCGTTGGCGCGCTCGGAGCCGAGGACGGCCATCAGCCCGTCGAGGTCGTACTCTTCGCCGTTGAAGTGGAACTCGCCCCACTTCGGGACGCTGACCTTGAACGGATCGAGGTTCCCTTCGACGTCCGGATCCGGATTGAAGATGCCCGGCAGCTCGACCTTCACGTCCTTGTCCATCTGCGGCATCACGACCATGAAGATGATGAGGAGGACGAGGACGACGTCGACGAGCGGCGTGACGTTCATGTCCGGCGCCACCTCGGCGCCGTGACGCTTCTTCCTACGCCACCAGCTCACGCTGCGTCCCTTGGCGGTGCGCCTCGGCCTCGGCCCAGCCCTCGATCGAGTCGAGGAGCTCGCCCGCTGCGGAGTTGAGGATCATTTCGTCGCGCGAGATCTGCGTCGAGAGGTAGTTGAACGCGAGCACCGCCGGAATGGCGACGGCGAGGCCGAGCGCGGTCTCGATCAGCGCCTCGGAGATGCCGGCCGACACCGACGACAGGCCGCCGGAGCCGCTCGACGCGATGCCCTGGAAGGCCGAGATGATGCCCAGCACGGTGCCGAGCAGACCGACGAACGGCGCAACGGAGCCGACGGAGGCGAGGACCGAGAGGCCGCGCCGCAGATCGGCGCCGGTGTCCTCGAGGTAGCGCTCCATGTGACGGCGGGTACGCTCGGCCGGCGACAGCGCCGACACGTCCAGCGTTTCGCGCGCGTGCTTGTAGGTCGCGAGCCCGGTGCGGACGAGGCGGGGCAGGTGGCCGTGCTCGTACTCCGACGCTTCGGCGATCACCTGATCGACCATTTCCGCGCGGAGGTGGCTCCCGCTCTCGGCCGCGAACTTCTTCGAGGCGGCACGCGAGCGGCGCAGCGTGATGATCCGCTCGATGAAGACGGTGAGCGACGCCATGCCCATGACGAGGAGGACGGCGGCGACGATGAGCGCCGGCCATCCCATGTGCGCCCACATCTCCGAGAAATCGAAACCCATGATCCGATCCTTTCTTGGCGGTCTGCGGTGCCTGGCGCGGTCAGGCGGTCAATTTGAAGGGAATCTGGATGATCCGGTACACGGTGATCGGCTGTCCCTTGTGCAGTGCGGGCTTGTACTTCCAGGTCTTCACCGCGGCGATGGCGGAGCTCACGAAGGGCTCGTCGCCGCGTAGGACCTCGACCTTCGAAACCGAGCCGTCGGCGAGGATCGTCACCTTGAGGATGACCGTCCCCTGCTTGCCCGTGGAGCGCGCTTCCTGCGGATACGCCGGCTTCACGTTACCGCCGTCGGGCATCGGCGGCACGGCGTCCTCGGGCAGGGCGATGGCGCCGCCCACGGTGCCGCCTGCGATGCCGCCCTGCTGGCCGCCCTCGAGCCCCGCGGGATCCCCCTTGGTCGCGTCCCCGTAGACGGCGATGCCCTTGTCCTGGCTGGGATCCGCCTCCTTGGGGGGCGTCTTCGGCATCTCCTTCGGCGCCGTCAGCTCCTTGCGCGGCGGCGGCTTGTCGAGGCGACGGATCTTCTGGTCGGGGCGGACGATCGGAGCGGCGGCCGCCGGCGGTGGAGCCGCGACCGGTGCGGGAGGAGCGGCCGGCGGCGGCGGCTCCTTCACCACCTTCTCGACGAACTTGAGCTCGACGGGCTTCTGCTGCTCGATGATCGTCTTCGTCGAGAGGACCGCGATGAGGACGCCGACGGCGACGTAGACGACCGAGGAAGCCGCGAACGAGCGCAGCCAGTTCCGCTGCTCCTGCTCTGATCCGCCGTACCCGCTGAACGCGGAGAAAGTGTCATCCTGCATTGGAGCCAGAACCTCGACGTACTGTGCCAGAACGAGCCGACGACTCGATTACGGGAGTGTAAAAACCGCGTGACCGGGTCAGTAGGAGTAGCTGACGCCGAGGGAGAACTTCGTCCCGTTCAGCCACCGCGACTGCAACGCCGAGCCCTGCACGATCTCGTAGCGATCGTTGAGGATGTTCTCGATGCCGAACTTGGCGTTGATCGGCGCGCCCACGATGTCGTTCAGCGGGAAGACGAACACCGCGTCGAGCTGGTCGCGCCGCAGCTCGACGAGGTCCGGCAGGCCGAAGGCGCCGACGTTCAGGATGCGGTTGCCGGCGGTGTTGTAGAAGAGCCGGGCCGTCATCCAGCTCGGGCTGTAGTCGAGGGCGGCGTTCACGACGAACGGCGACTGGCCCTGGAGCGCGCGGTTGGCGGCGGTCTGCACCTCGAACTCGCCGGTGGCCTGCGTCACGGTCGAGTTGATGTAGGCCACGTTCACCGTGAGGCTGAGCGGCTGGAGCCACGAGGTAAGGAAACCGAAGTCCTTGCGGGACTCGAACTCGAAGCCCCATAGGTTGGCGGAGTCGACGTTGGCGAACGAGTCGACGACGCCGGATCCGACGGTGATCGCCGTGGCCTCGATCGGCTGCTCGAGCTGCTTGTAGAAGAAGCCGGCGGAGAGCAGCTCCGTGGGGGTGAAGAACCACTCCCAACGCAGCTCGTAGTTCGTGATGTTGGTCTGGACGAGGCCCGGGTTACCCTGGAACTGCCGCAGGCCGCGCGGCTCGGGGAAGAGGACGGGGCTCAGCTCCCGGAACTCGGGCCGCGCGACGGTCTGGCTGTACCCGGCGCGCACGTTCATGTCGAAGCGCGGGCTGTAGACGAGGTTGATGCCCGGCAGCGGGTCGAGGTTCTTCTTCGTGATGACGGTGGGCTGGCCGTTGATGTCGGACGCCGTGTTCAGGCGGATCAGCGAATACTCCACGCGCACGCCCGCGATCAGTCGTAGCTGGTCACGCACGATGGGCAGGTCGAACATGCCGTAGCCGCCGATGATCTCCTGGGTCGCGCCGAAGCTGTCGCGGGCCTCGGTCAGCTCGCTGAACACGAGTCCGCGCCCGATCTCGTCCGGATCGAAGAGCTGCTCCGGCGGCAACGTCAGATTCTCGGGCGCGCCGGCGCGGAACAGGAAGCGGCGCAGCGCGTAGGTGCGATCGCGATACGTGTAGGCGGGGCCGAACTTGAACGACGCCGGCAGGCCGCTCCACACGTCGGTGCGGGGCAGACCGGTCGTGAACGGGATGCGGAAGTCGACCTGGGTGTCGGTCATGTACTCGGCCAGCTCCGAGAACAGCCGCAGGCCGCTGGTCGGATCGTTTAGGTAGGTCGGCGGCAGGCCGAGCTGCTGCGCGTAGCTGTAGGAGCGGCTGTCGGGGATGTACTGCGTGGTGCGGGCGAGTGCGGTCCGCCAGTTCATCTCCAGCCACGGCGCCAGCCTGTGCTCGCCGCCGAGCTGCCCGTAGTCGAGCTCTTCCTCGGTGTAGCGCAGGCGGGTGTTGAGCACCGTGACGGTCGGCCCGAACTGCGTCGACTCGCCGCTGCCCTCGAGCACGTTGTCGTACGAGTTGCGGTTGATCAGCGTGCGGAGGGTGAACTTGTTGTTGTCGTTGAGCTTGTACGCCGACGTCATGATGCCGCCGAGCGTCGTCTCGAAGGTGCTCGAGTCGTAGACGAAATCGTCTTCGAGACGGATCTCGGGCGTCGCATCCGGCGCGGCGGCGTTGACGAAGAGCCGGTCGATGACGCGGCGTCGCGTCTTGTACTCGGTGCCGTAGGTGCCGGCGAGCTCGAAGCCGAACGGTCCCCAGCTGTTGCCGACCGAGAAGTTCATGCCCGCGTTCGGGGGCGCGGTCATCGAGTCCACGTCCCAGATGTTGCGGAACGAGCCGCCGTAGAGCTTCTGCTCGCCGAGGCCCAGGCCGGCCGGAAGCAGCTGATCGCCGATCGTGTTCGGGATGTCGCGGAAGCTGCGTCCGAAGCCGAGGTAGTCGAGCTTGCCGCCCTCGTAGGTGCGGAAGCGCTTGAAGGTCGTCGACGTGTTCACGCCGGTGCCGAATCCGAGGTTGAACTCGAGCTCCTCCGGGAACTCACGAAGGTCGATCTCCACCAGACCGCCGGAGAAATCGCCCGGGAGGTCGGGCGTATAGGACTTGACGATCGACAGCGCGTCGAGGAACTCGGCGGGGAAGAGGTCGAGCGGCACGACACGCTTCTGCGGATCGGTGCTGGGCAGGCGGCTGCCGTTCAGCTGCGCCGTGCTGTAGCGCTCGCCGAGCCCACGCACGACGATGAACTTGTTGTCCTTCACGGTGACGGCCGGCGCACGCTGCACGACTTCGGAGGCGTCGGAGTCCGGCGACTTCTTGATCATCTCCGCGCTGATGTTGTCCTGCACCGTGGCGGCCTTCTGGCGCTTGATGAGCTGCGTGGCCTCCGCCGCCTTCGCGGCCTGCGCCACCACCTCGACCACTTCGGTGCCGGCGGCCGCCGCCGGCGCGAGGGCGGCGTCTGCACGCGTGGTGGCGCCGGGCTTCACGTGGATGTTCTCCAGGCGGACGCCCTGATACAGCGGCGCGTAGACGCGTAGCTGGTACGTTCCCGCAGGGAGTTTCACCGAGAACTTCCCATCGAGGTCGGTCACGAGCTTCGCCTTGGTGCCCAAGACCTCGACGCCCGCCTCGATCAGCGGCTCACCCGACGATCTGTCGATGATCGTGCCGGAGACCGTGCCCGTGCCGGCCGCCGGTGCTTCAGTCGGCGCGTCCTGCGCCAGCGCAGGGCGCACGAGTGCCAGTGCGAGGCACAGCGCCGCCCGCGCGATCAATCCCACCATGTCGACTCCTCTCGGATGAGCGCGGCTCTACTAGTCGGCTTGTGTTTCGCCTGCGTTACGCGCCGACGAACCTTGCGCGATGCGGATTGGGCCGGGCCGTGTCGCGGCGATTACAAGGCCTCGTAACACGCAAGCAACGATCGCCGGATATGCGAGCTCCCGTCGTCGACGTCGTGCCCGACGCAAATTCGCTCGCGGGACACGTGGGGGCAACATCGGGATGTTAGCTAGCCTTCCGTCACTCAACCCAACAGGTCGAACCCGCTGGGTCGACCACCCCACCACGCTGAACGGAGGAGGAAGCGCATGAACATCCATTGGAGGCTTCGGCCCGCCCTGGGGCGGACCGCAGCCGTGCTCGCGATGGGCACGCTCGCCCTGAGCCTCGCGGCTCCGGCGTCCGCGGACGTCAAGGCGTCGCGGAAGTGCCGGGGCACGATCGCGAAGAGCGGCGCGCTGCTCGCGAAGACGGTGCTGAAGAACGTCGACAAGTGTCACGCCGGCCAGACCAAGGCGGGCCTCGCGCATGGCCCCTGCAACGACGTCGCTACGAGCGCCTTCGATCCCAAGGGCAAGTACCCGGCGTCGAAGACCAAGATCGCCGGGAGCATCACCAAGGCGTGCCTCGCGGGTGATCCGGTCCTGGGCAACTACCCCGGCGACGATGCCTCGAACGCCCTGTTCGCCGCGGGCGAGACCGTGCTGATCGGCAACGCGGTTCTGACGCTCGGCAACGGCACGCTGGCGCCCGCGCTCCAGAAGTGTCAGGCGACCGTCGCCAAGAGCCGCGCGGGCATCATCAACGAGATCATCAAGGGCTCCACGAAGTGCCAGGGCGGCATCGACAAGGTCGGGACGACCTTCGGTGCGATCGACGCCGGCTGCGTGAACCCGGGTGCGAAGAGCGTGGCCAAGGCGCAGCTCTCGATCGCGAAGGCGTGTCAGGGCGTCGATCCGGCCACGCTCGGCACGTGCACGCCCTTCCCGGCGTGCGCGATCAACTCGGCGATCCAGGCCGGTCAGACGATCGCGCGCGACATCTACAGCACGCCGGCGAGCCCCGTCTGCGGCGATGGCTCGATCACCTACCCGGAGCAGTGTGACGACAGCAACACGATCTCGGGCGACGGCTGCAACAGCGCCTGTGAGCTCGAGGGCAACACCTGCTCGCCGTTCCTCGCGACCCGCACCGTGACGATCTCCGTCACCGCCGACCAGCCCTTCGCGGCGGCCGACATCAACCTCGACTATCCGCAGTTCCAGAGCGGCCTGTTCGGCACCGGGCAGTCGTCGCTCATCCAGAACGCGATCGTCGTCAACCAGGGGACGCCCGGGAACTACCTGTTCCTCGCCAACGACCGTGAGACCGACCTGAAGATGGGCCTCGCGTCGAGCGAGGACGAGTTCAACACCGGCCTCCTCCTGACGATCACCTTCGATGGTTGCCTCGCGCTGGAAGAGAACATCTGCAACCGGAACCAGAACGTCATCGGCTGCTGCAACGGCGACGGCGACGATCCGGGTGGCGAGGACTGTGCCTACACGCCGCCGGTCTGCACGTCGTTCCCGATGGGCTCCATCGGCGCCGGCACGCCCGAGGACTGCTGCCCCGCCGACAACGCCTGCGTGACGCAGGTGGGTGCGACGCTGTGCTCGATCGGCAACGCGGTGACCGCGGTGGGCAACCCCGTCAACGTCACCTGCTCGGTCAACGTGGTCCAGTAAGCGTTCCCCAAGGAGAACTGAAGACATGAACACTCTCGTCAAGGGAATCCTCACGGGGACGGCGGCCCTCATGTTGGCCGCATGGACCCCCATCGCGCAGGCCGCGACCTGCGGTGACCTCAACAACAACGGCGGCATCGACGCCGGCGACTGCACGCTGCTCCTCGACGTCGCCGTCGGCCCGCCCGACCCGGTGGGCCTCTGCGGCGGCCTCGGGGTGCTCCAGTGCGGCGACCTCGCCGGCGGTGACGGCGTGATCAATACGGCCGACGTCTCGGCCTGTCTGCTCACGGTGTCGGGCGGCGAGACGGTGTTCCCGCTCTGCGGCGGCGCTCCGCAGCAGATGACCTGCCCGGGCGGTCTCCGGGACATCACGTCGAACATCAACACGTCGCAGGTGTGGCTGAGCGGCTGCACCTACCGCATCGACCGCGTGATCTTCGTGCAGCCCGGCGTCACGCTCAGCATCCAGAGCGGCGTCAAGGTCATCGCGAAGAAGGCGCCCACGGCGCCGGCGTCCGTCTCGGCGCTGGTCTTCCTGCGCGACTCGAAGATCAACGCGACCGGCACGCAGGCCGCGCCCATCACCTTCACCAGCGACCAGAACGAGGCGATCGTCGGGACCGTCGGTAACCCGAAGGGCGTCGGTGACTGGGGCGGTATCGTTCTGAACGGCCGCGCCCGCGTGAACGTGCCCGGCGGCGAAGGTCTCTCCGAGGGTCTCGACGCGGTGCCCTTCGGCGGCCTCGAGGACAACGACTCGAGCGGCGTCGTCCAGTTCGTCCGCGTCGAGTTCGCCGGCAAGGTCGTCGGCATCGACAACGAGCTCAACCTCTTCACCATGAACGCGCTCGGCCAGGGCACCGTCATCGACCACGTGCATGCGCACGCGGGCCTCGATGACGCCCACGAGTGGTTCGGCGGCAACGTGAAGAGCCGCTATCTGCTGGCGTCGGCGCAGGGCGACGACGGCCTCGACTGGCAGCTCGGCTTCACCGGCGCCGTGCAGTTCGCGGCCGTGTGGCAGGACGCGAACCGCGTCGAGAGCGGTGGCTCGAACGGCATCGAGGCCGACAACAACGAGAACAACTTCAACGCGACGCCGGTGTCGAACCCGGCGTTCTGCAACGTCACGCTCTGCGGCACGGCGGATCAGACGCTGCCGCCGGGCGGGCCGGTGAACCAGTTCGGTATGCTGCTTCGCCGCGGCACCTCCGGCCGGATCGCGAACACGATCGTCGAGGGCTTCCGCGCGGCCGGCGGTCGTATCCAGCACAACGAGACCTCGCTGCGCTTCGCGACCGGCAACACCGGCTCGTGCTCGCTGATTTCGAACACCGGTCTCTGGAGCACGATGTTCTTCAACAACGTGGTCACCCTCGACTCGGCGAACATCACCGGGTCGACCTGCACCGCGGCCGACCTCCTCGGCCTGTGGACGAGCGGCCGCAACGTGACGACGGGCATCGATCCGCAGGTCGACTGCGCGACGCCGACCGGCATGATCACCGTGCCGCCGGCGGCCAGCCCGGCGTCGGCGGGCGGCATCAACTGCGCCACCCAGTTCGGTGACGCGTTCTTCCAGAACACGGCTTACCGCGGCGCGTTCCAGCCCGGTGGCACCAGCTGGGCGCTCGCGCCCTGGGCGGTGTTCCCGGTCAACTGAGCGCGTCGAGCGCCTTGCCGTAACGCAGGCCGGGGAGGGCGCAGCCCTCCCCGGCCGTCGCGTTCTTCGCGCCAACGCTAGTACGAAAGTCGCATTGCAAACATTGACGATTCATGGAGACGCTATGAGGACCTTCGTGGTGGCCGCCCTGTTGAGTGGTGTCTGTCTCTCGTCCGCGCTGGCACCGGCTGCGGTGCCCCCGCCCGATCGAGTACGGCTCGATCGGGCGGCGGCACCGTCGATGGACGATCTGATCGTGCGCCTGCTGAAGGCGTTCGAGGCGAACGACGCCGACGGCGTGCGCAAGCTGCGCGTCACGCGGCGGGAGTACCTGAAGATCATCATGCCCGGCTTCGTCGAGCCGGGCGCGCCGCCGCGCATCGTCGACAAGCAGGAGTCCGAGTTCTGGTGGAACCTTCTCGACGGCAAGTCGCTCTACACGGAGCTCGCGCTCCTGAACGACTACGGTGGCCGTCGCTTCACCGTCAAGGAGGTCACCTTCCTCAAGGGCGTGAAGTCGTACGCCTGGTACACGAGCCACGGCCGCATCCTGCTGACCCTGGCCGACGAGGGCGGCGAGGAGCGTCGGCTCCAGATGGGATCGGTGATCGAGGCGAACGGCGCCTTCAAGTTCGTGTCCTACACCCGTGACTGAGACCCAGAAGAACAGGGGGATTCATGCGTAACGTCATCGCGATCGTCGCGCTCGTGGCGAGCGTCGGGCTCGTGGTTCCGACGTCCAGCGACGCCAAGGTGTCGAAGGAGTGCAAGGCGTCGAAGAAGTGTCGGACGGCGATCGTGTCGCGCTCCGGCAAGGCCATCAAGGCCGGGCTGAAGCAGGTCGACAAGTGTCACAAGAGCCGTGACGCGGGTAAGACCACCGCCGACTGCAACGCGGTCGACGGCGCGTCGCTCATGTCGAAGGGCGCGGGCCTGATCGAAAAGCGTTGCGCCGCAACGGAGCCCGTGCGCGGCTTGTTCCGCAACAACGACCCGGTCGGGTCGCTGTCGACGTCCATCGGCACGGCGCTGAGCGAGGGCGCGGGCACCGCGTTGGGGAGCCCGACGCTCGGCGGCGAGAAGGCGCTGGTGAAGTGCCACAAGGCCATCGCGAAGGCGCACACCGCGCTCGTCAAGGCGATGCTCCGCCAGGCGACGGTGTGCCAGAAGGTCGGCGACGTCGGCCAGTGTGCCTTCGGGCCGACGGCGTGTCTCAGCGCCATCCAGCCCGCGTCGGCCGGTGCCGATGCGCGGCGGGCGGCGCTCACGCGGGCGTGCAGCGGCGTCGATCTCGAGCGGATCGGCACCTGCTCGCCGTTCCCGGACTGCGTGATCGATTCCGCGCGCCAGACGGCCGCCCTGCTCGCGGAGTCGCTCTACAGCACGCCGATCGTGTGCGGCGACGGCGTGGTGCAGGGCTCGGAGCAGTGCGACGACGGCAACGACATCGACGACGACGGCTGCACCAACGCGTGCACCGTCTCCGCGTGCGGCGACGGCGTGGTGCAGGCGCCCGAGGAGTGCGACGACGCCGACCTGTCGAACACGAACGCCTGCGTCGAGGGCTGCAAGCTGGCGACGTGCGGCGACGGCTTCGTGCACGAGGGCGTCGAGGAGTGCGACGACGGCAACGACGATCCGTCGGACGGCTGCGACGCGTGCAAGGTAGCGGCGGTCTCCTGCGACCCGGCGGTCGGGTACCGCATCACGGTATCGGTCGCCTACGATCCCGCGGAGCGCGACCTGAACGCCATCACGTTCGATCTCGGCTATCCGGTCGGTGTCAGCATTCCCGGCAAGGCGCAGGAGCCGTCCGTGCAGGCGCGCATCACCATCCTGAGCGGGAACGAGGGCGATCTCATCGCGATCGGCAACGACAAGGACGTGAACTCCGACGGAACGGACGACCTGCTCACCGTCGGCCTGCTGTCGTTCGCCGACACGCCGGAGATCAAGGGCGACGGCATCCCCCCGGGGGACCAGGTCGAGGTGCGGTTCGACTGCGCCGAGGGCGCCAACTTCGCCGGATCCGATTTCACCTGCGCGGTGACGAGCGCCAACGACATCAACGGCAGCGAGGTGCCTGCGGCGTGCTCCGTGCGGGTCAGCGCGAACTGAGCATGATGATCCGCGCCGTGGCACTCGTGCTGCTGGCGTCCGGGGCGGCCCTGGCCGCCCCGGACGCCAGCTCGGTCTGCGTCGGAAAGGACGGCGTGCGCGCCGTCGTCTCGATCGACTACGACGTCCGCGAGACGGACTACGACCTCAACGCGGCGAAGCTGGTCGTCGTGTATCCGGCGAGCGTCAGCCTGCCGGGGACCGGCTCCGCCGATACGGTTCGGCAGCGCGTGAGCGCGCTCCAGGGCAAGCAGCCGGGCGACGTGCGCGTAGTCGCCCACGACGCGGACGCGGCCGGGGCGCGCGATCTCTACCTGGTGGTCGCATCGTTCGCGGACACGCCCTCCGAGTTCAACGACGGCGTGCGTCCGGGCGACACCGCCGCCGTGCAGTTCGACTGCACCGACGGCGCGCGCATCGCGGCCGACGACTTCACGTGCCGCGTGGAGTCGTCGAACGACATCCACAGCAATCCGCTGGCGATCACCTGCACGGTGCGCGTCGCGAAGCAGTGACCAGATCCAGGTTCGAGCGAAGGTAGGAGGGACAGGACATGAGGACAGGACTCCGGACGGCCGGCACGGCGCTGCTCGTGCTCGCGGGCATCTCCACCGTCGCGGCAGCGGGACCGAGCACCGACCTCGGCAGCTACGCGCTCTTCGCCGAGAAGTCCCTGCGCGCGAAATCGCTCGAGCTGCAGACCGGTGACGTCGGCGTCAACGACGGCATCCTGTGGGTGCGTGGTCCGCTGGTCGCGCCCGGCGGCACCGTCGCCGCGTCGCGCGTGCGCCTGTCGCCGAAGTCCCGCTGCGGGGCGCTCGTCGCCGACACCGTCGCCGAGACGGGGGCCGGCTGTGCGCTCGGCATGCCGCTCGGCGGGCGCATCATGCCCGATGTGGCCGAGGCCTGCGGCATCCCGGACCAGATCCCGGCCTGTGATCGCTCGAATCCGATCATCGTCGGTCACGACGAGACCCGCACGCTGCCGCCCGGTGTCTACGGCTCGCTGCGCATCGAGGGCGGCGGAGCCGGCAAGGGCCGCGCGGTCCTGAGCGGCGGCGACTACGTGTTCTGCGACATTCGCACCAGCCGCCGCGCCGGGCTCCTCTTCGCCGGCGCGGCGACCGTCACGGTGGTCGGCAGCGTGGACCTGGGCACCGGAAGCGTCACCGGGCCGGCCCCGGGCGCGATCGTGTCCGCTTCCGACGTACGCATCGTCGCCGCCGGCAACCGCTCGCGGTTCTCGCGCCGCGCCACCGTCTCGGCGTTCTTCTGCGCGCCGCAGGCGCGGCTCTCGATCACGCAGGGGGCGTCCCTCGCCGGCGTCTTCGCGGCTCGCACCATTCGGGCCGACGGCGTGAAGGCGACGAACGTGCCGCCGAGCGTCCCGACGACGAGCACGACGTCGACCAGCAGCACCACCTCGACCACAACCACGTCGTCCACGGTGCCGTCGACCCTGCCGACCACGACGACCACGACGACGTCGACGACCTCCTCGACGACGACCACCACCACCACGACCGAGCCGGGCCTCTGTGATCCGGCGCTCGGTATCCGCGCGTCCGTGCGCGTGAGCTACGACAACCTCGGCCGTGATCTCAACGCGGCGCTGGTGAACCTCACGTACGGTCCGACCCTCTCGATCCCCGGCTCCCGCATGGACGCCTCGGTGCAGGAGCGCATCTTCGCGATCGCACCCGACTCGCTCGTGCTGGGCAACGACAAGGATCTCGATGCCGACGCGGTCGACGAGACCCTCACGGTCGGTATCGTGTCCCTGGCCGACGAGCCGGGCATTCTCGGCGACGGCATCCAGCCCGGCGTCGTCTTCGAGGTGCAGTTCGACTGCGCCGGCCAGCCGCCGGCGAGTGCGGTCGGCTGCTTCGTGCAGGATCCGGTCGATGCGAACGCGAACCCCGTGCCCGAGGTCACGTGTACCGTGGCGCTCGCGCCCGGCACTCCGGTGACGACGACGACGCTCGAGCAGACCACCACCACGTCGACGAGCACGAGCTCGACGACGAGCACCACCACGACCGTCCCGACGACCACGTCGACGACGAGTACGACCACGAGCACCACGATCCCGACGACCACGAGCACGTCGACGACGAGCACGACCACGAGCACCACGATCCCGACGACCACGAGCACGTCGACGACGAGCACGACCACGACCACCACGGTCCCGACGACCACGAGCACGTCGACGACGAGCACGACCACGAGCACCACGATCCCGACCACCACGAGCACGTCGACGACGAGCACGACCAGCACGTCGACGACCACCACCACCTCGACCACCACGACGACCGTCGCGCCGGTCTGCGGGAACGGCATCCCGGAGGCGGGCGAGGAGTGCGACGACGGGAACGACGACAACAACGACGCCTGCGTCGCCGGCTGCAAGAACGCGCGCTGCGGGGACGGGTACTTCTACTCGGGCGTCGAGCAATGCGACGACGGCAACACCGTGGCCGGCGACGGGTGCTCCCCGACCTGCACCATCGAGCCGGCGGTGTGCGGCAACAGCCGCGTCGAGGGCGACGAGACCTGCGACGACGGCAACACCGAGGACGGCGACGCCTGCCCGTCGAACTGCCGCATCGGCTTCTGCAGCCCTTCGGGAAGCCAGCAGACGACGGTCACGTACACGAAGCCGACCGGGGTGGGGAACATCGGGTCCATGGTCGTGTTCGTGGACTACCCGGACGGGCGCGTCAGCATTCCGGGAATGGGCAACCAGTCGACCGTCCGTGCGCGCGTCACGAATCTGCCGACCGGCTTCGTGCACACCGCGAACGACCTCGATTACGCCATCCGCGAGGTGCTCTCGCCGACGCTGCCGGGCAACATCCTGAACGGCGCGCAGCTCTTCCGCATCAACTACGACGGCTGCTCCGGCCAGACGCTGCCGGTGGCGAGCGACTACAAGTGTCGGGTCGAGCAGGCCTTCAACCCCCAGGGCTCGGGCTACGACGTCTCGGGGTTCACGTGCACGGTGACCATCCCATGACGGATGGCGGCAAGGTTCGCCGAGCCGACACCGCCAGGTAACGCCGGACTGCTATCGGGTCGCTTCCCAGGGAGGGGAAGACCCATGGCTTCGACGACTCGCGTTTCGTTCGTCACGACGCTCACGCTGCTGGCCCTCGCGGCAGCGTCCGGGCCAGCCTTCGCCGCGCAGACCAAATGCGGGGCGGGCAAGGTGAAGTGCGTCAGCGGCAAGATCGCGGGACTGCTCAAGTGCGAGCAGACCGCGGCGACGCCCGGCAAGGTGCCGGATCCGAACGACAAGGGCTGCGTCGACAAGGTGAAGCGCAAGTTCGACGGCGGCAGCGAGCCGGCGAAGGGCTGCTTCGAGAAGCTCGAGGGCAAGGCGTCGAACGACTGTGCGACGACCGACGACACGGCCGCGGTGGAGGCGCTGGTCGACGCCTGCGTCGATCAGCTCGTTTCGACGCTCGATCCTGCGCCGATCACGCAGGGCAAGTGCGGAGTCGGCAAGCGGAAGTGCGTCGCGACGAAGGCCACGGGCTTGCTGAAGTGCCACCAGCTGGCGCTCACGCCCGGTAAGCCCGTCGATCCGAACGCGAAGAGCTGTGTCGACAAGGCCACGGCGAAGTTCACCGGTGGCGCAGACCCCGCCAAGGGCTGCTTCGCGAAGCTCGAAGCCAAGAGCGGCAACGACTGCACGACCGTCGGTGACTCGGCAGCGCTCGGGGCCATCGTCGACCAGTGCGTCGCCCTCGTCGTCGCGTCCCTCGACGGTGGCGGGCCGGTGACGACCACGACCATCACCTCCACCACGATCGCGCCGCTGCCGACGACGACCACCACCACGACGATCGGCGGCACGCCCGTCTGCGGCAACGGTATCCCCGAAGCGGGCGAGGAGTGCGACGACGGCAACGACGACAACAACGACGCCTGCGTCGCCGGCTGCAGGAACGCGCGCTGCGGTGACGGGTATTTCCACTCGGGCGTCGAGCAATGCGACGACGGCAACACCGAGAACGGGGACGGGTGCTCCTCGACCTGCACCATCGAGCCGGCGGTGTGCGGTAACGGCCGCGTCGAGGGCGACGAGACCTGCGACGACGGCAACACCGACGACGGCGACGCCTGCCCGTCGAACTGTCGCATCGGCTTCTGTAGCCCGAGCGGCGCGCAGCAGGCGACGACGATCACCTACGCGAAGCCGGGCGGGGTGAACGTCGGTTCGATCGTCGTCTTCGTGGACTACCCGGACGGCAGGGCGAGCCTGCCCGGCTTCGGCAACCAGGCGACGGTGCGGGCGCGCATCACGAACCTGCCGACGGGGTTCGTGCACACCGCGAACGATCTCGACTACGCCATTCGCGAAGTGATCACGCCGTCGTTGCCGGGCAACGTGCTCGGCGGCACGCAGTTGTTCCGCGCCAGCTTCGATCTCTGCACTGGGCAGCCTGCGCCGACCGCGGCGGAGTACGGCTGCACGGTGGAGCAGGCATACACGCCGCAGGGAGTCGCCATTCCGCTCCCCGGCTTCAGCTGCACCGTCGGATTGCTCTGATCGCCGTGCGGGCGGCACGGCGATCGGCTCGCCGTGCCGCCCGTGACGGCTGTTTCCTGGGGCGTCGATCCAGGGTACGCGCTTCCCATGCGTATCGGCATCGGGATCGGCTCCCTCTCCGGTGGCCCCGCGACCCTCGACGACGTCATCGCCCAGGCCCAGGCGGCCGAGCGCGACGGGTTCGCGAGCTGCTGGCTCGCCAACATCTTCGACCTCGACGCCATCCTCGGCGCCGCCCTCTGCGCGCGGGCGACGGAGCGTATCGAGGTCGGCACCGCGGTGGTGCCCACCTATCCGCGGCATCCGGTGGCGATGGCGCAGCAGGCGATCTCGGCCGCCGCGGCGGCACGCGGGCGCTTCACGCTCGGGATCGGGCTCTCGCACCAGATGGTGATCGACACGATGCTCGGCATGTCGTGGGACAAGCCCTACACGCACTGTCGCGAGTACCTGGCCGTGCTGCGGCCGCTGCTGCACGAGGGCCGCGTCGACTTCGACGGCACGCAGTACCGGGTCCACGCTCCGCTCGCGCTGCCCGGTGCCACGCCACCGCCGATCCTGCTCGCCGCGTTGGCCCCGAAGATGCTGGCCCTCGCCGGTCGGCAGGCCGAGGGGACGGTCACCTGGATGACCGGTCCGCAGACCATCCGCGAGCACACCGCTCCGCGCATCCGCGAGGCCGCCGCCGCCGCGGGCCGGCCGGCGCCTCGGATCGTCGTCGGCCTGCCGGTCGCGGTGACGCGCGAGGTGGCGGCGGCGCGCGAGTCGGCGTCCCGCATCTTCCAGATCTACGGGCATCTGCCGTCGTATCGCGCCATGCTCGACCGCGAGGGGGCCGGCGGTCCGGCCGACGTCGCCCTCGTCGGCGACGAGGCGGCCGTCGGCGAGCAGCTGGAGCGTCTCGTCGCCGCCGGGGCCACGGACTTCCTCGCGGCCCCGTTCCCGGTCGACGGCGACGCCGGAGCCTCGGCGCGCACGCGCGACTTCCTGGCGGAGCGGGTACGCGCCGGCCGATGAGAAGGCCGGCGGCCGGAAAGCGCCGGCTCGAGGAGGGGCGCCCGCCGCAGTGCGTCGGGCGGTGTTCGCCGTTGGATGCCCGCGGGCTGCCGGATGCACCGCATTGAGGTCGCCTCGGCGCTTTCGTGTTGAGGCGTCTCACCGCTTTCGGGTAGCCGATATCTCAGAGGGGGGAAGATCGTTCATGCGTCGAGCCCGTGTCCTGTCCCTGTCGTTCCTGGCGTCCCTGATCGTCGCCGCTCCCGTGCTCGCGGCGGGGCCCGAGTACCCGCTGGCCGGCGCGAAGATCGAGGTTGCCGGCAGCAGCAACCCGAAGAAGCGCAAGGTCAGCTTCAAGGGCGCCTGGAGCGGTTCGCTCGACGGCATCCCCGATCCGAACTTCGCCGGCAGCACCCTGCGCATCACCGGCGGCCCGGGTGAGGGCAACTCGGGGCTCATCCGGCTCGGCAGCAACTGGCGCCAGCTGCCCAAGGGCAAGGGCTGGCGATACACCGACAAGAAGGGCGTCGCGGGCGGCATCCGTCAGATCGTCCTCAAACAGCGCAAGAGCGGCGGGGCGATCACGATCGTCGGCGGCAAGGAGCGCATGGCCTACGAGGTCAGCGGGCCGCAGAGCGTCGTCACCGTCACGCTGCGCATCGGCGAGGCTCGCTTCTGCGCCGTTTTCGGCACCGTCTCCACCAAGAAGGCCAAGGTCCTGGGCAAGGGCAGCCCGGCGCCCGCCGCGTGTCCCTGCGAGACCTACGACACGACGTTCGAGGCGATCCAGGCGGTCGTCTTCGAGCGCAACGGGTGCACGCAGGCCGCCTGCCACGGCGCCGCCGCACAGGGTGGGCTGAAGCTCACCGACGACGTCTCCTACGACAATCTCGTGAACGTGGTGTCGCCCCTGAGCGGCGAGAAGCGCGTCCAGCCCGGTTCGCCCAAGAACAGCTTCCTGTACCGCAAGCTGGCGACGGCGACGCTCGGTCCCGAGGCCGCGAAGCTGGCCACCGTCGGCATCGACGGCGACGAGGGCTCGCCGATGCCGTCCGGCCTGCCGCCGATCTCGAAGGAGGAGCTCGAGGCGCTGCGGCTGTGGATCCAGTACGGCGCCCAGCGCGACGTCAGCACGCCGAACACCGAGGATCTCCTCGACTCGTGCCTGCCGCCGCCGTCGCCGCCGCAGATCGAGCCGCCCGCCGCGCCGGATCCGGCGGTGGGCGTGCAGCTGCTCGCGCCGCCGTGGACGGTCGCTGCCAAGAACACCGTCGAGGGCTACAACGGCGAGAACGAGGTCTGCTACCCGACCTACTACAACCTGCGGCCGCTGCTCGAGGCGGGGGTCTTCCCCGCGGACGTCGTCGGGCCGTGCTCGCCCTTCTTCGGCGGTCCGAGCAAGCAGTGCATCCACTACAAGCGTCAGGAGCTGACGCAGGACCCGAACTCGCACCACAGCATCATCCACATCTACACCGGCGCCTACGACCTCTACTCGGGCGGCGGCCTCTACACGCCGGAGCAGCTCGCCGAGAACGCGGGCCTCTGGGAGTTCCAGTGTCACGGCGGCTCGCAGCACGGCGTCGCCTGCAACCCGACGCAGCCCGACGTCTCGGCGCCGACGGGCGGCAGCTGCGCGGACGGCGGCGAGTGCCACGGCAAGGTGAAGACGTCGCTCGCGTGCTCGTTCGACCCCAGCTCGCCCGACGGCGACTTCAGCTACGGGCCGCCCGATTTCAACGGCGGCGGTGGCGTCGGTGACGGTCCGACCGCGCCGCAGTTCAGCGGCTCGCAGCAGCCGTACCTCGAGCGCCAGTATCCGGAGGGCGTCTTCTCGCAGCTGCCGATCGAGGGCGTGATCGTGTGGAACTCGCACGCCTTCAACGTCACCGACAAGCCGGTGACGAACCAGCAGTGGCTGAACCTCTTCTTCGCGCGTCAGACCGAGCGCAAGTACCCGCTGCTCGGTATCTTCGACGCCACCGACATCTTCGTGCAGAACGTGCCGCCGTATCAGAAGCGCACGTACTGCCGCACGGTGACCTTCGACAAGGGCGCGCGCATCACCGACCTCAGCTCGCACACGCACAAGCGCGGCGAGCTCTTCCAGGTCTGGGGACCGGGCATCCCGGTGTCGTGCAGCAGCCGTCAGGGCGAGGTCTGCAACCCCGAGCCCACGCCGCCGATCATGATCACCACGTCGTACAACGATCCGGCGCAGCTGCGCTTCGATCCGCCCCTCGCGCTCGACGGCAACGATCCCGCCAGCCGGCGCTTCAAGTTCTGCGCGGTGTTCGACAACGGCGCCGACGATCCGGCCGAGGTGAAGCACAACTCGCTCTCGCCGCCGAACAGCAACTTCCTCGGCGGCAAGTGCTACTACCCGCAGTCGGGGGGCAAGTATCGCGACGAGGGCATCATGTGCCTCGGCGGTCCGAAGAAGGGGCAGGCCTGCGGGTGCGGCACGCCGACCTGCTCGCAGCCGGTGACCGCGTTCAACTCGAAGTGCGACAGCTCGCCGGGCGCGGGCGACGGCGTCTGCGACGCCTGCCAGCTGCGCGGCGGCGTCACCACCGAGGACGAGATGTTCATCCTCCTCGGCAGCTACTACTGCGCCGAAGGCTTCGCCGGCTGCGACGGGACCTACACCAAGTGAAGTAGTCCCGGGACGGCGCGGGGCGTGACCGCCTCGCGCCGTCCCGTCCGGATTCCGATTGACAGGCGCGCCGTTGGAATTGTACTGAACGGTCAGTTCAATGAATGCCCGCCGCGCCGTCCCGAATGAGCCCACCGCCGCCCGCCGCGGCGGGCGTGCGCGCCAGGAGCGCGGCGTTCGTACCGAAGAGGCGATCCTGACCGCGACCATGGAGCTGCTCGCGACCCGCGGCATCCACGGCACCTCGCTCGACGTCCTCGCCGAGCGGGTCGGCGTCGCGAAGAGCAGCATCCTCTGGCACTTCGGCTCGAAGGAGGAGCTGCTCCTGCGGGTCGCCGAGCGCGTCTTCGAGCAGGTCGCGCAGGGGCCGATCCAGGACATCCTCGACCTGCCCTCGTTCGAGGCGCGCGCCGAGGCGAGCTGGCGCTTCTTCTCCGAAACCATGCGTCACCACCCGGCGCTGCGCCGGGTCACGCTCTACCTGATCTTCGAGAGCGTCGAGGGACGCCCGGAGCTGCGCGAGCGCCTCCAGCAGCTGTACCGCAACATCCGCGATCTGTGGGCTGCCGGCCTGCGCACCGAGATCCCCGACGCGGCCCGGCGTTCGCGGCTCGCCGCCATCTCGGTGGCCGCGCTCGACGGCATCTTCCTCCAGTGGCTGCTCGACCCCGACGCCTTCGACCTCGACGCCCTGCACGTCGAGCTGCGCGACCTGGTGACCCGTGCCCGGCGCGACCAGCAGCGTGAGACGCGACGGAAAGGACCTTCCGACGATGGCCGATGAGTCCAGCAGCGCCCCCGAGAACGCGGTCGACTACGGCATTGCCGCCTTCCGCGAGGTGACGCGTCATCCGAAGGCGCACGCCCACATCCTGCAGCAGTACCGCGTCGGCGAGTACGCGGGTGTGGTCGCGCTGAAGCGCCTGCTCGCCGAGATGCAGCCCGAGGGCAAGCTCCACAAGGCGATGGAGATCCACTTCCGCGACGAGGAGCGGCACTCGCAGGTCTTCACCGACTGGATCTACCGGCTCGGCGTCACCCCGGAGCCGCTGCCCGCCGAGGTCGAGGGCTATTTCGCCAACAGCCCCGAGGAGTTCGAGCAGCAGCGCCGGCTCGTCGAGCAGCTGCCGCCCGACCTCCGCCGCATCATCGTCTTCGCGGGCATCAACGCGATCGAGAAGATCGCCTTCAACCAGTTCGAAACCCACCTCCGCGCCCTCGACCGCCCGGACGACGTCCGGCTCCTCGAGAGCGTCATGGCGGAGGAGAAGTTCCACCTGAGCTACGTCGAGCACGAGCTCGAGCGCGTCCAGACCGGCGAGAACGGCGCCTTCGTCAAGATGGCCCTCGACACCGCCAAGGAGCGCTTCGCCGTCTTCAGCGAGATGCGTCGCGAGCAGAGCCGCGTCGCGATCGAGAAGCTGCTCGGCGCCGGCGGCTGAAGGGAGACCTGACGATGCAGTTCGGCATCTTCTACGAGCACCAGATCCCGCGTCCCTGGAACGACGGCGACGAGCACCGCCTCTTCAAGGAAGCGCTCGACCAGGTCGAGCTCGCCGACCGGCTCGGCATCGATTACGCCTGGGAGGTCGAGCACCACTTCCTCGAGGAGTACTCGCACTCGTCGGCACCCGAGGTCTTCCTCGCCGCGTGCAGCCAGCGCACGAAGCGCATCCGTCTCGGCCATGGCATCACGCTGATGCCGCCGGGCTACAACCACCCGGCGCGCGTCGCCGAGCGCATCGCGACGCTCGACCTCGTGAGCGACGGCCGCGTCGAGTGGGGCACGGGCGAATCGAGCTCGCGCATCGAGCTCGAGGGCTACGGCGTTGGCTACATGCAGAAGCGCGAGGCCTGGGAGGAGGCGGTGCGCGAATCCTGCCGGATGCTCGCGATGAATCCGTACCCCGGCTACGACGGCAAGCACTTCTCGATGCCGGCGCGCAACGTCGTGCCGAAGCCGCTCCAGCGCCCGCACCCGCCGCTGTGGGTCGCGTGCTCGAACCGCGACACCATCCGCCTCGCGGCGAAGCTGGGCATCGGCGCGCTGACCTTCGCCTTCATCGACCCGTCGGACGCGAAGTACTGGGTCGAGGAGTACTACGAGACCTTCAAGAAGGAGTGCACGCCGATCGGTCGCAGCGTGAACCCGAACATCGCCATGGTAACGGGATTCATGTGCCACGAGGACAGTGCGACCGCGGTGGCGCAGGGCCTCGAGGGCTTCAAGTTCTTCGGCTTCGCCCTCGCGCACTACTACATCACCGGCACGCACACGCCCGGCCACACGAACGTCTGGGAGGCCTTCAAGGCGGCGCCGCCGTTCCCGGCGATGCCGACCGGCGGCATCGGCAACCCGGACGAGGTGCGTCGGAACCTCGAGACGTTCGAGGAGGTCGGCGTCGACCAGACGATCTTCATCCAGCAGGGCGGCAACAACCGCCACGCGGACATCTGCTCGTCCCTCGAGCTCTTCGCGCAGAAGGTGCAGCCCGACTTCAAGGCGCGCCACGACGCCCGCGCGAAGAAGAAGGCCGAGGAGCTGGCGCCCTACATCGAGAAGGCGATGGCGAAAATCCCGCCCCTCGACGCGACGCCGCAGGTCGATCCGGTCGAGTCCTACCCGGTGCTGATGTCGCGCCTCGGCGTCGACATCTCGCAGCTGCCCCAGGGCCGCGTCATGGGCCCCGCGGCGCAGCAGATCCAGAAGGCGATGGCCCAGAGCGGCACGCCGACACCCCAGTAAAACCCCCTCATGACGGCCGCCGGTCCGCGCTCCCCCCGCGCGGGCCGGCGGCTCCATCCCGGTGCGTCTTCCCGTTCGCGCGGCGCGCGACTAGCATCCGGCCTCGATGACGTTCGACGACTGGCTCGCCCGCGGCGAGCGCCTCGCGGTCGACCTCGACGACTCGCCCCGCGCGCTCTTCGTGCGCACCGCCGGGCGCGGCGCCTGGTGCACGCTGCTGCACGGCTTCCCGACCTCGTCGCACGACTGGCACGCGCTCTGGGACGACCTCGTGCGCCGCCGCCGCGTCCTGGCGTTCGACTTCCTCGGCTTCGGCGACTCGGACAAGCCGGCCGACCACGACTACACGATCCACGAGCAGGCCGACGCCACCGAAGCCCTGTGGTGCCGCTTCGGCGTCGCCGAGACGGCGCTCGTCGCCCACGACTACGGCGTTTCGGTGGCGCAGGAGCTGCTCGCGCGTCAGGCGGAGGGCAGGGGGGCGGCGCGGATCACGAACGTCGTCTTCCTGAACGGCGGCCTCTATCCCGCGCTCCACCGCCCGCAGCCCGGCCAGCTCCTCCTCCTCGATCCGGAGCACGGCCCGCAGCTGTCGGCCGTCGTGTCCGAGGAGCCGTGGGCGCAGGCGATGCGCGCCACCTACGCGCGCCAGCCCGACGCCGCGGCGCTGCACGCGCAATGGGTGGCCGTCGCGCGGCGCGACGGCCACCGCCTCGGCCACCGGCTGATCCAGTACATCCGCGACCGCCGCACGCACGAGGTGCGCTGGGTCGGCGCCCTCGAGACGACGCCGATCCCGCGCGGCTTCGTGTGGGGTATGCGCGATCCGGTCTCGGGCGCGCACATGATCGCGCGCGTCGCCGAGCGCCTGCCGGACGCCCCGCGCGTCGAGCTGGCCGAGGTCGGGCACTGGCCGCCGCTCGAGGACCCCGCGGCCGTGACCGCGGCGCTGCGCCGCTTCGTGCCGTAGCCGTGCCGCGCAACGTCGAGGCGAAGGCGCGCGTCGCCGATCTGGAAGCCGCGCGCGCCATCGCGCTGCGGCTCGGCGCCCGCGACACCGGCGTCGACGCGCAGGTCGACCGCTACTACGCGCTCGACGGCGGCCGTCGCGTGAAGCTGCGCACGAGTCGCGACGGCGCGTACCTGATCCACTACGACCGCGCCGAGACCGCCGGCGTGCGGTCGAGCGACTACACGCGGACGCCCGTGCGCGACGACGAGGCCGGCCGCTGTCTCGTGCCGAAGACCGATCCTCTCGTCACGGTCCGCAAGCGGCGTCGCATCCTCTTGCTGGACAACGTCCGCATCCATCTCGACGACGTCGAGGGCCTGGGCACGTTCCTCGAGCTGGAGGCCGTGGTCGACGCCGACCACGACGACGTGCGCTGTCGCGCCCAAGTCGCCGAGCTGCTGGCCGCGTTCGGCCTCGGCGACGCCGACCTGATCCGCGCCTCGTACGGCGAGCTCGTGGGCAATCCGTCGTAGAGGCGCGGACCGGTCGAGCGGGGTCAGGAGGCGCGCAGCGCCTTCACGACGTTCTTGCGCGCGGTGATCATCGCCGCGAGCGTGTCGCGGCAGGCGGTCGTGATCTTCTTCTTCTTGGCGGCCTTCTTCACGGCGCGGGCCGCGGCGGCGAGCTGCTTCTCCGCCTTCTTGATCCCCGCGAGGCGCTTCTTGGCCTTGGTCTGCGCTTCGGCCGCGGCGAGGAGATTCTTCGCCTTCCCGACCTTCGCGTCGATCGCGCCGTCGAGGCCGGCGTCGACCGGGTCGGCGCCGCAGAGGCCGTCGGCGAGGAGGTCGTCGAGGGCGCAGAGGGCGCCCGCGAACCCGCTGATCGGCGTGTGGCTGCAGAAGCCGCCGCCGCAGGTGTCGGTGGTGCAGGCCCGGCCGTCGTCACAGTCGAGGTCGGTCTTGCAGCCGACCGCGACGATCTGCTCGACGGTGAACGACTCCGGCGCCGTGCCCTGGCCGTCGTCGGCCCCGCCGGTGTCGGGGTCGACCGACGTCACGGTGACCGAGATGCCGAAATCGCCGGGCCCGGGCGGGTTCACGAGGATGCCCGCGAGGAGCTTCACCGTGACGCGCGAGGGCGGCGTCAGCGACTGGCCGGCGTCCTCGTCGCCGCCGTTCGGCGCGACCACGCTGAAGACGTTGCCGGCGCGGGTGATTATGGCGTCGGCCGCGGTCGGCGAGCCGCTGAGGTCGATGTCGGCATACGCGGTGTCGGCGCCGGTCGAGCGGATCCAGGTGGTGAAGTCGGGCCGGCCGTCGAAGTCGAAGTCCATCGCGTACGTGCCGACGCGGGTGTTCACCGGACCGAGCGCCGTGAAGCCGTTGAAGGCGAAGGCGTCGGGGTAGGTGATCGTCGCCGAGTAGCCCTGCGTCTGGTCGACGCCGGTGTCGAAGGTCGCGGTGTGCATGGCGCTCTGGCCCGGCGTGGTCGTGCTGAGCGCGAACGTCGCGCCCGGCGGCGGCGCGAACGCCGCCGCGGTGACGGGCATGCTGTTCGGCACGCCGCCGCACACGGCGCTCGTCTGGCCCGTGGTGATCGGGCCCATCGACTGGCAGCCGCAGCCGGTCACGCGCTCGACGTGGACGAAGTATTCGCCGCCGTTGCCGCTGAAGTCGCCTTCGTCGTTGTACGCGACCCAGAGCTGGCCGTGCTCGCTCGGGCCGTTGTGCCCGACCTTGTGGATGACGCCGTAGCCGACGGCGAACCACGGGCCGTCGCCGATCTTCGCGATCGGCTCGCCGATGTGCGCGTCGTTCACGGCGCAACCGCCGCTGCACGCCTTCTTCGCCGGGGTGCAGGGGACGCCCGAGACGCTGCGCGTGCCGTCGGGCAGGACGTCGGGCGTACCGCTGCATCCGGCCTCGCCCTCGTTGCCGTACTGCGTGTAGCCGCCCGCCGTGATGATGATCACCTCGTCGAGCGCCAGGTTCGTGAACGCCGTCGCCACCCCGGGCGGGACGGTGAACGGGCTCGCCTGTGCGGACATCTGGAAGTCCGCGCCGTCGGTACCGACGGCGCCGCAGAATTCGCCCGCCGCGCACCCGCCTTCGTGACAGGAGAGACGGTCCTGCTGATCGCACGGCGGCGCCTCGACGCAGATACAGTTTTCGCTCGGATCGCTTTCGTAGGTCGGGCCGCATCGGTCGATGCCGCTGCACGTCGGCATGCGGCTGGAGCAGGCCTGGCCACCGTCGGTGGCGTCACTGCATTGCTGCGATTTGGGACCGCAATCGAGGAGGGCGAGGCCGAGGGCGAGCAACAGGAGTAGGCGCATGGACGTCGATCGTGTGGGCGCCGCGCGCGACTCTCAAGCAGATGGCTTGCTCGCAACCACACCCGAGCTTGGGTAGTCGTGGGGGGCCGCATGCATCCGCATCTCGACCTCGGGCCGCTCTCGGTGTCCGCCTACGGCCTCTGCCTCGGCATCGGGTTCGTGACCGGAGCGCTCGCGGTGCGTCCGTTCGCGGCCCGGCGGGGCATCCCGCCGCGCCGCTTCGAGGACGTGGCGCTGGTCACGGCGGCGGTCGCGGTGATCGGCTCGCGGCTCCTCTACGTCGCGCAGCACCCCACCGCGTTCGCCGGCGATTGGACCGCGATCCTGCGTCCGTGGAGCAGCGGTGGTCTCGTCATGTACGGCGGCGCGATCCCAGCGGTGCTCGCGGCGTTTCTCGCCTTCCGCCGCTGGGGCATCGACCCGTGGCGCGGGCTCGACGCCGGCGCGCCGGGGATCGCGCTCGGCATGGCCTGCACGCGGCTCGGCTGCTTCCTCGCCGGCTGCTGTCTCGGCACGCCGAGCGACGTGCCCTGGGCGGTGACGATGCCGGGCGACGGCGTCGCGCGGCATCCGGCGCAGCTCTACGCGGCGGTCGCCGGCCTCGCCATCTTCGCCGCCCTGCACGCGCTCGACCGCACGCCGCGGCGACCGGGTGCGCTCTTCCGCGCCTTCCTGCTGCTGTGGCTGCCGGTCGGCTTCGCGCTCGACGGCGTGCGCGCCTACGACGCCGCGGCCTATCCGATCGCCGTGGTGCCGCTGACGCTGAGCCAGTGGATCGCCCTCGCGCTCTTCGCGTGGGCGGCGCTGGTCACACGAGCGGACGCAGCTCGCCGCGCAGCATCCCCAGCTGGAGCTCGTCCACGTACTGCCCTTCGATGAACGCGTGCTCGCGCAGGCGCCCTTCGACCTCGAAGCCGAGGCGCCGGTAGAGGCGCAGCGCGCGATCGTTGGTGGCGTAGCACGACAGCCACAGGCGGCGCAGGTTCAGCGTCTCGAAGGCGTGCTGACAGAGCAGGACGATGGCCTCGGTGGCGAAGCCGCGGCCCCAGTGGTCCTTGCGGCCGATCACCATGCCGAGGCGGGCGTGACGGCTGGTGGCGTCGATCTCGTGGAGCCCGCAGGTACCGACGTGGATGCCGTCGCCCCGGGTCATGATCGCGAACACCTGGTCCCGGGCCGGGTCGAGGCTGGCGATGAAGGCGCGCGACGAGGCCTCGGTGTGCGGCGTCGTCCGGGTCGCGAGCCCCCGCCGGACCTCGGTGTTGTTCAGCCAGGAGTGGCATTCCGCCGCGTCGGCCGGCTCGATGGGCCGCAGGTAGATCGTCTCGCCGATCGCGTACGGGTTCCGCACCGGCCATCATTGTGACGGGCCGACCCCCGAATGAGGAGCACCCGCCGTGTCGGTCGCGTTGACAGGCATCGGGCCGGCAGGGTTTTCTCCCCGCCCGCGCATGGTCGCCCGCCGCCCCCAATCGCCGCGCGACGTTGCGCTCGCGGCGACCCTCCATGACCCGACCGGGGCCCTGTCGCCGCTCGTCCACCGGACGCTCCCCTGGCTCCAGACCCGCTACGCGCAGGTCGCGGTGACGACGAGCCCCCCGACCAGCCCGCGGCTGGTCGCCGAGCTGGAGCACGCCGGGGTCTGGGCCGGAGCCCCGCCGGCGAACCTGCGCGGGCCGCTCTATCGGCTGGCGCTGCGGCGGGCGCTCGTCGCCGGCACCGGGCGCGTGCACTACCTCGACTTCGACCGCGCCATCCATTGGGTGCTGCGTGGACGGCGCGAGCTCGACGCCGTCCTCCGCGCCGCGCTGCGTCGCCGTCTCCTCCTGCTCGGTCGCACGCCGAAGGCGCACCAGACGCACCATCGCCCGCTCGTCGCTACCGAGGGCATCGTCAACCGGCTGTTCGCCGACCAGCTCGGGCTCCAGGGCCGCGTCGACTGGCTGGTGCCGTCGTTCGTGCTCGACCGCGAGGCGACGGCGCTCCTCTTGCGCCGCTCGCGTGCCCGCGACGCCGGCCTCTACGGCGAGTGGCCGGCGCTTCTCGCCGGCCTCGGCGCGCCGCTCGCCTATCTCGAGTGTCGCTGGCTCGACTGGGAGACGCCCGACCGCTTCCCGCGCGCCGTGCGCCGCCTCGGCCTCGCGGCCTGGCGGCAGCGCCAGGAGACGCCGGAGGAGTGGGGGCTGCGCACCTCGATGGCGGCGGAGTTCGTGCGCGGCTTCTCGCGTACGCTGGCGCGCTTCCCGGCGGGCGACGTCCGCCTCGCGCGCCTGGCGCAACGGGTTTGACCCGGCGCGGACGCCGGGCATACGAGGCGGCGTGCGCCTCGCGACCTTCACGCATCGCGGCCGGACCCGTCCCGGCGTCGTGGTCGACGACGACACGATCGCCGATCTCGCCGGCGCGTCCGGCGTTGCCCCGGACGTCGCCGCACTGCTCGTAGACCTCGCGCCGGTGCGCGCCGCGCTGGCGACGGCGCCGCGGCTGCCGCTCGCCGACGTGCATCTCGAGGCGCCGATCCCGCGCCCGGGCAAGTTCCTCGGCGTCGGCCTCAACTACGCCTCGCACGCGGCGGAGACGAAGCGCGAGCCGCCCGCGTTCCCGGTCTTCTTCAACAAGCAGGTCACCTGCGTGAACCCGCCCTTCGATCCGATCCAGCTGCCGCGCGTGTCGACGCAGCTCGACTACGAGGGCGAGCTGGCGTTCGTGATCGGCCGGCGCTGCCGGCACGTGCCGAGGGGCCGCGCGCGCGAGGTGATCGGCGGCTTCACGATCGTCGACGACGTCAGCGTGCGCGACTGGCAGCGCAGGGCGCCGACGCTGACGCTCGGCAAGTCGTTCGACACCCACGGGCCGATGGGGCCGTGGATCGTCACCACCGACGCCATCGACGACCCGCACGCGCTCGCGCTCGAGACCCGCGTCAACGGCGTCGTGCGGCAGGCGGGCACCACGGCCGATCTGATCTTCGACTGCTTCACGCTGGTCGAGATCCTCTCCACCGTGTGCACGCTCGAGCCCGGTGACGTGGTCACGACCGGCACGCCGGCCGGCGTCGGGGTGGCGGACGGGGCCTTCCTCCGGGTGGGTGATCTGGTACGCATCACGATCGCCGGCATCGGCGCGATCGAGCATCGCGTCATCGCCGAGCCCGAGGAGGTGCCATGAGCGTCGAGGTCGCATCGCGCATCCTGCGTGACTTTCACCGCATCGCCGTCGTCGGCATCTCCCCCCGCCCGGAGCGGGACTCGCACCGGGTCGCATCGTATCTCGTGGCGGTCGGCTACGACGTCGTCGGGGTGAACCCGAACGTCGAGCAGGTGCTCGGGCTCCGCTGCTGGCCGAGCCTGCGCGAGGCGCCAGGACCGATCGAGGTCGTCGACGTCTTCCGTCGCTCCGAGCTGGTGCCCCCGGTGGTCGACGACGCCATCGCCGTCGGCGCGCGGGCGATCTGGATGCAGGACGGCGTCGTGCACGAGGCGGCGGCGGCGCGGGCGCGCGCGGCCGGCCTGCTCGTCGTGATGGACCGCTGCATGATGCGCGATCACGCGAACGGGCTCGGGCGTACCCGCTGAGCATCGTCCGGGGGGACGCCGGAACCCCGTCGCGCTCCGGGCGTCGCAGGCGAGGAAGTGGACGCCTCGACGAGATTTCGCTTCAGGATCCGAGCGGGATCGCCGATACTGTGGACGAGCCATTGGCCAGCGTCCGGTCGCGCGGCGGTCTCGTGCCGCCGTACGGACGGACGGTGCGTGACGGGACCACCCGAGCGTGCGCCGGACGCGGTCGCGGGGGGCGACCTCCGCGGCCGCGTCGCGTGTCCTGGTAGTCAGTTGGCCGCGGCGTCCTTCTTGTTCGCGGCGCGGGGCGTGCCGTCCTTGCGCATGTCGAGCATGCGCCGGCACGTCGGGTCGAGCTCGGCGGCATGCTCGCGCAGGCAGGTCGCGATGCGGCCGCCGCCGGGCGCGAGGCCGGCACAGAGGCGCTGCGTATCCTTCTCGCAGGCGGCGCGCACGGCCGCGAGGGAGCCCTTGATGACGCGGGCGCAGCCGGGCGACAGCTTGTCGAGCTTCGGGCGCAGGCAGGCGAGGACCCGGCCGCCGCCCGGCTCGATGTCGGGACAGAGCTTGCGCGCGTCGTCGCGACAGGGCTCGACGACGGCACCGGCCGGACGCGTCGAGGCGACGAGCGCGCAGAGGACGGCGACGGTGAGGAGGGCACGGAGCATGCCCCGGTCCTACACTGCGGTCCGCGGGCGGGACAGCCCGCAGGCGCCGGGCTCACTCGCCGGTGGAGTGGTCGGCGTCGGCGGCGCGCTCGGGCGCGCCGCCCGCGCTGGGCTCCCGCCGGCCGGGGTCGCGGCAGCGCCCGCCCCGCGCCGGTGGCCGCGCCGGCGCCGGTGCTTCTTCGCCGCCCCGCCTTCGGCCGCGGCGGTGGCAGTCGCCGTCTCGCCGGAGCGAGGCGGCGGGCTCGGTCGCCGGGAGCGGCGTCGCCGGGCGCTCGCCGGCGTGGTGTCGCCCGCGCGCCGCGCCGCCGCTGCGGCCGCGTCCGCCGGATCGGACCGCCGCGGCCGCCGGGGCGACCGCGATCGTACGGGGCGCCCGATCCGCGCTCGCGGCGCTCGCGGCGCGGCGGCAGGACCACCGCCGTGGCGAGCAGCTCCTCGTCGGGGAAGTCGTGCGGCAGCTTGAAGCCGATGTAGCCCTCGATGGCTTCGAGGCCCTGCACGTAGTCCTCGCAGGCGAGGCTGATCGCGTGACCCGACGCGCCCGCCCGCGCCGTGCGTCCCGCACGGTGGACGTAATCTTCGGCGTCGAGCGGGATGTCGAAGTTGAAGACGTGCGTGACGCCGTCGATGTGCAGCCCGCGCGACGCGACGTCGGTGGCGATGAGGATCGGCAGGCGACCTTCCTTGAAGTCGGCGAGGATCTTGAGGCGGCGGCGCTGCTCGACGTCGCCGGTGATGGCCGCCGCCGCGATGCCGTTCGCTTCGAGGACGCGCTCGAGCCGCTCGGCGGTGCGTCGCATGTTGACGAACACCAGCGCGCGGGCGCTCTCGCCGAGACGACGCAGGAGCCCGACCAGCGTCGGCAGCTTCTCGTCGAGCCCGACGTGGTAGAGAAGGTGCTCGATCTTCTCGGCCGTCACCTGCTCGGGCTGGATCGCGACCTTCTCGGCCTCGTTCATGAAGACCCAGGCGAGCTCCATGACGTCGTAGCTGAGCGTCGCCGAGAAGAGCATCGACTGGCGCTGGTCGAAGGGCGGAAGCCGGCGCAGCAGGTAGCGCAGGTCCTTGATGAAGCCCATGTCGAACATGCGGTCGGCCTCGTCGATGACCAGCATCTCGACGTGGCGCAGATCGAGCGCGCGCTGCTTGTGGTAGTCGATGAGGCGGCCGGGCGTGCCGATCAGGAGATCGACGCCGGCCTGCACGTTGTCGCGCTGCTTCTTGTAGTCGACGCCGCCGAACACCGCCTGGATGGCGAAATCCGTGCCGGAGCCGAGCAGCTTGGCGTCTTCGGAGATCTGCACGACCAGCTCGCGCGTCGGCGCGATGACGAGCGCCCGCGGGCCGGTCCCGCCGCGGCGCTTCCCCTGGACGAGCCGCGTGAAGACGGTGATCAGGAAGGCGGCCGTCTTGCCGGTGCCGGTCTGCGCCTGACCGGCGACGTCGCGGCCGGCCAGGGAGATCGGCAGCACCTTCTCCTGGATGGGGGTACAGTGCGTGAATCCGGCGGCAACGATGCCGGCCATCACCGGCTCCGGCAGGTCGAAGCTCGCGAAAGTCCGCGGCTCCGCCGCTGGGGTCTCGTTACTCACCCCTGTCCCATGCTGGCGCGCCCCCGGGGAGTCAAGCGACGGCGCCGGAGCGTCTTACGGCGCCGGAGTGTCTTGACGGCCGCGCGAGGGCCGTGGGACAAGCTCCGCCCGATGAACCCGGGGGACGCCCCGCAGCTGCGCATCATGCTCGGATTCGTGGTGCGTCAGTGTGCCCGTCGCCTGGGGCGTCTGCCGGCCCCCGAGGAGCTCGCGGACTGGGCCAACAACCAGGTGGGCGAGCACGGCCGCTACCGTATCTTCGGCCGCGCCATCACCGCCGACGAGGCCCGCGTCATGCTGCGCAACCCCGACCGCCTCGTCTCGGTGCGGTCCGGCCCGCGCTGGACCTTCGCCGCCCCGGCCGGGCGGTGAGCGACGAGCCGCGCCTGCCGGTCCTCACGGGCCGGGCGTGGCGCTTCGCGGATCGGCTGCGCGCGCACGACGTCCTACCCGCGCACGCGGCGGACCGCGCGCCTGCCGAAGCGACCGCGCTGCTGTTCGCCGGTCTCGATCCGTCGCTCGCTGCGCTGCTCGCGCCGGGCGACGTCCTCGTCGCGGGCCAGCTGCTCGGCCTCGGTCCGGGCGGCGAGCTCGCGGCGCGGGCGCTGCGCGCGGCCGGCGTGGTCGCGGCGGTGGCCGCGAGCTTCGCCGACGGGTTCGACGACGCGCTCCTCGCGGCGGGCGTACCGCCGCTCGAGGTCGACGCGCCCGCGACGTTCGTGACCGGCCACCGTCTGCGCCTCGACCTCGAGGCGGGGACGATCGCCGACCTGTCGAGCGGCGATCGCCAGCCGGTGCGCAACCTCAGCGACGCGCGCCGGGCCCGGCTCCGAACTCTACTGGGCGGGTGACGTGGACGCGCAGGGGCGCGTCGAGATCGGCGAGGAGCCGCCGTTCGTCGCCGGGCTTCCAGCCGGGGATGCCATAGACGCGCAGCGCGAACTCGTAGCGGCCGGCCTGGAGGCGCTGGGCCTCGCGGCCCTCGATGCCGACGAACGGCACCGAGCCGCGCACGCGCTCGGGCGGTGCGGCCGTCGCCGCGTCGTCGCGGTAGACGAGGTCGAGCGGGATCGCCGCGCGCAGGTTGTCCGACAGCCATAGCGAGACCACCACCGCGGCGCCCGGGTGCGTGAGCGCGAACCACGAGCCCGCGCCGCGAAACGCGCGCTCGGCGGCATCCATCGTGCCGTCGATCGCGAAGCCCGGGGCGGGTACGCCTGCGGCGAGATAACGCCAGCCTTCGAGGTCGTGCAGGTCGGCGCCGGCGAAGGCGCGGATGTCGTTGAAGAACACCGACGGCGAGAACGGCAGCTTCAGCTTGCCCGGCCCGTACGCGTGCAGGGCGTAGAAGTAGGTGTGTGCGTAGCCGGCGGCGAGGTGGAGGCCGAGCCCGATCTGCATCGCGTGGCGCGAGCGCCGCACGACGCGCACCGGTCCCGCCGTCCACGCCGCGAGCGCGTGCTCGCCGTCGCGCTCCGAGAGCGTGAAGCGGGCGAGGTTGCCGCGCAGGCGCGCCTCGGCGCGGAGGCGCAGGCCGTCGAGGATGTTCGGGCCGAGCGGACCGCCGAGCCCGAGTGCCAGGTACTCCGGCAGCGCCTGGATCATGCCGATGCGCCAGCCGGCGGTGCGCACCATGTCGTGTTGCGGGTCGTAGTCGACGTAGCGGCGGGTGGTGCGCGGCGGATCGTCGGCCACCATGAGGTAGGCCCACGCGGTCGTGCCGGTGCGCGGATCGTCGATACGGATCTCGCGCCCCGCGGTGGCGGCCGGCGTGCCGCCGGGAGCGCGCCCGCCGGCGTCGCAGGCCATGAAGACGAGCACGTCGTCGGCGTCGACGCTGCCGGGCGTGTCGTCGGTGCTCGGCTCGGGCCCGCTCGACATGGCCATCCAGCTGCCGCGGCGCTCGTCGACCTGGAACGGGATCGGGACGGCGACGCCGTCCCGCCAGGCCACGAGGCCGAGGTGCGCGAGCGGCGTACCTTTCAGGCGGCGCAGCTGCATCGCGCGCAGCTCGACGGCGGCGTGCAGGCGGTCGATGGGGCCGCACGGCCCGAGCGGCACGGGCGGCTCACTTGCGTCCGCGCCGCGCGCGGCCAGCAGCACGACGGCCGCGACGAGCGCGCAGACCCGCGCGCGGCCGCCGGCGCTCAGCCGGCGAGCACCGCGGTGAGCGTCGGCGCAGCCAGCGTGCGGCGCCATGCCTCCTCCACCTCGTGATGCCGGATGTGCGCCAGCAGCCGTGCGGTATGGGCGAGCGTCGGCAGGCCGCAGACGGCGCGGGTGGCGTGAGAGACGGCGCGGTCGAGACGCGAGTCGGCGAGGCGCGCGAAGCGGAAGCGCACCTTCTTGCGCGCGCGGGCCAGCTCGTCGTCGGAGAAGCCCTCCGCCGCCTCGCGGCAGGTGCGCTCGACGGTTTCGCGCAGCCGGTCCTCGTGTGCGCGCGCGGCGCTCGCCGAGACGACCGCGACCGCCCAGTCGGGCCCGTGCTCGACGCTGGCGCCGACGTCGTAGCCGAGGCCGTGCCGCTCGCGCACCTCCTGGAACAGCCGTGCGTCGGGATCGGCGCCGACGATCTCGAGCGCGAGCGACAGCGCGAGGACGTCACGCGCCTCGGCCGGCGCGGCCGACATGCGCACGAGATACGTCTGCGACAGGTCGCGGCGCCGCAGGCGCAGCAGCCCCGTGGTCTTCGGGCGCGGGCGCGACGGCCACGGGCGCGCCTCGCCGCCGCGCGCCGGGAACGCCGTCGCGATCGCCTTCTGCAGCTGCCGCCGGTCGATGCCGCCGACGACCGACACGACCATGTTGGCCGGCGTGAAGTGGCGCGCGACGAAGCCGCGGACCGCGCCCGGCGTCATGCGCCGGATGCTGCCGATCGTACCGCAGATCGGATGCCCGAGCGCGCCGGGATAGAACCGCGCCCAGGCGCTCTCGTGGAGCGCGTTGGCCGGGTCCTCCTGGCGGCCGCGGATCTCGTCGATGACCACCCGGCGCTCCTTGCGGAAGCGCTCGGGCGGAACCGTCGAGTGGAACAGCTGCTCGGCCAGCAGCGTCAGCGCGTGCGACACGTCGTCGTTGAAGACCTCGCAGTGCAGCGACATGTCCTCGTAGCCGGTGTCCGCGTCGTGCTCGCCGCCGAGGTCGCCGGCATGGCGGTTGATGGCGGCCTGGTCGCGCCGGTGCGTGCCCTGGAAGAGCATGTGCTCGGCCATGTGGGCGATGCCCGGATGCGCGCCGTCGAAGCGCGAGCCGGCGCGCACGGCGACGGCGATGGCCGTGAGGGGGCCGGGAATGGGTTCGTGCAGGATGCGGAGCCGGCCGTGGCGCAGCAGCGCCGGCTCGCGGAAGCGATCGATCACGGCGAGGTTCTAGCCGTCGCCCTCCGGTGGCGCGAGCGCGTGACGCGTTCCCGTCCCCGGCGTCGCACCGTTGCGGCGGCCGTTGCAGAAGCTGCGGCCGTGGGCTTCATGGAGGAGGTCGTGCCGCTCATGCGCTCCGCATCCGCGCTGCTGTTGCCCCTCGTCGTGGCGTTCGTGGCTCCGGTGACCGCCGGCGCCGCCTCCGACGCGCCACGCCCTCCCGCCGCGACCGTCGATCACCGCGAGGCGACGTTCGCGGGCGGCTGCTTCTGGTGCATGGAGCCGCCGTTCGAGAAGCTGCCCGGCGTGCTGGAGGTCGTCTCGGGCTACACCGGCGGATCGCAGCAGGACCCGACCTACGAGGAGGTCTCCGCGGGCGGCACCGGCCACGTCGAAGCCGTGCTCGTGCGCTACGATCCGGCGCGCGTCTCGTACGAGACGCTGCTCGAGGTGTTCTGGCGGCAGATCGATCCGACCGACGCCGGCGGACAGTTCGTCGACCGCGGCGCCCAGTACCGCTCCGCGATCTTCGTGCACGACGGGGAGCAGCGGCGGCTCGCCGAGGCGTCGAAGCAGCGCCTCGCCGCCAGCGGCCGGTTCGCGAAGCCGATCGTCACCGACGTCGTCGCGTTCGAGCGCTTCTGGCCGGCAGAGGAGTATCACCAGGACTACTACAGGAAGAACCCGATCCGGTATCGCTACTATCGCTACGGCTCCGGGCGCGACCGCTTCCTCGACGAAGCGTGGGGCGCGGAGCGGGAGGTTACGGTGCGCGACGAGGCAGAGAAGGACCCGAAGACGCCGGCCGCCGGCCGGACGGAGCTGAGCGACGGCGAGCTACGCAAGAAGCTGACGCCCATGCAGTACGAGGTGACGCAGAACGAGGGCACCGAGCCGCCGTTCCGCAACGAGTTCTGGGACGAGAAGCGCGACGGGCTCTACGTCGACGTCGTCAGCGGCGAGCCGCTGTTCAGCTCGCGCGACAAGTTCGACAGCGGTACGGGCTGGCCGAGCTTCACCAAGCCGGTCGACGCCAGCCGCATCGTCGAGCACGAGGACCGCAGGCTGCTCATGAGCCGCACCGAGGTGCGCTCGAAGGACGGCGACAGCCATCTCGGGCACGTGTTCGCGGACGGGCCTGGTCCGGATGGGCTCCGCTACTGCATCAACAGCGCGTCGCTCCGCTTCATCCCGGTCGCCGATCTGGAGAAGGAGGGGTACGGGGAGTACGTGTCGCTCTTCCGGTGAGGCCCGGAGGGGCGTCGCCCCCTGCGGCGTGGCGTTCTAGCGCCAGCTGAACATCAGGCCGATCAGACGTTCGATCTGCTTGGCCTTCTTGGGGGAGTAGGGGAACCAGGTGGGTTCGTGCCTGCGCTTGCGGGCTTCGACGAGCATCGCCTGGGGGACGCAGAACTGGTGGAGGCCGGGGGCGCCGCCGTGGCGGGTGCCGATGCCGCTCTGCTTGACGCCGCCGAAGGGGAGGGCGGGGACGCCGGCGGAGAGGACGCACTCGTTGACGCAGACGTTGCCGCTCTCGAGACGGGCGGCGAGGGCCATGCCGCGCTCGACGTCGCCCGTGAAGATGCTGGCGTTGAGGCCGTAGCAGCTGTCGTTGGCGAGGCGGATCGCCTCCTCGGCGTCGGCGACGGGCAGCACGGGGATCACCGGGCCGAAGGTCTCCTCCTGCATGATCGCCATCGACTGGTCGACGTCGGCGAGGACGGTCGGCTCGAAGAAGACGCCCGCCGTCGTCTCGAGGCGCTTGCCGCCGGTCAGCACCCGGGCGCCGCGCGCGCGGGCATCGTCGAGCTGGCGCTCGACGATGTCGACCTGGCGCGGGTGGGTGAACGGGCCGTAGTCGATGTCGGCGTCAGCGCCGTTCGGGCCGACGCGCAGCGCGCGCATGCGCGCGACGAGCTTTTCGGTGAACGCCGCCGCCACCGGGGCCTCGACGTACACGCGCTCGACCGACATGCACACCTGGCCGGTCATCATGCAGCCCCCCCACGCCGCGGCGGATGCGGCGCGGTCGAGGTCGGCGTCGCGCAGGACGATCATCGGGTCCTTGCCGCCGAGCTCGAGCAGGACCGGCGTCAACCGCCGGCTCGCGCGCTCCATCACGCGGCGACCCGTCTCGGGCGAGCCGGTGACGCAGACGAGGTCGACGCGGTCGACGAGCGCCACCCCCGTCTCGCCGGCACCGATCAGCACCTGGAGGACGCCCGGCGGCAGCGCGCGGTTCATCGCCTCCACCGCCCGCCGCACCGCCAGCGGCGCCAGCTCGGACGGCTTGATGACGACGGTGTTGCCGGCGAGCAGCGCGGGGATCGCGTCGCCGAGGGCGAGGTTCAGCGGCGCGTTCCACGGGCTGATGATCCCGACCACGCCGCGCGGCTTCCAGGTGACGTAGCCGCGCTTGCCGAACAGCGGCCGCGTGCTCACCTTCTGCCGCCGCAGCCAGCGCGGGGCGCGGCGCGCGAGCCAGCCGAGGTCCATGCAGATGCCCATCAGCTCGCCCACGACGTCCCAGCGCGCCTTGCCCGTTTCGCGCTCGAGCCGCTCGAGGATCGCGCGACGGTCACGCGCCAGCTCGCGTCGCGCCCGCCGCAGGATGCGGGCGCGCGCGCGCGGGTCGCACGCGGCCCATCCCGGCTGCGCCGCCCGCGCCCGCGCGACGGCCGTGTCGACCGCGCCGACGTCGTCGATCGCCAGCTCCTCGATGGCGTCGCCGCGGGCCGGGTCGAGGACGACGAGTCGGGTGGGGTCGGGTGCGGCGGTCGAGAGCGCCATGGCGGCCTCCGTCAGAAGGTCATGTGGTAGAGCATCCAGTAGATCGCCCAGCCGCTGCCGGCGACGAAGAGCCAGATCGGCAGCGTCACGCGCGCCAGGCGACGGTGCGCGGCGAAGTCGCGCCGCGAGCGCGCGAGCCAGATGAGGCGCAGCGCGAGCGGGCCGACGGCGATCGCGAGGATCACGTGCGGGATCAGGATGGCGAGGTAGATCGCACGCCACGCGCCCGTGCCGTCGAACGGCTTCGAGCCGTGGAGCGCCCAACGCGAGACGTACGCGACGAGGAACAGCGCGGCGCAGGCGGTGGCGAGCAGCATCACCGCCTGATGTGCGTTCACGGCGCGTGGCCCGCGGATGAGCGCCCATCCGACCAGGAGCAGGACGCCGCTCGAGACGATGAACGTCGTCGAGAGCGTCGTGAGCGTTTCGAGCGACATGCCCGGGACGGGTGCGTAGCCCACGGGCGCGCGGGCGACAAGGAGCGGGCCGAAGGGAGCGGGCCGAAAAGAGCAGGGCCAAAGCGCAGGCCCCGAAACGCGGGCAAAAAAGAACCCCGACGGCCCATCGCGGCGCGGGATGCGCCGCGCCCGCCGGTGAGTGCGGGCGCCGTCGGGGTTCGGTGGTGACTGGGTCCCCGTAGGAATGACCCAGCGACGCTGAAGCGGATCGACCCTAGGAGGTCACCACCTCACAGATCACCGTAGGGTATTTCGTCACTGGATCACCTCCTTCCTTCGGCGCACGCGGAATGGCGGGTCCCAACCCACCGCCGGGAGGCGACCGCCGGTGCCGTCCCCCGACCCCGATCGCCGGCTCGCGCCGGAGAGGCCTGTGTGTGCCTCGATCGGGAGCCATGACTTTTCCATACGCTCGCTTCGCGCACCTGTCTACTCGCAGGTGCACGTGCACGTGCGCGGCGCGCTAGTCGGACGACGGCGCGTTGGTCGGCGGCGCGGTGGTGGTGGGGCTCGACGCATCATTCTCGGGCGGCGTCGGCCGGATGACGACCGCGCCGTACTTCGACACGGCGACGGGCGACGAGAGGCGCAGCGTGTGGATCCAGCCGTCGAGATCGACGGTGTCGCCGCGCTTGCGCGGGCCGAAGGTGACGTCCGCCGCGATGATCTCGTGGTCGTCGAGCTTCACCTCGGGCCATCCGTCGACCAGGACGCGGACGTCGTAGCGTCCCGGCGGCAGCCAGAGGCGCCGCGTGATCTCCATGCCGGGTGCGAGATTGATCCTGAGCGGGTTCGTAGCGGTGTAGAAGTTGTAGGGTGCCTTCACGCTCGGGTTCACGAGCAGCATGTTGGCGAGGTTCACCTGGCCGATGTCGTTGAGACGATCGGGCAGGATGGGCAGCAGGCCGACGGCGGTGGCGGGCACGAGGAGCGCCGTGCGACCGAGCGCACCGAGGCCGGCGAGCGCCGTCCCCATCGCCGCGCAGGCGAGCGGGAACGCCGCGTACAGCCGGAAGATCCCGTCGCTCGGTGGGGTGAGCGCGAGCAGCAGCAGGACCGGGAGATACAGCACGACGAGCTCGCGCCCGCGCCGGCGCAGGACGGTCGCGAGCGTCGACACCGCGAACAGCGCGAGCATGCCGGGGGTGAGCACGCCGTGGACGCTCGCCAACGCCCGCGCCGGCGGAAAGCCGTGTTTGGCGAAGCCGAGGAAGTAGTAGCCCTGCGTGTCGGCGAGGAAGCCGAGATTGTGGCGCAGGGTCGCGGCGACGTCCCAGCGGAGCACGCGGAACGCGTCGCTGGTGGCGGCCGCCGTCCATGCCGTGGGCGTCGTCACCGCGAGGAACGTCGCGGCGGCGCCCACCAGCCAGGCGCCGGCGTCGCGCACCCGACGGGGCCGCTCCAGGAGGAGCACCGCGCCGATCGCCGGCAGCAGCGCGACGTTCCAGGTCTCGGTGTTGACGAGGAGCCCCGTCGCCACGCCCGCGCCGACGGCTGGCCCGACCCGATCCCGCCGGCGTAGCAGCAGCGCCATCGCCAGGACGACGAGCGGGGCGGCCATCGGCTCGAGCAGCGCGAGGCCGGCGTACGTCGCCGCCGGCGGGAAGATCGCGTACAGCGCGGCCGCGACGAGGCCGGCGGCGGGCGGCGCGCCGAGCCCGCCCGTCAGCAGCGGCAGCAGCAGGATCGTGGAGGCGTCGGCGACGGCGTTGACCACGCGCCCGCGGTGGAGCGCCACGTCCGGGGTCGCCGGCGGCGCCAGTGCGAACACGGTGCCGGTGACCAGCGGGAAGAGGAACGGATGCCCCGCCCGCGCCGTGCGCTCGTTCGCCCATGGCCACAGGACGCTGCGCTTCCAGTCGATGTAGCGATGCTCGACGGCGTGCGAGCGTACGAAGTCCCAGCGCCAGTCGCCCGGGACGGCGACCACGGACCAGCCGGCATCGCCGACGTAGTGGTACTCGTCGCCGTGGGCGAGAGTGGTGTTGGCACTCCAGAGGCGAAGGCCGAGGCCGATCGCCACGCAGAGACCCAGGAGGAGAGCCCGCACGGCGCGGAGTACTAGCCGAGGCGGGTCCCGCCTGAAAGCGTCTTCAGGCCCCTGCCGCGCGGTCGCGACCGAGGGCCGCGCCGTCGAGCTGGTGCCCTGCGGCCCCGCGTACGCCTACCGCCAGCCGCCGCCGAGGGCCTTGTAGACGGCGACGTTCGCCACCCGCCGGCGACGGAACGCCTCGGCCAGATCGACGTCGGCCTGGAGCGCGTTCTCCTGCGCCAGCAGCACCTCCAGATAGGTCGCCTTGCCGGCGCGGTAGAGGGCGTCGGCGGTGTCGATCGACTGCTCGAGCGCGGCCTTCTGCCGCCGCCGCGAGGCGAGCAGCTCGTCCGACTGGCGGACGTTCGAGAGCGCGTTCACGACCTCGGTGAAGGCGACGAGGAGCGTGCGCTGATACTCGTACAGCGCCTCGATCTGGTTCGCGCGGGCGCCGATGAACTGCGCCTCGAGCGCGAGCCGGTTGACGAGCGGCGCCACCAGGCCTCCGGCCGCCGACCAGGCCAGGGACTCGGGCGTGCGGAAGAGGAAGGCGGTGTTGAAGGCGTCCCACCCGGCGCCGGCCGTGATCGTGAGCGTGGGAAAGAACGCCGCGCGCGCCGCCTGCACGTCGAGCTCCGACGCGCGCACCGCGAGCTCGGCGGCGCGGACGTCGGGGCGGTTGCGCAGGAGGTCCGACGGCACGCCGGTCGACAGCGGCGCGGGCGGATCGGCGAAGAGGAGCTCGCGCTTGCGCGGCACCGGCTGCGGATAGCGCCCGAGCAGCACGTTGATCCGGTTCTCGGTCTCGACCACCTGCTGGACGACGTCGCGCTCGCGCGCCTGCGTGTCGGCCACCTGGGCTTCGAACTGCTGCACGGCCAGCTCGTTCGCGCGCCCCGCCTCCTTCTGGAGCCGCACGATCTCCAGCGCCTCCGCCTGCTGCGACGCCGAGGTGTGCAGCACGGCGACGATCTGATCGAGCGCGAGCAGGTCGAAGTAGGCCGAGGCGACGTCGGCGACGAGCGCCGAGAGGACGAGGTTCGTGCCGTCGACGCTCGCGAGGTGGCGGGCGAGCGCCGCTTCGCGCTGGCTGCGCAGCCGTCCCCACAGATCGACCTCCCAGGACGCCTCGAGACCGAGCGTGAAGTCCGGCAGGCGCACCGGGATCAGGCGGCCGGGGGCGATCTCGGTGCCGCGGTTGCCGGCCCCGTCCATCGTGTAGAGGCCGAACTTCTGGATGCCGGCGCCGACGTTGAGGCCCACCTGCGGCAGCAGCGCGCCGGTGGCGGCGCGCACGGCCGCGCGCGCCGTCTCGATACGCTGGAGCGCGATGTGCAGATCCTGGTTGCTCGCGAGGGCCTCCGCGACGAGCGCGGCGAGATCGTCGTCGCCGAGCCAGTCGCGCCAGGTGGTGCGCGCCGCGCTGACGCCGCCCGTGTCGCCGTCGAACGCCGCGGGCAGCGGCGGCGCCGGAACCGCGACGTCCGGCGCGCGCAGCGCGCAGCCGGCGCACGCGAGCGCCAGCACGAGGATCGGGACCAGCCGGCTCATGTGCGCAGCGGCTCGACGGGACGTGCGAGGCCCTCGTGGCTCTCGCGGCCCTCGTGCGCCGGTGCGGCGGCCGGGGCCGACAGCCAGGCGGCGAAGCGTTGCACGAGCACGTAGAGCCCGGGGACGAGCACCACGCCGAACACCGTGCCGAGCAGCATGCCGGCCGCCGCCGCCGTGCCGACGGTGCGGTTGCCGACCGCGCCGGCGCCCGTCGCCATCGCGAGCGGCAGCAGGCCGGCGAAGAAGGCGAGCGAGGTCATGAGGATGGGGCGCAGGCGCAGGCGGGTGGCGTCGAGCACCGCGGCGAGGGCCTCGGCGCCGTCGCGCCGGCGGTGCTCGGCGAACTCGACGATCAGGATGGCGTTCTTGCCGAGCAGCCCGATCAGCACGACGAGCGCCATGTGCGCGTAGATGTCGTTGTCGAGGCCGGCGAGCTGCAGGCCGAGGAAGGCGCCGAAGACGCCCGGCGGCAGCGAGAGCACGACGACCAACGGCAGGAGGAAGCTCTCGTACTGCGCCGCGAGCACCAGATAGACGAAGACGAGGCATATCCAGAAGATCACGAGGCCCTGCTCGCCGGCGTTGATCTCGTCGCGCGAGATGCCGGCCCAGTCGATCGCGTAGCCGCGCGGGAGCGTCGCGCGCGCGGTCTCCTGCACCGCCTCGAGCACGCGGCGGCTGCTCACGCCCGGACGGCCCTCGCCGTTCACCTCTGCGGACGGATACATGTTGTAGCGCGTGAGCTGATCGACGCCGTAAGTCTTCTGGAGCGTCGCGAAGGCCGCCAGCGGCACCATGTCGCCGTGGGCGCCGCGCACCTGGAGCCTCAAGAGATCCTCCGGGACGGCGCGTTGCTCGGGCTCGGCCTGGACCATGACCTTGTACATCTGGCCGAAGCGGATGAAGTTCGTGGCGTACTCGCTGCCGAGCAGCGTCTGGAGCGTGCCGAGGGCGTTCTGCATCGTGACGCCCTTCTGCGCCGCCTTGTCCATGTCGATCTGCACCGCGTACTGCGGATAGCTGGCGTCGAAGATGGTGAACGCGCTCGCGATCTGCGGATTCGCCTCGAGGTCGCGGACGAAGCCCTTCACCACCTCGTCCATACGCGGCAGGTCGCCGGTACCCGTCTTGTCGAGCACCCGGGCCTCGAAGCCGCCGGCGTTGCCGTAGCCGGGGATCGGCGGCGGTTGGAAGTACTCGATCTCGGCGCCGGTGATGTCGCGCGTGCGCGCCTCGACGTCGGCCATGACCTCGACGACGCTGCGCGCGCGCTCGTGCCAGGGACGGAGGTTCACGAGCACGGTGCCGTAGCTCGCGCCGGTCCCGTCGGACAGGACGTTGGTGCCTGCCAGCGTGGCGATGCTCTCCACGCCCTCGACGCCGCGCCCCGCCTGCTCGATGGCGTCCATCACCTGCTTGGTGCGCTCGAGCGTCGCGCCCGGGGGCGTGGTCACGTTGCCGTAGAAGTAGCTCTGGTCCTCGGTCGGGATGAAGCCGCGCGGCACCATGATCGACACCACGCCGGCGCCCACGAGGAAGGCGCCGAGCATCGCCGTCGTGGCGAGGCGATGGCGCGCGACGCGGCCGACGAGGTCGCAGCTGCGGTCCTCGATCCGGGCGTAGGTCCGGTCGAACCACGCGAACCCCCGGCGCAGCCGTCCGCCGCCGTGCGCGGCGGTGCGGTCGCGGTGTCGCATGATCACGCTACAGAGAGCGGGCGCGAGCGTCAGGGCGACCATCCCCGACAGCGTGATGGCGACGGCGATGGTCAGGGCGAACTGCCGGTAGAAGATGCCCGCCGGCCCGCTGATGAACGCCATCGGCAGGAACACCGAGGCCATCACCAGGGTGATGGCGACGATGGCGCCGCCGACCTCGCCCATGGCGCGCTCGGTGGCCGCGCGCGGGCCGAGCCCCTCGCGCTCCATCGTCGCGTGGACGGCTTCGACCACCACGATGGCGTTGTCGACGACGATGCCGATGGCGAGGACGAGCGCGAAGAGGGTGACGAGGTTCAGCGAGAAGCCGAGGAGCTGGAGGAACAGGAAGGTGCCGATCAGCGCCACCGGCACGGCGAGGGCCGGGATCAAGGTGGTGCGCCAGTCCTGGAGGAACACGAAGACCACGATGGCGACGAGGACGAAGGCTTCGGCGAACGTCCGCGCCACCTCCGCCAGCGCCGCGTCCAGGAACCGGCTGACGTCGACGCTGAAGTGGTAGTCCATGCCGGGCAGGAACACCTCGGCCTTCAGCTCGGCGAGCCGTTGCTTGACGGCGGCGACGACGTCGGTGGCGTTGGAGCCGGGCAGCTGCTTCAGCAGGATGGCCGCGGCCGGCCGGCCGTCGAACTTGGCCTCGACGTCGAAGTAGGTCGTGCCGAACTCCACCTCGGCGACGTCCTTGATGCGGAGGATCTGGCCGTCGGCGGTCGCGCGCAGCGGGATGTCCCCGTACTGCGCCTCGCTGCCGAACTTGCCCGCGTAGGTGATCGTGTACTGGAGCGGCGTGTGGCCGCGGTCGCTGTTCTCGCCGATCTTCCCGGGCGCGGCTTCGACGTTGTAGGCTTCGAGCGCCGTGAGCACGTCCTCCGCGGCGACCTGATACGCCTGCATGCGGTCCGGCTTCAGCCAGATGCGCATCGCGTATTCCTTGGCCCCGAGGATGTCGGCGTAGCCGACGCCCGGGATGCGCTTCAGCTCCGCGAGCACGTTGAGGTCGGCGAAGTTGTAGAGGAACTTCTGGTCGTGCTCCGGATTCGAGCTCGTGATGCTGAAGTAGAGCAGCATCGCGTTCTCTTCCTTGGCGATCTTGACGCCGTTGCGGATGACCTCGGCGGGCAGCTCGCCCATCACCGCGTTGACCCGGTTCTGCACGTTGATCGCCGCGACGTCGGGATCGGTGCCGGTCTGGAAGAGCACCTGCACGATGCCGACGCCGTCGTTGCCCATGTCGCTGCTCATGTACTTCATGCCCGGCACGCCGTTGATCGCGCGCTCGAGCTTGAAGACGGCGGCCTTGGCGACGGTTTCCGCGCTCGCCCCGGTGTACTCCACCGTGACGTTGACCTCGGGCGGCGCGACGTTGGGGAAGAGCGCGACCGGCAGGCGCACCATGGCGATGGCCCCCAGCAGCACGACCACGATCGAGATGACGATGGCGAGGACGGGCCGGCGCGTGAACGTGTCCCGCATGGGCGATGCGCCTCAGAGCACCGGCGCCGTGTCGGGCGCGTCGGGGCGGACGGCGACCTTGGTGCCGTCCTTCAGCTTCTGGATGCCTTCGACGACGAAGCGCTCGCTCGCGTCGATGCCCGACTCGATGACGAACGTGCCGTCGAGCCGCACCTTGGGCACGATCTTGCGGGCCCGGACCGTGCCGTCCGCGTCGACGACGTAGACGTAGAGGTGGTCCTGCACCTCGAAGGTGGACTTCTGCGGGATGGTGATCGCGTCGTTCACGAAGGAGGTGACGACGACCTTGCCGCTGCTGCCGTGCTTCAGCAGGTTGCGCTCGTTGGGGAAGCGCGCCCGGAAGGCGATGGTGCCGGTGCTGCGGTCGACCTCGGTCTCGACGGTGTCGACGACGCCGGCGGCCGGGAGGCGCGTGCCGTCGGCGAGCACGAACGCGACCTCCTTCGAGCGGCCCTCGCCGTTGGTGGCGACGTAGCGCAGGTACTCGCTCTCGGGGACGCGGAAGTAGACGAACACCTCGGAGGCGTCGGTGACCGTCGTCAGGAGGTCGCCGTCGTCGACCAGGCTGCCGGCCTTCCTGGCGAGGCGGTTGACCACCCCGGCGAAGGGGGCGCGTACCTCGGCGTAGCCGAGGTTGATCGCCGCCTGGCCCTCGGAAGCCCTCGCCTCCTCGAGCTTGGCCGCCAGGGCCTGGATCCTGGCGTCGAGGAGGGCGACCTCGGCGGGCGCGACGATGCGCTTCTCGAGCAGCATGCGGGCGCTGGCGCGCTCCGTCTCCGCCGCCTTCAGCTCGGCCGCCGCGCTCGCGACCGCGGCCCGCGTGCGGCGCAGCTCCTGCTGCAGCTCCCGGTCGCTGATCGAGAACAGCAGCTGACCCGCGGCGACCGGCTGCCCCTCGTCGATCGCCACCGACTCGATGCGGCCCTTGACGCGGGCGAGCACGTCGGCGCGCTGGATCGCCTGCACCTCGCCCACGTACTCGCGCTGCCAGGTCGCGGTGGCGCGGCCGGGAGCCGCCACCGGGAAGCTCTGGGGCGTCTCCGGCGGGGGCTGGGTCGAGCACGCCGCGAGGGCGAGGCTCGAGAGCAAGGGTGCCGTCCACTGCCTGAACCACTGCTTGGACATGGTGATGGGACCGAGGCGTTACACGAGGCACCGTGCGGAGTCCATACCGAAAAGGTTAATCTTGACGCACATGTGCATTTTTGCCACATAAGCGGGGTGCGTCTCGCCACCCGACTCGCCTTCGGCGTCATTCTGGCCTGCGCGGCGGTCATCGCGGCCAGCGGCGTCGAGCAGATGCGCAAGGAGAGCGAGGAGCTGCGCACGACGGCCGAGCAGGAGCTCCGGGTGCTGGCCGCGGCCCTCCAGGTCGCCATCGAGCAGGCGCTGCGCGACGCCCAGGCGGGCGACGTCCAGGCGGTCCTCGACGGCATCGACCTGCGCGACGACACGATCGACATCTTCGTGCTCGACGCGGCGGGGGGCGTCACCCAGCACTCCTCGGGGAGCGACGCCAGCCGCGGCGTCGTCGAGCCGCTGATCCGCGCGGTGCAGGTCGACGCCCAGCCGATCGTCCGCTTCGTCGGCGATACGGAGTTCCTCGCGGCCGCGCTGCCGCTACGGACGGAGGCCGGCCGCAATCTCGGGACGCTCGCCGTGGCGCGGCCGCTCGACGCCTTGCGGGCCGATCTCACGGCCACGCGGCGGGCCATCCTGGTCTCGTTCGCCTCGCAGGTGGCGGCGCTCGCGCTCGTGGTGTGGTGGCTCGTGCGCGCCTGGGTGCGGCGTCCGCTCGCCGCGGTGGCGGGCGGGATGCGGGCCGTACGGCAGGGGGAGCTGAGCGCGCGCGTCCCGGTCCCGCGGCACGACGAGATCGGCGCCCTGGCGAAGGAGTTCAACGCCATGGCCGCCGAGCTCGAGGCGACGCGCGCGAAGCTGGCCGCGGAGACGGAATCGCGGCGCGCGCTCGAGCAGGGACTCCAGCGGGCCGACAAGCTCGTCACCGTGGGGCAGCTGTCGGCCGGGCTCGCCCACGAGATCGGCTCGCCGCTCCAGGTGGTCGCCGGCCGCGCGCGCAGCCTGCTCGAGCGTGCCGATTCGTCGCCGGAGGTGAAGCGTCAGGCGGGCATCATCGTGGCGCAGGCGGAGCGGGTCACGCGCATCGTGGAGCAGCTGCTCGGCGTCACCCGGCGCAGCGCGCCGCGCATGGCCGACGCCGACCTCCCCGCCGCGACCCACGCGGTCCTCGACCTGCTCGAGACCGAAGCCCGGCGCCGCCGGGTGACGCTGGCGTTCGAGTACGATCGCGACCTCCCCGCCGTGCGCGCCGATCCGGATCGCGTGCAGCAGGTGGTGCTGAACCTCGTCGGCAATGCGCTCAAGGCGGCCAGACCCGGCGGCAGCGTTCGGCTCACGCTCACGGCGGCGCGCTTTCGTCACGCCAGGGGCACGACGGAGCGGCACAGCGTCCGCCTCGTGGTCGACGACGACGGCGCCGGCATGGACGCGGTGGCGGCGGCGCGGGCGTTCGAGCCGTTCTTCAGCAGCTGGCCCGACGCGCAGGGCACCGGCCTCGGGCTGGCGGTGGTGAAGGCGATCGTCGAGGATCACGGCGGCACGATCGCGCTGCGCTCCACCCCCGGTGCGGGAACCCGCGTGGAGGTGCATTTGCCGCTCGGCGAGACCGGAGGCGTGAAGGAGGTCGTGGGATGAACGAGACCTGGGCCGGCCGCCGCATCCTCGTGCTCGACGACGACGCCGGCGTCGTCGATTTCCTCTGCGAGAGCCTCGACGAGCACGGCTACGAGACCGTCGGCATGACGTCGCCGACGGAGGCGCTCGAGCGCATCACCCGCGAGCACTTCGACCTCCTCGTGAGCGACGTCGAGATGCCGGAGCTCCGCGGCCTCGATCTCCTCCAGGCCGTGTTGGCGCGGCGGCCCTCGCAGCTCGTCCTCCTGATCACCGCGTTCGGCACCATCGAGATGGCGGTGTCGGCGGTGAAGGCCGGCGCGTGCGACTTCGTCGCCAAGCCGTTCAAGCTCGAGGTGCTGCTGCTCGCCATCGAGCGGGCGTTCACGGACCAGCAGCTGCGACGGGAGATCGTCCGCCTGCGTACGACGCGGCCCTCGCAGGGGCCGGGCCAGCTGGTGGCCGAGGGGCCGGCCATGCGCAAGGTCGTCGAGACGGCGCGCCGGGCCGCGCAGTCGCGCGCGACCGTCCTGCTCTGCGGCGAGCCCGGGGCGGGCAAGAGCGTGCTCGCGCGCTTCGTCCACGCGGCCGGCGGCGATGCCGCGCGGCCGTTCGTCGAGATCGACTGCGCCACCCTGCCGCCGGACCTCGCCGGCGAGCGGCTCTTCGGCGCCGAGGGCGAGCCGGACGCCGCGGGTGCCGGGCGCGGCGGGGCCTTCGCCGCCGCCGGCGGCGGCACGCTGCTGCTCGACGGGATCAGCGAGCTGCCCTTCGGCGTGCAGGCGCGGCTGCGGGACGCGCTCGAGTCGGGAGCGGGCCAGGCCGACGCGGCGCCGCGCCTGATCGTCGCCACCAGCCGGCCGCTCGAAGCGCTGCTGCGCGAGGGCCGGGTGCGACCGGACCTCTACTACCACCTGAACGTCATCCGCATCGACCTGCCGCCGCTGCGCGAGCGTCGCGAGGACGTCGTCGCCCTCGTCGATCACTTCCTCGGGCGCGCCGCCTCGCGGCGCGAGGACCGGGGGCGCGAGATCGTCGGCGTCTCGGCGGCCGCCATGCGCCGGCTCGTCCATCACGACTGGCCCGGCAACGTGCGCGAGCTGGCGAACGTCCTCGAGCGCGCCGTCGCGCTCGCCCAGCACGACAGCATCCTGCCCGAGGACATCGAGCTCGGCGCGCCGTCGGCGATCGTCGCGGGTGCCGAGGGCGGGCCGGACGGGATCGTGCCGCTCGACCAGATCGAGCGCGCCTACGTGCGCCAGGTGCTCGACGCCACCGGCGGCAACAAGGCCGCCGCGGCACGCGCGCTCGGCATCAACCGCCGCACCCTCTACCGGAAGATCTACGGATGACCGCTCGATCCGCTGCCCTGCGCCGGCGTCGCACGACGCCTGCCCGTGCGGCCGTCGCCGCGGGGCTGCTCGGCGTCGCGCTCGTCGCCTGCGGACCGCGCGAGGGGCTCCACGCCGATCATGTCACCGCCCCCGCCGGCAACGCGGCGCCGCCGCCTGCCACGACGAGCCCTGCGCGCGCGCTGGCCGAGTTCGACGGGCTGCCGGGCAACGCCGGCGCGCCGGCCGTGGGTGACGACGCGCCCGCGACCGAGGCCCAGGCGGCCGGCATGGCCCTGACGCTGCTCGGCGCCGGGGTCTCGCTGGGCGCGATGGTCGCGCCGTTCCTGCTTTTCTGACCCGCGCCGCCGGGGTCTCGCCCGAGACGGCCGGTGTCGGCTCGCAGCTCCCGCGGCGCGCGACGGGTGCGGCGTCGCTCACCGCTGGGCCTCCCGCTCGCGGGCGAGGTCCTCGAGGCACGGCGCCACCAGCGACGTCCACCCGGTCTGGTGGTTGGCGCCGCAGCCGCGGCCGTCGTCGCCGTCGAAGTACTCGTAGAAGAGGACGAGGTCGCGCCAGTTCGGGTCGTCGGCCCAGCGCCGGTCGTTGCCGTGGCACGGCCGGCGGCCGCTGGCGTCGGGAAGGAAGAGCGCCGCGAGGCGGCGCTGGAGCTCGCGCGCCACGACGTCGAGACCGACGTAGCGTCCCGAGCGCGCCGGCAGCTCGACCGTGAAGCCGCTGCCGTAGAAGTGGTGGTAGCGCTCCAGCGCCTCGATGATGAGGAAGTTCAGCGGGAACCACACCGGCCCGCGCCAGTTCGAGTTGCCGCCGAACATCCAGGTGTCGGACTCGCCCGACACGTAGCGCACCGACTGCGTGCTGCCGTCGGTGCCGAACGTGAACGGGTGCTCCCGGTGGTGACGCGAGAGCGAACGCACGCCGTAGGGCGACAGGAACTCGGTCTCGTCGAGCAGGTAGCGCAGGATGCGCTCGAGTCGGGCGCGCGACGGGATCGCGAGCAGGCGGTCGCCGGTGGTCGCGCAGACGTCGAGGCAGGTGATCTGCGACGCCAGCTCGGGCCGGTTCTCGAGGAACCAGTGCATGCGCTTCCTGAACCCGGGCAGCTTCTCGATCGTGGAGGTCTTGAGCGAGCTCACTGCGATCAGCGGCACGAAGCCCACGAGCGAGCGCACGCGCAACGGGATCGCGCGGCCGTTGCAGTGCAGCTGGTCGTAGTAGAAGCCGTCCTCCTCGTCCCACAGCCCCGTGCCGCCGACGTTGTTGATGGCGTCGGAGATGGCGATGAAGTGCTCGAAGAACTTCGACGCCATGTCCTCGTAGGCGGGATCGCCGTCGGCCAGCTCGAGCGCCATCGACAGCAGCATCATGCAGGTGAACGCCATCCACGCTGTGCCGTCGGCCTGCTGCAGGTAGCCGCCGTCCGGCAGCGGTCGCGAGCGGTCGAACACGCCGATGTTGTCGAGCCCGAGGAAGCCGCCGCCGAAGAGGTTGTTGCCCTCGACGTCCTTGCGGTTCACCCACCAGGTGAAGTTGAGGACGAGCTTCTGGAAGACGCGCGCGAGGAAGCGCCGGTCGCGCGCCCCGCGCGGCCCGGTCATCTTGTAGACGCGCCACGCGGCCCAGGCGTGCACCGGCGGGTTCACGTCGCCGAAGGCGAACTCGTAGGCCGGGATCTGCCCGTTCGGGTGCATGTACCATTCGCGCAGGAACAGGATCAGCTGCTCCTTCGCGAAGTGGGGGTCGAGCTTCGCGAACGGGATCATGTGGAAGGCGAGGTCCCACGCCGCGTACCAGGGGTACTCCCACGCGTCGGGCATGGAGACGACGTCGCGGTTGTAGAGGTGGCGCCACTCGTGGTTGCGGCCGGTGAGGCGCGCGGCCGGCGGCGACGGCTGCGCGGGGTCGCCCTCGAGCCAGGCGGTGACGTCGTAGTGGAAGAACTGCTTCGTCCACAGGAGGCCGGCGTAGGCCTGGCGTGCGACCTGGCGCTCGGCGTCGGTCATCGTCGTCGGCAGCAGCTCGTCGTAGAAGGCGTCGGTTTCGGCGAGGCGGGCGGCGAAGACCTGCCGATACTCGGCGCCGAACGGCCGTGCCGGCGCCTCGCCCTCGGCGACGAGACGGAACGCCAGCACGGTCTCGCCGCCGGCCGGCACGGTGAGCACGTAGTGCGCCGCGGTCTTCGTGCCCACGCCGCCCGGGTTCACGGCGCCGCGCTCGCCGTCGATGAGCCAGCGGTGGAACGCGTCCTTCACCCACGGCGACGCGCTGGGCGCGTCGAAGAGGCGCTCCTGGTTGGTCTCGTTGTCGGTGAAGAGGAGGTCGCGTGGCGGCGTCTCGCAGTGGAAGCGGAAGCGGCCGAGGCTCGCATGCTCGAGGTCGAGCGTGGCCTCGTCGACGCGCGCGATGTGCGGTTTCGGCCAGTAGCCTTCGCCCGTGCGCCCCCAGCTCCAGGTGTTGCGGAACCAGACGTGCGGCAGGAGATGGAGCGTCGCTTCCTCGGGGCCGCGGTTGGCGACGGTCACGCGCAGGAGGACGTCGTCGGGCGCGGCCTTCGCGTACTCGGCGGTGACGTCCCAGAAGCAGCCGCCGTCGAGGACGCCCGTGTCGAGGAGCTCGAACTCGGGGTCCTGGCGGGTGCGTCGCCGGTTCTCCTGGACGAGGTGCTCGTAGGGATACGCGGCCTGCGGGTAGCGGTAGACGGCCTTCAGGTAGGCATGGCTCGGGAGCGCGTCGAGATGGAACCAGCACTCCTTCACGTCCTCGCCGTGGTTGCCCTCGGGGCCGGTGAGGCCGAAGAGCCGCTCCTTCAGGATCGGGTCCCGGCCGTTCCACAGCGCCAGCGCGACGCACAGGCGGCCCTGGCGATCGGTGATGCCGAGCAGGCCGTCCTCGCCCCAGCGATAGGCGCGGCTGCGGGCGTGGTCGTGCGGCAGGTAGTCCCAGCACTCGCCGGTCGCCGAGTAATCCTCGCGCACGGTGCCCCACTGTCGCTCGGCCAGGTACGGCCCCCAGCGCTTCCAGTCCTTCTCGCGGCGGGCGTCCTCGTCGAGGCGCCGGCGCTCGGCCGTCGTGCGATCCGCCATTGTCCCCCCCCTCGCTGCTCCCGGTCCGCCCGCTCCGATGTCGGTCCTCCGTCCGGGTTACGGTCGAACCGCCGGCAGTCTCAAGCGCGACGGTCGTGTCAGCCCGGGTGTCCTGCGGCCGAGAGCCGGCGGTCGAGGTCGAACGCGGCGCTGATCAGGGCCAGGTGGGTGAACGCCTGGGGAAAGTTGCCCAGGTGCCGCGCGCGCGGGCCGAGCTCCTCGCCGTAGAGGCCGAGGTGGTTGGCGTAGCCCAGCATCTTCTCGAAGAAGAAGCGGGCCTTCGGCAGGTCGCCCAGCCGCGAGAGGCACTCGACGTACCAGAACGAGCACATCGAGAACGTCCCCTCGCCGGGCGGCAGCCCGTCGCTGAACTCGGCGTCGAGCCGATAGCGGTACACGAGCGAGTCGGCGACCAGGCTCTGCTCGATCGCACGCAGCGTCGACACCCAGCGCGGGTCGGTCGGGGAGAGGAAGCGCACGAGCGGCATCAGCAGCGACGCCGCGTCGACGGTGCGGGCGCCGGGATACTGCACGAACGTCTTGCGGTCGGCGTCCCAGAACGAGGCGAAGACGCTCTCGTAGATCGTGTCGCGGACCTCGTGCCAGCGGGCGATCGGGCCCGGCAGCGAGCGCCGGCGGGCGAGCCGGATCGCGCGGTCGACCGCCACCCAGCACAGCACGCGCGAGTAGAGGAACTCGCGCCGTCCGCCGCGCACCTCCCAGATGCTCTCGTCGGGCTGCTGCCAGTTGGCGCACACCCAGTCGACCAGCCGGCGCAGGTTGCGCCAGAGGTCGAACGACACCGGTGCGCCGTACTTGTCGTAGAGGTACACGGCGTCCATCAGCTCGCCGTAGATGTCGAGCTGCAGGTGGTCGGCGGCGGCGTTGCCGATGCGTATGGGCCGCGAGTCCATGTAGCCGCGGAGGTGCGGCAGGTCCTCTTCGTCCGGCACGCGCCGGCCGTCGATCGCGTACATGATCTGGAGCGAGCCGTCGGCCGCGAGCTCGTCGCAGCGGGCTTCGATCCAGCGCATGAAGGCGGCGGCCTCCTCGGTGAAGCCGAGACGCATGAGGCCGTAGAGCGTGAAGGACGCGTCGCGGATCCAGGTGTAGCGATAGTCCCAGTTGCGCGTGCCGCCGATCTGCTCGGGCAGGCCGAAGGTCGGCGCGGCGACGATGGACCCGTAGGGTCGCGACGTCAGCAGCTTCAGCGTCAGCGCCGAGCGCTGCACCATCTCGCGCCAGCGGCCGCCGTAGGTCGCGCGGCCGATCCAGCGGCGCCAGAAATTCACGGTGCTCTTGAACGCGTCGGTGGCGTAGTCCGAGCCGCCGCACGGCGTGTCGTCGCCGTCGATCAGCTCCTCGAGCACGAACGCCGCGGCGTCGCCCTCGCGCAGGGTGAACTCGGCGACGGCGTCGCCGTCGTGCAGCTCGACGGGTACGTCGGCGTGCAGGCGCAGCGCCAGGCCGCCCTGCGGGCCGCCGCTGCGGAAGACGACGGTCTTGCCGCGCTTCTCGGCCGTATGTGTGGCGCGCGCGTAGTCGAAGCGCGGCGCGCAGCGCATCCGGAAGCGCACGTCGCCCTGCACCGCCTTCGCGCGCCGCACGATGTTGTGGGCCATGCCGGCGTCTTCGACCGGCATGAAGTCGGAGATCTCGGCGGAGCCGTCCTCGCCGAGGAAACGTGTCAAGAGGACGTTCGTGTCGGGCAGGTAGAGCTGCTTGTGCGTCGGGTCGTCGAGCACCGGCGCGAGCTGGAAGCTCCCGCCGCGCTCGGCGTCGAGCAGGCCCGCGAACACCGACGGCGAGTCGAACGCCGGCGCGCAGAGGAAGTCGATGGAGCCGTCCATCGAGACCAGGGCGACGGTGTGCAGGTCGCCGATGACTCCGTGATCCTCGATCGGTCGGGGACGCGGCATCGGGTGTCGACGCTAGCACGGCTCGCCGGGGAGGGGGACCGGGGCGTGACGGCGCATCCGCCGGGGACGCTGCCCCGCCGTCAGCAGGCGACGCCGGCGCGCGCCGTGTCGTCGGCCAGCACGAGCTCGGCGAGGCGCAGCGTCTCGCCGACCGACCACGCCTGGAACGGGCAGCCGCGCGGCGTGTGCGGCGCGTCGCCGTCGACGATCTCCGAGACGTGATCCAGCCCCGCCTGATCGAGGTGCGCGAGCACGGGCGCGAGGAAGCGGTGCCGCGCCTCGGCCCGCGCCTCGGGCGTGTCACCGCGGACGCGCACCCAGGCCTCGACGAACGCGCCGAGGAGCCACGGCCAGGCGGTGCCCTGGTGATAGCCGGCGTCGCGCGCCTCCGGGCCGCCGCCGTAGTGCCCGACGTAGCCCGGCTCGCCCGGCGCGAGTGTGCGCAGGCCGAGCGGGGTCCACAGCGACGCCTCGACGACCTCCACCACGCGCCGCGCGCGCTCGCCCTCGAGCAGCGAGAAGGGCAGGCCGCCGACGGCGAATATCTGGTTCGGCCGCAGCCTGCCGTCGGCGGTGGCGGGCCGATGGTCGACGTCGACGACGTCGTAGAGGCAGCCGCGCGCCTCGTTCCAGAACCGCGCCTCGAAGCTGGCGCGCCCGCGCACGGCGAGCGCCGCCCAGCGGTCGTCGAAGCCGGCGCCGACGCGCAGCGCGTTCAGCCACAGCGCCTGGATCTCGACCGGCTTGCCGATGCGCGGCGTGACGACGTGCCCGCCGACGCGCGCGTCCATCCAGGTGAGCTGGAGCCCGGGCGCGCCGGCGGCGAGGAGGCCGTCCTGGTCGGCGCGGATGCCGTGGCGCGTGCCGGTGGCGTAGCCGACCAGGATCGACGCCACGGCACCGCGGAGCAGGCGCGCGTCACGCGCATCGATCGTCGGCGCCCGGCGCAGATACTCGTGCACCGCGACGACGAACCACAGCGCCGCGTCGACGGTGTTCCACTGCGGGGCGTCGCCGTGATCGGGGAAGCAGTTCGGCAGCATCCCGTCCGACACCTGATGCGCCCACTCGCAAAGGATCGCGCGCGCGTCGTCGAAGCGTCCCGTCGCCAGGCACAGCCCGCGCAGGGCGATGAACGTGTCGCGGCCCCAGTCGGTGAACCACGGGTAGCCGGCGACGATCGTCTTCCCGTTGCCGCGCGCGACGAGGTAGGCGTCGGCGGCGCGATGGAGCCGCGGGCCGAGGGAGACGCGGCGGACGCGCTCCGCGTGGCGGACGGCGACGGAATCCTGCGCCGGCGTCGTTGCGGTCGTGAGGACCAGCGTCGCCTCGCCGGGCGAGAGCGCGAAGTGGAAGACGCCCGGCGTCGCCAGGTCCTCGGTGCAGTCGAGCCCGCGCGCGCGCTCCTCGGTGTAGAGGAAGCGGCGGTACCAGTCCGGCGCGTGCTCGTAGATGCCGCTCGCGCGCACGGCGACGGCGGGCACGCCGTCGTAGGGACGCCAGACGAGGGCGCCGTCCTCCGTCGTCGGGTCGAAGCGGAAGGCCGGGTTCTCGTGATGGAGCGCGTGGTGGTCGCGTCCCGAGTGCAGCAGGCGGACGCGCAGGCGCACGTCGTCGGCGGGGGCGACGAGCGACCAGGCGAGCACCGCGGCGGCCGTGCCCTTCGGCACGACCAGCTCCTGGCGCACGCGGGTGCCGTCGGGCAGCGTCCAGGTCCACGTCGGCCAGGGCTCGGTGGTGAACGCCGTGAGCCGCGTCGCGCCGTCGCCGGCGACGACGTCGCCCGCGTAGCGCTGGCTCGTCAGCGCGAAGGAGCCGTGGGGCGTGTCGACCCAGGCCTCGTGCCCGTTCACGAGCACCATGCGGCCCGTCGGCGGGGCCGTCGCCGCGAGCAGCAGCGCGTGGTAGCGCCGTGTGCGGATCTGGTCGACGGTGCCGGACGCGAAGCCGCCGAGGCCGTCGGCCTCGAGCCACTCGGCGCTGCGATCGGGAAGCGGGCACGTGGTCACGCGTTCTGCATGACCGGGACGCCGGGCCTGTTACAAGACGGGCGGCTCCCGCCGGCGCGGAGAGCCGCCCGTGTCGCGTCAGTCGGCGCCGGCGCGCTGGTAGGCGGGGCGCTGCGCGATGCGCTCGAGGTAGGCCTTCGCGTGCGGCGTGTCGTCGCCGAGGAGCCCCATCATCGCGCACCAGACGAGCGTCGAGCCGACCATGACGTCGGCGGTGCCGATGCGGTCGCCGACGAGCCACTCGCGGCCGGCGAGCGCGGCGTCGACCACGCCGACCGCGCCCACGAGCGTCTCCCGCGCCGGCCCGACCAGCTGCGGCAGCCGCTCGGCCTCGGGCTTCATGATCGTGTGCAGGAAGATGGTCACCGCCGGCGGCTCGAGCCCGGACATGGCGTAGTGGATCCACTGGTAGTAGCGGCCGCGCTCCGGCGTGCCGGCCGGCGGAGCGAAGCCCTTCTCGGGGTACTTGTCGGTCAGGTACTGGCAGATCGCCGCCGACTCGAAGAGCGCGAGGTCGCCGTCGACCAGCGTCGGCACCTGGCCGTTCGGGTTGAGCTTCAGGTACGCGGGCTTCTTGTGGTCGCCCGCCGAGAGCGAGAGACGCTCGACCTCGTAGGGGACACCCAGCTCCTCGAGCAGCCAGCGCGGCCGGACCGATCGGCTCTGGGACGCGTGGTACAGCTTCAGCATCGTGGCCCTCCTCCGTGATGCGGTGTGGGCGGAGTGTGGGCCGGCGGATGCGGCGCCGCAAACCGCGCGGTTGCCCGGTAGGAGGCCCGCAGGTATCCCTTGCCGGTTCCACCCGATGTCTCCCCCGTCTTCCCCGAGGTCCCCGGTCCGATGACGCCCGAGCAGGCCCAGGTCGCCCGCGAGGCGGCGCGGCGGCGCACGTTCGCGATCATCTCGCACCCGGACGCGGGCAAGACGACGCTGACCGAGAAGCTGCTGCTCTACGGCGGCGTCATCCGCGAGGCGGGCTCGGTGCGCGGCCGCGGCGCCGCGAAGCACGCCACCAGCGACTGGATGGCGATAGAGAAGGAGCGCGGCATCTCGGTGTCGACGAGCGTGCTCCAGTTCCCCTTCCAGGGGCTGTGCGTGAACCTGCTCGACACCCCGGGCCACGACGACTTCAGCGAGGACACCTACCGCACGCTCGTCGCCGCCGACTGCGCGGTGATGCTGCTCGACGCCGCCAAGGGCGTCGAGCCGCAGACGATCAAGCTCTTCAAGGTGTGCCGCATGCGGCGCATCCCCATCGTGACGTTCGTCAACAAGATGGACCGCTGGGGACGGGAGCCGCTCGAGCTGCTCGACGAGATCGAGGAGGTGCTCGGCATCCCGGCGACGGCGGCGACGTGGCCGGTCGGCATGGGCGAGACGTTCCGCGGCGTCTTCGACCGCTGGAGCGAGTCGCTGCTGCTCTTCGACCGCGGCGCCGGCGGCGCGCGTCGCGTGCCGCAGACGGTCGCGAGCCTCGCCGCCGACGCCGCGAGCCCGCTGCCGGAGAGCGCACGCAGGACGCTGCGCGCCGAGCTCGACCTCCTCGAGACCGCCGGCTACCCGTTCGACCAGGACCTGTTCCTCGCCGGCGAGGTGACGCCCGTCTTCTTCGGCAGCGCCATCACCAACTTCGGCGTCGAGCCGTTCCTCGAGCGCTTCGTCGAGCTGTGCCCGCCGCCCGGCCCGCGCAAGTCCGACGGCGGTCCGGTGCCGATCGAGGGCCCCGCCTGCTCGGGGTTCGTCTTCAAGATCCAGGCGAACATGAACCCGAAGCACCGCGACCGCATCGCCTTCGTGCGCGTGTGCGCCGGACGCTTCGAGCGCGGCATGACGATCGTCCACGAGCGCACCGGCAAGCCGCTCAACGTGAACCGCGTCATGCAGCTCCAGTCGCGCGAGCGGGCGACGGTCGACGAGGCGTTCCCCGGCGACATCGTCGGCGTGTGGGACGGCGGTCAGCTCGCCGTCGGCGACTCGCTCTACGAGGCCGAGCCGATCCGCTACGAAGCGCTGCCGCGCTTCTCGCCCGAGCACTTCGTGCGCGTGCGCCTGCCGGACGCCCTGCGCCGCAAGCAGCTGCGCAAGGGGCTCGAGCAGCTCTCCGAGGAGGGCGCCGTGCAGCTCCTGTCCGACCACGCGCTGCGCGATCCCGACCCGATCCTCGGCGCCGTCGGGCCGCTCCAGTTCGACGTCGTACGCCACCGCCTGCGCGACGAGTACGGCGTCGAGGCGACGTTCTCGCCGCTGCCCTACCGGCACGCGCGCTGGATCGCGAATCCGGGCGTCGACCTCGACGACGTCGCGCGGCGCAGCAACGTCGCCGTCTGCCTCGACGCCGACGGCAAGCCGCTCATGCTCTTCAAGAGCGACTTCGAGATGTCCTGGGTCGCCAAGCACTGCCCCGAGCTGGAGCTGGTGGCGGCGGTGCGCGCCGGGGCGACCGCGGCGGCGGGCGCGTAGGCCGCGTCAGTCCTTCTCGTTCGGCACGCCGCGGCCCGGGGGCAGGATGAGCAGCACGTCCGCCGGCCCCTCCCATATCCGCGGATTGCGCCGGCAGGCCTCGTCGCACGGCACCGTGCCGTCGGGGTGGAGCGAGCAGCGGATCACGTGCCGCTCGCCCGGCTGCACGGCCAGCTCGATGTCGATCTGGGCGACCTCGCCCGTCGCCGGACACACCGTGTGGATGCGACGCACGAAGCGCGGGCGGTAGCGATGCGGGATGACGTGGTGCGCCAAGCGGCGCAGCGTCGACCACAGCCGGTGGCGAACGCGCTCCATGACGCACGTCCGCAGCAAGCGGCGCACCAGGTCGGGCCGCCCCCGGGAGGGTGGCCGGTTCCCGCGCCTGCATCCCGCGAGCGGCGTCCGCTCCGAGAGGCCGGAAGCGGGACGCGCCGCGGCTTGAAGGGGACGGCCCGGCGCGCGACACGTCGGGCGTGGCGGAAGGGCAACGGCGTCGCGAACGATTCGGCCCGCTCGTGGTCGCGCTCGCGCTCCTCGTCCCGGTGCCGGCGCCGGCCGCGACGCCGTCGTTCGACTGCGACCGTGCCCAGGGCCCGGTCGAGACGCTGCTCTGTCACAACGGCGCGCTCGCCGACCTCGATCGCCGCATGAGCCAGGTGTACGCGGACGCGCTGCGGGCGTTCTCCGAGCCGCAGCGCAGCGCGCAGATCGCGGCCCAGGAGCAGTGGCTCCGCACGCGCGACGCCTGCGCCAGCGCGCCCGACCTCGTCCGCTGCGTGCAGACGACCTATGACCTCCGCATCACCACGCTGCAGGTCGCGGCCGGCCTCTTCCGCGTCCCCGATCCGACGGCCTGGGACTGTGGGGCAGCCGGCCCCGTGACGGTACGCCTCTACGACCTGACCCAGCTGCCTGCCGCCGTCGTGCAGGTGGGGTCGGCGCCCGAAGAGATCGCGGTCTCGCGCCCGGGCGTGCGCGGCATGCGCTATCAGGGCCGCACCCTGACCTTCCGCATCCTCGGCGACGAGGCCGTGCTCGGGCGGCACGGCGAGACCGACGTCACCTGCACGCCGGCGGCGGCGGCGCCCGCGGGCGACCGTTAGGCCGCCAGCGAGACCACGTTCTTGATCCCGGCGGGATCGGACAGCAGCAGGTCGCGGAAGGCGGTCACCGGCCAGTGCGCCGTCACCAGCCGGCGCACCACGCCCGGCCACTTGTGCTCGAAGACGCCGAGATCGCGGATGGCGGCGGCGAACGCCTCCCGGCTCGCGTTCACGGTCCCGAAGACCATCTGGTTCTTCAGCACGAGGTCGCGCATGAGCCCGTCGGCGTCGATGGTGATCGGCCCGCGGCGTCCCGGCACGCCGGTGAAGATGAAGACGCTGTTGGCGCCCATCACGGCGAGGGTGTCGAACGCGATCTGCGCGGCGCCGGTCGCCTCGTAGACGAGGTCGACGTTACCGAGCCGCTGCGCGAGCGCGGCGATCGGCTCGTCCGCGGCCGATACGTAGTGCGCGCCCACCTGCGCCAGCAGCTCCGAGGCCGGGTTCGGCGCCGCGGCGCGCGAGAAGACGTGGACGTCGAAGTCGGCCGCGCGCAGCGCCAGCGCGCCGAGGAGGCCGACGGGCCCGGAGCCGAGCACGATCGCCGTATGACAGTGCCCCGGCGCCTGGCCCGGGACGACCGGGCATGCCCACGGCAGCCGCTCCTGCACCTGCCAGAGCTGGATCAGCGCCTTCTCGGCGATCGTCAGCGGCTCGACGAGGACCGCGGTGTCGCGCAGCGCCCGCGGCACCGGGTTCATGTAGCGCGCCTCGTCGACCACCAGCTCGGTCATGAAGCCGTGGCGGCCCTTGATGCCGCGCTCGGTGAAGTCGCCCGTGTAGCAGAAGTCCTGGCGGCCGGCGGTGCACGCGAGGCAGGTCGGGTGCGGGCACGGGCGGCGCACCATCGGCACGACGAGGTCGCCGGGCGCGAGCCCCTGCACGTCCGGCCCGACCTCGACGACCTCGCCCAGCGACTCGTGGCCGATGACCAGCCACTCGCTGCCCGCCGGCGGCGTGCCGTACTGGAAGTGCGCGATCTCGCGGTCGGTGCCGCAGACGCCGACTTCGAGGATGCGCAGCTTCACCTGCGTCGGCGACTCGAGCCGCGGCTCGGGATGATCGATCAGCGCGACCTCGCGCGTGGCGGGATGGACGGCGACGGCCTGCATCGACGGCTCCTCGGGTGGGGATGTGGTCAGCGATTGCGCGCCAGCCACCACGCGAACAGCGACTTCACCGTCGGCGTGAGGCGGGTGCGGTTGTAGGCGTCGCCGGCCTTCTTCACGACCTCGGCCTGCGTCGGATACGGGTGGATGACGTTGGCGACGGTGCCGAGCCCGACGCCGGCGACGATGGCGAGCGTCAGCTCGGAGACGACGTCGCCCGCGTTCGCCGCGATCAGCGTCGCGCCGACGATCGCGTCGCTGCCCTTGCGCACGACGACGCGCAGGAACCCTTCGTCGTCGTCCTCGACGATGGCGCGGTCGACGTCGTGGAGCGGCAGCGTGAGGGTCGTCGTGGCGATGCCGCGTGCCTGCGCCTCGGCGGCGGAGAGCCCGGTGTGCGCGAGCTCGGGCGACGTGTACGTGCACCAGGGCACGGTGAGCGCGCTCGCCTTCCGCCGCCCGAGGAAGAGCGCGTTGGTGAGCACGATGCGCGCGAGGGCGTCGGCGGTGTGCGTGAACCGGAAGCGGGACGCGACGTCGCCGGCGGCGAAGACGCGGCGGTTCGTGGTGCGGAGGTGGTCGTCGACCGTCACGCCGTGTGGACCGTAGGCGACGCCGGCCGCCTCGAGGCCGAGGCCCCCGAGGTTGGGCGTCCGACCGGCGGCGACGAGCAGGCGGTCGCCGGTGGCGGTGTCGGCGACGTCGCCGGCGCGCCAGTCGACGCGCGTGGCCCCGTCGATGCGGAGGACGCGTGTCACGGTGGCCCCGGTGACGAGGCGCACGCCGTCGGCGGCCATGCGGCGGGCGACGACCGCGGCGGCGTCGGCGTCCTCGCGCGGGAGGATATGGGCGGCGTCGGTGACGAGGGTCACCGTCGCGCCGAGCTGGGCGAAGGCTTGCGCCATCTCGCAGCCGACCGGGCCGCCGCCGAGCACGACCAGGCGGCGTGGCAGCTCGGTCAGCTCGAACAAGGTCTCGTTGGTGAGGAAGTCGGCCTCGGCGAGGCCGGGGATGGGCGGCACCGCGGCGCGGGCCCCGGTCGCGACGACGGCGCACGAGAACGCGAGCGTCCGGCCGTCGACCTCGATCGTCCGCGGGCCGGTGAAGCGGGCGTCGCCGAGGTGCACCTCGACGCCGAGCTGCTCGAAGCGCTGGACGGAGTCGTTGCGCGCGATGCGGGCACGCAGCGCGCGCAGGCGGGCCATGACGGCGGGGAAGTCGACGTCGACGGCGCCGACCCGCACGCCGAGCCGGTCGGCCCTGCGGGCGGCGGCCGCGGCGCGGGCCGAGGCGATGAGCGCCTTCGACGGCACGCAGCCGGTGTTGAGGCAGTCGCCGCCCATGAGGGCGCGCTCGACCAGCGCCACCTTGGCGCCGAGCCCGGCGCCGCCCGCGGCGGCGACCAGCCCCGCCGTGCCGCCGCCCACGACGACGAGGTTGTAGCGGCCGCTCGGCGTCGGGTTCCGCCGTCCGGGCGGGTGCACGCATGCGACGAGCGCGCGGTTGTGCGTGTCGTCGGGCAGGACGAGAGGCCGGGCGGGGTCGTGGGGCGTGCGATGGATGGGGACGGCGGCGCCGCCGGGAGACGCCGCCGTCGCCTCGTCGAGCGCGCGCCGGGCGAGGCGGGTGACGACGACCGTCACCGCCACGGTGGCCGCGGCACCGAGCCAGGTGAGCGCCTGCGTCGCCGCATTGCCCGCCGGCGCGCCCGCCGCGATCTGCGTGACGCTCGTCAACAGCGAGCCGAGGTACACGTACATCGCGGTCCCCGGGATCATGCCGAGCAGCGAGCCGAGCGCGTAGTCGCGGAAGGACACGGTCGTCAGCCCGTAGGCGTAGTTCAAGAGGCTGAAGGGGAACGCCGGCGACAGGCGCGTCAGCAGCACGACCTTGAAGCCCTCGCGCCCGACGGCGCGGTCGATGGCCGCGAAGCGGGCGTCGCCGGCGACCCGCGCCGCGATGCGCTCGCGCAGCAGCGTGCGCCCGAGGAGGAACGCCACCGCCGCACCGAGATTGGCCGCCACCCACACGAGCGGCACGCCGGCGGCGACGCCGTAGGCGAAGCCGCCGCCGAGCGTGAGGATCAGCCCGGGCACGAAGAGCACGCAGGCGGCGACGTAGGCGAGGACGTAGACCGCCATGCCGGCGGCGCCTGCGTCGCGCATCCAGCCGACGAACGCGAGCAGCCAGGCGTTCACGGGCAGCAGGCGCACCGCCGCCACCACCGCGACCACGACGAGGACCGCGACCACGAGCCGGCCGCGCCCGGCGGGCGGCGCCGCGCGGGGCTCCGGCGCGATCCATAACCAGGCATCCGGCGCTGCCAGGAAACTCAGTGCGACGGGCCGCGGGCTCTGCCGCGGGCTCGCGGCCGCGGCACGGCCCCGCGTCGCGCCCGGGCGGCGGCGCGAGACGCTCCGGAGCGCGTGCCCGTGGCCGCTCAATCGAACGGGTTGCCGAGGTTGAACTGGGCGCCGAGGGCGCCGTAGTCGACGCCGGGCCGGCGCTCGTACTCGGGCGGGAAGCACTCGCGCTTGCGCGCGTAGTAGGCGGCGCGGTGGTCGCCCGCCGCCGCCGGGTTGAAGGTCAGGTAGTACGAGCGCCGCGGCCCCGCCGAGCGGTTCGGACCGGAGCGGTGCGGCACCCAGGCGTCGAAGACGATGACGTCGCCCGGCGTCGCGAGCAGCGGCTCGAGCTCGTAGCGCTCGAGGACGCCGTCGGCGAGCGTGCCGTCGGGCTTCTGCGGCAGTAGGACGCGGGACGCGCCGTCGCGCGCCATCTCGAGGCAGCCGTTGTCGAGCGTGAAGGCGTCGACCGGGACCATCACCGTGAGGTGGTGCTCGACGCCGAAGTCCTTGTACGCGGGAGCGTCCTGGTGCGGCGCGAAGCCGGCGCCGCCCGGCAGCTTGAAGTTGATCTTGTCCTTGAAGAGAACGACGGGCTCGCCGAGGCAGTCGCTGAGCAGCTCGCGGATGCGCGTGCCCGCGACCATCTCGGCGAGCTCGGGATGGTAGGGAACGAAGTTCTCGATGCGCGCCAGCATCTTGCCGTCGGTCTGGCCGGCACGGCGCTCGTAGTAGCGCATCCACCGTCCCGGCTCCTCCGGCCAGGCCGTGATCTCCTCGGTGTGGCGTTGGAGCGCGCGCGTCTCGTCCGGCGCGAGGAAGTCGCGGACGTGGAGCCATCCGTGACGGGTCCAGTGGGCGCGCTGTGCCGCGTCGAGCATCGTCCGGAGCTAGCAGAGGTCCCGCTACCTGGCGAGGGGGGTCGCGCCGGCGGCCGCAAGGCTACTCGGGCTCGTCGAGCGGCTGCATCGCGTCGGCGATGGTCACGGCGCCGAGCCCGAACGGCCCGGGGTAGTGCGTCAGCGGCTGCGTTGCCGCCTGGCCGTAGAACGCTCCCATCACGATGCCGCGCACACCGGCGAAGAGCGCCTGCTTGAGGTCCATCGACGACGTCATGCAGTCGCGCAGCAGGGCGTCCTGCGCGTCGTCGTCGAGCGCGGTGAACGGACGCAGCTTCGGCAGGAGCGGCCAGACGCCGAACTCGAGCACCGTGAGCGCCTGTGCGACGAGGCCGCCGACGAGCGGCGAGCGTGCGAGCAGCGCGTCGGCCGCCGCCGCCGGGTCGACGGCGCGATCGCGGATCAGCGCGGCGCCGCGCGGGCCGACGAGCCGCGCCGCCGCGGCGGTGAGGGTCGCGTACTGGCGCGACGAGAGCACCTGGAGCGTCGTGCCTGCGGCCGGCGCCTGCCCGCCGCCGCAGCCGGTCGGCACCAGCCCCGCCGCGGCCGCCAGACCCGCCAGACGCAGGAACGTGCGGCGGTCGAGCGCCGCCGCGGCGTGCGCCACCGCGGGCGTCACGCGATCCCCTGCGCCACGCGCAGCGCGTTGGCCATGATCGTGATCTGGGGGTTGACCCCGGTGTTGGTCGGCAGGCCGGAGGCGTCGACCACCCACAGGCCGCGCACGCCGCGCACGGCGCCGGCCTCGTCGCACACGTCGCCCATCGCGGCGCCGCCGAAGAGGTGCACGGCGTAGAGCAGGGCGAAGTCGCCCGGGCGGCGGGCGGCGGCGTCGATCGTGACCAGGTCGGACTCGCTGCGGACGGGCGGCAGGCCGTTCACCGGCAGCCACACCTCGTCGGCACCCGCGGCCAGGTAGGCGCGCGCCGACTCGCGCATGCCGACGCGCAGCCGCTCCATGTCCTCGGGCAGCAGCGCGTAGGCGACGCGGCCCTCGGCGTCGATGCGGCCGCGGCTGCGATCGTGGGCGACGACGAGCGCGCGGGCGAGGTGGGGCAGCTGCGCGAGCGCGTCGGCGTGGGCGGGGCCGAAGCCGGGTAGGGCGGTGGCGGTCGCGAGCGGCGACGCCGCCACGCTCTCGATCATGACGCCCGGCCCCCGGTTGCCGTTGACGTCGCTGAACTCGTGCACGACGAACGCCATCGTCGGTCCGTAGTAGGCGTGCACGGGCATGGGGAAGCGCGCCGACACGTGCGTGCTCGAATGCACCGTCACCCCGTCGCCCGCCGCGATCCCGCTGCGCTGCAGGAGCGGCGGCGTCCCGAGCACGCCGGCGCCGAGGCACACGCGCGGGGTTTCGACGACGAGCGGCCGGCCGTCGGCGCCGCGGGCCTCCACCGCGCTGACGGCGCCCGCGCCGAGGCGCAGGCGCTCGACCCGCGTCGACGCCAGCACCCGCGCCTTCGCCTGCTCCGCGCGCGGTACGTAGGTGACGAGCGTCGACTGCTTCGCGTTGCTCGGGCAGCCGAAGTTGCACAGGCCGAGGTTCACGCAGTCGCGCACGCTGCGCGGCGCGGCGCCGGCGGCCCAGCCGAGCCGCTTGGCGCCGCGCTCGAGCAGGCGGGCGTTGCGGTTCATGTGGTCGGAGCCGGTGGGCTCGGCGTGCACGTCGGCCCAGGCGGCGTCGACGAACGGCGCCATCGCGGCCTCGGTGAAGCCGGCGAGCCCGTGCCGGTCGCGCCACGCGGCGAGGATCTCCGGCGGCGGGCGGAAGCAGAGCGCGTCGTTGATGACCGTCGAGCCGCCGACGCAGGCGCCGGCGTAGAGCGTCATGCCGGCGTCGGTCGCGCCCAGCGCCCACAGGCGGGCGGTCATCTCGGCTTCGTCGCCCGTGAAGTCGCCGGCCTCGACGCGCGGCCCGGCCTCGAGGACGACGACGTCGAGGCCCTTCTCGGCGAGGACGGCCGCCGCCGGACCACCGCCGGCGCCGGTGCCCACGACGACCACATCGGCGCGCAGGCTCAGGCCGGCCTCCCGGGGGCGCGCGCCGGTGCGCGACGCGGGATCGACGAGGCCATGCGGCTGCGTAGCACCCGGTCCGCCGCTGTGCCACGCCCGCGCGTGCTCGGGATGGGCTCGGCACCGCGTGTGCCGCTCGCGGGGGCGATCGTGATAGCGCTCCCGCATGGGAGGCCACCGCCGGCTGCTCACGCGCCGCACGTTTCTGCGTCGTGCCGTCGAGGGGACGGCGCTGCTCGCCGCCGCCCCGAGGCCCGGCGCCGCGGCTCGTGATCCACCTCGGCGCGAGCCTCGCGGCGATGGCGGACGACGGGAAGGGCGGCCGCGTGCTCGCACCGCTGCGTCTGGTTGCCGACGATCTCGATCCGGCGGCGCGCGCCGCCGTGCATGCGGCGCTGGCGCCGGCGGGGTTCGTGCCGATGTCGTCGGGTACGTTCGCGGGCGAGGGCGCGCTCCGGCAGGGCCGTGGCGCGCCGGTCCTGTCGTTCTCGGGGACGTTCCCGCTCTTCCACACGCCGGACGGCGTGCCGGCGCGCACGATCGAGCCGGGCGCGCTGGCCCTCGTCTTCGGCGCCGTCGCCCAGGCGGCGGACGCCGCCCTCGCCGCCGGCTCCTGACGGAGCGCGGCGACGGAGGCTGCCGTGAGCGCGCGGCTACCCCGCGCTCACCGGCGCAGGACGGGGCGCGTGCGCTGCAGGGGATCCCAACCAGGCGCGTCGTCCGCGCAGTACGAGCGCCGCGAGGAGCAGTAGCAGGCACAAGACGGCGAGCACCGTCTTGCGGCGCCGACCCTCCTTTCGGGAGATCATCGCCGGGGCGGCCGCGCGCCACGATGCGCGCGACCGCCCGTTGGTCGGAGGGGAGGGGGCACGATCCCTTCGACGCTCGAACCGCGGCTGGCATTCGACGACGTGACGGGCGGCGGCGCCGGGGCTACATGAACACGGGCTCGCGCGGGTTGTCGCCGAACAGCTCGTCCTTGCGCGCGAGGATGTCGGCGGCGCTGAACGCGTCGTTTCGCGCGATCGAGCCGACGACGTGCCAGCCGCGGACGAGCGTCACGTTGCCGCCCCAGACGATGAATCCCTGGCCGTTCACGTCGCCCGCCTGCTCGCTCGCGAGTGCGACGACGAGCTGCGCCGGCCACGCCGGATGGAAGGCGTCGAAGCCGCTCTCCGGCTTGTCGAACATGGAGCTGTTCGGCATCGAGTCGGTCATGCGCGTGCGCGCCCGCGGCGCGATGAAGTTCGCGGTGACCCCGTAGCGGCCCATCTCGCGCGCCGTGCTGATCGTCAGCGCCGCGATCGCCGCCTTGGCCATGGCGTAGTTGCTGTTGCCGGCGGTGCCCATGAGCCCGGCCTCGGACGAGGTGTTGACGATGCGGCCGAAGACGCTGCCCGACGCCTTCGCCGCCGCCCGCCAGCGCGTGCTCGCGTGGTGCGTCATGGCGAAGTGGCCCTTGCAGTGGACGCGCATGACGAGGTCGAACTCCTCTTCGGTCATGTTGAACATCATCCGGTCGCGCAGCACGCCGGCGTTGTTCACGACGACGTCGAGGCGTCCGTAGGTGTCGTAGGCCTGCTCGATCGTGCGCCGCGCGCCGTCCCACGAGCCGACGTCCTCGCCGTTCACGGCGCCGGTGCCGCCGGCCTTCACGATCTCGTCGACCACCTGCTGCGCGGGCGAGGCGTCGGTGCCCTCGCCGGCGAGCGAGGTGCCGATGTCGTTGACGACGACCTTCGCGCCGGCCGCGGCGAGCGCCAGCGCCTCCTCGCGGCCGAGCCCGCGCCCGGCGCCCGTGACGATCGCGACCTTTCCATCGAGCAGTCCCATCGGTCCTCCTTCCGAGGACCGGGGGACTAGTGCGGGGGCGGGCCGGCCGTCAAACCGCGGGGAGTCGACGCCGCTCGGCGGCGCATGCCGCGCCTACAGCGTGCGGCCGTACTGTGCGATGCCCGGGCAGCCCATGAGCTCCGCGAACTCGGGGTGCGTGCGCTCGCGCTGGAGCGTGAAGCCGGTCTTCTCGTAGGCGCGGCGCGCCGGGTCGTTGCCCATGAGAATGGAGATCTGTGCGTCGCGGTAGCCGGCCCGGCGGCCGCGCGCGAGGATCTCCTCGAGCAGGGCGTCGACCAGGCCGCGGCGGCGAAACTCCGGTCGCGTCGCGACCCACTCGACGATCCAGGTGCCGGCGGGCTGGTCGGGAACGCAGGTGAGGAACGGCTTGAAGCGCGCGTCGGCGGCGAGCATCTGCTCCGGCGTCCAGTCCATCGCCGACAGCTCGCTTGCCACCGCGGCGTCGACGTCGGCGACGCGGGCCGCGTCGTACGCCGACAGTGCCGCCGCGGGCGTGCCGTCGACCTCGGCGAGCAGGAAGCCGCGCCAGTGGCAGAACGTCGCCGGCTCGACGCGCGTCAGGCGCTCGATGAACGCGAGCACGTCGGGTTCCGGCGCGTCGAGGCTGATGTCCCACGCGCCGCGCGGCAGGTGCGAGCGCGACGCGGCGAGGATGGTCCAGGCGACGAAGTCGCGGTCGGCGGCGGTGGCGGGGCGGATGGTGGTCGACATGCGATCCTCGCTTCGGTGTCAGGGAATGAGGCCGGCGACGCGCGACTGCGCCAGCACCTCGATCGCGTCGGCGCGTCGTACGACGGCGCGGATCTCGGCGGCGAACGCGCGCCGCCGGACCGCGAGGTCGGGCGGACCGGGGTCGAGGAGGCCGCGGTTCTTCGCCAGGCGCAGCGCCGTTTCGAACAGGACCTTCGAGATCGACTCGGCGTTCCCGATGCGGCGCTGGAGCAGGTACTGCTGGCCGAGGCCGAGACAGCGGCTCACGAAGGCGTTCTGGTCGAAGGCCGCGGTGGGATCCTCGCGCTCCAGCATGTCGCCGACGACGAGGTACGCGTGCAGGAACGGGCGCAGGACGCGGTGGGCGTTGAACGGCCGGAAGCGGCGCACGACGGTGCGGATCGCGTCGGCGCCGACCAGCATCGCCGACTCCCACTTCGGGTCGTGCAGCACGATCTCGTCGCGCAGCTCGACGCGGAAGCGGTCCTTCTCCTGGAAGAAGAACTCGAACTTGAGGAGATCGCGCAGGCGCATCGCCTCGTCCCAGAGGGCGGTGCGCCGGTCGCCGACGTCGTCCTCGGCGGCGCGCAGCAGCGCGAGCTCGGCGATCGCGGCGTTGACGAAGAAGTGGATCACCGTGTTGCGGTAGTACGCCGCGGTTAGGTGCTGCTGCGGCGCGACGGCGTACACCGGCTCCGGGCCGCCGGTGTAGACCGTGACGACGCCGTTCGCGACCAGCTCGTCGAGGATCGCCTGCACGCCCGCCGGCGTGTCGAGGTCGAGGGGCACCGTCGTGGGCAGCCCGCGGCGGCGCACGTAGAAGACGAGGTTGCCGAGCGCGACGACCAGCTCGGGCACGCTCATGGCGCGGTCGCCGCGGCCGAGCAGCGCGAGCGCGATCAGCGCGGTCGGCGTGATCGGCGTCACCGCGTTGATGCGCACCGACATCTCGAACGCCAGCTTCTGGATCGCCAGCGTGTCCTCGTCGTGATCGGCCTGCGTGTCGTGGTCGGCGAGCGGATCGACCGGACCGACGAGCTTCGCGAGCGAGAGCGGCTCGCCGAAGCGGATGTAGATGTCGCCGAAGCGGCGGCGCAGCCCGCGCACGACGCCGACGAACCAGCCGAAGCTCTCGCGCTCCTTCGTGCCGCCGCGTTGCTCGGCGGTGTAGGCGCCGACGTCCTGGATCTGGTCGTACGCGATCGCGACCGGGATCAGGAACACGTCCTCGCTACGGCCGCGGCGGTAGGCGTCGACGACGTTGGCGAGCAGCCCGAAGCGCGGCGGCAGCAGCTTTCCCGAGCGCGAGCGCCCGCCTTCGATGTACCACTCGAGCGGGAAGCGCTTCTCGATGAGGTAGTCGATGTAGAGGCGCAGGACGAGCTTGTAGACCAGGTTGTCCTTGAAGGTGCGGCGAATGAAGAACACGCCGCTGCGCCGCACGAGCGGTCCCACCGGGAAGAAGTTCATGTTGATGCCGCCGGCGGTGTGGTTCGGCGGGTGGCCGTTCTCGTGCAGCGCGTACTGGAGCACGAGATGATCGAGGTTCGACTTGTGCGACGGCAGGAACACCACCGGATAGCGCTGCGCGAGGGCGTAGACGCGCTCCAGCTCGGCGCGGTCGTAGTGCAGCGCCTCGCCGTACGCCTGCGTGTAGAGCAGGCGGATCAGCTGCGCGACGACGTCGATGACGTACGGGCTGTGCGTCGCCGCGATCTCGTGCAGGTACCTCTCGGCTTCGCGCCGCACCGAGGCGGGCGGGCGGCCGAGCTGCTGTGCCAGCCGCGCGACGCCGCCGGCGAAGTTCGGGCGGGCGAGGATGTCCTCGTGGACGAAGCGCGGCACCTTGTAGCGCAGCCCGCGCATGCGGCGCTCCGCGCGCTCGAGCGCCAGCGCCGCCTGGCGCGCGACGAAGTCGGCGAGTCCCGTCGTCTCGCTGCCGCCGGCGCCGCCGGCCTTGCGCCAGCGCTCGCGCAGCTCGGAGAGGCGCGCGGCGTCGCCGAAGACGACCTGGCAGCGGCCGGGCTTGTGCTTCACGAGCATCTGGCGCAGCGCGCCCGGATCACGCGGATCGCCGGTCATGAGGAGCCGCAGCAGCCGGCGCCGCGGGCCGCCGGGGCGTTTGACGGCCATCCACGCGACCCGCAGGGGCGTGAAGAGCGGATCGTCGTCGGCGGCGACCGCGGCCTCGAGCCGGCGATCGAGATCGCGCCGACGCCGGTGCCGGCGCGAGGGTGGGATCGCGATCGCTTCGAACGGGCCCGGCGGCGGATTGTCGTGGATGTGCTCGAGCAGCAGACGGCGCTCGATGCCGCTCGAGGCGTCGAGCAGGAACACGACGCGACGCGCCTGCTCGGGCTCGCTGCGAAGCTGCGGGATCCCCATGGCCACGCCGCCAGAAGTCTAGTCCCAACCCGCCGTCGAGTGGTAGCGCTGGACCGTCCGCGCGGGCCGGCGCTATGTTCGCCGCACCGTGTCGACGATGGCGGATCTGGTGCGCGAGATCGAGGCGAGTCCCTCGGGATCGCACGTGGGCGCCTTCTTCGATCTCGATCGTACCCTGATCGCCGGCTTCTCGGTCCTCACCTTCGTGATGGACGGCATCGTCACCGGGCGGATCGGCGCGACCGGCCTCGGCCTGACGATGCTCGCGGGCCTGCGCTTCCAGCTCGGGCAGCTGCCCTTCAGCGACTTCGTCACCGAGACGCTCGCCCTCCTGCGGGGCGAATCGGAGGCGGCGTTCCGCGAGCTGGGCGACCGCGTCTTCGCAGAGCGGCTCGCGGCGGACCTCTACCCCGAGGCCCGCGTCCTCGTGGCGGCGCACCGGCGCAAGGGGCACACGGTGGCGATCGTCTCCTCGGCGACGCCCTACCAGACGGATCCGGTGGCGCGGGAGCTCGGCATCGAGCACGTCCTCTGTACGCGGCTCGGCGTCGCCGACGGGGTGTTCACGGGACGGATCGCGGGCGATCCGTGCTACGGAGTGGGGAAACGGGTGGCCGCCGAGGCGCTGGCGGGGGAGCGGGGGGTCGAGATGGCGGAGAGCTTCTTCTACACGGACAGCGACGAGGACCTGCCGCTCCTCGAGGCGGTGGGGAGGCCGCGGCCCACGAACCCGAACCGCGGTCTCGCCGCCGAGGCGGTGCGCCGCGGCTGGCCGCAGCGCACGTTCACGACGCGCGGCCTGCCCGGACCCGTCGAGGTCGTGCGCACGGGCCTGGCGCTCGGCAGCCTCGTGCCGTCGTTGCTGATGGGTGTACCGGTCGCAGTGCTCGAGGGACGCTGGCGCGCGGCGATCAACGTCGCCGCGACGATCTGGGGCGAGCTCGGCACGGGTCTCGCCGGCATCCACCTCAACGTGGAGGGCGAGGAGCACCTCTGGGCGCGGCGGCCGGCCGTGTTCACGTTCAACCACCAGAGCGCGGTCGAGACGCTGCTCCTGTGTCGGCTCCTGCGCCGCGACTTCGTCGCGATCGCGAAGCAGGAGGTGAAGAGCAACCCGTTCTTCGGGCCGGTGTTCGCGCTCGCCGGCGTCGTCTTCATCGACCGCTTCAACCGCGAGCGTGCGATCCAGGCGCTGGCGCCGGCGGTGCAGGCGCTGCGCGAGGGGCTGTCGCTCGCCATCGCGCCGGAGGGCACGCGTAGCGCGACGGGCAAGCTCGGTGCCTTCAAGAAGGGCGCCTTCCACCTGTCGATCGCCGCCGGCGTGCCGATCGTGCCGATCGTCTTCCGCAACACGGTCGACGCGCTGCCGAAGCACGGCATCATCGCGCGGCCGTCGGAGATCGACGTCGTCGTGCACCCGCCGATCGAGACCGGCAGGCTCTCGGTGCACGACGTCGACCGCCTCATGGCCGAGGTCGAGCGGCTCTACCAGGACACCCTGGCGTCGTGGTCAAGCTGATCTTCTGCTGTCGGCGCCGGCCGGAGCTGACGCCGGCGCGCTACGCCGAGCTGTTGCTCGAAGGTCACGTCCCGCTCGCGCTCCGTCATCATCCGACCATGCGACGGTACGTGGTCAACGTCGTCGAGCAGGTGCCGGCGGGGTTCCCGGCGTACGACAGCGTCGGCGAGCTCTCGTTCGACACGCTGGAAGACTACGAGCAGCGGCTCTACGACTCCGACGAGGGGCGCCGCGCCATCGGGCGCGACGTCGCCCGCTTCCTCGCCGGCGCCGACACCTACCTCACGACCGAGCACGTGCAGCGCGCGCCGGCGCCCGCGACGCCGCGCGGCGCGCGCTCGCCGGGCATCAAGATGCTCTGCCCGCTGCGCCGGCGCCCCGACATGACGCACGAGGCGTTCGTCGCGCACTGGCTCGGCACGCACGTCCCGCTGGCGTTGCGGCACCATCCCGGCATGTCGCGCTACGTGACGAGCGTCGTCGAGCGCCGCCTCGGCGACACGGGTGAGGAGTGGGACGGCTTCGCCGCGCTGCACTTCCCGTCCGACGAGGCCTGGCGGACGGGGCTCTTCGATTCGCCCGAGGGCGAGCGCGTCGTGCGCGAGGACATCGCGCGCTTCATCGGCACGACCGGGCCGTATCGCGTCGCCGAGTACGTGCAGCGCTAGGCACCGACTCGGCTTCGTGTGCCCCCGGATCGGCCCATCCTGGTCGCGTGACGACCGGGCTTCCGGTGCGGCGTCGCGGTGGTAAAGGAAATCACGCGGCTCGCCATCGAACCCACATGGTCGGTTGGGCCGTCAGGCGCGGGGCGGATGCGACTGGGACCGGCAATTCGGGCGATCGACCGACCGGTCTAATGAACGGAAGCTGTCGAGCGCAGGGGACGAGCGTTACCTTTGGCGAGCCACGCCGTTGACACATCATCCGCGCAGGTTTCGTCTGGCGGAGTGCACCCTGGAACGGCGTGCAATGGAGAACAAGCGATGACACCCGAGACCACCCCCACCAACCTCGAGACCGCTACCCGGCGCCCCCCTACGTCGAACGCGGCGGAAGTCGTTCGCGGCATCCGCGCGCAGCTCAGCATGACGCAGGAGGAGCTGGCCCATGAGCTCGGCGCCACGGTGTCCACCGTGAGCCGTTGGGAGAACGGTCACGCTCGCCCGAGCGCGCTCGCCTGGAAGGCCCTGCGCGAGCTGCTCGCCCGGGCCGGCGGTCCGGCCAATCCCGAGGAACGCTGAGCGACCAACGGGGCGCCCGGCGCTCGGCCCAGGTGAGCATGCCTTGGGCAGCGTCCGGGCGTTCCCTCATCCCATGATGCAGGGCGGTCTCGAGCCGCCCCTCCTCTCGAATCGAGCGTCGAATCGAGCGCGCTCGCTCTCTCGCGGCAGCCGTCGAGAGCGCCGCCGGCGGATCGAACGACGCGGGCGGCTGCTCATTCGAGGAAGGCGCCGCTCGGCGACGCCGGCAGTACGTTGATGCGGATGCCGTCGCGTCCGGTGATCGGCGGCTCCCCGCCGGGGCCGCCGCCGTCGGTGTAGCTGAGCTCGACGGCGAGGAAGAGGTTCGTCGCCTGGCCGTGGCTCGGCGGCACCGATACGGTGATCGTCGGGGCGCAGCCGAGCTGCACGCTGAGCGGGTGCGTGTGCGCGTTGTGACCGAGACGGATGTCCCACCCGAGCCTGTTGCACGGGGGCGTGCCGTCCTCGGCGTCGACGACGCGACCCTGGAGCTGCAGGCGCGTGCCGTTGCGGACCGTGGCGCCGTCGACGGGCGAGAGGATCTCGACCACCGGCGCCGTGTTGCCGACGATGAGATCGGTGACGACGGGGAAGCTGCGCCGGCCGGTGTCGGTCACGACGACGAGCGACACGGCGTAGGCGCCGTTCCTGCGAAACGTATGGCGGACGACGGGCTCGCGCGCATCGACGCGGCCGTCGCCGTCGAAGTCCCACTCGTAGCGGGCGATCTCGTCGCCCTGGCCGGGCGCGCGTGAGCCCTCGGCCGAGAACGTGACGGCGAGCGGCGCGGCGCCGTAGCGCGCCGACGCGCTCACCTGCGCCACCGGCCGCAGGTCGCCGTCGTCGGAGTACTCGATGCGCGACAGGCGCGCGTCGCTGTTGTCGCCGAAGTAGCCGCTGCCGTACTCGAGCACGTAGACCGCGCCGTCCGGGCCGGTCTCGACGTCGATCGGACGCAGAAACTGCTCCCACGGCAGCAGGCGGCGCAGCGAGCGCAGCTCGGCGTCGGCGCCGATGTCGGCCGACGCGATCACGTCGCGCGTCCAGTCGGTCATGATGAGCGTGTCGGCCCACGGCGCCGGCAGCGCCCACGGGGCGTCGCCCGAAGGACGGCGATAGAACGTGCCTGCGATCGCCGTGCGCCCGCTGAAGAACGCGCCCTCGGCCGGCAGCGCGTTGCCGAGCGGGAGGTAGCGTACCGTCGTGTAGTCGTATGCGAGCACCGCCGGCCGGTGGCCGTCGCAGGAGAACGCGCCCATGGAAGAGCTCGTCACGTAGTCCCAGTCGGCGTAGGCGAGGTTCTCGGCGATGCAGTACGGCCAGCCGTAGTTGCCGGGCGAGGACGCGACGTTGATCTCGTCGTAGCCGCGCGGCCCGCGCGACGAGTCCACGAACGCGTCGGGTCCGACCTCGCCCCAGAAGAGGCGGCCGGTCACCTGGTCGACGGCGATGCGAAAGGGATTGCGCGAGCCCATGGTGTAGATCTGCGGCAGGCCCTCGCTGCCGTCGGCGGGGAAGAGGTTGCCCGGTGGAATCGAGCCGTCGGGGCGGATGCGCAGGATCTTGCCGCGCAGGTCGAAGGGGTTCTGCGCCGTGCGCTGCGAGTTCTCGCGCTCGTGGCCGGGGCGCTCGTCGAGCGGGGCGTAGCCGTTCGCCTGGAACGGATCGGTGTTGTCGCCGACGGAGAGGAACAGCGAGCCGTCGGGGCCGAAGGCGAGACCGCCGCCCTCGTGGCAGCACTCGCGCTCGCTCGGCACCTCGAGGATGTCCCGTCGGGAGGCGAGGTCGAGCGTGCCGTCCGCCCGCACCGTGAAGCGCGAGAGCGTGTTCCGTCCGCGCGGGCCGGGCGGCGGCGGATCGGTGACCGGCGCCGAGTGGTAGAGGTAGAGCCGGCCGTTGCTTGCGAACTGCGGATCGACGGCGATGCCGAGGAGGCCGTTCTCGGCCCTGGTGTCGACGGGAAGCGTGCCGGCGAGCGTCGCACGCCCGGTCGCCGGCGACCACACCCATACCTCGCCGGTGCGCTCGACGTAGAACACGCGTCCGTCCGGCGTCACCGCCATCGACATCGGATTCGCCGCACGATCGGTGAGGATCATGCGGCTCCACGACACCGGCCGTCCCGCCCAGCGCACGCCCTCGAGCAGGTGGCGCACGAAGCGCGGGTCGTTCCAGCTCTCGGGGCGGTGTCCGAGGTTGGTGTAGAACGAGCGTCCGCCCTCGAACTCCTTGTACCAGGCGATCGGGTGGTCCTCGCCCATGTTCGGTCCCGGCGGGAAGTTCGGGAAGATGAAGCCGGCCTCGTCGACGGTGAGCAGGATGGCGTTGTCCTGCCGCGGGTTGCGGTCGAAGTTGTATATCTCGTCGGTGAAGACGAAGGTTTCGGGGAGGTGCGCCGTGGACGGGTGGTCGTGGTCCTCGGTCGTCACCTCGACCTCGACCGGCAGGAGCGGATGGCGCGTGAAGTACGCGCCGACGAGGCGGCCGTACCACGGCCAGGTATACTCGGTGTCGGCCGCGGCGTGGACGCCGACCCAGCCCTTGCCGCGCCGGATGAAGCGCTCGAGCGCGCCCTGCTGCTCGTCGTCCAGGATGTCGCCGGTCGTGTTCGCGAACATGACCACGTCGAAGGCGGCGAGGCCCTCGTCGGTGAACACGGTCGGGTCCTCGCTGATGGTCGGGACGATGCGATCGCGCGGGCCGAGCGCGCCGAGCACGCGATGCGCGTCGGCGATGGACGGGTGGCGGAAGCCGGTGGTGCGGCTGAAGACGAGGAGCCGGACGGCGCGCTCGGCGGCGAGCGACGTCGTCGTCACCGGGCTGCGCGCCTTCACCGTGCCGCCCATCTTCGCGCAGGCGCCCGGCGGCACGATGCCGTGCAGGCGGACGCGGCGCACGTCGCCGCAGCGGCGCCAGCGCGCGCGGACGTGCCAGCCGTCGGGCCGTCGCTTCACGCGCGCGGTGGCGCGCCCGCAGCCGTCCATCGTGACGAAGCGGCCCGCGACGTCGATCACCGCCGGCGCGGTACCGCCCGCGAAGAGCGGCGCGTCGGAGACGAACTGGCCGTCGCTGCAGCGCAGGCCCCGTTTGGGAGCGGCGGCGCTCGGCGTCGCGACGCCGGCGAGCACGACGAGGAGAAGGACGAAGGCGGAGGTCCGCATGCGGCGGGGCGTAGCGCACGGGCTTCCGGACCGTCAACGCGCGCTGCGCCGATCCGGCGCGTCCTGCGGCGCCCCTCAAGCGAGGAGGCGGTGCGTCGCGCCGGCCAGGACCTCGGGCGCCAGGCCGTGCGGGCAGGCGCCGGCGCAGGGTCGCGCCGCGCACGAGAGGCAGGCGGCGGCGCCGGCGCCGAGGAGCGCGTACTCGCGCCGCGCGAAATCGGCGTCGCCGTAGTCGCGCGCGTACATGCGGGTGCGCAGCACCTCGCCGATGGGTACGCCTTGCGGGCACGAGGTCTCGCAGAGACCGCATCCGTGGCGGCACCAGTCGTCGCGGCGGGCGCCGGCGTAGCGCGCGAGCAGCGGCAGGTCGCCCTGGCGCAGCGCGGTCGCTCCCGACGCCCCGAGATACTCGTCGATCTGCTCGCGCCCGGTCATCGAGACCACGACCGCATCGACGTTCGCGCCCGCGAGCACCCAGCGGAAGGCCGCCTGGGCGAAGGTTGCGCCGCCGGTCTCATACGGCCGCATGTCGTTCAGGCGTGCGCCCATGAGCGTCTTCATCGCAAGCGTGCCGACGCCCCTCGCGTGCGCCTTCGCCAGCACGCGCGGCAGCTCGGGCTGGACGGCGATGGTGTCGAAGTCGCGCAGCAGGCGCTGGTAGAACGCCGGGTCCTGGCCGAAGTTGTGGGCGACGAGGATCACGTCGACGCGGTCGTGGTCGAGCGCCCAGTCGAGGCACTCGACGAGGTTGCCGGCGTGGCCCGACATGCCCGCGAAGCGGATCTTGCCCTGCTGCTTCGCGTCCGCGACGAACGCCTGCCACTCGGGGTTCTGCATGCGGGCGACGTCGTTCACCGCGTGGTTGAAGTAGAGGTCGATGCGGTCGGTGCCGAGGCGGCGGAGACTGCCCTCGAGCGCCTGCATGAACTCGGCCTTCCTGCCGGTCGCCGCCGCCGTCACCTTCGAGCCGACGATCACGTCGTTGCGCCGCCCCCCGAGCCCCTTGCCGACGACGCGCTCCGAGACGCCGTCGCCGTAGCTCTCGGCCGTGTCGAAGTAGGTGATGCCGCGGTCGAGCGCGTGCCGCACGACGTCCTCCTGGCCCTCGCGCAGCCGGCTCCCGCCGAAGGAGACGTCGGAGACGCGGAGCCCGGTCTTGCCGAGCGCCCGCTGCGCGCGGACCCGTGCGGGCTCGGTGTCGGACGGCGTCGCGGCGCGCGTGGACGTCGCGAGCAGGCCGGCGCCGGCCAGCGTGCCGGCACGCAGGAAGCCGCGTCGATCCATGCCCAGATTGCGATCGTACGAGGTGCCCATGACCTCCGGGCTATGTGCGGGCGGCGTGGGCGTCAACGGGGTGCCGGCGTCGCGCCGGGGCGGACGGGCGTCTCCACGCCGAGGGGGGAGAGGTCGGGCCACTGTGCGGCGTCGCGCGGATCGAAGAGCTGGTGCGGCTGGCCGGCAGGATTCTCGATCACGGTGCGCACCGGCTCGCCGTCCATCGCCTGGAGGAGCACGCTGGTGGGCGGGTGCGTCCAGCCCCACGACAGGGCGCGCAGCGGCGTGCGCGCCAGCGCCGTGTCCTCGAAGGCGACGAAGCCCGTTCGCGTCTGCAGGTCGAGACGATACTGCGCGAGGTAGCGTCGCCACGTCATCGCACCGTGCACCTGCCACGCGACCACGGCGATCAGGGCGACGAGCACCTGTTAGGGCCATGCGCCGCGCGGCCGCGCGGCTGGGCTCGTGCCGGCTGGCGAGCGCGCCGGCGAGCGACAGGACCATGGGGGCCAGGAGCAGGAACAGCCGCCCCGGATGGTGCATCCAATAGGTCGGGACCCAGTCGGGCGCCCAGGGGCGGTGCTCCAGGCAGGGAGGTTGCGTGCGAGCACGACGGCGGCCCCGAAGAAGTCGCTCCGGTTCCCGGGGCGTGAGGGGCGCGACCACCGCCACGGCGCCCACCGCGACGGCGAGGCCCTCCAGGCCGAGCCCGAGCTGCAGCGTGATCCGCTCGGCGCGCCGCGCGCGCGGGCAGGCGGCGAGACGACGAAGCGTGAGCCAGCCGAGGAGCGGTCCGAGCACCACCGTCGACGGGTAGCGAAGAACGCAAGATACACGACGAGCAGGGCGCCGTGCACGATCCCGAAGCGCTCGCGGCGCACGAGTGCCGACCACGTGACCCAGTAGGCCGATGCGGCGAAGTGCGCCTCGGACACGACGAAGAACGAGGTCGCGGGATCGGTCACGAGCAGGGAGAAGGCCGGAAAGCACCAGAGCCATGCCGACCGGCGTCCCAGCGCGACGGCGCACAGCGCGAGCGCGAGCACGCGGTGGCCGAACAGACCGAGCCCGAGCAGCACCGACAGCGTCGCGACATCGTCGATCCCGAGCAGTCGGCGGGCGACGACCACCGGCAGCTGGGTGACGTCCAGCGCGGCGATGCGGGTCCAGCCGAAGTCGAAGAACGATCCCGTCGTCAGGATGGTGAGGAGGAAGGCGCTGCCGTCGGCGTACCAGCGCCGGTGGACCACCGCCTGGAGCGCGTTGATCGCCCCCAGCGTGCCGAGCACGACGACCTCCAGCCGGACGCCGCGGTCGTCCCACCACCTTCGAAGTCGGCCCGCCTCACGTGTGGTCGTCGTGGCGGGCCGCGGCGTCATGGAGTGACGATCGGGAAGGGCGTACTGCCCGCCCGTTCGAGCAGCATCAGGAACGAAAGAAGCGCCATTCGACTGCCATCTACCTTCAACTCGTCCGAGAACACCAGCTCCCGGAGCCCCGACTGACCGGTCACCAGGCGCACCAGGAACGGCCGCGTCAGGCGCACGGTGGCCGCGGCGGCCGGATCGGGGTCGCGGCGGGCCGCGTGCAGGACGGCGTTCGCGAGCGTCAGCACCCAGGTCTCGTCGAGGTCGGTGAAGGTGAGATTCAGGGTCGTGTCGGCGCCGTCGGCCTTGGGGCCGACGACGCGCGCCGCCAGCGACGCGAAGAAGTCCGCGAGCGGCAGGTGCAGGAGGAGGTTCGCCGCCTCCACCGGATCGACGGCCGAGCCCTGCGGGCCGTGGCGCAGCTCGAGCGCGCCGGTGAGGTACTCGTCGCGCCAGGGGCCCGACTCGGCCTGGTAGCCCAGCTGGTCGTAGACGGCGGCCAGGCGTTCGCGTGCCGTCGCGTCGTCGGGCTCGGCGAAGACGACGTGGTTCAGGAGCGTCGCGGCCCAGCGGTAGTCGCCTGCGTCGAACGCCGCGTCCGCCTTCTCCAGCACCGCCGCGGCGCCGCCCATCGCGGCGACGTAGCGGGTGGCGGCCTCGACCGGCGGCAGCGGGTCGAGGTTGGCCGGGTTGCCGTCGTACCAGCCGAAGTAGCTCTGGTAGACGGCGCGCGCGTTCTGGCGCACGGTGCCGTAGTAGCCGCGGGTGGCGAAGCCCGTGCGCAGCGACGCCGGCAGCTCGATCTGCTCGGCGATCTCGAGCGGCGTGGCGCCGGCGTTGGCGAGACGCAGCGTCTGGTCGTGGATGTAGCGGTACATGTCGCGCTGCTGCTCGAGGAACGCGCGCACGCGCGGCCGATCCCACACCGGCCAGTGGTGGCTCGCGAACACGACCTCGGCGTCGGGGAAGAGCTCGATGGCCTCCTCGAGATAGCCGCTCCAGCGCAGCGCGTCGCGCACCTTCGCCCCGCGCAGCGTATAGAGGTTGTGCATCGTGTGCGTGGCGATCTCCGCTGCGCAGAAGGCCTTCGCGCCGGGGAGGTAGAACGTCAGCTCCGCGGGGGCTTCCGACGCCGGCGTGTACTGGAACACGAACGGCACCCCGTCGACGTCCATCGCCTGCGGCGTGCGGTCTACGAGGTCGGTCGGTACGGCGATCGAGAGCCCGCCGCGCGACGGCTGCTTGCCGAGCCCGGTGTCGACGTGGCCGCGCGGGCTGCGCGCGAGCGGCATGCCGTACATGAACGTCGCGCGCCGCCCCATCGCCAGGCCGGCGAGCACGTTCTCGCTCGTCGCCTCCTCGATGAAGCCCTTGGGGGCGATGAGGCGCACGCCGGCGCGCGCGGCGGCGTCGGGCAGCACGCCGTCGATGCCGCCGAAATGGTCGACGTGGCTGTGGGTGAAGATCACGGCGCGGATCGGCTGCTCGCCCAGGTGGCGGCGCGCGAGCGCCAGCGCGGCGGCGGCGGTCTCGTGCGAGCCGAGCGGGTCGACGACGATCCACCCGGTCCTGCCCGCGATGATCGACATGTTCGCGAGGTCGTAGCCGCGGACCTGGTGTATGCCCGGCGCGACCTCGAACAGGCCGTGGATGCCGTTCAGCTTCGCCTGTCGCCACAGGCTCGGGTCGACGCTCGGCGGCGCCTCGCCGGTGACGAAGGCGTAGTCGCGCGTGCTCCAGATGCGGCGGCCGTCCGCGCCGGTGATCTCGACCTCCGGATCGCTCGCGACCAGGCCGCGGCGGGCGTCGAGGAAGTCCTGCTGGTCGTCGAGCGGCAGTGCCGCGGCGACGGCCGCGTTGCGGGCCGCGGTGCGGTCGGTGGGTGCCGTGTGGCCGCGCGCGTCGGCGACGCCGTCCGCGGGCGTCGCCGGCGGTGGCCCGGAGCGATCGCAGGCGACGGCGAGGACCAGCGCGAGCGTGGCGGCGAGGGGTCGGCGGGAGGCGAGGCCCGATCGGGCGGCGGAATGGGAGGCCGGCACGGCAACGCCTCCTCGCAGAAGCCGCGCCGCCTTGCCAGGCGGCGCGGCCCGCACGGCGCCGCCGCGAGGACCATCGTCGCGCCATGCCGGGCGGCGGCCGCCCGGCCGTCGCGCCGCCCCGGCGCGGTGGGCTATGGTGGCGCGTCGTGTCCGCCGCCGCGCCGCGCGTCTCGGTCGTCGTGCCGAACTACAACTACGCGGCGCTGCTGCCGGAGCGGATGCGGAGCATCCTCGCGCAGACGCGCCGGGACTTCGAGGTCATCCTGCTCGACGACGCGTCCACCGACGACAGCGTCGCGGTGCTGGAGCAGTACGTCGATCCGCCGCGCGTCCGCCTGGTGCGCAACGCGGAGAACGGCGGCAATCCGTTCCGGCAGTGGGCGCGCGGCATCGCGCTCGCCCGCGGCGCGTACGTGTGGATGGCCGAGGCCGACGACAGCGCCGATCCGCGGCTGCTCGCGCGCTGCGCAGGCGTGCTCGACGCCCACCCGAACGTCGGGCTCGTCCACTGCGCCTTCCGGCGGCTCGACGCGCGCGGCGTCGCCGAGGACCTGTCCGGCGTCTGGTGGCGCGACCTCGATGCGGAGCGTTGGCGCCGCGACCACGTCGCGCCGGGCGCCGAGGAGCTGCGCTGGCTGGCGTGCTGGAACGTGATCTCGAGCGCCAGCGGCGTCGTCTTCCGGCGCGCCGTGTACGACGCCGCCGGCGGCGTCGACCCGTCGTTCCGTCTCGCCGGCGACTGGGACCTGTGGGTGCGCATGGCACGGCTCGCCGACGTCGGCTTCGTGGCCGAGCCGCTGAACCTCTGGCGCTGGCACGGCGGTAGCGTGCGCGCGACGGCGGCGCGCAGCGGCGAGGAGCAGCGTGAGGTCGAGCGCGTGCTCGCCGGGCTCGCGCGGGCGAGCGGCGCCGCGCCGGAGACGCTGCTCGCGAGCTATCATCGCCGCCACGCCGAGAGCGCGCTGCGCTGGCGCAACGCGCCGCTCGCCCGCAAGCACGCCGCCGCGCTGCTGCGCCGCCGCCCGCTCGACGGCGACACCTGGCGCATCCTGCTGCGCAGCGGCCTGCTCCTGGCCCGGACCGGCCTGCGCCCGTCGCGGGCGGGCTGACGCGCGCATGCCGCCGCGGATCAGCGCCATCGTCTGCACGCAGGATCGTGCGGCGTACCTCGCGAAGGCCCTGCGCAGCCTCGCCGCGCAGACGCTCGTCCCGGACGCCTACGAGGTCGTGGTCGTCGACAACGCCTCGCGCGACGAGACCCCGGCCGTGATCGCCGCGGCGGCGCGGGGCGCGGTGCCGCTGATCGCCGTCCACGAGGCCCGGCGCGGCCTCGCGCACGCACGCAACGCCGGCCTGCGAGCGGCCGGCGCGCCCTTCGTCGCCTATCTCGACGACGACGCGATCGCCTCGCCGGCCTGGCTCGCAACGCTGCTCGCCGTCTTCGAGGAGGAGCGGCCGACGCCCGGCTGCGCCGGCGGCCGCGTCGACCCGATCTGGGAGGCGCCGCGCCCGGCGTGGCTGTCGGACGCGCTGCTGCCGTACCTGACGGTGGTCGACTGGACGCCGGCGCCGGGCGTGCTCGAGGAGCCGCGCTACATCGCGGGCGCGAACCTCGCCTTCGCGCGTGCGGCGCTGGAGGCGGTCGGCGGCTTCGCGCCCGAGCTCGGGCGCGTCGGCTCGGTGCTGCTGTCGAACGAGGAGATCCTGGTCGAGCGCCGCCTGCGCCGGCGCGGCTACACCTGCTACTACCACCCCGCCGCCGCGGTGGCGCACCACGTGCCGGCGAGCCGTCTCGACCGCCGCTGGTTTCTCGACCGCTTCTGGTGGCAGGGCGTCTCCGACGCGGTGCTGGAGACGCTCGACGACCGCCGCCCCGCGTGGCGCCGGATCGCGCGCGGCATGCGCCGCGGCCTCCTGCCGGCGCTGCGCGGCTGGCGCCCGGGCGGCGCGGCGTCGGCGCATCCGGCCGCGTTCCTCGCCGCCTGCCAGGCGCGACACGACCTCGCCTACGGCCTCGGGCTGCTGCGCGGCGCCCGGCGGGGGTGACCGCCACGGCTGGATCGCGTCCCGCCGAGATGCGAAGGGACGCCGGGCGCGATGCGCATCCTCGTCCTCTCGAACACGCCGTTCGCCCCGCCGACGGCCGGCAACCGCCGCCGCATCCACGACATGCTCGCCTGGCTGCGCGCGCGCGGCGCCGCGGTCGCGATGCTGATGCTGCCGGCGGAGGATCGCGGCGAGTGGGACGTCGCGGCGATGCGCACCGGGCTCGACGCCTTCGAGATCGCCGAGGAGATCGCGCCGCCGCGGCCGAGCCGGCCCGAGCGCCTGCTGCGACGGCTGGCGCCGACGCTGCCGCATCGCCCAGACGGCTGGTGCCCGCCGGCGTTCCGCGACCGCGCCGCCCGCTTCGCGGCGGCGTGGCGGCCGGACGTCGTCCTCGTCGAGTACGTCTTCCTCTCCGCCTGCATCCCCGCGCTGCGCGCGCTCGCGTCTCCGCCGCGCGTGGTGATCGATACGCACGACCTGATGCACCGGCGGGTCGCCGCCTACGGCGAGGCCGGGCTGCGCGCGCAATGGTTCCACACCACGCGCGGCGCCGAGCGCCGCGGGCTCGCGCGCGCCGACCTCGTGCTCGCCATCCAGGAGGACGACGCGCGCGTCCTCCGCACCCTGGTGCGGCCGGACGCCGTGCTGACGGTGCCGCACGCGCAGCCGGTCGCGCCGGCGCCGCTCGCCGCCGCGACGAGCCAGTGTCTCGTCGCCGCGTCGTACAACGACATCAACGTCGTCGGCCTCGAATGGCTGCTGCGCGAGGTGTGGCCGCGCCTGCGCGCCGCGCTGCCGGCCGCGGAGCTCGTCGTGTGCGGCAACGTCATCGCGAAGATCGGCGTGCGGCCGGCGGGGGTCGCGTTCCGCGGCGTGGTGCCGTCGCTCGACGACGCCTACGCGGCGAGCCGCGTCGTCCTCGTGCCCGTGCCGAGCGGCACGGGGCTCAAGGTGAAGCTGGTCGAAGCGCTGTGCCACGGGCGGCCGGTCGTGACCACGCCGGCGGGCGCGGCGGGCGTCGATGCGGGGGAGGGCACGGGCGTCGCCGTCGCGGCGGACGCGGAGGCGTTCGTCGCGGCGACGCGACGGCTGCTCGAGGACGAGGTCGCCTGGCGTGCGGCCGCCGGCGCCGCCGCGGCGCACGCACGGCGACGGTTCGCGCCGGACGCGGCGTTCGCGCCCCTGTGGGACGCGCTCGAAGGCCGCGTGCGGCGCGACGATTAGCGGTGCTCAGGAGAAGTCGGTGAGCGACTTGCGCGTCGCGCTCCGGCGCGGGTCGAGGCGCTCCTGGCAGGAGGCGCAGCGGCTCGTCCAGGGGATCGCTTCCAGGCGCGCCGGCAGGATCGGCTCCTCGCAGTCGGCGCAGAGGCCGAAGAGGTCCGGGTCGCGCGCCAGCCGGTCGAGCGCACCGGCGATCTCGCGCAGCCGCTCCGCCTGGCCCTGGTTGCGCTTCGAGGCCAGCACCTGGTGCATCTCGCTCAGCGCCTGGGCGTCCTCGTCGCTGGTCGAGGCGTGGTCGGTGCGGTTCGGCTCGATGCGCGCCGGGTCGCGGCCGATGGTCTCGTCGCGCAGCGCCTCGAGACGCTGCTTCCACCGCGCCCGCTCGGGATCCGTCACGCCGTCCTCCGGGCAGCGGCGAGGCAGAGGACGCACACCAGCGCTTCGACCGTGATGAAGAGCGCCGCGAAGGCGGCGCCGTGCACCACCCAGGCGACGGTGCGCCCGACCGCCGCCGCGCCGAGGAGCCCGGCGGCGACGTGCAGCAGGCGACGGCCGCCTGGCCGTGTGCCGAGCACCATGCAGAGGCCGCCGACGAGGAAGAAGGCGGCGAAGTCGCCCACCTGGGTGCTGCGCCCCATGCCGTCGAGCAGCGGCATGCCGAGGCCCTCCGCGGCCCGCGACGGTGCCACCAGCCAGCCGAGCCCCTGGAGCGTGAAACCCGCTCCGATCACGAGCGTGAGGACGCGCAGCGCGGTGGGCATTCGAGATCGTCTCCTTCCGTCGCGGCGGCGGGCCGACGCGCCCCGGATGTACGCGGCGGGCCGGGGAGCCCGCAAGGGCGTCTCAGGCGACGCGGGGTCGGGCCGACGCGACCAGGCCGGCGAGCAGGATCGGCAGCGCGACCAGGACGGCGTAGTGTTCGGGGGGATGATGGCCCGAGCTCTTCAGCACCCAGCCGTTCAGGGCGTGCAGCCCGCGCTCGACGAGGACCAGCACGTACAGCGTCGGCACGAGGCTGCGGTAGCGGAGCGCCACGAGGAGCATGGTCGCGCCGAAGACGATCTGCGTCGCACCCGCCCAGGCGAAGCAGCCCACGATGGCGGGACGGCAGGCCCCGAGGTCTATGCCGGCGATCGTTCCGGCGCCGCCGTCGGGCAGGGCTATGTGGACGATGCCCGGGAGGATGGCGAGGATGCCCAGGATCGCGAGCAGGTGCGCGGCCCACGGGGCGCCGGCGTAGGCGTCGTTCGTCGAGGGGGCGAGCATCGCTCGCGGGATATGGCATACCGTGTGGCGATATGCGCGTATCTCGCACGCTTCCCCCTGGCCGTGCGGCGGCCGTGAGCCGCCGGGCGACCCCCTCGGCACCGGCCCTCGACGGGCGCGTGCGCCGCAGCGAGCGCAGCCGCGAGGCCATCGTCGGGGCCCTCTTCGACCTGATCGGCGAGGGGGTGCTCCAGCCTACGGCGCGGCAGGTGGCCGACCGGGCGGGCGTCGGCATCCGCAGCGTGTTCCGGCACTTCTCCGAGATGGAGTCGCTGTACCGGGCGATGGACGGACGGCTCGAAGGCGAGGCGGTGCGGATCCTGACGGCGCCGGCGGCGACCGGCACGCTGGCGCAGCGCGTGCGGGCCCTGGTGCGGCAGCGGGTGGCGCTGTTCGAGCGCATCGCGCCCTACAAGCGCTCGGCGAACCTGCTGCGCTGGCGGTCGCCGTTCCTGCAGCAGCGGCACCAGCGGATGCGCCGGGTGCTGCGCGACGACCTGTGCACGCGCCTGCCGGAGCTGCGGCGCGCGCCGGCCGACCGGCTGGAGGCCGTCGACCTCCTCACCAGCTTCGAGACCTGGGACGACCTGCGCGTCGATCGCCGCCTCGGGGTGCCGCGGGCGGCGGCCGTCGTCGAGCGCGCGGTGCTGGCCCTGGCGGCGCCGCGGACGTCGCGATGAGGTGGCGGCGCCTCCTCGCCACGGCCGCCGGCCTCGTCGTCGTCGCCGGAGCCGTCGTCTGGCTGAAGAGCGACACGCTGCTTCTGCCGCTCCCGGGCCGGCTCGATCGCTGGCGTGATCCGATCGGTCCGACCGCGGCGGTGACCTGGGAGCCGGGGCCGGCCACCCCGCCCGCCGAGCGGCCGCCGAACGTGATCCTCATCGTCGCCGACGACCTCGGCTACAACGACCTCACCGTCGCCGGCGGCGGCGTCGCGGACGGCGCGGTGCCGACGCCGCGCATCGACGCGATCGCGCGCGAGGGTGTCACCTTCGCGAACGGCTACGCCGGCAACGCCACCTGCGCGCCGTCGCGCGCCGCGATCATGACCGGCCGCTTCCCGACCCGCTTCGGCTTCGAGTTCACGCCGGCGCCGAAGCAGTTCATGCGCCTCGTCGCCTGGATGAACCGTGACCAGCCGCGGCCGCCGATCTACTACGGCGAGCGCGAGGCCGACGTGCCCCCGCTGGCGCAGCAGGGCATCCCGGCGAGCGAGATCACGATCGCGGAGCTCCTGCGCGACGCCGGCTACCACACGCTGGCGCTCGGCAAGTGGCATCTCGGCGAGGCGCCGCCGATGCGCCCGACCGCCCGCGGCTTCGACGAGTTCCTCGGCTTCTACCAGGGCGCGGCCCTCTACCTGCCGGTCGACGATCCCTCGGGCGTGAGCTCCGTGCAGGACTTCGACCCGATCGACCGCTTCCTGTGGGCGAACCTGTCCTTCAACGTCCGCAAGGACGACGGTCCGCGCTTCACGCCCGGCGCCTATCTGACCGACTACCTCGCCGACGAGGCGGCCCGCGCGATCGCCGCGAACCGCCACCGGCCGTTCTTCATGTACCTCGCCTTCAACGCGCCGCACACGCCGCTCCAGGCGCTGCGCAGCGACTACGACGCGCTGCCGCAGATCGAGAACCACACGCTGCGCGTCTACGCGGCGATGATCCGCGCGCTCGATCGCGCCGTCGGCACGGTGCTGGACGCGCTGCGCGCGAACGGGCTCGAGGAGGATACGCTCGTCGTCTTCACGAGCGACAACGGCGGCGCGAGCTACCTCGGCCTGCCGGATCTGAACCATCCGTATCGGGGGTGGAAGATGACGTTCTTCGAGGGCGGCGTGCACGCGCCGTTCCTCGCGCGCTGGCCGGCGAAGATCGCGCCGGGAACGCGCGTCGACGCACCGGTCGCGCACGTCGACCTCTTCGCCACCGCCGCCGCGGCGGCGGGCGCGCCGCTGCCGGACGACCGCACGATGGACGGGATCGACCTCGTCGCGCTCGCCCGCGGCGAGCCCGGCGCGCGCACGCACGAGGCGATCTTCTGGCGCTCGGGCCACTACCGCAGCGTCCTCGCCGACGGCTGGAAGCTCCAGGTCTCGGAGCATCCGCCGCGTACCTGGCTCTTCGACCTGACGAGCGACCCGACCGAGCAGCACGACCTCTCGGCCGCGCGCCCCGACCAGCTGCGCCGCATGCAGGCGGTGCTCGCCGCCCAGGAGGCGCAGATGGTGCCGCCGGACTGGCCGTCGCTCATCGAGGGCGCGATCGTGATCGACACGCCGCTCGGCATGCCGGAGCGGCCCGACTCCGACTGGGTCGCGTGGCCGAACTAGCTCGCCGCCGCCGCGTCCGTGCGCAGCCGGAGGAGCAGGGCATGCAGCGCGTCGGGATCGACCGGCTTCACCAGGTGGCGGTCGATGCCCGAGGCGGCGGCGCGCGTTGCGTCCTCCGTCCGCCCGTAGCCGGTGAGCGCGACGATGGGCAGGTGACGCGTCCTCGCGTCGGCGCGGATGCGCTGCGCGACCTCGTAGCCGTCCATGCCCGGGAGCCCGATGTCGAGCACCACGACGTCCGGTAGGGAGGCGGCGAGCTGTGCGAGGGCCGAGGGCCCGTCGCTCGCCACGCGCACCTGGTGCCCGAGCAGCTCGAGCAGCATACGCACGGCGTCCGCGGCGTCGGCGTTGTCCTCGACGAGAAGGACGCGCGAGCCGTGCGTCGTCCCGTGCGGCAGGCGAGGCGGGTCGTGCTCGTCCGGGTGCGACGCCATGACCGGCAGCACGACGGCGAACTCGCTGCCGGCGTCGCGCCCGGCGCTGTGCGCCGTCACCCGTCCGCCGTGCAGCTCCACCAGCCGGCGCACGACGGTGAGCCCGACGCCGAGGCCGCCGTGGGCGCGGTCGAGCGGGCGCTCGGCCTGCACGAAGAGGTCGAAGACGTGCGGCAGCACGTCGGCGGGGATGCCGGAGCCCGTGTCGCGCACCCGGACCACGACCTCGGCGCCGGTGGCGGCGCTGATCTCGATGCGTCCGCCGGCCGGCGTGTAGCGGCTCGCGTTTGCGAGCAGGTTGCCGAACACCTGTTGGATGCGGGCGACGTCCGCCTCGAGCACGACGGGCTCGGCGGGCAGCGACACCGCGAGCGTCTGGCCACGCTCCTCGACGGCCTGCGTCGCGGCCTCGACCGCGCGCTGCACGACCTCGGAGAGGAGCACGGGTTCGGTGTGCAGCGTGATCTTGCCCTGGGTCACGCGCGCGACGTCGAGGAGGTCGTCGACCAGACGGCGGAGCTGGTCCGTCTGCCGGTCCGCGATCTCGAGCGCGCGCTCGCGGTGGGCCTCATCGAGACGGGCGGTGACGATGGCGTTGCGCACCGAGGCGAGCGGGTTGCGCAGCTCGTGCCCCAGCATCGCCAGGAACTCGTCCTTCGCGCGATCGGCACGGCGGAGCGCGTCCTCGGCCTGGCGGCGCGCGGTGACGTCGTGCACGAAGACGACGAGCCCGAGGACGCGGTCGTCGACCACGTGCGGGACGTAGGCGGCTTCGATGCAGCGCGCCCCGCCCCGGGTGTATGCGACCTCGGCCTCGAAGCGCACGGCATGGCCGTCGAGGGCCCGCCGCAGGTGCGGCCCGAGCGTCTCCATCGCCGTCGGTCCCACCACGTCGCCGATGTGGCGACCGGTGACCTCCGAGAGCGGCAGCCCGAACCAGTCGGTGTAGCTCTCGCTGTTCAGGCGGTAGCGCAGGTCCGTGTCGAGGTAGGCGATGAGGACGGGCAGGCGGTGGACGATGGTCTGCAGCAGCGCCGTCTGCTCGCGCAGGACCGTCTCGGCCTGCATCCGCTCGGTCACGTCGAAGACGCAGCCGACGGCGCGCACCGGCCGGCCCTCCTCGTCGCAGAGCGGCGCGCCGACGCCCTCGAGCCAGCGCACGGGGCCGCCGTCGTCGGGTTGGATGCGGTAGCGTGCGTGGTACTCGCGGCCGTGGCGCATGCCCTCGAGCCTGCGCACCGTCTCGGCGCGATCCTCGGGATGGATCTGACGCGCCCAGCCGGCGACGTCGTCGTGCAGGCGGTCGGGGGGACGCCCGAAGAGGGGGCCGGTCTCGGCCGAGCCCTCGATGCGGCCGGTCGCGAGATCGAGATCCCAGATCGCCATGCGCGCCGCTTTGGCGACGAGGCGCAGGCGCTCCTCGCCCGCCTGGACCGCGTCGGCGGCGCGCTTCTCGTCCGTCACGTCTCGCGTGATGCCGGCCATGCGCGGCGGGCCGCCGTGGCGCGGCGTCCACGTGCGGCCCCAGCTCGCGAGCCAGCGCTCGCCGCGCTCGGGGTGGTGGATGCGGAACGTCACGCGCAGGACGCTCGCCTCGCTGCCGAGCACCCGCGCGACGGCGGCGCGGTCGCGCGGATCGACGCCCTCGAGCCAGACGTCGACCGCGGGCGGCGTTCCGGGCGGCAGCCCGAGGAGGACGCGGTGGTGCTCCGACCAGCGCAGGTGGCCGGTGCTGCGGTCGAGGTCCCAGGTGCCGGCTTCGGCCGCCTGCTGGGCGACGAGCAGGCCCTCCTGGCTCGCTCGCAGCTCCTCTTCGACGCGCCGTCGCTCCTCCATCTCGGTCGCCAGCGCGGCCTGGCTGGCGAGCGCGCGCGCCGCGGCGTCCTCGGCCGCGGCCTGGGCGGCGCGCATTCGGGTCGTCACCAGGAGGACGATCGTGCTGGTGAAGCAGAACGCGCCGGCGCCGACGAGGTCGCCGGTCGTGGCGTAGCCGAAGACGCCGCGCGGTGGGACGAAGAGCAGGCCGACGCCGGCGAACGAGGCCGCCGCGGAGAGCAGTCCGGCGCGGGCCCCGCCGAACCAGGCGGCGAAGGCGATCCCGGCGTAGGTGGTGACGTACGGCTGCCGGTCCTCGAGCAGCGGATCGAGCGCGACGCGGAGGGCGAGCGCCGCCGCGGCGGAGCCGAGCGCTGCCGCGTAGGACAGCGGACTCTTCGCGACGACGGTACGGGACGCTGTCGGCACGGCTCGGCGCGCGAACCGTATCGGCGTTCCCGCAGGCCGACAAGACCACGTGCTACGAGACCAGCAGCACCTTCCCGACGTTCACCCGCTCCTGGAGCATGCGGTGCGCCTTCGCCGCCTCGGCGAGCGGCACCGCCGCGTGGACCACGGGCGCGATCGTGCCCTTCTCGAAGCCGTCGATCAGCGTCCGCATCTCGCGGCGCAGCATGTCGATGTGCTCCCAGAGGTGGCCGAGGTTCACGCCGATGACCGCCTTGTTGTCGTTCATCAGCTTGATCGGATGGAACCAGGGCAGCTTCACGATCGCCGCCAGCGCGCGCAGCTTGCTCGGCTCGGTGCCGCTCGACGCCGACGACAGTCCGAAGCACACGAGACGCCCGAGCGGCGCGAGGCAGCGGTAGCTCTTGCGGAAGGCGCCCGTGGCGTCGAGCACGACGTCGACCCCGCGCCCGCCGGTGATGCGTCGCACGGCCTGCTCGAAGTCCTCGCTGCGGTAGTCGATGCACTCGGCGACGCCGGCGGCCTTGAGCCCCGCGTGCTTCGACGCCGATGCCGTGCCGATCACGCGGGCGCCCACCGCCTTGCACAGCTGGAGCGCCGCATGGCCGACGCCGCCCGCCGCGGCGTGCACGAGCACCGTCTCGCCCGGCTGCAGGTTGCCGAAGCGGTAGAGCATCAGCACCGCCGTCAGGTAGTTCACCGGGATCGCGGCGCCCTGCTCGAAGCTCATCGCGTCGGGCATCGGGAACACCTGTGCGGCGGGAACGGCGAGCATGTCCGTGTAGCCGCCGAAGCGGGTGAGCGCGAGGACGCGCTGCCCGGGCGCGAAGCCCTCGACGCCCGGCCCGAGGCGCTCGATCGTGCCGGAGACCTCGTAGCCGACGACGCAGGGGAACGGCGGCGCGTCGGGGTAGAAGCCCATGCGCGCGGAGACGTCGGCGAAGTTGACGCCGGCGGCGCGGACGCGCAGCAGCACCTGGCCGGCGGTCGGGACCGGATCGGGCGCCTCGCGTAGCTCGAGCACCTCGGGCGGACCGGCCTTGGGAATCCAGACGGAGCGCATCGTGGGCCCATAGCGCCGGGCTCGCAGCGGTTCAACGAGTCCGCGCCCCGGCGACGCGCTGCGCGGTTGCCGTCGGCGCCGGGCGATGCTTGGTACCCGGTCCATGAATCTCGGACTCGCCCAGCAGGCCATCGCAGCCGGAGCCCCCGACCGCGAGTGCATCGTCACCCCGACGCAACGTCTCACCTACGGCCAGCTGGCCGGGCGCGCCCGCCGGCTCGGCAACGTGCTGCACGCCGCCGGCCTCGGCTGCCGCCGCGAGCGCGGCGAGCTGGCCGGGCACGAGTCGGGCCAGGACCACCTCGGCATCTACATGCTGAACTGCCCCGAGTGGATCGAGTCGATGCTGGGCGCGTACCTGGCGCGGGTCGCGCCGTTCAACGTCAACTACCGCTACGTCGACGACGAGCTGCTCTACCTGCTGGCCGACGCCGAGTGCACGGCGCTCGTCTACCACGCCCGCTACGCCCCGGTGCTGGCGCGCCTGCGCGACCGGCTGCCGAAGCTGCGCCTGCTGCTCCAGGTCGCCGACGAGTCCGGCCATCCGCTGCTGCCCGGAGCCCAGGATTACGAGGCGGCCCTCGCCGCCGCGCCCGACACGCGCCCGCCGGTCGAGCCGTCGTCCGACGACCTCTACATCCTCTACACCGGCGGCACGACGGGCGCGCCGAAGGGCGTCCTCTGGCGCCAGGAGGACATCTACCACGCGGCGATGACCGGCGGCGCACCGGGCATGCCGGGGGCGGCGAGCGTCGGGGATCTCGCGCAGGAGGCGGTCTCGAGCGGCGGCTTCATGCGGACGCTGACCACGCCGCCGCTCATGCACGGCGCGGCGCAGTGGCTGGCCTTCGGGTCGCTGCACAAGGGCGGCACCGTCGTCCTGCAGGGCAAGCCCGAGAAGCTCGATCCCGTCGACGTGCTGACGCTGGTCGAGCGCGAGGGCTGCAACACGCTGACGCTGGTGGGCGACGCCTTCGCGCGCCCCATCGTCGACGAGCTGCGGCGCAAGGCCTACGACCTGTCGCGCCTGTTCGTCATCGGCTCCGGCGGCGCCATCCTGTCGCCGCACATGAAGGAAGCGCTGCTCGAGCTCGTGCCGCACGCGATGGTCGTCGACGGCTTCGGCTCGTCCGAGACCGGCGCCCACGGCTCGCTCGCCACCCGTGCCGGCGACGACGCCAAGACCGGCAAGTTCGCCATGTCGAACACGCTCATCCTGACGAGCGACCTCTCCGGCGAGCTGCCGCAGGACTCGACCGAGACCGGCTGGCTCGCCCGCGTCGGCCACATGCCGCTCGGCTACTTCAAGGACGCGGCGAAGACCGCGAAGACCTTCGTCGCGATCGCGGGCACGCGCTACGCCGTCCCCGGCGATCACGCCCAGTACAACCCCGACGGCTCGATCAACGTCCTCGGCCGCGGCTCGGTCTGCATCAACTCGGGCGGCGAGAAGATATACCCCGAGGAGATCGAGCAGGTGCTGCGCAAGCACGCGCAGGTCTACGACGCCGTCGTCGTCGGCACGCCCGACGAGCGCTTCGGCGAGCAGGTGACGGCGGTCGTGCAGCCGCGCCCCGGCGCCCGCCTCGAGCCCGCCGAGCTCGCCAACTTCGCCGGCCAGCATCTCGCCCGCTACAAGCTCCCGAAGACGTTCGTCGTGGTCGACGAGATGGTCCGCAGTCCCAGCGGCAAGCCGGACTACCGCTGGGCGAAACAGCGGGGCATGGAGGCGCGCGGGCTGGCGTAAGGCGGGCAGGGCCGCATGCCCACGCGCACCAACGCCATGCGCCTGCTCGACGCGCGCGGCATCGCGTACCGCGCGGTCGAGTACGACGCTGGGCGGAAGTTCCACGACGCGGTCGAGGTGGCCGCGCTCCTCGGGGCGCCGCTCGACAGCGTGTGGAAGACGCTGGTCGTGCTGCGCGAGGACGGCGGGCGGCCGTGCCTCGTCATGATCCCGGCGGCCATGCACCTCGATCTCAAGCGTTGCGCCCGCGCCGTGGCGACGAAGGCGGTGCGGATGGCGTCGCAGCGCGAGGCGGAGAAGCTGACGGGGCTCCAGGTGGGCGGCATCTCGGCGCTCATGCTCGTCGGCAAGCCGTTCGACGTGTGGATCGACGACAGCGTCGAGCTGCTGGGCACGGTACACGTGAGTGCCGGCGTCCGCGGCCTCGATCTGGAGCTCCGGGTCGCGGATCTCCTGGCGGTGACGGGGGCGCAGCGGGCCGACGTCGCCGGGGCGTGAGCCGCGCCAAGCGGCGCGCGGTCGCCGGGCCGACGCCACCCGCGGCCGGTGGCGGTCGTACGCGGCCCGTCGCATGCGTCGATCGTGCGCCCCGACGACACGTCCTGGACGCCCGAGTACGAGGCGGTCCTGCGACGGATGACACCTGGCGCGCGCCCGCGAGCCGGCCGTCGACGCCGAGGTCGTCCGGGTGGCGCCGCCGGAGTACGTGATCGTGCGTACGCTCGAGTACGACCGGGAGGGTGGCTCGGAGAAGCACGTGCGCGACATCCACGCGATGCTCCGGGTGTCCGGCCCGGACGTCGATCGTACCGCGCTGGAGACGTGGGTCGCGCGCCGCGGGCTGGCCGAGGTCTGGGGCCGCGTCGCGACGCCATGAGAGTCGTTCGCCCGGCCGCGCCTGCGTGCTACATCCCGCCCATGCGAGTCCTGATCGCCTTCCTGAGCGGCCTCCTGGCCGCCTTCGTCATGACCGGGTGCTGCGGCGGCGAGCGCGCGTCGCGCGACGTCGAGCACGTCGAGGAGGCGCTCGCGGCCTACCGTCACGACCCGTCGCCCGCGGCGGCGGCCGACGTCGAGGCGGCCTTCGCCCGCCTCGACGCGAAGATCGCGGCGATGCGTGCCGAGGCGCTGCGCGAGGACGAGGACGATCGGGCCGCGCTCGACGCCGAGATCGCCCGGCTCGAGGCGCGCCGGAGCGACCTGCGCCGTGAGTCGGTCGACACCGGCATGCGCGCGGCGGGCGCGGCGGCCGGGGATGCGTTGCGGACGATCGGCGAGTCGCTCGGGAAGCAGCTCGAGGAGGCCGGCCGCAAGCTGCGCGAGGCGGCGTCGGGCGCGGCACCGGCGAACCCGTAGTCCGGGTCAGTCCTCGAACATGCCGCCGAGCGAGGACTGCTCCTTCAGGAGCGCGGTCCAGATCTCCTTCCACGAATCCGCGTCGAGCAGGCCCGGCGCGAAGGCGCGGAGCTCGTCGAGGATGTCCTGGCGGGAGATGTCGCCGCTCGCGTCGGTCGAGTGCACGAGGCGATCGGCCATCGCCACGATGGCCGGCAGGTCGAGGCCGAACTCGGGGTTCAGCGGCTCGGTGTGCAGCGCGACCGGCTCGACGAGCGCCGGCGGCATGCCCCAGAGCTGGAGCAGCCAGCCGCCCACGGTGGCGTGGTTGCAGCCGAAGGCCTCGTGCTCGGCCACGGCGGCGCCGCCCATCTCGCCGGCATCGTCGAGCAGCGACCAGTAGGTCTCGCCGAGCCGCAGGCCGAGGACGAGCTTGCCGACGTCGTGCAGGAGGCCGGCGGTGAAGGCCTGGCCGCCGTCGGCGCGCATGCGCTCGGCGAGCAGCTTCGCCGCCGACGCCACCATCGAGGTGTGATGCCACATCTTCTTGCGGTAGCGACGGCTGTCCGCGGTCGAGCCCTCGAGGGCGCCCCAGACGCTGAGGCCGAGCACCAGGTCGCGGACGCGTGCGAAGCCGAGCAGCGTCACCGCGTGCGAGATGCCGGTGACCCGCGTCCGCACCGCGAACAGCGCGCTGTTCGCGAGGCGCAGCAGGCGGGCGGCGAGCGACTGATCGCGCTCGATGAGCTGCGCCAGGGCGCGCAGGTTGACGTCTTCGCGGTTGATGGCCACCAGCATGCGCTGCGCGACCTCGGGTGCGGACGGCAGCGATTCGACGGCCATCAGCTCGCGGTAGAAGCGCTCGAGGACGGGCGACCGCTGGGGCGTGTCCCACGTGCGCCGGCGGGTCACCTGGGACACGGCGGCTGCTGGAAGGGCCATCGGTGCTGCGGGCAGCAACCGCCATGCCAGCATCCGGCGACCGTGCGCCCTGGGCTCGCGGTCCCACGAGCGTCACGACGTCGACGCTCGCGCGCACGAATGGCGCCCCTGTCCTCATCGCAAGTTGACTTGCCCGGGGACGCGGCGTACCCGCCCTCCATGCGCTGCGTCACGTGCGGCGTCGATCTGATCGCGGGCAAACCGTTCTGCCACGCCTGTGGAGCTCGCGTCGCGTCGCACTGCGGGAGCTGCGGAGCGATCCTCCAGGCAGGGTGGCGCTTCTGCCCCGACTGCGGCGCCGGGGTCGAAGGGGACGCGGCGCCGTCCCCGGCCGATCCGGTCGCTCGCGTGCTGGCGCGACGTCGCGACGCCGGCGGCGGTCCCACCGTCGTCGCTGCGTCCGGGCCGGTCGAGGGCGAGCGCAAGGTCGTCTCGGTGTTGTTCTGCGATCTCGTCGGCTCGACCGCGATCGCCGATCGTCTCGACCCCGAGGACTTCCACGAGCTCATCGAGCAGTACCTCGACGTCGCCGTGTCCGAGGTCTACCGGCGCGGCGGCGTGGTGACGCAGCTCGCGGGCGACGGCGTGATGGCCCTGTTCGGCGCGCCGGTCGCGCACGAGGACGCCCCGCACCGCGCCGTGCGCGCGGCGCTCGCCATCCGCGACGCCGTCGAGGCCCTGTCGCAGCGCCTGCGCGCGCGCCACGACGCCGGGCTGGAGCTGCGCATCGGCGTCAACACCGGGCCCGTCGTCGCCGGCACCGTCGGCAACGACCGTCGCATGGAGTACACGGCGATCGGCGACACGACGAACCTCGCCGCCCGGCTCGAGGCTGCCGCCGAGCCCGGCGTGATCCTCATCAGCGAGTCGACGCACCGGCTCGTGCGCGGGCACTTCGAGGTCGAGCCCATCGGCCAGCTCGCGCTGCGCGGCAAGAGCGAGCCGGTCGCGGCCTACGCGGTGCGCGACTGGCGGGGGCCGGCGGCGGCGATGTCGATCGCCGAGGCGCGCGGGCTGACCCCGTTCGTCGGCCGCGCCGGCGAGCTGGCGCGGCTGGAAGACGCCTACCTGCGGCTCGGCGACGGCGGCATGCAGGTGATCGCGGTCGTGGGCGACGCCGGTAGCGGCAAGTCGCGCCTCGTGCACGAGTTCCGGCAGCGGCTCGCCGGTGAGTCGGCCGCGCTCTTCGAGGGCCGCTGCGCCTCCATGCTGCACGGGCTGCCCTACCACCCCTTCCTCAGCATGATGGGGACCTGGTTCGATCTCGACTGGGAGGACGACGTCGAGGTCGCCTGCGAGAAGGTCTCGCGCCGCTTCGGCGTTCCCTACGAGGAGGTGGAGCGCACGTATCCCGTCCTCTGCCGCTTCCTCTCGTTGCCGATCGAGCAACTCGCCGACCAGCCCGCCGACCAGCTGAAGCGCGAGACCTTCGACGCCGTCGCGCGCCTCATCATGGGCGAGGCGGCGCGGCGTCCGGTGGTGATCGTCCTCGAGGACCTGCACTGGATCGACGAGCCGTCGCGCGAGCTGCTCGAGGATCTCATGCGGCGGCTCCACAGCGCCCACGTGCTGGTGCTGCTCACGCATCGCCCGGAGACGGCGCCGACGTTCCAGATCGCGACCGCGTTCTCGCAGCTCCTCCTGCGCCGCCTCGACGAGGCCGACGTCCGGCGCATCGCCGAGGCGGTCGCCGGCGGTACGTTGCCCGCCGACCTCGCGCCGGTGCTGGTCGCGAGGGCGGCGGGCAGTCCGTTCTTCGCCGAGGAGCTGGTGCGCGGGATGTGCGAGGACGGCACGCTCGTCTGCGAGGACGGCCACGTGCGCCTCACGCGGGCGCTGCGCGAGATGCCGATCCCCGGCACGATCCAGGAGGTCATCGCCGCGCGCCTCGATCGCTTGAGCGCCGCGGCCAAGCGCATCGTGCAGGTGGCGGCGGTGCTGGGCCGCCAGTTCCGCCGCAGCCAGCTCGAGGAGCTGCTCGCCGGCGAGCAGCTCGACGTGCCGCGCGAGCTCGAGGAGCTCGAGCGGCGCGGGCTCCTCCACCGCAAGAACCTCCTCGCCGCCGACGAGTTCCGCTTCGGCGAGAGCCTCACCCAGGAGATCGCCTACGAGACCCTGCTCCTGCGCCAGCGCCGCCAGCTGCACGAGCGCATCGGCCGCATGCTCGAAGGCGAGGACGCCGATCGGCCGGCCGAGCACGCGGCGCTGCTCGCACACCACTACGCGCACAGCGACGACCACGTGAAGGCCGTCGACGCCCTGCTGCGCGCCGCGACCGAGGCCGAGCGCCTGCCGTCGTACCGCGTCGCCTCGCAGTACTACCGCCAGGCATGGCAGCTCGCCGAGAGCGTGCTCGGCGAGCGCGAGGACGGGCACTTCCACCGCGCTGCGCTCGCGGGCGCCGCCGGCTTCGCCCGCCTCACCGTGTTCTTCGGCGGCGACGACGTCTGCGAGGCGCAGCGGGCGTCCGGCCGCGGCGTCGAGCTCGCGGAGATGCTCGGGCAGCCGGCCCAGGTCGCGAACCTGCGCTACTTCCGCGGCGTGCTCACCATCATGGGCCCCGAGGCCGACTACAAGACCGGGCTCCACATGGCCGAGGAGGGCCTCGCGCTGGCGCGGCGGCTCGGGCTGCGCGACGTCGTCCAGCGCATCGTGCGCGGCGTCGCGATGAACTACACCGCCGACGGCCGCTTCGCGCAGGCCGAGGCGGCGGTGGCCGAGACGCTCGCCGAGCTCGAGCGCGACGGGCTCACGACCGGCGAGATGTACCTCAGCACGCTCTGGGTGCGGGACATCACCCGCTACGCGAGCGACCGCTGGGACGAGGTCCTCGACAACGGCTATCACACCAACGCGCTGGCGCTGCAGTCGGGAAACCGCACCATGCGCACCGCGATGGCGACGCTCTTCGCGCCGATCCACTACCTGCGCGGCGACTACGAGGAGGCGCGCCGCTGGGCCGATCTCGGGCTCGACCTCGCGGAGCAGATCGCCAACGTCAACGCCTACGCCACCGCGGCCTCGCTGGCGATGCTGACGCGCACGCGGCTCGGCGAGACGTTCGACCCGGCGCCCTACGTCGATCGCATCGAGAAGGGGCTCGCCGCCGCCGGCACGATGCAGCTGAACACCCGCTTCGTCGGCGAAGCCCTGCTCGCGATCGGCGACGTCGACCGCGCCGACCGCATCACCGCGGGGCTGGTGGGCCGGCTCGGCGGCCGGCTCCGCCAGCTGCTCGTGCTGCTCGCGCGCGGCGACGTCCTCGTGCGGCGCGGCCGGCTGGGCGAGGCGGCGGGCTGCTTCGCCGAGGCCCGCAACCTCGCGGAGCTGATCGGCTCGCGCAGCGGCCTCGTCGGTGCGCTGCTCGGCGGTGCGGAGGTCGCGCTCGCCCGCGGCGCCACGCCGTGCGGGGTCGAGCGCGCCGCCGAGCTGGCCGACGAGCTCCGCATCGTGCATCTCGCCCCGCGCCTCGCCGCCGTGCGTGGCGCCGTCCTCGAGCTCCGCGGCGCGTGACCCGGCGCCTCGAGCAGGCGGGAACCGCCCTGTCGGTCGGGCTGTTCGCCCTCGTCCTGCTCCTGCTGCACCACGAGCTGCGCCAGTACCACTGGCACGAGATCGTGGCCGAGGTGCGCGCCGTGCCGTGGGCGCGCTTCGCGCTCGCGCTCGCGGCCGGCGCCGTGTCCTACGTCCTCCTCACCGGCTACGACGTCCTTGCGCTGCGCTGGATCCGGCGCCCGCTGCCGTACCGGCGCACCGCCTTCGCGTCGTTCGTCGCCTACGTCGTCAGCCACAACATCGGACCCGCGTTCCTCGGCGCCAGCGCGATCCGGCTGCGGCTCTACGGCGCCTTCGGGCTGTCGGCGGCCGACATCGGCGCCGTCGTCGTCTTCACGAGCCTGACGTTCTGGATGGGCTTCCTGCCCATCGCCGGCGTCGCGCTGCTGCTCGAGGGGCTGCCGGGGTCGGTCGTGCCGCTCGTCGCCAGCCGCGTCCTCGGGACGGTGCTGCTGCTCGCGTTCGTGCTCTACCTCGGTGCGTGCGCGGTGGTGCGGGCGCCGCTGCGCTGGCGTACCTACGAGCTGCGGCTGCCCTCGCTGCGCATGGCCGCGGCCCAGGTCGTGCTCTCGTGCGCCGACTGGATCGCGGCGGCGGCGGTGCTCTGGGTGCTGCTGCCGGCGGGGGTGGCGCCGTCGTTCATGGCGCTGCTCGGCGCCTTCGTGCTGGCGCAGCTGGCCGGGCTCCTGAGCCACGTGCCGGGCGGGCTCGGCGTCTTCGAGTCGAGCCTGCTCTTCCTCCTCGGCGACGCGGCGGCGAGCCCGGCCGTGCTGGCGAGCCTGGTCGTCTATCGCGTCGCCTACTACCTGATCCCGCTGGCCGTCGGCGTGCTGCTCCTCGGCATCCACGAGGCGCGGCCGTACGCCGGCGCCGTGCGACGCGTGGGAGGGGCGCTCGGCACCGCGGCGTCGGCGCTGGTTCCGCCGACGCTCGCGGCGGCGACCTTCATGGTCGGTGCGGTGCTGGTCGCGACGGGCGCGCTGCCGACGACGCACGGCCGGCTCGAGGTGCTCGGCGCCCACGTGCCGCTGCCGGTCGTCGAGCTCTCCCACCTCGCGGCGAGCGTCGTCGGCGTGCTCCTCATGCTGCTCGCGCGCGGGCTCCAGCAGCGGCTCGACGTCGCCTGGAGCCTCACGGTCGGCCTTCTCGCCGCGGGCGTCGTCACGGCGCTCCTGCGTGCGCTCGACTGGGAGACGGCGCTCGCGCTGGCGCTCGTCCTCGGCGCCCTGCTGCCATGCCATCGGCGCTTCCACCGCCGGGCCGCGCTGCGCGCCGAGACCCTGACGCGCCCGTGGCTGGTCGCGGTGGCGCTGGTGGTCGTCGGGACCGGCTGGCTGCTCCTCGTCGCCTGGCGCCACGTCGAGTACGCGCACGACCTCTGGTGGCAGTTCGCGTTCGACGCCGGCGCGTCGCGGGCGCTGCGCGCCTCGGTGGCGGCGGCGATGACGCTCCTCGTGTGGGGCGGGCTGCGCCTGCTGCGCCCCGCCGGCATGCCCGCGCCGGTGGCGGCGGCGGACGAGGCGGAGCGCGTGCGGGCGGTGGTGCGCACGTCGCGGGCGCCCGACGCCCATCTCGCGCTGCTCGGCGACAAGCGCTTCTGCTGGAACGAGCGCGGCGACGGCTTCGTCATGTACGCGGCGTCGGGCCGCACGCTGGTCGCGATGGGCGACCCGGTGGCGCCGCGCGGCGACGCGCGCGAGCTGGCGTGGCGCTTTCGCGACCTCTGCGACCGGCACGGTGCCCTGCCGGCGTTCTACGAGGTCGGGCCGGCGCTGCTCCCCGTCTACCTCGAGCTCGGCCTCGCCCTGCAGAAGCTCGGCGAGTTCGCGCGCGTCGACCTCGCCGCGTTCGGGCTCGAAGGCGGCGCGCGCAAGAGCCTGCGCACGACCTACAACCGCCTGAGGCGCGACGGCTGCACCTTCGAGATCGTCGCGCCCGACGCCGTGCCGGCGCTGCTGCCCGCGCTGCGCGAGGTGTCCGACGCGTGGCTCACGTCGAAGCGGACGCGCGAGAAGAGCTTCTCCCTCGGCCGCTTCGACGAGCGCTATCTGGCGCAGCTCCCGCACGCGCTCGTGCACCATCAGGGCCGGCTGGTCGCGTTCGCGACGCTGTGGCAGGGCGCCGATCGGCACGAGGTGTCGGTCGATCTCATGCGCCATCGGCCCGACGGCCCGCCGAGCCTCATGGACTTCCTCTTCACCGAGCTGCTGCTGTGGGCGAAGGCGGACGGCTGGCGCTGGTTCGCGTTCGGCATGGCGCCGCTCTCCGGGCTCGAGGCGCGCCGGCTCGCGCCGCTGTGGACGCGCGCCGGCGCGTACCTGTTCCGCCACGGCGCGCAGGTCTACAACTTCCAGGGCCTGCGCCAGTACAAGGAGAAGTTCGATCCGGTATGGGAGCCGCGCTACCTGGCGTCGCCCGGCGGGCTGGCGCTGCCGCGGGTCCTCACCGACGTCGCGACGCTGGTCTCGGGCGGCATCACGGGCGTGGTGGCGCGATGATCCGGCGCGCGGCGTTCGCCGCGACGCTCGCGGTGACGCTCCTCTCCTGCGGCCCGCCGTCGCAGCTCGAGCTGGCGCCGTTCGGGGCCGTCGCGCTGTGGATGCCGTCGAGCCCGGCGCGGCGCGTGGTGCTGCTGGTCTCGGACGACGCCGGGTTCGGGCCGGGGCTGGCGGAGACGGCGCGCAAGCTCGCCGCCCGCGGCGCCGCGGTCGTCGGCATCGATCTGCCGTCGTACCGCCGGGGGCTCCGAGACACGCCCGGCGACGCGGCCTGGATCGCCGCCGACCTCGAGGTGCTGAGCCAGGTGGTGCAGCGGGCGTTGCGGCTGCCGGCGTACCGCCGGCCGGTGCTGGTCGGGATCGGCGCCGGCGGCGCCTTCGTCTACGCGGCGGTGGCGCAGGGCAATCCCGGCATGTTCGCCGGCGCGGTCAGCGTCGGCTTCTGCCCGACGCTCTCCCTGCCGCGCCGCCCGGGCACGCTGCGCGGGCTCGTGACCACGCCCGGCGCCGCGGCCGACGAGTGGCAGCTCGCGCCGGCGCCCGAGCTGTTCGCGCCGTGGCTCGTCGTCGACGGGCCGCGCGACTGCGCCGCCGACGCGTTCGTGCGCGCGGTGCCGCACGCGAAGCGTGAGCCTGCCACCCGGCTGGTGACGGGCGTCGCCGCGCTGGCGCTGGCGCAGTTCGGCGAGGTCGCGCAGTCGGCCGGCGCCTCCGTCGCCGACCTGCCGCTCGTCGAGGTCCCCGCCGTCGGCCCGCGCACGGATCTCCTCGCCGTCATCCTCACCGGCGACGGCGGCTGGGCGACGATCGACCGCGATCTCGGCAACGCGCTCGCCGGCCACGGCATCCCCGTCGTCGGCTGGAGCTCGCTCGAGTACTACTGGACGCCGCGTACGCCCGACGGCGCCGCCGCCGATCTCGCGCGCCTGCTGCGCCACTACCTCGCGGCGAAGCAGAAGCGCCGCGTGATCCTCGCCGGCTACTCCCGCGGCGCCGACGTGCTGCCGTTCCTCGTGGCCCGCCTGCCGGACGAGCTGCGCGCCCGCGTCGCGCTGGTGGCCCTCCTCGGCCCCGGCACCCACACCGACTTCACGTTCCACCTGAGCGACTGGCTCGGCGGCGGCGGCGACGACGCCTACCCGGTCGGCCCCGAGGTCCTGCGCCTGCGCGGCCTGCCGATCCTGTGCGTCCAGGGCAGCGACGAGGACGAGAGCCTGTGCCCCGAGCTGCCGCCCGGGCTCGCGACCGTCGTCGCGCTGCCGGGCGGGCACCACTTCGGCGGCGACTACGACGCCATCGCCGCGGCGCTGATCGCCGCGGCGGAGCGGGGCGACGCGGCGATCGACGCGGGCGCGGCCGCCGCCGCTGCCGCGCCCGTCGTGCCGGTCCCCGCGGCCGCACCGCCGCCGACGGCTCCCGCCGCGGCCACTGGTGCCGGCGCCGACGGCCCCCGATAATCGCGCCGTGTCCGCGCGCGGCTTCGTCCTCACGCCCACCTACCGCGTGCGCGCGGGCCGGCCGGCCGTCCACCTGTGGAGCGTCCTCGAGGACGGCGAGCCGGCGCTCATCGTCGACGATCGACTGACGCCGTACTGCTTCGTCCGCACCGACGACGCGACGGCGGTGCGCGGCGCGACCGTGGTCGCGACCGGGCTCACGAGCTTCGCGGGCGCGCCCATGTCGCGCCTCGAGGTGCCGACGCCGGCCGACCTCCCGCACCTGCGCCGCCGTCTCGCCGGCGTGGGCGTCGAGTGCTTCGAGGCCGACCTCCGCTTCGCCTACCGCTTCCTCATCGACCGCGACCTGCGCGGGTCGTTCACGGTCGACGGTCCGTTCGAGACCCGCCCCGGCGTCGGCCGTGTCTACACCAACCCGACGCTCGCGCCCGCCGAGTTCCTCCCGACCCTGCGCACGCTCTCGCTCGACATCGAGACCAGCCTCGACGGCAGCCGCCTGTGGTCGATCGCGGTCGCAGGCCACGGCGGCGAGCGGGTATGGATGGTGTACGACCGTCCGGTCGCCGGCGCCGAGGTGGTCGCCGACGAGGTGGCGTGCCTCGACCGCTTCCTCGCCCACGTGCGCGCCGTCGATCCCGACGTGCTGACGGGCTGGAACGTCTGCGACTTCGACCTCACCGTGTTGCTGCGCATCGCCCATCGGCACGGCCGCACGCTGATGCTCGGCCGCGGCGACGAGGAGCTGGTGCTGCAGCGCGACCAGAGCTTCACGCGCGAGGCGCGCGCCGTGCTGGAGGGCCGCGTCGTCCTCGACGGCCTCGCGCTGCTGCGCAGCGCTTATCTGCGTCTCGACGACTACCGCCTCGAGACCGCCGCCCGCACGCTGCTCGGCAAGGGCAAGCTGCTCGGCCCCGACCACCGCGGTGCCGCGATCGCCGACGCCTACGCCACCGACCCCGCGCACCTCGCGGCGTACAATCTCGAAGACGCCCGCCTCGTCCTCGAGCTGCTTGGCCGCACGCACCTCGTCGAGCTGACGGTGCGGCGCAGCGCCATGACCGGCATGCAGCTCGACCGCGTCAGCGCGCAGATCGCCGCGGTCGACTCGCTCTACCTGCGCGCGCTGCGCAAACGCGGCCGCGTGGCGCCGTCGGTCGACGGCTCGCGCGCCGCCGACGCGGCCGGCATCACCGGCGGCCTCGTCCTCGAGTCCCGCCCCGGCCTCTACCGCAACATCCTCGTCTTCGACTTCAAGAGCCTCTACCCGAGCCTCATCCGCACCTTCGACATCGATCCGCTTACCCACGTCGCCGATCCCGCACCCGGCGCCGACCTGCGCCGCACGCCGTCGGGCGCCGCGTTCCGCTGCGACGAGCCCGGCATCCTGCCCGAGCTGGTCGCCCGTCTCTGGGAGGAACGTGCCGCCGCCCGCGCTGCCGGCGACGCGATCGGCGCCCAGGCGACGAAGATCCTCATGAACTCGCTCTTCGGCGTGCTGGGCGCGCCGGCGTCGCGCCTGTTCTCGCCCGCCGTCGCCAACGCGATCACGGTCGCCGGCCAGCATGTGATCCGCCTCGCGGCCTCGGCGGCGGAGGCCGCGGGCGCGAGCGTCGTCTACGGCGACACCGACTCGCTCTTCCTCGACGTCGGCGAGCCCGACACGGCCGCCGCCACCGCTCGCGGCACCGCGCTGCGCGCGACCATCGAAGCCGCCGTCGCGAGCAGCCTCGAGCGCGACTTCGGCGTCCGCAGCTGGCTCGAGCTGGAGTTCGAGAAGGTCTACGCCCGCTTCTTCATGCCCGAGATCCGCGGCGGCGCCACCGGCAGCAAGAAGCGCTACGCCGGCCTCACCGGCGAGAAGCTCGAGATCGTCGGCCTCGAGGCCGTGCGTCGCGATTGGAGCGAGGTCGCCCGCCACTTCCAGCGCGAGCTGCTCGGCCTGGTGCTGCGCGACCGCCCGCCGGCCGACTTCGTGCGCCGCTTCGTCGCCGACCTGCGCGCCGGCACCTTCGACGACCGCCTCACCTATCGAAAGGCGGTGCGCAAGCCTCTCGAGAGCTACACCAAGATCACGCCCGCCCACGTGAAGGCCGCCCGCAAGCGCAGCGAGGGTGACGCCGGCCGCATCGTGACCTATGTGGTGACGCGCAACGGCCCCGAGCCCGAGGGCGCGCTGACGGCGCCGCCGGACCACGATCACTACGTGACCCAGCAGCTGAAGCCGATCGCGGACGCGGTGCTGCGCTTCCTCGAGGGCCCGGACTTCGACGACCTGGCGGGGCTGCGGCGACAGCTGTCGCTATTCTGAGGACGCTACGGCCGCCGGCGACGCTCGCGAGGCCGAAGCGGCTCGCGAGCGACGCGGGGGATGCGTCGGCACACCGCCGTCCGTCCGGGTGAGCTCGGTCGTGTCGACGCGGGCGCGCGGCGGTCGGTCCGGTTCGCGTCGCAGCTATCCGACGGCGTCCTCGAGATTCATGGACAGGACCTCGCTCGGCTCCTCGGAGACGGCGTCGCCCGGCTCCACGGAGACGGCGGGCTCGTCGCGCAGCTCGGGCGCCGCCGCAGGGTCGAGGTCGGTGAGCTGGAGGCCCGAGGTGTTCGGGTCGTGCAGCCAGATCGTCGAGACGATCGCGGCGCCGGCGGCTGCCGTCGCGCCCACGCGAGCCAGGCGGGCCCACGGCAGCTCGCGTGACCATGCGACCAGGGACGGCAGGGCGACGCGGCTTTCGACCAGGACGCAGAGTGCGACGAGCGCCACGAGGTCGAGGCCGGCCAGGGCGGTGCGCACCGCCGCCGACGGCCACCAGACCCAGGCGACCTCGAGCACCGGCACCTCGGTGAACACGTGCGCGGTGTAGACGAGCAGGCTGTGTCGTCCGAGGAGCGCGAGGACCCCTGCCACCCGGCCGCCGTCGAGACGCTGCCAGGCGACCTGCGTCCAGGCGAGCACCACCTGGGTGATGGCGAGGTACCAGAGTAGAGCCCCGGGGCGCAGCGGGTTCTTCGCGAAGTCGAGCGGCAGCCGCTCGGCGACGATGGTGATCCCGAGGCTCGGGCCGTTGTAGCCGAGGAACGCCACCATGAACGCCGCGGTGCCGCCCATCGCCCAGGCGAGCGCCAGGCGCGGCCGCGCGCGCATGCTCGCGTAGACGTCGGCCGAGAGGAAGCCGGCGAAGAAGATCGGCTGCCACCAGATCACCGGGAACTCGCCGCGCGGCCAGTGCGCGCCGTCGGTGGCCACCGCGGCGACGTAGAGTCCGGCGCTCGCGAGCGCGATCGGCAGGTTGCCGAAGCGCCGCCAGACCTCGAACACGGCGGGCATGGCGCCGAGGATGAGCGCGTAGAGGAGGAGGATGCCGCCGGTCACGCCCGGCCGCTGCCACAGCACCAGGGCCACGACGTCGTCGAGCGAGAAGGGTGCGGGCGAGGTCGGATAGTAGCGCAGCGGGTCGATGAGCCGGTAGGCGAGGGCGGCGCCGATCTCGAGCGCCGCCAGCAGTGCTGCGCGGCGCCAGAGTCGCTGGTAGGCACGCCGGCGATCGGCGGGCGAGCGCCGCACCTGCGGCGCGAAGACGGTGGCGACCGTCATCCCCGCGAGGAAGACGAAGCCGCCCGCCGCGAAGCGGAACCAGTGCTTCACCGCGCTGTCGAGCGGCTCGGGGAAGCCGATGCCCGCGAACGCCAGGTGGACGAGCACGACGTCGACGAGACAGAGACCGCGCCAGACGTCGAGGCGTTGATCGCGGAAGCGGGTTGCGGTGGGGGTGGGCACGTCGTCGCGGAGCCGCCCGTCCCATCGCCACCGCCCCCGTCGCCGCTGGATCGGCTCCGGGAACGACCCTAGCGTGTCGCGCGTACCTGCGGAAGGACGAGATGTCTCAAGCGTCGAGATAGGCGTCGAAACCGCGCTGCATGCCGGAGAGCGCGGTGGCCGTCCAGCGGAACGCATGACGGATGAGCGCCTGCTGATTGGCGGATTGCACGAACGGCGCCAGCGCGGCTTCGGCGTTGGCGCCGTGCTCCTCCTCGGCCTCGACGTGGATGCGATAGAACTCGAGGGCGTCCTCCGGGATGTCGTAGCGGCCGAGGCCGCGCGCGATCATCGCCGCGCCGTTCGGTCGCCCGGGCACCTGGAGCTCGAGCCCCAGCCCGAAGCTGCCGAGTCCCTCCTCGAACGACGAGCGGCAGAAGGCTCCGAGCGCGCAGGCGGCACCGATGGTGGTCGGCAGCGGCAGGTGCGCGCGTGCCTCGTCCTCGCCGACGCCGAGCCCGCCGAGGAACTTCACGTAGAGGTCACGGTGGTCGGCCTCCTGGAGGAAGCCGAGCTCGCCGGCGAGATTGCGGGCGATGAGACGGGCGCTGTCGCGCTCGACCGTCGTCGGCGCGTGCGCCAGCCACGCGGTGAGCGCCGGGATGCCCGGCTGGACGAAGTGGTACATGTCCTTCGCCCAAGCGACGAGCTGCGGGCGCGTCAGCGTGCCCTGCAGCAGGGCCATGAAAAGCCGTCCCGGCGCGGGCTGCGTGCGTTTGAACTCGATGCACTCGTCGAGGAACTCGCGCGGGGTGGGAAGCGTCGCCGTCGCCATGGGGCCCTCTAGCGCCACCGGCCGCGCGGCGACAAGAGGTCCGGGCGCCGGCCGCGTCGCGTCGTACGCATCCCGCCGAACCACGGCCATCCGGGGACGGACGGGCGAGCGCCGCGGCGGACCCCAAGGCGGCTGCGAACGGGTTGCGCACGGACGCATCGGGGCGCTACGGAGAGCGCGATTTCGTTTTCCATGCGCCCGCTCCGCCCGCTCGTCGCCCTGCTCGTCATGGTGCTGCTCCTCGGGGCGCGCTCTGCGGCTGCGCAGTGTGGCGCGACCTCGCTCTGCGCCGCGGGCGCCGGTCCCTGCGTGGTGAACGCCAACGTGACGTTCACCGCGCCGGTGACGACCTGCGATCTCGGCGGTCGCGCGCTCACCATCGCGTCCGGCCGTCAGCTCCAGGTGAGCGGCGGCGGCGCCCTCGAGATCGTCAACGCGGCGAGCATCACGCTGGAGCAGAACGCGCGCATCCTGAACAACGGCGGCTGGCCGAGCAGCGTGACGCTGCGTGCGCTCGGCAGCATCACCCTCGCCGCCAGCAGTCGCATCGACGTCGCCTCGGGGTCCGGGGGCGGCATCATCGAGCTCGCGACGCTCGCAGGCGACGTGCTCGCCGTGGGACGTCTGGTCGCGAACAACGGGGGCGTGAGCACCGCCGACGGCGGCCAGGTGTCCATCGTCGCGGGCGGCGACGTCGATCTCGGGACGAGCGGGATCCCGAACGTGATCAACGCGTCCGCCGGCTCCGGCGACTCGGCCTACGGCGGCAGCGTCGACATCACGGCGAACGGGAGCATCACGCTGCGCAGCCCGATCGACGTGCGCGGGCAGGAAGGCGGCAGCCTCCTGCTCGACGCCGGCCTCGACGTGAAGACCACCGCCGCCGGCGACATCGACGCGACCGCGATGTCCTTCGGCGGGGCCGGCGGCATCGTCGAGGTGGCGGCCTTGCGCGACGTGGTTCTCGACGGCGACGTCGTCAGCGCGACCAACGGGACGCTCGAGTACAGCGGCTTCGGTGGCGATCTCAGCATCGTCGCCGGCGGGGCGGTCACCGTGGTCGGCAAGGTCGATCTCTCCGGCGGGACGGTGGGCGACGGCGGGGGGCTCTCCATCGAGGGCGGAACCGCCGTGACGTTGAACGGGGCCATCACCACGCGCGGGATGAGCTCGGAGGCCTCCGGCGGCGCGATCGACGTGGCCTCGGCGGGCTCTCTCACCTTCGCCGGCTCGGCCGACGCCCGCGGCGGCTACTTCGCGGGCGACGTCGACCTCCGCGGCGACGGTGCGGTCACGCTGGCCGCGACGAGCTCCATCCGCGCGGACGCGGCGTCCACCGGCATCGGCGGTCTGGTCGCCGTCACGGGCTGCACGCTGACCATGCAGGCCGGCGCGACCATCCTCGCCACCGGCGACCCGACCCTGCCGTTCCCGTCCGGCAGCATCCGGCTGCGTGCGAGCGCGGCGATGCTCATGGCCGGGAAGCTGACGGCGTCGGCCATGAACCGGATCGAGTACCGGGACGTGTTCCCCACCGTCACCGGGGCGTCGTCGCCGCAACGGATCATCATCCAGAATCCGGACCTGCCGTGCTGCGTCGGCTGCCCGGTCCCGACGACGACCACGACGCTGCCGACCACGACCACGACGACGCTCGCGTCCACCACCACGACGACCACGTCCAGCACGACCACCAGCACCACGCTGCCCGCCAGCACCACGACGACCGTCGCCCCGTCGACGACGACCACGACCACGCTGCCGCCGCCGACCACCACGACGCTCACCCCGAGCCCGACGACGTCCACCACGGCGAGCACGAGCAGCACCACGACGTCGACGACGAGTACGACGAGCACCACGGCGAGCACGAGCAGCACCACGACGCCGACGACGAGCCCGACGACGACCACCACGACGAGCACGAGCAGCACCACGACGCCGACGACGAGCCCGACGAGCACGTCGACGACCGTGAGCAGCACCACCACGACGCTCGCGCCGCCGGCGACGACCACCACGACGACCGCGCCCGTCCCGACCACGACCACCACCGCACCGCCGGTGTCGTGTCTCGACGCGCCGCTCGTCGGTTTCGACGCGGTCGGGTGCCGCCTGGACCTCGTGTCGGCGACCTTCGTCGAGACTCCGCCCCAGGAGCTGGGCGGGACGCGCGCAGTGCACAGACTCGAACGACGCGTGTCGCGCGCGCGCCGCTTCCTCGACCGGGCGCGTCAGGGTCGCAAGGTGTCGCCGAGCCTCAAGCGCGCCGTGCGCGAGCTGCGCATGCTCGCCCGTGATCTCTCGAAGGCGGAGCGGAAGGGCAGGATCACCGCCGCGGTCGCGGCGCCGCTGGTCGTGCTCGTGACCGGCGCCGAGACCGAGATCGGCTCGCTCCGCGCGACGCTGCGCTGATCCCGCGTCGCCCGGCTGCGTTCCTGCTCGCCATGGCGACCGCCTGCGGCGACGTCGCGCTTCGCCGGACGACGCGATCCCACCCGCCCTCTGGCAACGGACTTCCGAGTCGGGAGGACCAGCCTGCGACGTCGCCCGATGGTCGTAGCCGTCGTGCCCCATCGTCCCGGCCGCGGCGCAGACCTGCGCGATGGCGCAACGGCGCAGCGCACCGCCTCGTGCGGACGCCCGTGCGCGGTACGCTTTCGGGCATGCGGGTTGCTCGGGATGCGCGCGTGCGGATCGGCGCTCTGCGGGCCCTCGTGCTTTCGATCGTGGTCGTGTGCGTGGCGTTCGCGGATCCGGCTCGCGCGCAGTGCGGCGGGCAGCAGCTGTGCGCGGCGAATGCCAACCCGTGCGTGGTCTCGGGCTCCTGCGCGCTGACCAGCGGCGCCAGGTTCGATCTCGGGGGACGCGACCTGACGTTCTCCGCAGGCGCTCGCGTGACCATCCCCGGCACGACCCCGGTGGGCATCGCCATCACCAACGTGCACGACGTCGTCTTCCAGAACGACGCGCGCATCACCGCGGCGGAGTTCGACGACAGCAGCCCGGGCTTCGCCTACCGGCGCGGCCAGGAGATCGACGTCACGGCGAGCGGGCGCATCGACATGCATCCCGCGGCGCGCATCGAGGCGCCCGGAAGCCACGAGGGCGGGGACATCGAGCTGCGCGCCGGGACCTACATCGCGCTCGGCATCATCAACGTGCGGGCCTCGAACGGCCTCGGCTTCGGCGGGCAGGTCTCGGCGCTCGCCGAGACCGGATCGCTCACCGTCGCCGGCGGCATCGACGCCCGCGGCGGCAACCAGGTGAACGACTCGGGGGAGGGCAGCGGCGGCGGCGTGGCGTTCCTCGCCGCGGGCGGGGTCACCGTGGCGGCGGCCGTCCAGGCGACGGGCGGCGACTGCAGCTTCTGCTCGGTCAGCCTGATCGGCGAGTCGGGCAACGTCGCGCTCGCTGCGCCGGGCGGCAGACTGGAGGTCAACGCCACGGGCACCTACGGCGCCGGCGGCGAGATCGAGCTCCGCTCGGGCGGCAGCACCACGCTCGCAGGCCCCATCTTCGGCGCCGGCCGGGGCTCGGCGAGCCAGGAGGAAGGCGGCTCGGGGGCACTCGTCACGATCGATGCCGGCGGCGACGTCACGATCACCGCGCCGGTCGATCTGGTCGCGCATCAATCCTCGAACATCCCCGACGGCACCGGTGGGGAGCTGGCGATCGCCGCGAGCGGGCAGGTCCGCATCGGCGCTGCCGTCTCGCTCCAGGGGCCGGGCCCGTTCAGTCAGGGCGGTCGGCTCGGGGTCGACGCGGGGAGCCTTCTCGAGGTGTCGGCTGTGGTCGACGCCAGCAGCACCGCCTACGGCGGGACGATCGATCTCGACGCCACGGGCACGATCGACGTCATGCCGGCCGGCAAGCTGCGCGTGGCCGGCGGGACGACTTCGGCCGGCGGCGCCGGCGCGCTCGACCTCCAGGCGTGCATCGTGCGCATGCGGGGCACGAGCGTAGCCGTGCGCAGCGAAGCGACGAACGGCGGCTTCGCCACCGACCCGGAGCAGCCGTTCGGCAACAACGTGCTGCGCGTCGGACAGAGCTGCGAGATCGGCGGCCGGCTTCTCGCCCCCACCGGCGAGAACCGCGTGCTGCGGCGCGACGGCGTTCCCGGCTGTCAGGTCAACGGGGCCACCTTCGAGATCAACCCGCCCCTCACCTACGTGGACGACGACCTCCCCGAGCTGCCCTGCTGCGGCGCCGCCTGCCAGGCGACGACCACCACGCTGCCGCCGGGCACCACCACGACGACCACCGCGCCGCCCCCGACGACGACCTCCACCACCGCGCCGCCGATCACGACGACCACCACCACGCTGTCGCAGACCACGACGACGTCGACCACCGTGCCGCAAGGCTCGACGACGACGACGACCGCACCCCCGGGCGGCACGACGACGACCACGACCGAGCCGCCGGCCGCGACCACGACCACCACCACGTTGGGTGGCGAGCCCACGACCACGACGACGCCGGCGACGACGACCACCACCACCGCGCCGCCCGCGAGCACCACGACGACGCTGCCGCCCGACCCGTGCGACGCCCCGGTCACGAACCAGGAGGCGGCGCGCTGCGGGCTCGTCGCGCTCGACGAGGTGCTGGCGACGCACCCGGCGGACGAGCTGGGCGGCGTCCGGCTGGTGACCAGGCTCGGGAAGCTCCTCGACCGCGCCGACAGCGCGCTCGGCCAGGCGACGACGGCGAAGAAGCCGAAGCCGAAGCTGCGGCGGGCGCGGAGCCAGCTGCGGGCGTTCGAGCGCGCGGTGCGCAAGGCGGCGCGCAAGGGGAAGGTGCGGGCCGACCTCGCCGAAGTCCTGCAGGCGCTGACGTTGCGGGTGGGCGGGGCGCTCGACGGGCTGCGCTCCAGCAGCTGAGAGCTCGCTGCAACGCACGGTCAGCGGCTCCCGGTCGGGCGATCATGCACGATCGGGGCGAGATGGCGTACGTCCAAGGTCGCGGAATCACAGATGGCCGAACGGGCCCATGCGGCATGCCCGTTGCTCTCCTCCGGCCCCGATGAAGCAGCGCGTCCTCGCCTCCGCCGTGACGCTGGCCCTCGCCGGGCTCGCATCCGCCGTCCACGCCGCGCCCGACGACACCACGCTGTACCTGCGGCGTGGGGCGACGTCCTCGATCCTCCAGCTGCTGCCGACCGCGCCCACGCGGTCGAACGCGTACGAGATCGCGACCTCGGTGTCGGACCGCAACAACCTCGTGCTCGGGCCGTTCCTCGGTCTCCCCGCGGCCGGTCCGCTCAAGGTGAACGTCGGGCAGGCGCAGGTGACCGTCTTCCTCGGCAGCGGGACGCAGGGCATCTCCGGCTGCGCGGACGTGACCGTGACCCTGCTGCGCAAGACGGCCAGCGGGGAGCGTGTCGTGCTGGGCTCGGGCGCGCTGACCAACGCCTCGCTGCCGCCGAAGAACAGCAGCCCGTCGCCGCGTCTGGAGATTCCGATCGCGATCCAGGGAACGCCGGCAAGCCGCACGCTGGCCGTGGGCGACCAGCTCGGGTTCGAGGTGACGGTCCTGAACCGCTGCGGCGGCGCCAAGCAGGTCTCGCTGCGCTACGACGCCACGAGCCATCCGAGCCGGATCGTGTTCCTCGACAACTGTCCGAGCGTCGCCAACCCGGATCAGACCGACAGCGACGACGACGGCGCGGGCGACGCCTGCGACAATTGCCCCGGCGTCGCCAACGGCGGCCAGCACGACGGCGACGGCGACGGCGTCGGCGACGCCTGCGACAACTGCACCTCGGCGCCGAATCCGGACCAGGCGGACAGCGATCACGACGGGCTCGGCGACGCCTGCGACTTCTGCCCCGCCGACCCCGGCGAGGGCGCGGACCCGAGCGGCTGCCCCTGCTCGCGGCTCGACTGCAACGACGGCAACGCCTGCACGACCGACGCCTGCATCCCCGCGATCGGCTGCACCTACACCGACGCGATCTCGATCGACGGCGTCCTGTGCAAGCTCGACGCGCTACGGGCGACGGTCGTCGGTGCGCCGGCGGTCGACCTGTCGCTGCGCCTGAAGAAGCGCCGCTCGCCGCTCATGAAGGCGCTCAAGAAGTGCGACAAGTTCGCGGCGCTCACGCGCAACGAGCTGCGCCGCGGAGGCCGGAAGCTCCCGAAGCGCATCGGGCAGCTCCAGGCCGCGCTCCAGCGCTTCATCCTCGAGGTCGACCGCGCCCACCAGCGCAGCGAGGTCTCGTCGGGATTCCGCATGACGCTGCTCGCCGCCAGCGGCGAGGTCGTCGTCGCCTCGCGCCAGATCCGCTAGCGGCGTCCCGGTAGAACGCACGCGGCCGCCGGATCCGTACGGATCCGGCGGCCGGCGGCGTTCGGGACGTTCGGACGGAGGTCAGCGCACGATGACGTCGGCGTCGTAGCGCACGCCGTTGCGGGACTTCGACTTCACCGACGTCTTGGTGATGTCGAGCGTGCTGCCGTTGCCGCCGCTCGCGAACAGGTGCACCGAGCCGTCGCCGCTGCTGCGGATCTGGCTGCCGCGGATCGAGGCGTAGCCCGGACCCGCCTTGCCGGCGCTGCGGCTGGTGCGCGTGCTGCGGTGCGAGCCCATGAGGACGTCGCGGCCGTTGAGCGTCGAGTCCGTCACCTGGAGGTCGCCGCCCGCGGTGACGCGCAGCGAGCCGCTGCCGGCGACCAGGCGCGAGCCCTTGCCGATGCGCACGTTGCCGCCGGTGAGGTCGCCGGTGGTGACCTCGACCATGCCCCCGGCGCCCAGCTGGCAGCCGTCGCCGACCGTCACGTCGCCCTCCTGCGAGGCGATCGACACCATCGCGAACGAGCCGCTCTTGCTGCGCAGGTTGCAGCGGCCGCCGACCGTCACGTCCTGCATGCCGACCACCTGGAGGATGCTGTCCGTCGTGAAGCGAACCCCGTCGCCGATGCGTACGGACCCGCCGCTCGACACGAGGAAGATGACGCCGCCGGAGCCCGAGGCGGAGAGGTCGCCGTTGACGATGATGTTGCCGGACGCCTTGACGATCAGCGCCCGCTTCTTGGAAACGAACTTTCCAGGGAACACGACACTCACCGGGCCGAGCGGGGGCTTGTAGTTGGCCTCGGCCCTGTCGGTCGAGAACTGGCCGTCGTTGGCCAGCGCCTTGCCGATCCGAACGTCGCCTTCCGAGAAGACACCGTTGTTGTCGAGATCGGCGAAGGGCTCCTCCGCCGCATGTGCCGCACTGATGCCGAGCCCCAGAGCCAATCCGATCGTGAGCGTCTTCCACGTCCTGCGCATTCGAGTTCTCCTCCGTCGATGAAGTGTTGCGAGCGCCGGAGGGGCCCAGTCCAAGACGCGTGCCATTGCGGAGGCTGCGGATTTCCCGCGTGCGACGCACGTTTGCGCGCCGGCGCACAGGCACCTGCCGTGAGCCCTGCGCGTGGCGGCGGACAAATCTGTCGGGCGCCATCATTCGGGCGACGCTTCCCTCCCCGCCCGGTGCCGCGACGCCCTGCGGGTTGCCGTGCGCTGTTCCGTGGAACACGACGCGCGTATGGTGAGCGGCGGTTGCCCGGGGGCAAAGAGGAGAGCCATGGCGAAGCATACGGTGGTGCTGATCGCGGGTGACGGGATCGGTCCGGAGGTCACGAAGGCCACGCGGCGCGTCCTCGACGCGGCCGGGTTCGACGCCGGCTGGATCGAGGTCCCGGCCGGCGCCACGGCCGTCGAGCAGGGACACGCCGACGTCCTGCCGGACGAGACGCTCACGGCGATCCGCACCCACAAGGTGGCGCTGAAGGGGCCGGTGACCACGCCGGTGGGCAAGGGATTCCGCAGCGTCAACGTCCAGCTCCGCCAGAAGCTCGACCTGTATGCCGCCGTGCGCCCGGTCCGGAACCTGCCCGGCGTGGCGTCACGCTACGACGGCGTCGACCTCGTGATCGTGCGCGAGAACACCGAGGGCCTCTACAGCGGCATCGAGAACGAGGTGATCCCGGGGGTGGTCACGTCGCTCAAGGTCGCCAGCGAGAAGGGTTGCACGCGCATCGCGCGCTTCGCGTTCCGCTATGCCACCCGCCGCCACCGCGCGAAGATCACGGTGTTCCACAAGGCGAACATCATGAAGCTGACGGACGGCCTCTTCCTCAACTGCGCGCGCACGATCTACGAGGAGGAGTACCCGAACATCGCCTACGAGGAGACGATCATCGACGCCGGCTGCATGAAGCTCGTGCAGGATCCGACGCGCTTCGACGTCCTCCTCATGGAGAACCTCTACGGCGATCTCGTGAGCGACCTCTGCGCCGGTCTGGTCGGCGGTCTCGGCGTGGTGCCGGGCGCCAACATCGGCGAGGACGCGGCGGTCTTCGAGGCCGTGCACGGCTCGGCGCCCGACATCGCCGGGCAGGACGTCGCCAATCCGCTGGCCTGTCTCATGAGCGGCGTGATGATGCTGAACCACCTCCACGAGGAGGCCATCGCCGAGCGCATCAAGAGCGCCTACAATGCCGTGCTCGAGGACGGCCGTGTGCGCACGCGCGACCTCGGCGGCAGCGCGACGTGCACCGCCTTCACGGACGCCGTGATCGCCAAGCTCTGACCGGGGCCGTCACTCCGGGATGCGCAGCACCTGACCCGGATAGATCTTGTCCGGGTCCTTCAGCATCGGGCGGTTCGCCTCGAAGATCTTCTGGTAGCGGTTGGCGTCGCCGTAGACGGTCTTCGAGATCTTCGAGAGCGTGTCGCCCTTCTGCACGGTGACGTAGCGGGCTTCGGGCGCGGCGGCGGTGACCTCGAGCCGGTCGTCGACGCGCGCGATGCCGGCCGTGTTGCCGATCGCGAGCACGATCTTCTCGCGTACCTCCTGGCTGGCGACCCGGCCCTTCACCACGGCGGTGTCGCCGGCGACCTTGATCTTGAGGTCGTCCGCGGCGAGGCCGAGGCCGCGCACGTGCGCCTCGAGGGCGGTGGCGCGCTTCGAGAGCACGGCCTCGTCGGGCGGCGGAGCCGCCGCCGTCGCCTCGCCGCCGAAGAGCTTCTCGCCGGCGCTCATCACGAAGTCGATCAATCCCATCGTGGCCTCCCGTGTCGATCGAGTGCCTGGACGGCGACGTCGCTCCCCAGCAGCGTGGGAAAGCGACCGATGTTCGGGTACCGGAGTCGCCCAGTTCGCCGGCTCAGGTCAATGCCCCCTCGCCCCCCGCACATCGCTCTCCGGCTCCTCGTCGCCGCGCTGGCGGCGGGCGCGGCGCTCGGCGCGGCGTCGACCCCCGGCCTCGTCCTGGCGGCGGCGAGTGGGCCGGCGCTGGCGTGGACGCTCGTCGTACTGCTCGCGGCGGGGCGGCGGCGCCCCCCATGGGACGTCGTCGCCGCGACGCTTCTCGGCGGCGCCGTGCTGGCCGCGTCGCTGGCCGCGGGCGCGAACGAGGTCGCGCTCGCCCGGGGGGCGCTCGGCGCGGGACGCGTGCCGATCCTCGTCGGGCCGCTCGTCGAGGAGACCGCGAAGGGGCTCGTCCTCGCGCTCGTCGTCGCGCTGCGCCGCGAGGCGTTCGATGGGCCGCGCGCCGGCCTCGTCTGGGGCGCGCTCGTCGGCCTCGGATTCACCTGGCACGAGAACCTCCAGTACCTCGCACTGGCGGCGCTCCAGGGCGGATGGCCGGGCCTGGAGCAGGGCATCGCCGTGCGCGGCCTCGTCGGCGGGCCGGTGCATGCGGTGTTCGCGGCCGCGACCGGGGTCGGGCTCGGCTGGGCGCTCGCGGCGCCGGCGGGTTCCGTCGCGCGGATCGCGGTTGGGGCCGTCGGGATCGCCGCCGCGGTCGGGCAGCACGTCGCCTGGAACGCCGTCGGCTCGGTCCTCGTCATGCAGGCGCTCTGCGGCCCGGGGTTTCCGGCCCTCGGCTGCGCGCGGCCGCCGCGCCGATGGCCGCCCCCCGCGGTCTTGCTCGTGACGCTCGCATTCACGGCGCCGGGTGCAGGGCTCGCGTGGCTGGCGTCACGACGCGGGCCGCGCGATTCGTGAGCCCGACGGCTCCGTGGTAGCACGCAGGCATGTTCGGCTTGCGGCGCCGGCGTCGCGCGCGGCTGCGGGCGACCCCGGTGCCCGACGCGTGGCGCGAGATCATCGCGCGTAACGTCGCCATCCATCGGCGGCTGTCGGCGGAGGATCAGCGCGAGCTGCTGGGGCACGTGCAGGTATTCCTGGCCGAGAAGCGGTTCGAGGGCTGCGGCGGGCTCGAGCTGAGCGACGAGATCCGGGTCACCATCGCCGCGCAGGCGTGCGTTCTGCTCCTGCACCGGGAGACCGACTACTATCCCGAGTGCTCCAGCATCCTCGTCTATCCCCACGCGTACGTCGCGCCCGTACTGGAGCTGGGGCCCGACGGCATCGTGCACGAGGGAGCCAGTGCCCGGCTGGGCGAATCCTGGGTGCGCGGCGTCGTCGTGCTGTCGTGGGACGACGTTCTCGCCGGCGCCGCCGACGTGCACGACGGCCACAACGTCGTGCTGCACGAGTTCGCGCACCAGCTCGACCAGGAGGACGGCGCCGGTGACGGCGCACCGCCGCTGCCGCGCCGGAGCATGTACGTCGCCTGGGCGCGCGTCCTCTCGGCCGAGTACGACGCCCTGCGCGCCGACGCGGCCGCCGGGCGCGTGTCGGTCCTCGACCACTACGGGGCGACGAATCCCGCCGAGTTCTTCGCGGTGGCGTCGGAATGCTTCTTCGAGAAGTCGCGCCAGCTGCGGGCCAAGCATCCCGAGCTGTACGAAGAGCTGCGCGTGTTCTACGCCCAGGACCCGGCGGCGTTCGCCGGCGCGGATTGACCCCCGGGACGGTGCGGCGCCGCGCGCCGTACGCGGCCGTGCGACGGGCCGGATCGGCGGATCGCCGACTTGGACGCCGGCCGGCACGGCGATGACGCTGCGGCACGGAATCGACGCCCATAGGCCGGCGGCGCGCCCGCTGGTGGCGTGCGCGGGCTCCGCGGCGGCGACGGCGACAGGTGATGTCGCTCGGCCGGGACGGGGTAGCCCGTCGCACCTCCTCCACGCGGCACCGCATGAGAGGCGCGAAAGGAGCCGGAAGCACGATGGGTTGGATCGGCACCCGATCGCCTGCTGCGGCAGACGCCGGCCCCGGATGCAGGGGAGGCCATGTCCGCGCCGGCATGGGCGCTGCACCTGCGAGCGGCCACACCACACACCCCGGCGACGAGGCCGGGTCCCAAGGACGGGTCGCTGCCCTCCGTTCCCGTCCTCCGGCCTCGTCGCCCGCCCCCGGCATGACCTCCGCAGAGCCCCAGTACGCCGCCGAGCTGCTTCGCGAGACGATGGCCGCCCTCGGTCGCGGCGACGCCCGCGCCGCCGTCGACGGCGTGGTCTCGGCGCTTGGGGTGCTGGCCGACGGCGATGCCGCCGGCCTCGGCCTCCGGGTCGGCGGGTGCCACGTCCTGGCGAGCACCTGGGGAGCCTGTCCGCTGCCGTGCGGGCTGCGCGCAAGCGATCTGCTCACCCGACTGGAAGGCCTCGCCGGCACGTCGTGCACCTGGCCGGTCTCGACGGCCAGCGGGCCGGTGGGCTGGCTGTGGGTCGGCCGCCGCCGCGGGCGGCGTTTCAGCCTGCGTGAAGTGGAGCTGGTCCACACGCTGGCCGACCTTACGGCGCTGCGCTTCGGGCGCGCTCGCGGGCCGGCCCCGGACGCCGGCGCGACGCGCCCGGTGCCCGCGATCCGTTTGGCGGCGCCCGCCGACGCGCCGTCCCCCGTGCCCGCCGCGTCGCCGGGCGCGGAGCCCGGTCGTCTCGTCGTCCCCACGTTTCCGCCCGCGCTCGCGCGCATCGTGGCCGCCACCGACGACGAGCGGGGAGACCTCGCGGCGCTCGCGGACGCCGTCACGCTCGATCCGCTCCTACCTCCCCACCTCCTGCGCGCGGCCAACGCGCCGGCGCTGGGACGGCGGCGGGCCGTCGGCTCGATCACCGAAGCGCTGGGCCTGCTCGGCATGCGCGGCGTGCGCAATCTCGCCGTCGGGCAGTTCGCCCGGACGCTGTTCGCTCGCTGGGAGCCGGTGGATCAGATGCTCTGGGAGCAGGCGCTCGGCACCGCCGCGGGGACGCAGATGGTGCTCGAGCGGGCCGGCCACGGCGGCGGCGAGGACGGCTATCTCTGCGGCCTCCTGCACAACATGGCGACGGTCGCGCTCCAGAGCGCGGAGCCCGAGCGCTATCGCCGGGTCGTGGGCCGGGTCGTCGCCGGCACGACGGATTGGGACGACGCGGAGCGCGCCATCTTCGGACAGCCCGCGCTCGCCCGCCTGCCCGAGCTCCTCGACGAGTGGGGCCTGCCCGCCGGTATCGCGCAGGTCCTCTGCGCCTGCGCGCAGGGCCGGGCGCACGGTCCGCTCGGCGCCGCGCTCGCCTGGGCGCGATGGAGCGGCCTGCGCGCGAGCGGCGAGTGGCAACGTCTGCTCGGCGGCGATCCCGAGCCGGTCTGGCTGAGCGAGGCGGTCGCGCGTGCGACGCCGCCGGGGAGCGCCGAGACGCTCGTCGCGCTCGAGGCGCAGATCGCCGAACGCTGCCGCGCGCTGCGTCGCCTGATGGACTGATCGGCTTGCGCTCGCCGGGGCCCGCCGGCATGGAGGGGCGATGCGGACCGGGTGGGGGCGGACGGGATTCGCGTTGCTGGGCGCCATCGCCGCACACGCCGCGCCGGCATGGGCGGGTGCACCCTCGTATCGGGCCGTCTTCAAGGCGGCACGCGCCGTCGTGGACGGCGGGGCGCCGAGCGCCGCCGTGGAGATCGTCACGCCCGCGCAGCGGGAGAACATCCTGCACGGCTACGCGAACGTGCCGAAGGCCGAGCGGCTGAAGGTCGGCGCCCAGGTCCGTCTCGCGGACGTCACCCAGGTCGTGACCGGGTCCGTCGTCCTCGCGCTGGTGGGCGACGGCGTGCTCGCGCTCGGCGACACCGTCGAGCGCTGGGTCCCCGGCCTCCTCGGACCGGGCGCGGTGGTCACCGTCGGCCAGCTGCTCCAGCAGACGAGCGGCATCCCGGACTACACGGCGACCGACGCCTTCGCGGCCGACGTCAGGGCCGATCCGCTCGCCGACGTGCCGCCGCAGCAGCTGACGGGCTACGTCGCCCAGCTGCCGCTGCTGTTCCCCCCGGGCAGCGCGTTCGGCTACTCGCGCACCGACGCCATCGTGCTCGGGCTCATCGTCGAGGCGGCGACCGGCATGTCGCTCGAGGCGGTGATCGCGGCCCGCGTCGCCGCGCCGCTCGACCTCGAGCGGACCGCGCTGCCGGCGAGCAACGAGCTGCCGGCGCCGCGCACCGAGGGCTATCACTTCAAGCGCACCGAGTACGGACCGATCCGCAAGGTGACGGACGCGATCTCGCCGTCGTGGACCTGGGCGGCGGCGGGCATGATCTCGACGCCGGTCGAGGTGGGACGTGTGCTGCGCGCACGCATGGCGGGACGCCTGTTCCCCGACGCCCTCGTCGAGCAGAGCCTCGCGAGCCTCGTGCGCGGCGACGGCTTTCCGCCCGGGCCGGGTACGAGCCGCTCCGGGCTCGGCATCTTCGCGTATCGCCTGCCGTGCGGGCTCGTGTACGGCTACACGGGACGCATCCCGGGCTGGCGCACGTTCGCGGTGGCGAACCGCCAGGGTACGCGCTCCGCCACGGTCGTCGTCAACGTCGACAACGGCAGGAAGCACGTCGCCAACCTGGCGCGCCGCCTTCAGCAGAAGGCGGCCTGCCGCGCGCTGCGTTTCGAGTGAGCGCCACACGCTTCCGCGGCGCCGGGTCCGGGCGGGCGCGACGCGCCGGTCGTAGGCGCGGGTAGCGCGCCGAAGCGGGATGCGCGCGGCCGGGAGAGCCGTCGCCGCGCGCGGGAGCGGAAGCCGCGCGCGCGGCCGGGGGACGGCTCCCCCGGCCGCGCGCCCACGGTCACTCGAGGAAGGCGCCGCTCGGCGAGCCGCCGCTCGGCAGCGCCGCGCACTCGGCCGGTGCGGCCACGAGCTTGGCGCTGACGAACTTGCCGGGCTTGTCGAACTTCGCCGTCGACGGCGGGTTGCCGGCTGCCCGCGCCGGTGCGGCGGCGCACCAGCCGTCGTCCGCGCCGAGGCGGACCAGCACCCCGACCTTGCCCTGCTGGGCTTCGTTCAGGGTGTAGCCGAACGTCGCCCCCCGCACTTTGGCGGTGAGCGTGTTCGCCTTGATGACCAGGTTGCGCACCGGGCCGTTCGGGTTCCGGTAGCGCCAGCCCTTCGGGTTCGCGGCGCTGCCGAGCGCCGTCCAGCCCGAGGCGGGGAGCGTCAGCGACGCCTCGTCGGCGGTGAGACCGGCGGCGTTGTAGACCACCAGCGCGCCGCCGTGGACGGTCGGATCGCCGGCGCCGCCGCGCGCAGGCGGGGCGATCTGCGCCCCGGGCGCGAGGCCCTTCGTCGACGACGCGAACGACATGCCGCGCTTTGCCGCCGAGGCGTCGGAGAGCGACAGCTTCTTCGTCGGAATCGGCGCGAGGTTGGGCGCCTGGCCGGGGAAGCTGCTCGCATCGGCGGGATCGCTGCCGGCGTCGAGCTCGTCGCGATCGAGGTAGCCGTCGAGGTCGCGGTCGACGCCGGCGCGAAGGCCCTCACCCGGCGGCACGCACGTCCAGGTGAGCGCCTGCCCCGGGGGCGCCGCCAGAGCCCGCACGGCGGCGTCGCTGAGGGCGAGGTCGTCGGCGCGGTCGGAGACGAACAGCCCGCCCGCCTGGCGGAGGAAGCCGCGCGCCTCGCCCGCGACGACGCCCTTCACGACGACGTCGCACTCGCCCGCCGCGGCGCGCGAGACGAGCAGGTCGAGCCGCGGCCCGACGATCGCCGCGTTGCTCGCGTCGAGCGTCGTCTGCTGTCCGACGATCGGCGCGAAGTTGGTGTCGAACGCCAGCATGAACTGCTCCATCTCCCGGCGCTGCGTGGCGTTCTGGAAGCCGACGGCGGAGCCGCCGACGCTCGTGTTCGAGAACACGGTCGCGTTGAAGAAGCGGAAGAGCGTGTCGACCGAGCCGTCGTGCAGGAAGCCGAAGCCGCGAACCTGCGGGCCCTGGTGCGGCGTGTCGAGCGGCAGCGTGAAGTGCGTGTCGAGGCCGCCGAACATGCCGACCTTCTGGTAGAGGTTGCGCAGGTGCGGGATCTTGACGATCTGCACCTCGTTCTCGAAGCTCGCCCGGCCGTCGGTGCCGAAGAACTTCTGGGCGGCGTCGAGGCGGTGGCAGCCCTCGCAGGTGAAGCCGAGCGGCACGCCGAGGATGTTGCCGGGAATGCCGTCGGAGAGGCGCGGCCCGAAGTAGAAGTTGCGGCCGTTCTGCTGCGCCGTCGTCAGCGTGTTGCTGAGCGGCCGGATCGGGTTCGGCGGCAGCATGATCTCGAGCGCGAAGTCGGTGAACTTCTGCATGTCCGCCGGGTGCAGCTCGTCCTCACGGCCGAGCAGCCCGGGGAACGCCTCGTTGAAGTTGTTGAACGAGACGACCTCGTCGAACGCCGAGCCCGGGGTCCCGGGCGGGTTGGCGCGGTCGCCGCGCCAGTGCATGGCGCCGCTGCCGTCCATGCCGCGCAGGGTCTGCGTGGTCATCGGCCCCTTCATCGGGTGGAAGTCGTTCAGGTTGCCCGTGCCGTTGATCGGCGAGTCGAGCGTGAAGACGCCCGAGGTGACGGCGATGCCGAGGTTGATCGGGATCGGGTTCGTCTTGACGAGCGCGTCGGGGTTGCCGAGGTCCCAGGCGAGGTCGTCCATGTCGCCGAAGATGTGGCAGCTCGCGCATGCCGCCTCGCCGTTGCTGGACGTCAGCTGCGCGTCGTAGAGGAACGGCCGCCCCTGGACGACCTTCGCGGGCTCGGGGTTGTGCAGCGACACGCGCTGCGTCTCGGCGCGGCTGCCGAGGTCGACGACGGAGACCGCGTTGTCGAAGCGCGTGAGGACGAACAGCCGCGGCGACGACGGATCGAGCGCCAGGCCGGCAGGGCCGCCGCCCGAGAGCGGGATGTAGCCGCCGCTCGCCGTCGTCGGATCGAAGGTGCCGGCCTCCAGCGCGGCCGTGCCGATGACGCCGACGCGGGCCGAGCCGAACGCGGCGACGTAGAGCGTGGCGCCGTCCGGGGAGACGACCATGTCGACCGGGGTCGCCAGGCTGTGCTGCTTCACGCCGGCCGGGGCCGGGCGCGTGGCGTAGGGGATATGCGGGTTCAGGTGGTGCGGCGTGACGTCGTTGCCGGAGAGCACGGTGACGCGCGACTCGGCGAGGTGGCCGTTCACGGTGGTGCCGCCGAAGATGCCGGGCCCCTCGAAGCGCACCTCGTTGCGGGCGTCCGTGTTCGAGACGTAGACCGCGCCGCTCACCGGGTTGGCGACCATGTTGAAGAGGGTCGTGCCGACGCCGGTGTAGACGCCGGTCTGCGCGAGCGTGCTCGCGTCGATCGCGAAGACGTCCTCGTCGGGCAGGTCGAACTGCACCGCGGCGCCCCAGTCGCGGCCGAGCTGGTCGAGCCACTGGTCGGTCGTGGGGTCGTGCTTCACGATCAGCCCGGTCTCGGGCGCCCGCTTGCCTTCGACGTTGGTGCTCGGGCCGGGCAGGCCGCCCGGCAGCGTCACGCCGTCCTCGACGCAGGGGCCGGCGGCGGCGAAGCCGTCGCAGACGATCGGCTCGGCGATGATCGTCGTGCCGTTGCCGGACTTGAAGATCGCCGCGTAGACGGTGTTGCCGTCGGGGCTGGTCGCGAGCGCGCGCGGCGTGTCGCCGAACAGCGTCACGATGCGCATCGGTACGCCGCCGAGGGCGCTGCCGAGGCTCGTGGCGTCGAACACCCAGACGTCGGCGCGGCCCACGCCGGACGTGGTCAGCTGCGGGTCACCGGCGCCGGGCACCGCCGAGATCGACGCGTGCGTGCGGTGCTGGCCGCGGTGCGCGGTGGTGATGAAGGCGCGCGTGCGGCCCGGCCCGGCGAACACGATGTCGCGCGGCTCGTCGCCGACCAGCAGCGTGCGCACGACGCGCGGCGGGTTGCTGACCACGTCGACGATGCTGACGCTGTCGGAGAGGTGGTTGACGACCCACACCTCGCCGGCCGACCGCGCGGCGACGGCGACCGGCTCGAGGCCGACCGGCACGGAGGCGACGTGGGTGAGACCGCCCGGCCCGACGTCGAAGACCTCGAGCTGGTTGTCGGGGGTGTTCGCCGCGTACAGCCGGGTCCCATCCGCGGACAGAGCCAGCGGGCGAACGGGGCCGCTTTCGAAGGTGACGAAGGCGGCGGCAGGGGCGGCGGCGAGGAGGAGGGCGAGTAGCGCAGCGCGACGGACACGTCCCATCATGCCGCCCGGCTTCCCGCGCCGGACCCCTCGGCGTCAATGGGAACCTTGCGTCAACGGCGATTTGGACGCGCTGAGCGACCGTGCCCGTGCCCGCCGCGGCGCCCGGTCCACTCACGCGTGGAGCATCGGTGTGCGCGTAATTCGTTTCGGCATGAAAGATGCGCGTCGCGCATGTCGTCTGCCGAAGCGACGCCGCAGCGGCGCAGTCATGCCGGCAGCGGCCAGGCGCGCAGCAGCGGCCACCGGGCCGCGGTGTCCGGGTCGAAGGGCCGCCAAGCGCCGTCGGCCTGTGCGAGCCGCTCGGCGACGACGAGCAGGACCGCGGGATGGTGCGGCATGCCGGCGTGGCTCGACTCGACGGCGATCGTCTCGCGGTTCGGCCCCGGCACCTCGACGCAGCTCCGCCACGCGACGATGCCGTCGGTGCGGCTGAGGATCGAGGTCGAGGGCACGGGCAACGGCTCGCGCAGGCGGTCGACGAAGGCGGCGAAGCGCTCGTCGGCGCGCGGCCCGATGCCGAACCGCTGGAGACGGGCGACGGTCGTGGCGTTGGGATCGCGGAAGGGCGAGCCGAGCGTGATGACCTGGCGCACGTGGTCGGGAAAGTGCCGCGCCAGCTCGCGGGCGTAGATGCCGCCGAGGCTCCAGCCGACGAGCGCGACGCGCTGCTCGTGCCGCGCGTGCAGCGCGAGGAGGCGTGCCGCGAGACCCTGCACGGTCTCGGGGGCCGGCCCGAAGTTGCGGCCGAGCCGCCAGCCGTGGACGTGGTGGCCGCGGTCGCGCAGGAACCAGCGCAGCGCGCGCGTCGCGACGTCGTCGGCGAGGTAGCCGGGCAGGACCAGCACCGGGCTGCCGCAGCCGCGATGGGCGGCCCGCAGCCAGGGCAGGGCCGGCAGCAGGCCGAGCAGCTCGAGGCCCGCGCGCATCTCGAGGGCCAGCAGCGCGGCCAACGGCGGCGCGATGGGCGTCTCGGGCGGCACCTCGCCACTTAGGCCCGGCGCCGTCGGGCGCGTCAACGACGGGCGCGCACGGCCGCGTGGTGCGAGGGACGTTGACTGCGCCGCCGTCGCCGTCGAAAAGCGGCGCATGGCGACGTTCATGCGGCCCTGGGAGCCCCAGACCTACGCGCTCATGCGCATCGTGGTCGGATTCCTCTTCATGTGGCACGGCTCGCAGAAGATCCTCGGGGTCCCGCCCATGCCGCCGGTCGACCCGCCGCCGCCGGCCGCCATCATCTGGACGGCGGGTCTCATCGAGCTCGTGGGCGGGCTCCTCGTGATGATCGGCCTCCAGACGCGCTGGGCCGCCTTCCTGTCGAGCGGGCTCATGGCCTGCGCGTACTGGATGGCGCACGGCCTCCAGGCGCTGCTGCCGATCCAGAACGGCGGCGAGCTGGCGGCGCTGTACTGCTTCGTCTTCCTCTACGTCGCGGCGCGCGGGCCCGGCATCTGGAGCGTGGACGGGGGGCGCGCGACGTGAGCGGGACGCAGCTCGCGTCGCTCGTCGAGCTCTGCGAGCGCAGTTGCAGCACCTTCGCGGCGCGGCCGCTCTTCGGCGTGAAGGCTGGCGAGTCGTGGTCGTGGCTAACCTACGGCGACTTCCACGCGCAGGTGGCGGCGGCGCGCGGCGGGCTCTCCGCGCTCGGCGTGCGGGCGGGGGACACGGTCGCGATCGTCGCCGACAACCGCGTCGAGTGGGCGGCGGCGTGCTACGCCACCTACGGCCGCGGCGCGGCATACGTGCCGATGTACCAGGCGCAGCATCCGTCGGAGTGGCAGTTCATCCTGCGCGACTGCGGCGCGCGGGTGGTGCTCGCCGCCACCGACGGCGCGGTCGCGCGGTTGCGCGCCATGCGGGACGAGCTGCCGGCGCTCGAGCACGTGGTCGCGCTCGACGCGCCGGCGGAGCGGTCCGACTCGTGGGGGGCGCTGCTGGCGGCGGGCCGCGCGCGCCCCGTTCCGCCCGTGTTCCCCGCTCCGGTCGACACGGCGGGGCTCATCTACACCTCCGGCACCACGGGCATGCCGAAGGGCGTGATCCTGAGCCACGCGAACATCACCTCGAACATCAACGCCATCCACGAGGTCTTCACGTTCTCGCCCGACGACCGCTCGCTCGCCTTCCTGCCGTGGGCGCATTCGTTCGGCCAGACCTGCGAGCTGCACGGCCTCGTCAGCATGGGCTGCTCGATCGCCGTCAACGACGACGTGAAGCACCTGATCCCGAATCTCGCGGCCGTGCAGCCCACGGTCCTGTTCGCGGTGCCGCGCATCTTCAACCGCATCTACGACGGGGTGCGTGCGCAGATCGCGTCGCGGCCGGCGCCGATCCAGTGGTTGTTCGCGCGCGGCGTCGACGCGGCGATCCGGCGCGGGCGCGGCGAGTCGCCCGGCGTCGGCGACCAGGTGCTGCTGGCGCTCGCCGACCGGCTGATCTTCTCGACCGTGCGGGCGCGCTTCGGCGGGCGGCTGCGCTACGCCGTCAGCGGCAGCGCCGCCCTGGCGCGCGAGGTCGGCGAGCTCATCGACGCGCTCGGCATCACCGTCTACGAGGGCTACGGCCTCACCGAGACGAGCCCGATCGCGACGGCGAACCACCCCGGGGCACGCAAGCTCGGCAGCGTCGGCCGCGCCATCCCGCACGTGCGCATCGAGATCGACGCGAGCGTCACCGGCGGCGGACCCGACGGCGAGGTGATCGTCCACGGGCCCAACGTGATGCAGGGCTACCACGAGCGCCCCGAGGAGACCGCGGCGGCGCTGCGCCCGGACGGCGCGCTGCGTACCGGCGACCTCGGGCGGCTCGACGAGGAAGGCTATCTCTGGATCACGGGCCGCATCAAGGAGCAGTACAAGCTCGAGAACGGGAAGTACGTCGTGCCGGCGGCGATCGAGGAGAAGCTCAAGCTGTCGCCGTTCATCGCCAACATCTTCGTCTACGGCGACAACCGGCCGCACAACGTCGCGCTGATCGTGCCCGATCCCGACGCGCTCCGCCGCTGGGCGGAGGAGCGTCGGCACACGCTGGGCGATCTGGCGCAGGACCCGCGCGTCGTCGAGCTGCTGGAGCGCGAGCTCGAGGCGCACAGCGGCGACATCAAGGGCTTCGAGCGCGTGAAGGCGTTCGCCGTCGTCAGCGAGGACTTCACGACCGAGAACGGTCTGCTCACGCCGTCGCTCAAGCTGAAGCGCCGCAAGGTGATGGAGCGCTACGGCGACGACCTCGCCCGGCTCTACTGAGCCACGCGCGGGGCGGGCGGCGGCGCGCAGCGGAGGCTGCGCTTGGCCACGCCCCGCACCGCGGGGGTGGCGTGCTCGAGCGTCCGTTGGCCGTCGCACACACGCTGGCCGACGAAGCTGCCGACGACGCGCCACTGGTCGAGCGGCGCCGCAGTGAGCGGCACGCCGCCGGTCGCGCCCGGCGCGAGCAGCAGCACGACCCATCCGGGCGGCGGCGGGTCCGTCACCTGGGCGATCGGGACCACCGCCTCGTCGGGCGCGCCGACGTCGATGACGCAGCCGCGGACGTCGCCCGCCGTCGCGAGCGCGGCGTCCTCGCAGGCGCGGCGGGTGGGGAAGGTCGCGTCGGCGGGACGCAGCGTGCCGTCGTGCCCCGGCACCGAGGCGACGAGGCGCCAGGGCCGGATCTCGAGGCGGAAGCGGACCGGGATCACGACCCGCGCCGAGACCGCCTTGCCGTCGCGCCGCGCCGGCTGGAATTGCCACTGGCGCACCGCCGCGAGCGCGGCGCTGCCGAGCGGCTCGCCGCCCGTGCGCACGCGCGCGTTGCCGACCGATCCCGTCGGCAGCACCTCGGCCTCGACCTCGACGACGCCTTCGAGCCCGCGGCGCCGGGCCTCGTCGGGATAGACGGGCGTGGGGTTGCCCGGGGCGGGCACGGGCGCCGTCGGCGGCTGCTTGTGCGCGGCGCCGCGGGCGGCACAGCCGGCGAGGGCGAGGAGGCCGAGGACGAACGAGAGCGATCGATGCACGCGCACGAGATCGCTGCGTAGCATGCCCGGGCCGCAGCGTCGTGCGGCGGCGGTGGTGCTGCACATCGACGGACTCGGCGCCGCAGGGGTCGCCGTCCCACGGCCGCGCACGCGGCTGTCGACCCAGGTGCGACGGCACGGCGACGACGCGCTCTACACGACCGTGCTGGTCGCCGCGTAGCGGCGGTCGCGCGCCGTCTCACCCGTAGTTGTGCCCCGCCGGCAGGTGCTCCGGCGCGTGCAGCCGGCGCAGGCGCAGCGCGCGCACGTGGGTGACGCCGTCGCGCTGCTCGACGAGGCCCTGCACCTCGAGCAGCGACGACGTGTTCAGCAGCAGGCGCCAGCGCTCGAAGAGCGGCGGGGTGAGGAAGGCGTTGGCGGTGCCGGTCTCGTCCTCCAGCGTGAGGAAGCACATGCCCTTCGCGGTGCCGGGGCGCTGGCGCGCGATGACGTGGCCGGCGACGCGCACGGCGCCGCCGTCGCGCCGTCGTGCGAGGTCGGCGGCCGGGACGACGCCGCGGGCGTCGAGCTCTGCGCGCAGCCAGCGCATCACGTGCGGGCCGGTGGTGAGGCTGGTGGCGGTGTAGTCGGCGGCGGTTTCCTCGTAGGCGGTCATCGGCGACAGCGGCGCGGCCGCCGCAGAAGGGCGCACGCGGGCCAGCAGCGAGCCGGCGTCGCGCTCCACGGCGCCCGCCTGCCACAGCGCCTCCCGCCGCGTCATGCCGAGCGACGCGAACGCACCGGCGTGCGCCATCGCCTCGATCTCGTCGCGCCGGAGCGCGCCCGCCTGCGCCACCGCGGCGATCGAGGCGAGCGGCCCATGCGCGCTTCGCGCCGCGACGATGCGCTCGGCCGCCTCGCGCCGCAGCCCGGCGACGTAGCGCAGGCCGAGGCGCACGCCGAGCACGCCTTCCTTCCGCTCCGGCACGCAACGCCACGCCGAGCGCGCGACGTCGACCGGCAGGAACGGCACGCCGTGCCGCATGCCGTCCTGCACGAGGGTGGCCGGGTGGTAGAAGCCCATCGGGTAGGCGTTCAGCAGCACGCAGGCGAACGCCGCCGGGTGGTGCGCCTTCAGGTACGCCGACGCGTAGGCGAGCAGCGCGAAGCTCGCGGCGTGCGACTCGGGGAAGCCGTAGAGCGCGAACGAGGTGATCGCCAGCACGATCTCGTCCTGCGCGGCTCCGGCGATGCCGTGCGCGGTCATGCCATGGCGGCCGGCGTGCGCAGGTGGCGCTCGGCGTTGCCGAGCAGCGCCCGGCCGGCGCGGTCGAGCGTGGTGCCGAGGCGGATGCAGGTGAGCACGTCGAGCAGCGCCTTGGTCGCGGGCTCGGCGTGGCGCACGTCGCCGGTGGCGACGACGGGCACGCCGCGCGCGTCGGCGAGGTCGGCGAGGCGACGCGCCAGGCGCTCGGCGTCGCGCTCGCGCGTGCGCTGCACGTCGACCGCGAGGCGCGCGCCGAAGATGTCGCACAGACGGCCCAGGTGTGTGCCCGCGTCGGCGCCGGCGAGCGGGCCGTCGGCGCCGCCGGCGAGGCAATGGAGCCCGGCGGCGTGCGCCTCGAGGACGTCCCAGCCGACCTGCGCGTCGCCCTTCGCGCGGCCGAGCGCCCCCTCGGTGAGGAGGCGGCACAGGTTGCGGTAACCGGTGCGGTCCTCGACCAGCAGCAGGAGCTGGCCGGCACCGGCGACGGTGACGTCGGCGCCGACCAGCGCCCGCAGGCCGGCCCGCTTCGCGGCCTGGAAGAAGCGCGGCGCGCCGTAGACGCCGTTGCGGTCGGCCAGCGCCAGCGCGTCGCAGCCGAGGTCGGCGGCACGCGCGACGAGGTCTTCCGGCAGCGACGCCCCGCGCAGGAAGCTGAAGGCGCTGCGGCAGCGCAGCTCGACGTAGTCGGCGGGGGGCATGGGGTGATATTCGCCTTGTGTTCGCCTTCTGGCAAGCCGTGCTTCCGCCCCCGGAAGCGACCGGTGACGGGGCTGGCGCTGCGGCTCGGGCCGCTCCGGTCGACCGTTCTGGGGCTCCTGTCCTAAGGCTGGGCGCGCATGCGTGCCTCCTCCGTCCGGACCCTCGCCGTCACCCTGCTCCTCCTCGTCGCGACCGTCGCCGGCGCCGCGAAGGACGCCGCCACCGAGTGCCGCCTGCGCAAGCTCGCCCTCGCCGCCGCCCACGCCGGGTGTCGCGTCGCGGCGGAGACGCGCGCCGCGCGTACCGGCCGGGCGCCGTCCAACGCCGCGTGCGACGCGCGCCTCGAGGCGAAGATGGCGCGCGTCGAGCGCCGCTTCGCCGACGCCTGTCCGAGCCGTGGCGACGTCGCGATCGTGCGCGCGGCGACGCATCGCTTCGTCGACGGCCTGGTCGCCACGACGCAGGGGCGGCTCCACTGCTCCGAGGATCCGGGGCGCCTCGTCGTCGGCGTGCCGCCGACGCGGCCGATTCCCACCGGCCCGACGCCCGTCGGCTCGGCGGGCGTCGTCCAGGTCGCCGAGGGCGTCTACATGGCGCCGGGCTTCGGCAACACGTTCCTCGTGACCACGCCCGAGGGCAACGTCGTCATCGACACCTCGCTGTCGCTGTTCGCGCCGTCGCACGTGGCCGCGCTGCGCGCCGTCGCCGACGGGCCGATCCGCTACGTCATCCTGACCCACGGCCACAGCGACCACACCGGCGGCGTGGCGCTGTGGCGCGAAGAGGGCACGCAGGTGATCGCGCAGGCCGAGCAGACCGAGATGCTGCACTACCAGCGGCGGCTGAACGGCGTGCTCGGGCATCGCAGCGCCGAGCAGTTCTCCGTCCTGCTCGGGCTGCCGCGCGTGCCGTTCCTCGCCCCGGACGCGCCGGTCGACAACTACGCCGCGCCCCTGCTGGCGACGACGACCTTCGAGCGCTTCTGCGAGTTCCGGCTGGGCGGCCTCACGTTCCAGCTCGTGCACACCCCCGGCGAGACCTACGACCACCTGTCGGTATGGATTCCCGAGGCCGGCATCGCATTCCCGGGCGACAACATCTACGGCTCCTTCCCGAACCTCTACACGCTGCGCGGCACGAAGCCGCGCTGGGCGCTCGACTACGTCGAATCGCTCGACCTGGTGCAGTCGTGGCAGCCCGCCGTGCTGGCGCCGAGCCACGAAGGGCCGATCTACGGCACCGACACGGTGCGCGCGCGCATCCAGCAGTACCGCGACGCGCTCCTCTACGTGCACGACGCGACCGTGCGCGGCATGAACGCGGGCACCGACGTCTACACCCTGATGGACGCGATCACGCTGCCGCCCCACCTCGCCGTCGGCGAGGGCTACGGCGCCGTCGCGTGGACGGTGCGCGGCATCTACGAGGGCTACCTCGGCTGGTTCGACGAGAACCCGGCGACGATGTACGGCGTCTCGCCCTCGGCGACGTACCGCGAGCTGGTGACGCTGCTCGGCGGCACGGGCGCGATCGCGGTGCGCGCCGCCGCGCTGGTCGCGGAGGATCGGCACGCCGAGGCGATACGTCTGACCGACGTCGTGCTCGCCGCCGATCCGGACGACCAGGAGGCGCTGGCGACGCGTCTCGCCGCCGTCGAGGCGCTGCTCGCGGCGAGCGGGAACATCAACGAGCAGGGCTGGCTGAACGGTGCGCGCCGCGAGCTGCGCGCGCGGCTCGGGCTGTAGGGGGCGTCGATGCCCTGCGCCCTGCGACACGTCGTCGTGCTCCGGCGCGCCGACCCCGCCCGCGGCGCGCCCGGCGGGAGGTGTGCCTGGGGCGCCCGGAGCGTTTGACCGCGGCGCATCCGACGGGAAGCCTCGCGGGCACGGATGTCGCCCCGCGCCTCCCGCCCGACGCTCCGGGGCGTTCTCGACGTCGTCGCCGCCGTGCTCGCGCTCGTGACGGCGACGGCCTTCGTTCCCGCGTCGCCCTGGCCGCTCGAGCTGACGACCCACTTCCGCGTGCAGTACGCCACCGGCTTCGCGCTGCTGGCGCTGATCGCCGCCGCGATGCGCCGCTGGAAGCCGGTCGTGCTGCTCGTGGCGGGTGCGCTCGTGAACGCCGTCGTGGCGGCGTCGCCGGCGAGCCCCGGCGGCGTCGCCGACGCGGCGGCGCCGCGCCTGCGTGTGCTGTTCGCGAACGTCCTGCGCGTGAACCCGGCGCACGTGGCGGGGCTCGAGGTCATCCGCGCGGCCGCCGCCGACGTCGTCGTCGCCGCGGAGGTCGACGCGGGGTGGTGGGAGGCGCTGCGGACGGGGCTGCCGGACCATCGCCACACGCTCGCCGAGCCGCGTGAGGACGATTTCGGCATCGCGCTGCTCTCGCGCGTGGCGCTGGTGCGGGGCGAGGTGGTGGGGCTCGACGACCTCGACATGCCGACGGTGATCGCCGAGCTGCCGCTCGGCGGCGGTGCGCTGACGCTCGTCGCCACTCATACGATCCCGCCGGTCGGCCTCGCGGCCTTCGCGGAGCGGAACGCGCATCTCGCGGCGCTCGCGCGCGTGGCACGCATGGCGTCGGGACCGGCGCTCGTGCTCGGCGATCTCAACGTGACGCCGTGGTCGCCGTGGTTCGGCCGCCTGCTGCGCGACGGCGGCCTGCGCGACAGCCGCGTCGGCTTCGGCCTCCAGGCGAGCTGGCCCGCCGGCGCGTGGCCGCTGCTGCGCATCCCGATCGACCACGCGCTCGCGTCGCCGTCGCTGCGGGTGCTCGATCGTCGCGTCGGCGCGGCCTACGGCTCGGACCATCTCCCGATCGTCGTCGACGTGGCGCTCGCCGGGTGAGTGCGATGGCTCGTCGTGCGGGCGAGCGGAGGCGTCAGATGCCGGTGAAGAGCAGGTCGAGCGCGCCGACGATGTCGTCGCGCCGAGCGCGGAGCGAGCCGACCGTGGGGCCGAGGGCGGCCTTCGGGATGGCCGCCAGCTCCTGGAAGACGAGGACGTAGTCGACCTGCCGGAGCCTCGCCATCGGGTTCAACCGGGTGAGGGGTGTCGCCGGCCACTGGCGGACCGGGGCCAGCGGCACGACGACTCGCGTGGCCAGCTCGGACAGGAGCTCGGATTGGACGTCGAGCAGGAGCGGAAACGTTCCCCCGCGCGGGTTCCGGAACACGTCGAACTGGGCCATCAAAAGCGCCGCCACCCGTCGCTGAACACGCCCCGCTGCTCGACCTGCGCGTTGTAGCTGCGAATCCCTTCGCGGTTGTCCGCGAGCCACCGCTCACGCAGGCGGTCGGCGATCGCCCGCTCGAGGGCACGCTCGAGGAGGTCCGACAGGTTCAGCTGCAGCGCTCTCGCCTGCCGGACGAGATCGGCTCGCAGCGAGAGGTTGGTGGGGGCCTTGCGGGCGCCGCCCGGCCGCCCTTTGCGCCCTGGAGGCATACGATGCGCATGGTAGTGCGCATGAGGATGCGCTTCAAGGCGGCCCGCGCTCCCGCGCGCTCCCGACGCCCCGCCTGCGTACGTCGTCGCGAGTGGGCCCGGCGACCCGTCGCGCTCTCAAGGCGTCGTCGCCGGTACGGTGTCGAGCGCCCAGCCCTTCCTCTTCATGCAGTCGAGGAAGAAGCCGATGGCGGCCTTGCTGAGCGTGCCGCTGCCGCCGCTGACCGAGGTCTCGCGGGTGGCCTCGTCGGTGCACTCGTCGCGTGCCGCGGCGAGCGCCTCCGCCGACGGCCGTGTGGCCTTCCACTCGCCCTTCTCCTTCGGCGTGGGCGTGCTGCAGGCTGCGGCGAGGGTCGCGAGCAGGAGGACCACCGGGAAGCGTCGCATGCGGGCGGTCTAGCGATCGCGAGGGCGTGGGGCAACGGGCGGGCGGCCGTCGGCACGACGACCGCCCGCCGCGGGCGTCACGCCGGGTCGGGCACCCAGTTGCCGTGGAAGCCGAACGGGACGCGGTCGGGCAGGTGGATCGTCGCCACCGGTACGCCGGCGAAGTCCTGCGCGTGCAGGATGACGACGTCGCTCGTGTTGGCGGTCGCGTCGTAGACGTAGGAGAGCACGTAGCCGTCGTTCTCCGCCGCGTCCGGCGTGCGCGGCACGAAGATCGGCTCGAGCGTCGCGCGGCCCTTGCCGTAGTCGTGGACGGCGACCGCGCCCGTCTCGAGGTCGTACTGGTAGGCGGGGCCGTGCTGCAGGCGATCGAAGGTGGCGGCGTAGCCCCAGCGGATCGGCTGGCCGACGCGGCGCTCGTCGTGGCGCGGGAACTCGACGCCGCGATCGTCGAGCGGCCGCTCGGTCCCGCGCCCGCTCGCCGGATCGAGCGTCCAGCGCACGAGGTGCGGCGGACCGTCGTTGGGGCCGGCCTGGTCATTGTCGAACATGCTCGGGTGGCGCACGACGTCGACCACGACGCGCCCGTCCGGCAGGTCCCACGCGTTCAGCGGGTGGAAGACGTAGCCGATCGGCACCTCGACCCAGCGCACTGCGTTCGCGTCGCCGTCGCGCGGCAGGAGCCCGACGCGGGCGCCGTACTCCGGATGCCAGCGGTACGGGAACGACGCGCCGCCCATCGCCATCTCCATGTCGAAGTGGACGGGCAGGTCGAGCAGCAGGACCTGCGTCGCGGTGATCGCGCAGTCGTGGACCATCGGTCGGCCCGTGACCGGCACGTCGACGCGGCGGCGGACGCGGCCGTCGGTGCCGACGGCGAGGTAGCGCAGCGTGTCCCACTCCCAGCTGTAGACGACGGCGTGCAGCTCGCCGGTCGTGGGATCGCGCTTCGGGTGCGCGGTGAACGGGCCACCGAGCGTGCCGTCGAAGTCGGTGCGGCGGACGGTCTCGAGGTCGGGGGTCAGCTCCATCGGCAGGCTGCTGCCCTCGACGATGGCGAGGACGCGGCCGCCGTGCGCGATGACGTTGGTGTTGACGGCGCCGTCGTTGGGGGCGTTCTCCGGGCGCGGGGCCGCGGGCCATCCGAACGTCTCGCAGACCTTGTCGTCGCGCACGTAGCGCCGCCGGTACCACTCGGCGCGCCCGTCGCGCAGGCGCAGCCCGTGCACCATCCCGGCGCCGGTGAACCAGTGGTAGCTCTCGCCCGCGGTGCCCGGCGGCGGGTTCGGGCCGATGCGCAGCAGGCGGCCCTGCAGCTCGGGCGGGATGGTGCCGGTCACGCGCAGCACCGTGTCGGTGCGCTCGTCGGGGACGGGGGCGAAGTTGTCGGCGAGATAGACGTTGGTCGTCATCGTGCGGTCCTCCTGCGTCGCGCGGGCTTCTTCGTCGTGCGCGGCGCGCCGATGCCGTCGAGGAGCAGGTCCTGGGTGAGGTCGAGGAGCGTGTCGAGCCGGGCGCCGTCGTGCGTCGCGCCCTGGAGCGAGCCCTGGATCCAGAGCTGGGCGAGGCCGTGCACCGACGCCCAGCAGGCGGCGGCGAGCTCGGTCGCGGCGACGTCGGGGCGCAGGCCGGCGGTCTGGGCGGCGGCGGCGAGCTCGACGATCTGGCCGAACGCCGCCGCGCCCGCCTGCTCCAGGTCGGGATCGTCGGCGTCGAAGCGCTCGGGCCGGAACATGAGGCCGAAGACGCCGGGATTCGCGAGCGCGAAGCGGACGTAGCCGCGGCTCGCGGCACGCAGGCGCGCGAGCGACGTCGCGCGCGCGCCGGCGGCGGCGACCGCGGCGCCCACCGACGCATGGAGCTCGCAGAACCCCTGCGCGGCGACGGCGGCGAGCAGGTGCGCGAGCGTCGGGAAGTGCCGCAGCGGCGCGCCGTGCGAGACGCCGCAGGCGCGCGCGATCTGCCGCAGGCCGATGCCCTCGAGGCCGTCCGCGTCGAGGAGGCGGCGCGCGGCGGCGACCAGCTGGTCGCGCGGCGCGAGCACGCGGGCGGCGACTCCCATGTAGACGGTGTCTACGTCGCGATGTAGACAGTGTCAACCGGTGCGCTTGCGGTAGATCGCGAACGCCGTGCCCGGCGGGACCAGACCGGCGTCGCTCGCCGCCTCGCCGACGAGGAAGAGCTCGTCGAGGAAGCGGTCGGCGACGAGCGCCTGGAACGAGCGCCGCTTGCCCCGCACGAGCCGATGCAGGTGCCCGCGCAGGATCTGCCAGCGTGAAGCCGACTCGATGATGCCGGCGGCACCCGCGGGCCGCGAGCGCATCAGCGGCACGAGCAACGTGCCGGACGTGCCGAGGTGGATCTGGTCGAGGAAGCGACGGAACACCGGCAGCACCTCGTCGGAGCGTACGCCGCAGAACGGGGAGAGATCGCTCTGGTCGCTCCAGACGACGTCGCGCCCGCGACCGGGCGTGTGCGCCAGCTCCCGGTCGTAGAGGATCTCGTAGAGCCGGCGCTTCGCGGGCGAGAAGTCGAAGCGCTTCTCGCCCACGTAGTCCTGGAGGAACACGTGTCCGCGCGGCCGCAGCGCGCGGTTCAGCTGGAAGGCGAGGTACTCGAGGTTGGTCACGTGGTGCACCGTGCCCGACGTCACCACCACGTCGAGGCTCTCGGGCGCGAGGTCGAGGAAGTTCAGATCGGCGAGGCGCGTCGTGACGCGGCCGGGGAAGCGCGCGCCGAGCGTGCGCTCGCGGCGTGCGAGCGCCCCGGCGCTGAGGTCCACGAACGTGAGGCGCAGCGTCGGGTTGGACTCGAGGATGCGCGCCTCGACGTGCAGCTCGCCGGTGCCGAGCGCGAGGCCGTCGTGGAACGGGCCGTAGCGGACGACGACGTCGCACCACGGCACCGCGCGATCGCCGGTGAAGCGCAGGTTGGTGTAGCGGTCGGCGTGGCCCTCCCCGAAGTGGCCCTCGAACGCCTCGAGGCTGAAGGGGTGGACGTTCTGCCAGAAGCGGCCCTCCGCCTCGGCCTGCGCGCGGTACGCGGGATCGTCGGCGCGGACCCGCAGCAGGGACTCGGGGTCGGAGCTCACGCGGGCTGAGGCGATACGGCGTCGTGCCGCGTGTCGTCAAGGAAGGCTCCGCGCCGCTTGCCTCGCCCCCGCCCCGGGTGCTCCCATGCGCCGGCAGCGGGGCATGGACGCCCCGCGGGGGAGGGGCGATGCGGTTCCTGGTCCATTGGCTCGTGAGCGCGCTCGGGCTCTTGATCGTCGCGCACGTCGTGCCCGGGTTCCGGGTGGCGGGGTTCGGGACGGCGCTCCTGGCGTCGGTGGTGATCGGGCTCGTCAACGCGACGATCGGACTCGTGCTCTTCGTGCTGACGCTGCCGCTCACGGTCGTGACGCTCGGCTTCTTCCTGCTGATCCTGAACGCGCTGCTCCTGTGGATGGCCTCGGCGCTGGTCCCGGGCTTCCACATCGACGGCTTCGGTGCCGCGTTCATCGGGGCGATCGTGCTCGCCATCGTGAACGCGATCCTACGCTATCTGGTCGCGCCGGGCTGAGCGTCGAGCAGGCGCAGGCGGGTGCCGCCGACGACGATCGTGTCGCCGTCGGCGGTGAGCCCGCGCGCCCGCGCCCGGGCCCGCGCCGCCGGCGCGTCGGTCGCGGCGAGCGCGTAGCCGCGCACGCCGGTCGTCGGGCCGGGCACGAAGGCGAGCGTCGCACCGGCGAGGGCGATCGTGTGGTCGCTCGCGACCGGACGGCCGAGGATCTGGCTCCAGCATGCGGCGAGCGCGGCGGGGTCGGGCGCTTCGAGCTCGACGCCGACGACGTCGTGCACGACGTCCGTGCGTACGTGCTCTTCCCAGGACGGCCCTGCCCAGTGCCACGACGCGGGCGGGGTCGCGTCGTCGAGCGAGAGGATCGCGCCGCCGACGTCGGACGGATGCAAGTGCGTGCCGCGAATGGTGGGCAGGTCGCCCTGCCAGACGACGCGCACGCCGAGCGCGGCCACGCGGCGGCGATCGGCGTCGAGGTCGCGTGACTGCAGGATCACCATGTAGCCGCCGTCGCTACCGCGCCGATCGAGGAAGCGGCGGGCCGGGGCGCCGGCGGTGGTCGGCGAGACCACCTCGAGGAAGGCGTCGCCGACCGGCAGCACGGCGTTGACGAGGCCGAACGTCGCGACCAGCGGATCGCGGTAGGCGACCTTCAGGCCGAGCACCGCCTCGAGATCGGCGACGGTGGCGTCGAGGTCGCGGGCGGCGATGACCACCTGACGCAGGCGCATGGCGGACGCTTATCGAAGGCCTGCGCGGGCCGCGAGGGCGCATCTGCTTGCACCGCGCCCCGGGTTTCGCGATGGGATGCGGCCATGCGACGTGTACCGGGGTTGGCGATGGTCCTGGGTCTGCTGCTCGCGGCGGTGGGTACGGCGGCGGCGGATCAGGCGAAGGAGCACTGCAAGCAGGGTTGTCAGGAGGAGTTGCGCTCCTGCAAGTCCGGTTGTCAGCTCGTGCGCGATTCCGGCGACATGCAGGAGTCGCAGAGCTACGCCGACTGCGATTCCGGCTGTCATTCCACCTACGACAGCTGCAAGGACGACTGCGAGGACGACGACTGACGCTGCGCGTCCCGGGTTGATCCCCGGCCCGCAGCACGGCAGAGAGGCAGCAAGGAGAAGCACGTCATGACGATCGTCCACCGTCGATCCGTGTTCGCGACCGCGCTCGTGGCCCTCGTGGCCTTCGCGGGAGTCGCCGCGGCGGCAGGTTCCAGCCTCCAGCGCGTCGAGCCGCAGAAGGTGTGCATGGTCAACGACACCGTCTTCGAGCGCGACCAGATTCCCGTGCAGGTCGACGGCCGCACCTACTACGGGTGCTGCGAGATGTGTAAGGGGCGGCTCGGCACCGATGCCGCCGTCCGCAGCGCCAAGGACCCGGTGACGGGTCACGCGGTCGACAAGGCCAAGGCCGTGATCGGCGCGACGCCGGACGGCAAGGTGCTGTACTTCGAGAGCGAGAAGACGTTCGGCAGCTACGGTCAGTCGGGTTCCTGAGCGCGCCGTCGCGGCAGCAGCCAGGAAGAGGAGCAAGGATGCGACGAGTGATGGCCGTGGCGCTGGGAAGCGCCCTACTGGTGGGCTGCGGGGCGACAGGGGGCGCGAAGTCCGAGAGCAGGTCGACGCCGCCGCCCGCATCGACGTCGTCCGCCGGGGCGATCGGCGCTTCGGCCGGACCCGGCGGTCACCCGCAGATCGACGAGGCGACCCGCAACGACATCGAGCAGCTCGCGAACCGCTGCATCCCGTTCGCCCTGAAACAGATCGAGGACACGGGAGAGCTCTATCCGTTCGCGGGCATGATGATGACCGACGGCGAGTTCAAGGGCGCCGTGGCCAAGCCCGAGAACGTCGAGCACCCGACCTCCGAGCAGGTGATCGGCAAGCTCGTCGCCGGCCTGCGCGAGGAGGCGGCCGCGAAGCGCATCAAGGCCACGTGCATCGTCGCCGGCGGCCGCATGGCGCCGACCGAGGGGGCCGCGCTGATGGACGCGGTCCAGGGTCGCATCGAGCACATCGGCGGGGTCGCGGTCGAGGTGTACGTGCCCTATACGCGCGACGCCAAGGCCAAGAGGGTGAAGCCGGGCGAGGCCATCTGGGGCCCGGGTCGCCCCGAGGTCTTCACCGGCGCTGCGCCGACGACGACGCGTTGACGACGGAACCGCGGCGGCGTCAGTCGTAGACGCCGTCGACCCACCAGGCGCCAGGCCCGAGCTCGCGGTAGCAGCGGTAGAGCCCGCCGTCGCTGAGCTCGAGGTCGAAGTAGTCGCGTGCGCAGGGCGCGTCGGTCCATCAGGCCGCCTGCACGCGCCACGGGCCGGCGACGCCGACCACGCGGCCGCCGCGCCCCGGGCCGCGGACGAAGGTCGGGCGCTCGCGCTCGGTGAACACGTCGAGGCGGCGCGGCGGGCGCAGGGGCACGACGAGGCGACAGGTGACTTCCGCCGGCGGGGCGACGGCCGGCGCCGGGGGCACGAACGGGACGATCGCCGCCGCGCCCGGGCGGTGCGTGTCGACCACGCCCGGCGCCCCGACGCGATCGGGGCCGCACAGCACGCCGAGCCGCGCGAGCGTGGTGGCGAGTCGCTCCGGCGCCGGGCCGGGCGGCGCGAACAGCCCGAGCTGCGTCGGGCGCATGACCTCGGGCTCGGCGCGCACCAGCACCTGGCGGATGGCGGCGCGCGGCGGTTGCGCCTCGAGCTCGACGCGCAGGCAGCCGAGCATCGTGCGCACGTCGCGCGTCGGCGCGATCAGCCCGAGCGTGCGGACGTCACGGCTGCGGTCGTCGAGGTCGAGCGCGAGCCGGGCCACGGTACGCTCGACGAGGCCGCGCCGCGTCGAGCCCGACGACCCCGGTACACAGCCGCTCGGCCCGGGGGGCCGTCCCGAGGCGTATGGCCCCGGGACGGCCCAGGTGGTGGAGGAGTGCGGCCGCTGACGACGCGCGACTCTATTCGCTCTTTCTTCGCCTGCGGTCAAGCGGGCGGCGCCGCTCGGTTCCCCTGGCCGGCACGCTCTCCTAGAACCCACCGCCATGGGACGCACGTTCGACGCCCTCGACGACGATCTCGGCGCCTTCATCGCACGCCAGCACGTCTTCTTCGTCGCGACCGCGTCGTGCGATCCGGCCACCCACGTGAACGTGTCGCCCAAGGGCCTCGACACCTTCGCCGTCCTCGGGCCGACGACGGTCGCGTGGCTCGACCTCACCGGCAGCGGCGTCGAGACCATCGCCCATCTGCGCGACGACGGCCGCGTCACGATCCTCTTCTGTGCCTTCGAGGGGCCACCGAAGATCCTGCGGCTCTACGGTAGCGGCACGGTGATCGAGCCGGCCGACGCCCGCTTCACCGAGCTGCTCGCGCGCTTCCCCGCGCATCCCGGCGTGCGCAGCGTCATCGTCGTCGAGCTCGATCGGATCGCCGATTCGTGCGGCTACGGCGTGCCGCGCATGCGCTACGAGGGCGAGCGCACGCAGCTCACGCAGTGGGCCGAGCGCAAGGGACCGGACGGCATCGCCGCGTATCGTCGCGAGCGCAACGCGCGCAGCATCGACGGTCTGCGCGGCGTCGAATCCTGACGCCGGCGCTCAGCGCACCAGCGGCTGGAGCAGCCCGGCCGCGGTGCGCGCTGCCAGCAGGGCGGGGATCGCCACGCGCAGCGCCAGGCCGGCGGGCGTGAAGCGCACGCCGGCCGGCGGCCACGCCAGCACGGCGATCGCCGCGACGCCGGCCAGCAGGCGCGCGTCGGCCAGCATGTGGCCGCCGGGCGGGGTCAGGCCGCCGCCCGCGAGCAGCGCGAGCAGCGACGCCGTGTGGCGGCCGGCCGCGGACCAGGCGAGCGTTGCGACGACGTCGGTCGCGGACCGCCAGAGCATCCAGGAGCGCGCCCATCCGCGCCGCTGCGACAGCCCGAGCGCCGCCAGCACCGTCAGGGTGGCGAGCCCGATGTCCACGATCACCCACGCGACCCCGGGCCCCCACGCCCCACGCGAGAGCTCCGGCCATCCGATCGTGGCGAGGAACGCCGCCGCCCCGATCGCCGTCCAGGCGCTGACCGCGATCTCGAGCAGCGCCACCGCCCGCACCGCCGCGCCCCACGGCGCCGCGGTCTCCGTCTCCGCCCGCACGACCGCCTGCATGGGGGGGAGGATCCGGCATCGGGTCGCGAGTCACAAGCAGGGGGGCCCCGGTGCGGCGGGGGGCGCGGGGGGCGGCGGGGCGCGGGCTTCGCTTCGGGCGATGTCCCGGCGGTCGGTACGTCTCCGGCTGGGCGAGGGTGCCGGGAACATCACCAGGCGCTTCGCCCGCGCCCCGCCGCCCCCGCTCGCAACACCGCACCGGGGGGGCGGCGCGTTGCGCTTCGCGCTCGCGCTGCGGCTCCTTTGGGCTTACGACCGCGCCTTTGGACCTAGCCTGCGACTGCTGTCGGAGCCTGCCGTGGCAGAAGGCAGAGGCCGTCGCTTTCGATGCCGAGTGGGACGTTGATCATGTTGAAGTAGTTCTCGACCGCGTTGATCCACGTGATCGCCGCGATCTCGCGGTCGTCGAAGTGACGGCGCAGCGTCGCGAAGGTTTCGTCGGCGACGGTGCGGCGGCGCGTGGCTTCGTCGACGTAGGCGAGGGCGGCACGCTCGCGCTCGGTGAAGCGCGGGTCGGTGCGGAAGTCGGCGACGGCGTCGAGCTTCTCGAGATTGCGGCCGCGCTGGAGCGCGATGGCGCGGCCGATGTCGACGCAGAACGCGCAGTCGTTCGACTGGGCCGTCTGCATCTGGACCAGCAGCTGCAGATCGGGGTCGAGCGGCAGGCGCTCCATCGCCCAGTAGAGGCCGAGCTGCATGGGGATCGCGTGCGGCAGGCGCGCGAACACGACCTTCCAGGGCGTGATCACCTTGCCGAGCTTCCGCTTCAGCAGCCAGTAGACGAAGCGGACGCCGAGGCTGGGGGGCGTCTCAATGGACGTGAGACGTTGCGTGGGATGCATGGGAGTCCTCCTTCGAGGCGGCGTGGTGGCTGCCGCCCCATCCGAAGTGCAGCAGGGGGAGCGCCGCGAGGAGCGCGCCCAGCGCGAGGCCGAGCCCGAGGCGCAGCGCGTTCGTCATGTCCGCTCCGCGCCGCGCGTCGCGAGCACCGCCAGCACGATCATGACGACCGCCGGCGCGTAGACGCCGGGCGTGTCGACGAGCCAGTGGCTGGGCGGCAGGCGCCCGGCGAGCGTGTCGGTGACGTGGACGAGGGCGTGCAGGACGTAGAAGAGCGCCGTCAGCGCGAGGAACGGTGCGCGCAGCGCGGGGCGGAACGCCGCCCAGCCGAGCGCGACGCCCATCATCGCGAAGGCGCTGCCGATGTCGCGCACGAAGTGCACGTTCAGCGGGCCGGTGTCGGGGACGCCGGCGGGCAGCCGCGCGTACCAGTCCGCCGGCTCGACGAGCATCCAGGCGGCGTTGGCGAGATTGGCCACCGCGGCGATGGCGAGGCCCCAGCGCCAGGGATCCATGGGTTCAGTGCGCGCCATGTCGCCTCCGGGTCGGGGTGTGCGCGGCCGGCCGGTGCGCAGCCCGGCGCGACGTCGCCCGGGCGCCCGCGGGCAGAAGGCTGCGCAGCACCGCCGCCAGGCGGCCGACGCCCTCGCGGATCGCGGCCGCGTCGAGCGCGCTGAACGCCAGGGAGAGCTGATCGCCGCCGCGGCCGTCGGCGAAGAAGACCTCGCCGCGTGTGTAGGCGACGCCGCGGGCGCGCGCCGCTTCGTGGAGCGCGTCGGGATCGACGCCGGCCGGCAGCCCGACCCACAGGTGATGCCCGCTCGCGGGCGCGCGCCAACGGACGCCCGGCGGCATCGTGCGCGCCAGCGTCGAGGCGAGCACCTCCAGCCGCTCGGCGTAGAGCCGGCGCACGCGGCGCAGATGCCGATCGAGGCCGCGCGTCGTGAGCAGCGTCGCCAGCGCGGCCTGCTCGACCACGCCGCCGCCGAAGTCGGCACGCCAGCGCATCGTCACCAGCCGCGCGAGCAGCGGCCGCGCGGCGACGACGTAGCCGACGCGCAGCCCCGGGAAGAGGATCTTCGAGAACGTGCCAGCGTAGATCACCTGACCCGCCGGGTCGCTCGCTTTCAGCGCCGGCAGCGCGGGGCCGCGGTAGCGGAGGTCGCTGTCGTAGTCGTCCTCGAAGATCGGCACCTGGTGCTCGTCGGCCAGCGCGAGCAGCTCGGCGCGCCGCGCCGGGCTCAGCGCGACGCCGGTCGGACTCTGCGTCGCGGGCGTCACGTAGACGAGCTTCGGCCGGCGCAGGCGCAGCACGCGGGCGAGCCGGTCGGTGCGCAGCCCCTCGTCGTCGACCTCGACGCCGAGCAGGTCCGCGCCGCGGCCGGCGAAGGCCAGCGTCGCGCCGAAGTAACCCGGCTGCTCGACGACCACCGCGTCGCCCGGCTCGACGAGGAGGCCCGCGACGAGGTCGATCGCATGCTGGAGTCCGCCCACGACGGCGACGTCGGCGGCGTCGCAGGCGAGGCCGCGGCCGGCGAGGTGGCGGGCGATCTCCTCCCGCAGCGGCGGCCAGCCGTGCGCGTCGGCGTGTCCCGCGAGCGCCGCGAGCCGCGCGCGCTGCTGGAACGGGCGCGCGAACGCCCAGCGCAGGTCCGCGGCCGGCAGCAGCGACGGCTCGACGCGGCCGCCGCGGAAGTCGAAGGGCAGCGGCGGGCCGCTCTCCGAGCGCAGCAGCATGTCCGGCAGCCGCAGGCGCGCGCTGCGTGCGAGGAGGCCGTCCCAGGCGAACTCGCGCGGCGTCGCGGCGGCCGGCGCCGCCGGCCCGCGCGTCGCGACGGCGACGAAGGTCCCCTGGCCGACGTGCGCCGTCACGAGGCCGCGCGTCGCCAGCATCTCGTACGCGGCGGTGACGGTGTTGCGCGCCACGCCGAGCGACGTCGCCACCTCGCGCGACGCCGGCAGCTTGCTGCCGGCCGCCAGCCGCCCTGCCGCGATCAGCCCCGCGAGATGATCCGCGAGCTGGCGCGCGATCGGCGCCGGGCCCTGCCGATCGGGGTGGAACGCGACGTCGAACACGCCCCGAGCATAGGAGGAGCCAATTGGCCCAGGGAAGGGCCGTCGGGAGCCAATCGGCGTCGTGCCGGAGGGGCCAACGGGGGGCGGCCCCGGCACGACCGGCGGGCGCGTCAGCCCTTGGTCCAGCGCACCTCGAGGCCGTCGCGGTCGCCGACGGCCGCGCGCAGGAGGCCGATCACCGCGGCGTCGACGCCTTCCTCTTCCAGGGCGTCGAGCGTGGCGCCGTCGATCCAGTAGTCCTGGTCCTCGGGCGTCTCCTCCTCGAGGTGCTCGACGAGCTGTGCGAGCTGCTCCTCGGTGATGGTGCCGATGGTGGCCCCGGTGTCGGAGTCGGTGAGCGTGACGGCCATGGGGAAGGCTCCTTTCGCGAGCTAGCTGAACTTCCGCTCCGGCCACCACGGCCAGACGTCGGGCAGATCGGTGCTGGGACGCATCGGGAAGACGGCGGGACGCTTCTGCAGGAACGCGCCGACGCCCTCGGCCGCGTCGGCCGAGCGGCCGCGCTCGTAGATGAGCCGCGAGTCGATCTCGTGCGCCGCCATCGGATGGTCGGCGCCGAGCATGCGCCACAGGAGCGCGCGCGTCAGCGTCACGGAGACGGGCGCGGCGTGGTCCGCGATCTCGCGGGCGATGCCGCGGGCGGCGTCCATGAGCGCCTCGGGGTCAACGACGCGGCTCACGAGCCGGCCGGCCAGCGCCTCCTCGGCGGGGAAGACGCGGCCGGTGTAGCACCACTCCGCCGCCTGGCTGATGCCGACGATGCGTGGCAGGAACCAGCTCGACGCCGCCTCGGGCACGATGCCGCGGCGGGCGAACACGAACCCGAAGCGGGCGGCGGTGGAGGCGATGCGGATGTCCATCGGCAGCGTCATGGTGACGCCGACGCCGACCGCCGGCCCGTTGATCGCGGCGATGACCGGCTTCTTCGACTCGAAGATGCGCAGCGTGACGAGCCCGCCGCCGTCGCGATGGGCGTCGCGCTCGGCGTGCTCCCCGTAGTCGAACGTGTCGCCGCCGCTCGAGAGGTCGGCGCCGGCGCAGAAGCCGCGGCCGGCGCCGGTGACGATCACGGCGCGCACGTCGTCGTCCGCGTCGATGCGATCGAAGACGTCGAGCATCTCCGACATCATGCGGACGGTGAACGCGTTCAGCTTGTCGGGACGGTGGAGCGTCACCGTCGCGACGCCGTCCGCGACCTCGTAGCGCAGCTCGGTGAGCTCCACGGCTCAGGCCTGCGGCGCGCGGCGGAGCTCGTAGTCGAGGCACTCGACGACGGCGCCGTCGTCGAGGATCACGTCGTACTTCCAGGCGCCGTTGGTGGCGATCAGGCGCTCGGTGCTGACGCGGCCCTGCTGGCCGCCGGGGATCGTCACGCGCTCGCCGAGCTGGATGCGTCCGGCTGGTGGATTCATGGTGTCACCTCCCGATGGCTTCGACGTGGAACGTCCGGATGCCGGGGTCGTTCGGCAGCCGCACGAGCCAGCTCGCGCTGCTGCCGGGGGGAATGAGCTGTGGGGTGGGCTGGGTCTTCACGCGCACGATGACGTTGCCGCCGGCGCCGACGCCCGCCACCGACACGGTGACGTCGCGGCTCGGCCGCGAGCCGGTGTTGCGGACGGTCCCCTCGACGAAGAGCGCCATGCCGTCGGCACTGCGCGTATCGCGAATCCGGCCGATGGAGAAGTCCGCCGTCGTGCTCGGCGGCAGGCGCTCCTCCTGCATCTCGTCCGAGAACCGGACCGGCGGGGGCGGCTCGGGCGCCTGCTTCGCGCAGGCGCCCAGCGCCACTCCGGCGGCGAGGAGGCCCGCCGCGCGTCTCAGGCCGTGATCTCCGCCGAGGCGCCCGACAGCACGGCCTCGCCGCGCTCGGTCTTCGCCTGGAAGACGATGGCCCTGCCCTTCTCGACCTCCCACATCTCGGTGGTGATGGTCTCGCCCGGGAAGACGACGCCCGAGAAGCGCACCTCGAACTTCGTCATGCGCTTGGGATCGTTGTCGCAGTAGGCGGCCAGCACGGCGCGCCCGGCGTGCCCGTAGGTGCACAGGCCGTGCAGGATCGGACGGTCGAAGCCGCCCATCGCCGCGAACTGCGGGTCGGCGTGCAGCGGGTTCATGTCGCCCGAGAGGCGGTAGACGAGGGCCTGCTGCGGCAGCGTCTGGTAGCTGATCACCTTGTCGGGGGCGCGGCCGGGCGGGACGTTCTTCGGGCCGCTGGGCCCGCGGTCGCCGCCGAAGCCGCCTTCGCCGCGCGCGAAGATCGACGAGCTGGCGCGGAAGAGCAGCTTGCCCTTCTCGTCGACCGACTCGGTCTCGACCACCACGACGGCGCCCTTGCCCTTGTCGTACACGGCCTTGATCGTCGGCGTGGTGACGACGGTGCCCTCGGTCGGGATCGGCGCCGGCACCTCGATGCCCTGCTCGCCGTGCAGGATCATCGCGGGATTCACCTGCAGCGCGCCGCCCAGGTTCAGCATCGCGGGGAACGACGGGATCACCGCGAAGGTGGGCAGCACCTCGAGCTCGCGCTCGTAGGTGAACTTGAGGTCGTCGGTGCCGCAGCCCACCCCGAGCGCGTAGAGCATGACGTCGCGCTGCGTGTAGGTGTGGGTGACGGAGCCGAGCTTCTTGCCGATGGCGCTCAGATCGATGGGCATGGATCCTCCTCGAAAGCGGCGAGAGTCATCCGATTCGCCGGGGGAGGTCAAGCCGCGCCCGGCCCGATTGACCCCGCCGCCGACGCCGCCCTAGTGTTCCCCACGATGTCCACCGACCTCGCCGGCCGCAGCGTCGTCGTCACCGGGGCCTCGAGCGGGATCGGCGACGCCGTCGCGCGCGCCTTCGCTGCGGCCGGCGCCCGCGTGACACTCGCCGCGCGCCGCGCCGATCGGCTGGAGGCGCTCGCAGCGGACCTGCGGGCCGGGGGCGCGGAGGTCGCGGTCGCGGTCGCCGACATGCGCGACGAGGCGCAGATCGTCGCCATGATCGGCCTCGCGCGCGAGCGTTTCGGCGGCGTCGACGTGCTCGTCAACAACGCCGGGCTCGGCCGCCAGGCGCCGCTCACCACCGGCGCGACGGCGCTCTGGCGCGAGATGCTCGAGGTCAACGTGCTCGGGCTCTGCATCGCCACCCGCGAGGCGGTGCAGGACATGGAGCGGCGCGGCGTCGCGGGCCACATCGTGCACGTTTCGTCGATGGCCGGGCATCGCGTGCCGTCGCCGCAGTCGGGCGTCTACCCGGCGACGAAGTTCGCGGTGCGTGCGCTCACCGAGGCGCTGCGCCAGGAGCTGCGCGCGGAGGGCAGCGCGATCCGCGTCTCCTGCGTGTCGCCGGGGCACGTCGAGACCGAGTTCGCGGGCGTCTGGTCGGGCGACGCCGAGGCGGGCGCCGCGTCGTACCGGAAGATGCGCGCGCTCCAGCCGGCGGACGTCGCCGAGGCGATCCTCTGGATCGTGCGCCAGCCGCCGCACGTGCAGGTGCACGACGTCCTCGTGCGGCCCTCGGATCAGAAGAGCTGATGGACCTCGCCGCGCTGCTGCGCGAGGCGCCGGCCTTCCACACCGACGAGGGCTGGAATCCGGTGTCGCTGCAGGCGTCCGACGAGGTGCTGCATCTCCTCGCGGCGACCGTCCGGCCCGGCATGCACACGCTCGAGACGGGTGCGGGCATGAGCACCGTCGTCTTCGCCGCCGCCGGCGCGGTGCACACCTGCGTCACGCCGGCCGACGGCGAGGTCGGGCGCATCCGCGCCTGGTGCGCCGGGCACGGCGTCGACCTCGCGCGCACGACGTTCCGTACGCAGCGCTCCGAGACCGCGCTGCCGCGGCTCGCGGCGACGCCGCTCGACGTCGTGCTGATCGACGGCGGCCACGGCTTCCCGACCCCGTTCATCGACTGGTTCTACACCGCGGATCGGCTGCGCGTCGGCGGCACGCTGGTCGTCGACGACGTCCACCTGTGGACCGGCGCCGTGCTGCGCGACTTCCTCGCTGCCGAGCCCGCGTGGCGGCTGCGCGACGAGTTCGCCGAGCGGGCGGCCGTGTTCGAGAAGGTCGCGACGCTGCCGGCGCTGCCGGAGTGGACGCACCAGCCCTTCGTCGTGCGCCGCAGCCGCGTCGCGGGCACGCCGGCGCGCGTCCTGCGCCGGGCGCTGGGCGTCGTGCGGCGCGACGGGCTCGCGGCGCTCTGGCGCGGTGCGCGCGGGCGGTAGGACGCCGTGTCCGCGCCGCGGGCGGCTCGCTACGCCCGCGCGGCCAGCGCGCCGTGTGCGACCAGGAAAGCCTCGATCTCGCCCCACATGGGTTCCAGCACCTCCGTCAGCTCGTGGCCGGCGTCGTAGACCACGAGGCGGCGCTGCGGGCGGCGGTGCGCGAACGATTCGACCGCCGGCAACGGCACGGCGTCGTCGCGGCGGCCGGCTAGCACGAGCGCGGGGGCGGCGGGATCGGGCTCGGCCGGCCAGCGGGCGGCGTCGTCCAGGAAGCCGACGCCGAGGTCGGCGTGCCGGCCGAGGCCGTAGTGCGGCACCGACAGCGTCCCGGCCGCGCGCCAGCGTGCGATCGCCGTCGCCCCGAGGCGCTCCGTCCAGCGCGCCACGAAGCCGAACGCCGGCGCCAGGAGGACGAGGCCGCGCACGGCGTCGGGCCGCTGCGCGGCCACCAGCGTCGCCAGCCAGCCGCCGAGGCTCGAGCCCATCAGCATGGCGGGGCCGTCGCCGACGAGCGCCTCCGCGATCGCGAGCTGGCTCGTCATCGTCATGGCCCGGAAGTCGGGTGCGAGGTCCGGGACCTGGAGCGTCGCACCGCGGGTGGCGAGCCGGGCGCGGAACCACTGCGCCTTCGTGCTGCCCGGGCCCGAGGCGAAGCCGTGGAGATAGACGAGCGTCATGCGGCCGGCGTCAGCCGAGGACGAGCAGATGCAGCGCCATGCCGACTCCCACCACCGCGAGGCCGAGCGCGACCGCGACGCCGAAGTGCGGCCGCGGGGCGAAGAGCTGGCCGCGCGACAGCATGCGCAGGCGGCGCACGTGCTGCGCCGCCGCGAGCGCGTTCACGCCGACGCCGAGGACCACCAGCGCCGAGCCGAACCACACCGAGTAGTGACCGCCGGGCGGGACGCCGGCCGGCCGCGCGGCGCCGAGCTCGTGCAGGAAGACGCCGAAGCGGGCCACGACGAAGCCGAAGCCCATGAGCGCCAGGCCCGTCCGCACCCAGGCGAGGAGCGTCCGCTCCTGGGCGAGGGCGACGCGCGGATCGTCGGCGAGCGGATCGCTCACGACGGAGGCGTGGACGCGCGCTGGCGGTGGGCGGTCACGGCCGAACCGTATGCCGTCACCGCTCGGGGCGCCAGACCCGACGACGCCGTGCGCAGGCGGGCGAGCAGGAAGGCCGCCTCGATCACGGTCCGGCGGGAAAGCTTGCTGCGCCCGCGCGTGCGGTCGCGAAAGACGATCGGCACCTCGGCGACCCGCAGCCCGGCCCGCAGGCTCCGCCACGCGAGCTCGATCTGGTAGCCGTAGCCGTCGCTGCGCAGCGCGCCGACGTCGAGGGCGCGCAGCGCCTCGGCCCGGAAGCCGCGAAACCCGCTCGTCCAATCCCGCAGTCCGCCGCCCAGAGCGGCGCGCGCGAGGCGGTTCGCCGCCGCCGACAGCATGCGGCGCGGCCACGGCCAGTCCGGGATGGCGCCGCCGGGCACATAGCGGCTGCCGATGGCGACGTCGGCGTCGTGCAGCGCCGCCGCCAGCGCCGGCAGCACGGCCGGGTCGTGCGAGAAATCGCAGTCCATCTGGAAGACCGGATCCCAGCCGCCAGCGAGGGCGCGGGCGAAGCCGTCGGCGTAGGCACGCCCGAGGCCGGCGCGGGCCGGCCGATGCACGGCGATCACCTCGCCCGGGTGCGAAGCAGCGAGCGCGTCGGCGACGGCGCCGGTGCCGTCCGGCGACGCGTCGTCGAGCACCATCACCGCGAACGGCCAGCGGGCCGCGCCGGCGTGTCGGATGGCGGCGACCAGGGGCGCCAGGTTCTCGCGCTCGTCGTAGGTGGGGACGAGGACGAGGGGACGGGGCACGTGAGGTCAGCGCTCGTCGGCGGGCTCGTCGTCCGCCTCGTCCGCGAGCTCACCGTTGCGGGCGACGCCGTCGACCGGCGTCCACGCAGGCGGATCGCTTGCCGGGAACGACTCGTCGGACGCTTCCGCCACCGGATCGTCCACCACGTCCTCCGGCTTCTTTCCGCGCTCCATGACGGGAGCATGCCGCGGCGGCATACTCCGTCAAGATGGCGCGGAAATCAGGCGGCGAAGCGCGGAGCCGTGCGCTCGGCGCGGCGCCGGCGCAGGGCCGTGCGGACCGCGTCGCGATCGAGTCCGAGCGCGTCGCAGACGTTGCCGAAGGCGTACGGCCAGCCGATGTCGTCGGATTCGACCCAGGCGACGCTCTCCGCGGCCAGCTCCGGGTGGCGGATGTACAGCGTGATGGCGTCCTCGAGGACGGCCAGCATGAGCCGCTTCTCCGGCTGGAGCTCCGCGCGGCGGTCACCGCGAAAGTACTGGGACGGCAGGACGGTCGAGGTCAGAGGCTCGCCGTCGACGAAGATCCTTCTCCTGCGTGCGCGTGGCATGACCTCCCGCACTGCAAGAGCGTTGCCAGGGCCCAGGTGCCGGTCCTGCGCGGTCTGGCGGCATCCAGCGACGCCCGCTGCCCGCGCCGTGGTCAGCCTGCTGCCCGCCGCGGCGGCGCCCCCGCGCTTTTCCGGGCGCCGGGAACGTTGGCTACCCCGATCGCCTACCTTGCTCCGACCCCGCGCCTGAAATAGCCGATGCGCGTGACGCCGGAGGAGATCGTCGGACGCGCCGACCTCAACTACGCCGAGGCGCAGCGCGACTTCACACGGCGGGCCGGCGGCGTCGTGCTCGACGAGGGCGGTGTGCTCTGCTTCGCCGGAGGGCATCCCATGCCCGTGCTCGTGAACGGCGTGATGCGCATCGACCCGCGGGTGCCGGCCGACGAGGTGCTGGACCGCGCGCGCCGCTTCTTCCGCGCGCACCGGCGCGGCTTCAGCGTCCTCGCCCGCGGGCGGGCCGACGCGGATCTCGACGCCGTCGCGGAAGCGGCGGGCATGGTCGGGATGGGGGATCCGCCCGGCATGGTTCTGCACGCGCGCTTGCCGGATCCCGTGCCGCCCGCCGGCGTGACGGTTCGGCGCGTCGTCACCATGGCCGACGTCGCCGCCTTCGCCCAGGTGCAGGCGGAAGCCTACGCCACGTACGGCATGCCGCTCGACGTGGCGCCGGCGCTGTTCGCGCGCCTCGAGACCGCCGTCGCGCCGCACATCGTCGCCTTCCTCGCGCTCGACGGCGAGACGCCCGTCGCCGGCGCGCTCACCATCGTCACGCACGGCGTCTCGGGCGTGTACTGGGTCGGTACCGTCCCGGCGGCGCGCAGGCGCGGGCTCGCGGCGCTGGTCACGACGCTCGCGGGCAACGCGGGCTTCGATCTCGGCGCGCAGGTGGGAGCGCTCCAGGCGTCGGTGATGGGCGAGCCGGTCTACCGCGGGCTCGGCTGGGTCGAGGTCACGCGCTATCCGTACCGCGCACAGTTCGCGCCGCCCGCCTGATGTCGCAGGACGTCCTCACCGAGGTCATCGCGCTGGTGCTGGCGAGCGCGGGCATCGCCTACGTCTGCTTCCGACTCGGCCTGGTGCCCATCGTCGGCTTCCTCGTCGCCGGCGTGCTGATCGGCCCGAACGCGCTCGGCCTCGTGCGCGATCACGCGACCGTCGACACCGCGGCCGAGATCGGCGTCATGTTCCTCCTGTTCACCATCGGCATCGAGTTCAGCCTCGAGAAGCTCGCGGCGATGAAACGGGTGATCTTCGGCTGCGGCGGGCTCCAGGTCGTGCTGGCGTCGCTCGCGACCATGCTCCTCCTGCTCGCGTGCGGCATCGACTGGGCGACGGGGCTGTTCACCGGGTTCCTGGTCGCGCTCAGCTCGACCGCGATCGTCCTGAAGCTGCTCGCCGACCGCAACGAGACGAGCTCGCCGCAGGGACAGGTGGCTCTCGGGCTGCTCGTGTTCCAGGACCTCGCCGTGGTCGTGATGGTGCTCGTGGTTCCCATGCTGGGCGGGCAGAGCGGCTCGATCACCGAGCTGCTGGTCGCGCTCGGAAAGGCAGCGGCGATCATCGCGCTGGTGCTCGTGGTGGCGCGCAAGGGCATGCCGATCGTGCTCGAGCAGGTGGCGCGCACGTGCTCGCCGGAGCTGTTCCTGCTGACGGTGATCGCGATCTGCTTCGGCACCGCCTTCCTCACCAACCTGGCCGGCGTCAGCCTGTCTCTGGGCGCCTTCCTCGCCGGGCTGGTCGTCAGCGAGGGCCGCTTCAGCCGGCATGCGCTGGGCGAGATACTGCCGCTCCAGATCCTCTTCAGTGCGACGTCCTTCGTGTCGGTCGGCATGCTGCTCGACCTCGGCTTCCTCGCGCAGCACCTGCCGCTCGTGCTGGCGGCGATCGCGGCGGTCCTCCTCGTCAAGGTCGCGACCACCGGGGTCGCGGTGGGCGTCCTGCGCCAGCCGCCCGCGGTCGCGGCGGCGGCGGCGCTGATGCTGGCGCAGGTCGGCGAGTTCTCGTTCGTGCTGGAGCGCTCGGGCCGCGGGCTGGGACTCACCCCGGCCGGTCTCGGCGGCGCGGGCGCCCAGGCGTTCATCGCCGCCACGGTCGTCCTCATGGTCGCGACGCCGTTCCTCACGGCGGTCGGGGGCAGGGTGGCGGCGCGGCTCGGACGTCCGGCGCGCCTGCCGGAGGACGACGCGGCGCCCCCGCTGCCGGCCGAGCATCCGTCGCTGGCGAACCACGTGGTGGTCGCCGGCTACGGCCAGGCGGCGCGCCGGCTGGTGCGGGGTGCGAGCACGTGGGCCAGCTGCGCACCGTCCATCCGAGCGCCCGCGGCTGCGAGGAGTGCCTGCGCAGCGGCGATCGCTGGATCCACCTGCGCCTCTGCCAGAGCTGCGGCCACGTCGGCTGCTGCGACTCGTCGCCGAACAAGCACGCGACGGCGCACTTCCACGCGAGCGGCCATCCGATCATGCGCTCCCTGGAGCCGGGCGAGGGCTGGGGCTGGTGCTACGTCGACGCGGTCACGCTCTGAGCGCGCCGGCACGGCCTCACGCGTCGGGCACGGACGGCGGCGCCGGGACGCGGGCGGGCTCGGCCGCGGGGTCCGGACGCTCGGGCAGATGCACGAAGCGTCCCAGCAGCTCGCGCAGCGCCTCGTAGCGCACCGGCTTCGCGAGGTACTCGTCCATGCCGGCGGCGAGGCAGCGCTCGCGGTCGCCCTGCATGGCGTTGGCGGTGAGCGCCAGGACCGTCGTGCGCCGCGCGCCGGCGGCCTCGCGCGCGCGGATCGCCGCGGTGGCCTCGAAGCCGTCCATCTCGGGCATCTGGCAGTCCATCAGCACGAGGTCGTAGGGGACCAGGGCGAGCGCCTCGACGGCCTCGCGCCCGTTGCCGACGCCGTCGGCCTGGCAGCCCATGCGCTGCAGGAGGGCGATCGCGAGCCGCTGGTTCACCGGGTTGTCCTCGGCGACGAGCACGCGCACCCCGGCGCTGCGCGGCGCCTCCGGCACGGCGAGCGCCGGCGACGCTTCGCGCGCCGGGCCGAGCGTGAACGGGACGTCGAACCAGAACGTGCTGCCCGCGCCGACCGCGCTGGTGACGCCGATCGTGCCGCCCATCAGCTCGACCAGCTGCTTCGAGATCGCGAGGCCGAGCCCGGTGCCGCCATAGCGCCGCGTGGCCGACCCGTCCGCCTGCGTGAATGCCTCGAACAACCGGTCCTGCTGCTGCGGGTCGATGCCGATTCCGGTGTCCGTGACCGCGAAGCGGACGACGCAGCCGTTGCTCGTCGACGTGGCCGGCGCCACCTCGACGTGCACGCTGCCGTGCTCGGTGAACTTCACCGCGTTCGCGACCAGGTTCAGGAGCACCTGGCGCACGCGGCCCGCGTCGCCCGTCACCCAGGCGGGGAGGGACGGATCGAGGCGGACGTCGAGCGCGAGGGACTTGCGGCTCGCGTCGTGGCCCATGAGGTCGAGGACGTCCAGCACCGCCGGCCGCAGCTCGAACGGATGCAGCTCGACGGCGAGCTTGCCGGCCTCGATCTTCGAGAAGTCGAGGATGTCGTTGATGATCGTCAGCAGGGATTCCGCGGAGCGACGGATGGTGTCGGCGAAGTCCCGCTGCTCGTCGTCGAGATCGGTCTCGAGCAGGAGGCCGGTCATGCCGATGACGCCGTTCATCGGCGTGCGGATCTCGTGGCTCATGGTCGCGAGGAACTCCGACTTGAGCCGCGTCGCTTCGAGGGCGGCGTTGCGCGCCAGCTCGAGCTCGTGCGCCTGGCGGGCGAGCGCGTCGGCCTGCTCTTCGGCGCGGCCGCGGGCGGCGGCGACGTCGTCGAGCGAGCGTCGCAGCACCTCTTCGGTGCGCTTGCGCTCGGTGAGGTCGTGCCACACGCCGAGCAGCATCGGCCGGTCGCCGAGCGTGACGCGCGTCACCGTGACCTCGACGGGAACGGTGCCGCCGTCGCCCCGCAGGTACAGCCACTCGAAGCGCACGGGGCCTTGCGCGGCCGCCACCCGGGCCCGCAGCTCGATCACGCGATCCGCGCTGCGGCTGCCGTCGGGCTGGAGCTCCGGCGAGAACTCGGCCGGATGGTGGCCGATCAGCTGTCGCCGGTCGGTGAGCCCGAGCGTCCGCAGGGTGGCGTCGTTGCAGTCGACGATGCGGCCGCGGTCGAAGAGCAGGATCGCGTCCGACGACTGCTCGAAGAGCACGCGGAACTTCTCCTCCGCGGTCGTACGCTCGGTGACGTCGTGCAGCAGCCAGATCTCGTCGCGCCCGTTCTCGTGCCCCGCGAACTCGACGATGCGCACGGCGCCGTCGCGCCGCGTGATCGGCAGGACGCGTGACTCCGGGAAGCCCGCGGCCCGGTCGCGCTCGTAGATCGCGCGGATCACGTGCGGGCGCTCGGGAAAGACGCGCACGAACCATTCGTCCAGGGTGGGGAGGTCGTCGGCGGACCATCCCGTGATCGCCTGGGTGGCGCGGTTCTGCACGAGGCGCTCGCCCTCGAGATGGATCGCGCCGGCGGGGAGGTGCTCGACGAGGCGGCGCATGCGGGCTGCGGCGTCGCGAGCCTCGGCCAGCGCCGCCTGCTCGCGCCGCAGCTCGCGGCAGCGGGCCCAGGTCATCGCGATGCCGAGCGCCGCCGTCGAGGTGAGATTCGCGCCCCAGTGCAGCTGCGCCATGGGCGGGAAGGCACGTGCGAGCACCGCCCAACCGCCGATGCCGGCCGCCATCGTGATCACCGTCGCCGCGACGCTCGGTAGCCAGGCCGCCGCGCCGAGCAGCGTGACGACCAGGACCACGGTCTGTGCCGGGTCACCGGATTGACCCACGAACACCAGCGCCATCGCCTGTACCAGGAGCCCGCACGCTCCCATGAGGAACGGGACGCCGGCCGCGGGCACGCGCACGACGGCCGTCGCGCCGGCGACGAGGGCGAGCCCGGTGACGAGGAGCGCCGCGGCGTACGGCCAGCCGGGGACCAGCGGGGGCGCGACCACGTAGACGAGCCCCAGGAACGCGCACAGGATGCCGGTCGGCCCGAGCACGGCTCGGGCGGTCGCACGGGCGTCCGACGACACGTTGGCTGGCGACGGCGCTCCCATCTCCGGGGAGTATCGGTCGATCGGCGGGATGTCTTTCGACCGCCGCTCGGGGGTGTCGGCGGATTGACGCCGCCGGCTACAGCCCGATCAGCGCGGCGACGCGCTCGCGGTGCCAGGCGGGATCGCCGAACGCCAGCTCGTTCGCGTGGGCGCGCTTGAACCAGAGCTGGAGGTCGAACTCCCAGGTGAAGCCGATGCCGCCGTGGATCTCGACGGAACGCCGCGCCGTGCGGGTGTAGACCTCGGCGAGGCTGGCCTTCGCCATGGCGGCCGCGCGGGCGGCGTCGCGCGGCCGCGCGTCCCAGGCGTGGGCCGCGTACCAGACGAGCGAGCGCGCCGGCTCCACGTCGGCGACCATCTCCGCGGCGATGTGCTTGATGGCCTGGAACGATCCGATCGTGCGCCCGAACTGCTCGCGCACGCCGGCGTAGGCGACCGCCATCTCGAGCGTGCGCTGGGCGCCGCCGAGGCAGTCGGCGGCGATGCCCACCGCGGCGAGATCGAGCAGGCGGGCGAGGGCCGGCCAGCCGTCGTGCAGGCGGCCGAGGAGCGCGTCGGCCGGCAGGTTCACGTCGCGCAGCACGAGCTCGCCGGTGCGGCGGGTGACGTCGACGCCGTGCTGCGGCTTCACGCCGACGCCTTTCGTGCCGCGCTCGACGAGGAAGAGCGACACGCCGGTCTCGCCGGCGCCGGCGCGCGTGCGCGCCGCGACGACGAACAGATCGGCGCCCGGCGCCTCGGGGACGAAGAGCTTCGTGCCGCGCAGGCGGAAGCCGCCGCGCACCTTCTGCGCCGTCAGCTGGACGCCCGCGGGATCGTGGCGATCGCTCTCCTCGACGTGCGCCAGCGTGGCGAAGGCCTCGCCCGCCGTGAGCCGCGGCAGCCAGCTCTTCTTCTGTGCCGGCGTGCCGGCGAGCAGGAGCGCGCGGATCGCGAGCTGCGTCGCGAGGAACGGGCCCGGCGCCGCGGCGCGGCCCAGCTCCTCGAGGACGAGGGCGAGGTCGAGCGTGCCCAGCCCGAGGCCGCCGTGCGCTTCGGGCACGACCAGGCCGAGCCAGCCGAGCTCGGCCATGCGACGGTAGAGGCCGCGCGGCACGCCGTCGTCGAGGCTCGCCGTCGTGCGCACGAGCTCCGGCGGGCATTCGCGCGCCAGGAACTCGCGGGCGGCGCGCTGGAGCGCCTCCTGCTCCTCGGACAGCCCGAAGTCGATCACGACGCGGCCCGGGGACGCGGCTCGCGCGGCATGCCGAGGCCGCGCTCGGCGATGATGTTCTTCTGCACCTGTGCGGTGCCGCCGCCGATGATGAGGCCGAGCGCGAACATGTAGTCGGTGGGCCAGCTGCCGTCGTCGCGCACGCGCGAGTCGCGCTTGTCGAGCCAGCCGTAGTCGCCCATGAGCTCGATCGCCGCACGGGCGAGCTGGTGGTTCAGCTCGCAGGTGACGAGCTTGTTCACCGAGGCGTTGATGCCGGCCGGCCGCTTGCGGAGCGCGTCGGTCAGCTGGCGATAGGCTTCGAGCTTCATCGTCTCGACGCGGATGGCGAGGTCGGCGAGGCGCTGGCGCACGAGCGGGTCCTGCGACGCCGGCTTGCCGTGTCGCGTCTCGCGCTTGGCGCGGGCGAGCAGCTCCTTCAGGAGCTGCTGCGTGCGCGTCGTCGAGGCGAGCATGTTGCGCTCGTGGCGGAGCGTCGCGTTGGCGACCGTCCAGCCGTCGTGCAGCTGCCCGACGAGGTTCGTCCGCGGCACGCGCACGTCCTCGAAGAAGACCTCGTTGAAGCCCGGGTCGCCGGTCATCTGGACGAGCGGGCGCACGGTGATGCCGGGCGACTTCATGTCGATCAGCACGTAGGAGATGCCGCGATGCTTGGGCGCGTCGGGGTCGGTGCGCACGAGGCAGAACATCCAGTCGGCGTACTGCGCGCCCGAGGTCCAGATCTTCTGGCCGTTCACGACGAAGTCGTCGCCGTCGACCACGGCGCGCGTGCGCAGCGAGGCGAGGTCGGAGCCGGAGCCCGGCTCCGAGTAGCCCTGACACCAGATCTCGTCGGCGCTGAGGATCGGCGGCAGGTGGCGTCGCTTCTGCTCCTCGCTGCCGTACGCGATCAACGTCGGGCCGACCATCTGGATGCCCATGCCGCCGATCAGCTGCGGCGCGCGGGCGCGCACCAGCTCCTCGTTGACGATCGTCTGGTGCATGACGTCGGCGCCCTGGCCGCCGTACTCGCGCGGCCAGCCCATGGCAACGTAGCCCGCGGCGTAGAGCTTCTTCTGCCAGGCCTTGGCGCGCGCGATGCGCGCCTGCTCGCGGCGCGCGGCGTCGGGCGCGCCGCCCGCGACCGCGGCCGCCGTCTTGGGCTCGCGCTGCGGGACGTTCTTCCCGAGCCAGGCGCGGACCTGGCGCTGGAGCGCGCGCTCGTCGGGGCCGAGCGTCAGGTCCATCAGTCGATCTCCGGCGCGAGGAAGGCCCCCGAGACCGAGCAGCCGGCCGCGCACGAGGCGGGCGTCGTCGCCGTGCCGCCGAGCTTCGTGCACTGCTTCGCGGGGACGAGGGCGCACATCTTGCCGCCGATCAGGTTCGCCGGATCGCTCGAGGCCGCGGCGCAGCAGCGGACGGCCTTCTTCTTGCCCTTCGTCTTGCCGCAGGCCGCCTTGTTGGCGAACGCCTTCGCCGCCTTCGCGGCCCGCCGCTGGTCCTTCGGCAGCGCCTTCCAGGCCTCGCGCACGCACTCCTTGAAGTTCTTCCAGCCCAGCATGGCGCAGTTGCAGCCGCCGGCCTCGATCTGCCCCCGCACCTCGCCGGCCGGGTTCGCCGCCGTGTGGAAGTTGACGTACATCTCGTTGCCCGGCGTGGTGATCGCCGCGAAGCGGTCGAGGTCGTTGGAGGTGAGCGACACGAGGCCCTCGGCCGTACCGTTCGCGGGCGGCAGGACGGGCAGGGTGACGACCGCCGGACCCGACACGCCGGGCGCGCCCACGTGGACGTGTCCGAGCACGGGGTTGCCGGTGAGGCTCCGGAGCGTGACCACGTACGAGAGCGTACCCGCGGCCTCGTCGACGGCGAGGAAGGCGGTGCCGCCGGCGGTGGCAGGTGCACTCGCCGGCGGCACCTCCTGCGCCGTGTCGAGCGTGGCACGGAACGCCGTGATGTGGGCCTGGCTCGCGACCGGAGCCGCGAGCAACGCCAGGGCGGCAATCAGTCTGGCGGAGATGCGCATGCCGGGGGCTGTAGCCGAGCCCCGAAACGGCGACAAGACGTGGCCGCCTCCCGGCATGGCTGCGCGGCGGCCACGCGTCCGGCTACCGGAACAGCGCCTTCGCCAGCTCGCCGCGGAATCGCTCCGTGAGCGGGTGATCGTTGCCCAGCACGGCGAAGGTGTCGACCATCGCCTTGCGCGCCCCGTCGTCCTCCAGCTGGCGGTCGCGTTGCACGACGACGAGCAGCTCCGCGAGGCCGTCCTCGTGGCGGCCGCCGGCGATGAGCGCGCGACCGAGCGCGAGCCGGGCCGTGAGGTCGTTCGCATCGGCGGCGATGCGCGCCCGCAGCGCGGCCTCGTCGCCGGCGCCGTCGCGGCGCGTGCGCAGCGCCGCGGCGAGAGGCGCTCCGCGTCGGCGACCAGCGGCGACGGCGGCGCGACGCGCTCGAGCAGCGCGAGGGCCTCGTCGGTGGCGTCGCGGGCCCCGAGCATCTCGGCGAGGGCGAGGAGGGCCCGGGGATGCCGGGGGTCGGCCTCGAGGGCGGCGCGCAGCGTCGGTTCGGCCTCGGCCGGCGGCAGGCTCGCGGCGGCGGCGACCAGTCGGTCCGCCTCGGTCGGCAGGATCGCGTCGATCAGCTGGCGCACGACCGGCTCGGGCTGCGCGCCGACGAACTCGCCGACGAGGACGCCGTCGCGAAACGCCTTCACCGCCGGGATGCTGCGGATGCCGAACGCCGCGGCGACCTCCTGGGCGACGTCGACGTTCACCTTGGCGAGCACGAAGGCGCCGTCGTGCTGCGCCGCGAGCCGCTCGAGCATCGGCCCCAGCGCCTGACAGGGTCCGCACCAGGGCGCCCAGAAGTCGACGAGGACGGGCGTCGCCTTCGAGCGTTCGAGCACCTCGCGCTCGAAGTCCGCGTCGGCGACGTCGATGACGTGCGGAGAGCTGGCCATGACGTCGAGTAGTGCGCACTCCGGGCACCGGAGACAACCCGCGGGCCCCGAATTGACCCTCCCCCGACCGGCTCCTATAGTCCGCCGCCGTAGCCGGGTCGGGAGCGAGGCGTGCCGGGCGTCGCGCGTGGGCGGCGAGCGGTCGTCCCGTGTCGCTGCTCGGCCACAGGTCCGCGACATGGAACCCGTCACCGTCGCCATCATCCCCGCTCGCTACCGTTCCACCCGATTGCCCGGGAAGGCCCTCGCCGACCTCGGCGGCCGGCCGATGGTGTGCCACGTGGCCGAGCGCGCGGGACGGGCGCGCGGCATCGCGCGCGTGCTGGTGGCGACCGACGACGCCCGCATCGCCGACGCCGTGCGCGCGATCGGCGTCGAGGTCGTGCTGACGCGGCCGGAGCATCCGTCGGGCACCGATCGCCTGGCCGAGGTGGCGCGCGGGCTCGACGCCGACGTGCTGGTGAACGTCCAGGGCGATCTGCCGCTGCTCGATCCCGCGATGGTCGAGCGGCTCGCGGCACGGATGGCGGCGGAGCCGGCGCTGCCCATGGCCACGCTCGCGAGCGCCATCCACGACGAGGCCGAGTGGTGCTCGCCGCACGTCGTGAAGGTCGTCTGGGGCGCCGACGGACGCGCGCTCTACTTCTCGCGCGCGCCGATCCCGCACGACCGCGACGGCGTGCGCGGCGCCGGCGAGCCGTTCGGCTGGCGGCACGTCGGGCTCTACGCGTACCGGCGCGACGTGCTGCTGCGGCTGGCGGCGCTGCCGCCGTCGCCGCTCGAGCGGCGCGAGGCGCTGGAGCAGCTGCGGGCGCTGGAGCACGGCATCGCGATCGGAGTCGTCGAGTGGCCGGCGGACGCGCCGCTCGTCGAGGTGGACACGCCCGCGGATCTGGAGCGCGCGCGGGCCTTGCTGACGAACGGGGGGGCGGCATGAGCAAGCAGCAGGCGTCGAAGACGAAGTACATCTTCGTGACCGGCGGCGTGGTGTCGTCGCTCGGCAAGGGCGTCGCGTCGGCGTCCATCGCCGCGCTGCTCGAAGCGCGCGGCTTGACCGTGACGATGGTCAAGATGGACCCGTACATCAACGTCGACCCCGGCACGATGAGCCCGTTCCAGCACGGCGAGGTCTTCGTCACCGACGACGGCGCCGAGACCGACCTGGATCTGGGCCACTACGAGCGCTACGTCTCGACGCGCATGGGCCGCGTCAACAACTTCACGACCGGCGTCGTCTACCACACCGTCATCGAGAAGGAGCGCCGCGGCGACTACCTCGGCGGCACGGTGCAGGTGATCCCGCACATCACCGACGAGATCAAACGCCGCGTGCGCGCCGCCGCCGAGGGCTACAACGTCTGCATCGGCGAGGTCGGCGGCACCGTCGGCGACATCGAGAGCCTGCCCTTCGTCGAAGCCATCCGCCAGCTCGGCTGGGACGTCGGCAAGGAGAACGCGCTCTACCTGCACTTGACGCTGGTGCCGTTCATCTCCTCGGCCGGCGAGCTCAAGACCAAGCCCACGCAGCACAGCGTGCAGGAGCTGACCGGCTACGGCATCCAGCCCGACATCCTGCTCTGCCGCGCGACGCACCCGCTCGAGAAGAAGGTGAAGCAGAAGATCGCGCTCTTCTGCAACGTCGACGACAACCGCGTCATCAGCGCGCCCGACGTCGCCAACATCTACGAGGTGCCGCTGACGCTGCACAGCGAGGGCCTCGACGAGCGTATCGTCGAGCGGCTCAACTGCTTCACTGGCACGCCGAACCTGTCCAAGTGGCGGCGCATCGCGACGGCGTGGAAGAACCCGAAGGACACGGTGAAGATCGCGATGGTGGGCAAGTACGTCGAGCTCACCGACTCGTACAAGAGCCTCAACGAGGCGCTCGTCCACGGCGGCATCGCCAACGAGTGCCGCGTCGAGGTGACGCACGTCGACTCCGAGAAGATCGAGCAGGACGGCATTCCGGACGCGGTCACGCAGGCCGACGGCATCCTGGTGCCCATGGGCTTCGGGCCGCGCGGCACCGAGGGCAAGATCGCGGCGGTACGCTACGCGCGTGAGAAGAAGGTGCCGTTCTTCGGCATCTGCTTCGGCATGCAGATGGCGGTGATCGAGTTCGCGCGCCACGTCTGCGGGCTCGAGCGCGCCAACTCGATCGAGGTCGACCCGAAGACGCCGCACCCGGTGATCGACCTGATGCTCGATCAGCGCGGGCTGACGCAGAAGGGCGGCACCATGCGCCTCGGCGCGTACCCGTGCACGCTCGCCGACGGCACGCTGGCGCGCAAGACGTACAAGAAGTCGAAGATCAGCGAGCGCCACCGCCATCGCTACGAGTTCAACAGCTCGTACCGCGAGCAGCTCGAGCAGGCGGGGCTCGTGTGCTCGGGCGTGTCGCCCGACGGCGCGCTGGTCGAGATCGTCGAGCTGAAGAACCATCCCTGGTTCCTCGGCAGCCAATTCCACCCCGAGTTCAAGTCGCGGCCGGTCGACTGCCACCCCCTCTTCAAGGGCTTCGTGCGCGCGGCGCTCCAGCAGCGCGCCTACCGGCGCGACACGCCGCTCCTGGGCGGCCTCAAGGTGGTCAAGCGGTAGTGGCCCGCACCGCGCGCGTCGGCGCGATCACCATCGGCGCGGGCGCGCCGCTCGCCTGCATCGCCGGTCCGTGCGTCATCGAGTCGCGCGACGCGGCGCTGCGCCACGCCGAGGCGCTCGCCGCGATGGCGGCCGCGGCCGGCATGCCGCTGGTCTATAAGTCGTCCTTCGACAAGGCGAACCGGACGTCGCTGGGCTCGTTCCGCGGCGTCGGCATGGACGAGGGGCTTCGCATTCTCGCCGACGTGCGCCACGAGACGGGCTTGCCGGTGCTGACCGACGTGCACGAGAGCGCGCAGATCGCGCCGGTCGCCGCGGTCGTCGACGTGCTGCAGACGCCCGCCTTCCTCTGCCGCCAGACCGACTTCGTGCTCGCCGCCGCCGGCGCGGGCAAGCCGGTGAACGTCAAGAAGGGGCAGTTCCTCTCGCCCTGGGAGATGGCGAAGGTCGTCGAGAAGGCGCGCGCGACCGGCAACCCCGACGTCCTCGTCACCGAGCGCGGCTTCGCCTTCGGCTACAACGACCTCGTCGCCGATCTGCGCGCGATCCCGGTGCTGGCCGCGACCGGCTGCCCGGTGGTGTTCGACGCCACCCACAGCGTGCAGCGGCCGGGCGGCCTCGGCACGGCGTCGGGCGGCGACCGCGATCTCGTGCCGACGCTCGCCCGTGCGGCCGTCGCCGCCGGCTGCGACGCCGTCTTCCTCGAGGTACACGAGGAGCCGGAGCGCGCGCTGTCCGACGGCGCGACCAGCCTGCGGCTCGCCGACGTGCCGGCGCTGCTCGCGCAGCTTGCCGCCCTCGCCCGCGTGGTACGCGCGTGATGTCCGAGCGCCAGCGCCGCGGCCGCCGCGTGCTCGACGTCGAGCTGCGCGCCCTCGAGGCCGTGCGCGACCGTCTCGACGCCGGCTTCGACCGCGCGCTCGACCTGCTCCTCGCGTGCCGCGGCAAGGTCGTCGTCACCGGCATCGGCAAATCGGGGATCGTCTGCCGCAAGATCGCCGCGACGCTCGCCAGCACCGGCACCCCGGCGCTGTTCCTGCACGCGGGCGAGGGCGGCCACGGCGATCTCGGCGTGGTCGCGCGCGGCGACGTCGTGCTCGCGGTGTCGAACAGCGGCGAGGCCGAGGAGCTGGTGCGCCTGCTGCCGGTCGTGCGCCGCCTGTCGTTGCCGCTGATCGCGATCACGGGACGCCGGGAGTCGACGCTCGGCGCCGTCGCCGACGTCACGCTCGACGTGAGTGTGCCGGAGGAGGCGTGCGCGCTCGGCCTCGCACCCACGTCGAGCACGACGGTCGCGATGGCGCTCGGCGATGCGCTCGCCGTCGCGCTGCTCGAGGAGCGCGGCTTCTCCGCCGACGACTTCGCGCTCCTGCACCCCGGCGGCGCGCTCGGCCGACGCCTGACGCGCGTCGAGGACCTCATGCACAAGGGCGCGCAGCTCCCGAGCGTGCCGGCGGCCGCGTCGCTCGAGGAGACGATCGGCGAGATCAGCGGCAAGCGCCTCGGCATGACCGCCGTCGTCGACCCGAGCGGCGAGCTGCTCGGCATCGTCACCGACGGCGACTTGCGCCGCGGCCTCTCGCGCGCCGCGGACATTCGCGCGCTCACCGCGGGCGACCTCATGACGTGCAACCCGAAGACGATCGCCGCGGGCGCGCTCGCGGGCCAGGCGGTGGCGCTGATGGAGCGGCACTCGATCACGTCGCTCCTCGTGCTCGACGAGACGCGCCGCCCGGCGGGGGTTATCCACCTCCACGACCTGCTGCGCGCCGGCGTCGTATAGCGGCGCCTGGCCCACACGCCACGTCCTCCGCCCACGCATCGCCTCGTCGGTTTTGGGGGTTGTCGCGTCGGGAGGATCCGGCAGGGTCGAAGTCGGTCGGTCCCTTCGGGGGCGGCGAGGAGGCGGTGATGAATCGTCGAACGGCATTGGCGATCCTCTCGCTCGTGACTGCGGGCTGCAGCATCCCGGTCGGCAGCGCCGGTGATCTGCGGCTGGTCCCGTCGGTGCGCAGCGACGAGCTCGCCACGACCGGCTTCTCGGCGGGTGGAAGCATCATGGGGCTCGAGCTCGGGTTCTCGATGGGCTCCCGCTGTACGGGACTGGTCTCGGGCGTGGACGGCGACGCGCGCTGCCTCGGCGTCGGCGTCCAGAAGAAGGACGAGCCCGAGAAGAAGAACGAGCCCGCCGAGCGGCAGCCGCCGGTGCTGGCCTCCCGCAGTGACGGCCGCGAGTACCTCGCGATGTCGCCGAGGATCGACGCGAAGCAGGACGCGAAGCAGAAGGAGCGCGGGGTCTCGGCGCGCGTCGATCTCTTCGGCGTCGGTGCGGGCCTGTCGGCGAGCGGAAGTTGCGTCGGCGCGACGACGGCGGTCGACGGCGAAGGCCGCTGCCTCGGCGTCGGGCTGCGTCCGAAGGACGAGGATACCGCGGCGCCGGCGCCGACGCGCACCGCCCGCAGCAAGCGCGCGCTGACGAACGTCAGTCTTCCGGCGCGCAGGTGAACGTCGGGTGACTCCACACGGACGCGCCGGCGCTCACGCCGCTGCAGGTGGCGCTCACCGACGTGCTGCCGCCGCCGTCGGTGCGAACCGCACCGGGGGCGCACTGCACGGCGCAGGTGCTCCCGGTCGGCGCCGTGCCGCAGTCGCTGACGACGTGCGCGACGTTCAGCGGCGCGCACGTCGCCGGCACGCAGGTAGTCTCGCCGATCGCCGTGAAGGCGCCGAAGATGCAGATCGGATCGTTGGCGCCGGACTTGGAGTATCCGGCGGCGCACGCGAGTGCGCATGTCTGGCCGCTCGACACGGGCGCGGCACAGCCGGGATACGCACCACCCGTCGGCGGCGGCGGCACGGCGGGGCAGGGATCGGCCTCGCAGGTGAAGGTCGCGTGCGACCAGGCCGACGCGCCGGTGGCGACGCCGGCGCAGGTCGCCGTCGTCGTGGCACCGCCGCCGCCGTCGCTGCGGTGTGCACCGGGCGCGCATCCCAGCGTGCACTGGCTGCCGGTCGGGGCCGTCCCGCAGTTGCTGACGACGAGCGGAAGCGTCAGCGGCGCACAGGTCGCCGGCACGCACGTCGTGTCGCCGCCCGCGAAGGCGCCGGACGTGCAGGCCGGATCGGCCGTGCCGGTCTTCGTGTAGCCGGCGGCGCACGCGAGCGTGCACGTGGTGCCGCTCGGGACGTCCGTCGTGCAGCCGGGGAACGACCCGCCCGCCGGCGGCGGCGGTGCGGTCGGGCAGGGGTCGGGACCGCACGTGAACGTGGCGAAGCTCCACGTCGACGTGCCCGGCCCGACGCCGGTGCACGTCGCGGTCGTCGTGTCGCCGGTGCCGCCGTCGGTGCGGTGCGCGCCGGGCGCGCAGCCTACGGTGCACTCGCTGCCCGTCGGTGCCGTGACGCAGTCGCTGGCGATCGCAGGGAGATCCAGCGGCGCGCAGGTCGCCGGCTCGCACGACGTGTCGGCGCCCGTGAAGCTGCCGTCGAAGCACGCGGGGTCCGTCACGCCGAGCTTCGTGTAGCCGTCGGCGCAGACGAGCGTGCAGGTCTCGCCGCTCGGCACGCTCGTCGTGCAGCCGGGATACGACCCGCCCGCGGGCGGCGGCGCGGCGGGGCAGGCCTGCAGGGCCGCGGGGCAGTCCGGGTCGCCGGTGCCGAGCGTGCACACCAGCTTGCGCTGGCGCCCGTCGGGGCTGACCTTGTGCCGGCAGCCGGTGAAGCGCGTGCAGAGCCGCGTCTCCTCGCCGTCGTTCACGATCGTCGTCGCGACCAAGACGCTGCCGGTCGGAGCGGCGGCGACGTCGAGCGGCGTGTCGCCGAGGCTGCCGGCGACGATCTTGAGCAGCGCCCCAGGCTTCAGCAGGCTCGATTTCACCGCGCCGTCCTCGGGCGCGGCCTTGTTCACGTACTTGGCGACCCGCGGGCCGTTGAGGATCCAGCCCGCGCCCTGCGGCATGCGGAAGACGCCCTTCGCGCCGTCGTAGGCGACGTCGAGCGTCGCCGCGATCCGGGCCGGATCGCGGCCCGGACCCTTCGCGACGGCGGCGTCCTTGACGACGAAGACGACCTTCGCCTTGCCGGCGGCGCCCTTGCTCACGACGGTCAGCTTGCCGCCGGCGATCGGAACGTTCGCTGCACCCGACGTCGCCGCGGAGAGCAGACCTGCGAGGACGGTGAGCAGGGCGACGACGCGAGGCATGGGGCGCTCCATGGCAGATCGCAAAATAGCGACGTCCATGATTGCGGGCGGCACGCGCGGTCTCAACCGGCGCGGCCGCGCATCGCGCCGCGCGCTCAGTGACGCGCCGACATCGCCCCGCGCGACAGCAGTAGCAGGGCGACGAGCGTCAGGACGCTCATCCCGGACAGGTACCAGCCGACCGCCGCGAGCCCGTACGCCTGCGCGAGCCACGTCGCCGCGTAGGGCGTCAGCGAGGCGCCGACGATGCCCGCGAAGTTGAACGTGAGCGACGCGCCCGTGTAGCGCACCGCGGTGGGGAAGAGCGCGCCCAGGGCGGCGCCGAGCGGCCCGTAGGTGAGGCCCATGAGGCCGAGGCCGAGCGACAGGCAGAGGAGCACCATGCCGTCGGTGCCGCCGGCCAGCAGCGGCGCGAAGACGAACCCGAAGAGCGCGAGGCTCGCGGCGGCGGCGATCAGCACCGAGCGCGGATCGAAGCGGTCGGCGAGCCGGGCCGACAGCGGGATCGTGAGGCCGAAGCAGACGATGGCCGCGATCTGCAGGAGCAGGAAATGCTGGCGCGAGTAGCCGAGCTCGCTCGTGCCCCACGACAGCGTGAACACCGTCATCAGGTAGAACACGACGAACGTGGCCACGGCGGCGAACGTGCCGAGGACGAGCCGTGCGCCGTGACGGCGGAACAGCTCGGCGACCGGCACGCGCACGCGCTCGTGGTTGTGGAGCGCGCGGCGGAACGCCGGCGTCTCTTCGATGTTGAGCCGCACCCACAGCCCGAGGAGGACCAGCGCAGCGCTGGCGACGAACGGCACCCGCCAGCCCCACGCGAGGAACGCCTCGTCGCTGAGGTAGTGCGTCAGCACGAGGAAGACGCCCGACGAGAAGATGAAGCCGATCGGCGCGCCGAGCTGCGGGAACATGCCGTACCAGTTCTGCTTGCCGGGCGGCGCGTTCTCGGTAGCCAGCAGGACGGCGCCGCCCCACTCGCCGCCGAGGCCGAAGCCCTGGCCGAAGCGACACAGCGCGAGCAGCGCCGGCGCGAGCAGGCCCGCGGTCTGGTACGTCGGCAGGAGGCCGATGAGCACGGTCGAGAGGCCCATCGTCAGCAGCGCGGCCACGAGCGTCGCCTTGCGGCCGATGCGGTCGCCGTAGTGCCCGAAGACCGCCGAGCCGACCGGCCGCGCGAAGAACGCGAGCGCGAACGTGGCGAGCGACTGGAGCGTGGCCGACGCGGGATCCGTCGCCGGGAAGAACAGGTGCGGGAACACCAGCACCGCCGCCGTGGCGTAGATGTAGAAGTCGAAGAACTCGATCGTGGTGCCGATGAGGCTCGCGAACAGCACCCGGCCCGGCGAATTTCCCTGCATCATCCCCCCCCCCCCCCTGCGGCGACCCGTGCTGCCCGCGCCCGATCACATAGTCGGCCCGGGCGCCGTTCGCACGCGCCGCGCGCTCACGGCCCGGTCGCCGGGAAGGGCCCGAGCCGGGCGTCCGCCGCGTCGAACACGAACAGCTGCGCCGGCATGGCCGGCGCCGGCGGCGGGCCCGTCCGGATGCGCGCGACGATCTCCTCGCCCAGCGCGAACGTGCCGCGGCAGGACAGGATCGCCTCACCGGCGGGGCTCTCGATGGCGGCGCACGTGAAGAGCGGAGGCGCGACGGAGTTCGTGAGCGCGCGGCCGCCGCCGAGCACGACCTGGAAGCGCTGGAACGGGCCGCCGCTGCCGTCGCAGCGCACGCGGACGTCGACCTCGCTCGGCGAGGACGTCGCGCCGAAGGTGACGAGGCAGGCGGTGGGCGGGAGCGTGGTGGTCGTGGTCGATCCCGGCGCCTCGCCCTGCTCGACCTGGCGGACGCCGCGCACGAACGCGTCGATGGCCGCGGCGGCGCCGTCCGCGCAGTCGCGGGTGATCTTCCCGCGCCGCGCGGCGCGGTAGAGCTTGCGACGGAACAGCCCGATCTGGCGCACGGCGAGGTTCGCGCGCCGCGCCGCGTTCTTCTGCGCCCGGCAGGCGAGGTCGGCGCGCGCGAGCTTCGCCAGCACCTCGGCCCGGACGGCGTCGACCTCTTCCGGCAGCGTGATCGAGCCGCACCCGAACGACAGCGAGAGCGCGAGCCCGACGCGGCCGTAGTTGCAGCCGATGGGCCCGATCGGCCGGCTGCACACGCAGCAGCACGTCTCGTCGAGATGGCTGCCGACGACGATCTTGCACGTCTTCGCGTCGAAGCAGCCGTCGCCCGGCGTGCTGCCGAAGCAGAGGCCGGCCGACAGACAGCCGTCGCGGTCGCCGCAGACGCAGGCGGCGGACGCGGGGCCGGCGCCGAGCACGATCAGCAGGGCGAGCGCGGCTCCGGCGAGGCATCGGACGATGGACATGGTCGGGCGCGAGCATCCCGATCCGTCGCGCACACGTCCAGCACCGCGGGGCTTCGCAAGTGCCTGAGCATGAGCACGAGCCGCGGCGCCCGCTCTCGTCACGACCAACGCGTTCCCCGGTCGCCCGCGAGGCGTGTCCATCGTCCGTGTCCCGTGGGACGGCGCGGACGCCGGGGGGCCGTCCCGCCGTGCGCCCTCCCCGGCCGTGTGGTAGAGGCGCAACACCATGGGGAGCCGCTACCGGGTGAACGGGCCCAACGTCGTCCACGAGACCGTGGAGCGCGAAGCGATCCTGATCCACCTGGAGTACGGCACCTACTACAGCCTCACCGAGGCGGGCGCGTGCGTGTGGGACGTGGTGGTCCGCGGCGGCGACGTCGCCGACGCGGTGGCGGCGGTGACCGCGGCGTACGACGTCGCGCCCGAGGACGCCGCGCCGGTCGTGGCGGCGCTCCTCGATACGCTCGTCGCGGAGGAACTCGTGACCGCCGACGACGTCGCGCCGGCGCTGCCCCTCGCGGTCGCGGGCGTCGCCGACGGCGCGCGGCGGCCATGGAGCGCGCCCGAGCTGGGACGCTTCACCGACATGCAGGAGCTGCTGCTGGCCGATCCGATCCACGAGGTGGCGGACGCGGGTTGGCCGCACGTGAAGCCCGTCGCACGCTGAGTCGAGGCGGGTGGAAGCGCACGCAGCCGACGATCCGTCCCTGGCCTTCTTCGCCCGGACGCGACGGGTCGCGCGTGCGGCCATCGATGCGGCCGGCGCCGTCGAGCGCACGTACGCGATCGCCGGGCATGCGGTCACGGTGCGCGCCGCGGGCGCGGCGTTGGCGGATCTGCTCGGCGGCGCGCTCGCGCAGCGGCGAAGCGCGCCCGCCGCCGCGCCGGCGCTCGTCGTCGAGTGCTGGGACGGTGCGACGAGCGGCCTCGAGCCGCCGCCGTTTCCGTGGAGCCTGCCGTCGCATCTCCGGCGCGGCGAGCTGCCCGGCGCCACGAGCGCGCGCATCGGCGCGACGCTGCAACCGCAGGATCGCTGTCTCGGGCTCGTCGATCGCGTCGAGCGACGCGCCGTCTGGTGGGCCGCCGCCGCCGCGCTGCCGGTGCACCAGCAGGGCTCGCCGCTGCGCGACCTGCTGCACGCGTGGCTCGCCGACGCGGGCCTGACGCTCACCCATGCCGCCGCCGTCGGCCGCGGCGGCCGCTGCGTGCTGCTCCCGGGGCGCAGCGGCTCGGGCAAATCGACGACCGCGCTCGCGGCGCTCGCGGCCGGCTTCGATCTCCTCGGCGACGACTACGTCGTCGTCGACGCGCCCGCGCGGACCGCGCACGCGCTCTACTCGTTCGGCAAGCTCACGCCCGACGGCCTCGCGCGGCTGCCGGCGCTCGCGCCGGACGTCGTCGTGGCGCCGCGGGGCGACGAGAAGGCCCTCGTCGACCTGCGCCCGCGGCATGCCGCGCGCCTGCCGCACGCGCTGCCGATCGCCGGCGTCGTCCTGCCGCGCATCACCGGGACGCCGGAGACGCGGGCGCAGCGCGGCACGGCCGGCGCGGCGCTCGCGGCGCTGGCGCCGAGCACCGTGTTCCAGCTGCCGGGCGGCGGCGGTCGTGAGCTCGCCGCGCTCGCCGGTCTCGTGCGCACGATGCCGGTCTGGGAGCTGCAGCTCGGAACCACGCTCCCCGGCGTCGCCGCCGCGCTCGACGCGATCCTGGCGGCGACATGACGCGGCCGACCGTCGCCGTCGTCATGCCGATCTACAACGGCGGGACGTATCTTGCGGAGGCGCTCGCCAGCCTCCGCGCCCAGACGCTGCTGCCCGACGAGATCGTCGTCGTCGACGACGGCTCGACCGACGGCTCCGGCGCGCTCGCCGCGGCGCGCGCGCCGCAGGCGCGCCTCGTGCGCCAGGAGAACGCCGGCGTCGCCGCCGCGCTCGCCCGCGGCGTGCGCGAGACGACGGCCGAGATCGTGACCTTCCTCGAGGCCGACGACGTGTGGCTTCCCGAGAAGCTGGCCCGCGAGGCCGCCCGCTTCGCGGCAGAGCCCGACGTCGCCTGGACGCTGTGCCACACGCAGATATTCCTCGACGCCGGCTGCGAACGACCCTCCTGGCTGCGCCCGGCGCTGCTCGACGGGCCGTCGCTGGTCGCGTTCGTGAGCGCGCTCGCCATACGCCGGACGGTGTTCGCGCGCGTCGGCGACTTCGACGCGACCTACCGCTACGGCCAGGACACGGAGTGGATGATGCGCGCGCAGGCGGCCGGCATGCGCCGCGCGATCCTCCCCGAGGTGTCGGTGCGCCGGCGCATCCACGCCAGCAACATGACGGACGTCCAGCGTCACGCCACCGCCATGCTGCGCGTCGCGCGCGCCGCCGCGCGCCGGCACGCGGGCGCGTCGTGACCCGCGCACCCGGCGCGCGCGTGAGCGTCGTCGTGCCGGTACGCGACGGCGCCCGTCACCTCGGCGCGGCCCTCGACAGCGTGCTCGCGCAGGGCGATCGCGTCGGCGAGATCGTCGTCGTCGACGACGGCTCGTCGGACGACTCCGTCGCCGTCGCGCGCTCGCGCGGCCCGCTCGTGCGCGTGATCGCGCAGCCGCCGTCCGGCGTCGGCCCGGCGCGCAACCGGGGCGCCGCGGCGGCGAGCCATCCGCTGCTCGCCTTCCTCGACGCCGACGATCTCTGGCCCGACGATCGGCTCGCGGGGCTGTGCGCGGTGCTCGAAGCGGCGCCCGAGCTCGACGCCGTGTTCGGGCTGGTCGAGGAGTTCTTCACCCCCGAGCTCGACGCCGCCGTCGCCGCGACGATGCGCTGCAAGCCCCTCGGCGCGGCCATGCTGCCCGGAGGCATGCTCATCTGGCGCGACGCCTTCGCGCGCCATGCCGGCTTCGCCGCCCGCGGCGCGGAGTTCGTCGCGTGGTTCGTCGGCGCGCGCGACGGCGGGCTGCGCTGGCGCGTGCTCGATACGCTCGTGCTGCGCCGTCGCCTGCACGATCGCAACCGCGCCCGCGTCGATCCGCGTGTCGCCGCGGACTACCTCCGGATCGCGCGCGAGCGCGTCGCGGGACGACGGCCATGACGGGGTCTCCATGACGTCGTCCTGCTGGCCGACGCCCGATCAGGAGCTGCTGCTCGGCGCGTGTCTGCGCGGCGGGTCGGACGCGATCTCGGCCTGGCGCCGCTGGCGCCGCCGCGTGGATCTCGACGACGTCGACCCGGCATCGTTTCGGCTGCTGCCGCTCCTCTACCGGACGCTCGCGAAGCACGGCGTCGCCGACGCGGACCTCGCGCGCCTCGCCGGCGTCTACCGCTGGCACTGGGTACGCACGCAGCTGCAGGTGCGGGCCGCGGCGCAGGTGCTCGATCGGCTCACCGCCGCCGGCGTGCCGACGCTCGTGCTGAAGGGCGGCGCCGTCGGCCCGCGCTACTACGGCGATCAGGGCGTGCGTCCGATGGACGACCTCGACGTCCTCGTGCCGCCCGCGCACGCCGCCGCGGCGGTGGCGTTGCTCCGCGGCGACGGCTGGACGGCGCGCCGGCCCGACGTCGAGCGTCGCTTGCAGTTCCGGCACTCGGCCGATCTCCAGCACGCCGACGGCGGCGCGGTCGATTTGCACTGGCGCGTCTTCAACGAGTTCGGCGGGACGCTCGACGAGGACGCGGCGTCGTGGGACGCGGCGGAGCCGCTGCGTCTCGCCGGCCGCGACACGCGCGCCCTCTGCGCGACCGACGAGCTGCTCCTCGCCTGTGGGCACGGCCTGCGCTGGAGCCCCGTGGCGCCGGTGCGCTGGCTCGCCGACGTCGCCACGATCTGTGCGACGGCGGGACCGCAGCTCGACGCGGAGCGGCTGCGGCGGATCGCCGGCGCGCGCGGCCTCGTCGCGCCCGTGGCGGAGACCGCGGGCTGGCTGCGTGACGCCCTCGGGCTCGCGCTGCCGCCGGCGCTCGCGGGCATGATCGGCGCGCCGGCGCGCCGGCGCGACCGTTGGGCGCACCGCGTGCGCATGGCGCCGCATCGTGCGGGCGAGCGGCTCGCGCCGCACGCTGCTGTTCGCGCGCCGGTGGCGCCGGCGCGCGCGCCGGGCTTCGCGCTGCGCGACTATTCCGCCTTCCTCGCGTGCCAGTGGGAGCTGCCGGACGCCGCGTGCCGCCGCTGCGCACGGTCGGCAGGCCTGTGTGGAGCGAGCTGCGCGGCCGCACGCCGTGGCGTGGACGATCCGCCTGCGCGCCGAGCGCGACGAGCTGCGTGCGCCCGCCCGCCGATGCCGCACCGCACGCGGCGGCGGCCGCGTGCCGGGCGTCACGCCGGCGTCGGCGTCGCACTTCTTCTGGATCGACGCCCTCGTCCGTCTGGCTGCGCGCGAGCGAGGACGTCCGCCTCGCGGGCTGGTGCTCGCGCTGCGACGGTGCGCCGTTTCGCCGGGCTGCGCACGCGCACGCGGGACGGCGCCGTGTTCGTCGCGCGGCGCGGCCGCCACCGCCCCACGTCGCCGCGGCGTTCCCGACCTTGCCCGAGGCGGCGTGGGCCGGCTTCGTGCTCGACGTGCGGCTCGGGCCGGGCGAGCGCCGCATCGAGGTGGAGGTCTGCGGGCGCGACGGCGTCTGGGAGCTGCTCTGCACGGTGACGCCGCACGACGCGGCGTCGAGCCCCCCGCCGGCTCGCGAAGCCCGGCCGGCGGGGTGATCGACGTGCAGCCGACGCGGCGCATGCCGCCGCGTCGGGCGCACGAGCGCGACGCCGCGGCTGCCGGTTCGGCCGTGGGTGCGGGGTGCGAGCAGATTTCCGACTCCCGGGCGGGTCGCGGCGACTGGCCGCTGCGCGCGGACGCGTGCTAGCGACGGGCGTCGTGCGAGACCCCGGCGACACGGCCCTGCCCGCGCAGCCGAGCATGCGCGTCGCCCCCCCGAAGCGGCGGCGCTCGCTGTGGAAACGCGTCCGGCGCGCGACCCGCGGCCCGCGCAAACGCCGCTCGCGCGCGCGATCGGCGGCGTCGCGCATAGGGCCGGCGCGCTGCCGCCGAGGTCGGGCTGGCGCTCGACGCCCGGCCGCGCGGCGCACGGGCTCTCGGCAGCACGCGGCGGCTCGCGCTCGCGCACGTCGCGCTCGCGTTCCCCGCGCTCGACGCCGCCGCCCGCGCGGCCCTCGTACGCGCGACCTTCGAGCACACCGGGCAGTCGTATGCCGAGCTCGGCCTCGCGCGCCGCCTCGCGGCCGCGCCCGACTACGTGCGCATCGACGGCCTCGCCGAGCTCGACGCGCTCCGCGGCGGCGGCCGCGGGGTGCTCGCCATCACCGGGCATTGCGGCAACTGGGAGCTGCTCGCCGCGACGATGGCCGCACGCGGCTACCCGCTGTCGGTCGTCGCCCGCAAGGTGAACGACGATCGCTTCGACGCGCTCATCCGCCGCTTCCGCGGCGAGCAGGGCATGGAGATACTCCTGCGCGACGCGCCGGACTTCCTCCCGCAGGTGCGCGCCGCGCTCGAGCGCAATCGCATCGTCTGCATCCTCATGGATCAGGACAGCCGCGGTGCCGGCGTCTTCGTGCCGTTCTTCGGGCGGCCGGCGCACACGCCGCCCGGGCCGGCGATCATCGCGCTGCGCACGCGGGTGCCGGTCGTCGGCGCGTTCATTCGCCGGCGCGTCGACGGCGGCCACGTCATCACGATCCGACCGATCCCGACGGCCGGCGAGAGCGGGCGTGGGGCGATCGTCGGGCTCACCGCACGCTTCACGGCGGCGATCGAGGACGCGATCCGGCGCGCGCCGGCGGAGTGGGTGTGGTGGCACGAACGCTGGCGGCGGCAGACCGACGAGGAGTGAGAGCGCACGGCCTCGAAGGCCGTGGATCCGCGGGGTTGTGCGCGCGTGCAACCTTTACTCCCCGTGGACCCCGTGGTAGCTCGGCCGACTTGGGAGCCGCCTTGTCACGCTCGCGATTGCGCACCGGTCTCCTCGTCGTGGTGGCCCTGGCGTTCCTGGGCCTCGGTGTCCAGGTGTGGCGCAGCGTCGGCCGGGCGGAGAAGTCGATCGCGGAGCTGGGCGCGGGTCTTCTGCCGGACGTCGCCCAGCGCATGCAGTTCTTCAAGCGTGTGAAGGTCAAGGACGGCCGGACGGTGTGGGAGATCACGGCCGACGACGCGCAGTACTTCGACAAGCAGAACGCCGTCGTCGTGCGCCGGCCGCGCGTCACCTTCTCGATCGACGACGGCGAGCGCCGGGGAGAGCTCACCGGGACCGAAGGGCGCCTCGTGCTCGTCGATCGCGAGCTCGAGTCGATGGTCCTGCGCGGCTCGGTGGTGCTGAAGCTCGACGACATGGTCCTCAACGCCGACGAGGCGACCTACGATCGCACCCGCGACCTGATCACGGTGCCGGGCGACGTCACCATCACGGGGAGCGACCTCGATCTCACGGCGCACGGCATGGAGGTCGACGTGACGCCGCAGCTGGTCCGCTTCCAGGGCGACGTGCGCACGGTGCTGAAGGACGATGCGAAGCGGTCCTGAGATCGGACTGCTGCTCGCGGTGACGGTGCTCGTCTGTTCCGCGGCGGCGCAGCCCGCACGCGAGGCGGCGCCGGCCGGGGGCGGTCTCCTCGGCTTCGGCGGCTTCGGCAGCGGCAAGGGGCCGGTGACGGTCACGTCCGACCGCCTCGAGTACGACTACAAGGCGAACGTCGTCGTCTACCGCGGCCTGGTCGAGGTGGTGCAGGGCGAGGTCAAGCTGAAGAGCGACACGCTGACGATCACGCTCGCCGACGACGAGCGGCCCGCGGGCAAGCTCGGCGGCAGCAAGGAGGCGGCCAGGCCGGAGGACGCGGCCGCCGACCCGGCCCCGGCCGCCGCCGCGCCGGGCGCCGCCGGCGCCCGGGCCTGCCGCGACCGGCGATCCGCGCGTGAAGGAGATCGTCGCGCAGGGCAGCGTCCGCATCGACCAGGGCACGCGTTGGGCGGTCGGCGGGCGTGCGGTCTACGATCAGGCGGCGCGCACCTTCGTCCTCACCGAGAACCCCGTGCTGCACGACGGACCGAACGAGGTCGCGGGCGATCGGGTCATCGTCTACCTCGACGAGGACCGCAGCGTGGTCGAGGGCGGCCGGCGGCGGGTGAAGGCCGTGCTCTACCCCGACGAGAAGCAGAACGGCGGGGGCGGCGACGGGCGCCGGAAGAAGGGCGCGCAGACCACGGCGGCGGGGACGACGCCGTGAACGGCGCCGGCGCGGCCCTGCTGCGCGCCGAGGGACTCACCAAGTCGTTCGGCGGCCGCTGCGTGGTGAACCGCATCAGCATCGAGGTGGCCGCCGGCGAGGTCGTCGGTCTCCTCGGTCCGAACGGCGCGGGCAAGACGACGAGCTTCCACATGATGGTCGGGCTGCAGCGTCCCGACGCCGGCCGCGTGCTCTTGAGCGGCGAGGAGGTCACCGAGCTGCCGATGTTCGAGCGCGCCCGGCGCGGCATCGGCTATCTGCCGCAGGAGGCGTCGGTGTTCCGCAAGCTCACCGTCGAAGAGAACATCCTCGCGATCCTCGAGACGCTCGACCTCGACGCCGTCGAGCGTCGCAAGCGCCTCCAGCAGCTGCTCGACGAGCTCGGCATCGCGCGCCTGGCAAAGAGCAAGGCCTACTCGCTGTCGGGCGGAGAACGTCGCCGATTGGAGATCACGCGCGCGCTCGTCATCAGCCCGTCGTTCATGCTCCTCGACGAGCCATTCGCAGGCATCGATCCCATCGCCGTGGTTGACATTCAGAGCATTGTCACCCAGTTAAAGACGCGAGGCATCGGAGTCCTGATCACCGATCACAACGTGCGCGAGACGCTCGGAATCTGCGATCGCGCGTACATCGTGAACGAAGGCGCGGTGCTCGAAGAAGGGGTGCCCGCGCACATCGCCGCGAGTCGGCGCGCGCGGGAGATATACCTCGGCGAGAAATTCCGACTGTAGTATGCTGCGCCTCAGGTAACCGAGATCGTGGACACCCGGATCGCGCTCCAACATCGTCTGACGCAGCAGCTGGTGATGACGCCGCAGCTGAGGCAGGCGATCAAGATCCTCCAGGTGTCGCGTGCCGAGCTCGAGTCGCTGATCGATCAGGAGCTCACCGAGAACCCGGTCCTCGAAGAGAATCTCACCGAGGAGAAGATCGACACCGAGGTTCCGACCGTCGACGGGCTCGAGACGCCGGCCACCGAAGAGTGGGCCGTCGAGCAGCAGTCGAAGGAGACGAGCGACGACATCCCGCAGGCCTCCACGATCGACCAGATCGATTGGAAGGACTTCGCGGAGAACTACGGCAACGACCTGCACGGCTCGATGAGCGGCGGCGCGGCCGACGACGACGACGAGCGCCGCCCCGCGCTCGAGAACGTCCTCGTGAAGCGCACGCAGCTGCCCGACCACCTCATGTGGCAGCTCCGCCTCTCGGACATGTCGCACGACGAGAAGGAGATCGGCGCGCTCATCGTCGGCAGCCTCGACAAGGACGGCTACCTGACGCTGTCCGTCGACGAGATCGCCTTCCTCTGCAACGTGTGGCCGGACACCACGCTCGTCGACCAGACGCTCCGCCGCGTGCAGGAGTTCGATCCGCCCGGCGTCGCCGCGCGCGACCTCGCCGAGTGCCTGCTGATCCAGCTGCGCCAGCTCGGCTCCGACGACGACTCGCTGCCGGCCCGCATCGTGCGCGACCACCTGCCGATGCTCGAGAGCCGCCGCTTCGACCGCCTCGCGCGTGAGCTCGGCGTCGGCGTCGAGCAGATCGCCGAGGCGACGAAGATCATCTCGGTGCTCGAGCCCAAGCCGGGCCGTGACTACCACGACGGCGAGACCCGCTACGTCACCCCCGACGTCTACGTGCAGAAGGTCGGTGAGGAGTGGGTCGTGACGCTGAACGAGGACGGTCTGCCGCGGCTGCGGGTGTCGTCGTTCTACAAGCAGATGCTCGGCAACGGCGGTACGTCCGAGGCGCGCAGCTACATCCAAGAGAAGATGCGGGCGGCGGCGTGGCTCATCAAGTCGATCCACCAGCGCCAGCGGACGCTCTACATGGTCACCTCGAGCATCGTGAAGTTCCAGGAGGAGTTCCTGGAGAAGGGCGTGTCGATGCTGCGCCCGCTGGTGCTGAAAGACGTCGCGAACGACATCGGCATGCACGAGTCCACGGTCAGCCGCGCGACCGCCGGCAAATACGTGCACACGCCGCAGGGCACCTTCGAGCTCAAGTACTTCTTCACCTCGAGCCTGCGCAGCGGGCAGGGCGAGGAGATCTCGGCCGAGAGCGTGAAGGAGAAGATCCGCGGCATCATCGCGAAGGAAGACGCGCGGAAGCCGCTGAGCGATCAGTACATCGCCGAGCTGCTCAAGAAGGAGCAGATCGACATCGCGCGCCGCACGGTGGCGAAGTACCGCGAGCTGATGGGCATCCTGCCGTCGTCGAAGCGCAAGCAGGTGTACTGAGCGCGAGATCCGCGCCCGGGGTGCGGGAGGGGCTGCATGCAAGTCACCGTCACGTTCCGCCACGTCGACCCGACGCCGGCGCTGCGCGACCATGCCGAGCGCAAGGTCACGCACATGGTGAAGAAGTACCTGCGGCGTCCGGGCGACGCGCACGTCATCCTGAGCGTCATCAAGTCGCGCCACCTGGCGGAGATCACGCTCCAGGCGCAGCACGTGTCGATGGTCGCCAAGGAGACGACGCACGATCTCTACTCGGCGATCGACCTCGCCGTCGCCAAGCTCGCGCACCAGGCGCAGAAGCTGAAGGCGAAGCGTGCGGACCGTAAGGGCGTCGCGAGCGTGCGCGAGGTGTTGCCGGAGCCGGAGGCCGCGAAGGCGACGAAGCCCGCGAAGGCGAAGAAGACGCTGCCGCGCACCGAGCGCGTCATGCTGCCGCTGCTCACCGTCGAGCAGGCCATCGCCCGGTTCGAGCAGACCGAGCCCGTCTTCATCTGCTTCACCAACGAGGCGGACGAGCGCCTCCACATCGTCTACCGGCGGCCCGACGGGCGGCTGGGTCTCGTCAAGCCCGTTCCGGGGCGCTAGTACGCGCCCATGAAGATCGAGGACATCCTCCCCGAGGAGCTGGTCGTCCCGGAGCTGGAGGCCCGGTCCAAGTCTGAGGTCCTCGAGGAGCTGGCGGGGCGGGTCGCCGCCCAGTACCCTGAGCTGAACCGCACCCGCCTGGTCCAGGCCCTGGAAGACCGCGAGCGTCTCAACAGCACGGCGCTCGGCGACGGCGTCGCGATCCCGCACGGGAAGCTGCCCGGCATCCGCCGCGTCTTCGCCGCCTTCGGGCGCAGCCGGGCCGGCGTCGATTTCCAGTCGCTCGACGGCAAGCCGACGCACCTCTTCTTCCTGCTCGTCGCGCCCGAGGACTCCGCCGGGGCGCACCTGAAGGCGCTGGCCCGCATCTCGCGTCTCCTGAAGGACCAGAGCTTCCGCGAGCGCCTGCTCGCCGCCGGCGACGCGGCCGCGATCTACCAGACGATCCGCGACGAGGACGCGCGGTACTGAGATGGTCACCGTCGCCGGGCTGCTCGCGGCCGCGGAGGCGGGGATGGACCTCCGGCTCGTCGCCGGCGACCGCGACCTCGGGCGAGCGATCGCGCAGCCGCGGCTCCAGCAGCCGGGCCTCGCCCTGGCGGGCTACCTGCCGCAGCTGCACCCCGATCGCGTGCAGGTGCTCGGCAACAGCGAGGTCTCCTATCTCGCCACGCTGACGCCCGAGGGCGCGCGCGCCGCAGTCGCGGCCGTGGCTGCCGCCGGCGTCGCGTGCTTCGTCGTCACGAACGGCACGCTCCCGCCCGCGGCGCTCGTCGAGCCGGCCACGGCAGCCGGCGTTCCGGTGCTGACGACGACGCTGCGGACGGGCGAGTTCATCCGGCTCGCCGCGGCGTGGCTCGAGGAGCAGCTGGCGCCGGAGACGACGATGCACGGCGACCTCGTCGAGGTGCACGGCCTCGGCATCCTGATCTCCGGCCGCAGCGGCATCGGCAAGAGCGAGGCGGCGCTCGATCTCGTCGCCCGCGGCCATCGCCTGGTGGCGGACGACGCCGTCCTCGTGCGCCGCATCTCGCCGAGCGTCCTGCGCGGCCGGGCCGCCGAGCTGCTCCGGCATCACATGGAGATCCGCGGCCTGGGCGTCATCGACGTCGAGGCCCTCTTCGGCACGCTCGCGACGCTCGACGAGCACCGGATCGACCTGGTCGTCGAGCTGAGCGAGTGGGCGCCCGGCGCGGACCGGCTCGGCCTGGCCCACGACACGATCTCGCTCCTCGAGGTGGCGCTCCCGGTCGTGCGGCTGCCGGTGCAGCCGGCCCGCAGCATCGCGCTGCTGATCGAGACCGCGGCCCGCAACCAGCTCCTGCGCTGGCGGGGACGGCACAGCGCCGCCGACTTCGCCGCCCGCATCGACGCGCGAGCGGCAGGCGGGGGCCGGGATCGGACCTGACGGCCCGTCCAGCGTGCATGAGCAGGCGTCGACGGGCACAATGATCGCGGCATGAACGCCGGCCTGCGCGCGATCGTCGTCACCGGCCTGTCGGGCTCCGGCAAGACGACGGCGCTGCACGTCCTCGAGGACCTCGGCTTCTACTGCATCGACAACCTGCCGGTCGCCCTGCTGCCGCGCTTCGTCGAGCTGTGGGGTACGTCGATGGAGGAGGTGCGCCGCGTCGCTCTCGGCATCGACGCGCGCGAGCGGCATTTCCTGCACGACTTCCCCCGCGTCTTCGACGAGCTGCGCCACGCCGGCGTGCGGCTCGAGGTGCTCTACCTCGACGCCAGCGACGACGTCCTCCAGCGTCGCTTCAGCGAGACGCGCCGCCCGCACCCGGCCGCCGAAGGCGGCTCGCTCGCCGACGGCATCCGCCGCGAGCGGGAGAAGCTGCGCGCGCTGCGCGAGGTCGCGGACCGGGTGATCGACACGAGCGCGTTCACCGTCCACGAGCTGCGCGACGCCCTGCGCCAGCGGCTCGCCAGCCCCGAAGAGGGCAGCCTCACCATCTCGTTGGTCTCGTTCGGATACAAGTACGGCCTGCCGACCGACGCCGACCTCGCCTTCGACTGTCGCTTCCTGCCGAATCCGTTCTTCGTCGAGGAGCTGCGCGCGAAGGTCGGCACCGATCCGGCGGTGGCGCACTACGTGCTCGACCGCGTCGACACGCAGACGTTCCTCGAGCGCGTCATGTCGCTGCTGGAGTTCACGCTCCCCGGCTATCAGCGGGAGGGGAAGAGCTATCTCACCATCGCCGTCGGCTGCACCGGCGGCCGGCACCGCTCGGTGGCGCTGGTCGAGGAGCTGCGCGACCGCCTCCAGCAGCACGGGCACCGGGTCCTCGTCCGCCACCGCGACGTCGCCCACTGAGCACCGGCGCGGCCTGCGCCCGCGGTGCTTCGCCTTGAAGGGGTGCGCGCCCGGAGGCTAGGATCGGGTCGAATGGTCGGTCTGGTGGTCGTCGGCCACGGGGAGCTCAGCGAGGCCCTGCTGCGCACCCTGGAGAGCGTCGTGGGCAAGCAGCAGCACGTCGCAGCGGTGACGAGTGCCCCCGAGGACGGCCCCGAGACGATCCGGGCGCGCATCGTCGAGGCCGTCCAGCAGGTCGATCAGGGACACGGCGTGCTCATCGTCACCGACATGCTGGGCGACACGCAGACGAACCTCAGCGTTTCCGTCGCGCGCGAGACCGGCGCGCAGGTGGTGGCGGGCGTCAACATGCCGATGCTGGTGAAGCTCTCCAGCGCGCGCGTGCAGATGGAGGCGCCGGCGTTGGCGAAGTTCATCCGCCGCTACGGGCAGGAGCACATCTTCTGCGTCACGGCAGCGTCGTGAGCGACGGCATGCCGCTGCGGGCCGGGCTCGCCATCCAGAACCGGCTCGGGCTGCACGCCCGGGCGGCCGTGCTCCTCGTGCAGACGGCGAGCCGCTTCGACGCCGAGGTCACGGTCGAGAAGGACGGCCAGGTCGTCAACGGCCGTAGCATCATGGGGATCATGATGCTGGCGGCGGAGCAGGGCAGCACGATCGACGTCACCACCCAGGGCCCGGAGGCCGTGGAGGCCATGGAGGCCATCCGGGCGCTCATCGAGGCCCGCTTCAACGAGCCCGAGTAGCCGCGGCCCGTGCCGCGGCACGGCGGACCGCACGGCAGACCGGCTTGCCGACCCGGAGGGGGCCGGGTTACAACGCCCGGCCATGCTCAAGGACTACGTGTTCACCTCCGAGTCGGTGAACGAAGGCCATCCCGACAAGGTCTGCGACCAGATCTCCGACGCGATCCTCGACGCGCTGCTGGCGCAGGACCCCGACAGCCGGGTGGCCTGCGAGGCCCTCATCAAGACCGGCCTCGTCGTGGTCGCGGGCGAGATCACCTCGAAGGGTCGCGCCGAGTTCGGCGAGATCGCCAAGTCGGTGATCCGCGACATCGGCTACACGACCCCCGAGAGCGGCTTCAACGTCGACAGCTGCGCGGTCGTGTCGGCGGTCGAGCGGCAGTCGCCCGACATCTCCCAGGGCGTCACCGCGGGCGAGGGCCTGCACAAGGAGCAGGGCGCCGGCGACCAGGGCATGATGTTCGGCTACGCGTGCGACGAGACGAAGGAGTACATGCCCTTCGCGATCTACACCGCGCACCGCATCGGCCAGCGCCTCGCCGAGGCCCGCCGCAGCGGCGACCTGCCGTGGCTGCTGCCCGACGGCAAGTGCCAGGTGTCGGTCGAGTACAAGGACGGCCGTCCGGTGCGCGCGACGACGGTCGTCGTCTCGAACCAGCACAAGGACAGCGTCAAGGACGCGACCATCAAGGAAGGCATCGTCGAGGAGGTCGTGAAGCGGGTGATCCCGCCGGAGTTCCTCGACAAGAACACCGTCTACCACATCAACCCAACGGGGAAGTTCGTGGTCGGCGGCCCGCAGGGCGACTGCGGCCTCACCGGCCGCAAGATCATCGTCGACACCTACGGTGGCTACGGGCGTCACGGCGGCGGCGCCTTCAGCGGCAAGGATCCGAGCAAGGTCGACCGCAGCGCCGCGTACTACGCGCGCTACGTCGCCAAGAACATCGTCGCGGCCGAGCTCGCGGCGCGCTGCGAGGTGCAGGTCGCGTACGCGATCGGCGTCGCCGATCCGGTGTCCGTCCTCATCGACACCTTCGGCACGGGTAAGGTGCCGGACGAGAAGATCGCCGCCGCCGCGCGCGAGGTCTTCGACTTCAAGCCGGCGTCGCTGATCCAGCAGCTCGGCCTGAAGAAGCCGATCTACCGGCCCACCGCGGCCTACGGCCACTTCGGCCGCGTGCCGGACGGCGACCGCTTCACCTGGGAGAAGATCGATCGCGTCGCCGCGCTGAAGAGCGCCACCGGCGTCAAGTAGCGAGGGTGCGTTCCGGGCGCGCGCCGACGCGCGCCCGGGGCGTCAGCGGCCCAGCCGCTTGCGCAGCGCCGCGATCAGCGTGCGTTTCTCGCCGCCGGCGAGCGGCTTCAGGCGCTCCGCCAGCGGCCGCACCCAGATCGGGTGCTGCTTCTCCGGATCGTCGGCCTGGCGCGGGATCACGTGCCAGTGCACGTGGGTGAGGAAGTTGCCGAGGCAGGCGTAGTTGATGCGCTCGGGTGCGACCTCGGCGCGCAGCGCCTTCGCCACCCGCATCACGTCCTCGAACAGCTTCTGCTGGCGCTCGTAGGAGAGCTCGTCGAGCGCGTCGGCGTGGTCGCGCAGGAAGACGATGCAGTAGCCGCGATAGGCCTGCTCGTCGGCGAGCGCCACGAACGACTCCGACAGCTCGGCGACGAAGTCCTCGTCCTTGCCCTCGCGCATCCGGGCGATCCGATCACATCCCGCACAGGTCATGCGGCGGATGTAGCGCACGCGCGGGACCGTGTCGCGTCCTCTGGGACCTTGACATCACAGAGGAAAGCGGTGACAAGCGTTCATCCGGATGAACGGATGATCCGGCCTCGCGGTCGGAAGAAGGAGCCCACGATGAGCCAGCCCGCCCGCGCGGCCACTGCCGCGTCCCGCCTTCCCTACAAGGTGAAGGATCTCGCCCTCGCCGAGCTCGGCCGCAAGGAGATCCGCCTCGCCGAGCAGGAGATGCCCGGCCTGATGGCCATCCGTGCCCGCTACGCGGACAAGAAGCCGCTCGCCGGTGCGCGCGTCATGGGCTCCCTCCACATGACCGTGCAGACCGCCGTCCTCATCGAGACCCTGATGGACCTCGGCGCCGACGTCCGCTGGGTCTCGTGCAACATCTTCTCGACCCAGGACTCGGCCGCCGCGGCGGTCGTCGTCGGCCGCACGGGCACGGAGGCGAAGCCCGCCGGCGCCGCGGTCTTCGCGTGGAAGGGCGAGACGCTCGAGGAGTACTGGTGGTGCACGTACGAGGCCCTCGTGTGGCCCGACGGCAAGGGCCCCGACCTCATCGTCGACGACGGCGGCGACGCGACGCTGCTCGTGCACAAGGGCCTCGAGTTCGAGCGCGCCGGCGCGGTGCCCGCGTTCGATCCGGCGAACGACCCCGAGGAGTGGGGCGTCATCCTCGATCTCGTCCGCCGCGTGCAGGGCGAGGACAAGGGCGTGTGGCAGCGCATCTCGCCGGCGATCAAGGGCGTCAGCGAGGAGACGACCACCGGCGTCCACCGCCTCTACGAGATGGCGAAGAAGGGCACGCTGCTCTTCCCGGCCATCAATGTGAACGACTCGGTGACGAAGTCGAAGTTCGACAACATCTACGGCTGTCGCCACTCGCTGATCGACGGCATCAACCGCGCCACGGACGTCATGCTGGGCGGCAAGATCGCCGTCGTCTGCGGCTTCGGCGAGGTCGGCAAGGGCTGCGCCGAGTCGCTGCGCGGGCAGGGCTGCCGCGTGATCGTCACCGAGATCGACCCGATCTGCGCGCTCCAGGCGGCGATGCAGGGCTACGAGGTCGCCACGGTCGAGGACTACGTCGAGCGCGCCGACCTCTTCATCACCACCACGGGCAACTTCGGCATCATCACCGCGGCGCACATGGCGCGCATGAAGGACAAGGCGATCGTCGGCAACATCGGTCACTTCGACAACGAGATCGACATGGCCGGCCTCGGCAGGATCGCGGGCATCGAGCGCATCAACATCAAGCCGCAGTACGACGAGTGGCGTTTCCCCGACGGCCACTCGGTCCTGATCCTCGCCGAGGGACGCCTCCTGAACCTCGGCTGCGCCACGGGCCATCCGTCGTTCGTGATGAGCGCCTCGTTCACGAACCAGGTGCTGGCGCAGCTCGAGCTGTGGGAGCGGAACGCAAGCTACGAGAAGAACGTCTACATGCTGCCGAAGAAGCTCGACGAGGAGGTCGCCCGCCTCCATCTCGAGAAGCTCGGCGTGAAGCTCACGGTCCTCACCGAGAAGCAGGCCGAGTACATCGGCGTGCCGGTCGAGGGGCCGTACAAGCCCGAGCACTACCGCTACTGAGCGACGACGGTGTGAGCCGCGGCGGCGCGCGCCGCCCGGCTCACACGAACGTCGCCGCGACCGTGTCCGCGAAGCGGAGCCCGCGCGGCGTGAGGCGCAGGCGCTCGGCGTCGCGCCGGACGAGGTCGTCGCGCTCGAGCGCCGTGACGTGTGGAAACACGCACGCGAGCTCGGTGCCGAAGCGGCGCTGGAACTCGCCGAGATCGAGCCCGGCGAGCCGGCGCAGGCCGGTGACGACGAAGTCGGCGCGCGCCTGTGCCGGCGTCAGCGTCTCGTCGTCCGCGATCGCCGTGCCGCCGGCGAGGACCGCGGTGCGCCAGGCGTCGGGCGGGCGGTGGTTCGACCAGCGCCGGCCCGGCGCCGGCGTGGCGCAGAAGGAGTGCGCGCCCGGGCCGATCCCGAGGTAGTCCGAGCCGTCCCAGTAGCGCTGGTTGTGCGCCGACGCGTGCCCCCGCCGCGCCCAGCTCGAGATCTCGTAGCGGGCGTAGCCCGCCGCGGTGAGGCGTGCGTCGGCGCGCTCGGCCATCGCGGCCTCGACGTCCTCGTCGACCGGCGTGAGACGCCCGCGCTCGCGCCAGGTCGCGAAGGGCGTCCGCTCCTCCCAGGTGAGCGCGTAGCAGGAGACGTGCTCGGGACCGAGCGCGAGGGCCGCGTCGAGGTCGGCGCTCCAGTCGGCGAGCGTGGCGCCGGGGACGGCGTAGATGAGGTCGAGGCTGACGTTGACGAAGCCGGCGGTGCGGGCGGCGGCGACGGCGGCATGTGTGTCGTCGGGTGCGTGATCGCGTCCCAGCGTGCGCAGGAGCGCTCGGGAGAACGACTGCGCGCCCAGCGACAGGCGGCTCACGCCGGCGCGCCGCCAGCCGCTGAGCCGCTCGACGTCGACGGTGGCCGGGTTGGCCTCGAGCGTGACCTCGGCGTCGGGCGCGAGCCCGAAGCGCGAGGCGACGGCGCCCAACACCGTGGCGATCGCCGCCGGCGACAGCAGCGACGGCGTGCCGCCGCCGAAGAAGACGCTCGCGACGGTGCGGCCGCGGAGGCGCGCATCGCCGGCCCAGGCCGCGAGTTCGGCGACGTAGGCCGGCACGTCGGCGGTCTCGGGCGCGCGCGCGGCGGCGTGGACGTTGAAGTCGCAGTACGGGCAGACGTGCCGGCACCACGGCACGTGCACGTAGAGCGCGAACGGCGTCATCGATAGCTGCGCAGCAGCCCGATCACGATGCCGCGCAGCTCGACCTCGTCCTCGCGCGCGACGATCGGCTCGAGCGCGGCATTGGCCGGGATCAGGTGGATGCGCCCGCGCTTGCGCTGGAACCGCTTGACGGTAGCTTCGCCGTTGACGAGCGCCACCACGGTGGCGCCGTTGGCCGCCTCGCTGCGGCGCTCGACGATGACGATGTCGCCGTCGAGGATGCCGTCGTCGATCATCGAGTCGCCCTTCACCCGCAGCGTGAAGGTCTCGCCGCGCCCGAGCAGCTCCTCGGGCAGCGTGACCGTCTCGCGCTCCTCGATCGGCTCGATCGGCGTCCCGGCCGCGACGCGCCCGAGCAGCGGCACCTTCACGGCGCGGCCGTCGGCCGCCGCCGGCTCGACGATCTCGAGCGCCCGGCTCTGCCGCGGCAGCCGCCGGATGGCGCCGCGCTCCTCCAGCCCGCGGAGATGCTTGTGCACGGTGGCGAGCGAGCCGAGGTGGAGATGCTGGCCGATCTCCTCGAGCGTCGGCGAGACGCCGTGCCGGGCGTTGTACTGTCGGATGTAGTCGAGCACCTGCTTCTGCCGGGGCGTCACCACGGCCTTCGTCCTAGGCGAAGAGCGGGCGAAGCGCAAACCCTCCGGGGCAAGATCTTGCCCGCCGGGCGGGCCGCCCGCATGCTGTGCAGGCCCCGCCCGGGGAGGTGAGGCGAGATGGGATTCATCGGATCGATGCTCGTGCTCGGAGCGCTGACGCTGCCGCTCGTCGTGACCGGGACCGCCCATGCGGCGGTATCCGGGAAGGCCCGAAGCGTGCGATGCTGCGTCGATGTCGAGATCGACGGCGCGCCCGCGCGGCCGCTCTGCGTGGTGTTGAACGTGCGGTCCCGACCGCGCCGCGTCCGGGTGCGGGCGCGCACCGCGTGCCGGCTGATCGGCGGCCGGGTGCAGTCCGGAGGTCGCTCCTGACCGCTGCGCTCCGCTGGCTCGCGCTCGGGCTCGTCGTCGCGGCGGCGAGCCCGTCGCGCGCGACCGACGCGGTTCCGGGTGCGGCCGCGCCCGGCGTCCCCGGTCTTCCCGGCGCGCAGCCGATCGCGCCGGTGCCGGCACCCGCGCCGGCGCCGCCTGCCGACGCCCCACCGGGCGCGGCCGGGCCGAGCCGAGCCCCCGTCGCAGAGGCGAAGCCGGGCGCGGCGCCTGCGGCAGCAGCGAGCCCGGACGAGTCTCCCGTCGTGGTCCCGGGCGCGACGCCGCAAGCGCCTCCGTCCGGGACGGCGGGCGCGAAGCCGGGCGACGTGCCCGTCGCTGCGGGCGGGGAAAGCCGCTCGCCGGGGCCACCGCGCCGGCTTCGCACCAGGCACCGGCGGCGCCCGACGCCGTCACCGCGCTCCCACCGTCCCCGGCCGCCGCTCCGCCGCCGGCCGCGCCGCCCGGCGGTCGACGCGGCAGTGCCGCCCCGGACGCCGCAGCGAGCTCGCGTCCCGCACCGGTGGGCGGCGGCAGGCCCGCGCCGGCGCCCGCTCCGTTCCCGCCGCCGCGCCGCCGCCGCGGCCCCGCCGCCTGCGCCCACGCCGCCGCCCGGCCGCGTGATCCAGCTTCGCGAGGAGCGTCTCACCGCACAGCTCGACGACGTCTCCCTCGACGAGGTGATCGCGCTCTTCAGTGCGGCGAGCGGCGCGGAGGTGCGCGGCGCGCCGGTGGGGACGCGGCAGGTGAGCGCCGAGTTCGCCGACGTGCCGCTCTATGAAGGGCTCAGCCGTCTCCTCGGGGAGCAGAACTTCACCCTGACGTTTCGCGAGGACGGCTCGGTGAAGACGCTGCGCCTGCTGGGTGGCCCGCAGGAGCCGGTGCCGGCGACGCAGGTCGTGCGCGCCGGCGACGCGGCGCCGAACGCGCTCTCGACCGCCGAGCTGATGCAGCACCGGGTGCCGATCCTGCCCGGCAGCCGGCTCTCGCAGCATCTCGGCGGCGGCGACTCGGCGAGCCTCCAGCAGCTGCTCGAGACCAGCCTGCGCGAGAGCGACCCGGGCATCCGCAGCGAGGCGCTGCGCGCCGGTCTCGGCGGCGTCGAGGCGGAGCCGACGTTGCGCGAGGCCACCATCAAGGCCTTGGGCGACATCGACGATCATACGCTCGAGAACGTCGTGCGCGCCGTCGCCCGCGACAACGCGCGCGAGCTCGTCGCGCAGGTGTCGACGTTCACCAAGATCAACGAGGTGCGCACGCGCGGGTTCGCGCTGCTGCGCCAGCTGAATCAGTCCGGGGGGGGCCAATGACGATGGCGCGTGCGCTGCTGGGCCTCGTCCTGCTGGCGTCGGTGGCGGCGGCCGCGACGCCCCCGGCGGTCACGCTACGCGACGATCGCCTGACCGTGCGCTTCGAGCAGGTGCCGCTCGCCGACGCGCTGACGGCGATCGCGCAGGCGGGCGGCGGTGTGGTGCGCGGCAGCGTCCGCGAGCCGCGCGACGTCACGACCGAGTTCGACGCCGTGCCGCTCACCGACGCGCTGCCGCGTCTCCTCGGCGCGCAGAACTTCACCCTGAGCTACGCCAAGGACGGCCGCCTGCTGGCGATCGTGCTGCTCGGCGGCCCGGACGTCACTCCGCCCACCGCGGTGGCGACCGGCAGCACGACGACCACGACCACGCTGCCCGCGAAGGCGGCGTTCCCGCTCGAGCTGTCGCGCGCCTTCACGAAGCATCGTCCGGTCAAGCTGCCCGAGGGCGGGACGCTCCAGTTCGAGGACGGCACCGCCACCTTCCCCGAGCTGCTCGAGGTCGCCACGCTCGACGACGACGGCACCATGCGCAACCAGGCGACCCAGGTCGTGCTGAGCGCGCTCGAGCGCGAGAGCCGCCTGCGCCGCTCGTTCCTGCGCACGCTCTACCGGCTCGACCCACCGGCGCTCGAGGGCATCATGGCGGGCGAGTCGGGGGAGCGCTTCGTCGAGATCGTCGAGTACCTCTCGGTGCACTCGCGTGACGCGAACCTCCAGCGCAAGGCCACCCTCGTCCTCGACCAGATGCGCACCACCGGGACGGCCCACTGAGACGCTTCAGCGGCGCTGCCAGCGCGCGACGGCGGCCTGGTGTGCGCCGAAGTCGTCGCTGAACTCGTGCGAGCCGTCGCCGCGGGCGACGAAGTAGAGGTGGCGGACCGGGGCCGGGTCGACGGCCGCCTCCAGCGCGGCGCGGCCGGGGTTCGCGATCGGCGTCGGCGGCAGGCCGCGGATCGTGTACGTGTTGTGCGGCGTGGGCCGGCGGAGATCGGCGCGCGTGATGCGGCGGTCGCCCGGCGCGCGTCCGTAGAGCACCGTCGGATCGGACTGCATCGGCATGCCGCGGCGGAGCCGGTTCAGGAAGACGGCGGCGACCAGGCGGCGCTCCTCCGGCCGCGCCGTCTCCTCCTCGACCAGCGAGGCGAGCGTCACCGCCTGCTGCCGATCGAGCCCGAGCGCCGCCGCCTTCTTCTCCATCTCGGGCGTGAAGACCGCGCGGAAACGCTCGAGCATCGTGTGCAGGATGCGCTCGGGCGGCGTCGCCAGGGGTAGGACGTAGGTGTCGGGGAACAGGTAGCCCTCGGCGCCCTCGGCGGGCAGCTCCTCGGCCGCGAGGAAGGCGGGGTCGTCGAGCAGGCAGTGGAAGCTCTCCTCCGCGCCGTAGCCGTGCAGGGCGAGCAGCGAGACGACCTCGTCGACGGTGAGCCCCTCGGGGATCGTCACCGCCTGCACCGGATCGGGCGGACCCTCGAGGCGCGCGAGCAGCTCGAGCGGCGTCAGCGGGGCGCCGATGCGGTAGTCGCCCCAGCGCACGGCGCGGTCGCGCCCCGTGACGCGCGCCCACAGCACGAGCAGCAGCGGGTGGCGCAGCACGCCGCGCGCCGCGAGGTCCTGGGCGACGTCGCGGAAGCGCCGGCCCTCGCCGACGCTGACCATCACCGGCGCCGGCAGCGGCGGGCCGGGCTGGTGCAGCAGGACCGCCACGGTACCGGCGCTGGCGGCGAGCGCCGCCACCGCCGCCGCCGCGGCGAGGAGGATGCGGCGGGCGCGGCTCACGTGGCGCGGGCGAGGTACGACTCGAGGATCACCGCCGCCGCCTCCTGATCGATCAGCGCCTTGCGCCGGTCCCGGCGCAGCCCGGCGGCCCGCAGCGCCTCCTCGGCGGCGACGCTCGTCAGCCGTTCGTCCCAGAGTGCGATCGGGATGCCGAGGTGGGGCTCGAGTTTGGCGACGAACCTCCGCACCCGGGCCGCCTGCGTCCCCTCGCTGCCATCCATGTTGAAGGGCAGCCCGACGACGACCCGGGACGGCGCGAACGGAGCGAGGGTGCGGGCGATCGCGTCGAGGTCGCGCTGCCCGCCGACCCGGCGGATGGTGGCGACGCCCCGGACCGTGAGCCCGAGCTCGTCGCTCACCGCTACGCCGATGCGGACGTCGCCGACGTCGAGCGCGGCCAGCCGCATGGCCCGGTGGTTAACACCGGGCCCCGGGGGGCGGCAAATCGTCCGCCCGCGACGGCTGCCGGGACACGTCCGGGCGAGTCGAGGTTGGATACGGAGGCCCCGTTCGGCGAGGCGGCCGGGCTCAAGTTCGGCCCGGAAACGGCCGATGGAGGGCCTCGGATGCGGGTGGGGTTTTCATGGGACCGGGGCTGAACGGACGGCGGGCGCTGCTCCGCTTCCTTCAGCGGCGCGGGCACCTGACCCCGGTGGATACGCAGCGGCTCGAGCAGGCGACCGAGACCGAGGGCCTCGCCGTCGCGGACCTCCTCGCGCGCGAAGGCCTCGTGCCCGAGGCCGACCTGGCGACGGTGCTGGCCGACGCGCTGAAGCTCCGCCGCGTCGAGCCGGCGGGCCTGACGCTCGCGCCCGCGGCCGTGGGCATCCTGAAGGACGCCCTGGCGCTCCAGCACGAGGTCCTGCCGATCGCGCTCGACGACCGCAGGGTCGAGCTGGCGATGGCGAACCCGCTCGACCTGGACGCCATCAAGGCGGTCGAGTTCGCCACCGGCAAGCGCGTCACGCCGCTGGTCGCACCCCGTGGCGCGCTCTGCGAGGCGATCGCCGCCGCCTATCGGATCGAGGACGCGCGCGAGCGGTTCGGGAGCGGCGGATCCGAGCCCGAGCAGCCTGGGCTCGTCGCGCTCGAGGACGAGGCCGGCGCCGATCTGCGCACGATCGCGGGCGACGCCGACCTCCCGCCGGTCGCGAAGCTCGCCGACATGATCCTGATCGAGGGCACGAGGGCCGGCGCCAGCGAGGTCCACCTCGAGTCCGGCCCCGACGGGCCGACGCTGCGCTACCGCGTGGACGGCATCCTCGAAGAGGGCTTGCGCTTTCCGAAGTGGGTGGAGAGCCCGCTCATGGCGCGCCTCAAGGTGATGGCCAAGCTCGACCTCACCGAGCGCCGCGTCCCGCAGGACGGCCGTCTCCAGGTGCGGTGGCAGGGACGAACGCTCGACGTCCGCGTCTCGAGCCTGCCCACGCCGCACGGCGAGGAGGTCACGCTGCGCATCCTCGATGCCACGCGCGCCGTGCGCAGCATGGAGGACCTCGGCCTCCCGTCCGGCGATCTCGGCCTCGTACGCGAGGCCATCGCCCAGCCGCAGGGCATGGTGCTCGTCACCGGGCCGACCGGCAGCGGCAGGACGACGACCCTGTGCGCGCTCGCCCGCGAGATCGTCTCGCCGGCCCGCGCCGTCGTCGCCCTCGAGAGCCCGATCGCGTACCAGCGGGACGGGATGCGTCGGGTCGAGGCGGACGAGAGCCGGGGCCTCACCGTCGCGGGCGTGCTGCGCCGGGATCCCGCCGTCGTCCTCGCGGGCGAGATGCGCGACGCCGAGCGCGCGCGCATCGCCTTCGAGGCGGTGCAGACGGGGCACCTCGTGCTGAGCACGCTGCACGCGAACGACGCGGCCTCCGCGGTGACGCGCCTCATCGACCTCGGCATCTCGCCGTCCGCGGTCGCCTCGTCGGTGACGCTGCTCATGGCCCAGCGACTCGTACGCTGCGTGTGCCGCGACTGCGCCGGCCCGCACGAGGTGCCCGACGACGTCCTCGACATGCTCGGCCTCCAGGCGCAGCGCGGCCGGCTGCGGTGCGGCCGCGGCTGCCGGAGCTGCCGCGGCACGGGCTACAGCGGCCGGATCGGCGTCCACGAGGTGCTCCCCGTCGGCCCGGCCATCGGCAGGATCATCGCCGGCGACCTGGGCGAGAGCGAGCTGCGCCGCCAGGCGCGGCGCGAGTCGCGCCGCACGCTGCGCGAGGACGCGATCGCCAAGATCGCCGCCGGCGTCACGACGCCCGAAGAGGTCCTGCGCGTCGTCCAGGTCCCGACCGACGGGGCCGACGAGCCAGCGCCGACCGAGCCGATGGCGGCGCCGCGATCGGCCGTGCCCGCTGCCGGCCCGGTGTCCGATCCCCCGCGGGCGCCGGCGGCCTCCCGCGCTGCGGCCCAGCGGCCGGCGCGCACGTTCAGGGCGCTCGTCGCCGGCGACGAGCCGAGCCTGCGCCAGGTCGTCCGGCTCATGCTCGAGACGGCGAAGCTCGGGCTCGTCGTCCTCACCGCGCAGGACGGCGAGGAAGCCCTGGCGATGGCCGCGCTCGAGCGTCCCGACGTCGTCGTGCTCGACGGCGGCTCGCGGGGCATGGACGGTGTCGAGGTCCGCCGGCGGCTGCGCGCCGACCCGGCGACGGCCGTCGTCCCGATCCTCATGCTGACGAGGCCCGACGCGCCCGAGCTGCTCGCGGGCGGCGGCGGTGCCGGCGCGGACGACTACCTGCCCAAGCCGGTGCGGCGCGAGACGCTCCTCGCCCGCGTGCGCCCCTTGCTGGAGCGTACGTTCGGGAGGGACGCCGTGCCCGCGGCACCCGGCACGCCCGCGGCGGCGGAGTCGCTCTGATGGCGGCCGGACGCGAGGACTCGAAGGGCGTGGCCCTGGGCGGGCTCATCGCCCGCTTCACCGCCGACCGCGACGCCATGCTGGCGCAGGTCCACGCGTGCCAGGAGCGGGTGCAGGATCTCGTCGGTCGGCTCGACGAGCACGGTCTGTCGATGGGCGGCCCCTCGCCGGCGTCGAGCCCCGAGCGGCTCGACGAGCTCGAGACCGCCGTCGCCCTCCTGCGCGACGAGGTGACGACGGTCACCGCCGACGGCCATCGCGCCGCCCGCGACCTGCGCAGCCTGGTCGAAGCCGTGCGCACGACCGCGATCCAGGCGATGGAGCGGGCCGATCGAGCCTCCGCCGACGTCGACGCCGTGCTGGAGCGTCTCGGGGTCGAGATCGCCCGCCTCGCGGCCGACGGCGCGGCCGACGACGTCGCCTCGCTGCGCGCCGCGGTCGAACGCCTGGAGGCGGGCGGCGGTGTGGGCACGATCGCGCCGCTCGAAGCGGCGGCCGCCGCCGCCGAGCTCGAGGGCCTGCGCGACGAGGTGGCCCGGCTGGCGCGGCTCGTGGAGCAGCTCGGCGCCGTGCAGGCGCAGTGGGAGACGACGTTCGCGGACGACGCCGCCCGCCGCCAATCGCTGAGCGACGTCGTCGCCCGCCTGACGGCGGCGCAGGCCGACACCGAGGGCGCCATGGCCCGCCTGGCCGCGGCGCAGGGCGACGCCGCGGCGAAGCTGGAAGGCCTCGTCGCCGGCCCCGGGGACGAGGCGCTGGCGGCGACGCGCCGCGAGCTCGAGGCGGCGCTGGCCGCGGTCGTCGCCGGGCAGCGGCCGCTCGCGGACGGCGTCGACGATCTCCAGCAGGGCCAGCAGTCCCTGCGCGTGCAGCTCGAGCGCCTGCGCGACACGGTGGAGGGGCTGACCGGTCGGGCCGGGGAGGCCGTGTCGCGCGAGGCGCTCGCGGTGGTCGAGAGCGCCGTCGCGGCGATCGGGACGCGGGTCGAAACCGTCGAAGGCGACCGTACGGCGCTGCGCGACGAGGTCGCCCGGGCCTGCGCGGACGCCGCGGCGGCCCGGCAGGCGGCGGCCGTCGCCGCCGACGCCGTCGCCGGCGTGCGCCGCGAGCTGCAGGGCGCCGCCGAGACCGCCGAGGCGGCAGTGCGCACCGCCGCGGAGGGCGGCGCAACGGACCGGCGTCGCATCGAGGACCTGGTCCACCGCGAAGCCGCCGGCCTGCGCGCTGCCCTCGAGCGCGGTCTGGCGGGGCTCGGCAGCCGGCTCGACGACGCGAGCCGCGACCTCGACGGCCTCGCGGAGGCGCGTGACCGCCTGCGCGACGAGCTCGCGAGCGCGGCCGAGATCGCGTCCGCGACGCAGCGGCGCGCGACGGCCGACGGCGAGCGGCTCGTCGCCGTTGGCACCGACGTGCAACGGATCGCAGCCACGTTCGACGCGTTCGACGCACGGCTGCGGGTGATGGAAGAGACGATGACTCGCGTCGTGGCGACGCGGGACCCGGAGTGGAAGACGGCGTGGTGGGGTGCGGCGGAGGCGCTCTGGGTGCAGGTTTCCGCGTTTGTTGCAACGCCGAAGATTGACTTCCGGGAGGCCCTTTGGCAGCTTGCGCGCGCCGCAAGCTCCGCAGCGAAATTCCAGTGACGAGTTCGTCGCGTTCCCCAGCGCGGCGGGATCGGAGGACCGACGACGTGTCGAGACGCCGAAACCTGATGGGGACGCGGTCGCACATGGTGCGACCCGTGATCCTGATCCTGTGCGTGGTCGCGATGTGTTTCCCATCGCTGGCGCGTGCGTCGAAGAGTATCCGCCCGTCGTCCAAGCCGGCGGCGAAGAAGCTCGACCCGAAGAAGGCCGACCCGAAGAAGCCCGCGCAGAAGGCCGCCCCGGCCAAAGCGAAGACGAAGGCCAGCGCCAGGGAGACCGCCCGCAAGCCCGTCGGGAAAGGGCCTGGCAAGGTCGCGCCGAAGTCTGCGGCGCGCAAGCCCGCCCCGAGGACGAGCGCCGGCGCCACGGCGCGCGCATCGGCGGGTCGCAAGGCCACGGCGCGTACCGGCACCGCGTGGCGGCGTCGCTACGCCGGCAAGAGCGCCCGGCGCGTCGTGCGCGCGCCCGAGCCGCCGCGCTTCGGATCGCGCGGCGTCATCGACGAGCACGTCCACGTGCGCCGTGGCGACAGCGTCGAGCGTCTCCTCTACATGCGCGGCATCGGCGTCAGTACGGCGCGCGAGTGGCTGGGTGCGGCCGAGGAGGTCTACGACCTGCGGCAGATTCGTCCCCGCCGCGGCCTGACGCTGCGCTTCGATCGCGCCACCCGGACGCTCGATTCGATCCGCTACGAGATCGACGACAGCTCGCTCCTGGTCCTCGAGCGCGAGGACGACGGCGCCCTCGAAGCCCGCGTCGAGGCGCTGCCGTACGTGCGCGAGGTGCAGGGCATCGCCGGGCGCATCTCGCAGGGCCTGCGCGACGACGCGATCGACGCCGGCGTGCCGCCGAGCATCGCGGCGTCGATGGCCGAGGTGTTCGGCTGGGACGTCGAGATCGAGCGGCTCGATCCCGGCGACGAGTTCCGCGTCATCTACGAGAACATCTGGGAGGTCGGCCGCCAGAAGCCGCTCACCGGCCAGATCCTCGGCGCCGAGATCGTCACCCGCGGCCGGACCTACTCGGCCGTGCTGTTCGAGGACGACGACGGCAGCAACTACTACGCGCCCAACGGCGAGTCGCTCGCCCGTACCTTCCTGCGCTATCCGGTCGAGTTCACCGAGATCAGCTCCGAGTTCTCGTGGGAGCGCTTCCATCCCGTGCTCCACCGCACCCGCCCGCACCTGGGCGTCGATCTCGCTGCGCCGAGCGGCACGCCCGTGCGGGCGGCCGCGGGCGGCGCGGTGATCGAGGCGGGGCGCAGCGGCGGCCTCGGCATCGCCGTGCGTCTGACCCACGGCGACGGCGTCACCACGACGTACGGCCATCTCAGCGAGATCGCCCCCGGCATCCAGGAGGGCCGCACGGTCGAGCGCGGGCAGGTGATCGGCTGGGTCGGCGCGACCGGCCTGGCCACCGGTCCGCACCTCCACTACGAGGTCGCGCTCGACGGCGAGCAGCTCGATCCCATGCGTATCCGCCTGGCCCGCGACGCCGCGGTGCCGGCGCATCTCCGGCGCTCGTTCGAGCGCGTGCGCGGCACGGTCACGCAGCACCTGGCCGCTCTCCCCGAGACCGATTCGCCGGTGCGCGTGGCGCTGTCGCCCAGCGCCTGCCGCGCGGAGTAGGCCCCTGCGCTATCTCGACGGGCCCCGTCCCCGCCTCTTCGCCCATCGCGGAGCCTCGGGGACGTGGCCCGAGAACACGCTCGAGGCATTCGCGGCGGCGCTGACGTTCGGCGCCGATCGCCTCGAGCTCGACGTGCACGCCACGTCCGACGGTCACGTCGTCGTGCTGCACGACCCCGATGTCGATCGCACCACCGACGGCAGCGGCCCCGTCCGCACCATGACCCTGGCGCAGCTCCAGGCGCTCGACGCCGGCTGGCAGCACCGCGCGCCCGACGGCAGCCATCCGCACCGCGGCAAGGGCATCGTCGTGCCGACCCTCGACGCGCTCCTCGCGGCCCATCCCGGCGTCCCGCTCAACATCGAGATCAAGCAGGACGAGCCGGCGATCGAAGCGGCCGTCCTCGCGGTGCTCGACCGTCACGGCGCGCGCAGGCAGACGTTGCTCGCGGCCGAGCATTCCCGCATCGGGACGCGCATCCGCGCCGCCGCGCCGGACATGCTGACGAGCTTCTCGGCCGAGGAGGTCGCCGACTTCGTCGGCCGCCTGCGCGAGAACCGGTGGGAGGGCTACGTGCCCCCGGCCGTCGCGCTCCAGGTTCCGCCGGCCTGGGACGGGATGGAGATCGTCACCACGCCGTTCCTCGAGGCCGCGCACCGCTTCGAGCTCGAGGTGCACGTCTGGACCGTCAATCAGCCGGTCGAGATGCACCGTCTGCTCGAGCTCGGGGTCGATGGTCTCATCACCGACCTGCCGGCGGTCGCGATGGAAGTGATGCGCCGCCGCCGGCTGCGCTAGCGTCCCAGCGTCTCGATCGGCACGTCGAGCACGGGCCACTGCTCCCAGCCGTCGCAGTCGTAGTGCCACCACTCGGCGGGGTAGACGGTGAAGCCCTCGTTCTCCATGGCGAGGCGCAGCAGCTCGCGGCGCGCGCGCGCTTCGGGCGTGCCGCCCTCGTAGTCGGGGTGCGCGCGGCCGGAGAAGTCGTCGTACTCGCTCGGCATGCCGACCAGGCGGCCGGTCGTGCGGTCGTACAGCGTGACGTCGACCGCGCAGCCGCGGTTGTGCCGTGAGCCCTGGGCCGGGTCGGCGACGTAGGCGCGCTGCGCCGGCGGCGTGATCTCCCAGAAGAGCCGCGTCACCGACCACGGGCGGTAGCCGTCGAGGAGCACGAGACCGTAGCCGTACTGGCCGAGACGCCGATGGGCGCGCACCACGGCCTCGGCCGCCGGGCGCTGGAGCCAGACGCGCGTGCCGGCGGGATAGACCGGCCGGCCGACGAAGTTGTTGGCGGTGGCGTAGCGGACGTCGAGCTCGAGCGTCGGATCGAGGCTCGCGACGTCGACGAGATCGGGCGCACGCGTTGCCTGCGGATCGCGCGGCGGCCCCTCGGTCCGCGACGAGCAGCCGAGCGCGAGGACGAGGAGCAACGCGGCGCGCGCCCGCGGCGCGTGCGACGACGGAGAGCGGACGGGCGCGCGGCGCGGGCTCAGCGTCTCTTCGGCTTCGCCTGCTCGCCGTACTCGGCGATGAGGCGCATCAGCGCGTCGTGCAGCACGCCGTTCGACGACACCATGCCCGGCCGCAGCGGCGACGGCTGGTTGAACACGAGCGGCTGGCCGTCGAGCCCGGTCACCTTGCCGCCCGCCTCCTCGACGAGGATCGAGCCGGCGCAGATGTCCCACTCGTTCTTCGGCGTCAGCGTGAAGGTGGCGTCGCCGGCGCCGGTCGCCATCTCCGCCAGCTTGAACGCGACGCTGCCGGTGAGCACGACCTTGCACAGCGGCTTGAAGACGTCCCATTCGCCCCGCTTGTCCTCGGAGCGGCTCGCGAGCACCTCGGCCCGGGCGACGTCGGCCTGCGTGCTCACCCGCGCCGGCGCGCCGTTGACCGTCGTGCCCTGGCCCTTCACCGCGACGTAGAGACGGTCGGCGGCGGGGTTGTACTCGACGCCGACGACGGGCCGGCCGTTCTCGACCAGCGCGATGCAGACGCAGAACTCGGGGATGTGCTGCGTGAACTCCTTGGTGCCGTCGAGCGGGTCGACGATCCACGCGCGCGGCCGCTCGAGGCGCTCCTTCGAGTCGGCGGTCTCCTCGGAGAGCCAGCCGTCGGCGGGGAAGGCCTGCGAGATCAGCCGGTGGATGCAGTCGTTGGCGTCGCGGTCGGCCAGCGTGAGGGGGTTGTCCTCGGTGCGCAGGTTCTCGACCGTGCCGTCGTAGTACCGGCGGATCAGCGCGCCGGCCTCGCGTGCCGCCTCCACCGCGACGTCGCGCTCGCGTGCGAGCCCGCTCATCATCCCTGCTCCCGGGCGGCGCTCCGCACCACCATCCACGCGACCTGCCGCGTCGTCAGCATGGGGCGCGGGGTATCAACTCCGCGCAGGTTTGGAAAGTCGCGTCCGGCATGCCTTGACCGCGCGGAGGGCACCCCGTAGCCATCGGCCGTGCGCGCGCTCGTGGTGATCCTCGCGACCGGCGGCGGAGCGGGCTACGTGCCCGTCGCGCCGGGGACCGCGGGCTCGTTGGTCGCCGTGCCGCTGATCCCCCTGCTCGGGCTCGTCCACGCGCGCGGCGGCCCGGGGCTCTGGGCCGCCGCCGTGGCCGCGCTGATCGCGATCGCGATCTGGGCCGCCGGCCGCGCCGAGCCGCTCTTCGGGCACGACGCCGGTAAGATCGTCATCGACGAGATCGCGGGCATGATCGTCGCGTCGTGCTTCGTACCGGCCACCTGGACCGCGGCGGCCGTGGTGTTCGTCTTCTTCCGCCTCTTCGACGTCTGGAAGCCGTTTCCCGCCGGCGTCGTCGACCGCTCCTGGCCCGGGGGGTTGGGCGTCGTCGGCGACGACCTCGTCGCCGGCGTCTATGCGGGCCTCGTCGCCCGCCTGCTCCTGGAGGTTCTCCCGTGATCGAACGCGCCGTCATCCTTTCCACCGGCGACGAGCTGACGACCGGCCGCATCGCCGACACCAACGCCGCGTGGATCGCCGACAAGCTCTTCGAGGTCGGCGTCGACGTGACCACGATCCTCGCCGTCGGCGACTACCCCGATCGCCTCGCGTGGGCCTGGCGCCAGGCGCTCGAGCGCGGCGACGTCGTGATCTCGACCGGCGGCATCGGCCCGACGGCCGACGACCTCACCACCGAGACGGTCGCGCGCGTGGTCGGCGTGCCGCTCGTGGAGGACGCCGCGTCGGCGGCGAAGATGCGGCAGTGGTTCGCGGCGTCGGGCCGCGACATGCCGCTCAACAACCTGAAGCAGGCGCTGGTCCCGGAGGGCGCGACGATCGTCCCCAACGCGCTCGGCACGGCGCCCGGCTACCGCATCGCGGTCGGCGACGCGTCGATCGTGGTGTTGCCCGGCGTGCCGCGCGAGATGAAGGCGATGGTCGAGGAGGTCGTGCTGCCGTGGATCCGCGCGCAGCGGGGCGGGGCGGTGTACCTGGCGCGCGTCTTCCAGACCTTCGGCATCACGGAGTCGGGACTCGACGAGCTGGTCGCCGGCGTGGTTCCGTCCGACCGCGGGCGGCTCTCCTTCCGCGCCAGCTTCCCGGAGATCTCGTGTCGGCTCGTGGTGCACGGCGAGCCGGCCGCGGCGGCGGCGCAGCTGCAGGAGATCGGCGACCAGCTGAAGGCGGCGATCGGCCCGTTCTGCTACGGCGAGGGCGCGGCGACGACGCTCGAGCAGGTGGTCGGCGGCCTCCTCGGTGACGTCGGCCTCACCGTCGCGCTCGGCGAGTCCTGCACGGGCGGCCTCGTCGGCCATCGCCTCACCAACGTGCCCGGCAGCTCGAAGTGGTTCCGCGGCGGCGTCGTCGCCTACTCGAACGAGGCGAAGGAGTCGCTCTTGGGGGTGTCGGCGGCGACGCTCGCCGCCGTGGGTGCCGTCGCGGAGGAGACGGCGGGCGAGATGGCCGCCGGCGCGCGCCGCGCCCTCGGCGCGGACGTTGGCATCGGCATCACCGGCATCGCCGGGCCCGACGGCGGCACGGCGGAGAAGCCGATCGGCACGGTGTGCTTCGGCCTCGCGACCGCCGACGGAGTCGTCACCGCGCAGTACAAGCTGTGGGGCACGCGCGACTGGGTGAAGCTGCTGTCGTCGCAGATCGCGCTGGAGTGGATCCGTCGCCACGTGCTCGGGATGTCCGTGCGCGACATGGCGCTCTTCCGCAACCGGCGGTGACGCGGGGGCGGGGCGCGCTCATTGGAGGTCGATCCCGCACCCCGTGCACACCATCTTCGTCCCCTTCGTCTTGCACTTCTTGCAGTTCCCGAGCGACGCCTGGACGACGGGCGCAGGGCACTCGGGGGTGGGGCAGACCGGGGTCGGGCACACGGGATCCCCGCCGCCGAGGCAGGCCACCGGCGAGGAGGCGCCGCCGATCTCGCACGTCGAGGGTCCGCCGGCCGGGTTGCCGGTGATGAGCTCGCCGGCGAACGGCACGATGACGCCGCCGGCCTCGGCGAGGAAGGCGCCGCCGGCGTTGTTCACGGCGGTGAGCCCGGCGGTGTTGATCACCGCGCCGCCGCTCGCCTGTACCCCGACGCCGCTGTGCGCGACCACCGCGTCGTGCAGGTGCAGCTCGGCCCCGTTCTCGGCCCAGAACCCGGCGGCGGAGGAATCGGTGACGCTCGTGTCGTGCGCGAGGGCGACGAGCGAGCCCGCGACGCGCAGCCCGATCCCCACCGTGGCGAGGCGTGAGCCTTCGACGGTGACGCGCGGCGTGCCGCCGCCGGGCGTCACCCGGATCCCGGCCCCGCCGATGTTGCGGATCACCGTGTCGGCGACGTGGAGGTTGCCGGACCCTTCCGCGGAGATGCCGAGCTGCGAGAAGTTCTCGATGACGCAGTCCTCGACGTGCAGCTCGGCGCCCTGGAGGAAGCGCACGCCGGTGACCCCCGGCGACGGCGCATCGCTGGCGCCGTTGATGCTGAGCCGGCGCAGGACGACACGGACGTTCGTGCCGTTCACGATGACGCCGGTCGTCGACGAGGCGAGGATCGAAGCGTGCACGCCGCCGCCGTCGATGACGATGTTCTTGGTGATCGTGACGGCGCCGTAGCCGGCGGGATCGAGGGCGTTGATCTCGCCGCCGTTCGCGGTCTTCGAGATCGCGCCTGCCCAGGTCTTGCAGGGTGCGGTGCGGCTGCACGGGTTGGCGTCGTCGCCGACCCCGGAAACCCAGGTGCGTGTCGCCTGAGCCGCGGCGGGCGCCGCTGTCCAGGGAGCCAGCAGGAGTGCGAGCACGAGCCACGACGAGCGGGCGGAGAGCGCACGGGACGGCGGTATCGGCATGACATCGCTCTGCCACGGATCGGTCCGAATCACACGCGACCGCCGCGCGCTCCGCTCGGCCGTCCGTTTTCGCAGACCGGCGCTCCGTGTTCCTGGACGCGGGGAGCGAGAGATCGACGCTCCCCGGGCGCGATGGTCGGTCCGATCGGCGGCCTCCGGATTGCAGTGGCGTTCCGCACGGGAGATCCGAGCCTGGAGGGCGAGATGGGCAAGAACATCGTCCTGCTGTCCGACGGAACTGGCAACAGTGCCGCCAAGCTCTTCCGGACGAACGTGTGGAGGCTCTACGAAGCGCTCGATCGGAGCGATCCGACGGCGCAGGTCGCATATTACGACGACGGAATCGGTACGTCGTCGTTTCGGCCATTGGCGGCCGTTACCGGCATCTTCGGCATCGGGCTCAAGCGCAACGTCCTCGACCTCTACCGCTTTCTCTGCCGGAACCACGCCCCGGGCGACCGCATCTACTGCTTCGGGTTCAGCCGCGGCGCGTTCACCGCCCGCGTGCTGGCGGGCTTCATCGCGGACCAAGGCATCGTCCCGTACGCGGGCGACGAGGCGGCGCTCGTGAAGGCCAGTGCCGCCGCGTATCGCCGCTTCCGCAAGCGCTTCGACGTCAGCCTGGGTCTCGTCGGCCCGCTGCGTCGGCTGCGGGATTGGGTGTTGCGGGATCCTCCGAGCGGGAACGTGCCGGCGACCGTCGAGTTCGTCGGCGTCTGGGATACCGTGGCGGCGTACGGCGGGCCGATCGAGGAGATCACCCGCGCCGTCGACCACTGGGTGTGGCCCCTGTCGATGCCCGATCGCTTCATGTCGAGCAGAGTCCGGCGAGGATGCCATGCGATTGCCCTCGACGACGAGCGCAACTCCTTCCATCCCCTTCTCTGGGACGAAGAGCACCTCGACCACGAGAACGGCCCACCGTTGGACCAGCATGGGTCCTGGACACCGCCCGGGGCGAGCCTTCCCCCGATCGACCAACAGCGGATCAGCCAGGTCTGGTTCACAGGCATGCACTCGGACGTCGGCGGGGGGTACGCGCAGGACGGGCTCGCCTACAAGGCCCTCGATTGGATGATCGATCGGGCGTCGGTCTACGGCCTCCACTTGGAGGCGTCCGAGCGGCAGCGGATCCGGGAGCGCGCGCGCCATCTCGATCGGATGAACGACTCACGCCGCGGCGTCGTCGGTGGCTACTATCGGTACAAGCCCCGCAGGATCGCAGACATCCTCGCGCGGAACGCGAAGAAGGCGACGCTTCGCGGCGACCTCGCCCACATGATGCATTCGCTTCGCGGCGGATTGCCGGTCGCCGCCGCGCACGGCTCGAACAGCGGTCCGATGATTCACGAGAGCGTCTTCGAGCGCATCCGCTCGCGATCCGACGGTTACGCGCCGATCGTGCTGCCCGGCGTCTATCGCGAGACGAGCGCACTGGGCGGCGTCCGCGCGCTGACGCCGCCGGACGTGGCGCTCGCTGCGGCCCGGGCCGAGCACCAGGAGCTGGCCTGGGACTGGGTCTGGGCGAGGCGCGTCGTGTACTTCGCCACGCTGCTGGCGTCGCTCGTCCTGCTCGCGTTGCCGTGGGTCGATCCCAACTGGCCGATCGCCGAGCGGGGCTTGGGCGGGGACACCGTGGGGTCGAAGGCGCACCTCCTGGCCGAACTCGTGCCCGGCCCGCTGTCACCCTGGGCCAATGCGCTCGTGGCTACGCCCATCCGGTTCGCGTTGGTCGTCGCCCTGCTCGTCGTCCTCATGGAGAGCGGGAGGCATCTCGAGGGGCGCATAAACAATGCGATGCGCCAGCTCTGGGATCCGGCGGTTCTCGCCCAGCGGATGGGATCGCCCGTCGTTCACGGCCTGCTCTACCGGACGCGGACGTCGAAGTACTATCGCGGCTTCTTCTATGCCCTCACGAACTGGATCGTGCCGACGCTCCTGGCGATCGGCTTCTACGGGGTGCTCATGATCGTGACCCTGTGGTTGGCGCGTGCCTTTGCCGGAGTCGAGGCCAGCGCACTTCCGTAACGCCGCGGCGTATTCGGCACTCAGCCGCGCCCGGCGCGCCAGCGTGCGACGCCGCGCAGCCCGAGCCCGCCCAGCGCGAGCGCCAGCAGCGGCACGTAGGTCGCGTCGCCCTTGGCGACGCGGCCGTAGTACGAGAAGGCGAACACGAACCAGAGGTAGTGGATGCCGAAGGCGTGCAGCCGCTTCCAGGAGCGGCCGAGCCGGCGTACGGCGGCGTCGGTCGACGTCGCCGCCATCGCGAACATCGTCAGGTAGGCGCCGCCGCCCACGACGATGGTGATCGGCTCGGGCGGCTTCCCGCTGAGGACGACGAAGGTGACGAGCGCCGCCAGGTGGAGCGTGTGCGCGGTCGCGAACGCCAGCCCCGCGGCACGTCGCCGGCGCATGAGGCCGCGCGACGCCGCGCCCGGCGCGAGCCGGTACCAGGCGCTGGCGACGTAGACCGGCATGAAGAGCAGAAACGACACGCGGGCCGTCCAGCGTGCGGCGAGGCGCCAGCCGTCGATCGGCGTGGGGCCGGCCGACAGGCCGAGCAGGATGGCGCCGGCACCGGCGACGGCGGCGCCGCCGCACAGCGCAGCGATGGTGGCGGGCGAGCGTGCCGCCGGGGGCGAGCGGACGAGGGCGACGGACATGCGGGCCTCCTCTGGCGCGCACCTTGGCCGGCATGCTGCGGGCGACGCAACGGCGCGCGTTCGGCGTTGCCGGCGGGCGGCGCGGCTGCTAGCGCGGCGCCGTCGTCCGATGCGCTGCTTCGTCGCCGTCGAGGTCCCGGAGGACGTCCGCGCCGCGCTGGCGTGCGCGCAGGAGCGCCTGCGCGCCGCCGCGCCGCGGGCCGACGTGCGCTGGAGCGACGCCGCCAAGCTGCACCTGACGCTGCGCTTCCTCGGCGAGGTGGTGTCCGCACGGATCGCGTCGATCGAGGACGCGCTGCGCCTGGTCGCCGCCCGCCACGGGCCGCTCGCGCTCGCGGCCGGCGGCCTCGGCGCCGCTTCCCCGGCCCCAGCGCGGCCGCGCGTCCTCTGGGCCGGGGTGGGCGGCGATCTGCGCTGACCTTGGGCTGCTCGCGGCCGACGTCGAGCGCACGCTCGCGCCGCTCGGCTTCCCGCACGAGGCGCGGCCGTTCCGCCCGCACCTGACGCTCGCCCGCGTCCGCTCGCCGCGCGGCGTGGCCCGGGTGACGGCGGCGTTCGCGGCCGTCGGGACGGCTCCCTTCGGCGCCTGGACGGCGGACGCGCTGACGCTCTTCCGCAGCCATCTCGGCGCCGGCGGCTCGACCTACGAGCCGCTGGCACATGTGCCGCTCGGCGTCGTCAGCGGCTGACCGCGTGGGGCGCGAATGCTCCGGAGAAAGGCACGGCCACGGCTGGAGACTCCGAAACGCGCAGAGTAGAGTGGGCGCCATTCGAGACCCGTCACAGGACGTGACGGCGGCGGGGAGGGACTTCCAAGATGGGCATCGACGTGAACCGCGAGCGGGCGATCGACCTCGCGCTCAGCCAGATCGAGAAGCAGTTCGGCAAGGGCGCGATCATGAAGCTGGGCGAGGACGGCCTCGCGCAGCAGGACATCGCCGCCCTGCCCACCGGGTCGCTCGGGCTCGACATCGCGCTCGGCATCGGTGGCGTCCCGCGCGGTCGCGTCATCGAGATCTTCGGGCCGGAGTCGTCGGGCAAGACCACGCTGGCGCTCCACCTCGTCGCCGAGGCGCAGAAGCGCGGCGGCATCTGCGCCTTCGTCGACGCCGAGCACGCGCTCGATGTCGGCTACGCCCGCAAGCTGGGTGTGAAGAGCGAGGACCTGCTGATCTCGCAGCCCGACCACGGCGAGCAGGCGCTCGAGATCGCCGACACGCTCGTGCGCTCCGGCGCCATCGACGTGCTCGTGATCGACTCCGTCGCCGCGCTGGTGCCGCGTGCCGAGATCGAGGGCGACATGGGCGACCCGCAGATGGGGCTCCAGGCCCGCCTCATGTCGCAGGCGCTGCGCAAGCTCACCGGCACCATCTCCAAGTCGAAGACCATCGTCGTCTTCATCAACCAGATCCGCATGAAGATCGGCGTGATGTTCGGCAACCCGGAGACCACGACCGGCGGCAACGCGCTCAAGTTCTACGCCTCGGTCCGGCTCGACATCCGTCGCATCGGCGCCATCAAGCACGGCGACGAGGTGATCGGCAGCCGCACCAAGGTGAAGGTGGTGAAGAACAAGGTCGCGCCGCCGTTCCGCGAGGTCGAGTTCGACATCCTCTACGGAGTCGGCGTGTCGAAGGAAGGCGAGCTGCTCGACATCGCCGCCGAGCACGGCATCGTCGAGAAGACGGGTGCCTGGTACGCGTTCGGCGGCGATCGCATCGGACAGGGCCGCGAGAACGCGCGCGAGTTCCTGCGCGAGCACAAGGACGTCGCCGCCACCATCGAGGCGCGCGTGCGCGAGAAGTACGGTCTCAAGGCCGACGTGGTCACGGGGAACGGATCGGCTGGGGCGCCGATCGAGGAGTCCAACGGTGCAGAAGGAGGCCGCGCGGCAGAGGGTGCCGCGCGGCGGGGGAGGGGCGGAAAGGACTGAGCACACGTGGAGCTGGATGCGATCCTGCGCGAGGCGGTCACCCGGAACGCGTCGGACATTCACCTGAAGGCGGGCACGGCGCCCATCTTCCGGATCAACGGCACGCTCACGCGCTGGGACGACGGCGGTCACATCGATCGTGACGCCATGGTGGCGCTCACCCAGCAGCTGCTCGACGACTACCACGTCGGTCGGCTGAAGGAGAACCTCCAGGTCGACGTGGGCTACGGCACCCCCGAGCTGGGGCGCTTCCGCGTCAACGTGTTCTATCAGCGCGGTGCGCTCCAGGCGGCGCTGCGTCTGATCCCGGCGCGCGTGCGGCGCGTGAACGAGCTGCACCTGCCGCCGGTCATCGAGCGCATCGCCGAGGAGCACCGCGGGCTCATCCTCGTCACGGGGACGACCGGCAGCGGCAAATCGACCACGCTCGCGGCGATGATCGACCACGTCAATCGTGCCACCGACAAGCACATCATCACCATCGAGGACCCGATCGAGTACCTGCACAGCGACGACCTCTCGATCATCACCCAGCGCGAGATCGGCGCCGACTGCACGAGCTTCGCGGCCGGCCTGCGCGGTGCGCTGCGCCAGGACCCCGACATCATCCTCGTCGGCGAGATGCGCGACCTCGAGACCATCGAGACCGCCATCCTCGCGGCCGAGACCGGTCACCTCGTCATGTCCACGGTGCACACCCTCGACGCGACGGAGACCGTCACCCGCGTCATCTCCGCGTTCCCCGAGCATGCGCGCGGTCAGGCCCGCCTGATCCTCGCCAGCATCATCAAGGGCATCATCAGCCAGCGTCTCGTGCCGCGCGCCGACGGCACCGGCATGGTGCCCGCCGTCGAGGTCCTCGTCTCCACCGGTCTGGTGCGCGAGTGCATCCAGATCCCGGAGCGCACGCGCGAGCTGCGCGACGTCATCGCGCGCGGCTTCACGACCTACGGCATGCAGACGTTCGACCAGTCGCTGATGGGCCTCTGGCGCGAGAACCTCATCACCTTCGAGGAAGCGATGGCGCAGGCGACCAACCCGGACGACTTCGCGCTGAAGGCGCGCGGCATCTCGTCCACCAGCGACTCGCGCTGGGACGACTTCGACCACGACACCAATGCCGTCGAAGAGGAGTCGATCAAGGTCGACCGCTTCTGATCGCGAGGCGCCCCGGCGCACGCCCACGCCGCTCGACGTGGCGGCGGGCGTGCTCCGGCGGGCGCCGCGGTCCGCGGCCGATCTCGCCGAGCGCCTGGTCGCGAAGGGCTACCAGGTGGAGACGGCGGCGAAGACCGTCGCGCGCTCCACCGAGCTCGGCTGGGTGAACGACGCCCAGCTCGCCCTCGACCGGGCGCGCACCCTACGCCGCCGCGGAGCCGGGAGCCTGCGCATCGCGGCCGACCTCGAGGCGCGCGGCGTCGCCACGGCGCTGATCGACGCGGCGGTGGCGGAGTCGCGGGGCGGCGAGTCCGAGGCCGTCTGGGCGCGGCGGGCGCTCGGGCACGCGCGCGCCGCCGATCCGCCCCGGGCCTGGCGGCTGCTCCTGTCGCGCGGCTTCCCCGAAGAGGTCGTTGCCGACGTGGTGCCGCTCCCCGACTCGGGGCACTGACCAGCGCGCCCGGCGCTCCGCGCCGGCGCCGTCCCATCGCGCATGTGGGCGTGGAGACGCCCCCGATCGGACGGCCTGCCGGCGGCCGCGCGGCAGCCGATCGGTGCATGGCGTGGAATTGCGTTGCGGCCATCGAAGGCGGGCGTCTAGGCTTCGCCCCTTCGAGCCCGCGGCGCCTCCGCGGACGTGAAAGGACCCGAATGCGAACGCCGCCCGTCGTGACGCTCCTTGCCCTCCTCGCGGCCCCGGCCGCGTCCTTCGCCGGCCTCACCCCCGGCCAGCTGTGTGAGAAGACCGCCGGCGACACGCTGCGCAGCTGCGTGAAGAAGGCGTCGAAGCTGGCGCAGAAGTGCTACCAGACGGCCAGCGCCGCCTGTCCCGACACCGATCCGAAGCTGGTGAAGGAGATGGCGCGCATCGGCGGCAAGGTGCTGCCCAAGTGTCCGGACCCGGCGACCGTGCAGGCCGCGAGCTACGGGCCCGTGCTGACGCCGGCCGGCCTCGTCGAGCGTCTCGCGAGCGCCTGTACGCGCGCGGTGGCGAGCCTCGCGGCGCGCAGTGTCGGCGGCCCGCACGGGGCCGCGTACGGCTCGGCGTCGGCCGGCGATCGCAAGTGCCTCGACGGCGCGTGGAAGGAGGGCCAGGGCCTCATCGACTACGCGATGAAGCAGCAGAGCACCTGCATCCGCAACGCCGGCGCCGGCAGGCCGTGCGACGCGGCCGGTGTGGCCGCGAAGATCGCGGCACGCGAAGCCAGGTCGGTCGCCAAGATCGGCGGCCGCTGCCCGACGCCGCTCGCGAGCCTCGTCGCCACCGACGCGGCGGTGTACGCGTCGCGCGCCCTCGCGCAGTCGCGCTGCCTCGTCGCCACCGCGCACGGCGTGACGACGCCGCTCGCGCTCGACTGCGGCCCGCGCGCCGCGGTGCCGGTGCCCGCGCGGGGCGTCGCGGTCAAGGTCGTCCTGCCGCACGCGGTCTTCGGCTCGCGCTGCGGCAACGGCAGCGACTACGCCTTCGACATGCGCCTCGCCCCCGTGGGTTTCCCGGTCGAGAACGTCGTCGTGCACATGTCGGGCGGCGGCTTCTGCGCCGACGGCCCGAGCTGCGCGGCGAGGAGCCCGGACCTCTTCGAGGCGATGAGCGACACGCTGCCGAACGGCGGCATGATGTCGAGCACGCAAGCGACGAACCCGTTCCAGAACTGGACCAAGGTCGGCCTGCCGTACTGCACGCAGGACCTGCACCTCGGCGGCGGCGTGCCGACCGCGTATCCGGAGATGACCGTGCACCGCTACGGCGCGCTGAACGTTCGCGCCGCGCTCGGCTACGTGCGCGACGTGATCTGGGCGGTGATGGACGCCGACGACCCGCAGGGCTACCGCGCCGACCGCCCGCGCATGGTGTTCGCGGGCAGCTCGGCGGGCGGCTACGGTGCCGCCTACAACTACCACTGGGTGCTCGACGACCTCGGTTGGATCCACTCGACCTCGGTGCCCGACGCGGCGCTGGCGATGGACAACGGCACGCCGCTCGGCGTGATCGCGATCGGCGCCGTTACGCTGCCGGCGACGTACCCCGGCTGGAACACGCTCCCGTTCCTGCCACCGTACTGCAAGGACCCGAGCTGCGCCGAGATATTCGACAACCTCGAGCTGGCGACGTCGCCGCGCCTCCTCGGCACGCCGGAGCAGCGCATGCTCAACGTCTCGAACCAGATCGACAACACACAGCGGAACACGACGCTGTTCCCGTCGAACGGCGCCTTCGTGAACGCGCTGCGCGCGAACTACTGCAGCGTGCAGGGCACGCCCGGGATCTTCAGCTGGATCCGCGGCGTGCACACCCACATCCACGGGGAGCTCAACCAGGCCGACTGGAACACGGGCACCGCCGCCGGCGTCCTGCTGCGCGACTGGGTCGGCGGCGCCATGTCGAACCCCGCCGGGCTCGTCGACGCCGTCGAGACGGGTACGGTCGACGCCAACGTCAGCGGCGTGCTGCCGTTCCCCTGCGCCCTCGGCTCGCCGAGCGGCGCGTTCCTCTGAGGACGACGCGTGGGGACGCCGGCGCGCGATGCGCCGGCGTCACCCGCGCAGCAACCAGGCGTAGCCCTCGCGCAGCAAGCGGTTGCCGTCGCGCTCCTGCACGTCGCCGTGGGCGACGATCACGCGGTCGAAGTTCCATGCGAGGATGCGCTCCAGGCTGGCGCGCGCCTTTTCCCGGTCGCGGATGAGCAGCGGATCGAGCTTGGATGGTCCGAAGTAGCCGTAGCTGCGCACCAGCGACATCAGCAGGCGGGTCGCCGTCGCGGTGCGCTCGCGGAAGTTGAAGGCGAGGTCGCAGGTGACGAGCGTCCGGCTCGCGCGGTGGTAGAAGGCGACCTCGTTCTCGTAGGGCCGGCCGCGGAAGAACGTCTGGTCGACCTCGCCGCGCCATTCCTCCGGCGCCTCGTCGCCGAGGAGATCGACGTACCGGAGGTCGGGACGCTTCAGCTGGAGGCCGGGCGCGATCCACAGGCGCGCGCCGGGATACGCCGTCGCGACGTCGCCGGCGTAGAGGTGATGGACGCGGTTCGGCGCGACGGCGTACGCGACCGAGCCGAGCGCGTCGAGCTCCGCGCGCAACGCGCCGTCGAGCGGCAGCGGCGAGTGCAGCAGCAGGCGGCCCTCGGGCAGGCGGATCACGGTCATCCGCGCGCCCACCTCCAGGCCGAAGAACCGCTGGGGGCGCTCCGCCACCCACAGGTCGGACGCGATCTCGCGCAGGACCGCCATCGTCAGCGACCCTGCGGCGGCGCACCGCCGCCGCGCCGGCGTGCATCGCTGGTGCCGCGTCTTCCGCTCGCTTCGTCGCGGGGGCTTCCCATGGCGTCATCGGACATGATCCGGTCCGCCAACGGAAGCGCCGCGGGCGCGCGCGGCGGGCTCGACCGTCGCCGCGTCGCGCGCGGCGCCGCGCGGTCGGCGCCGCCGGACGTCGGCCGGCGCTTCTCGCGCGTGGGCGGGTGGGTTCGGGGACCGCGCCGCGCTGCGTCCCGGTTGACTCGTGAATCCGCATTCACTACCGATGTGAATCGCGGTTCACCGCCAACCAGGAGGGCGCGACCATGCCGGTACACTACGAAGCCGACGGCGCCATCGTCGTCGTCACGCTCGATCGACCCGAGGTGGGCAACGCCGTCGATCGTCCCACCGCCGACGCGCTCGCCGACGCGTTCCGCCGCTTCGACGCCGATCCCGCACTCGCCGTCGCGGTGCTCACCGGCGCCGGCGGCCGCTTCTGCTGCGGCGCCGACCTGAAGGCGATGCGCGCGGGCGACGCCGCCCGCATCACGCGCGTCGCGCCGGACGGCGACGGGCCCGTCGGCCCGACGCGCATGCTGCTCGACAAGCCGGTGATCGCCGCGGTCGAGGGCTACGCGGTCGCGGGCGGGCTCGAGCTGGCGGCGTGGTGCGACCTGCGCGTCGCCGCGACCGACGCGGTGTTCGGCGTCTTCTGCCGGCGCTGGGGCATCCCGCTGATGGACGGCGGCACGGTCCGCCTGCCGCGCCTCGTGGGGCAGAGCCACGCGCTCGATCTGATCCTCACCGGACGCGGCGTCTCGGGCGACGAGGCGCTGCGGATGGGTCTCGCGAATCGGCTCGTGCCGCCGGGCCGCGCGCTCCCGGAAGCGGTGACCCTCGCGCGCGAGATCGCGGCGCGGCCGCAGGCGGCGCTGCGCACCGACCGGCGCTCCGCCCACGAGCAGTGGAGCCTCGACCTCGACGCCGCGCTCCTCGCCGAGTACCACCACGGCGTGCGCGCGATCGCGAGCGGCGAGCTCGCCGGCGGACTCGACGCGTATGCCGCAGGCGCCTGGCGCAGCGGGACGGGGGCGTGACGCGATGACGCCCCTCGCCGACGACCCCACGGTGGTGCAGCGCCTGCTCGATCACCTCGACCGCAAGACGACCGATCTCGGCGACGCGGTCTGGCGGGAGCCGGTCGCGCACTACCGCTCGGAGGCGCGCTTCGCGGCCGAGCGCACCCGCGTGCTGCGCCGCCATCCGACCCCGTTCTGTCCCTCGGCGGCGCTGCCCGAGCCCGGCTCCTACGTCGCGCGCACGGCCGCCGGCACGCCGCTCGTTGCCGTGCGCGGCGACGACGGCCGCGTGCGCGTCTTTCGCAACGCCTGCCGTCATCGCGGCACGCCGCTCGCCGACGACGGCGCGGGCTGCGAGCGGGCGCTCGTCTGCCGCTACCACGGCTGGACCTACGAGCTCGACGGCGCGCTCCGTCACGTGCCCGACCGGCACGGCTTCCCCGGCCTCGACGAGCGCGCCATGGGCCTCGTGCCCGTCGCCGCCGTCGAGCGCGAGGGCCTCGTCTTCGTGACCCAGGACGCGCCGGGCGCCGAGCCGGGCGACCTGCCGACGCTGATCCCGTCGCGCTTCCGCCTCCTCGGCTTCGGCGAGATCGACGTGCCGGCCAACTGGAAGGTGGTCGTCGAGGGCTTCCTCGAGGGCTATCACATCCGCTCGACGCACCCCGGGACGTTCTTCCCGCTCCAGTTCGACAACGTGAACGTCGTCGAGCGCTTCGGGCCGAACAGCCGGGTCGCCTTCCCGTTCCGGGCGATCGACAAGCTGCGGGCCGTGTCGCCCGCCGAGCGCTCCGCCGACGGCAAGCTCACCTACGTCTACCACCTCTTCCCGAACGTCATGGTGGCGACGTTCCCGGCGCGCATCTTCGTCGTGATGCTGGAGCCGCTCGCCGTCGACCGCACGCGCTTCGCCACGTATCTGCTCAGCGATCGTGCCGCCGACGACGCGCCGGCGCAGGCCTACCTCGCGCAGGCGGGCGCGCTCGTCGAGCGCGGCGGCGCCGAAGACCGCGAGGTGGCCTGCGCCATCCAGCGCGGCCTGGCCAGCGGCGCGAACGAGGTCTTCACGTTCGGGCTCTTCGAGGCCGCGATCGTGCACTTCCACCGGACGCTGCACGCGCTCATCGACGGGCCGGGAGCGCCGGCGTGAGCGCTCGCGGCGGCGGCACGACGCGCGGCGCGGGCGCGCCGGTGTGGCGGCGGCGCGGGCGCGTGAAGGCGCGCTCGCAGCCGCGCGGGCGGGGGGGGGGGGGGGGCGGCAGGGGGGGGGGGCCGCGCCGCGGCGGGTCGCCGCGCGTCCCGACCCGCACGCGCCTGGTCGACGCCGCGCGCACGCTGCTCGAAGAGGGCGGCTACGCCGCCGCGTCCGTGCAGGCGATCGCCGCGCGGGCCGGCGTCGCCGCAGGGGCCATGTACCGGCATTTCCCGTCGAAGGCCGATCTCTTCGTCGACGTCTTTCGCGACGCCGCCAAGCGCGACATGGCCGCCGTCGACGAGGCGGCGTCGACGGCGGGCTGCGTCGCGCGGCTCGAAGCCGCGGTCGCGGCGCACGCGCGCGGTGCGCTGCGGCACCGGCGCCTGGCGTGGGCGCTGCTGCACGAGCCGGTCGAGCCGCTCGTCGACGCCGAGCGGCTCGCCTACCGGCGCACGTATTGCCGGCACATGGCGGGCCTGCTGCGCCAGGCGGTCGCGGCCGGCGAGATCCCCGAGCAGAACGTCGAGCTCAGCGCCGCCGCCGTCGTGGGCGCCATCGCCGAGGCGCTGGTGGGGCCGCTGTCGCCCGTCGCCGGGCAGACCGCGAGCGAGGAGGAGATCGTGGCGACGCTCGTGCGCTTCTGTCGTCGCAGCGTCGGCGCGCCCGACGTCCCCGCCCTGCGCCGCGTGCCCGATCGCGCCGGCCGCCAGCTCTGACCGGCGCTACCCGCCGGCGTGGGCGGCCTACTGCGCCGCCGGCGGATCGACGCGCGAGACGGTGTAGGGGGTGCCCTCGAGCGCCTCGGCGCACGCGGCCTGCGTCAGCGTGACGCCGGGCTTCGTGGTCACCATCGCGGCCTTGTGCTCGAAATCGACGCGGACGGTCTCGACGCCGTCGACGTCCTCGAGCTTGCTCTTCACCGTCGGGCCGCAGCCGTCGGGGCACATCATGCCGTCGATGCCGACGGTCCAGGCGTTGGGGTCGACGGCCTCGCCGGCGAGGAGCGGGCGGGCGGCGACGAGCATGGCGAGCGCGACGAGGAGGCGGCAGAGCGCGACGGTGCGGCGGGTCATGGCTCTCACGGCTACCGTGCACGCCCGTGCGATGCCAGCGGCCCGCGGAGGCTTGCCGCCGACCACCGCCCTGCGCTACCCGCCGGGCATGAGATGCGTCGCTCGCGCCCTTCTCCTCGCCCTCGTGCCGCTCCTCCCCGCCCCGGCCCTCGCGGAGGCGGAGGACGAGGCGACCGCCCAGGCCTGCAAGCTGGCCAAGGCCACCGACATCCTCCTGAACCGCGTCTACGAGGACGCGCTCGCCCGTGCCGCGAAGGACGCGGCGCTCAGCGAGCGGATCAAGGCGGCGCAGCGGGCGTGGGTCGCGTTCCGCGACGCGCAGATCGCGCTGCTGTACCCGGCCGGCGATCCGGCGCGGGGCTCCGTCGCGCCCATGTGCACGTGCCGCACCCAGCAGGAGCTCACGAACGAGCGCGCGAAGCAGCTGAGCCGCCTCATCGCCGGGGAGGAGGGCGACGTGTGCACCTGGGAGCGGCCCTGAGCCGAGATCACGGCGCGGCCGCCGGCGCGCGGGGTTGTGTCGCGCGACGCCCGCGGCTACGCCCGCGGCATGACCACCCAACCCCTGCGCTTCGGCGTCCAGACCGGCCAGCAGAACGTCACCTTCGCGCAGCTCGCCGAGGCGTGGGCGAAGGCCGACGCCTGGGGCTACGACTCGCTCTGGGTGTTCGACCACTTCTTCCCGATCTTCACCGATCCCGAGGGGCCGTGTCTCGAGGGCTGGACGACGCTGGCCGCCCTCTCGCAGGTGACGAAGCGCGCGCGTCTCGGCGCGATGGTGAACGGCAACACGTACCGCAACCCCTGCCTCACGGCGAAGATGGGGGCGACGCTCGATCACGCCAGCGGCGGGCGCTTCGTCCTCGGCATCGGCGCCGGCTGGTTCGAGCCCGAGCATCGCGCGTTCGGCATCGACTTCGAGACCGTGCGCGGCCGGCTGGAAGCGCTCGAGGAGTCGCTCCGGATCATCCGCGGCATGTGGACGCAGCCGAAGACGACGCTGCGCGGGAAGCACTACACGGTCGAGGACGCGATGGGGAACCCGCGTCCCGTGCAGACGCCGCATCCGCCGATCCTGATCGGCGGCACCGGCGAGAAGGTGCTGCTGCGTCTGGTCGCGCAGTATGCCGACATGTGGAACATGGCGGGACCGGCGTCGGTCATGGCGCACAAGATCGAGGTCATCCGCCGCCACGGCGACCGCGTCGGGCGCGATCCGGCCCGGATCGAGCACAGCGTGATGCTGCCGCTCTGCTACCGTGCCTCGGCGGAGCGCGAGGCGTTCGTGCAGCAGCTGGTGGCCGGCATGCGGGGCACGACGCCCGAGGCGGCGCGCGAGAGCATCATGATCGGCGGCAAGGACGAGTGCCTCGAGACCATCGCACGCTACGGCAAGGCGGGCGTCACGCACTTCGTCTTCATGACGTTCGCGCCGTACGTGCTCGACGAGCTCCAGGCCTTCGCCGAGGAGGTCGCGCCGGCCGCGCGCGGCTGACGCCCCTCAAGGCCGGCGCTCGAGCATCTCCACCATCCGCCGCGCCGCGGGGTCGCCGGTCAGGTCGGCGAGCCGCCGTGCCCACGCGAGCGCACCGGCGCGGTCGCCGGTCTCGGCCGAGTACTGCGCGAGCGTCGCGAGCAGGTCGGGCACGTTCGGGTGCCGTGCCTGCGCGCGGCGCAGCACCTCGATCGCCGCCTTCGGATCGCCGCCGTCGTGCAGCGCGATGGCGTAGACCCAGGCGTGGCGCGGCTCGTCCGGCGCCAGCTCCGCGGCGCGGCGCAGCGCGGGCGCCCGGCGTGGGCGCGCTTCCGGCGCACGAGCGCGAGGCCGAGCAGCGGCCTGCGCCTCGGCCGATCCCGGCGCCGCGGCGATCGCGCGGCGGAGCGGTTCGGCCGCGGCCTCGCGTCCGCTCCCGCGCTGCAGGTCGGCGAGCTGCACGTACGGGGCGGCCCAGGCCGGCGCGCGCCGGATGGCGGTCCCGAGCGCCTTCTCCGCCGCCGCGGCGTCGCCGAGGCGGGCGTCGAGCTGCCCCAGGTTGAACCAGCTCTCGGCGCGGTCGGCGTTGTACGTCTGGCTGGCGCGATACTCGGCGATGACGCGGTCCAGGTCCGCGGCGGCGATGCCCGTGCGCTGCGCGGCCGGGACGTCGAGCACGCTGCCGAGGGCCTCGAAGCGCACGCTGCGCATCGGGTCGCGCAGCAGCGGGCCGGCCAGGGCGACGCGCTCCGGCGGCGCCAGGACCATCGGCGCCGCCTCGGCGGCGGCGCGGCGCACGAGCGGGTCGGCGTCGCGGCTCGCCTGCATGAGCGCCGGCCCGAGGCGGGGCCCGCCGCGCTGGCCGCCGAGCAACCCCACCGCCGTCGCGCGTGCGATCGCCGGCACGCCGCGGTCGTTCGCTGCGCGCAGCAGGAGATCGAGCGCTCCCGCGGCGTTGGTGCGTCCGGCGTGGATGGCCTCGCCCCAATGCCACGGCGCCGGCTTCTGCGGGCCGCGCCACGCCGCCACCTGCGCCGCGGCCCAGGTCGCCGGCCGATCGCCGTGGCAGGCGGTGCAGGCGTTCGGCGTGCCGATCGCCGCCGTGAGGTCGGGCCGCGGCACGCGCAACGAGTGATCGCGGCGGCCGTCGACCACCATGTAGAGCTTCTCGGGCATGTGGCACGACACGCACTGCGCGCCCGGTGAGCCGGGCGCGTGGTGGTGGTGCGCCGGGACGTCGAAGGTCGGCGCCGCGTGGCACCGCGCGCAGAGGACGTTGCCCGGCGCGCGCAGCCTCGCCGAGTGCGGATCGTGGCAGTCGCTGCACTGCACGCCGGCCGCATGCATGCGGCTCTGGACGAAGGAGCCGTACTCGTACACCTCGCCGTCGATCTGGCCGTCGGCGTGGTAGAGCCCCGGGTCTAGCAGGGACACGCGGTGGGTCTGCGCGAGCGGCGTGCCCGGCGCGTCGTCGGGCCAGAGCTGCGCGCCGCGGACGTGACAGCGCCCGCAGGTCTCGAGCTGGACGGGCGACGGCGGCGCGCTGCGGTGCGCGATCGCGGCGCCGGGCGCGAACGTCCAGGTGGCGTCGTCGCGCAGTGCGACGCTGAGCCCGTAGCGCGGCGTGCCGGTGGGCGGCGGGCTCGCAGGAGCGGCCGCCGGGCTCGGAGCGGCTGCCGGCGCGTCGCCTCCGGCGGCCTTCGCCTCGCTGCCGCCGGCGCGCTGCTCGGCCCAGGCGACGTGGGCCGCGCCCGGGCCGTGGCACGCCTCGCAGGCGACGTTGGCGTCGGTCCACGTGGTCGTGAACGCGTCCGTCGCGGCCGCGTAGCCCTTCACGAGGTTGGTCGAGTGGCACTCGGCGCAGGTGAAGTTCCAGTTCTGCTGCGCCGCGGTCCAGTGCAGCTCGTCACGGTGGTCGATGTGCTCGTCGGGGTAGAGATGGAACCAGCGCTGGCCGCCCGCCTCCTTCGGTCGCGCGTCCCAGGCGATGCCGAGCGCCTGCAGGCGTCCGCCCGGCATGGCGACGAGGTACTGCTGGAGCGGCTCCACGCCGAACGTCCACGCGACGGGATAGTCGTGCAGCGCGCCGTCGGGACCGTCGGTACGCACCATGTACGCACCCTCGTGCCGTGAGAACGTGCTGGTGACGCCGTCCTTCGTGAAGCTGGCGCCGTCGAAGCGCCCCTCGACGGTCTCGGGCGTCGGCGTCTCCATGGCGCGGTCGTGGTGCGAGCCCTGCCGCGCCTTCGTCTCGACCGCGTGACAGCGCGCGCAGGCGGCGCCGCCGACCCAGCCCGGCGCGTCCACGCGCCCCGGCACGGGCGCGGCGGCGGCGGGAAGCGCCACGACGAGAGCGAGGAGGAGGCGCGGCACCGCGCCCTGTGTGCCTCGCGGGTCAGGACGGGTTCAAGTCGGGCAGCAGGGTGGCGAGCGCCGGGCGCCGCTGTGCGAGGGTGCGACGATGGCGGGTCAGCGCCGCGGCCAGCGCCGCGCCGCCGACCTGCGTGCGTCCCGCGGCGAGCGCGTCCAGGAGCGCCGTCACCTGGCGGCGGAGCTCCGGGTCGGCGTCGTGGGCCAGCAGGTCGTCGGCGACGGTGGCGCAGCCGGGACCCGCGTGGCGAAGCGCGAGCCAGGCGACGAGGGCGCTCCAGATCGCGGCGGCGCCGCCGCTGCGGCATGCCCGCTCGAGGGCTCGGAAGCGGCCGGGCTCGCTCGCCTCCCAGGCGCTACGCCGCCGCCGCCAGGACGCCGCGAGCGCGTGCCGGCGCCACCACAGGATCGTTGCGAGCCCGGCCATCGCCGCCGCCCATACGGCCCACGTCGCCGGCGACGGCGGCGCGCCCGCGACCTCGAACGTGACCGCGGGCAGCGTCCGCTCGGCGAGCTCGGCGGCGCCGAGGTCCCACCAGCGGAACGTCACCCCGGGCAGCGTGACGCGGTCGGCGCGCGTGCAGACGTAGGTGATCGTGTCGATGCGCGTGCCGACGAGGTCGCCGCGCTCGCTGCGGTCGGTCACCTGCGGCGGCTTCGGGTAGGCGGCGAGGCTGCCGGCCTCGCCGATCGGCAGGGGCGGCAGCAGCATGGCGGGGACGCCGGCGACGGTGCGGGTCACGGTCCACGTGAACGCGTCGCCGACGCGGGCTTTGCCGGGCGCGGGCGTCCACTGCTCGTCGATCGTCATCCGCGTGGTCGCGACCACGTCGTCGCCGGCCGCCACGCCGGGCGGCAGCGCGGCGGTGACGGCGACGGGCGTGGTCGCGAGCTCGTGCGGGATCGCGGCGGCGCCGGGCGCGCCGGTCGTGCCGAAGCGGACGGTGACGGCAGGGATCGTGAACGCGCCGGGACGCAGGGCGTAGAACGCCAGCTCGAGGCGCTGCGAGAGCCAGGTCGTGCCGTCGATCGTGGCCGAGCCGAGCACCGGGTGGGGATCGGCCTGCATCAGCACGGCGCCGGGGATGCGCGGCAGCGCGAAGATCGGCGAGCCGGCGAACGGTGCGGTCGCGGAGAGCGTCACGGCCAGTGTCGCCTGCTGGCCGACGAGGACGGGCGCCGTCGTCGTGAGCGCGGCCTCGAGCCGCACGCCGTCGTCGGCATGCGCCGCGCCGGCGGCGAGGAGCACGCCGAGGAGCCATCCCGCACGGACGCGCCGCCGTCTCACGGGGCAGCCTCCGCGGGTGGCGTGCCTGCCGCCGGCCGGCGGCTCGCCTGGAACGCGAACTTCGCGCGCAGGAAGTCCCCGGGCGTCGTCTGCACGCGGCGCAGCCAGAGCGCCTGCTGCCCGGCGTCGTCGGCCCCGGCGCTCGCATCCGAGGGCTCGGCCGGTCCGCCCGCGTTCCTCGGGCCGTCCAGGACGATGGCGTCGGGCTTCTCCCGGCCGCCCGTGCCGCCTTCGTCGTCCGCCGGCGGCGCCAGGGCGTCGCGGCGGGCGGCGGCGACGGCGCGGTTCGCGCGCGCCGCCTTCCAGTCGGGCCGGATCGCCAGGGCGGCGTCGTAGCTCGCGATGGCGCCGTCGTACTTCCCGCTCATCACGAGCGCGTTGCCGCGGTCGAATGCGGCGTCGGCGCCTCCCACGCGGCCCCACTCCGCCGCCGCGTCGGCGAAGGCGCCGGCGCGGTACAGCGCGACGCCGCGCCAGGCCGGATCCCGGAAGTGGCCCGCTGCGGCGGCGGCGTCGCCGCGACCCAGGAGCAGCGCGCCGCGCTGGTCGGGCGTCAGCCACATGGCGCCGAGCGAGCCGGCGTCGTGGCGGGCCCAGAGGAGCCCGAGCGCGACCACACCGGCGACGGCGAGCCGCGCCCGCCACCTCAGCGCCACGGCACCACCCATCCCGGCCGAAACCACACCAGCACGAGCGCACCGACGACGAACGACAGCGGCCAGCCGGCGTCGTGCCAGCGCTCGCCCGGTGCGGGCGCGCCGGGCGGCGACACCAGTCGCGTCTGCACGCGGCGGGCGAGCGCGCGCACGTCGCCGTCGTCGGGCGTGACGCTCGTCACCGTGGCGTCCAGCGCCTGCGCGGCGCGGCCGAGGGCGGCGCGATCGAGCGGTGGGGCGGGCGGGCCGGCGGGCGGCGCGGGCGTGCCGGCGTCGGCGCCCACGGCGAGGATCTGCACCGGGGCGTGATCGCGCCCGAGCCGTGCGGTCTCGCCCTCGGGCACGCCGTCGGTGACGAGGAGGATCGAGCCCGGGACGCCGGCGCGACGCAGCTGCTGGTCGGCGAGCGCCAGCGCTTCGCCCGTGGCCTCGCCGTCGACCGGCATGACGTCGGGCGACAGCGCATCGGCGAAGCCGGCGACGAGGCCGGCGTCGGTGGTGAGCGGGAGGACGAGGTGCGCGCTGCCGGCGTAGGCGACGAGGGCCGTCCTGGTGCCTGGCCGCTCGGCGAGGAGGTCGTGCACCTTGTGGGCGGCGCGCGCGAGCCGCGACGGCTGCACGTCCTCGGCCAGCATGGTCGGCGTCACCTCGAGGACGACGACCAGCGCCGCCTCGTCGCCGCCGAACGGCGACGGCTCGCGCCGCCACGTCGGCCCGGCGACGGCGAGCGTCGCGACCACGCCGACGAGGAGGAGCAGGTGCACCGGCTGCACGCCGCGCCGTCTGTCGGCGCCGGTGAGGAGATGGGGCAGGAGATGGGGTGCGATCACGCCGCGCCAGGCGCGGCGCTCGTCGAGCCGCGCGCGGATCGCCGTGCACAGCGCGACGGTGGCGACGAGCGCGAGCAGCCACCACGGACGCAGGAAGTGGAACGGCGCCAGCGCCGCGAGCGCCGCGGCGACCGGGGCCGGCGTGCGACGGACGGCGAGGCCGCGGCGCACCACCCAGGCGAGGTGATATGCGAGGCCGAGGAGCAGCCCCGCGCCGAGCGGCACCCAGAAGAGGTCGACACGCGGGCGGTGGCTGACGCGCTCCGCCGGCCGCGTGCGCAGGGCGTCGAGCCTGGCGTAGATCGCCGCGAGCCCGGCGCGGTCGTCGGCGCGCGCGTACTCGCCGCCGGTCGCGGCCGCGACCGCGCGCAGGGTCGCTTCGTCGAGCGCCTGCTCGCCGGCGGCGGCGGGATCGCCGACGGCGACGGTGTGGATGATGACGCCGCGCGCCTTCGCGATCTCGGCGGCGCGCGCCGGCGGCACCTGGCTGCCGGTGTCGTTGCCGTCGGTGAGCGCGATGAGGACCTTGTCCGGGATGCCGTCGTGCTGCTCGAAGACCGTGAGCGCGAGCCCGATCGCGTCGCCGAACGCCGTCTGCGGGCCGGCCATGCGCACCTGGGCCTCGCCGAGGAGGGCGCGCAGCGCGGTCAGATCCTCGCTGAACGGCGCCTGCACGAACGCCGCCGACCCGAAGAAGACGAGGCCGACGCGGTCGCCCCGCCGCCTGGCGAGGAAGTCGTCGAGGACCTCCTTCACGGCGGTCAGGCGATCGACGGTGGCGCCCGAGGCGTCGGTGAAGTCGCGCGTCTCCATCGAGCCCGAGAGGTCCACGGCCAGCAGCAGGTCGCGGGTGGGCACCGTCTTCATGATCGCGGGCTCGAGCCACTGCGGGCGCGCCATCGCCAGGACGACGCAGACCCACACGAGCCAGAGGAGCACGCGCTGGAGCGCTGGACCCGTGACGACGGCCGCGCCGGCGGCGGGCTGCCGTCCCAGCAGCGTCGCCAGACGATCCAGGAACGGCACCGCGAGCGCCCGGCGGGGCTGGCGGTGCGGCGGCAGCACGCGGCCCACGAGGAGCGGCAGCGGCAGCAGCACCAGCAGCCACGGCAGCGCGAGCGTCAGCACGGCCGGTGCTCCGTGATCCAGCGCTCGACCGTGTCGAAGAGCGCGTCGGCGTCGGCGCGCTCCATGCGGACGGCCGCGCGCGGATCGTAGGCCAGCGGCACCAGCGCCGCGCCCGGCCCGGCGGTGAACGCCTGCGTGCCGCCGGTGGCGTCGAGGAAGGCGAGCCAGGCGGAGCCGCTCGACGCCGCGACCGTGGTGCGGGGGAAGGCCGCGAGCGCGGTGCGCTTCACCAGCGCCGGCAGCTCGGCCGGCGCGCCCGCCGCGCGCAGGCGACGGCACTCGGCGCGCCGCGCGGCGATACAGCCGCGTTCGCCTGCCGGCGCCGCCGGGCCGTCCAGGCCGCGCGCAGCACGAGCCCCACCACGACCGCGCCGGCGACGAGCCAGCCCGGCGCCGGCGGCCACCATGCCACCGCGGGCGGCAGCACGACGTCGGCGAGCCGATCGAGGCTGGTCGCGTCGGTCATCGCGCGGCCCGGCCGAGCTGGCGGCGGACCTGTGCGAGCACGTCCTCGCCCGCGTCGACGGCGAGGACGGGGATCTCGCGCTGCCGCGCCAGGGTGCGTTGCGCCGCGCGGCGGGTCGTCGACTCGTCGGCAAAGCGCCGCCGCAGGTCCGCGTCCCCGGTGTCGACCTCCAGCTCGCGCCCGCCGTCGCCCATGACGAGCCGGCCGGCGTCGGGCAGGGTCCACTCGAGCACGTCGTGGATGGCGACCAGCAGCACGTCGTTGTGCGCGGCGAGGCGGGTGACGAGGCGTGCCGTCGCGGCGTCCGTGCCGTCGCCGTCGGTGACGAGGCAGACGAGGTGGTCGTGCGTCGCGACGCGTGCGGCCTGCGCGAGGACGCGGTTCAGCATGCCCGGATCGGCGTCGCCGGGCGCGTCGACGCGCAGCGCGCGGTTGCATGCCACGACGGCGTTGAGGATGCGCAGCACCTGCGCCTCGCTGCGCTGCGGGCGCAGCTCGGTCACCTCGGCGTCGTCGAAGACGAGCGCGCCGACGCGGTCACCGGCGCCGAGCGTGCGCCAGGCGGCGAGCGCCGCCGCCTCGGCGGCGGCCACCGACTTCATCGCTCGCCGGCTGCCGAAGAACATGTGGCGCCGCTGGTCGACGACGAGGAGCAGCGGGCGGTCGCGCTCCTCGGTGTAGATGCGGACCCAGGGCCTGCGCGTCCGCGCCGTGACGCGCCAGTCGATGGTGCGCACGTCGTCGCCGGGCAGGTAGCGGCGCAGCTCGGCGAAGTCGAGCCCGCGGCCGCGCAGGCGGGAGGCGTGGCGGCCGGCGAGGAGCGAATGCAGCGGCTGGCGCGGCAGGAAGGAGAAGCCGCGCGTGTACTGCCGCAGCCGCACCAGCTCGTCGAGCGAGGTGTAGACGCCGGGCGCGTCCATGGCGATCACGCGACGGCGACGCGGGCCGCGATCTCCTTCAGCACGTCGTCGGTCGTGCGGCCGTCGGCGCGGGCCGCGTACGAGAGGATCAGGCGGTGGCGCAGGCAATCGCCGAGCACCGCGCGCACGTCGTCGGGCGTCACGTGGTCGCGGCCGTCCAGCCACGCCCTGGCGCGCGCGCAGCGGTCGAGCGCGAGGCTGCCGCGGGGGCTCGCGCCGACGTGGATCCAGCCCCGGAGCTCGTCGCCGTAGCGTTCCGGGTAGCGGGTCGCGAACACCAGGTCGGCGACGTACTGCTCGATCGCCGGCGCGACGGCGACGGCGTGCACCTCGGCGCGGGCGTCGAACACCGCCTGCTGCGGGATCGGCGCCTCGGCGGCCTTCTCGACCGCGGGCGCCGCCGCCTCCTCGCCGCGCACCAGGCGCACGATCCGTTGCTCGGCGTCCTCGTCGGGGTAGCCGATCGTGACGTGCATGAGGAAGCGGTCCATCTGCGCCTCGGGCAGCGGATAGGTGCCCTCCTGCTCGATCGGGTTCTGCGTCGCCATGACGAGGAAGAGCGGCGGCAGCGGGTGCGTCTTGCCCGCGACCGTCACCTGCCGCTCCTCCATCGCCTCGAGCAGCGCCGCCTGCACCTTCGCCGGCGCGCGGTTGATCTCGTCGGCGAGGACGAGGTTGCTGAACACGGGGCCGGGCTGGAAGCGGAACTCGCCGCCGCCGCCGGCCTCGACGTAGACCTCGCTGCCGGTCACGTCCGAGGGCAGCAGGTCGGGCGTGAACTGGATGCGCGACAACGGCGCATCGAGGTGCCTGGCCAGGCTCTTCACCGCGCGCGTCTTCGCCAGGCCGGGCAGGCCCTCGACGAGGAGGTGCCCGTCGGCGAGGAGCCCGATCACGAGCCGCTCGATCACCGCCTCCTGGCCGATGATCGAGCGGCCCATGCGGGCCTGGAGGTCCTGGATCGCGTCGCGGGCGGGCATCAGTCCTTCGTCGGCTTCGAGAGCTTCGCCATCACCTCGTCGAGGTTGAAGCTCGCGGGCTTCTGGCGCGGCGGGAACTCCTTGAAGCTCGCCAGCCACTGTCCGACGATCGCCTGCGCCGGCACGAGGAGGAAGATGCGGTCGGCCTTCCACTTGCCGTAGAAGAAGCTCTCCTTGCCGCGCTCGAACGGATCGGCGCGGAGGTTGTAGATGTCCGGTGCGCGCAGCTTCGTGAACTCGCGTTCCCAGACCGCGAGCCCGGTGGCCTCCTGCTCGAGGAAGTTCAGCTTCCAGTTCCGGACGCGGATGGCCATGAGGTCGCCGTCGTCGCTCCAGTAGAGGAACTGCTCGCGCGGATCGGCTTTCGTCTCGCCGTTCCAGAACGGCAGCAGGTTGTAGCCGTCGAGGTGGACCTTGAAGGTCTTGCCGCCCGACGCGTAGCCCTTCAGCGCCTTCGCGACGACGTCGGGCTCGCCCGCGGCGGCCGCGAACGTCGGCAGCAGATCCTCGTGCGCGTAGATCTCGTTGCGGACGGTGTTCGGCGGGATGGTGCCCGGCCAGCGGATCAGCATCGGCACGCGGAAGGCGCCCTCCCAGTTGGTCGCCTTCTCGCCGCGGAACGGCGTCGTGCCGCCGTCGGGCCAGCTCATCACCTCGGCGCCGTTGTCGGTGGTGTAGACGACGATGGTGTCGTTCGCGATGCCGAGCTCGTCGAGCTTCTCGAGGAGCTGGCCGACGTGGGCGTCGTGCTCGACCATGCCGTCGGGATAGATGCCGAGGCCGGTCTTGCCGTCCGACTCGGGCTTCAGGTGCGTCCAGATGTGCATGCGCGTCGAGTTGAACCAGCAGAAGAACGGCTTGCCGGCCTTGTGCTGCCGGTCGATGAAGTCGAGCGCCGCGCCGAGGAACTCCTCGTCGACCGTCTCCATGCGCTTCTTCGTGAGCGGGCCGGTGTCCTCGATCTTGCCGTCGGCGGTCGCCTTCAGGACGCCGCGCGGGCCGAAGCGCTTCCGGAACTCCGGATCCTTCGGGTAGTCCGGGTTCTCCGGCTCCTCCTCGGCATTCAGGTGGTAGAGGTTGCCGAAGAACTCGTCGAAGCCGTGCTGCGTCGGCAGGAACTCGTCCTTGTCGCCGAGGTGGTTCTTGCCGAACTGGCCGGTCGCGTAGCCGAGCGGCTTCAGGATGTCGGCGATGGTCGGGTCCTGCGGCTGGAGGCCGACGTCGGCGCCGGGGAGGCCGACCTTCGTGAGGCCGGTGCGGATCGGCGACTGGCCGGTGATGAAGGCGGCGCGGCCGGCGGTGCAGCTCTGCTGCCCGTACCAGTCCGTGAACATCGCTCCCTCGTGCGCGATGCGGTCGATGTTGGGCGTCGTGTAGCCCATCATGCCGCGGTTGTAGACGCTCGGATTGAACCACCCGATGTCGTCTCCCATGATCACGAGGATGTTCGGCTTCTTGCCGGACGGTGCCGCGGCCTGCTGCGCGGCGGCGGGCGCCGCGAGCGCCAGCGCCGCGAGCAGTGCGGTGGTGACGACGGTGTGACGTGTCATGGTCCCTCCTGCTTCGGTCACTCGAACGGGAAGATGCGCTTCCAGTCGTGCTGCATGTCGACGATGCTCCACCCTTTTGCGGTCGCCTCGCCCAGGGCCTCGTCGAGCCGTCCGATGTCGGACCGGCGGTCGTACGCGTACTCGCGCGCGGCGTCGGTGTGGTGGACGAGGCCCATGAAGCGCGGCCCGTCGCCGGCGGCGGTCCACTCGAGCATCTGCTGATCGCCGTCGGAGTTGCCGAAGGCGAGGCGCGGGCGGCGGCCGATGAAGGCGTTGATGCCCACGGGCTTTCCGGGGCCGTCGTCGACGAAGAAGATCTTCGCCTCGCGGAACAGCACCGGGCCCGACGGCTCCACCTGCCACTTCGTCACCGCCGAGCTGCCGACGACCTGCTCCGGCGGCACGCCGTACACGCGCTCGGTCCACGGCCGCATGAACTCGACGCCGCCGCCGGAGACGATGTAGGTCTTCCAGCCGTTCGCGCGCAGGTGGGCCATCAGCTCCAGCATCGGCTGGTAGACGAGCTCGGTGTACGGGCGGTCCCAGCGCGGATGCTTGGCGGTCGCGATCCAGTCGGTGACGATCCGCTCGAACTCGGCCGTGGTGGTGTTCGCGTGCGTCACCATCACCAGCTCGACGATCGCCGGCTCGCCCGCCGCGAGCGCGCCCTTCACGTTGCCGGCGAGGAGATCGGCGAACGGCTGCTTCGTCGTCCACTCGGGATGCCGCGGCGCCAGCGCCTTCACACGCGCGATCGCGAAGGCGAGCTGGGTGTAGAAGGGCATCTCGACCCAGAGCGTGCCGTCGTTGTCGAAGGTGGCGATACGCTCGGGGACGGGCACGAACGAGGGGCCCGGACGCGACGTCTCCTCGACGAAGCGCAGGATGGCCTGCTTGCGTGGCCCGTCGTTCCACGACGGCAGCGGATCGTCGGCGGCGCGCGCCGGCGTCGCCGCGGCGAAGGCGGCGACGGCGACGACGACGAGCGCCGCGGCGAGGCGTCGGAGCCGCATCACCGGCTCGGCGTGATCGACTCGATGCCGTTCATCACCGCGACGGCGCGCGCGAGCCCCGCCGTGCGGAGCGCATGGACCAGGATCGATGCCGACCAGCGCATGTCTGCCTCCCGGACCGGAGCTTCCCGCGCGCGCGGACGCCGGTCGTGTGCGTGGTGGCCCCCGCTAGCATCGTCGCGTGCGCTTCGGCTAGAGGCCGCGAGGATTCATCCTTCGGCGCATCGGGCGCCGGTGCGCGGGACGGGCGGCCGCCCCGCGCATCGCGCGTCACTTCAGGCTGACCTTGAGCCCATCGACGCCGAGCTTGAACTTCACGCCCTGGGTCGTCGACTCGACGCGCATGCGCACGCCGTTCTGGTTCACCATCTCGCTGATGGCGCCCCCGCCGCCGGCCGCGGCGCCCGCGCTGACGGCCGTATAGGTACCCGCGAAGTCGGAGAGCTTCTTCAGGTTGTAGACCTTGCCGGAGGCCGACACGTCGGTGATCCCGACGTCGCCCACCGACAGCCCTTCGACCTTGAGCGCGTGGTTGGCGCCTTTGTAGTGGAGGGTGCCGCTCCCCCAGCTGTAGCCGATGCCGACCGCGATCGAGCCGCCTTCGAACGAGACCGTCGCGTCGGCCTTCTCGTCCGCCGCCGAGACCAACGAGGCCGAAGCCAGCGCGAAGCCGAGCGCCAGCGAAACGAGCATCCTGCGCATGGTGTCTCCTTGGGCCGCGCGCGGCCCGCTGCCCGGGCGGCCCGCATGCCGCGCCGGTGGTGTCCTGCTCGCGAGCTAGCCGGAACTCGGGGGCTTGGGAATACGGGTCGTGCGCGCTTGGTGGTGTCCGGAGTCCGAAGCTCGTCGCCGAAGATCGGGACACTACCGCGCGCGCCAGACGGTGCGGCCCTCGCGGTCGATGTACTCGACGCGGAGCCCGCCGAAGAGGCTGCCCGATTCCATCCGCGCGAGCCCGTCGCGGAAGCGGGAGACGCCCGCCCAGGTGGTGGGGATCACCTCGCGGCCGGCGCGATCGATGAAGCCCCAGGCGCTCCCCCGGCAGACGCCCGCCCGGCCGTCGACGAAGACGCCGACGTGGCGGTACGGCAGCGGCCCGATGACGACCGCGCCGCTGCGGTCGATGTAGGACCAGCCCGCCGGCGTGCGGACGGCTGCGAGGCCCTCGCTGAACGAGAGCGCGTCGCCGGCGCCGGTCTCGATCACCGTGCGGCCGTCGCGGTCGATGACGCTGATCGGCGCGTCGAGCGTCGTGCGCACGATCGCGAGCCCCTCCGCGAACGGCTGCGCCCAGGCGTAGCGGGCGGGGATCACCATGGCGCCGGTGCGGTCGACGTATCCCGCTGCGTCGTCGTCGTAGTCGCCCTCGAACGCACAGGCGCGGCCGTCCTTGAAGCTCGCGATCCAGGCGGCACGCATGAAGCGGAAGGGGATGGCGAGCTTGCCGCTCGTGTCGATGAAACCCGTGCGGCCGTCGCGTTTCACCGCCGCGAGGCCCTCGGAGAAGGGTGCGGCGTCGTCATACTGCGGCGGCACGACCGCGGCGCCGCTGCGATCGACGTAGCCGTACTTCGCCCCTTGCTTCACCCGCGCGCGGCCGTCGGAGAAGTCGCCGGCGCCGTCCCAGCGCAGCGGGATGACGACGCGCCCGCTGCGGTCGATCCACCCCTGCCGCGACACCGTGCGCGAGACGCCGTCGTCGGTCTCCCGGTGGCGCGTGCCGACCGCGGCGAGCCCCTCGGCGAAGGGCTCGGCGTCGTCCCACTGCGGCGCGATGACCATGCGCCCGGAGCGGTCGACGTAGCCCGTCTTGTCGCGCGTCGGCGCGGGGAAGAGCGGACCGTCGGTCGGCCCGGCGGCGCGCAGGGTCGGGGTCGAGCCGAGGACGGCGCCGGCCAGCGCGCCCGCGAGCGCGCGGCGGAGCGCCCGAAACGTCATGGCGGTGCGGTGTAGCGTGCCCGCGGGTCGCCTGCTAGAGCGGCGGCGCCCTGCGGTCCTCGACGATCGCACGGGGGGAAGGACACACGACCATGCACCACCGCCTCGGGGCAGCCGCCCTCGCGCTCGCCGTCCTCGCCGCGCCGGTCGCGGCGCAGACGATCATCGTTCCGAAGCCCGTGCCCTACGCGGTCGACAACGACATCGCCGCCAACGTGAAGGCCGAGTGCGAGCTCGACACGCGCCTCGCCGACTTCATCAAGGAAGGCGCCGCCGGCCAGGGGATCACCGTCGAGCTCGCCGCCGACGTGACCGACAAGACGCCCGGCCGCGTGCTGCTGGTCGAGATCAAGGACGCCGTCAGCTCCGGCAACGCCTTCATCGGCCACGCGAAGTTCGTCTCGCTGCGCGGCCGCCTGCTCGAGAACGGCCAGGTGCAGGGCACCTTCCGCGCCCGCCGCTCGTCCGGCGGCGGCGCGTTCGGCAACTGGAAGGGCTCGTGCGCCGTCCTCGGCCGCTGCATCAAGGTGCTCGGCGAGGACATCGGCAAGTGGCTCCGCGCGCCGACGATGGACGCGGAGCTCGGCGAGAAGTAGCGGCTCAGTCGAAGACGTAGCCCAGCGCGCGCAGCCGGTCCTTCTGCTCCTGGGGCAGCGCCGGCTGCGCCGGCGCCTGGGCGGGGGTCTGGAGGATCCGCCGCTCCAGGCAGGTCGCGGTCTCGCGCATCGCCGTGAGCGGGGCCGTGGCGGCCGCGCCCGCGAAGCGCGGGAGCGGCAGCGTCTCCTCGTGTGCGAGGGTGCCGGTCGCCCGCTCGACGATGCGGATCAGCTCCCAACCGTCGGCGAACACGCCGGTCGCGAGATGCGTGCTCGCGGGATACGGCGCGACGCCGACCCCGGTGCCGACGGCGACCGGGTGCCCGTGCTCCGCGCACGGCGCGGTGGCCGGCAGCATGTTCGGCAGACCGAGCGCCTCGAGGACCAGGCCGGGAATCTCGATCTGCGAGCGGAGCGTCGCGTCGCGCCGTCCCGCGGACTGCCCGGGCACGTGCACCATCAGGGGCACGTGGGTCAGCTCGGGGTACGGTATCTGCGTGAAGTGCCCGAGTCCCCCGTGCTCGTAGAAGAGCTCTCCGTGATCCGAGGTGAAGACGACGACGGCGTCGCGCAGGAAGTCCGCGAGGCGCGGGTCGGCGAAGACGGCCTCGAGCTGGCGGTCGAGCGTGTGCAGGGCGGCTTCGTAGCGTGCGCGCAGACGCCGCGCGCCTTCCTCGGCATGCGCGAGAAAGCCCGCCTGGTCGAGGAGCGCGCCGATCTGGAGGAACGGCACGGCCATGGTGCCCACGCCGGCGCGGGTCAGCCAGTCGAGGCCGGGCCCCGGCGCCACCGAGTAGGGATCGTGTACGGCGTAGGTGTGCAGGAAGGCGAATACCGGCGCGCCGCTCGCCGTCGCGTCGGCGACCCGGGTCACGAACGCCTCGTGCTTGCGCTCGAACGGCTCGTGACGCGAGTCGAACACCTCGAAGCCGCGGTCGAGCCCGAAGGTGGCGGCGACGAGGGCGCCGTCCGCCACCGCCACCGACCTCCAACCGCGCGCGCCGAGGTGGTCCGCGAGGGTCGTCACGTCGGCGGGAAGACCAGCATGCCGTCGCGCCGGAAAGTCGGCGGGGTGACGCCCCGTCAGCATGGCGGCGTGCGTCGGGAGCGTCCAGGTGTCGACCGCGTAGAGCTGCTCGTAGACCGTCGCGCGCGTCGCCAGCCCGTTCAGGAACGGGGCCAGCGCCGCGGACCCGCCGTACGGCGCGAGGAGGTCGGCGCGGACGGTGTCGAGCGAGACCAGGAGGAGATGGCGCGGGCGTGCGGCCGGCTCGTCGGCGGGAACATGGTACAGCGGCCGCGCGAGCTGCACGACGCGTCCCGGCTGCGCACGCGAGTCGCAGTTCTCGCTGCATGCGACGACGACGCGGAGGCCCTGCACGCGACCCGTCGGGCGGCGCAGCACGATCGGCATCCAGGACGCGGCGCGCGGCGTGGCGAAGGAGTCGGTGTAGTCCGCGGCCGGCTCGATCGTGCCGTCCTCGCCGATCCACCCGACCTGGGCCCGGGCGAAGTCGAGCACGCTGGGCAGGGCCGGGATGCGCAGCGTGACGGTGTCCGGTGCGACCTCACGCGCCTGCAGCGCGCGGAAGCGGCATTCCAGGGTCTGGCCGGCCGGAATCCGCCATCCGAGGTGCAGGCCGTCGAGCCGAGCCAGCTCGCGCGGGCCGCGGTAATCCGTGTCGCCTGCGGTGAAGGTCGTCGTCGTGAGCGGCGGCGCGAAGCGCAGGGAGCGGACGACGAACCGGCTCCCGGGTGCGCCGGGGAGGTTCAAGCGCAGCGCCTCGATCGTGCCGCGCCAGCGGGGCGCGTCCCATAGGTCGATCACGGGCTCGCCGAAGATGTTGCGGGGCACCGTGGCCCGGCAGTCCTCCGACAGGGTCGGGCAGCCGGATCCGGCGAAGTGCACCGTGAGCGGGCCGTCGGGCACGTCGTCGCCCTCGAGGACGAGCAGGCGCGCGACGTCCGCCGTCGCGTCCACGGGCAGCAAGAGCCACGGTTGGAACGGCACGCCGGCAGCCGGCTCGTCGAGCCGGATTTCGACGGTGCCGTCCGGGCGCGGCGTGACCGCGGCCTGATTCGTGGTCACGATGGCGGGCGGGTGCTCGCCGCCGAGCAGGGTGAGCGGTAGCGTCTGGGCAGCGAGGCGATCACGATACTCGTCGCGGGGGACGAATGCCGCGCGGCGAACCAAGAGGGGGGTGGGGGCCGGTGCGGTGACATCGAGGCGCAGAGCCGCGATCGTGCCGTGCCACCACGGGTGCGCACCCAGGTCGACGACGAACGTTCCCGGAGCCGTTTCGACCATCCCGAGACGACACGTCTCCATGAAATAGCTGCACACCGACCCGGCGAAGTACGCCTCCAGCCGTGTGCCGGGCGGGGTGTCCAGCTCTGCGACGAGGTAGCGGGCTTCCGCTGCCGGTCGCTCGAGCCCGAACGCGAACCACGCGCGGTACGGCGTGCCGGCGTGGTGCTCGCGCGGCAGGAGGCGCAGCCCGTCACCCGGGTCGTGGCGCGGCGTCGTCGTTTCGGCGGTGGCGAAGACGTCGACCTCGTCGTCGGGACCGATGAGCGGAACTGCGGCGGCGCTCGTGCCCGGGTCGGGATCCGGGTCGTACGTGCCGGCGCGTATGCCGTGCAGCGTGACCGGGCCGGCGTCCGTCGGGAGACGCACCTCGAGGTCGCGCGGCGCGCCGGTGCGGCCGGTGAGGTCGACCGGCACGCGGTGTCGTCCGGGGCCGGGCAGGCGCCTCCGCGCCACGCACGGCGGCCCGGGCGTGCTACACGCGCCGTCGGACCATGCGACCTCGAGTTCCAGGTCGCGCTCGGTGGTGACGTCGACGACGAGTCGGTCGTCGCCGCCGGCGCCGAAGGCCAGCGGTGCGGGCAGCACGACCGCCGGCGCGGGTCCGCGCGGGTGCGCCGTCAGGCCGTCGCCGTCCCGCCACGCGAGTTCGACGTCGCGGCCCTGCGCCGCCGAGTGGATCAGCGACGACAGCGCGTAGCGCGGGAGCTGATCGGGATCGACGGACGTCTCGCGCGCGGACGGGACGACGTCACACTCCATCGGGGTCGAGCGCGTATCGCTGCCGCAGGCGAGAGTCGTGCAGGCCAGGAGGGCGGCCACGCGCGACGCGCGCGACCACCTGTCCAACAGGGTTCGGGCCATCGAGCAGCGGGTAGCACACCACAGGGAACGGAGGTGGGCAACCGACGCGACATCGGTGGCGCCTCTCGGTGCGATCGAGCTAGAACCCCGCCGATGGCAGGCATCGTCCGCTACGGCAGCTACGTCCCGTTCTTCCGGCTCACGCGTGCGGTCCTCGGCGGCGGCAAGGGCGAGCGCGCCGTGGCCAGCTTCGACGAGGACGCGGTGTCGATGGCGGTCGAGGCGGGGCGCGACGCGGTGCGGGGCGACGTCGTGCCGGATGCGCTGCTCTTCGCGACGCTGAGCCCGCCGTATGCCGAGAAGCTGAACGCGGCGACGATCCAGGCGGCGCTCGACCTGCCCGAGGCGATGCTCTCGGCGGAGCTGGGCACCTCGTCGCGCATGGGCACGGCGGCGCTGCTGCTCGGCCTCGATCTCGCGGGCGGCCGCCGCCGGACGCTGGTCTGTGCCGGTGACGTCGCGGTCGGCGCGCCGGGCGGCGGGCGCGAGAGCCAGGGCGGCGACGCCGCGGTCGCGTTCGTCACCGGTCCCGACGACGAGGCGATCGCGCGCTGCACCGGGCGCGCCTCCGCGACGATCGAGATCCTCGACGCCTGGCGGCTTCCCGACGACCGCTTCCCGCGCCAGTGGGAGGAGCGCTTCACCGCCGACACGATGGCGCCCGCGATCCTCGACGTCGCGAAGCGCGCGCTGGCGCAGGCGGGGGTCGAGCCGGGCGCGCTGACGACCGTCATCCTCGACGGGACGAATCCGCGCAGCATGGCCGGTCTGCCGAAGGCCCTCGGGCTTCGGCCCGAGCAGCTCGCGGACACGCTGGCGGCGAGCGTCGGCCGCACCGGCACGGCGCACGCCGGCCTGCTGCTCGCGCGCGCCCTCGACGGCGCCAGGCCGGGCGACCGCATCCTCCTCGTCTGCGAAGCCGACGGCGCCGACGCGCTGGTCTTCGAGGCGACGCCGCGCATCGCCGACAAGCCGCCGGTGCGCAGCGTCGACCGCTGGATCGCGTCGAAGCGCAACGACCTGCCGTACCAGTCCTACCTCAAGTGGCGCGGCATCCTGCCGTTCGAGGCCCCGCGGCGGCCCGATCCGGAGCGGCCGGCGGCGCCGCCGATGCGCCGCCACGAGCGCTGGAAGCTGGCCTTCGTCGGCTCGCGCTGCACGCAATGTCAGGCGGGGCATCTGCCGCCGCAGCGGGTGTGCGTGAAGTGCGGCGCCGTCGACCAGATGCGCGAGGAGCGCTTCGCCGACACCTCGTGCCGGATCGCCACCTATACCCTCGACCATCTCGCCTACACGCTCCAGCCGCCGGTCGTGGCGGCGTTCGTCGACTACGAGGGCGGCGGCCGCTTCTCCTGCGAGCTGACCGACGTCGACCCGAAGACGGTCGCGATCGGCGACCATCTCGAGATGACCTTCCGGCGGCTCTTCACCGCCCAGGGCGTGCACAACTACTTCTGGAAGGCGCGGCCGGGCCGCTGAGCCCGCGCCGGCGCCCGCGCCGATTGCAGCCGCTGCCCGCACGCTGGGCAGCGGGCGCTTGCCGCTCCCGCCGCCGGTCGAGCGTGCGGGCTTGCGCGCGTCCCCGCGCCGGGGCACGACCCTTGCTCATGGATCGTGACGGCGACCGGCATTCGATCCCTGCATGAAGCGCATCGGCATCCTGACGGCGGGCGGCGACACGCCCGCCCTGAACGCCACGATCCACGGCGCGGTCGTGCGCGCGAACCAGCTGCGCATCGAGATCTACGGGCTCATCAAGGGGTTCAACTCGCTGTTCAATCCGCGCGTGCCGCACGTGCACCTGAACCCGCTGTTCCAGGAGATCCCCGAGCTCGATCCGACCAAGGGCGGCACGCTGATCGGCTCGTCGCGCGACTTCGTCGACTCGAGCCGCAGCGACGACATCGACCTCGTCGCGACGCGTCTGGCTCGGCTCGGCATCGAAGGGCTCATCTGCGTCGGCGGCGACGGGACGCTGAACGGCCTGCAGCCGATCGCCGAGCGCTTCCCCGTGGTGCTGACGCCGAAGACGATCGACAACGATCTCGGCCTCAACTACCCGAGCGAGCCCGACGAGTGGGTGCGCAGCCACGACCCCGCCGCCCGGCACGGCGTGCGCTACAAGCGCACCCGCGCCACGACGCGCTTCGACCTCGGCCAGATGATCAACTACGTGACCCCGGGCTACGCGACCGCGGTCTACGTCTCCGCCACCGGCGTCGATCGCGTGCGCACGACGGCGGAGAGCCACCGCCGCATCGCCATCGTCGAGGTGATGGGGCGGCACGCCGGCTACATCGCGCTCGGCAGCGCCTACGGCCGCCCGGACATGGTCCTCATCCCCGAGCACCCGCTCGACCTGGAGCACCTGTGCGAGCGCGTGAAGCACCTCTACGACCTCCAGAAGAACGTCGTCATCGTGTGCGGCGAGGGCATCGTCGACGAGCAGGGGCGGGAGCTCGGTGCCGAGACGCGGACGGCCGACCCGGCCGGCAACGTCGTGCTCTCCGGCGCCGCGGAGGCGCTGCGCTCGAAGCTGATCCAGATGATCGGCGACAAGTACTTCCAGCGCTATCGGCGCGGGAACTCGGCGCGCGAGGCCGTCTTCACTCGTAAGGTCGGCCACACGCAGCGCGGCGGTCGGCCGATCCTCTTCGACCGCTTCTACGCCGCGCTGCTCGGCGCCAAGTCCGTCGAGATGCTGGCCGAGGGCCGCAACAACGCCGTCGCCATCCTCCAGTACGACGCCGAGAACGGCTTTCACGTCGCCGACTGGGACGCCAACCGCTTCCGCGATCGCTGGGGCCACATCCACGCCCGCAGCGTGCACCCCGAGCTGTACGACCCGCAGCTGATGAAGCCGTCGCGGCTCGGCGTCGAGTACCTGCTGCCGATCTTCACCGACGCCATCGGTAACGACGACGCCGAGCACATGCGCGTGACGCTGTTCGCCGCCGCGAACCTCTCGCAGCCGTACCACTCGATCAACACGGACGTGCACAAGCGCATCCGCTACCTGCCGGCCGACGACCTCTGACCGCTATTCCTGGCGGTCGAGGATGCGCGTCGCCGCCGCGAAGCACGCCACCGCGAAGGCGGTGAAGGCGGCTCCCTGCCACCAGAGCGCCGCCGGCGCGCCGATGCCGATGGTCGCGAAGCGCAGCACGTCGACGTGCCAGGTGATCGGGTTCGCGAGCGCGACCGCCTGGAACCACGCCGGCAACGGCTCCAGCGGGTAGAACATCGAGCTCGCGAACAGGAACACGAAGTAGAAGATCGAGGTGACGGTGTTGAAGGCGTCGTTGCGCCGGATGCGCAGGGCGAAGATCGCGTAGAAGAAGAACCAGCCCGCGGTGCCGACCGCGACCGCTACGACCAAGAGCGGCAGGTACCTCCACACGATCGGGATGCCGAGCAGCACGGCGCCGAGCCCGACCGCGATCGCGGCCTGGAGCAGCGCGACGCCGACGTTGAAGAGCACCTTGCCGAGCAGATACTGCGAGCGGCTCAGCGGATACGTCAGCATCTCGTAGAAGATGCCGTTGTCGCGATCCATGAAGAACGACCACGCGGTGTTCGACGCGATCGTGAAGCTCGCCATGCCGAGCACCCCGCCGAGGAAGAAGGCGTTGTAGTCGACGCCGCCCATCGCCGCCGGCGGCCCGAGCGCGGCGTCGATGCCGACGCCGAACACGAGCAGGTAGGCGAGCGGCGAGAGCAGGTCCCAGAAGATGAAGGTCGCGTTGGTCACGCGGATGCGCGACTCGCGGTGCACCACGGCGGCGATCGCGGACATCATTTCGCCATCAGCTCCACGAAGACGTCTTCGAGGCTGGCGCCGCCCATCTCGAGATGCAGCACGTTGCCGCGAGCGGCGAGCCGGCTGACGAGCGCCAGGATCTCGGCCTCGGGCATGCGCACGCCCAGCTCGACGGTGGTGTCGGTGATGCGCAGGTGGAGCGGCGCGAGCGCGCGCAGCTCGGCCTCGAGCCCGGGCGGCACGCGCTCGAAGGTGATCGCGACCTCCTTCATGCCGCTCGACAGCAGCTTCAGCGCGTGGAGGTCGCCGCGCGCCACCTGGCGGCCGTGGTTCATGATGAGGATGTCGTCGCAGAGCTCTTCGGCCTCGCTCAGGATCTGCGTCGTCAGCACGATGGTGCGGCCGCGGGCGGCCTCGCCGCGCAGCATCTCCATCACCGCGCGCTTCAGGATCGGGTCCATGCCGGTCGAGAACTCGTCCATGAAGATCACCGGCGTCTCGACCAGGAAGACCTTCGCCACCTGCACGCGCCGGCGCTGGCCGCCCGAGAGGTCCATCGCCTTGCGCTCGGCCTCGGCCGCCAGCTGGAAGCGCTCGAGCAGGTCGGCGGCGCGGGCTTTCGCCAGACGCGCGTCGACGCCGTGGAAGCGGGCATAGGTGAGGAGGTTGTCGTGTACCGAGAGGAACATCTCCGCCGCCGACTCCTGGATCACCACCGAGATGCGCCGCCGCACCTCGAGGCCCTGCGCCACCACGTCGAAGCCCAGCACGCTCGCCCGGCCCGACGTCGGGGGGATCAGCGTGTTCAGGATCTTGAGCGTCGTCGTCTTGCCGGCGCCGTTCGGACCGAGAAGCCCGAAGATGCTGCCGCGCGGCACCTCGAACGACAGTCCGTCGACCGCACGCACGCCGCGGCGGTAGGTCTTCACGAGCTGCTCGACGCGCAGGGCAGGGGCGTCCAATGGATCCTCGGGCGGGGCGTCTCAGGGCGTTCGGGGGCCGAAGAAGATGACGCCCATGCCGACGAGGCAGATGCCGGCCCCGAGCACGTCCCAGCGGTCGGGTCGTTGTGCCTCGATCAGCCAGAGCCAGCAAACGGCCGTCGCGACGTAGACGCCGCCGTACGCGGCGTAGGTCCGTCCCGCGGCCTCGGGGTGGAGCGTCAGCAGCCAGGCGAAGAGGCCGAGGCTCGCCGCGGCCGGCACGAGCAGCCATGCCGAGCCGCCCGCGCGCAGCCAGAGGTAGGGGAGGTAGCAGCCGACGATCTCGGCGACCGCGGTGACGAGGAAGAGCGCCGTCGTGCGCAGCATGCGCGCACCGTAGCCGAGCGGCCCGACGCGCGCCCGTGGCACCGCGGCCCGGGGCCGGCTAAGGGTCGGCGCCGCACAAGGAGACGCGAACCATGGACCTCGAGCTGAACGACACCGAGCGCATGCTGCGCGACACCTTCCGCGGCTGGTTCACGGGCGAGCTGGAGCCGCACGTGCCCGCCATGGAGCGCGGCGAGCTTTTGCCCTACGACCTCATGCGCACGATGCACCGCACGCTCGGCCTGGAGGCCATGGTGCCGCGGCCGGGCTCGCGCGAGCCGGGGGAGGGCGGCGCCGGGCTGGACGCCAACGTCGCCCGCTTCGCGCGCACCACCTTCGTGGTCGAGATGGCGCGCGTGAGCCCGTCGTTCGCGCTCAGCTACGGCGCCAGCACCGGCCTCTTCGGCGCCAACGTGATCGGCAAGGGCACGCCCGAGCAGGTCGCCGAATGGGCGATCCCGGTGATGCGCTGCGAGAAGATCGGCGCCTGGGGCCTCACCGAGCCCGGCGCCGGCAGCGACGCCCTCGGCGGCATGCAGACGACCGCGCGGCGCGACGGCGACCACTACGTGCTGGCGGGCAGCAAGACGTTCATCACCAACGCCCCCTTCGCCGACGTCTTCCTCGTCTACGCGCGCGTGCAGGGCGGCGAGCAGGACGGCACGATCCAGCCCTTCCTCGTCGACCGCCGCGACGCCGGTCTCACCACCGGCCCGCCCATGAAGAAGATGGGCATGCGCGGCTCGCCCACCGGCGAGATCTTCCTCGACGACGTGCGCCTCCCGGCCGACCGCGTCCTCGGCGGCGGCGTGCGCAAGCGCGATCACGTGAAGTCGAGCCTGGCCCAGGAGCGCGGCGGCCTCTCGGTGCTGTCGTACGGCATCGCCGAGCGCTGCTTCGAGATCGCGCGCGACTACGCGAAGGAGCGGCGGCAGTTCGGCAAGCCCATCGCCGAGTTCCAGCTCGTGCAGCAGCGGCTCGCGCGTATGTGGGTGGCGGTGGCGAACAGCCGGCGCATCGTCTACGCCGACTGGCTCGCCGGCCGCCCGCTGCGCGAGTCCGTCGCCGACGTCTGCGCCGGCAAGCTCTACTGCGCCGAGATGGGGACGTTCGTCGCCTTCGAGGCGATCCACATCCTCGCCGGCAACGGCTACATGGAGGAGTACGTCGTCGAGCGCCTGGCGCGCGACGCCAAGCTCATCGAGCTGGGCGGGGGCACGACGGAGATCCAGATCCTGACCCTGGCCCGCGAGCTCCTGGCGTGAGGTGATTACGAAATGATCGCCTCGACAGTGTGAGGTGATTTTGCAAGGATCGCCTCATGCCGCCTCCGTCTCCGACCGACCGCGTCCGTGACCTGACGGCCCGCCGGGGCGAGGTCCAGAACCGCGACGTGGCGGCGGCGCTGCGGGTGTCGGCCGCCACGGCGCACCGGCTCCTCCAGGCCCTCGTGCTCGCCGGCGTCCTCGAGCGGCGCGGCAAGGGGCGCGCGTCCCGCTACGGGCTGCGCACGATCCGGCGACGGTTCCGCCTGGCCGGTCTCGACGAGCACGCGGCGATCGACGCGATCGCCGCAGACATCGCGGCGATCCGCCCGCTGGGCGCCGACGAGGCGCACACCTTCGCGTACGCCGCCTCGGAGATGCTGAACAACGCGATCGACCATTCGGGCGGCCGCGGCGCCGCGGTCACCGTCGCTTTCGAGGCCGGGGGCGCGACCGCGATGACGATAACCGACGACGGCGTCGGCGTCTTCCGCCGCGTCGCGGAGGAGTTCGGCTACGCCACCCCCGCGGACGCCATCGTCCAGCTCGAGCAGGGCAAGCTGACGAGCGACCCCGCGCGCCATAGCGGCGAAGGGCTGTTCTTCACCTCCAAGGCGGTGTCGCGCTTCCGGCTGGAGAGCCAGGGCGTGGCGTGGGTGGTCGACAACGTCGCGGGCGACAGCGGCATCGGCAGCAGCGAAGTGCGCCGCGGGACCCGCGTGGGCTTCGTGCTCGTCCCGGGGCACGTGCCGCGGCTCCAGGACGTCTTCGCGGCCTTCACCGATCCCGAGAGCCTGGCGTTCCTGCGTACGCGGGCGACGATCCGGCTGGCGGCCTTCGGCAAGACGCTCGTCGCCCGCTCCGAGGCGAAGCGCCTGGTCGCGCGGCTGCCCGAGTTCACCCACGTGACGCTCGACTTCACCGGCGTCGACGTCGTCGGCCAGGGCTTCTGCGACGAGGTCTTCCGGGTCTTCGCGCGTGCGCACCCCGGGGTGACGCTCGAGCCGGTGGGCATGAACGACGCCGTCGCCTTCATGGTGGCCCGCGCCCGCGCCGCGGCACGCTGACGGGCAGGGTGGCGCCGCCGGCGCGGCGCGGGCTACAAAGCCCGCATGGCCAGCAACGGGATCAAGGACAAGGTCGCCATCGTCGGCATGGGCTGCACCCCGTTCGGGGAGCACTGGGACAAGGGGCCGGAAGACCTCCTCGTCGACGCCGCCCACGAGGCCTACCGCTCCGCGGGCGTCGAGGCCGACGCCGTCGACGCCTACTGGCTCGGCACCATGGCGAGCGGCACGTCCGGCCTCATGCTCTCCGAGGCGCTCAAGATCCCGTACCGCCCCGTCACCCGGCTCGAGAACATGTGCGCCACCGGCAGCGAGGCGATCCGCAACGCCGCCTACGCCGTCGCCAGCGGCGCCTACGATCTCGTCATGGCGATCGGCGTCGAGAAGCTGAAGGACTCGGGCTTCTCCGGTCTCGTCATCGGCAACCCGCCGAACGACGGCACGCTCTCGAACATGACCGCGCCCGCGACCTTCTCGCTGCTCGCGCCCGCCTACGCCAAGAAGTACGGCGTCGACGAGGCCGAGCTGAAGCAGGTGCTCGCCCGCATCGCATGGAAGAACCACAAGAACGGCGCCAAGAACCCGAAGGCGCAGTTCAAGAAGGAGGTGCCGATGGAGACCATCACCAAGGCGCCGCCGGTGGCGGGCATGCTCGGCGTCTTCGACTGCTCGGGGGTGAGCGACGGCGCCGCCGCGGCGGTCCTCTGCCGCGCGGAGGACGCCCACAAGTACTCGAAGAACCCGATCTTCCTGAAGGCGCTCTCCTTCGCCGCGGGCCCCGCGCACGGCTACTACTCGCCCGACTACGACTTCACGACCTTCCCCGAGGTCGTCGCCAGCTCGGCCGACGCCTACAAGCAGGCCGGCGTCACCGACCCGCGCGAAGAGATCAGCATGGCCGAGGTCCACGACTGCTTCACGCCCACCGAGCTCGTGCTGATGGAGGACATGGGCTTCTCCCCGCGCGGCCACGGCTGGAAGGACGTCATGGACGGCCGCTTCGACGGCGACGGCCCCCAGCCGGTGAACCCCGACGGCGGCCTCAAGAGCTTCGGCCACCCGATCGGCGCCAGCGGGCTGCGCATGATGTACGAGATGTGGCTCCAGCTCCGCGGCGAGGCCGGCCCGCGCCAGATCAAGGCCCCGAAGCTCGGGCTGACGCACAACCTCGGCGGCGCGCCGGGGCGGTGTGTGAGCTTCGTGTCGATCGTCGGGGTGTGAGCTCGGGCGTCTGATTGGCGCGGCGCACGCCGGGCGGCACGCGCGCCGGGTGACGCGCGTCAGCGCTGGACGCAGCGGAAGCGCCGGTCGACGCGCTGGAGCGCGCGCGCGTAGGCCGAGGCACGCACCGGATTCTGCACCTCGGTCAGGGCCAGCGCGCCGATACGGCGGGTCGCCTCCTGGTCCAGCGCCGCGCCGCGCGCCTGCTCGCAGCGTGCGGCGGTGGGGAACTCGCCGAGCGTCTGCCAGTCGTCGAGCGAGCGCTCCGGGTCGGCGGACGTCACGAGGGCCCAGACGAGCACGAGGCCGTGGGCGCGAAGCCGCCGCATGCAGAGATCTCGGTCGATTCGGCGCCGGACTGAAGCGCGTTCGACGGCTCCGGCGGCAGGAGCGGGTACGAGCCCTTGCGGACGCTCCAGAAGGCGAGCTCGGGCAGGCTCCAGAACGCGCCGCGCAGCGCGGCGCCGAGGCGGGCTCCGCCGTCGAAGGGCGCCAGGGGCAGGGCGAGGGCCGCGCCGCCGAGCGCGACGACGAGATTGGCGGCGCCGAGCAGCGGCCGCGCCGCCACCACGTCGTCCGTGAAGAAGAGGAAGAGCGAGTCGTCCGGGCTCGGCCGGTAGGCGGTGGCGGTGAGGACGTTGCCCTCGCGCAGCCAGCGGCGGGGGCCGGGGGCCTGCGCCGCCAGCGTCGCCTGGCGGCGCGAGGGCAGGGTGGTCGCGGCCGTGATCGGCCACTGCCGGGCCACCGCGCGGGTCGCGACGAACGGGATGAAGGCGAGCGGGGCGTCGAGCCGCGTCGCCGGCGCGGCGGCGCGCGCCAGCGCGAGCAGCTCGGTGACACAGTTGTGTCCCACGAGGTCGTAGTCGAGCTGGCGCTGCAGCGCCGCGCCGTATCGGCGCTCGCGCGCCGCGGCGGCGGTGAGGGCGGCCTGCAGGCGATCGGCGGGCCAGGGCGGCGGCGCGAGACGGACGTCCGCGGCGCGGTCGGGGAGCAGCGGGCCGCCGCGCACCCGCAGCGGCCGTCCGTCGGCGACGGCGCCCGCCAGCTCGGTGCGGCGCATGGCGGCGGCTTCGAAGGCGGCGAAGTCGGCCTCCGGGAAGCCGCCGTCGGACGGGGCGGCGACGAGGGCGGCGTGCGCGTGCTCGAAGCGACGGCGTGCCTCGGCGGCGAGCGGCAGCAGATCGGCACGCCGAGCGGCGACGGCGGCGGCGTCGAAGACCGCGGCGTCGGCGGGGAAGCCGTCGAGCACGATCCAGCGGCCGCTGTGCCGCGAGCGCTCGAGCGTCGCCAGCCGCGCCAGCCCGAGGACGAGCGCGCCGGCCTGCTCCGGACGCGCGCGCTCGACCAGCACGACGAGGCGCGTGGCCAGCACGTGCTCGAGCCCGGCCACGCGGGCGGCGTCGCCGGGGCCGAGCGGGACGCCCGTGTCGGTGACGGCCGCGGGATCGAGGCGCCGTGCGGCGGCGAGCGCCCGCAGCGCGCGTCGGGCGGCGGTGGCGTCCTGCCAGCGCTGCGCGAACGTCCAGTGCGCGGGGCCGGGGTCGTCGGGGGTGGGCGGCGGCAGGTCGACGGCGGCGTCGGGCGCGAGCGCCGCCCGCCAGGCGGCCAGGCGGGCGCGCCGCTCGGCGACGGCGCCGGGGCCGAGCCGCGCGGCCACCGTCGCCCGCAGCGTGACCAGGGCGGGCTCGGCGTCTCCGCCGCCGGATCCCGCGCGACGAAGAGCCCGACGCCGGGCACGCGTGGTCGCCGTCTCGCCGCGCGCGGGCGACGAGGCGCCCGAGGAGCGCGCGATCGGCGGCGAGGGCGTCGAGCCGCGCCAGCTGGCGGTCCTGCGCCAGCTCGCGGCGCACGAGCGCGTCGCGGAGGGCGACCGCCGCGGCGCCGTCGAGGGCGACGCGGTAGCGGTGGATCGGGCGGTTCTCGAGCAGGCGATAGCGGCGCTCGGCGGTCGCGGCGTCCTCGCGCACCAGCCGCAGCAGCCCGCGTGCATATTGGAAGTGGAACGCCTCGTCGCCGACCGTGAGCGCGGCGTGTCCCCCGCTCGAGCCGCCCTCGTTGCCCTCGACGTAGAGCCAGTCGACGGTGGGGCCGGCGGCGGCGCCCGCGCACAGGGCCAGCACGCCCACCGCCGCCAGCGCCGCCCGCATCGCTAGTCCCCCGGGTGGCGGTAGCCGCTCTCGATGGCGCGGCGCTTGGCGTCGTCGTCGCCCGCGAGGTTCGTCTTCCAGGTGTCGAGCGCGACCTCGGACACCTTCGCGCGCGCCAGCCCCTGGCCGACGCCGACCCAGGTCGCCTTGCTGCTCTCCCAGTCGCTGATGCCGCGCTTGCGCGCGAGGTCGGCGAGGGTGCGCTGGAAGGCGTCGTACTGGCCGCCCGACTGCACGTACGCCTTGGTGTACTCCGCGACGTCCTCGCGGTAGCGGTCGGTGTCGCTGCGCGACGAGCTGGCGCTCGAGCCCGAGATCGATTCGGACGAGGTGCCGATCGATTCCGAGATGCTCACCGAGCTGGCCGAGATCGAGCAGCCGGTGGCCGCGACGAGGGCGAGCAGCGCGACCATGGCCGCGCCGCGAAGCGGATGTGCAGGGAGCATGGGCGAGCCCCATAACATCGCCTCCGCTCCGCGGCGAGGCGCGCGGGGTCACCGCACGCAGACGCCCGGGGCGGCGACGACGTTGTCGCGGAAGCGATTGCCGCGGCAGCGCCGCGAGACGATGTCGGGACCCCCGCCGCTGCCGCTCGCCGTGTTGCCGAGGACGCGGTTGCGCCGGCTGCGCACCTCGATGCCGAAGCCGCCGTTGTCGCGCACCGTGTTCGCGAGCACCCGCGTCGCCGGGGCGCCGACGTCGATGCCGGATTGCACGTTGCGCGCGGCGGCGCTCGACACGACCGTGTTGCGGGCGCCTTCGGCGACGTCGATGCCGTCCTCGCCGTTGTCGTCGGCGACGCAGCCCTCGACGCGGTTGCGGCTGCCGCGCAGCTCGAAGCCGTCGTCGGCGTTCGCGTTCGACGTCGTCCGCTGGATGCGGCTGCGATTGCTGCGCGGCTGGACGTGGACCCCGTCCTCGGCGGCGCCGGTCGAGACCACGTCCTCGACCAGATGGCCGCCGCGGCCGGCGAGGAAGACGTTGGCGTAGCAGCCGCGGACGGTGCCGTTGCGCAGGACCGCGCCGCGCCCGAACAGCACGATGCCGTCGGGAACCGCGCCGTCGCCGTCCGTGTCGGCGCAGGAGAAGGTGTGGCCGTTCAGGTCGAGGACGGCGCCGTCGACGGCGAGGGCCCAGTCGCCGCCGTCGCAGGAGCCGACGTCCTGGGTGAGCACGACGGTCGTGCCCGGCGGGAGGACGTCGCCGCAGGCGATCCGTGCGGCCGCGGCGGCCGGCAGGGCGGCGGTCGCGAGGGCGAGGCCCATCACGAGGCGGATGGGGAAACGGGGGGACAGCGTGCGATCCATGGAGACCTTCCTCCGGCGCCGCCCGCGGGCGGGCATGGCGCTCGTCGTGCGACGTTCCGTGCCGTGGAACGCCGTTCCGCCCGATTCGTGACGCGGGCGGCCCCGGGTGGGCCTCAAGTCCGGTCGCCGGACGGCCGAAAGCGAGCCGAGGCCCCCCGAGCCGTGGGCCATCCGTTCTCCCATGTCGCCGAGTCCCGTCCAGCCAGCCGCCGTCGCGCCGGTCGCCCCGGATCCGGCGTCGTTCATCCGCCGGGTCTCGATGCTGGCGTGGTGCGCCGTCGGCAGCAACACGCTCTTCGAGGCCATCGACCTCGTGAATGGGCGCCCGGGGCTGGCGGGCATCACCGCCGTGCGCGCCGTCGCGGCGTTGGTCGGCCTCTCGGTGGCGCTGCGCTTGCGGCGCCCGCTGGCGGACGACGCCGTGGTACGGCTGGCGGTCCTCGGCACGACCCTGTCGCTGGTCGCCAACATGGCCATCGGCATCGTCGGGCAGGTGGTCTTCACCCCGGTGCTGATCACCGCCGCGCTGCCCTTCCTGACGGCCAGCGTGTTTCCGTGGGGCGTCGGCCCGCAGGCGATCGTCGCCGCGACCGCGACCGCCTGCGCGCTCGCCAACGTGATGCTGGTGCGCGGCGTCGACTCGGGCATCGCCAACTTCGGGGTCGCGGTGCTGATCGGCATGCCGCTCTCGATCCTCACCGCGGCGACCCTGGCGCGCGAGCGTGCGGCGCGCACGGCGGCGATGGCCGCGGTCGCGGAGAGCGAGGCACGCTTCCGCACGCTGGCCGAGTCGGCGCCGGTGATGATCTGGTTCGCCGACCTCGCGCAGACCCTGGTCTTCGCGAACCGCGCGACGCGCGAATTCCTCGGCCTCGACGCGCCGGTCCCCGCGCCCACCTGGCAGGCGCACGTCGACGCCGAGGGCCTGGCACGCCTGCGCACGCGCGCGGCCGCGCCCGACGAGGTGTGGCGGGGCGAGGTCCGCCTGCGGCGTGCCGACGGCGCGTGGCGCTGGATCCTGGTGACGACGCTGCCGCGCCGCGGGAGCGACGGCCGCCGCCTCGGCTGGATCGGCACGGCGGTGGACGTCACCGACCGGCAGGCGGCGCTCGAGGAGACCAAGCGCGCCCGCGACGTTGCGCTCGACGCGGCACGCACGAAGGCCGTGTTCCTCGCGACCATGAGCCACGAGCTGCGCACGCCGATGAACGGCATCCTCGGCATGACCCGGCTCGCGCTCGAGAGCGAGATGAGCGACGAGGCGCGCGAGCACGTCGCGACGGTGCGCTCGTCGGCCGAGGCGCTGCTGACCGTCATCAACGACGTGCTCGACTTCTCCAAGGTCGAGGCCGGCAAGCTGAGCCTCGAGACGCTGCCGTTCGCGCTGCGCCCGCTGCTCGACGACACGCTGCGCGCCTTCGCGCCGATCTGCGACGAGAAGGGCCTCACCCTCGGCTGCGACGTCGCCGCGGACGTGCCCGACGGGCTCGCCGGCGATCCCGGCCGCCTGCGCCAGATACTGGTCAACCTCCTCGGCAACGCGGTCAAGTTCACGCCCGAGGGCGCCGTGCGCGTCAGCGTCGAGCGCGCGGGCGCCGACGCCGACGGCGTCGCGCTGCGCTTCGCCATCGCCGACACCGGCATCGGCATCCCGCCGGAGCAGGTCGACCGGGTGTTCGCCGCGTTCACCCAGGCCGACGACACCACGACGCGGCGGTTCGGCGGCACCGGGCTCGGCCTCGCGATCACGCGCCAGTTGGTGACGCTGATGGGCGGCGCCATCGGCCTCGAGAGCACGCCGGGCCGCGGCAGCACGTTCCACTTCACCGCCCACTTCGGCCGCGCCGACGTCGCCGCGGCGACCGCCGCGCCCGTCGTTCCCTCGCCGGCCGTGCGGCCGCTGCGCGTGCTGCTGGCCGAGGACAACCGGGTGAACCAGCAGGTCGCCGTACGTGTGCTCGAGAAGCGCGGCCATACGGTCGTCGTCGCCGACGACGGTCGCGTCGCCGTCGAGCGTGCAGGCGCCGAGCCCTTCGACCTGATCCTCATGGACATGCAGATGCCGGAGATGGACGGGCTCGAGGCGACGGCCGCCATCCGTGCCGTCGAGGCCGCTTCGAGACGGCGGGTGCCGATCGTGGCCATGACCGCCAACGCCCTGGTGGGCGATCGCGAGCGCTGTCTCGCCGCCGGCATGGACGATTATCTGGCCAAGCCCATAGACTTCTCCGAGCTGGATCGCGTGCTCGCACGCTACGGCGCCGTCGGCCGCGCCGCCTGATCCCAGCTCGGCCCATCGGGGCGCCCGCCGCCCGCCGGCAGACGTCGAACAAACGTCTTGCCAAGAGGCGGCCGACCCCGTACCGCTCCCGAAGGATCCTCCACGGTGGCGCGGCTGGGGCAGAGGAGTGCGCTGCGAATCGCCGGGACGTGGGTGGTCGCAGCGTGCACGATCGGCGGTCTCGCGGCTGCCGGCGCCCTCCTGTCCCCGACCCTCCAGGCGTTGCCCGAGGTCGAGCAGCTGCGCGAGTACCACCCGCCCGGCGTGACCCGCATCCTGGCGGCCGACGGCACGCTCGTCGGCGAGCTGTGGGAGGAGCGGCGTCTCCCCGTGCCGCTCGCGCGGGTGCCGTTGCACGTGCGGCAGGCGTTCCTCGCCGCCGAGGACGTCGGCTTCTACGGCCACTGGGGCATCGACGTGCGCGGCGTCGCGCGCGCGGCGTGGGTGAACCTCCAGCGCGGTGGCGTCGCGCAGGGCGGCAGCACGATCACGCAGCAGATCGTGAAGGCGCTGCTCCTCGGCCCCGAGCGCAGCTGGACGCGCAAGACGAAGGAGCTCGTCCTCGCCTTGCACCTCGAGCACGTGCTCGGGAAGGACGAGATCCTCGCCCTCTACCTGAACCAGATCTACTTCGGCCGCGGCGCCTACGGCGTCCAGGCCGCCGCCGAGGCGTTCTTCGCGAAGGACGTCGCCGATCTGACCGCGGCGGAGGCGGCGCTGCTCGCGTCGCTGCCGCGCGCGCCGACGCACTACGACCCCGACCGTCGCCCGAAGCGGGCCCGTGCGCGCCAGGAGTGGGTGCTCGCGCGCATGCACCGCGCGGGTTTCCTCTCGACGGTCGAGTGGCTCGCGGCGCGCGAGCAGCCGACGGTGCTGGCTCCGCGCCGCACGCCGCCCGCGGTGCTCGCCGCGCCCTGGTACGTCGAGCACGTGCGCCGCGTCCTCGAGGAGCACTACGGCAACGCCGCCCGCCAGCTCGGGCTCACGGTATGGACGGCGCTCGACCTCGGCATGCAGGCCAAGGCCGAGGCGGCGCTGCGCGACGGGCTGGTGGTGGTCGACCGGCGCCAGCCGCACCGGCGCGGCCGCCCACGCGCCGCCGAGCCGACGATCGAGGGCGCGCTCGTCGCCATGGTGCCCGGGACGGGCGAGGTGACGGCGCTCGTCGGCGGCTGGGATCCGGCCCGCAGCCAGTGGAACCGCGCGACGCAGGCGCGCCGGCAACCCGGGTCGGCGTTCAAGCCGCTCGTCTACGCCGCGGCGCTCGAGCACGGCTTCACGGCGACCTCGCGCGTCCTCGACGGGCCGATCACCTTCGGGCGCGGGCGCGGCGCATGGAGCCCGCAGAACTACGGCGGCCGCTACTACGGGCGCGTGAGCCTGCGCGAGGCGCTGGCCCGCTCCCTCAACACGGTGAGCGTGCGGCTCCTCGACGGCATCGGCCTCGACGATGCGCTCGCCACCTTCGTGAAGTTCGGCATCCCCGGTCCGCTGCCGAAGAACCTGTCGATCGCGCTCGGTACGCACGAGGTGACCCTGCTCGACCTCGTCGCCGCCTACAGCGTCTTTCCGAACCTCGGCGAGCGCGTCGAGCCCGTGTTCGTGACCGAGGTGCGCAACGCGGCCGGCGAGCGCGTGCCGTTCCCCGGCACGCTCGGCGAGCGCCGTACGAAGGTCATGGACCCGGCCCCGGCCTACGTGATGACGAGCCTCCTCGAGAGCGTCGTCACGCGCGGCTCGGGGCGCGAAGCGGCGTCGCTCGGGCGGCCGGCCGCGGGCAAGACCGGGACGACGAACGACGCCAAGGACGCCTGGTTCATCGGCTACACGGCCGAGCTGCTCGCCGGCGTGTGGGTGGGCTACGACGACGCCCGCCCGATGGGGGCGCGCGAGACCGGCGGCCGGGCGGCCACGCCCATCTGGACCGACTTCATGGCCCGCGCGCTGGCCGACGTCCCCATCGGCGACTTCACCGTCCCGCAGGACGTGCTCTTCGTGAACGTCGAGCCCTGGTCGGGCCTGCGCGCGACCGCGGGGACGCCCGCGCGCCTCGAGCCCTTCGTGCAGGGCACGGAGCCCACCGAGTTCGCGCGCGTCCGCATCCCGAAGCCGGAGCCGGAGGCCGAGGAGCCGCCGGTCGCGACGGCGCCGCAGTACGTCGACGCGACGGCGAGCGCGCCGCCCCCGCCCGTGCCCTGACCCGGCGGGCGTCGCGCTCAGCCGCGCAGCAGGGCCCAGCCGAGAACGCCGCAGCCGAGGATCAGCCAGGCGGGGTTCGGCTTGCGCCACAGCAGCAGCACGGTGACGGCGCCGGCCATGGCGATCGTGCGCGGGTCGTTCACGGCGATGCGCCCGATCGTGATGGTGCCGGCGAGCATGAGCCCGATCGAGATCGGCGCGAGACCGCGTTGGATCGACTCGCGCCACGGCCAGCCCTCGAGCCGGTCCCAGAGCCGCCCGGTGGCGTAAGTGAGGACGCTCGCCGGCAGAAAGAACCCGAGCAGCGCCACCAACGCGCCGGGGACTCCGGCGATGCGCTCGCCGATCACCTGCACCATGAGCATGTTCGGCCCCGGCGCGAGCTGGCCGAGGCTGTATATCTCGACGAACTGGTCGGCGGTGAGCCAGTGGTGCGCCGCGACCACCGAAGCCTTCATCTCGGGCAGCACGGCGGCGCCGCCGCCGACGGCCAGCAGCGAGAGGACGCCGAACGCGCCGGCGATCTGGAGCAGCGTGCTCATGCGTCGCGCCGGGGCCGGTACCACCAGATCGCGAGCGGGCCGAGCGTGAAGAGCACGATCGGCAGGGCGACGTGGAAGACGCTGACCGCCGCCGTAGTCGCCGCCACGAAGGCGACGTCGGCGACGCCGCTCATCTCCTTGCGGCCGAGCTGATAGGTCGTGGCGAGGAGGAGCCCCGTCGCCGCGGCGGCGACGCCGGCGAGCGCCGCGGTGACCGCCGGCTTCGCGCCGTGTGCGCCGTAGAGCGCTCCCAGGACGAACAGCAGCGCGCTGCCGGGGAGACACATGCCGAGGAAGGCCGCGACGGCGCCGGGCACACCGCGCAGCCGGCTGCCGACGAGGATGCTCATGTTGGTGGCGTTCAGCCCGGGCAGCGTCTGGCTGATCTCCAGCGCGCACATGAAGGCGTCGTCGTCGAGCCAGCGGCGCTGGACGACGAGCCCCTGCCGCAGATAGGCCACCACGCCGCCGCCGAAGCTGGTGGCGCCCATCACGAGGAAGGCCGAGAAGATCTCGGCGAGCGACGGCGGCGGCGCCGGCGCCGCCGAACCGTCACTCACGGTTGCGCACGCCGCCGGCGCCCATCGCGTAGACGATGCGCGTCTTCGTGGTCCCGAGCTGGACCCAGTCGCGGACGCCGTGCTGGAGGGCGACGAAGAACTTCTCGGCCCGCCGGCTCGCCTTGGAGTGCAGCTCGTCGCCGCGCGCGAACTTGCACTGGAAGGCGAACTCGCCGACCAGCGGCTTCTCGTCGGCCCGGCGCCGCCAGACCGCGACGTTGGCCTTCGCCGCGATGCCGTGGCCGAAGTGCAGCTCGCCGAGGTCGTGCAGCACCTCCTCGACGGCGACGTCGTTCACGAGCGCCAGCGTGCGCTCGCAGAGCTGCACGCCGTGCAGGCACGGAAACGTGGTCGTCGGGTGCTTCACCGCGGCGTCGACGTCGTCGTGCGGCAGCTCGAGGACGGCGTTGTGGGAGTAGAGACAGCGCATGCCGCCGAGGCGGTCGGTGAGCGGCAGCAGCTCCTCCTTGAACTTGATCCGCGCCTCGCCCGCGCCGTGCGGCCGCACGTCGACCGCCGCGGCGACGTCGACGTCGGGATGGCGGAACTTGAGCGCCAGCTCGGGCGTGGCGATGGGGAAGCCGTCCTCGAAGCGGGTGCGGCGGCGCAGGATGAAGTGCTGGTTGTAGAGGTCGAAATCGTGCGTGTCGTAGAAGACGACCTCGCGCACCTGGTTCTCGGTCGACTCCACCTGATCGGTGAAGAGCGCGACCTCGAGCTCCTCGGCCGCGTGCCGCAGCAGCTTGCCGAACTGCTTGAAGTGGTGCGCCTCGGTGAAGTGGTCCGGCTTCAGGAGGATCTTGAACTCACGGTAGTGCACCGCATCGAGCGGGTGCCCGTCCGAGTACGTCTTCTCCGCGTGTCGTTGCGCGCTCACGCCGCCCCCCCTCCCGTGCTCAGCGGGCCACGTCGATCGCGTCCATGAGGCGCCGCGTCTCGAGCGTGAGCTGGTCCTCGGAGAAGAGCTCGCGCCAGCCGTTCGCCATGGCCGGGTCGATGCGGTCGTGCTTGTGGAAGTTCGGGTCGCCGAGGTGGACGTTCATCACCTTGCGGGCCCCGCACGCCTCGAGCATGGCGGGCTCGAGCGGCACGCCGATCGCCGCGCACAGCCGCTCCACCTGCCGCTCCGGATCGGTCACGAGGTCCTCGAAGCGGATGCGGCACTGCCGATCCTCGGGGACCCAGGCGAGGAACTCGCGGATGATCGTCTGCTGGAGCACCCACTTGATCTCGCGCTGGCGGGCGAGCGGCGAGAGGCCCCCCGCGAGATACTGGTCGAAGCCCTCGACGACGCTGTCGCGCGCCCAGCGGGCCCAGCCGCGCGGCGAGCCGTCGTGGTGCTCGCGGTGCTTCAGGCGTACGTGCGACTCGATCACGGCGAGCGGATGGCGCACGAGCCAGATGTAGAACGGATCGAGCGGCCGCGAGCGGCGCAGGGTCTCGCCGTCGTTCGCGTAGGCGGGGGTCTTGTCGAGCAGGATCTGCTCGGGACCGAGGAACGAGAGCAGCCAGCGGTAGACCTCGAGCATGTCGAGATCGCGGCAGTGGGCGGTGATCTCGGCGGCGCTCTTCGGCTGGCCGACCAGGTCGAAGAACTCGACCAGGCTCTCCATCGCCACCGACTTGAGCTCGAGGAAGCTGTGGAAGTCGGGGTAGCGCATGAGGAACATCTCCGCGGGCGCGACCACGCGCCCGTTGGCGCCCAGGATCACCCGGGTCAGGGTCGACCCGGACCGCTCGGAGCTCAGAATGAACAGCAGGCGAGTAGTCACGACCCTACCACCATCTATGCCGGCGCGCAGAGTGCAAGCAGGCGGTCGGCAGAAGCCGGATCGCGGCCCGCGGGCGCCCGGACCGTTGCCGGGGTACACGGGCAGGAGTAGGGCACCAGGCGACGTGGTGCGTGCGCTTCTCGGCCTGCTGATCGCGCTCCTCCTGGGGCTGGCGCCCGGGCTGGTGCTCGCGCGGCTCACGTCGGGGGACCACCCCGGCGCGCACGTCGGGCGGGTCGGCCTCGCGGCTTCCGGGGTCGCGCTCGGCTCCCGACTGGCGGACCTCGCACCCCTCCCGGGGGAGCCGGGCCGGCCGATCGTTCGCGCGGTCCCGGCCGCGCGGGCGCCGCGCCTGGTCGCCCGCTGGCGTTGCCAGGCGAGGGATTGCACCGGCGTGCGGCAGCGTCTCCGTCCGGGTCGCGCCCACGTCGTCGCCGACGCCGGCCACTAGCGTCGCCCGTCTCGCCCACCCACGTGTGCGGGCGTCGCCCGCACCCCGACGAGCGAGTGGAGCAGCAGATGGAACGAGGGCAGCGCGCGCCGGATCGGCGCTGGTGGGAGTCGCGGCGTTGTGCCGTGTGCGACGAACGGATCGGTCGCGTTCGGCCCTGGCAGGAACGGCCGCGACTCGTCTCCCCCGATGGGCGGGCATGCGACCCCCGCACGGTCGAGCCGGCGGCCGCCGACGCGGTGCTCGCGACGCACCATCTGGCGTGCGGGAGCTGCTTCGTCGGCCGATGGGCGGACGTGCTGGCGTTGGTGCAGCGTCATGCGGTCTGAGCGTGCCGTCGGCGGATACGGCGCCGCTTGCAGTCACCGGACCAATCTTGCTAGTCGGCAACCCGTGTCGGGACGTCGCGCCGACGAGCCCGTCGTGCACGTCGTGTCGTCGCGACGGGTGACGAGCGGGCTCGAGGACACCATGGTCGCGCTCTTCGCCGCGACCCACCACGACGCGGATCCCGATCATCCGCGCGCGCTGCTCCGGCGGCTCGGGCGCGTCGCCCTGGCGTTCGAGGGCAGAGTGCTCGTCGGCTTCGCGCTCGGCGAGCGGCGCCGCCTCGATCTGCCGCGCCTGCCGGCACAGGAGGTGCAGCTCGTCGGCCTGGCGTGCGTCGCCGAGGCCCACCGCCGGCGCGGGCTCGTGCGCGCGCTCGGCACGCGCGTCGTCGCGGGCGACGAGCCGTCGCCCGTGTCCGCGCTCGTGTGCGGACGGGTCGCCCATCCGACGGCGCTGGGCGATCTGCCGCGGCTGCCGGGTGCGGTGCCGCAGGTCGGACGCGTGCCGTCGGCGTGGCATCGCGACGTCGGCCGGGCGCTCGCCACCGTGCACGGCGCCGAGCGCTTCGATCCCGCGACCTTCGTGTGTCGCGGCCGCGGCCGGCCGATCGGAGCGCCGCGGCGCGCCACGCCGGTGACGCCGGACGCGCAGGCGCTGTTCGCCGCCGTCGATCCCGCGCGCGGCGACTCGCTGCTCGCGCTCGCCTGGACGGGCGCCGCCCCTCGCGGGTGGTGAGCGGCGCCCGGTGGGGACGCGTCAGGCGCCGAGCGCGGCCTTCGCGGTGTCGCGCGCCCAGCGATAGTCCGCCTTGCCCGCCGGGCTGCGCACGAGCTTGGCGACGGTGACGACGTGCTTGGGCGACTTGTACGCCGCCAGGCGCTCGCGCGTGAAGGCGACCAGCGCCGCGGGGTCCGGGGCGGCGCCGCCGCGCGGCTGCACCACCGCGGCGATGGCCTCCCCCCAGCGCTCGTCCGGCACGCCGACGACGATGCAGTCCTCGACGTCGGGGTGCAGCTTCAGCGCCTCCTCGACCTCCTCGGGGAAGACCTTCTCGCCGCCGGTGTTGATGCACACCGAGCCGCGGCCGAGCAGCGTGATGCTGCCGTCCGCCTCGATGCGCGCCCAGTCGCCGGGGAACGAGTAGCGCACGCCGTCGATCGTCTTCCAGGTGTTCGCCGACTTGGCCGGGTCCTTGTAGTAGCCCTGCGGCAGCGCCCCGGTGACGGCGAGCAGCCCGATCTCGCCCGAGCCGGCCTGCACGTCGCGACCGTCCTCGGTGAGGACGCGGGTACCGGGGTTGGGCATGAAGCGGCCGAGCGCGGGATCGTCGCCGGCGGTCGAGATCATCATGCCGATGCCGGTCGCCTCGCTGGAGCCGAGCCCGTCCATCAGCATGCCGATGCCGCGGTCGAGGAACGGCGTCTTGTTCTGCGGCGTCCACATGACGCCGCCCGACACGAGGACCATGAGCGACGAGACGTCGTAGGGCCTGCCCTGCGCCTCCGCCTCCTCGAGCGCGCGGATCATCGGGCGCGCGAAGGCGTCGCCGACGATCACGCACATGTTCACGCGATGCTCCTGCACGGCGCGCCACAGCTCGTGCGCATCGAAGGAGCGGTCGGTCAGCGTCACCACGGTGCCGCCGGTCATGAGGCGGCTCATGGCCGTGAACCACGCCATGCCGTGCATGAGCGGCGGGCCGGCGATCTGCGGGCCGGAAACGCCCATGTCGCGCATCGTCTTCGCCGCCGCGCCGACGCCCTCGACGGTCGTCGGCACGTCGCCGCCGAGCGCCATGTAGCCGGCGGAGAACTGCTTGAAGAGGTCCGCGTGCGTCCACATCACGCCCTTCGGCAGGCCGGTGGTGCCGCCGGTGTAGAGGAAGATGTGATCGTGCGGGTCGCGCGGCATGCGCGGCGCCGGCGCGTGTGCCGCGATCAGATCCTCGTAGCGCACCGCGCCCGGCGGCAGCGGCAGGCGGTCGGCGTCGGCGGTTTCGACCTGGACCAGCAGCCGGAGGCGCGGCAGTCGATCCCGCACCGCCTGCACGCGCTCGGCGAGCGCGCCGTGGTAGACGAGGATCTCCGCGTCGGCGTTGTCGAGCAGATAGTGCAGCTCGTCGGCGAGGTAGCGGAAGTTGACGTTGACCGGGACGGCGCGGAGCTTCAGCGCCGCGAAGGTCGTCTCGAGGTACTCGGGGGCGTTGTAGAGGTACATGCCCACCTTGGTACCCACGCCGGCGCCGTGCGCGGCGAAGGCGGCGGCGAGACGGGCGGCGCGGTCCTCGAATTCGCGGTACGTGCTGACCCGGTCGCCGTGGATCTGCGCGGACGCGTCCGGCAGCTCGGCGGCGACGGCTTCCCACATGTCGGCGAGGTTCATCGTCACGCCGTCCCTCAAACACGGAAACGGGCCGCGCGCGCAAACGGCCGTTTGGGTCGGCTCGCCGGGTGCTCAGCCGGGACGCAGCGCGTTGAGGGTGCGGGCGTTCTCGCCCAGGATGCGTCGCTGCGTCGCGGCATCGAAAGCCGCCAGCTCCTTCGCGTAGTCGAGGGGCTTCGGCATGCCCTCGATGTGCGGCCAGTCGGAGCCGAAGATGACGCGCTCGGGCCCCATGTGGGTCACGACCTCGCCGACGTCGTCCTCCCAGAAGGGGTTCACCCAGACGTGGCGGCGGAACGTCTCGACCGGGTCCTCGGCGAACCAGCCGGTGTACTTGTGCGCCGTCGCGCGCAGCTTGCGGAAGAGGTCGCCGAGGAAGTCGGAGCCGTTCTCGACCGACGCCAGACGGAGGTTCGGGAAGCGCGTGAACAGGCGCTCGAAGATCAGGGTGGCGAGGAAGTCGTGGATGGCGCGCTCGATGTGGAAGAGCTTCACGTTGGGGCCGAGGTAGTCCTCGAACGAGGAGCTGAAGCCGTCGCGCGCGTAGCCGTGGCTCGTCTGCCCGCTGTCGCCGGCGTGCGCGACGACGGTGACGCCGGCCTCGTTCACGCGGGCCCAGAACGGGTCGAACATCGGGTCCGCCGGCGAGCGCGGGCCGCTGCGCGTCACCGGTGCGGCCGGGCGCATGCAGACGACGTGCGCGCCGCGCGCGAGCGCCCACTCGAGCTCTTCCACCGCCCAGCCGGGATCGGCCAGCGTCAGGTAGGGCGCGGCGAAGATGCGATCGCGGTACGCGAAGCCCCAGTCCTCCTCGAGCCAGCGGTTGAAGGCGCGGAAGGTGATGCCGACGGCGTCGGGGTCGTCCTTCAGCAGCTCCTCGTAGAGGACGCCGAGGGTCGGGAACAGCCAGACGCCGGAGAGCCCGTGCTCGTCGAGCACGCGCAGGCGGGCGTCGCGGTCGCGGTACTCCGGGCGGATGCGCTCGCGGTCGCGCAGGAACTCGAACGGCGAGCGCGCCTCGGGGTTGCCGCGGAAGTAGTCGTGCATCGCGCCCGGCTTCGCGATCGGATCGAACGTCGGGTTCACGACCGCACGGCTCACGCGGCCGGCGATCACGTGGTAGCGGCGGCCGCCGATCTCCGCCCACTGCACCGTGCGCGGCCCGAGGCGGGGATCGAGGTGCCGCGTGAAGGCGTCGAGGGCCTCGTAGTAGTGGTTGTCGGCGTCGAAGGGGCGATCGTCGAGAGCGGGCACACGGCGACCATAGTGCCGTCGCGTCCCCGCCGACAACGCCCTGCGCTCGGCGCGGCGGCCAGGCGGCGACGCCATCGACGACGGGCGATCCTGGCGGGCGGGATACCGCCGCCGGGCGGACCTGGGCTAGAAGGCGGCGATGGACGTCTCCGCCCACCTTCACCGCCTCGCCCGCGACGGCTACACGATCCTCGAACGCGCCGTCGAGCCGGAGCTGATCGACGCCCTCGAGGCCGACCTCCACCGCATCGAGCGCGAGCGCGACGTCAGGCCGGCGCGCAATCCGTTCGAGGGCGCGAAGACGCTGCGGGTCTACAACCTGCTCGTCCACGGCGCGCTCTGGGAGCGCATCCCGGTGCACCCCGCCGTGCTGCCGATCGTCGAGGGCGTGCTCGACCCCGGCTGCCTCGTGTCGTCGCTGTCGTCGATCGGCATCCTGCCCGGCGAGCGCGCCCAGCCCATCCACGCCGACGACCAGCTGCTGCCGATCCCGAAGCCGCACGTGCCCACCGTCTGCAACACGATGTGGGCGCTCACCGACTTCACCGCGGCGAACGGCGCGACCCGCATCATCCCCGGCTCGCACCTGTGGGACCACTCGCCGAGCTTCGGCGAGCGCTACGACAGCATCGCCGCGGAGATGCCGAAGGGCAGCGTCCTCGTCTGGCACGGCAGCCTCTGGCACGGCGGCGGGGCGAACGGGACGGAGGCGCGGCGCACCGGCATCGCCATGAACTACTGCGCCGGCTGGATCCGCCAGCAGGAGAACCAGCAGCTCGGCATCCCGCGCGAGATCGCGCGCGGCTTCGCGCCGCGGCTGCGCGAGCTGGTCGGCTACGGCATCTACAACGGCCTCATCGGCCACATCGACAAGCAGAGCCCCACGTCGCTCCTCGACGGCACGCCCGCGCGCGTCATGTGGGATGAGTACCGCGGGAAGTCGTGATCGCCGCCGACCGCCGCCTCGCGGTCGGCGTCACGGCGCTTGCGGTGGTACTCGAGCCGCCTTCGTCGTAGCCTCTGGGCATGGCTGCCCACGTCCAGTCCACCCTGCAGCTGACCCACGCCGGTGCCCTCGCCGTCCTCGAGGCGGCGGTCGCGAAGGCCACCGAGATCGGCGTCCCGCAGTGCATCGCCGTGGTCGACGCGGGCGGCAACCTGCTCGCGTTCGTGCGCATGGACGGCGCCAAGGTGCTGAGCCAGCGCTCGGCGACGCGCAAGGCGGTCACCGCCGCGTCGTCGCGTGCCGCGAGCGGCGGCATGCCGGAGGACCTCGGCGCGAAGCTCGCGGTCGCCACCGACGGGCAGCTGATCAACGTCCGCGGCGGCCTGCCCATCGTGGCCGACGGCCACGTGATCGGCGCGATCGGCGTCGGCTCGGGCACCCAGGACCAGGACGTCGTCGTCGCCGAAGCCGGCCTCGCGGCGCTGCGGGTGGGACGATGACGCTGGTCGTGCGCGGGCCCGAGGTGCCCGAGGCGTCGCGCGTCCTCACCGCGGACGCGCTCGCGTTCGTCGAGGGACTCTGCGTGCGCTTCGAGGCCCGCCGCCGCGAGCTCTTGGCGCAGCGCGAGGCGCGGCAGGCGCGCCTCGCCGCGGGCGAGCGTCCCGACTTCCTCGCCGAGACGCGCGCCGTCCGCGACGGCAGCTGGACGGTGCCGCCGGCGCCGGCCGACCTCGACGACCGGCGCGTCGAGATCACCGGTCCGGTCGATCGCAAGATGATCATCAACGCGCTCAACTCCGGCGCGCGCGTCTTCATGGCCGACTTCGAGGACGCGAACTCGCCGACCTGGGGCAACTGTGTCGCGGGCCAGGCGAACGTCCAGGACGCGCTGCGCCGCACGATCGACTTCGTCAGTCCCGAGGGCAAGCGTTACACGCTCGGCCCCACGCCCGCGACGCTGGTCGTGCGGCCGCGCGGCTGGCACCTCGTCGAGAAGCACCTCCTGCGGGACGGCGAGCCCGTGTCGGCGAGCCTGGTCGATGCCGGTCTCTTCCTCTTCCACAACGCGGCCGAGCAGCGGCGGCGCGGCAGCGGACCGTATCTCTACCTGCCGAAGATGGAGAGCCATCTCGAGGCACGGCTCTGGAACGACGTCTTCGTCGCCGCGCAGGAGACGCTCGGCGTCCCCCGCGGCACGGTGCGGGCGACGGTCCTCATCGAGACGATTCTCGCCGCCTTCGAGATGGAGGAGATCCTCCACGAGCTGGGCGAGCATGCGGCCGGGCTCAACGCCGGCCGCTGGGACTACATCTTCAGCGCCATCAAGAAGTTCCGCGACCGGCCCGACTGCCTGTTCCCCGACCGCGCGCAGGTCACCATGACCGTCCCCTTCATGCGCGCCTATACCGATCTCCTGGTCGCGACCTGCCACCGCCGCGGCGCGCACGCGATCGGCGGCATGGCCGCGTTCATCCCGAGCCGCCGCGACGCCGAGGTGAACGCGCGGGCGATGGCCGCGGTGAAGGCCGACAAGGAGCGCGAGGCCGGGGCGGGCTTCGACGGCACGTGGGTGGCCCATCCCGATCTCGTGCCCATCGCGCAGGAGGCCTTCGACCGTGTGCTCGGCACGCGGCCGCACCAGAAGGATCGCCAGCGCGACGACGTCGTGCCCGACGCCGCACGGCTCCTCGACCTGCGCGTACCGGGCGGGACGATCACCGAGGCGGGGGTGCGCAACGACGTCGCCGTCGCCGTCCAGTACGTCGAGGCGTGGCTGCGCGGCAGCGGCGCCGTCGCGCTGTACGACCTCATGGAGGACGCCGCCACCGCGGAGATCGCGCGCAGCCAGCTGTGGCAGTGGCGGAAGTACGGTGCCCGCCTCGCCGACGGCCGCGTGCTCGACCTCGACCTCTATCGCGCCCTGCGCGACGAGGAGGTCGCGAAGCTGCCGCGTCCCGCGGGCAACCGTATCGACGAGGCGGCGGCGCTCCTCGATCGTCTCGTGACGAGCGAGGCCTTCGCGGAGTTCCTGACCGTGCCCGCGTACGCCATGCTGCCGTGAGTAGGGATGCCGGTTCGTGATGTCGTCTTGACTCGAAGCTCGATCTGCTGGAGACCGCGTGTCCATGAGGGGTCGCGGTCCCGGATCCGTGAATCCTCTGGATACGCTGGCGACGCTGATCGACGCCGCCAGCGGCGTCCTGACGGATATGTCCGCCCAGACCTATCTGCCGCGCCTTCTCCAGTTCTTTCGCCGCCTCCCGGTGCAGGACCGCGAAGCGGTGCTGGGCGTCCTCGAGCGCGAGGTCGAAGCGCGCCGGCTGAGCGTCGAAGCGGGCGACGGCCGCGTGGGCGAGGCGAACCCGCTCGCCAGCCTGTACGTGCGCGTGTTCGACGCCGAGCGGCCGCTGCCGGTGGTGTCGCGCGACGAGATGACCCAGTCGACGATCCAGGCCACGGCGCTGATGGCGAGCTTCCCCGAGCCGCTGCTGCGCGAGATGGAAGCGGCGATGGGCGAGGCCGTCGATCTCCTGACGCCCGAGGAAGCGGCGGCGCTGCTGTCCGTGCACGAGGAGATCCTGGAGCTCGCGGCCGAGGAGGAGGCGGACGCGTGATCGCCGCCGCCGACCTCGAGCGGCTGCGCGAGGCGCTGGCCGAGGCGCGCCGCATGGTCGCGGAGATGCACGAGGATCGCCTCTTCCCGCGTCTGGTCCTCGTGCTCGCCAGCGTCATGCCGCAGGACCGCGAGGCGCTCCTCCGCATGCTGGAGCACGAGGTCGGTGCGCGGCTGCTCGTCGCGCGGAACGGCGTCTGGTCGCGCTTCGCGCTGCGCGCCAACCCCTACGCGCGCATCTTCCAGCGCCCCGCCGAGCCGCCGCCGACGCGCAGCCTCGCGTTCGACGAGTGCATGCTCGCCGCCCGTGCCGGCGCGCGCATCTCGCTCCAGCTGCCGCCGCGCTCGGGGCCCTCGTCGACCGCCACGCGCCGAGTCTGGCGCGGGCTGTCGTCGACCGAACGCGCGATCGTGATCGCGAACAGCATGATGCTCCAGGATCGGCTCCGCGCCCTCGGCGCCCGCCGTCGGGTGGGCTGAGGCGTGCCGGGTTTCGACGCGCTCGCGGCGGCCTGGCGGAGCGCCGGTCGCGTCGTCGTGCTGACCGGCGCCGGCATGTCGACGGCGTCGGGCATCCCGGATTTCCGCTCGCCCGGCGGACGCTGGGCCCGCTACCGCCCGGTCACCATCCAGGAGTTCGTCGCCAGCGAGGACGACCGCGCGCGTTACTGGCGCTACAAGGGCGAGACCTGGGAGGTCATCCAGGCCGCCCAGCCGAACTCCGCGCACCTGGCGCTGGCCGCGCTCGCGGCGGCCGACCGCGTCGTGCTCCTCGTCACGCAGAACGTCGATGGTCTCCACGAGCGCAGCGGCATGCCGGCGGACCGCCTCGTGAACATCCACGGCACCGACTCCGCCGTCGAGTGCCTCGATTGCGGCGCCCGCGCGCCGCGGGCGACCGCGCAGCGGCAGTGGGAGGCGGGCGTCGCCGTGCCGCGGTGCGCGTGCGGCAGCGCGTGGAAGCCGGCGACGATCTCGTTCGGCCAGTCGCTCGTCCAGACCGACCTCCAGCGCGCCCTGCGCGCGGCGGCCACGTGCGACCTCTTCGTCGCGGCGGGGACGTCGCTCGTCGTCGGCCCGATCAACGTCATGCTGCCGACGGCGCGCGACGGCGGCGCCAGGACGGCGATCCTCACGGCGAGCGAGACGCCGTACGACGCCGTGGCGGACTGGAAGCTCGACGGGCCGGTCGAGGTGGTGCTGCCGGCGCTCCGCGACGCGGTGCTGGCGTAGGCGTCGCCCGCCTCACTCCACGAGCCGCGCCCGCAGGCGACCGAGCGTCTCGCCCGACAGCCCCGCCGCCCGCGCGTAGCCGGCGAACGAGCCGTGCGACGCGCGCAGCCGCGAGAGGAACTCGAGCATCGTCTCCGGATCGGCGTGCATCGTGTCGGGCGGCAGCAGATCGAGCATGCGCCGGTAGCCCTCGAGCGCCATCAGGCGGTCGACGATGCCGTCGAGGCTCTCGCGGGTGGCGACGTAGTCGGCGACGATCACCTCGTCGTCGACGCCGAGCAGGCCGAGGATGAGCGCCGAGATGACGCCGGTGCGGTCCTTGCCGGCGGCGCAGTGGAAGACGGCGGGCGCATCGGTGGCGGCGAGCGTGTCGATCACGCGGGCGATCGGCCCGCGGGCGAACTCGGCCATCAGCACGTAGCGGTCGGCGAGCGTGTATCTCGCGGCGGCCTCGCGGCTCTCGGCCATGGCGCCGTCGAAGAGCGGAAGATGGTGGAAGCGCATGGCTTCGCTCTCGAGCGGGCCGCGGCCCTCGCTCTGCAGCTCCGGGGTCGAGCGCAGGTCGATCACGTCGCCGAGGGCGATCTCGTCGCGCAGCCGGGCGACGTCCTCGGCGGTGAGGGCATGCAGGCCGTCGCTGCGGAAGACCTGGCGCCAGCGGACGCGGCGGCCGTCGGCGGTCGGATAGCCGCCGAGATCGCGGAAGTTGAGGCAGCCCGCGAGGTCGACGCGGCGGGGGATGTCCGTCATGGCGACCGGGGACGCTAGCACGCGCCTCCGGGGCGAGCACACCTTGATTTCGTCGGTCCCGGGGCGGCATGGTCCCGGCCATGGAGCGCATCGGCATCGTCCCCTTCTGGAAGAGCTACGACCGCAAGCAGATCCTGCGCGCCGCGCAGCTCGCCGACGACCTCGGCTACGATTCGATCTGGATCCCGGAGGCGTGGGCCTACGAGCAGTTCCAGCTGCTCACCGAGATCGCGCTGGGGACGAAGCGCATCAAGCTCGCGACCGGCATCGCCAACGTCTTCAGCCGCTCGGCAGGGCTGCTCGCGATGAGCGTCGCGACGCTCGACGAGATATCCGAGGGCCGCGCCATCCTCGGCCTCGGCACCAGCGGCAAGGTCGTGATCGAGAACTTCCACGGCCAGAAGTACGCGAAGCCGCTCACGCGCCTGAAGGAGACCATCGAGATCTGCCGCACGCTCTGGCGCGGTGGCCGGCTGTCGCCGGAGCTGAGCACGCTCTTCGACGCGCGCCACTTCAAGCTCGAGATGACGCCGTTGCGAAAGGAGATCCCGATCTACGTCGCGTCGCTCCAGGAGAAGGCGATCCGCGAGGTGGTCGGCGCGAAGGCCGACGGCTGGGTGCCGACGTTCTGGCCGTACCAGCACCTCGGCGACGGGCGCACGCTCCTCGACGAGGGCGCGCGCGCCGCGGGCCGCGATCCGAAGGCGGTCGAGATCGCGCCGTTCGTGGCCATCATCCCGCTGCCCGACGTCGCCGCCGCGCGCGCGATGATCAAGCCGACGGTGTCGTTCTACATCGGCGGCATGGGCGTCTACTACCACCAGATGTTCACGCGCTACGGCTACGGCGAGAACGCCGACTTCGTGCGCGACCTCTACGACAAGGGCGAGCGCCAGCAGGCCGCGGCCGCGGTCAGCGACGAGCTCATCGACGCCATCGCCATCTGCGGCCCGCCGGAGCACTGCAAGGAGCGCCTCGCCGAGTGGCGCCGGCACGGCGTCGCGCTGCCGCTCATGAACCTGCCGACGGGCGCGCCGTTCGAGCTGATGGAGATGCTGCTGCGCGGGATGGCGCCGAGCTGAGGCGTCAGCCGAGCTCCAGCCCCTTCGTCTCGCGCAGCCCGAGGATCACGCCGAGCGATACGGCGGCCGCCGCCATCAGGTACCAGGCGATGGCGAGCGGATCGCCGGTGGCGTGGATGAGCCACGTCGCGACGAGCGGCGTGGTGCCGCCGAAGATCGCCAGCGCCAGGTTGTAGCCGATCGACACCGCGCTGCAGCGCACGCGCGCCGGAAACAGCTCCGTCATCGCCACCGGCCCGACGCCGAGGAAGAGCGCGATCGGCAGCGCGAACGCCACCTGCCCCGCGAGCGCGAGCTGCGGATCGGGATGGTGCATCAGCCAGAAGAGCGGCCACGCCAGCACGAACAGCAGCGCGCACGCCGCCACCAGCGGCGGCTTGCGGCCGATGCGGTCCGAGAGCGCGCCCGCGAGCGGAATCAGCACGAGCAGGACGACCATGCTGATCGTGTTGATCTGGAGCGCGCGGCCGGCGTCGAGCTGCACGACCTCGGTGAGCCACGTCGCCCCGTAGACGAAGAGCAGGTAGAACGCGACGCCGTTCAGCACGTTGAACCCCGCGACGCGCAGCATCGCCGGCCAGTGCGCGCGCAGCGCCTCGACGACGGGCGACGTCGAGCCGGCGACGGCGGGCGGCGCCGTCTCGGTGAGGTGGCGCCGGATGACGACGCCCGCGAAGCCGACCGAGATGCCGAGCAGGAACGGCACGCGCCAGCCCCACGCGTGCATCGCCGCCGGCGAGAGCAGGCTGGTCACGAGCGCGCCCGCCGCGGAGCCGAGGAGGATGCCGGCGACCGCCCCGAACACGCTCCAGCTCGCCATGTAGCCGCGGCGCGCGGCCGGCGCGCCCTCCGCGAGATAGACGACCGACGAGGTGTACTCGCCGCCGACGGCGAGCCCCTGCACGAGCCGCAGCGCCACCATCAGCACCGACGCGGCGATGCCGATCTGCGCATGGTCGGGCAGCACGCCGATGAGGAACGTCGGCACCGCCATCGCGGCGACGGACACGAGCAGCGCCGTCTTGCGGCCGAAGCGGTCGCCGACGTGCCCGAAGACCATGCCGCCGAACGGCCGCATGAGGAAGCCGGCGGCGAAGACGCCGAACGCGGAGAGCAGCGAGGCGACCTGGCTGTCGGCGGGAAAGAAGTGCGCGCCGATCGTCGGCGCAAAGTAGCCGTAGACCGCGAAATCGTACCACTCCATCACGTTGCCGGCGATGCCGGCGACGATGGTGCGGCGGCGGGTGGCGGTCGGGACGGTCGCCGGCTCGGCCGGCGCCGCAGGCGCGGCGACGGGCGGCGGCACGGCAGTGGCGGGAAGCGGGCGCATCCCGTCCACGACGCCAGGGCGGCGTCGAGGTCTCAACCGCGGGCGCTGTCAGGACGCTGACACGGCGCGGGCTTGAGCGGCGGATGCCCGCTCCCCTATGGTCCCGCCCCGTGGATCGCTTCCAGGATCGCGTCGTCCTCCTCACCGGTGCCGCCTCGGGCATCGGCCGTGCCGTCGCCGAGCGGCTCGCGGCCGAGGCGGCCACGCTCTTCCTCCTCGATGTCCAGGCCGACGGGCTCGCCGCGCTCGGCGGGACGCTCGCTGCCGACACGCACGTCTGCGACGTCAGCGACGAGGCCGCGGTGGCGGCCGCGTTGGCGGCGTGCCTCGCCCGGCACGGTCGCCTCGACGCGCTCGTCAACGTCGCGGCCATCCTGCGCGCCGACCGCCTGCACGAGGTGCGCACCGCCGACTGGCAGCGCATCATCGACGTGAACCTCACCGGCACGTTCTTCACCTGCCGCGCCGCGATCCCGCACCTCCTCGCGACGCGCGGCAACATCGTCAACGTCGCCTCGACGGCCGCCGTCCACGGCCAGCCCTACGCCGGCGCCTACGCGGCCTCGAAGGGCGGCGTGCTGGCGCTCACCAAGTCGATCGCGATCGACTACGTGAAGCAGGGCCTGCGCGCGAACGCGGTCCTGCCCTGCGACATCGCGACGCCGATCTTCGCGCAGTTCCAGCCGCCCGAGGGCGCGGACTGGAAGCTGGTGAAGCGCGTGATGGCGCCGAAGGGCTCCGGCACCCCGGCCGACGTCGCGGGCGTCGTCGCGATGCTCGCGTCGGACGACGGCGCCCACATGACGGGGGCCGAGGTGCGGGTGGACGGCGGCTGCTTCGCCTGAGCCGTCAGCTGGGCGGGTGCTCGCGCATCTCGACCGCGACGCCGCGTGCCGCGAGGCGGAGCAGCCAGCGGCCGGCGCGGCGCGCCAGCGCGACCTCGTCTTCGGGCGTGACCTCGATCTCCAAGCGCGCGGTGCCCGTACCGCGTGCCAGCGCGCTGGTGTGCTCTTTCAGGGCTTCGAGCGTGTAGCCGTCGACGGCGCCGATCAGGTGGAGCGCGTCGACGCCGTTGCGGATGACTGCGTGCATCATCGGACTGTCCCTCCAGGGGCATCGAGAAGGTGGCGTCTGGTACCGACCGGGCCGCCCGCAGGGGCGGCCACCAACGGGTCAGGAGGGACAGGCGGGGTCGTCGCCGTCGCCGACGGGCGGCTGCTTGCGCCGGAACGACGTCCAGGCGAGCCGCGTGCTCGGCGCGAGAGAAGCGCTCGGCGGGACGCTCGCTCCGGGGCCACCCCGCGCCGTGAGCCGAAACCCGAGGGGGCGGGCCACGGCCCACGAGGAGACGTCGTCGGGGGCAACGACGTCCGCGCTTGGCACGGGGTGGTCCGGAGCGAGGGTGGCGGAATGCCCGGCGCCGAGCACCGGACGGGTGTCCGGCGATGCGGTCGCTGTCGGCTCGGGTCCGGCCCAGGCCGGAAGAGCCGCCAGGACCGCGCCCAGCACCAGCCACCGCGCTGCCGCCATCGCCATGTGCCTGGGACGACGCTGCGCCGGAGGTATTCACGCGGCCGTCGCGGTTGCCGCTCGTCGGACGAGCCGATAAACCGAGCAACGTGACCGGGAGCCAGATCCGGCAGGCGTTTCTCGAGTTCTTCCGCGAGCGTGGCCACACCATCGTGCCCAGCGCCCCGCTGGTGCCGCAGAACGACCCGAGCCTCCTCTTCACGAACGCGGGGATGGTCCCGTTCAAGCAGGTCTTCCTCGGCGGCGAGACCCGGCCCTACGTGCGTGCTGCCGACAGCCAGGTCTGTCTTCGCATCAGCGGGAAGCACAACGACCTCGAGCAGGTGGGGCGCGACACGTACCACCACACGCTGTTCGAGATGCTCGGCAACTGGTCGTTCGGCGACTACTACAAGGCCGAGGCCATCACCTGGGCGTGGGAGCTCCTCACCGGCGTCTGGAAGCTGCCCAAGGACAAGCTCTACGCGACGGTCTACACCACCGACGACGAGGCCGACGCGCTGTGGCGCACCCGGACCGACATCGCGCCCGAGCACATCTCGCGCTTCGAGGACGAGAACTTCTGGGAGATGGGCGACACGGGCCCGTGCGGCCCGTGCTCCGAGGTCCACGTGGATCGCGGCCCCGCCGCCTGCGACAAGCAGGGCCAGCCGCATCGCTGCGCCGTCAACGGCGACTGCGCGCGCTATCTCGAGATCTGGAACCTCGTCTTCATCCAGAACAATCGCGACGCCTCCGGCGTGCTCTCCGAGCTGCCGGCGAAGCACGTCGACACCGGCATGGGCTTCGAGCGCATCGCCGGCATCCTCCAGGGCGTCGCCAGCAACTACGACATCGACCTCTTCCGCACGATCATCGCGCGCGCCGAGAAGCTCTCGGGCGTGCGCTACGGCGGCGACGAGAAGAGCGACGTCTCGCTGCGCGTGATCGCCGACCACGCCCGCGCGGTGACGTTCCTGGTCTCCGAGGGCATCCTGCCGTCGAACGAGGGTCGGGGCTACGTGCTGCGCCGCCTGCTGCGGCGCGCGGCGCGGCACGGGAAGCTGCTCGGCATCGACCGGCCGTTCCTGTTCGACGTCACCGGCGCCGTCGGCGACGCGATGGGCGACGCGTATCCGGCCATCGTCGACGGGCATGCGCGCATCGCCGAGGTCGTGCGTACCGAAGAGGAGCGCTTCGCGCAGACGCTCGACCGCGGCCTCGCGCTCCTCGCCGGCGAGATCGAGACGGCACGCACGGCGGGCCGCACGGTCCTGGCGGGCGACGTCGCGTTCAAGCTCTACGACACCTACGGCTTCCCGCTCGACCTCACCGCGGACATCCTCACGGGCGAAGGCATGACCGTCGACCAGGCCGCCTTCGATCGCGAGATGGCGGCGCAGCGCGAGCGTGCCCGCGGCGCCCAGCGCTTCGCCGACGCCACCGGCAGCGCCGAGATCGCCACCGCGGGCGACGTGCGCACGCGCTTCGTCGGCGATCGCATCCCCGAGTGGGAGTCCGAGGTGCTCGCGCTCCTCGTCGACGGCAAGACCGCGACGGGACCCGTGCGCGAGGGCGCCCACGTCGACGTCGTGGTCGCCGAGACGCCCTTCTACGCCGAGTCGGGCGGCCAGACGGGCGACCGCGGCTGGGTCGTCACCGACGCCGGCACGCGCGTCGAGATCGACGACACGGTGAAGGTCGCGCCCACCGTGGTCGCGCATCGCGGCGTCGTGCGGCAGGGAGCGATCGCGGTCGGCGACCGCGTCCGCCTCACGATCGATCCCGAGCGCCGCGAGGCCACGCGCCTCAACCACTCCGCGACCCACCTCGTGCACGCCGCCCTGCGCAACCGGCTCGGCGGCCACGTGAAGCAGGCGGGCTCGCTCGTCAGCGCCGACCGCCTGCGCTTCGACTTCAACCACCACAAGGCGGTGGACGACGGCGAGCTCCAGGCGATCGAGGACGACGTCAACGCCATGATCCGCGCCAACGCCGACGTCGCCGTCGACGAGATGTCCTACGACGACGCCATCAAGGCGGGCGCGCTCGCCTTCTTCGGCGACAAGTACGGCGACCGTGTGCGCGTCATCCGCATGGGCGACTTCTCGGTCGAGCTGTGCGGCGGCACGCACGTGCAGCGCACGGGCGACATCGGCTACTTCCGCCTGCGCGACGAGAGCGGCGTGGCCGCCGGCGTGCGCCGCCTCGAGGCGAGCACCGGCGCCGGGGCGATCTCGGCGGTGCGCCGGCAGGAGGAGCTGCTCGGCGACCTCGCGTCGCTGCTCAAGGCCGGCGAGGGCGAGGCCCGCGCCAAGCTGGAGAAGATCCTCGGCCAGCTGCGCGAGCAGGAGAAGCGCATCGGCGAGCTGCAGGCGAAGCTCGCCGGCGGCGCGTCGCGCGACTTCATGGCCGACGCGAAGCAGGTCGACGGCATCACGGTGCTGGCGACGAAGGTCGAGGGGCTCGACGACAAGGGCCTGCGCGAGATGGCGGACCGCCTGCGCGACAAGCTGGGCTCGGGCGTGGTCGTGCTCGGGGCCGCGCAGGGCGAGAAGGCCATCCTCCTGGCGACGGTCACGAAGGATCTCGTCGGGCGCTATCACGCCGGCAACATCATCAAGCAGCTCGCCCCGCTCGTCGGCGGCGGGGGCGGCGGCCGGCCCGACTTCGCGCAGGCAGGGGGCAAGGAGCCGGGCAAGATCGACTCGGCGATCGCGGCCGCGCGCGAGCTGCTCGGCGCCCGCTGAAGCGGATTGCGAACTTGAGCGAACCCGCCGTCGCCCCCGCGTCCCTGCGCTTCGACGATCCGGCGCTCTTCCGGGAGCTGCTCGGCCATCACGACGAGCACCTGAAGATCGTCGAGAAGGCGACCGGCGCGCGCCTCCACGCCGGCGAGGGCACCGTCACGGTGCACGGCGACGCCGTCGAGGCCGAGCTGGCGACCCGCGTGCTCCAGCAGCTCTACGGGCTCCTCGAGCAGGGCTATCCGATCTACGCCTCGGACGTCGACTACGCGACGCGCATCCTCTCGGCCGACCGCGGCGCGCGCCTGCGCGACATCTTCCTCGACACCGTCTTCATCTCCGCCCACAAGCGGACCATCACGCCGAAGAGCCTGGCGCAGAAGGGCTACATCGAGGCCATCCGCCACTTCGACATCGTCTTCGGCATCGGCCCCGCCGGCACCGGCAAGACGTACCTCGCCATGGCGATGGCCGTCGCCGAGCTCATGCGCAACAACTTCCAGCGCATCGTGCTGACGCGGCCCGCGGTCGAGGCGGGCGAGAAGCTCGGCTTCCTGCCCGGCGATCTCGCCGAGAAGGTGAACCCGTATCTCCGCCCGCTCTACGACGCGCTCAACGAGATGGTCGACTACGACCGCGCGCGCAAGCTCATCGAGCGCGGCACGATCGAGGTCGCACCGCTCGCCTTCATGCGCGGCCGCACGCTGAACGACGCGTTCGTGATCCTCGACGAGGCGCAGAACACGACGAGCGAGCAGATGAAGATGTTCCTGACGCGCCTCGGCTTCGGCTCGAAGGCGGTCATTACCGGCGACGTCACCCAGGTCGACCTGCCGGCCGGCAAGGCGTCGGGCCTTAAGGAGGCGGCGCGCCTGCTCGCGCACATCAAGGGCATCCGCTTCGTCACCTTCACCGAGCGCGACGTCGTGCGGCACCCGCTCGTGCAGGAGATCATCACCGCCTACGACGGCGCCGACCGCTCCGAGTGACGGCGTGGAGGTCGTGGTCGCGATGCGCGGGCGGCGCGTGCCGGAGCTGGCGGGTCGCGTGAGCCGCAACGCCCGCCGGCTGCTGCGCGCCCTCGCGCTGCCCGACGCCGAGCTGTCCATCGTGCTCTGCTCCGACGCCGTCATCCATGGGCTGAACCGCGATTGGCGCGGCCGCGACCGTCCCACCGACGTGCTGTCGTTCGCGCAGGGCGAAGGCGAGGGGGCGCGGCCGGCAGGGCTCCTCGGCGACGTCGTGATCTCGGTCGACACCGCCCGCCGGCAGGCGGCCGAGCGCGGCGCGACGCTCGGCCGCGAGACCGATCGCCTGCTCGTGCACGGGCTGCTGCATCTCCTCGGCTACGACCACGAGGGCTCGCCGGCGGAGGCGCGTCGCATGCAGCGGCGCGAGCGCGCGCTGCGGCGCATCCTCGCGCCGCCGCACCGGAGCGCCGCGTGACGGCGGAGCCCGCACGCCAGTCGGGCGCCGAAACGGTCCACGTCGGCCGCAACGGCGCCGGCGGGCCCCTCGTCGCCCAGCTCGAGACGCCGGTCCCCGACGGCCGCTGGCGCCGCCTCGCCTACGCCGCCGGCAGCGGCCTCCTCCTGTCGGCGTCGTTCCCGAGCCTCGACGTCACGCCGCTCGCGTGGATCGGTCTCGTGCCGCTGCTGCTCGCCACCCACGGCCGCTCGGTGCGCTCCGCGTTCGCGCTCGGCTGGGTGGCGGGCATGACGTTCTTCCTCGCCACCTGCTACTGGATCGTGCACACGATCTCGCACTACACGCCGCTGCCGACGGTGGTGTGCGTCGTGCTGCTGGTGGCGATGTCGGCGGTGCTCGCGTGCTACCACGGCGCCTTCGCCGCCGGGCTGCGCTTCTTCGAGCGCCGCGGCCTGCCCGCGCTGTGGCTCGCGCCGGCGCTCTGGGTGACGCTCGAGTGGGTGCGCGGCTGGTTCTTCATCGGCTTCCCCTGGGCCGCGCTCGGCTACTCGCAGTGGCGCTTCTCGAACCTGGTGCAGATCGTCGAGGTGACCGGCGTCTACGGCGTGTCGGCGGTGCTCGTGCTGTTCAACGTCGTGGTCGCCGGCGTGCTGCGCGAGCGCGGCCGCGGCGTCCTGCGCGTCGGGCCGCCGCTCGCGGTGCTGACGATTCTCGTCGGCGTCCTGCCGGCGGTCGGTGCCTGGCGCAAGGGGCAGCTCGCCGCCATGCCGCCCGCGGGCCGCGTGACGGTCGCGGTGGCGCAGGGCAACGTCGAGCAGGACCGCAAGTGGGATCCGGCCTTCCAGGCCGAGACCATGGCGCGCTACGCGACGCTCACGCGCGAGGCGGCGCGGCTGAAGCCCGATCTCGTCGTGTGGCCCGAGACGGCGGCGCCGTTCTTCTTCCAGGAGCCGTCGCCGTGGCGCCAGGACCTCCTCGAGCTGGTGCGCGAGGTCCGCATCCCGCTGCTCTTCGGCAGCCCCGCCTTCCGCGTGGAAGACGGCAGGATCGAGCAGCTGAATCGCGCCTTCCTGCTCGGCCCCGACGGCAGCGAGCAGGGCACGTACGACAAGATCCAGCTCGTGCCGTTCGGCGAGTACGTCCCCTTCCGCCGCATCCTCTTCTTCGTCCCCCAGATCGTGACCGCGGTGGGCCAGATCGGCGCCGGCATCGACCCGACGGTGTTCACGATCCCGCAGGCGAAGCTCGGCACCCTCATCTGCTACGAGGGCATCTTCCCCGAGCTGCCCCGCCGCTTCGTGGACGCGGGTGCCCAGGTCCTCGTCAACATCACCAACGACGCCTGGTTCGGTCGCACCTCCGCCCCGTGGCAGCATCTCGTCCAGGAGTCCTTTCGCGCCATCGAGAACCGCACCCCGATGGTGCGCGCCGCCAACACCGGCATCAGCGCCTTCATCGACGCGACCGGCCACATCCGCTGGGCGAGCCCGCTGTACGAGACGCTCTGGTACGTCGACGAGGTCACGTGGCCGGGCGTGAAGACGTTCTACGCGCAGTACGGGAACGTGTTCGTGTGGGCGTGTGCGGCGGTGCTGGTGGCGTTCCTGGGCGTGGGCGCGCGGCGGCGGGCGGGGTAGTCGTCCGCATTCCACCCGCGGCTCGCCGTACCACGCGCCCACGCACCCGCCCCGGACCATGATGCCCCGCCGACCGGGGCACGCCCCTTGCTGCCTTTCGTCCCGACCGACGCTCATCCGACGGGAGGGACACGATGTTCACTACGCGACACGCCGTGCGCGGCGACGAGGCGATTCCTCCGGTGCAGGGATCGCGGCGGATCGGGGTGCATCCCGCCCGGGCCCTGGTGGCGGCGGTGCTCGACGACGCGGTGTCGATCCTGAAGCGGCGGGACGTGGGGGTTTCGAAGGCGGGCAAGCGCTTGTTCGAGGAGACCGTGGCCTGGTGCGCGGCGGACGATCTCGAACATCCCTTCTCGTTCTTGAACGCGTGTGCGGCGCTCGACCTCGACGCCGACACGCTGCGGCGCCGCCTGCTCGCGGAGCCGCGGGGGCGGAGCCGCTGGGGCACGCTGCCCCGGCGCGTCATCGACGCGGCGGCCGCGGGCGGACGCGGGAGCTGAGCTCGCTCAAGCGACCCGCACGGAGTGGCTCTTCAGCGCGAGCCAGACCGGGCGTCCCGTGTGCAGCCGGAGATCGGCGACGGCGGCGGGGGTGCAGCGCACGAGCCAGGCGCTGCCGCCGGCGGGCACGCAGCGCACCAGCGCGTCCGCGCCGGCGCGCGTGACGTCGAGCACGGTTGCGGCGACGACGTTGCGGGCCGAGAGCCCCTGCACCGGCGCGATCGCGATCAGCACGTCCTCGGCGCGCACGCCGAGCGTGACGGCGCTGCCCGGGGGGCGGTCGGCGTGCAGCGGAATGCTGAGCCCGAGGCCGTCGCCGAGGCGGACGCGCGAGATGCCGCCGGCGACGTCGTGCTCCATGATCGTCGCCGGCAGCAGGTTCTCGACGCCGCCATCGCGCTCGCCGGCGGCGATCCCGAGCAGATCGCCCGGCGCGCCCTGGGCGACGACGCGGCCGTCGCGCAGGAGGAGCGCGGTGTCGGCGAGCGCCAGCGCCTCGCCGACCTGGTGCGTGACCCACAGCACGGGCACCTGCCAGGAGGCGCGCAGGCGCAGCAGCCAGGGGACGATGCGCTCGCGCAGCGCGACGTCGAGCGCGCCGAGCGGCTCGTCGAGCAGCAGCAGCGCCGGCGCGTGCGCCAGCGCCCGGGCGAGGGCGACGCGCTGGCGCTCGCCGCCGGAGAGCGTGCCCGGGCGCCGCGCGAGCAGCGGGCCGAGCTCGAGCGTGTCGACGATCTCCGCCAGCCGGGCGGCGTCGACGCGGGCGCCGAAGGCGACGTTCGCGCGCGCCGAGAGGTGCGGAAAGAGCCCGGCGTCCTGCGGCACGTAGCCGACGCGGCGCTGCTCGGGGGGGCGGCGGGTGCGGCCGTCCTGCCAGACGGCGTCGCCCACGACGACGCGCCCGTGCGCGGCGCGGCGCAGGCCCGCGACCGCCTCGAGCAGCGACGTCTTGCCCGCACCCGACGGGCCCATCACCGCGGTCACGCCGTCGCCGCCCAGGGTGACGTCGACCGCGAGCGTGAACCGCGCCAGCGGCAGCCTGACGTCGAGCGCGATCACGGCCGCCGCTCCCGTCGCCGCACCAGCCACTCGACCGCCCACAGGGTCGCGAAGGCGAGCCCGACGGTGACGCCCGCGAGCGCGCGGGCGCGCTCGTCGTCGCCGATCTGCACGGCCTGGAAGATCGCCAGCGACAGCGTCTGCGTGCGTCCGGGGATGTTGCCGGCGAGCATGACCGTGGCGCCGAACTCGCCGAGCGCCCGCGCGAACGCGAGCACCGTACCGGCGAGGACGCCGCGCCACGCGAGCGGCAGCGTGACGCGGAAGAACGCCGACACCGGCCCGCAGCCGAGCGTGCGCGCGATGCCGACGAGGCGCGGGTCGACCTCCTCGAACGCGGTGCGCGCGGTGCGTACGAGGAGCGGGAACGCCATCACCGCCGTGGCGACGAGGACGCCCTTCCAGGTGAAGGCGATGGTGATGCCGTGCCCCTCGAGCCAGCCGCCGAGGACGCCGCGTCGGGCGAAGACCTCGAGCAGCGCCAGGCCGACCGCCGTCGGGGGCAGCACGAGCGGCAGCGAGCACAGCGTCTCGACGAGGCCGGTGCCCGGCCCGCGCCAGCGCGCCAGGAGCAGCGCCAGGGCGACCCCGGGCGGCAGGATCACGAGCGTGGCGAGCGCCGCCACCTCGAGGGTGAAGACGACGACGCCGATGTCGCCGGCGGTCATCTCACGGCAGGACGCCGAACCCCGCGCGCTCGAAGGCCGGGCGCGCCGCCGGTGAGGCGAGGAAGTCGACCAGCTCCTTGGCCTCGTCGAGCTTGTGCGAGGACTGCACGGGCGCGACCGCGTACACGATGCGCGGCCCGTCCGCGGCGGGGACCGCGTACGCGATGCGCACCCGCGGCTCGATCGCCGCGTCCGTTCTGTAGACCACGGCGGCGTCGGCGGCGCCGGTGGCGACGGCGGCGAGCGCGGCGCGGACGTCGACGGTGGGGACGACGTGCGGCTCGGTCGCCTTCCAGGTGCCGGCCTTCTCGAGCCACTGCTTCGTGTAGACGCCGGCCGGCACCGCCTTCGGATCGGCGAGGGCCAGGCGCTTCACCTTCGCGAGGTCGCCGGCGCCGTCGATCGTGGTGGTCGCGTTCGTCGGGACGATCACCACGAGGCTGTTCGTGAGCAGCTCGCGCACGTCGCCCTGCTGCACGGCGCCGACCTTCACGACACGCTCCATCTGCGCCACGTCGGCCGAGAAGAACACGTCGGCCGGTGCGCCGGCGACGATCTGGCGTGCGAGGTCGCTGGAGCCGCCGAAGCTGAAGGTGACGCGATCGTGGCTCGTCTTCTCGAACGCCTGCACGACCTCCTGGAGGACGTTCGTCAGGCTGGCGGCGGCGAAGACGAGCAGCTCCTCGGCGGCCCGCACCGGCCGCGGGGCGACGAGCGAGAGGGCGACGAGCAGGGCCACCACGAGTCGGGTCATCGGCGGAGACCTCCGCGCGAGTGCGTAGTCGGTCAGCCGGGCGCAGTCAAAGACGGCGGCCCTCGCGTCCCGGTGCGCTCCCCGCTACAACGCCCCGTCATGGAACAGGGCAAGGTCGTGGATCCCGCCGTCGAGCTGGCGACACTGCGTGAGTCCGTTCGCACGCTCGAGGAGCGTGTGGCCGAGCTCGGGAGGCATCTTTGACCTCCCCCAACTCGAGCGCCGCGCGGGCGAGCTGAGCCTCCAGGCGGCCGACCCCGACTTCTGGAACGACGCCGAGCGCGCCCAGGCCGTCACCCGCGAGAACGCCCGCGTCCAGGCCGCGATCGACGGCTGGAGGAAGCAGCGCGGCGACGTCGACGAGGCGCAGATCTTCCTCGAGATGGCCGAGGAGGGCGACGCCGACGCGCTGGCCGAGCTGCGCGCCAAGGTCGACGCCGTCTCGGCGTCGCTCGATGCCCTGGAGCTGCAGCAGCTCCTCGGCGGCGAGCACGACGCCGGCAACGCCCTGATCGAGATCCACCCCGGCGCGGGCGGTCTCGAGGCCCAGGACTGGGCCGAGATGCTGCTGCGCATGTACCTGCGCTGGGGCGAGCGGCGCGGGTTCAAGGTGGAGCTGCTCGAGGTCCAGCCCGGCGAGGGTGCCGGCATCAAGGGTGCCACGGTCGCCATCGAGGGGCCCTACGCCTACGGCTACGCCAAGGCCGAGTCGGGCGTGCACCGGCTGGTGCGCATCTCGCCCTTCGACGCCAACGCCCGCCGCCAGACGTCGTTCGCGTCGGTGCTCGTGATGCCCGAGCTCGACGACGACATCCAGATCGACATCAAGGACGACGACCTCCGCATCGACACCTACCGCTCGAGCGGCGCCGGCGGCCAGCACGTCAACAAGACCGACTCGGCCGTTCGCCTGACCCACCTGCCGACCGGCATCGTCGTCGCCTGCCAGAACGAGCGCTCGCAGCACAAGAACAAGGCGACGGCGTTCAAGATGCTGCGTGCGAAGCTCTACGAGCTGGAGCGGCAGAAGCAGGAGGAGAAGGTGGCCCAGCTCCAGAAGGGCAAGACCGAGATCGGCTTCGGCCACCAGATCCGCTCGTACGTCCTGCACCCCTATCGGATGGTGAAGGACCACCGCACGAACGCCGAGATCGGCAACACCGACGCAGTGCTCGATGGCGATCTCGACGCGTTCATCGACTCCTGGCTGCGCTCGCAGCTGACGGCCGAGCGCGGCGACGGCGCCGGAGCGCCGGCGTGACGCGCGCCGAGCGCATCCTCGCCGACGCCGGCGCCGTCATCCGCGGCAGCCACGTCGTCTACACCTCGGGCCGCCACGGCAGCGCCTACGTGAACAAGGACGCGGTGTATCCCGACACCCGGCGCGTGTCGGAGCTGTGCGCGCTGCTCGCCGAACGGGCGCGACCGCAGGACGCCGAAATCGTCTGCGGACCGGCGCTTGGCGGCATCATCCTCGCGCAGTGGATCGGACATCATCTGGATCTGCCTGCGGTCTACGCGGAGAAGCTGCCCGAGGGCGGGCTCGGCCTGCGACGCGGCTACGACAAGCTGGTGCGCGGCCGGCGCGTGCTCGTCGTGGAGGACATCCTCAACACCGGCGGCTCGGTGGCGCAGGCGATCGCCGCCGTGCGCGCCGCCGGCGGCGAGGTCGTCGGCGTGGTCGCGCTCGTGAATCGCGGCGACGTGACCGCGGAGCAGCTCGGCGTGCCCGCGCTGAGTGCGCTCGTCACGCTCGCCCTCGACTCGTGGCCCGCCGAGGCATGCCCGCTCTGCCGCGACGGCGTCGTCGTGAACACCGAGGTCGGCAAAGGTCGCGAGTTCCTCGCCGCCCGCGACGCCTGACCACGCGGCGGACGCAGCGTGGTCGCACAGTTCCGTTGACGCGCGACAGCCAACCTTGCATTCGGGCGCGGGGTTGGACTAGTCGGCGACATGATCGTGCTGGTCTGGTCCATGATCGCTGTCATAGTGTCATTTCTGCACAGCGATCTGGCCTGGGCCGCCGTCGGAGCCACGCCGACCAAGGTGCTCCAGCGGTGCTGCTGCGGCCCGGGGGTCGGGGCCTGCGGCGCGTGCGAAGCCGAGCGCTGCTGCGGCTCGACGGCGGTCTCCGGTGCGGACGGGTGCGGCATGGCCGCCGGCGTCTGCCTCGAGGGCGATCGCGGCGGTGCGGCGTGCGCCGACTTCCTCGGCGGGCTCCAGTTCATGCTGGCGCTCGACGCGCGCGGCAACCTCTTCGTCGCCTCCAACCCCACCAGCTCGGTGCTGCGCGTGAGTCCGGGCGGCTGCGTGACCACGGTGCTCGACGCGGCCGGCGGCGGGGGCGTGGCCGTGCACGGCGCCCGCGGCCTCTCGGTGAGCACCGACGGCACGCTCGTCGTCGCCAACGGTCTCGGCAACACCGTCTTTCGCGTGACGCCAGCCGGCGTGCGCCGGAAGATCGCCGATCTCTCGCGGCCGTACGCGACCGCGATCGACGCCGCCGGCAACGTGTTCGTCTCGCTCCAGACCGAAGACCGCGTGGTTCGCGTTCCGGCCGCCGGCGGTACGCCCGTCACCGTGCTCGACGCGAGCGGGGACGGCGCGGGCGCGACCTTCGCCGCCGCGCGCGGCCTCGCCGTCGACGCCGCCGGCACCCTCTACGCCGCAGGCGAGGCGAGCGACAACGTCTTGCGCGTCACGCCCGACGGTGTGCGCAGCGAGATCGTGAACCAGGCGCGGGCAGAAGCCGCCGGGGCGCTGCTCGATCAGCCGTTCGGCCTCGCGGTCGACGCCGCCGGCAACGTCTTCGTGACCGGCGTCGCGAGCGACAACGTGCTGCGGGTGTCGCCGGCGGGCGAGATCACCGAGCTGCTCCGCGGCCCGCCGCTCGACGCTCCCCGCGAGGTGGTCGTCGACCCGGCTGGGCGGGTGTACGTGACCGGGCAGCTGAGCAGCAACGTCGTCCGTCTCACGCCGACGGCCGACGGCTGGACCCACGTGGTCCTCGTCCAGGGCGAGCCCGAGGTCGCGACCCCGGGCCTCGGCGCGCAGAACGCCGTCCTGAAGCGCGCGCGGGGCCTCGCGGTCGGCGCCGACGGCCGGGTCTTCGTCGCCGGCGAGACCACGAGCACGGTCTACGGCATCGCCACCGCGCCGGGCGCCTGCGGCGACGGCGTCGTCGGCGTCGGCGAGGAGTGCGACTGGGCGCGGCCCGAGGACCGCTGCTGCTGCGACGCCCGGTGTCGCCTGGCCGAAGCCGGTGCGCCGTGTACGGACGGCGTCCATTGCAACGGCCGCGATCGCTGCGACGCCGCCGGCCGCTGCACCCTGCACGCCGGGACACCGTGCGCAGAGGCCGCCGCGTCCGGAGTCTCGAGCGGGGTCTGCAACGAGGAGACGGCGAGGTGCGACGCGCCGGACGGGCCACCCTGCGACGACGGCAACCCGTGCAACGGACCCGACGTCGAGGTCGATCGGGTGTGCACTCCGACCAACGCGTTCGCCCCCGTGGGGACGCCGTGCGCGGCGGATGGCGATCCCTGCACGCGCGATCAGTGCGACGGCAACGGGGTGTGCCGTGCGCTGCCGGGCAACGCGGGCGTCACCTGCCGCGCCGCCGACGCCTGTCGTGAGGCGGCGGAGTGCGCGGCGGGCGCCGCCGTCTGTCCGGCCGGCCCGGCGAAGCCGGACCGCACGCCGTGCGCGCTGGCCGGCTGCGACGGCGCCGCGTTCTGCGAGCGTGGGGAGTGCGCGTGCTGGGCCGACGCGTGCGGCAACGGCGTCGCCGATCCGGGCGAGCAGTGCGGCGAGCCCGGTCTGCCGGACGGACCCTGCTGCACGGGGTGCCGGTTCGCTCGCCCCGGCCAGATCTGCCGCACCGCCTCCAGCGCGTGCGACGTCGCCGAGACCTGCGACGGCGCCTCGGCCGTCTGCCCCGGCGACGTGTTCGCGCCGCCCGACACCGCCTGCGACGACGGCGATCCCTGCACGATGGACGCCTGCCGCGCCGGCGCGTGCAGCAGCGTGCGCTTCTGCGAGGCGACGCTCGCCCGCCGCGCGCGCACGGTCGGCCGGCGCGGCCTCGCACCGGGAGCACGGGCGGCGAGCGTGCTGTGCACGAACACCGACCCGACGGTTCGCCGTGCGGTGAGCTGCTCGGCGCGCGCGCTCCTGCCCGGGGCGGCGGCCGGCGAGCCGGCCGCGTGCCTCGAGGTGCCCGGGGCGCTGGTGGCCAAGAAGGTTCGGCGTCGCGTGCGTCGCCTCGCCGCGACGCCCGCCGGCACGCAGGAGATCGACGTCCAGCTGCGGTTCAACGCTTTGGCCCGGAAGGCGATCATGGCGGCGTTCAGGGCCGAGGAGCGGTCCTCGGTCCTCGTCTGCGTCGAGTTCCGCTTCGAGGACGGCGGCACGGTCACGGTGATGCGCGAGCTCGTCCTCCTCCCGAGCGAGAAGCTCAGAACGCAGCTTCCAGGCTCCACGCCACCATGACGTCCGGGCGCAGCGAATCGCGCGTCAGCGGGACGACCGCGGAGACCGCGGTGACGAACCACGGTCCCAGGGCGATCTTGGTCCCGACGGCGAGGTTGACGACGTCGGCGCGGGGGATGGCCGCGTACACGACGCCGTTGGCGCGGCCGCGGACGAGCTCGTCGAAGCCGTACTGCTGGGGAAAGCGGCCGTCGGCGACGGTGAATTCGTCGTCGACGACGGTGGAGGCGCCGAGCAGGTCGAGGAGGAGCGTCACCGGCTCGGCCGCGCGGATGGCGACGCCGAGGGCGTAGGTCGCGCGGGAGCGTTGGAGGTCGGTCGCATCGAGAACCCAGCCGAGGTTCAGGTGGAGATCGTTGCCACGAAAATCGCGGGAGGCGATCAAGGCGGCGCCGAGGCGGGTGTCGCCCGTGCCGTGGAAGTCGTCGGGGTCGCCGGAGGGCAGGCGCAGCGTGGCGAGCGCGGCGAGCCGGCCTGCGCCGTGGTCGAGGAAGCGATACTTCGTGCGCAGGAGGAGGTCGCCGACGCCGGCGCGGGTGCCGTCGACACCGACGGCCTCGTGCACCGGCGGGCCCGCGAACGAGCCCGCGACCTGTGCCGTCGCCTCGCCCGCGAGCGTCAGGTCCGAGACCACGACGGGGACGAGGAGGTTCACGTCCCAGCGATCCGTGACGCCGTAGGTGACCGCGACGTCGAGCATGTCGAGCCGCAGCCGGAAGTCCGCCGCCGCGAAGCGCTGGCGCACGACGCCGTCGCCGAACGGCACCCGGCTGGTGACCGTGAGCTGGTTCGCGAGCGGCGCGCCGTCGAACTTCTCGAGGTCCGCGTGACGCACGGCGAGGCCGACGTCCCAGCGGCGGGCGCCGAGCGTGCTCGCGCGCTCGGCGAACATCGAGCCGAGCGCGCCGCGCGAGCGGGTCGGGACGCCGTCGGCGTCGTAGCTCCAGTAGAACGACGGGCTGGTCGCGATCGGCGGCAGGTCGATGCCCGCCAGGGCGAGCCGTTGCACGACCGGCGTCACCAGCTGCGTGAAGCGGCCGCCGGGGGTGGGGAAGATGCGGCGGTCGAACGCCCGCGCCATCTCGCCCACGAGTGACGTCGCGCCGGAGGACGTGGCCGTGGCGGGGAGCAGGAGCAGCAAGGCGAGCAGCGGCAGGGCGGCCGTCGCCCGCGGCCGGCGTCGTTCCTCCTCGGGTCGATGGTCCCGCACCGCGTGCCCTCCCTGGCTCGCGCGCCCCCGCGTAGGACGCGCCTCGACCCGGAGTCAAGGAACGCGGCGATGAGCGACGTCGTGCTCGCCTGCTCGCCGTGCGACGACGCCCGGACCGAGGCGCTCCTGCGCCTCCTGCGTGCCGCCGCCGTCGACGTCGACGCGGCCGACGACACCGCCCGCGGGCCGGACGCGGCCCGCCGCGCCCGCTGCGTCGTGGTGGCGTGGTCGGCGTGCTCGGTCGAGCTGCCGTGGATGCGCACGGTCGCACGCGAGGGCGCACGGCGCGAGGTCCTCGTCTCCGTGCTGCTCGACGACGTGCTGCCGCCGGTGCGTGCGCGGGCGGCGGCCCCGATCGACCTGCGTGACTGGACGGGCAGCGGACGCCATCCGGGCATCGCGGCGCTGCGGGCGGGCATCGGCGCGGCGCTGGCGCAGGGCGACGAGCCGTGGCCGCCGCTCGATCTCGAGGCCACCGGACGCCCCGCCGGCGCCGCGCCTCCGGACGCGGCCGACTCCGCCGCGCTGGCGTCGCCGGCCGACGGCGGCGGCATGGATCTCGCCGCTGCGGCGGCGAGCGCCGTCGAGGCGGTCGCCGATGCGGCTCCGCGTCTCGCGGGGGTGAAGTCGCGGCGCCTCCGGGTCTATCGGCGCGTGGCGACGTTCGCCGGCGGGCTCGCCCTGGTCGGGCAGATCCTCTCGTCGAGCATCGACGTCTTCGACTTCCTCCCGATCGTGCCGCCCAACGACCCCACTCGCCTCGTCGTCGGAGTCATGAACGTGCGCGCCGAGGGCGACGCCCCGGGATGGGCGGTCGTGGTCACACGCGATCGGCTGAACGCGATCCTGAACCGCTTCGGCGCCATCGAGGTGATGTCGAAGCAGCAGATCGCCTTCGTCCAGGACCGCGACGAGGTCTCGGAGATCGAGGCGGCACGCCGGCTCGGCATCGAGCGCATGATCTCCGGAACGCTCTCGGTCGTGGGCCGGCGCTGGAAGCTCATGGTCGAGGTCGTCGACCCGGCGCGCGGCAGCCTCACGCAGACGGAGGAGGAGGAGGGCTCCGAGGAGACCTTCGCCGTCATGCACAATCGCCTCGCCGCCAGGCTGGTGCGCCGGCTCGGCGTCAAGTTCGAGGCCGCCGAGATCGACGAGCTGGTGCGCCTCCAGCCCATGGCGGATGCCGATCACTTCCGCCGCCTCATGGAGAGCATGGGCGAGTTTCCCGACGAGCCGGCGCCGCCGCCGGGCGACCAGGAGGGGCGCTGGCACCTGCTGGCGCCGGCCAGCGCGGCGGCCGCGAGCCCCGACGAGGACGCGATCCGCCGCCTGCTGGAGGAGTACCGCCAGGCGCTCGAGGCCGAGGACATGCGACGCCTCGATCGCATCCACGTCGCCGACGACCCGCGGCTGCGCGGCGCGCTCGCGCGCTATCTGGCGAACGCGGACCACCTCGACGTCGACTTCAGCGACGTCGTCGTGGCCATCGACGGCGACACCGCGCTGGCGACGTTCACCCGCCGCGACGCCTTCCGCGACGCCGCGACCGGGCAGGAGGTCCGTATGGAGCTGCGGGTGAGCAACGCGCTGGTGCGGCGCGACGGGACGTGGCTGATCCAGGGGGCGAAGCGCTAGGGTCGAACGCGATGGGAAACGGACGCAACCTGGCGACCGCCTGCACCCTGCTCGTCGTCCTCGCGGCGTGCGGCCACGATCCCGCCCGCGACGCCGAGGCCATCCGCGCCCGCCTGACGGCGTGGCCGCAGGCCTGGAACGCCCGCGACCTGCGCGCGGTGTGCGACCTCTTCGCGCCCGACGTCGTGCTGACCTTCCCCGGCGGACCCGACCGCGACCACGCGGCCATGTGCGCGGGCTTCCGCAGGCTCTTCGCACGCACCGACGAGACCCTACGCTACGATCCGCCGGCCATCACCGAGATCATGGTCGACGGCGACCTCGCGGCCGTGCGCCTCGTCTGGACGGCGCGGAGCACCGGCGCGGGGATCGCCGGCGAGCGCGTCGACGAGGAGCAGGGGCTCGACGTGTTCCAGCGCCAGCCGGACGGGCAGTGGCGCATCCGCGTGTCGCAGGCCCATCCGCGCGCCGAGCCGCGTTGACAGCGCGCCGCGGCTCGGCGATGTGCGCTCGCGGAGGTGCCGATGGATCGCCCGCGCCCGCATTCCCTCGTCGCCGCGACCCTCGTCGCGGTGCTGCTCGTCGCCGGCTGCGGCCAGACGCGGCGCCCGGACGGCGGCGTCGGGCTGCTGCCGGTCGGCGCCAAGGCGCCGGACCTCGTCGGCGAGGACGCCGACGGCAAGCCCGTGCGGCTCTCCGACGTGCGCGGCAAGCTCGCCGTCGTCTACTTCTACCCGAAGGACGGCACGCCCGGGTGCACCACGCAGGCGTGCGCCTTCCGCGACGCTTTCGACAAGCTGGCGCAGGCGGGCATCGTCGTGTTCGGCGTGTCGCGCGATTCCGCCGAGCGCCATCGCGCGTTCCGTGCGGAGCACCATCTGCCGTTCCCGCTGGTCGCGGACGAGTCGGGCGACGTCGCGGCGGCGTACGGCGTGCCGAGCAAGTTCGTCGTGCTGACGGACCGCGTGACGTTCCTGGTCGACGCCGAGGGCAACGTCGCGCGCGTCTGGCCCGAGGTCGACCCCGCCGTCGACGCCCGGCGTGTCCAGGACGCGGCGGCCGAGCTGCGCGGGACGCCGCCCGCGAGCTGAAGCCGCGCGGCTGCGGCGGTCATTTCGACGGACGCGGTCCGAACTGGGGATATATCTCGGGCGCGCAGGTCGGCGCCCCCTGGGCCACGCGGGTGCGGAACGCGAGATAGTCGCCCGCGATCTCGTCGCGGGGCAGCGCCGCGAGCGCCAGGATCGCGTCGCCCGCCGCGAGCAGCTGGCTGCGCATGCGCTCGAAGTCGATCGCCTCCGCGCCGAACACCGGATCGTAGAGCGACCACGGTCCCGAGATCATCGCCAGGGTCGGGATCAGATTGCGGTGGTAGAAGTTCCCGAGCCCGCCGAGCGAGCAGAGCGGCGGCACGCGGCTCTCGTCGGGGACGTCGACGCCGCGGAGCACCGCCGTGCGATCGAGGTTGCGGCGCTGCGCCGCCGAGACGGCGACCTCCTTCAGGACGTCGCTGTCGCCCGCCGCGAAGAGGAGCACGTCGCCGAGGCCGCTGAAGGCGAGATGGCGGTCGGCGCCCTCGCCGACGGCGAGGATCTCGCGCGTGCCGAGGTGCTCGATCGCGAAGCCGAACGCGACCAGGCCCTGCTCGTACTCCGCATTCAGCGTCCGCACGTAGCGCTCGCCACCGTCCTGGACGATGGCGTCGTGGGCGCTGGTGAACGCCAGCTCGAGCGTCCGCGGGCGGCATTCCATCGGCAGGCTGCCGTAGTAGCGGGCCAGCGCGAGCATCCCGACGATGCCGTTCTCCTGCACCCAGGAGTTGCCGTCGGTGTTCGCCATCAGCGAGATCTTCTCGGGACTCGTACCGGGCACGGTCGCGACCAGATTCTTCGTCGAGCCACGGCCGACCTTGGCGCGCACGGTGATCGCCGCCGCGCCGCCCTGCGCCGCCGCGGCCCGCAGCTGCTCGGCTTCCGCGCTCCCGACGAACACCGCCGGGACGCCGTAGATCGTCCCGGTGTGGGGATCGTAGTAGCCCGCGACCTGCTCCCGCGGAACGTCGAAGGCGAAGACGACGCCCGCCGCGCCGGCTGCGCCGGCGGCGAGCAGCGTGTCGTGCAGGACGCCGCCCCCGAGATAGGGCCGGTCGTACGATCCGGGGTCGTTCAGGATGTCGGGCGTGATGTACAGCCCGACGAACTGGAACAGGACGTACGGGATCGCGCTCTTCGGGAAGTCGACGAGGACGATCTTTCCCCGGGCGTTCGCCGCGGTGATCGGCGCGTCGGCGTCGAGACGGACGAGCGGTCCGCGCCGGCCCTGCTTGCGGGTCGGGCTCGACCAGTGCACCGCGCCCGCGACCGGCACCCGCACGGTCGCGCCGCCGGCCGGCGTGATCGTGAGGCCGCCGGCGCGCGCGATGTCGAGCCCCGGACCCTTCTGCATCCGCGTCCGCGGCAGCCAGCGCCAGATGCGGTAGCGGTCGTACGAGGTCGTGGCGCCCCGGATCGACTTCGCCTCGCGTGCGAGCCAGCGGATGGCCTTGTCGTGCGCGGGGCTGCCGAGGATGCGCGGCCCGTAGGCGTTCACCGCCTCGACCCACGCGCGCAGCTGCGCCGCGCTCGCGAAGGCCGCCGCGTCGACGCTGGTCGGACAGGTCGCGGCGCGTGTCGCCGCGGCGGTGCCGAGCCACAGTGCCAGCGCACCGGCGCACGCCAGCAGCGTTCGCCGGGTCGAGAGCGTGATGGGAGCGGGGCGCCGCATCGGCGAACCTGCACATGGCCGGCGTCCGGGTGTCAATCGCGTCGCCGCCGTCTACCGGTCCTTCGCCGCGTCGGCGGACCCGCATACCCGCTTCCCATCCGGGGCTCGCCCGCTCCATTATGGGCCCCCACCGCCCGCACCCGAGGAGGTCCGCTCGTGGATCAGCCGAGTTCCGCCACGCCGCCCAGGTTTCCGGCCATGTCGATCGCCGACGCGCATGCGCTGCTGAACCAGCCCGGCAGCCCGCTCGAGATCACCGAGGCGACGATCCGCGGCGTGCGCACGAAGGTGTGGAAGAACGCGCCGCCGACGCTGCGCGAGGTCTTTGCCGGGACCGCGCGCCATGCGGCCCGCGACGCCCTCGTCTACGAGAACGACCGCGTCACCTACGCCGCCTATCGCGCCGCGGCGGTGACGCTCGCCCGGCGCCTCGTCGCCGACGGCGTGCAGAAGGGCGACCGCGTCGCGATCCTCATGCGCAACCTGCCCGAGTGGCCGATCGCCTTCTGGGGCGCGGTGCTGGCGGGCGCCATCGTGACGCCGCTCAACGCCTGGTGGACGGGGCCGGAGCTGGAGTACGGCCTCGTCGACTCCGGCGCCTCGATCGCCATCATGGACGTCGAGCGCTGGGAGCGCGTGCGCGAGCACGTCGACGCCTGCCCGGCGCTGCGCAGGATCTACGTCGCGCGCACGACCGACGACGTCGCCGACCCGCGCGTGGAGCGGCTCGAGGCCGTATTCGGGCGGCCGAACGACTGGGCGGGGCTGCGCGAGGAAGCGCCGCCGGAGCTGCCGATCGAGCCCGACGACGACGTCACGATCTTCTACACCTCGGGCACGACCGGAAAGCCGAAGGGCGCCGTCATCAGCCACCGCAACATCGTCTCGAACATGCTCAACGCGGCCAACGCGCAGGCGCGAACGTACCTGCGGCGCGGCGAGCGGCCGCCGCTGCCCGATCCGGACGCGCCGCAGAAGGCGATCCTCCTCTCGGTGCCGTTCTTCCACGCGACCGGGTGCTTCGCCGTCATGCTGCCGTCGGCGATGGGCGGTGCGAAGCTCGTCATGCAGCGGCGCTGGGACGTCGACGCCGCGCTCGGGCTCATCGAGCGCGAGCGCGTCACCAGCGCGGGCGGCGTGCCGACCATCGCCTGGCAGATCCTGGAGCATCCGAGGTTCGACGCCTACGACCTGTCGTCGCTCGAGACCCTGTCGTACGGCGGCGCGCCGGCGGCGGGCGACCTCGTGCGCCGCATCCGCGAGCGCTTCCCGAAGGTGCAGCCGGGACAGGGCTGGGGCATGACCGAGACCTCGGCGACGGCGGTCTCGAACTACGCCGAGGACTACCTGCTGCGCCCGACCAGCTGCGGCGTGCCGTCGATGACCGGCGAGGCGATGATCATGTCGCCCGAAGGCCAGCGCCTGCCGGTCGGAGCGGTGGGCGAGCTCTGGTACAAGGGCCCGATCGTCGTGCGCGGCTACTGGCAGAAGCCGCAGGCCACCGCCGAGACCTTCGTCGACGGCTGGGTGAAGACCGGCGACCTCGCGCGCATGGACGAGGAGGGCTTCCTCTACATCGTCGACCGCGCGAAGGACATGCTGATCCGCGGCGGCGAGAACATCTACTGCGTCGAGGTCGAGAACGCGCTCTACGACCACCCCGCAGTGATGGACGCCGCGGTCGTCGGCCTGCCGCACCACACGCTCGGCGAGGAGCCGGCGGCGGTGGTGCATCTGAAGCCCGGCGCGAAGGCCGACGAGCAGGAGCTGCGGCACTGGGTGTCGCAGAAGATCGCGGCGTTCAAGGTGCCGGTGCGGGTCGCGTTCTGGCCCGAGACGCTGCCGCGCAACGCGAACGGCAAGATCATGAAGCGCGAGCTGCGGCGGGCGTTCCCGGACGTCGCCTTCCCGAGCTGAGCGCGGCGCCCGCGCGGGCGGGCGCTACGGTGCGGCGGGGAAGTCGACGACGTCGAGATCGAGCGGCAGCTCGTCCTGGCGCGGGCCTGCGCCGCCGCTGGCCGGCAGCAGACGATACGTCTCCTCGAGCGTGCTCTTCGCGTCGTACCAGCGCTCGGCGTCGAGCGTGCCGCGCAGGGTGAAGCGGTCGAACACGTAGGGCAGGCCGTCGGCGGCGAGCGCCGAGGGGGCGTTCATGACGTGCAGGTGGAGGTGCGGCGCCGACGAGTTGCCGGTGTTGCCGAGGCGGCCGATCTCCTGCCCGCGCCGTACGCGCTCGCCGCGCTGCGGGCGCACGCTGCCCTTCTTCATGTGGGCATAGAAGACGTAGAGCCCGTTGCCGATGTCGAGGATCACGTGGTTGCCGTCGACGTTCTCGATGGTGACGGTCTGCGGGTCGGGGAGCGAGCCCGGGAGCTGATCGTCGAAGCGGTCTGCCACCTCGACGACGGTGCCGTCGGCGACGGCGAGCAGCGGCTGGTCGTAGGCGAGGTAGCTCTCGACCTTGGCCGGGTCGCCGCGGAGGAGGCGGCCCTCGGCGTCGACACGCATCCAGTCGATCGCGAAGCGCTGCGCGTCGCGCAGGCGGCCGCCGACGGGGAGGATCGCGCCGCGATGCGCGCCGCGCCCGCTGCAGCAGCCGTTCGCGACCACCCAGGCGTCGCCGGCGAGCGGCGGCCCCAGCACGACCGGCGTCGTCTCGGCGATGTCCCAGGGGGCGGCGAGATAGCGCATGGGCGCCGGTGCACGCGCCGCGGGGCTGGCGGCGCCGGTGCCCTCGAGACGATGCACGATCGCATCGGGCACCGTGGCGAGGGCGTCGAAGGCCAGCGCGACGTACGCGAGCTTCGACTCGTTGGGCGCGAGCGAGAGGTCGGTGACGGGGCGGGTCGCGAGGTCGTGCATCGCCTCGCGCAGGGTCGCGCCCTCGAGGGTCGCGAGCACGCGGCTCTGCTGGTCGTAGTCGAGGACCGTGAGTCGCGTCAGCGTGGCCGGCACCGGTCGGGCGTTCGTCAGCCAGAGCTCGTAGACGACGTGCCAGCGCCCGTCGGTGGCCTTCACCGGCGCCGTCCGGTCGCCGACGAAGCCGACCAGCACGGGCGTGAAGGCGTCCGGGATCGTCAGCGTGCGGCCCGCGGCGCCGCTCACCCCGGCGTGCAGGGCGGCAAGGAAGAAGAGGACGTACGCGGCCAGCCGGCGACATTCCATGCGGGCTCCATAGCAGGCCTGGGCGATCCGCGCCCGAATCCTCGCGGCCGTGCGTGCCTGCTGCATGCGCGGCGGTCATGCGGGTGGCGGCGGCGCGGCGGCTGTGCGGCGGCGCGCTGCTTGAAGCCGGAACGGACCGTGCGGCAAGCTGGGTCGCGATGCTTCGCGTGCGGCGTTGGCTGATGGGCGTGTGGGTTCTGGCTCTGTGCGCTGGGGGGGACGTCGCGCGTGCGGTGCAATGTCCCGCCGGCGGCGGCGATACGCCGCAAGCGCTGCCGGCCGGCAGCGGCGAGGATCTCGAGGTGGTCGGGCCGTGCACCGTGGGGGCGGGCACCTACCACTACGGCAACGTCAACGTGTACGGCGGCGGCACGCTCACCTTCGCCGACGAGGTGATCGCGTTCTGGGCGTCGTCGATCATCGTCGAGAACGAAGGCTCGCTGATCGCCGGCGTGCCGCAGCCCATCGGCACCGCGGGCGGCAGGCTCACGATCCATCTCTACGGCCCCGACCAGGGCGCCGAGCCGTTCGGTACCGAGAGCCAGGGCGGACAGGGCGCCATCTGCAAATCTCCCGGCGGCATCTGCGGCGTCGATCCGACGGTGTGGGCGACGAACGGCGGGTCCGAGCAGACGCTGCCCGGCGGCGTCACCGACTACTTCTACCAGTACCACCCGCTGCCCTACGACGACGGCGGCGTGACCAAGGGCTTCTTCGGCTACAAGGTGCTCGGCGTCGGCTACGGCGGCACGCTGCAGCTCTTCGGCAAGCAGGGCGCCACCTACACGCCGCTCGACCCGACCGACTCGGGCACGAGCTGGCGTCGCCTCGACGGCACCGTCGCCAAGGGCGCGCCGTCGATCAAGGTGGATCGCGCCGTCGACTGGGCGGAGGGCAGCGAGATCGTCGTCACCACGACCGACTACCTTCCCGGCCACTCGGAGCAGCGGACGATCACGGGCGTGTCCGCCGACAAGACCACGCTGACCCTCGATCGCCCGCTCGACTACGCGCACAACGGCGCCAAGTACTCGCTCGCCGCCGTGCCGGCGCGCATCGGCATCGACTTCGACGAGGCCGAGACCCGCGCCGCGGTCGGGCTGCTCACGCGCAGCATCCGCATCGTCTCGGCCGGCGACGCCTACGGCGACGCGTTCTACGCCGAGGCGCCGGGCAAGTATTTCGGCGGCCACACGATCGCGCGCGCAGGCTTCAAGAAGTTCCAGGTGCAGGGCGTCGAGTTCCAGCAGCTCGGCCAGGGCGGTCGCCTCGGCCACTACCCGGTGCACTTCCACATGGCGCGCAAGGTGCCGGGCGATACCTTCGTGCGCGACTGCTCGGTCCACGACTCCATGACGCGCTTCTACGTGGTGCACGCGACCCACGGCGTCACGCTCGAGCGCAACGTCGGCTACAAGTCGATCGGGCACGGCTACTACATCGAGGACGGCACCGAGATCGACAACAGGTTCCACGCCAACCTCGGCGTTCTCGCCCGCGCCGCGATCGACAACGCGCAGAACCCGCGCCGCGTGCCCGGCATCCTCGCCGCACCCGACGGCGCCGGCGAGTACGTGCCCTACCACTCCGACTGGGACCACCCGTCGGTGTTCTGGATCATGAACGGCTGGAACGAGTTCGTCGGCAACATGGCCGTCGGCGCGACCTCGTGCGGCGCCTGCTACTGGCTGGTGCCCGGCGCCAACAGCGGCGGCTCGCGCCACCAGACGTGGGACTCGTACGCCGCCATGCAGGCGAACCTCGACCGCGCCGCGACCACGCCGCTGAAGCGCTTCCACGGCAACTTCTGCTCGACGGCGATGAACTCGTTCAACGTCGTCGGCAACACGGCCGTGTGCCACGGCATCAACGAGAGCCCGGACACGTCGATCCCGGCGGTGGCCAACTCGCTGGCGCCGTCGGCGTCGAGCCCGGCCGGCCAGAGCTACTATCCGGTCGTCGACCAGGGCGGCGGCCGCTTCGCGACCCTGTGCCGTCCCGGCGAGGACTGCGCCACGGTGGCGAAGTGCGGCAACGGCGCGCAGCAGAACTGCGCCGTCACGGTCCTCGACCGCTACACCTCGGCCTTCAACTGGACGGAGACGAACTTCGCCGCGATCTGGCTGCGCCCGCAGTGGTATCTCGTCGTCAACAGCGTCATCTCCGACGTGCAGAACGGCGGCCTCACCTTCATCACGGGCGGTGACTACACCGAGGCCTCGACCATCGGCGGCCACTGGGCGCTGGCGCGCAAGAACGTCTTCATCGGCGAGACGCAGCCGGACAATCCGTTCGCCGGCGCCGGCGGCCCCTTCAACACCAAGGGCGGCCTCGCCTGCGACACGGGGCAGGGCGACAACTGCCTGTCGCGCGCCGAGGGCGTCGCCTTCCCGATCAGCAACTTCGGCGCCGGCCAGCGCCTCTTCAACATCTACGACGGCCCGGCCTACCAGGAGTCGAACGCCTATCTCGACGTGAGGACGACGCCGCTCGTCGGCTGCGACCTCGTGAACGGCAACTGTCCCGCCGGCGACTATCCCGCGTACGGCCGCACGCTCGGCGTCCCGCGGCGCGGCGACGCGTGCTATCTGCCGAACGCCGCCATCGGCTGGAAGCAGCCGAACGGCTTTTACTATCCGCCCGCCTTCCGCTCGCGGAACCTGTTCTTCGACGACGTCGACATCCGGCACTTCGTGATCGAGCCGTCGTTCCTGCCCGGCACCTTCCAGACCGATCCTGCGGCGGTCGTCGACCGCTACTGCACGCGCTCGGGCGGGATGTTCACGGGCTTCACCGACGTCGACCGCCAGACGGTGCTGAACGACGACGACGGCTCGCTCACCGGCCTCGTCGGCACCACCACGGTGAACGAGGACTCCTTCTTCGCGGCGCCGGTCGAGACCATCCAGTGCCGGTCGGACCTGACGTCGCGCACGACGCCGTACGACTACGTGTCGACCGTCGTCTATCCGCAGTGCGCGGTGACCGAGGCCTGTCCGGGGACGTGGAACCGGGTGTGTACGAACCAGCGGTGCTACGGCGTACCGCTCTACCGCCAGTACCTGACCAAGGCGGAGCAGAAGGCGAAGAAGCTCGACGACCGCTCGCGCAGCATCCAGCTCATGGGCGAGGCGATGTGGCAGCGCAACAGCCTCACCGTGAACAACGGCGTCTACTACATCGACACCACCGTCTCGCAGGCACGCCAGGAGGCGGCGGGCGGCATCACGAACTTCACGGTCTTCGAGCCGGGGCAGACCTACAACGTGTTCCTGCTCTATGCGAAGCCGAGCACGCGGCAGGCGTATCAGATGTACGTCGGCAAGGATCCGAGCTGGGACGCCGCGCAGAAGGTCTCGGCGCTCGGCATGTCGGTCGCGAGCTCGCCGCTCGCGCCGACGCCGGTCGCATGGCCCGCCGGCTGGACCCGCATCTACGACGCGCGGACCGGCATCCTCACCGTGACGGTGGACCTCACGGCGTACGGGCAGGCCTTCGGCGACGTGCGCCGCAAGAAGTGCCAGCCGCCGAGCTTCTGCGCCTGGAAGGACGACCGCTGCCAGTGCAGCCTGCCGGAGAGCGATCCGATGCACGCCGAGTGCATGGCCGACGACTCCGCCATCTGCGGCTGGGCGGGGCGCGACGTCGACTGCCCCGAGGGCGGCTGCCCCGGCTTCGCGGTGACGCTGTCGTCCGCGTTCGCGGTCGACCCGAGCCCGGATCCGCGGCCGAAGGCGCAGCCGTTCCCCGACGGCAAGGACCCGGACGCCGGCGCGTGGAACGTCGCATGGGACAAGGCCGGGCCGATCGCGGGCGATTGCGAGAACCCGATCACCTCCGTCCGCATCGGCACCCCCGGCAACGACAGGATCGTCGGCACGAAGGGCCCCGATCTCCTCCTCGGCGGCGGCGGTAACGACCGCATCTTCGGCCGCGGCGGCGACGACGAGATCCACGGTGGACCGGGCAACGACGTCCTCGTCGGCGGTCCGGGCCACGACAGTCTCCACGGCGGCGCCGGCGACGACGTCCTCCTCGGCGGTAAGGGCGACGACACGCTCCACGGCGGCTCCGGCACCGATCGCGCCGTCGGCCACCGCGGCAGGAACGTCTGTACCGGCGTGGAGAAGGCGAAAGGCTGTCAGTGACGGTCCTCCCGATCGTCGGCGCGGGGCGGGTGGACATCCCCGTGGCCGCCGAGCCCGCGCGCCGCGGTGTCGGCGACCGCGCCGTCGGGAGCGCCTCCGCATGAGCCTGTCCGAGCCGCTGCCGTCTCGGCTGCCGCTCGCCGCCGAGCGCACGGCATGGCGCTGGGCGCTCGCAGGGCTCGTGCTTCTCGCCGGCGCGGTCGCCGGTGCGACGTACCTCGGGCCTGGGCCGGGGCCCGCGGTGGCGGGCGTCTGCCTCACGCTGGGCATCGTCGCGCTCCTCCTCGCCGCCGCTCGTCACCTCGGCGTGCGCAAGGATCGCTCGGTCGTCGACGCGATGGCGGCGGGTGACTACATCGCATTCTGGATCGTGCCACCCGAGGTCTGGCGTGCGCACCTCGCGCAGGAGCTCGCGGCGCAGCCCGCTGCGGCGCGCATCGCGACGATCGCGGGGGCCGCCATCTCGGGCCTGGTCGTCGCGCTGATGCTCGGCATCCGCGTCGCCGAGGGCGGCGACGTGCGCGGCGACCTCGTTCCCGCGGCCGCCCTGGGGGGCGGGGTCACGCTGCTCTTCGGGCTCGTCGGGCTCGCGATCCAGTCCGGCGAGCGGGGCCGTACGCGTCGCCTCGCGCGCCGCGAAGGCGTCATCTGCATCGCCGATCGTGGTCTCTATCATGCGGGCGAGCTGTGGCCGCACGACCGCGGCATTCCGCGCTTCCTCGGCGTCGAGCTCCTCCCCGGCCCGCCGCGGCTGCTGTCGTTCAGCTATTTCTTCTGGGGGCCGAAGGGCTCCATCACGCTCGCCGTGCGCGTGCCGATGCCGCCGACCGACGCGGTGATCCGTCCCGACGTCATCCTCGCGCGGCTGTCCGGTCGCTGAGCGCCTCCGCGCGTCCCCGCTTGTAGAACTGCGCATGCCGCCGCCTGCGGCAGGCCTGGAAAGTCGCAGTCGTAGCGACGGCACGCCTTCTGCACCGTCCCCCTTGCCCAGGAGGACACCATGAACCTGAAGGCCACGGCACTGCTCGTGGGGTTCGCGGCGATCTGCGCCGCAGGCTGCTCCAACGACCGCACGATCGTCCGGCGCACCACGACGACCGAGACGATGGCGGCCCCGAGCCCGGACACGACGGACAGCTCGACCGTGATCCGCCGCAGCTACGACTCCACGACCACCGACAGGGAGGACAAGTGATGCCGCGCAAGACGATCATCCTGAGCGCCGCCGCCATCGCACTGAGCGGCGGCATGGTACTCGCCGGAGAGACCGTCACCGAGCAGCGCACGTACGAGCACCGCTCGATGGCGGTGGAGGTTCCGCCTCCGCCGCCCCCGGCGACCGAGAAGCAGACCAACTCGGTCGAGCAGCACACGACCCGTCGCACGGGCGACGGCAGCGTCGAGGAGCACTCCACCTACGAGTCCACCCGCTCGAACGTCGAGCGGGCGGCGCCGCCCCCGCCGCGCGTGATCGAGAAGAAGACCGAGGTCCTCGAGCACGAGGACGACTGACGCCATGGCGGCTGCCCGGGGCGCTGCGCCCCGGGCAGCCGTTCGACACCCGGAACGCCTCGCCGATACCATACCCGGTATCGGGAGGTGTGCGATGGCTGAGTGGTGGAAGCTGCGGCGGTTCGGGATTGCGTCGGCGTGCGTGCTGGCACTGGCGACGCCGGCTGCGGCGGAGAAGAACGCGACCATCCTCTCGATCGATCGCGAAGAGATGCAGTGTACGTTCGACGTCGTGTTCCAGGTCGAGGATGCGGGGCAGTACGCCGTCAACCTCTGGGACGACGGGAGCTACGTCACCGGCGTCCAGGGGGACTTCGCTGCCGGCGCAGTGGTCACGGTGACCGTGACGATCGGGGCCCCAGCCCTTCCCGGCGCTACTGGAATCGGCGTCTACGTGCAGGACGCAGCGGGGGAAGACGGCGGCACGACGTATGGCTCCGACGGCAGCTACCAGTATCCCGACGACGTCGGCAACGGGTGCCAGCTGCTCGGCTTCACGTTCGGTGCGAAGATCGCGAGTGTGGTCGAGCCGACCACGACGACCACCACCACCACGTCGACGACGTCCACTTCGACCACGTCGACGACGCTGCCGAGCGAGATGCTCTCGGGCCAGAAGCTGATGCTCCTGCCCACGCGCCTCGCGCTGCTCTCGAACGATCGCAGCGTGACCGCAGGAAGGGGTCTCGGCACGGCGGACGACCCCACGCTCGTCGGCGGGGCGCTGCGCCTGCGCGGCACCGGCTTCGACCGCACGTTCACGCTCCCGGCCGGCGCGTGGGGGCCGCTCTCGAGGAAGAAGCCCGAGAAGGGCTATCGGCTGAGGGGCGCTGCGCCGGTGACGGCGGTCGTGCTGAAGCCCGGCAAGCAGATCAAGATCGCGGCCCGGGGCGACCTCGGGGTGGCGCTCGACGCCGACGTCCAGCCCGTCCAGGCCGAGCTGCGCATCGGCGGGCGGCGCTACTGCTTCGCGTTCGGTGGCCGCGTGAGGTGGAAGGCGGGCAAGAAGTGGACCGCGACGAAGGCCCCTCCCGCCGTGTCCTGCCCGCCCTGACGGCCGCCCGCTCGCGGGCCGGAGGCCCCGGACAGGCGTTGTCTGCCGCGGGGCCTCCGGCCTAGTATCGCCCGGTGCTGACGAAGAGGACGGACACCCGCGCATTCGAGATCACCCAGCCGCCGACGAAGCGGGACCGGGTGCGGGCCGAGGCCGTCGCACGCATCCCGTGGTGGTACAGCCCGTGGGGACACCTCGCGTTCCCCTCGCTGGTCGGCATCGGGGCGATCGTCGCGTCGCTGGCGCTGCTCGAGCAGCCCAGCTGGCGCGAGTGGCTGACGGTGCCGATCGTGCTCGTGCTGATCAACTTCAACGAGTGGTACATCCACCGCAACATCCTGCACCGCCGCACCTGGCCGCTCGAGGTGCTGTTCTGGCGGCACACGCCCGAGCACCACGTCATCTTCGTGCGCAACGACATGGCCATGCGCGCGACGCGCGAGTTCCGGCTGGTGCTGATCCCATTCTACGGCATCGTCGCCATCTTCTTCACGACGCTGCCGATCACGCTCGCGCTCTGGTTCCTCGTCGGCCACAACGTCGCGCTGCTCTGGGTGGCGTCGACGATGGGCTACACGGTCGCGTACGAGTGGCTGCACCTCTCGTACCACCTGGCCGACGACAACCCGATCGGCCGCAGCCCCGCGATCCGCTGGCTGCGTCGCTTCCACGCCCTGCACCACACGCCGGAGCTGATGCAGAAGTGGAACTTCAACGTGACGGTGCCGCTCGCCGACCTCGTGCTGCGCACCAACTTCAAGGGCGCGCCGCCCGCCTGATCTAGCCGAGGGCGGCGGCGATGCGCCCGAGCGCGTCGGCCGCCTGGTCGTCCGTCAGCACGAGCGGCGGTGCCAGCCGCACGACGACGTCGCGGTGGAGCGTCCAGCCCAGGATCAGCCGCGCGTCGCGCGCCCGGGCGACGAAGCGGGCGCACGCGGCCGCGTCGGCGAACTCGAGCCCGAGCAGCATGCCGAGGCCGCGCACCCGGGCGAGGCCGCCGCGGGGAACGTGCGCCGCCAGCGCGGTCCGCAGGTGCTCGCCGAGCGCGGCGGCGCGTGCGACGAGGCCTTCGCGCAGCAGCACGTCGAGCGCCGCGCCGCCCGCGGCGCACGACACGGGGTGGCCGCCGAACGTCGTCACGTGCGCCAGCGGCGGATCGTGCGCGAGCGTGCCGAGGATCGCCGGCGAGCCGACGAAGGCCCCGAGCGGCATGCCGCCCCCGAGCGCCTTCGCGAGCACGAGCAGGTCGGGCACCACGCCGGAGTGCTCCAGGGCGAAGAGCCGCCCCGTACGCCCGAACGCCGTCACCACCTCGTCGAAGACGAGCAGCGCGCCGGTGGCGTCGCAGCGGCGGCGCAGCGCCGGCAGGAAGTCCGGCGACGGGATGCGCACGCCGCCCTCGGCCTGGACCGGCTCGACGATCACCGCGGCCACGTCGTCGCCGATCGTCTCCAGCGCGGCGACGTCGTCGAAGGGCAGGAACGCGACCTCGGGCAGCAGCGGCTCGAACGGCGCCCGGTAGAGCGGGTTGCCGCCGACCGACAGCGCCCCCCACGTGTCGCCGTGGAACGCCCCCTCGAAGGCGACGAAGCGCCGGCGCCCGGTGTGCTTGCGCGCGGTCTTGAGCGCGCCGTCGACGGCCTCCGCGCCGCTCGACGTGAAGTAGGTGACCGACAGCGGCGCGGGCAGCAGCGTCGCCAGGCGCGTCGCGAGCCGTACCTGCGCGTCCTGCACCATCTCGCCGTAGACCATGACGTGCAGGTGCCGCGCCGCCTGCGCCGTGATCGCCGCGACCACCGCGGGATGCGCGTGGCCGACGTTGGCGACGCCCATGCCTGCGAGCAGATCGAGCCACTCGCCGCCGCCGGCGTCGCACACGATCGCGCCGCGCGCCTCACCTACCACCAGGCCCATCGGGGCGTCCGAGGTCTGGCAGACGTGCCGGCGGAAGAGCGCGGCGAGATCCGTCACGTCGCCTCCACGAGGATGCGCGGCGCTCCCGGGCGGCCGCGCAGCGTCGCCAGCGGCGCGCGCTGGCCGCGCGGCCAGGCGATGGGCGGCCGTTGCATGCGGCCCGGCAGGCAGACGCGCGCGACGCCGCGTGCGCGCAGCGCCTCGGTGTCGAGGCCGCCGCCGTGCGCGCCGACGCACTCGACGCCCGAGAGCAGCGCGGGCAGCGCGTCGACCGACGGCAGGGGGCGGACGTGCAGCGTGCGCGCGCCGGGCAGGTCGAGCGTCCCGCCCGTGAGCACCGCGCCCCAGGGGCCCGCCGCGAGGACGCGCGCCCGCGAACTCGGCCGCGGCGAGCGCCGTGCGCACGGCCGCGCGCACCGCGAGCGGCGCCGGCCCGGCGGCAGCACGCGGGCGGCGTCGACCAGGGCTGCGACCAGCGCCTCGGCCCACGCCGCGACCTCGCCGGCGACCCAGACCGTCGTCGGCGACAGGCAGCCGCGCTGGTCGTGCAGCGCCGTGTCGCGCGCGATCGCCGCGGCCACGTCGTCGCGCGCCGGGCCTCCCAGGGCCACGACGCTGGTGCGACTGCCGTTCGCCACCAGGCGGTCGCCGAGCCGCGTCGCGAGCGCGGCCATGGCCGCATCGTGGCCGCTCGCGACCACGACGTCGGCGCGCGCCAGCACCGCCGCGCCCTCCGGGTCGCCGCCGCGCCACGACGCGGTGACGACGGTCGCCGCCAGCTCGGGGTCGACCGCGGCCAGCGCGGCGTGGAACGCGTCGGCGGACGAGGTGTCGGCGCGGCCGGATTTGACCAGCGTCGCGCCGCCGGCGAGGCAGCCGAGCGCGATCGCCGGGAGCGCGAGGGCGGGGACGTTCGACGCCAGCACCTCGGCGACGAGCCTTGGAGCGGCTCCCTCGCGCCCCTCGGCGTCGGCGAGCGCTGCGAGCGCGTCGGCATCGAGCGCTGCCGCGGCGATGGCGACGGCAGCGTCGACGTTGGCGGGCGAGAGCGCGGCCTCGTCCGCGAGGGGCGCGCGCCAGGCGTCGTCGCCGGCCCAGCGGCGGGCGGCGGCCGCGAGCGCCGTCGCCGTCTCGCGTAAGGGCCGCGTCCGCAGCGCGGCGCGCGCGACGACGGCGCGGTCGATCGCCGCGTGCAGCGCGCCAGGCCGCGGGGAAGCGGCGGTCACGTCGCGGCACCCTCCGCCAGCTCGGCCAGCAGCAGCCCGCAGCCGCGCGGCACGGCGCCGGGTACGCGCCCCGTCACCGCCAAGCCGTCGTCACCGACCGTGTGTCCGAGGTCCTCGGTGAGGACGACCGACACCGAGCCGGCGTTGGCGAGGTCGTGATGGCAGAGGATGCCCGGGCGTCCGGCGGGCACCTCGTCCAGCGTGTCGGGATCGAGCACGCGCGTCCGCAGCCACGGCGGGGCCACGAGCCGGCGCGCGTCGAGGCTGCGGCCGGCGAGCCGGTCGGCGAGCGCGCTGTCGTAGTACTGCGAGCAGAGCTCCGTCATGCCGTACTCGTTGACGCACCAGTAGCCGGCGACGCCGAGGTGGCTCCAGCAGGCGCGCAGGAAGCCGGCACGTGACAACGGCCGATCCATCCCCTTGGCGCCCCCCGTGTCCATGATCCGGCTGCCGGGGCCGAGGCGGAAGCGGCGGTCCGTCGCGAACAGGCGCGCGAAGGCCGCGGTCGGTCCGGCGACGAGGACGGCGCGCCCGTCGGCGGACAGCGCCGCGAGACGCTCGGTCAGGCGGTCGAGCGCGAGGCCGCCGGCGTCGGCGAGCCACTCGTGCCCGTCGACGAGCGCCTCGCCGACGAAGGCGCACATGCGGACGAGCGACGAGTCGGGGCGGACGTCGGGCGGCGGCAGGAGAAAGAGCGCGTGCGGGCGCTCGCCGTCGGGCAGCACGGCGCGGGCGAAGCCCGTCAGCGCCGAAGCGCGGTAGAGGTCGAGGTGCGGCACGAGGTGGCGGCTGCGCGCGTCGGGGCCTTGCGTGGTGCCGCTCGAGCGGAACGTCGCCTCGGGCGCACCGCAGGCGAGCTCGAGCCGTTTGAACGCGGCGGCGGGCACGGCCGGCACGTCCTGCCAGCGCGCGACCGTCGCCGGGGTGACGCCGCGGCGGCGGCAGAAGTCGCGGTAGGGCGGGTCGTGCGCGAGCTGGTGGGCGAAGACGCGCAGCGCCCACGACTCGAAGTCGAGCGCGGCGCCCGCAGCCGTCGCGCGGATCGCCGCCGCCAGCGCGGCCTCGAGGGACATCGCCCGAGGGTAGGGAGCGGGCTTCGGGCCTGTCAATGCGAGCGACCCCCGGCGGGCGACCCCGCTTGCCGGATCCCGCGACGGCGGGCTACGTCGAGCCCGTGGCCGACAAGTACGAGCTGTTCGACGCCGCGGTGGATCTCGTCGCCGAGGACCGCACCGAGGACGCCATCGCGAGGTACCGGGAGGCGATCGCGCTCGACGAGGGGTTCGCCGACGCCTGGCAGGGCCTGGCCCTGGCCCTGGCCGAGCTCGGTCGCCATCCCGAGGCGATCGAGGCCGGCAAGAAGCTCGTCGAGCTGACGCCGGACGACGTCCTCGCGCACACGACGCTGTCGCGGCTCTACCAGCAGGCCGACATGGTCCCCGAGGCGGAGGCGGAGGGCGCGAAGGCGCGCATCCTCGACTGGAAGCGGCAGCTGAAGGACGGCCAGTAGTGGGCGCGCTCGACGGCATCCGCGTCCTCGACCTGACGCGCTTCCTCGCCGGGCCGTACTGCACCTCGATCCTCGCCGACATGGGCGCGGAGGTGCTGAAGGTCGAGGCGCCGAAGGGCGGCGACGAGGGGCGCTACGGCTATCCGCCGGTCGACGGCGTGCCGGTGTTCTTCCTGGCGCTCAACCGCAACAAGAAGGGCATCACCCTCGACCTCCGGCACGAGGAGGGGCGCGCGCTCTTCCGCCGCTTCCTGCCGCACCTGGACGTCGTGGTCGAGAACTTCGCCGGCGGCACGCTGGCGCGCTGGGGCCTCGCGCCCGAGGCTCTCTGCCGCGAGCATCCACGGCTCGTGGTCGCGAGCCTGTCGGGCTTCGGGCAAACGGGACCGTGGAAGGACCGGCCCTCCTACGACATCATCACCCAGGCCTCGAGCGGCTTCATGTCGCTGACGGGCTTCCCGGGGAACCCGCCGACCCGCGGCGGCGGCTCGCTCGGCGACTACGTGCAGGGCCTGTTCGGTGCGGTCGGCGTCCTCGGTGCGCTGGTCGCGCGGGCGGCGACCGGGCGCGGCCAGGCGATCGACGTGTCGAGCCAGGACGCGATGTTCTCGCTGCTCGACAGCTGGCCGGCGATCTTCGCGGCGTCGGGCCGCATGCCGAAGCAGGTGGGCAACCGTCACCTGGGGACGGCGCCGTACGATTCGTTCCGGGCGAAGGACGGCTGGCTCGTCATCGCGGTGGCGTCGAACAAGCTGTTCCGCGCGCTGGCGACCGCGATCGGCCGCCCCGAGCTGGGCGAGGATGCCCGCTTCCGCGGCGTCAGCGGGCGACTCGCGAACACCGACGAGATCAACGGCATCGTCGCCGAGTGGGTGGCTGCGCGCACCGTCGACGAAGTCGTCGCGGCGCTCGGACCCGACGGCGCCGGCGTGCCGTGCGCGCCGATCTACACCGTCGACCAGCTGCTGACGCATCCCCAGCTGCTCGCGCGCGACATGATCCGTCGCCTGCCGCACCCGAAGCTCGGCGAGGTCGTCGCGCCGGGCGTGGTCGTGAAGATGTCGGAGACACCGGGCGAGGTCCGGCGGCTCGGGCCGGAGCAGATCGGCGAGCACACCGACGAGATCCTGCACGACCTGCTCGGGCTCGACGCCGACGCGATCGCCGGTCTGCGCGCGCGGCAGGTCGTCTGAAGCGCAGGCCCGCCACCGTGGCGGGCCCGGGGACGGTCGTTACTCCGCCGGGCGGCCGGCGGCCTGGGCGGCGCTCTGCGCCGCGGCGAGGGACGTGCGCGCCTTCTGGAGGTCGGACTGGCAGCCCGTCAGCTTGCCCTGCACCACGGTCAGCTGCCCCTCGATGTCGACCTGCCGGTTCTTGCGGTCGACGATCTCGGCCTCGTGCTTCGTGCGCAGGTCGCGCAGCGCCGGCGCGCCGTCGGGCCCGTAGCCGTAGAACACCCACGCCGCGAAGTACCCGAAGCCGAAGGTGACGGCGAGGACCAGCAGGCGCTGCGTCCACTCCCACACGGCCTCCTGGACCCGCTGCTTCGCCAGTTCGTCGTCTGTCGCCACGGGTGTCCCCCCCTGTGTGAAACGCTGTTCGCGGCTCATAGACCAAAGGCTGCGGCAGGCTCAAGGGGCGCCCATGCCGCGGCGGCGGCGAGGCGCGCCGGGTGCGGTCGGCTACGCGATCGGCGCGCCGCGCGCCGTGGTCAGGTACTCGGTCACCAGCCGCGGCGCCTTGCGCAGGCATTCCTCGGCGTTGCGGAAGGTGACCTCGCGCACCCACTCGCCGGCGACCCACGCGTCGAACGACGAGTCGGTGCCGATGCGCACCTCGACGAGGCGCGCGCCGAGGGGCAGCATGGTCACGATCGCGCGGAGCGCGTCGCCGGAATCGACGAGGATGGCGCGCGCGCCCGTCGGGATCGTGAACGCCTTCTTCACCTTCTCGACGCGCGGCTCGGGGACGCGCTGCTTCTCGAGCAGGTGCAGCATTCCCCAGCCGCTCTCGGGGCACTCGGCCTCGTCGAACCACTTGAGGTTGAGATCGGTGAGCCGGCGCTGAGCGCGATCCTGGTCGTAGCCGATGCCGGTGCGGAAGAACTTGAGCGGGACGCGCGGCGTCTCGATCACGTAGCCGCTCGAATCGCGCTGCTGATCGACCCACCAGCGGTTCTCGAGGCCGGCCGGCCGATCTCCCTTGCCTCCCACGCGCCGGACCCTACCGCGTACGTTGCCGCGCGGACAACCGTTGGTTAGGCTCCGCCGCGATGCAGGCGTGGCGGCCGTTCGCGGGCGAGTGGGGGCTCATCCTGGGGGCGTCGAGCGGCTTCGGGGCGGCGGCGGCGCGGACGCTCGCACGGCACGGGATGCACGTCGCCGGCGTCCATCTCGATCGCAAGGCGACGCTGCCGCTCGCCGAGGCGGTGGCCGCCGACTGCCGCGCCGCCGGCGTGGAGGCGCATCTATGGAACGTCAACGCCGCGGACGCCGAGAAGCGCACCTGGGTCTGCGACCGCCTGCGCGAGCTGACCGGCGGCAGGCCGCTGCGCGTCCTCCTGCACTCGCTCGCGTTCGGCACGCTGAAGGCGTTCGTCAGCGGCGTGCCCGGACAGCAGACGACGAAGGCCCAGCTCGAGATGACGCTCGACGTGATGGCGCACAGCCTCGTCTACTGGGTGCAGGACCTGCACGCGCGCGGGCTCGTCGGCGACGGCAGCCGGGTCTTCGCGATGACCAGCTCGGGCGGGACGCGGGTGATGCCGTTCTACGGCGCGGTGTCGGCGGCGAAGGCGGCGCTCGAGTCGCACTGCCGGCAGCTGGCGCTCGAGCTGGGCAGCGAGGGCGTCGCCGTGAACGCGATCCGTGCGGGCGTCACCGACACGCCGGCGTCGCGCAAGATCCCGGTCGCCGAGGTGATGTTCGCCGAGGCGCGACGGCGCAACCCGGGCGGGCGCCTCACCGAGCCCGACGACGTCGCCGGGACGATCGTCGCGCTGTCGTTGCCGGGGACGCGCTGGATCAGCGGGAACGTGATCGGCGTCGACGGCGGCGAGGACGTGACTGGTTAGCGGCCGGCCGACCCGACGCGCCGTTGGTTCGGGTCCCCGCCGACACCCCGCGCACGAACTTGTAGGCGAACCCGTCGGCTTTCCGCTCGGCGTCCGCCCACAGCACGTAGTGGCCCATCTCGTGGTAGACGGTCTGGATCCACTGGCGCTCGCTGTTGTACTTGCGCCCCCGCTTCCAGTTCTCGGGGTGGACCAGGTGGATCTTGCCGTCCTCGTAGCAGCGGCCGCCGGTCTTGCCCCAGTCGAGCCACTCGAACCAGGTCACCCGGGGAGGCCGCAGGGCGTAGAAGCGGCTGATCGACGACATGGCGCGCTTGAACGCCGGCTCCTGGTCGTGGTCCCGGAAGAAGGTGGTGAGGAGCCGGTCGACGTCCCGGCGGTCCCGAATTCCCGGCATGTTGATCCGCATGGCAGGTGCCTGGTCCCTCGCTTCGGCGCCGCCCGTCTGGGAGCCCCCGATGGCCCCCTGTTTGGCGCCGGGCCCGACGGACTACACGTCCCCCCGAACCCCTGTCAACGCCGGTTTTTCGGGCCTTCCGGCGGCGAGAAAGCCGGCATGATTTCCTCCGCGAAGCGCTGGAGCAGGCGCGGATCGAAAGGCGGACGGAGGCTCAGGACGACCTCGGTGACGCCGGCGTCGGCATAGGCGGCGAGGCGCTCGCGGATCGTCTCCGGCGCGTCGGCGATCACCGCGTCGGCGACGTCCTTGCCGACGAGAAGGCGGGCGCCGAGCCGCACGGCGGGCCCGGCGAGCGGCACGTTCGTGATCGCGACCAGCGGCACGAGCGCCGAGACCTCGGTGGGGCAGGGCGCACGGCCGATGCGCGCGCACTCCGCGGCGATGATGGCGCGCCGCTCGCGGATGCCGTCGAGGGTGACGCCGGTCACGGCGTTCCAGGCGTCGCCGTAGCGCGCCACGAGCGGCACGATCCACTCCTTGCCCTGGCCGCCGATGACGATGGGCGGATGCGGCCGCTGCACGTTGGCCGGCGCGAACGGCGCCCTGTCGAGCGTGTAGTACTTGCCCGCGAAGGTCGGGTGCTTCTCGTCCCAGAGCTTGGTGATCACCTGCAGCGCCTCGTCGAGGCGCCGCGCGCGCTCCCGCGCCGTGCCGAAGTGGAAGCCGTACGCCTGGTGCTCGCGCTCGAACCAGCCCGCGCCGATGCCGAGCTGCACGCGGCCGTTGCTGAGATGGTCGATCGTGGTCGCCATCTTCGCGACCAGGGCGGGGTTGCGGTACGTGTTGCCGTCGACGAGGAGGCCGATCCGCAGGCTCGTCGTCTCGCGCGCCAGCGCGGCCAGCGTCGTCCAGCCTTCGAGCACCGGACCGTCCTCGTTCGAGTCGAAGATCGGCATGAAGTGGTCGTAGAGCCACGCGCTGTGGAAGCCGAGCCGGTCGGCCTCCTGCCAGATGGCGCGCAGGTCGTCCCAGGTGGTGTTCTGCGGCGGCGTCTGGATGCCGAAGCGGAGGCGTGGGGTGGGCGGATCGGCGGCCGCGACCGGAAGCGCGAACGCCAGCAGCAGAGCGACGAAGAGAGCGCGCATGCGGCGGCTGTATGCGGGTGGCGCGGTCGCGACAAGCCGGGGCGCCGGGTTCGAAACCCCGCGGGGCGTCTGCTATCGGTGGGCGCCGTGACTGGAGGAACTCGCATGCGGAATCTGTTCCTGATGGGCTTGGTGGTCGTGGCGGGCGCGTGCAGCAACGCGACGGTCGACAAGCAGTCGGCACGCGCGACCGATCAGGCGCCGGAGGCGTCGCAGGTCGAGGTCGTGCGCATTCCCTACGACGCGGCGTTCCCGCGCTACGTCGTCACGGTCGAGCCGATGACCTTCGACGCCGAGGGCGGCGGCGGCGGCTCGGCGCCGAGCGTGCCCGGCCAGCGCTACGGTTGGGGGCCGTGGGGGTGGGGTCTCCTGCCCGAAGGCCCGAAGGCCGAGGCCTACAACCCGCCGCCGGCGGGCGTCACCGGCAACGTCGGCAACGCCGTCGCCAATCAGCTGACGACCGCGCTCAGCAACGTCGGCAACGTCATCATCATCGACTACGACCACTACTTCCAGAACCGCTCGAGCCCGGCGAAGCTCGTGGACCGCAAGGCGGGCGAGGTCGGGCCGTTCGTGCTGAAGGGCTCGATCACCGAGTTCCAGGAGGTCGCCGAGGCCGAGGGCAGCGGCTCGGGCGGCTCGCTCGGTGCGCTCGGCGCGGCGGTCGGCATCGCCGGCGCCATCGCGGGCAGCTCCGAGGCGGCGATCGCCGGCACGGCGCTCGGGCTCGCCAATCCCACCTGGGACAACAAGAAGGCGAAGCGCACCGGCATGGTCGCCATGGACATCAAGATCGTGAACCCGCAGAACGGCCGCCTCGCCGGCAGCGTCGTCGCCAACGGCAGCTTCACGGCGGTGACGGCGGCGAGCGGGTTCAGCGTCTTCGGCATCGGCAAGGCGAGCAACGCGTTCGCGCAGAGCGCGCTGGGGCAGGCGAACCGGCAGGCGATGAACTCGGCGACGACGCAGATCTGGGATCGGCTGCGGATGATCCGCTGAGTGGCTCTTGCGCGCGGGCTCCCGTGCGCTGCTCGGGGTGGGGATGGCGTGCGGGGTTGCCTAGCCGGGTGGTGGGGCGTTAGGGTTCGCGTTCGCTGCGCTGCCGCGCGGCTCCATCCCGACGACTGATGTCCGCGCCGACTGCCGACGAGCTCGAGATCCAGGGGGCCTGGGACCCGGTGCCGCTGCGGGAGCAGTGGCCGATGGGGCGGGACAACCACTTCATCATGGACCGCCTCATGCGCGTGCCGGTGGAGCAGACGCTCCTCGGGGCGTCGGGGAAGGTGCTGGAGGTGGCGGCGGCGGAGGCGGTGCACTCGTGCCGGCTCGCGGCGCAGGGGCTCGAGTGTCACGTGCTCGAGCCGTCGGAGGGGATGCTCCTGAAGGCGCGCGAGCACATGGGCGAGTTCGGCGTCGACCTGCACCTCGTGCGCGGCATCGCCGAGGCGCTGCCCTATCCCGACCACACCTTCGACCGCGTGCTGATCGACTCGGCCATGGACCATCTCGCGGCGCCCGACACCGGGCTGCGCGAGATGATCCGCGTGCTCAAGCCCGACGGCCGCTTCGTCGTGAGCTTCGTCAACTACGGCAGCCTCGCGGTGCGCCTCAGCCGTGCGGTCTACCGGCTCGAGCGCACGGTGAGCCCGCGCGCGCTCGAGGAGAAGCGCTTCTGGGACACGCCGGTGCCGTACGAGCATACGTTCGAGTGCACGTACAAGAACATCGGCCGGCTGTGCGGCCAGTACCTCGAGTTCGAGCGCGCCGTCGGCGTATCGATGCTGTGGGGCACGCCCGGCTGGTCGCGCTTCCTCGAGCGGCTGCACTGGAACCGCGCGATGAAGACGCTCGACACGCTCGACAAGGTCGCCCGCCGCATGCCTGGGCTCGCCGACTTCGTCCTCATGGTGTGGCGTCCGCGCACGGGCGACGACACGATCGGCCTCGGCCTGCGCACCATGCCGCCCCTCGCGCGCGTCACCGCCGCCCGCCCCGCGCTGCCGCCGCGTCGTGTGGAGACGATGCGCGTGACGCCGGCCGATCCGATCTACCAGCGTCGCACCCGCGAGGATCTCGAGTGGGAGGCGAGCTGGGGCTACGCACCGATCGTCGCCGCGCGCATCCGCGCCGCGAAGCCCTGGGCCAACCGCGCGCTCACCGGTGACGCCGCGCGCTCGTGGCTCGACGACATGGCCGCGCGCGGCCCGTTCGAGCGCGCGCTCCTGGTCGGCGGCGAGGACGAGGACGAGGCGGAGACGTGGCTGCGCGCCGGCGGCAGCGAGTCGCTGCACGTCGTCGATTCGAGCCCGGCGCGCATCGCGCGCCTGCGTACGCGGCTCGCCGCGCGCGCACACCGCGTCCGCTTCCTCCAGCAGGACCTCAACTTCCTCGAGCTGCACCGGCGCCACTACGACGTCGTGCTGCTCGCGGGCGGCCTCTCGCGCGTGCTGAACCTCGAGTTCGTGCTCGACGAGGTGGCGCTGGCGCTCCGCCCGGGCGGGCTTCTGGGCATCGGCTGCTACGTCGGCGAGCGCCGGCAGGCGTACGCGCCGGCACGGCTCGCGCTGGTGGGCCAGGCGCTGCGCGAGATACCGGAGCGCTTCCGCCACGGCACCACCGCGATCGAGGCGAGCGATCCGGAGCAGATCGCCCCGTTCCGCGCCGCGCGCTCCGACGAGATCGTCGCCGCCGCGCGGGCGCGTTTCGACGTCGTGCAGGAAACGTACGCCGGACGCCTGTTCCCGCTGCTCGTCCACCTCGACGTCGCGGCCATCGAGCGCGAGGCGCCCGAGCTGCTCGAGCGGTTGCACGCGCGTGAGCAGGCGCTGGCGTCCGATCCGGCGGCGACGCCGTGCTCGGCGTACCTCGTGCTGCGCAAGCGCGGCTGACGGAGCCCCGCGTGCGCGGCCTGCACCTGCGCCTCTCGCCGGCCCTGTGGAGCGCCCTCGAGGCGCGCCGGCGCGAGACGGGCGAGCCGCTCGAGCACATCGTGCGCAGCGCGCTCGCCGAGCACCTCGGCCTCGGCCAGCACACGCTGTTCCAGGTGTCGACCTCGACGGCGCTCGTCGAGGGCATCTACCGCGGTGCGGTGACGATCGGCGAGCTGCGCCGCCACGGCGACTTCGGCCTCGGCACGTTCGAGGGCATCGACGGCGAGATGGTCGTCGTCGACGGCGGCTTCTGGCAGGTGCGCTCCGACGGCACCGTCCACGCGGCGGGCGACGACGCGTCGAGCCCGTTCGCGGTCGTGACGCACTTCCGCCCCGCGCGGACGCGGACGCTCGCCGCCGCGCCCGACCTCGCGTCGCTCCTCGCCGCCTTCGACGCCCTGCGCGACTCCGCGAACCTCTTCTATGCGCTGCGCGTCCGTGGCCGCTTCGCGCACGCACACACGCGCGCGATGTGTCGCACGGCCGAGGGCGTGTCGCTGGCCGAGGCCGCGGCGCACCAGCCCGAGTTCCACCTGCGCGACGTCGTGGGTACCGCGGTCGGCTTCTGGTCGCCGGCCTACGCGAAGGCGTTCGAGGTGCCCGGCTACCACCTGCACTTCATCACCGACGAGCACACGGCCGGCGGCCATCTGCTCGGTGCCGTCGCCGCCGGTCCGCTCGAGCTCGCGGTGCAGCGGCTCGACGACCTGCGTGTGGCGCTGCCGGCGAACGAGGCGTTCCTGCGCGCCGATCTGTCGCACGACCCCGCCGCCGCGCTCGACGCCGCCGAGCACGCCAAGCCGGGACGCTAGCGCCACCGCCGGCCGGGGCGCGCCGCGGCGCCCGCCGCCACGCCCCGTGACGCCCACCAGCCGAGCAGCAGCTCCCAGATGCCCTGGAGCGTGAAGTAGATCGTGCCCGAGGCGATCGGCTTGTAGGGGTATTCCGGCCACTCGCCGCCGGTCGTCATGCCCTGGGCCGCGATCACCTCCGGGGTGATGCCGAGCGGCGGGACGTCGGCCGTCACGCCGACGAGGACGCTGAACAGGTAGAACACGACGCTCGCCGCCCACGACGCCATCACCGGATCGATCGCGCTTGCGTCCGGCGCCGGCCCCATGAGCAGCGGCGTCATGCGGTTCAGCGTCAGCAGCACCATCGCCTGCACCGGCCACCAGCTACCCATGCCGACGGCGAAGCCGGCGGCGAAGAGGCCGTACACGAGCGTCAGACCGAGCAGCATGAGGATGCGCGTGCTGCGCTTGCCGTCGCCGTGGACGATGGCGCCCATGAACCCCGCCGAGTGCACCACGAGGAACTCGAGCAGCATCACCATGACGAGGCTGGTCACCATCTTCTCGCCGAAGAAGGTCGGGTCGATCCAGGTGATGAGGAAGACGGCGGCCACCCCGAAGTCGGGCAGCGCGACCATCGAGGGGACGAGGGTGCGCACGGCGGTCAGACGCGGAGCGCGCGCGGCGGTGCGCACTCGACGACGACGGGCCGCCCGTCGGCCGGATGCGGGAAGGCGAGGCGGATCGCGTGCAGCAGGTAGCCGCCGTCGCCGGGGAGGGCCGTCGCGTCGGGAGGCGGGACGCCGCCCGTTCCGTAGAGCGGATCGCCGACGAGGGGATGGCCGGCGGCGGCGCAGTGGATGCGGATCTGATGCGGCCGGCCGGTGGCGATGGCGATGCCGACGACGGTGCCGGCGTCGCGGTGTCGCAGCGGCCGGAGCTCGGTGCGCGCGGCGCGGCCGCCGGGGTCGGCGGCGTGGACACGGCCGAGCCGCGGATGCGGCCTCGAGCCGATCGGTACGTCGATCGCGAGCGCCGCCGCCAGGTCGCCGCGCACCAGCGCGCGATAGTCACGCTCGACGGCGCCCTCGCGCCAGCAGCGCGCGAGCTGCCGCCGGGCGCGGTCGGAGCGCGCGAACATGACCAGGCCCGAGGTGCCGCGGCCCAGCCGGTGCACGGGCGTGGCCTCGGGAAAGCGCCGCTGGACGCACGTCTGGAGCGTGTGCGCGAGGAAGCCGCCGGCGGGCGCCGTCGGCAGGCCGGCCGGCTTCGCCACGACCAGCAGATCGGCGTCGGCCGCGAGCACGGCGAAGCCGAGCGGGACGGGCGGCTCGATCCAGGGCGGGCGCCGCCAGGTCAGCTCCTGTCCGGGACGGAGGCGGGCGTCCGGGGCGGTCGGCGCTCCGTCGAGCTCGACGCGCCCCTCGGCGATCCGACGCCGCCACTCGTCGGCCGTCGAATGGGCGTAGCGGGCGGCCAGCCAGGCGTCGACGCGCACGCCGGCGGCCGCCGGCCGGATGCGCTCGCGATAGACGAAGCCGGCGTTCACTCCGGCGGCATCGCCTCCTTGGCCTTCTTGAACGCCTCCTCGGCTTCCTCCTGGAGCCCGTTCTTGAGGGCCTCGTCGCCCTGCTTGAAGTACTCGGCGGCCGGGCCGAGATCCTTGCCCTCCGCCTGCGCCTTCTTGATGCGCGGCAGGAGCTCCTTCTTGAGCTCGATGGCGGTCTGGGCGGCCGCCGCGCCCGCGAGCGCGGCGAGCAGGGTGAGGGCGAGGGTGAAGCGGCGCATGACGAGGGTCCTCCTGGCGCGGGCTCTTAGCGCCGGCCCCCAGAGCCGGCAAGACCCATTCCCGGCCTAGTCCTCGTAGCGCGGCGGCCGCTTCTGGCGGCGCGCCGTGATCGCCTCCTGGAGGTTCTGGGTCGTCATGCGGACGAGGAGCTGGTTGCGGTTCTCGAGGTCGATGGCCGCCTCGAGGCTGCCCACCTCCAGGTTCGACCACAGCGTCTTCTTCGTCATCGCGAGGCCGTGCGGGCTGTAGCCGCACATCTGCTCGGCGAGGGCGAGCGCCGCGTCGCGCAGCTCCGCCTCGGGGACGACGCGCGACACCAGGCCGAGCCGCAGCGCCTCGTCGGCGAGCACCTCGCGCCCGGAGAGGATGAGGTCCCACGCGTGCGCCGCCCCGATGAGCCGGGGCAGCAGCCAGCTGATGCCCAGCTCGGTGCCGGTGAGGCCGTTGTTGATGCCGGCGTTGCGGAAGCGGGCGGCGGCGTCGGCGATGCGGATGTCGCCGCCGAGCGCCAGACAGAGGCCGCCGCCGTAGGCGGGGCCGTTCACCGCCGTGATCACCGGCTGCGGCAGGCTGCGCAGCGTCGGCACCAGGTTCGAGAACGTCTCCATCGCGCGGATCGCGATGCGCGACATCGGCAGGCCGTCGCAGCCGGGCGGCATGCCGTGGTCCTCGAGGTCGAGGCCCGAGCAGAAGCCGCGCCCGGCGCCGGCCAGGATCACGACCCAGACGTCGTTCTCGCCGCGCAGCCCCGCCAGTGCCTCGAGGAGCGGCACGACGGTGTCGAACGAGAGCGCGTTCAGGCGCTCCGGCCGGTTGAGCTCGACGACCGCCACGTGCGGCCGCGGCCGCGTGACCTCGACCAGGGCCACGAGGGTCTACCGCGCGAGCCGCAGGAGCAGCGCGATCACGACCAGGACCGCCATCCAGATCTCGACGAGGAAGGTCAGCAGCGATCCGACCGCCCGCTTGCTCGCCTCCCGCGCGTAGCCGACGGCGTAGAGCAGCCGGGCGACGACGAAGATGATGCCGATCACCACCGCCTGTCGTTGGTCGACCGCCGTCGCGTACAGGAGGAAGAGCGGCATGAAGACCACCAGATGCTCGATGCTGTTCTGGTGGACGCGGTTGAGCCGCTCCCAGGTCGGGTGCCCCGACGTGGCCGGCGCGGGGACCCCGTATTTGCCCCGTGCCCGGCCGACGATGACGGCGAAGACGAGGACTTCGATCGTGGCCAGGGCCAGCAGAAGCAGGCATGCGTTGCTCATGGCGATCGGGTGCTAACGCTCCCCCGGCCGGGATGTCAAAGCGCGCGCGTCCTGGCCCCGTGGGCTCGCCCGGTTTATCAGGGCCCGATGCGCGCACGGCTCGCCCCGACCCTCGTGGCCCTCACGATCCTCGCCGCCGGCGGAGGCGTCTCCGCCGCCGGGCCGGAGCCGGGACAGAGCCTCGACGAGGCGACTGCGGCCTCGGCCGAGGGGTTGCTCCCGCCGGAGGTCCTCGCCCGCTATGCGGCCGGGGAGTACACGAATGCGGTCGCCGCCTGGCCCCCGGGTCCGCCCTGGGAGGCCGCCTTCGCCGAGGCGTCCGGCCGCAACGCCGCCAGGCTCGGGGTGGACGAGCGGGGCACGATCGTCGAGACGGCGACCCAGAAGCCCGCCCGGGGTCTCTACGGCCTTCCGTTCCGCGTCGAGGCCGCCGATCCGCAGGCCGGCGTGAAGGCGATCTGGAACGCCTACTACGCGTTCTGGCGCATCGGCAGCAGCCACGACCTCCTGGCCCTCGACTTCGTCGGCAAGGGCGGCCTCGAGCGCCAGGCGGTGCTCGAGAGCGACATCCTCTTCTGGGAGGGCGTGCCGCCCTCACGCGCCCCGAAGGACAATCCCCTGGACCTCGCGGCGCAGCAGCGCGCGATCGTCGGCTCGCCGGCCGACCTGAACGGCACCGCCAGCCTCTCCTGGCGCTTCCGCGACGCCGACAAGCGCGACCAGGCCTGGACCTACGTCCCGGCGCTGCGCCGCGTGCGGCAGATCTCGCCGGCGAACCGCTCCGACGGCTTCCTCGGCTCCGACCTGAGCCAGGACGACGGCTCGTTCTTCGACGGCAAGCCCGAGGACTTCACCTGGAAGCTGGTCGGCGAGCGCGAGGCGCTCGTGCTCGCCGATCCGGCGAGTCTCGCGGGCAAGACCGCTCGCACGGCGCGTCCCGACGGCGGCATCGACGAGGACTGGCCGGCGGATCAGAAGGTCGTCGGCTACCAGGACCCCGCCTGGAAGGGCCTCGCGTGGGCGCCGGTCGCGCCGGTGCTGGTGCGGCGCAAGCTGTGGGTCGTCGAGGCGACGCCCAAGGATCCCTACTACCTCTTCGCCAAGATCGAGCTCGGCGTCGACCAGGAGACGTTCCAGGGCGCGACCAGCCGCAAGTTCGACGCCCAGGGCGGGCTGCTGCGCAGCCTCCAGTTCCTCGCCTACGCGAGCCAGCCGATCGAGGCCGGGGGCGAGCAGCTGATCCTGCCGTCGTCATCGATGGGCTACGTCCTGGCCGAGAACCAGAAGGCCGGCCGCGCCACGATCGCAGGGACGGCGCCGCCCGGGCGGTCCGTGCACCAGCGCCGCGTGCCGATCGCGCCGAGCGTGTTCGCCCTCGAGCGCCTCGGCTCGACCGGCAAGTGACGCCGCCGTGCGCGCACGAGCCGACGGACCGCGGCGTCTGCCCGCGGGGCCGCCTCGGCGTGCACCCGGCGCGCACCCTTGACTCGGGGGTCTCGTCCCGGAACCTCGCCCGGGCGATGAACGCCCAGGAGTTCCTCGGCCTCCGCGCCACCCACAACCCGCACCGCTGGGTGTTGCCGGTCGAGCCCGGCGTCTGCGTGCGCTGGGCCGGGTTCCTCTTCGGCGGCTGCGGGCTCGGCGCCGCCGTGACGGCGCTCGAGGCGGTGACGGGACGCCAGCTCGTGTGGGCGACGGCGCAGTACCTCTCGTACGCGCGGCCGCCCGAGATCCTCGACCTCGACGTGACGGTGCCGGTCAGCGGCAAGCACAACACCCAGGCGCGTGCGACCGGTCACGTCGGCGACCGTGAGATCTTCACCGTCAACGCCTCGCTCGGCCGCCGCACGCTCGACGTGCACGGCACCTGGGCGCGCATGCCGCAGGTGCCGCCGCCCGGCGAGTGCCGGCCGGCGCCGATGATGGACGGCGGTGACCGCACCATCCACGCGCGCGTCGAGCTGCGCGTCGCCCTCGGACGCTACGGCGCCGACAAGGACGGCACGCCGAGCAGCGACGGCCGCTCTGCCCTGTGGGTGCGCATCCCCGAGGGGCTCGAGACCTCGGCGGCGGCGCTCGCCATCATCGCCGACTGGATGCCGTCGGGCATCAGCCACGCGCTCGGCCGTTGGGCGGGCGGCAACAGCCTCGACAACACCATCCGCATCGTCGACGTGTTCCCGTCGGAGTGGATCCTCTGCGACATCCGCGTGCTCGCCATCGAGCACGGCTTCGGCCACGGGCTGATCCACCTGTGGGGCGAGAACGGGCGGCTGCTCGCGACCGGCAGCCAGTCGTTCATCGTCCGCCTGATGGGCTGACGTTCCGCCTACTCGGCGACGCGGCGATAGCGGCCCTGGAAGAAGAGCAGGGGATCGCCGCCGCGGCTCTCGGCGTGGTGCACCTCGCCGATGTGGATCACGTGGTCGCCGCCCTCGTGCGTCTCGACGATGCAGCACTCGAGATGCGCGAGCGTGCCCTCGAGGATCGGCACGCCGTTCTGGTTCGTCGCGTACGGCAGGTCGCCGAACTTGTCGCCGCCCGACTTGGCGAACTTCGTCGAGATCGCCTCCTGGTGCTCGCCGAGGATGTTCACGACGAAGCACTTCGAGTCGAGGAAGTGCGGATGCGTCTCGGCCTTCTTGTCGATGCAGATGAGCAGCAGCGGCGGCTCGAGCGAGAGGGAGCTGACGGCGTTCGCGGTGAGGCCGTAGGGCCGGCCGTGCGCGTCGCGCGTCGTGAGCACGGTGACGCCGGTCGCGAACAGCCCCATCACGCGACGCAGCTCCTGCGGATCGAACATGGGGCCCGGGGGTAACCGCCGGGGTCGGCGGGGTCAAGACGCACGGCCCGAAGGTCGTAGGCGGGAAGGCGACGGAAGTCGATTTGTAGACTCGGCCCGCGTCGCAGGTGCCGGGGCGGGAATTTTCTCCGCGCTCCGGACGTCGATCGGTGGCACACGGCTTGCGCTCGAGGCGGTCGCGACCCGGGGCGCGAGCCGGGAGCGCAGTCGACAAAGGAGATGCTCATGGAGATCGTGCGCGGCACCCCCGAGCCGCGCGTCCTCGTGGTCGAGCCCGATCGCGTCCGGCGCGCGTCCCTGATCGGCGTCCTCGGCGCCGCCGGTTGCCTCGCCGAGGGCGTCGAGACCGCCGGCGACGCCCTGGCGTTCTTCCGCGGCGGCGGGGCGGCCGAAGCGGTCGTCCTCGATCCCGAGCCGACCTCCGAAGCCCACGACGTCACGGGCAGCGGCGATCGATGGGTCGTGGCCGTGCTGGAGCGCGCGCCGACCGTGGTCTACTCGCCGCGTCCCGGCACGCAGCGGCGGGCGCGCCGGCTCGGCGCGACGAGGGTGGTCGACAGCGTCCCCGCCGTCCTCGATCAGCTCGCGCGCATCGTGACGGTGCCGGGGCGGGCCGCCGCGTAGATCACGCGCGGCGGCGCGGCGGACCGAGCAGCCACTGCTCGTCGGCCGGCTCGCGCCACCAGCCGCCGGCGGCGTGCGTGCCGCCGTCGACGTGGAGCGTGACGCCGGTCACGTAGCGCGCGAGGTCGGAGGCGAGGAACACCGCGGCCCCGGCGAGGTCGTCGGGCGACCCCGCGCGTCCGAGGGGGATCATGTGCGGCCAGCGCGCCTGCTCCTCGGCCGGCACCATCGCGGCGAGCCCCTCGGTGAGGCAGATGTCCGGCGCGAGCGCGTTCACGCGGATGCCGTGCGGGCCGAGCTCGACCGCTGCCGTGCGCGTGAAGCTGACCACGCCGGCCTTGGCCGCTGCGTAGGCCGCGTAGCCCGGCGCGGCGCGCATCGCCTCGATCGTGACCACGTTGACGATGCTGCCGCCGTGGCCGGTCGCCGCCATATGGCGCGCCGCGAGCTGGGTCCCGGCGAGCACGGTCTTCAGGTTGAGGCGCAGCAGCGCGTCCCAGCCCTTCTCACCGCTCTCGAGGAACGGCTGGTGGAACGTCCCGCCTGCGTTGTTGACCATGACGTGGAGCGCGCCGAAACGGGCGACGGTGGCGTCGAGCGCCGCGTGCAGGGCGTCGCCGTCTCGGACGTCGACCGGGATCGCGATCGCCGTGCCGCCCGCTGCGCCGATGGCGTCGGCGGTGCGCGTCGCGGTGGCGGGGTCGCGCTCGAGCACGACGACGGCAGCGCCGAACGCCGCGAAGGCGCGGGCGATGCCGGCGCCGATCCCGGCCCCCGCACCGGTGATGGCGGCGACGCGGCCGGCGAGCGAGACGGCGGTGGGATCGAGCGCGCCGGGCATCGCTAGTTCGCCGTGTAGCCGACCAGCACGCGCTCGCCGCTCTTGAAGCCTTCCTCGAAGCCCTTGGCGTGGTTCGCCCATCCCGCGGGGTACTTCTTCGCGAAGGCCTCCATGAGCTGCTTCTCGACGGCGGGGTTCTTCACGAGGGCGCCCGTCGCCTCGAACGCCGTGCCGCTCGGGTTGCCGATGGCGATGCGCGCTTTCGTGCGCCCGGCCTGGATGCGCTTCACCCGCCACGACGTCGGCCGCGTGCCGACGTAGACCGTGTCGCCGTCGACGAAGAACCAGATCTCCGACGGCAGCGACCAGCCGCCGCCCTTCCGCTCGGACTGGATGTAGACGTACTGGGCCCGCTCGAGCTTGTCGTGCAGGGCGGGGGTGAGCCCGGCCAGGGCGGGCAGGGCGACGAGGAAGGCGGCCAGCAGGGAGAGGCGCAGCGCACGCGGCATGCAGGCACCCTAGCCATCGCCCTCCGAGCCCAGCAAGGCCCCGTGCTTGACCCTCAAGGGGATCGCGGGCAGGCAGGGACGGTCGCCCATCTCGAAAGGAGACTCTCGATGCGCACCCGTTTCCTCGCCCTGGCCGCCGTGCTCGGGCTCGCCGCCGCCGTCGGGCCCGTCCTGGCCCAGCAGGCCGGCCTCGATACGGACAAGATCGTCAAGTACTACCGCAAGAAGAAGAACGTGCCCCCGTCCGTGAACATCACGGTGAAGGACGTGAAGGACGCGCCGCTCAGCGGTGCGAAGCAGGGCACCCTCGAGATGGGCACCGCGCCGCAGGTTCGCACCGAGCAGTTCATCGCGTCGGCCGACGGCAAGTACGTCATCTTCGGCACCATCGAGGACGTCACGGTCGATCCGTCGAAGGCGGTGATGGCGAAGATCGACCTGAAGGACCGTCCGTTCCTCGGGCCGAAGGACGCGAAGGTCACCATCGTCGAGTACACCGACTACCAGTGCCCTTTCTGTCTGCGCGGCTACACCACGCTCGAGGAGAACGTCCTCAAGGACTACGACGGCAAGGTGAAGCTCTACGTGAAGAGCTTTCCGCTCGCCTTCCATCCGTGGGCCGAGCCGGCGTCGATCGCGCAGGAGTGCGCGCTCCAGCAGGGCAAGACCGACGCGTACTGGAAGCTCTACCACTCGTACTTCGAGAAGCAGAAGGACTTCACGCCGCAGAACGTGAAGGAGAAGAGCTGGGAGATCCTCGCGCCGATGGGCGTCGACAAGGCGAAGTGGGACGACTGCTACGACAACAAGAAGACCCAGGCGCTGGTGAAGGCGCAGATGGCCGAGGGCCAGGCGCTCGGCATCACGGGCACGCCGTCGTTCGTGATCAACGGCCGGCTGCTGGTGGGCGCGCAGCCCTTCGAGCAGTTCAAGGCCGTCATCGACGACGAGCTCGCCAACGCGAAGTAGCCACGGCACGTCGCGAGAGGCGCCCTGACGCCCGCGGGGACGGGGCCGGCGATCGTCGGCCCCGTCCTTGACGCTTCCCCACGCGCGGCGCTACGCCCCCGCGCCATGCCGCGTACCCCCGGGTTCGACCCCGCCACCGGCGCCTACGTCGACACCCGCGCCGCCCGCGGCTTCCCGCTCGGCGGCATCGGCAGCGGTGGCGTCTCGTTCGAGACCGACGGCGGCTTCGGCGAGCTGCGCTGCCAGAACGACTGGATGCACCCGCTGCGCGGCGTGCGCGGCGCCTTCCAGGCGCTGTGGACCCGGCCCGGCGGGGTCGCGATGCTGCGCCGCCGGCACGACGGCGAGTACGCCAACGCCCGTAACGTCGCCGGCACCACGTTCACCGGCACCCTGCCGTCGTTCACGCTGCGCATCGACGATCCGCTACCGGTCGTCCCGGTCGTCTCCGGCTTCACGCCGCACGTGCCGCACGACCTGCGCGACTCGACGCTGCCGGCGGCCTCCTTCCGCGTCGCGCTGACGAACCCGGGGGCCGACGCCGCCCCGGCGGCGGTGCTGCTGTCGTGGGAGAACGTCCTCGGCCGCGGCGGCAGCGGGCACCTCGGGCCCGAGCTGGGGCCGGAGCAGGAGATGCGCGGCGTCCGGCGCCGCGTGGTGTGGGACAGCGTCGCCGGCAACTGGCAGGAGCCGGCACGGGTCGTTGGCGCACGCGGCGTGCGCTTCCGCACCGACCAGCGCTGGGACGCGCGCTCGCACCGCGCGGGCGTGGTCGGCGAGCACCTCCTGCTCGTGGCCGAGGACGACGGCGTCGAGATCACCGTCTGCGACGGCTGGGACGCCGGCGCGGCCGCCGCCAGCGTCCTCGACGACTTCGCCCTCGACGGCCGTTTGCGCTCGCCGCATCGCGGACGGCGCGGCGCCGACGGCGGCTGGCGCCCCGCGGCCGCGGTCGCCGCGCGCCTGGTCGTGCCGCCCGGTGCGACGCGCGTGGTGCGCTGGGTGCTGGTGTGGTGGATGCCCGACCACGTCACCGAGCCGTCGTTGTGGCGCCATCGCGGCGCCGGGCCGCACGACGGCGTCCGCGTCGGCCACGTCTACGAGCGCTGGTTCGACTCGGCCGACGCCGTCGCCGCGCACGTCCTGCGCGAGGAGGCGCGGCTGGCCGCGGCGTCGGGGGAGCTCGGCGCGGTGTTGCGCGACGGTACGTTGCCGGCATGGCTCGTGCGTCCGCTCGAGAACGCGCTCGACGCGACGCTCGCCAACACCGTCGTGCCGAAGGACGGCACGCTCTACACGATCGAGGGCGTCGACTGGCACTGGCCGATGGGCGGTCTCACCGGCACGAACGACCAGCGGCTCGCCGCCCACCCGTACACCGCGACCTTCTTCTCCGAGCTCGACCTGACCGAGCTCGACGCGTTCCGCCGACTCGCCGACGCCCGTGGCGCCGTTCCGCACGGCAACGGCAACTGCGACCTCGGCCTCGGCACCACCGACGTGCCCTACGGCTGGCCGATGTTCATCAAGGACTTCCTGCCCGCGAAGGAGTGGACCGATCTCACGATGTCGCTCGTGCTCCAGGTCGCGCGCCATTGGCGCGTCACCGGCCGGCGCGACGTCCTCGAGCGTTTCTGGCCGGCGCTCCGCCGCGGCATGGATTACCTGGCCGGCATCGCGCCGCACGGGGTGCCCGAGGGCGGCACGACGTACGACGTCTGGGACTTCCCCGGCGCCTTCGTTTACACGGCGACGCTCTACCTCGCGACCTGCGCGGCGATGGAGGACCTCGCGGTGCACATGGAGCCCGCGTGCGCGGCGACGTACGCGGCCCGCCGCGCCGCGTGCCGCCGCGTCGTCGACGAGGAGCTGTGGGACGCGCGCGGCTTCTTTCGCAGCACGCCGGCGAAGGACACGCTCTTCACCGCGGCGCTCGCCGGCGACTGGGCGGCGCGCTGGATCGGCCTCGATCCCGTCGTCGACCCGGCGCGGGCGGCGAGCCATCTGCGTCACCAGCATCGCGTGCTGGTGCGTGCGGCGCAGACGGATCCTGCGCGCCCCGCGCTGCCATGGGCCGAGGCGACGTTCGACGGCGCGCTCGTCGAGCACCCCTTCCGTGCCGGCCTGCCGGCGGGGCAGGAGTTCACCTACGTCTGGCAGGTGGTCTCCTACCAGGCCTGCGCGCAGCTCTACCTCGGGCTGGTCGACGACGGGCTCGAGACGCTGCGCACGCTCTACGATCGCCTCTGGCTCGAAGGCTGGGCGTGGAGCGGCGGCCTGCGCGGCGACCCCGAGTCGATCTACATGACGCATCCCGTGGCCTGGGCGATCCCGCACGCGCTGGCGGGCTCCGCGCTCGACGTGCCCGGCCGCGCGCTGCGCCTCGCGCCGCAGCCGGAGCGGCTGCGCTGTCCCGTGCTGTTTCCGGGGTTCTGGGCGATGCTCGACCGCGCGCCCGGGCGTGCGACGACGCTCGCGGTCGTGCGCCATTTCGGCGAGCCGGTCGTCGTCGACCGCATAGTCCTCCCGGGCGCGACCCACGACCGGCCCGGGACGGCGCTCGCGGCGGGCACGCGGCTCGAGCTGCCGGGATGACGTCGCTCTTCGTGCCGGGGCGGCTGTGTCTCCTCGGCGAGCACTCCGACTGGGCCGGCGCATACCGGCGTACGCATCCCGCCATCGTGCCGGGCCGTTGCCTCGTCACTGCCACCGACCAGGGCCTCGGGGCCGAGGCCGAGCCGCTCGACGACGCGCTCGAGCTCGCCAGCATGCTCCCGGACGGCACGCACGCCGAGCCCGTGCGCCTGCCGCTCCGGTCGCTCGCCGACGCCGCACGCGCCGGCGGCTTCTGGAGCTACGCGGCCGGCGTGGCGAGCATCGTGCGCGAGCGCTGGGACGTCGGCGGGCTGCGGCTGCGCATCGTCGCGAACGACCTGCCGCTCGGGAAGGGGCTGTCGTCGTCGGCGGCGGTGTCGGTGCTGGTGGCGCGCGCGTTCGCCCGCACCTGGGGGCTCGACGTCGACGTGCGCGAGGAGATGCGGCTCGCCTACGCCGGCGAGCGACGTGCCGGCTCCGCCTGCGGCCTCATGGACCAGGTGTGCGCGTTCGGCCGGCGCACGACGCGGCTCGACTTCGACGGCGCCGCCTTCGACGTGCGGCCGATCCCGGTCGGCGCGCCGTTGCACCTCCTCGTCGTCGACCTCCGCGCCGCGAAGGACACGCGCCGCATCCTCGCCGATCTGAACGCCTGCTACCCCGCGGCGCCGGGCACGCTGGCCGCCGGCGTGCGCGACGCCCTCGGCCCGGGCAACCTCGACCTCGTGGAACGCGCCGAGGAGGCGCTCGCGGCCGGCGACGCCGCCGCGCTCGGCGCGACGATGGCCGAGGCGCAGGCGCTCTTCGACGCTCGGGTCGCGCCGGCGTGTCCCGAGCTGCGTGCGCCGCGTCTGCACGCGGTCCTGGAGCACCCGGCCGTGACCGAGCTCGCGTACGGTGGCAAGGGCGTCGGCTCCCAGGGCGACGGCTGCGCCCAGCTCGTCGCCCGCGACCCGGCGGCCCGCGATGCCCTCGCCGCACGCCTCGCGCACGACCTCGGCGTCGCCACGCTGCCGCTCACGATGGCCCCAGCGGCGGCCGCCGCTTGACGGCGCGCCGGACCACGTCGCCGCGGCCGGCGGGATCTCAGCGCCGGCAGCCGTTCGCCGCGCACCAGGTGCGGCCCTGGCGCTTCGCGATCGCGACCAGGTCGCCCATCGCGACGCTGACGTCGACGAGGTGCATCCCCCAGTCCGGCGTCAGCTCGGCGCCGCGCAGGTCGTCCACCCGATGCGCGTCGTTGCCGGTGCTCGCGATGGCGAGGTAGACGAAGCCGTCGCGCTTCTTGCAGGTCGCCTCCATCCAGCGCGGCAGCGTGACGAAGGGCGTGGTGATGGGGCCGCCGCGCGCCGGATCGACCCACTCGATCGGCGGCGGCGTCGGGAGCGACGGGAGCGAGCGTCCGTCCCGCGGCAGGTACGGGTGGAGCGCGCGCGTCCCGCCGCGCAGCGAGGCGGGATTCGTACAAGCGGCTTCCCAGCCGGGCTGGAGCGGGCGGCCGAAGAGGCTGTTGGACGGCGGCGGCGCGCCGTCGCGGAAGGACGAGTAGGTGATCACGCAGCCGACGTCGGCGTCGCGGCGGCAGAGCCGGATGTTCTGGAGCGAGCCGCCGACGTCGGCTCCGATCGGCACCTGGAAGTTCGTCCCGAGCAGCATGGCCGACACCAGCCGGCGGCGCAGGAGCGGGCTGGCGTCGATCTCGTTCTGGAGCAGCGTCGTCAGCTGGCCGGCGCCCTGCGAGTGGCCGATCAGCAGCACGCCGCGTCCCTGGTTGTCGTTGGCGATGTAGTGCTTCCAGGCGTCGAGCACGTCGGCGGCGGCCAGCGCCTGATCGGACGGGATCGGGTTGCCGCCCAGGATGGAGATCAGCGCCGTCAGCGTGACCTGGCGGTAGACCGGGGCGAAGACGCGGCACACGCTGCCGAGTCGCGCCGCCTGCTGGCGGACGACGTACAGCTCCTGCTCGGCGCCCGGGATCAGATCGCTGTTGCCGGTCGGGTCGGTCGAGATGGTCGGGTAGACGTAGAAGCAATCGAACTTGGGCTTGCGCGCCGCCTTCCAGCGCTGGACGGACACCTTGCCGTTCGCCTTCACGATGCTGGCGTCGAGGTCGTGGTCGCAGACGTCGTCCGTGTCCGGGCGGCAGAGCCAGTTGGCCGGGTTGCCGTAGACGGCGCTCTGGTAGCCGGGGTAGGGGTTCTCGGCCCGGGTGGCGGCGGGGGCCGGACCCGCGGCGGCGACGAGCGTCAGCAGGACGGCGAGGAGGACGGTGCGCATGCCCGGAGGCTCACCTCGTGCCGCCGAACCGTCAAGACCAGACGCGTCAGCCGTCGCGCCGACGTCGAGATGATCCGCATGCAGGACATCGAGCAGGCCTACGCGCGGCTTCTGCGCAGCGACGTGAAGTACCGGTTCGTGATCGACATGGCGTCGCTGAAGCCCGCGTGATCGCCGCCGGCCCCGTCGTCGCCGCGACGCGGCCGGCCCCCCCGTGCGTCAGGCTCGCGACGTGTGTAGGAGCCGCCTGGTGCCGCGTGTCGACTGGTTCCTGATCGGGATGGTCGTCGCCGTCGTGCTGGCGTGGATCCATCCGGAGCCGGGAGCCAGCGGCGGGTCGCTCCATCCCGAGCTCGTGAACAAGCTCGGGGTCTCGCTGATCTTCTTCCTGCACGGCCTCGGGCTGCCGCTGCGCGCGCTCGCGGCGGGGACGCTGAAATGGCGGCTCCACCTCGTCGTGCAGCTGGCGACGTTCCTGCTCTGCCCCCTGGTCGGGCTCCTGGCGCTCGCCCTGCTCGGAAGCCGCGTGACCCCGGACCTGCGTGTCGGCCTCTTCTACCTGTGCGCGCTGCCGTCGACCGTATCGTCCTCGGTGGCGATGACGGCGGCGGCGCGCGGCAACGTGCCCGCGGCGGTCTTCAACGCGACGCTGTCGAGCCTCCTCGGCATCGTCTTGACGCCGCTCTGGCTCGAGCTGGCGCTCGGCAAGGCGGGGCAGACGCTGCCGCTCGCGGAGGTGATGCTCGACCTCGTGCGCTGGCTCGTCGTGCCGTTGGCCGTCGGGCAGCTCCTGCGGCCCTGGCTGGGCGAGCTGGCGGCGCGCCACAAGGCGCGGATCGGCGTCGTCGACCGGCTGACGATCCTGCTGCTCGTCTACACGTCCTTCTGCGACTCGGTGCAGGCGGGGGTGTGGTCGTCGGGGACGGTCACGCTCGGGGCGTCGGCGGGGTTCTCCGTCGTGCTGCTGGCCGTCGTGATGGGCGTCACCTGGGCGGCGACCGGGGCGCTCGGCTTCGAGCTGCCGGACCGCATCGCGGGCCTGTTCTGCGGCTCGAAGAAGACGCTCGCCTCTGGCGTGCCGATGGCGCGCCTCATCTTCGGCGCCGACCCGGCGCTCGGCGTCATCCTGCTGCCGATCATGCTCTACCATCCGCTCCAGCTGGTCGTGTGCGGATGGCTGGCGGGGCGCTTCGCGCGGCAACGCTGGGGCTGATCGCGCCCACGCAGCAAGGTGCCGGGGGGAACGCATGCGGGCACCTCCTGCGCGGAGGTACGCCCGGCGGAGCGCATCCGGGTGGAACCCGCCGGGACGCGGAGGAACCTGCCGCCGGCGCCGACGCCTACCGGACCCGCTCGGCGACGTAGGCGACGACCTGATCGGCGGCCACGCGCTGCTGCGCGCCGGTGTCGCGGTCGCGCACCGTGACCGTCTGGTCGGCGACGGTCTGCCCGTCGACGGTGACGCAGAAGGGCGTGCCGGCCTCGTCCATGCGGGCGTAGCGCTTGCCGATGCTCTGCTTGGCGTCGAACTGGCAGGGACCGACGTGGCGGCGCAGGTCGCGGTAGATCTTCTCCGCGATCTCCGGCATCCCTTCCTTGTTCACGAGCGGGAAGACGCCGGCCTTGATCGGCGCGAGCTTCGGGTGGAAGCGCATCAGCTCGGGCGACGGCCGGCTCTCGTCGACGGTGTAGGCCTCGCAGAGCACGGCGAGGAGGCCGCGGGTGAGGCCCGCCGCCGGCTCGATCACGTGCGGCACGTAGCGCTCGTTCTTCTCCTGGTCGAAGTACTCGAGCTTCACGCCGCTGTGCTTCTGATGCTGCGTGAGGTCGTAGTTCGAGCGGTAGGCGATGCCCTCGAGCTCGGTGAAGCCCTTCTCGCCTGCGAAGGGGAAGGCGTACTCGACGTCGCAGCAGCCGCCCGAGTCCTTCGCATAGTGCGCGAGCTCGTCCTGCTCGTGGTCGCGGAGACGCAGGTTCCTGCCGGCGAGGCCGAGCGAGCACCACCAGCGGTACCGCTCCTCGCGCCAGTACTGGTACCAACGCGTCGCCTCGGATGGGTGGCAGAAGAACTCCAGCTCCATCTGCTCGAACTCGCGCGAGCGGAAGATGTAGTTCCGCGGCGTCACCTCGTTGCGGAAGCTGCGGCCGACCTGACAGATGCCGAACGGCACCTTCACGCGCGTCGAGTCGAGGACGTTCTTGAAGTTGTAGAACATCCCCTGCGCGGTTTCGGGACGCAGGTACGCCTTGTTCTCCTCGTCGCGCACGGCGCCGACCCAGGTCTCGAACATGAGGTTGAACTGCCGCGGCTCGGTGAGGTCGCCGCCGCAGTTCGGGCAGGGGAGGGCACCGTCGCCGCCGAGGTAGGTCTCGCTGCCGACGATGCGCAGCAGCGTCTTGGCGTCGACGGCGTCGTCCTCGTTGAGGAGCGCCGTCACCTCGGCGGGCTTGCGCACGAGCGCGAGCCCCGGCGCGAGCTTTTTGCCGCGCGTGTCGGCCCAGCGCTTCAAGGCGTCGCGGCGCGGGATCCACGTGCCGGGGTTCGGGCCCGGCTCGGCCTGCTCCAGAAGGGCGGCCACCCACGGCGCCTCGTCCAGCAGCTCGTCGACGTGGTCGGCGCGGAAGAGGCGCTTGCAATGCCGGCAGGTCTGCATCGGGTCGGCGAAGCCGCCGACGTGGCCGCTCGCTTCCCATACCTTCGGGTGCGAGATGATCGAGCAGTCGAGCCCGACGATCTCGACCTCGCGTCCGTCCGGTCCCGGCGGCGGGTTGCGGACCATGACGTCCCACCAGGCGTCGCGCAGGTTGTTCTTCAGCTCGACGCCGAGCGGACCGTAGTCCCAGAAGCCGTTGATGCCGCCGTAGATCTCGGAGCACTGGAAGATGAAGCCGCGCCGCTTGCACAGCGCGACCAGCTTCTCCATCAACGCGGGGCCGGTCGGGGTGGACATCGCGGTTACATCCCCGATGGGCCCGGTGGGTGCAACCGGTGGGTGCAACCGGACCCCCGCGGCGGGCGGCCGCCGTCGCCGCACACCGGCAGGACGCCAGCGTCGCGGGAGGCTAGCTACGACGCAGCGTCGGCGGAAGCGTCTCCGCGGGTGCGACCACCTCGGTGGAGCGGTCGCCGCCGGGGCACACGTTGCGGTGCACGCGCAGTATCTCGCGCACGCTGCTCGCGTGTCCGGGCTGTGCCAGGAACGTCACGCCACACGTCTCACACGCGCCGACTGCCGTCAGCGCCATCCCCTCGCTCCGCCCCACCAATGCCTCCGAGCGTTCTGAATGCACCATGTCCGGATCCTACCCGACGACACACCCCACGCCCCTCAGCCGTTTGGGGTACGGGTGGCAACGACCGCGCAACCAGCCTGCTACGCGCATGCGTCGCACGTGGCCAACCCAGGTGCCAAGGCGGTTACACTGCGTCGGCGCGCACGACGTCCCGCCGGCTGCCTCCCTGAGCGGCAGCACCGGCCGGGTGCACGAACTTTCGGCATATTTTGTGTCCCGTGTTCCGGAATCGCGCGCGCGGGGACGATTCCGGCCTTCTGGCACCCGTATTGCTGACTTCCGCGTAGCGAGGACGAGGAGATCATGGCGATGGGACACGAGGTCACGCTGCTCGATCTGGTGACGGCGGTCGGTGAAGCCGCCCGCTCCGAAGAGGAAGTCGTGGCGACGATCGTCCACCTGGTCAACTCGGGCGCCGTCCGCCTCTGCGGGAATTTCCGCGGTGTGCGGTTCGACACGAATTCCGTGGCGGATACGTCGCCCTGGTAGGAGGCTCGACAATGGAGACCGCAGCAGCCGTAGCCCATCGCCTGTACGTCGACGGTGAGGCGATCGAATACTGGGAGAACCCGGACCTGCCGTTTCGCTGTACGCCCGAGGAGCTGACGGCCTATGCCGCGGCAGGAAGCTGGGACCTGCTGTTCAACGCCCTGACGCTGATGGGCGCGCCGGTTCGCAGCGAGTAGCTTCTTCAATCGTCCGTGACCGCGTTGGCACGGGCGATCGCTCCCAGCCAGTGGGCGCTCGACTTCGGCGTCCGCAGCTGGGTCGTCCGATCCACGGCGACGATCCCGAACGTCGGGCGGTAGCCGAAGACCCACTCGAAGTTGTCGAGCAGACTCCAGTAGACGTAGCCCTGGACGGCGATGCCGTCCGCGAGGCACGCCAGCACGCCGCGCAGGGCGCGGCGCACGTAGCAGACGCGGGCCGCGTCGTCGTCGGTGCCGATGCCGTTCTCGGTGACGAGCAGCGGCGTGCCCTCGCCGACCAGCCAGGCGCGCCGGATCGTCGCCTCGAGCGCCTCCGGCCAGAACTCGTAGCCCATCTGCGTGACGGGTACGCCCGGCTCGGGCCCGAGCATCCCGTCCGGCCCGAAGCGGATGCGCGTGTAGGTCTGCACGCCGATGAAGTCGTCGCCGCGCGCGGCTTCGAGGTAGACGTCCTCCATCACCGCGCGCTCGGCGTCGCGGGCGGTCTCGCCGCCGGGGATGGCCTGGTGGTCCTGCATCGCCAGCGTGAGGCCCGTCGGAAGCGCCGGGCGTGCGGCCTTGATCGCGGCGCGACCGGCACGGTGCGCGGCGACGAAGACCTCGTTGGCGCGCAGGCGCAGCGCGCGGTCGCGCTGGCCGGGCGGGAACACGCCCCACTGGAAGCCGAAGGTGGCGACGATGTTGGGCTCGTTCAGCGTGCAGGCACGGTCGACGAGGTCGCCGGTGTGGCGCATGACGCGATCGCAGAAGTCGGCGAAGCGCTGGGCGGTGTCGATCTCGATCCAGCCGCCGCGCGCCGCGAGCCAGCGCGGCGTCGTGAAGTGGTGGAAGGTGACGATCGGCCGCAGCCCGTGCTCGAGGCAGCTCGCGCACATGCGCCGGTAGTGGTCGAGCGCGGCGACGGAGAACTCGCCCGGCTCGGGCTCGATGCGGCTCCACTCGACGGAGAAGCGATAGGCCCCGAAGCCGAGCGCGGCGGCGAGGCGGACGTCGTCGGGGTAGCGGTGGAAGTGGTCGCAGGCGTCGCCGCTCGGCTCGCTGCAGGGGGAGCCGGGCGTGTGCTCCCACTGCCACCAGTCGTTGTTCCAGTTGCCGCCTTCCACCTGGTGCGCGGCGGTGGCGGTGCCCCAGACGAAGCCCTCGGGAAAGCGCGCGGTGGTCATGGCGTCACGATCACCTTGCCGAAGCTCTGGCGCGAACCCAGCGCCTCGAGCGCCGCGGGCAGATGCTCGAGCCCGAACGTCTTCCAGATCACCGGCTCCACCCGGCCCTCGCGGTAGAGGCGGAAGAGGGCGTCGAAGGTCTCGGGGATGCGCTGCGGCTCGTACATCTGGTGCGCGCCCCAGTGGAGGCCGATCAGCGCGATGTTCTTCAACAGGACGCGGTTCAGCTTCACCGCCGGGATGTGCCCGCTGGCGAAGCCGATGACGAGGAGGCGGCCGTTCCAGGCGATGCAGCGCAGCGACTGGTCGGTGACCTCGCCGCCGACGGGATCGTAGATGACGTCGGCGCCGTTGCCGCCGGTCGCTTCCTTCACCTGCAGGGCCCAGTCGTCGGCGCGATAGTCGATGGCGACGTCGGCGCCGACCCGGCGTACGACCTCCAGCTTCTCCGGCCCGCCCGCGGTGCCGATCACCCGGGCGCCGAGCGCCTTGCCGATCTGCACCGCGGCGATGCCGACGCCGCCGGCGGCGGCGTGCACGAGCAGCGTCTCGCCCGGCTTCAGCGTGGTGCGCAAGACGAGCGCCGCGTACGACGTCGGGTAGACGATCGGGAACGCCGCCCCCGCCGCGTACGACATGCCGCCGGGCATCGCGTACGCGGCGACCGCGGGGATCACCGCCTCGTCCGCGAAGCCCCCGAGCCCGGCCGACGCGAGCACGCGATCGCCGACCCGGAACCCCTCGACGCCGGGCCCGACCTCGATGACCTCGCCCGCCAGCTCCGCGCCGGGTACGAACGGGAACGGCGGCTTCATCTGGTACTGGCCGCGCACCATGAGGATGTCGAAGAAGTTGCAGCCCGCGGCCTTCACGGCGACGCGCAGCTGCCCACTGCCGCAGGGCTTCGACGGCAGCTCGGAGACGCGGAGCGCGGACGGCTCCATCCACTGATCGACGACGACGGCTCGCATGGGAACTCCTCGCGGCGACCGCCGGCATGGAGGTCGCGGACCGGCACAGGTAGCCCGATCCCGCGGGAGCGGACAAGGGTGGTCGGTGCGGCGTCGCGGACCGCGGCGGGCCGGCGTTCGCCGCAGAAGAGCGAACGCCGGCCGTGCCGGTCACTTCGGCTCGAAGTCCAGGACCTGCTGGAACGTCGGCCGGTTCGTGGTCGGGAAGGTGTTGGGCAGGAGGCCCGGGCTGAAGCCCGTGCGCTGCGCGTTGCGGCGCCAGAGCGACGGCTCGGGCTGGCCGAGCTGTGTCGCCGTGGCGTTCGCGGCGTTGTGGATAGCCTGCCAGATGGCGTTGCGGCAGGTGTCGAGATCACCGCCGCCGCAGTAGGACAGGTGGAAGGGCCCGATCACGAGCTCCTTCATCAGCTTGCGCAGATCCTTGTCGACGTAGGACGCGCCCTCGAGGCCGTCGAGGTTGCGGACGTTGTCGAGGTTCGGGATCAGCGGCCCGAAGACCGGCGACATCACCGCGTCGGCGATCGGACGCCAGATCGCGTCCATGATGACGGGGCCGGCCTCGTCCCAGAGGAGGTCGCCGTCGACGTCCATGCGGGGGGCGTCACGCGCGATCCAGTCGTCCATGAGATCCAGGATCTCCTGGTCGCGCGGCGTCGGCGCGGGGCCCGTGCGCAGCACGCGGCTGACGACCGGCCATGCCGACGACTTCACGTCCTCGGTCGCGGCGCGGTTCATGATGCCGACGTTGTCCGTGATCGCGACGCGCTCCGGCCACTTGTCGAAGTTCTCCACCCGCTGCACCGAGCCGTAGGGCTCGTCGTCGCCGTGCATGAAGCCGGGGGCCGAGCGGTTGTTCCAGTTGAGGAGAAGCCCCTCGGGGCCCGACGTCGCGTGCGGATGCCGCCCGCGGCTGAGGAACTTCTTGCCCCACTCGTACTGGCCGGTGCCGAGCGTCGGCAGCCGGCGATCGAGGCCTTTGGCGCGGATCGGCAGGTAGCCGGAGCTGAAGTACGCCGTCGCGCGCCGCGAGACATACGCCCAGTTGAACGTGAAGCCGAACTGGTTCGCGACCCGGTAGAAGCGCGACGGGGTGCGCGCCTTACCCTCGGTCATGTCCTTCAGGGCGGCGAGGTTCAGCACGTCGCGGCCGAAGGTCGAGCGCTTGCGCGAGAGCGCCACCGGCTTGCCCCCGACGGTGGCGGTCGCGAACACCGGCCCGTGCACCGTGAGGTTGTAGACGAGGTCGTTGGTGCCGAGGCGGCCGGCGTTGAAGGTCTCCATCGCCCGACACTCGCCGTTGAAGAGGTAGGACTTGGTGGCACGCGTCGGTGCGCCGCCGCCGGGCACGCAGAGCTCCTCGACGAAGACGTCGCGCACGTCGTGCCCCGCCGACGTGAGGCTCCACGCGTAGTTCGGCGTGCGCCCGATGAGGATGTACATCGCCAGGCCGGGGACGGCGGCGCCCTGCGCCTGGAAGCCGGGGCCGTGGAGATCGATCTGCTGCACGATCTCCGGGTAGTAGTAGCCGAGCTGCGGGCCCATCACCGCGAGCGTGTGCTTGTTCGCGGAGCGCGAGCGGGCGGTGACGAGGAAGTTCGACGCGCGCAGGCGCGCCGGCGCGGCGGCAGCCGTCGCGGCCGGTACGCGCGGGTTGACGCTCTGGATGGAGCCGGCGTCGAGCACCACGGAGCCGCTCACCGGACCGCCCGTCAGCGGGCCGTACTTGAAGCGCTTCTTGATCGTGGTCGGCGCCTCGGGGTCGTCGGCCAGCATCACGTCTTCCCAGGCCTTGTGGCCGACCTCGTCGCCGAGCTGCTGCTGGAGCCGCGCGAGCAGATCGGCGTTGGCCGCCTCGCCGCCGCCGCCGGCGCCGAAGATCGAGCCGATGAACGCGGTCACCGCGATGACGTCGTTCACGGTCGCCGTCGGCTCGGAGATGCCGTTGGCGGCCCAGTAGGCGTTGATGCCGTCGGCGTACGCCTGTGCGTCGTCGAGGATCTCCTGGCCCTTCGCGCCGTACACGTCGAGCAGCAGCTTGCGCTGCGCGGTGACGAGCGCCTCGGCCTCCGGGCTCGGCGTGAACGTCTGCAGGCTCGTCACGAGGCCGAAGGCGTCGATGTTGGGGACGTCGGCGACGGCGACACGCGCCGGGCCGCGGCCGAGCTGGATCAGCAGCCCACGGTCGCGCGCGGTCGTCCAGCCGGCGCCGAAGGAGACGTCGTAGCGCGTCTCGCCGTAGACGTGCGGGATGCCCCAGGCGTCGTAGATCAGCGTCAGCCCGGGGCGGCCCGTGTTCTCGACGTGCGTCGCGCCGATCGGGGAGAAGTCCTCGGGCAGGAAGTACTGGTCGATGTCCGCCCTGGTGATGTTGTCACGCAGCGGCGTGAGGCCGGCGTACAGCGCCAGCTGGTCCGTGGAGTTCACGGTGAACGGCACGCCGCCGAAGTTGCCGGGCGGCAGGATGTAGCGCGCGATGTCCGCGGCGATCGCCGGCGAGGCGGCGAGCGCGGCGAGCACCGCCGCGACGGACCGAATCCAACTTTTCACGGGGTCCCCCTTCTTCGATCGCCCGCCGTCGGGGCGGGCACTCCACGTCGACGGTCGTAGCAACGGGTGTGCGGGAGCGTCCATAAGGAACTTCCCGATACGACCGCGCGGACGCCATGCCGCGCAGCGTCGGGCGAGGCCGTCTCGCTCACTCGCGCAGGACGTCCCAGCGCACGATGCGCACCGGCACCGCGAACCATCCGCTCGCCGTGGGCTCGGCGACGACGACGCGGGAGCGCGGCCGCGATCCAGAGCCACGGCATCGCCCGGCCGGCGGAGGCGATCACGACCGGCAGCATAGCGGGCGTCGCCGTGATGCTCACGCGGCGCAGACGAAGTCGGTCCCCTCGCACCATCCCTGCGCGATGCAGAACGCGCGGATCTCGGCGCGCGCCGCCGGTCCCGCCACCGACGCCACCAGCGGCAGGCGCGGCAGCGTCGCCAGCGCCGGGGGAGCCACCACGGGGGCGCCGTGGATACGCTGGCCGAGGCGCCCCGGATGCAGCTCCACGATCGCGGCCGGCGTGCGGCCGTGCGCAGCCAGCGCGGCGCGCAGGGCGCGGCCCGTGCCGCCGTAGCCCCACAGGTGGTAGCGCGGGCTCGCGGCGAGGAAGCCGGTGGCGAGGAAGTGGGCGCGGCAGGCGGTGAGGGCCGCCGGGGTGTAGGCGGGGTGCGTGCGGGTGAGCCGCGCCGGGTGGTCGCGCCAGGCGAGCAGGCGGCGCGGCACGACGCCGAGGCGATGGCCCGCGGCGAGGAGACGCAGCACGAGGTCCCAGTCCTCCGGCCAGGCGCAGGCGCGCCAGCCGAACGCAGCGAGGACGGGGCGGCGGAGCATCCAGGTGGGATGCGCGAGCGGGCACTCGACGTAGGCCTCGGCCCGTACGGCGGCCGGGCCGTCGATACCGTTCAGCCAGGCCTCGTACGCGCGCAGGCCGTCGCTCATCGCCCGGCGCGGAAAGAAGCGCACCCAGGCGCCGACGCCGGCCAGGCCCGGGTCGGCGTCGAGCGCCGCCACCTGACGCGCGATGCGGTCGCGGCGCATGAGGTCGTCGGCGTCGAAGCGCGCGACGAGCTCCCCCCGGCACGCGGCGAGCCCGGTCGCGAGCGCGGCCACGAGGCCGCGGGCCGGGGTGCGCAGGACGACGACGCGCGCGTCGCCGGCGGCGCACGCGGCCGTCCCGTCGGTCGAGCCGTCGTCGACCACGACGCACTCCCAGTCCGTGCACGTCTGCCGGCGCAGGCTCGCGAGCGCGGCCGGAAGTGTGGCGGCGGCATCGCGCGCGGGGAGGAGGACGGACACGCGGGGCACGACGGCGGTTGTCCGGGGGCGGCCGGGGGCATGCAAGGCGCACCGTGTGCGTCGGCTGGGCGTCCTCCGCTATAGTCCGCCGCGACATGGACCGGCTGGCAAGCTGGATCGTGGCGCATCCCCGGCGGGTGGTCGCCGCGGTCCTCGTGCTCACGGTTGTCCTCGGGTCGTTCGCGGCCCGCATCCGCATCGAAAGCTCGCTCGAGAGCGTGCTCCCCGCTGGCGATCCGCAGGTCGCCTTCTACGACCAGGTGCGGCAGCGCTTCGGCGGCGACGACGTCGGGGTGGTCGGCGTCGTCGCCGCCGACGTCTTCGCGCCGGCGACGCTCGAGAAGATCGGCCGCGTCACCACCGCCATCGGCAAGCTGCCGGGCGTCGAGTCGGTGCTGAGCATCACGAACGCGAAGGACATCGCCGCCGACGTCTTCACGCCCCCGCCGCTGCTGCCGCGCCTGCCGCCGACGCCCGAGGACGTCGCCGCGCTCCAGGCGAAGCTCCTCGCCATGCCGCTGTATCGCGAGAACCTGATCGCGCCGAACGCGAAGGGCGCCGCCATCAACGTGTTCTTCGCGCCCATGACCGACGCCCAGTACCTCGCCAACGGCCTCGACCACCGGATCGACGAGATCCTCGCGGCGGAGCAGGGACCCGAGCGCTGGTACTTCACCGGCGCGGCCCACGTGAAGGCCGAGGCGGTGGCGCTCATGCGCGGCGATCTCCTGCGCTTCACGCCCCTCGCGCTCGGCCTCATCGTCCTCGTCTTCTGGCTCTCGTTCCGCACCAAGCGCGGCGTCCTGCTGCCGCTCGCGGCCGTCTGCATGGCGCTCGTGTGGACGCTCGGGGTGATGGTCGCCACCGGGCACGCGATCTCGCTCGGCACCTTCGTGCTGCCGCCGCTGATCCTGGTGATCGGCAGCTCGTACGCCATCCACGTGATGGCGCGGTACTACGAGCAGGCGGAGCGCGGCCGGCCGCGCAGCGAGGTGGTGCAGGAGGCGTTGCGCCAGGTCGCCATGCCGCTGTCGATCTCGGTCCTCACCACGACGATCGGCTTCGGCGCCCTCATGGTGAACCGCATCCCGGCGATCTGGGAGTTCGGCCTGTTTTCCGTCGTCGGCGCCGTCTTCCTGCTGATCGTGTGCCTGTTCTTCGTGCCGGCCGTGCTGGCGCTCGTGCCGACGGAGCGTGCCGCCGCGCGCGCCGCCGACGGCTCGCCCGCGCTGGTCGCCGTGCTGACGCGCGTCGCGCGCGTCGTCTCGTGCTCGCGGCGCGCGATCGCCGTCGGCGCGCTGGTCGTGACGGTCGTGGCGCTCGCCGGCATGCGTCGCATCCAGGTCGACTCGGACTTCCTCAACTACTTCACGCCGAGCTCGAGCGTGCGGCAGGCCAACGAGGTCATCAACCACGACATCGTCGGCTCGAACCCCTTCTACATCGTGATCGAGGGCAACGGCTCCGGGTCCATGGCGCGCTGGCAGAGCCTGTGGCTCGTGAACGAGCTCCAGACGTACCTGCGGACGCTGCCGGGGATCAGCTCGTCCATCTCGCTCGTCGACTACCTGGAGCTGCTCGACGCAGGGCTCGCGTCGACCGCCGGCAACGACCTCGTCGTCGACGAGCACGGACAGATCAAGCCGGCGGAGAAACCGAAGTCGTTCTGGGAAGACCCGGCGATGCTCGAGCCGGCGCTGAAGCTGGTGCGGCAGACGCCCGACACCTTCAAGAGCGTCGTCACGCCGGATTTCGCGAGCACCAGCATCCTCGTACGCACGAGCCTCTCGGGCTCGCGCGCCGTGGAGGCGACGCTCGCGAAGATCCGTGCCTTCGTCGCGCAACATTTTCCCGCCGAGTTCCAGGTCCACCTGACCGGCAGCCTCGTCCTCATGACCGGCACGACGTCGGCGATCGTACAGGGCCAGGTCGAGAGCCTCGCCATCGCGCTCGGCACGATCTTCGTCGTCATGTCGGTGATGTTCCTGTCGGTGCGCATCGGCGCGCTGGCGATCCTGCCGAACGTGTTGCCGATCGTCCTCTTCTTCGGCGTCATGGGCTGGCTCGGCATCCTGCTGAACCAGGGCACGAGCCTCATCGCCGCCATCACGCTCGGCATCGCGATCGACAACACCATCCACTACATGGCGCGGCTCAACCGTGAGCTGCGCGGCGAGACCGACCAGGCGGCGGCGATCGCACGTACGCTCACGTCGGTGGGCGTGCCGATCGTGTCGACGAGCGTCGCGCTGCTCCTCGGCTTCCTCACCTTCGCCTTCTCGAACTTCGTGCCCATCCAGAACTTCGGCGTGCTCTCGAGCGTGACGCTGGGCGCGGCGCTGGTCGCGAACCTGGTGCTGCTGCCGGCGCTGCTCGCCACGTTCAAGATCATCACGCTCTGGGACCTCGTCGGCGTGAAGCTCGGCGAGGACCCGGCCCGCACGATCCCGCTCTTCGGCGGGCTGCGGCCGTCGCAGGCGCGCGTCGTCGTGCTGATGGGCGACCTGCGCCGCTACCGGCCCGGCGAGCCGATCGTGCGGCGCGGCGAGGAGGGCGACGCGATGTTCGTGCTCCTGAACGGCCGCGCCGAGGTCTGGGCCGGCGATCCCGAGCGCCGGCGCGTCGCCGAGCTGGCCCGGGGCGACGTCTTCGGCGAGATGGGCCTCGTGCGGCACAACGAGCGCACGGCCGACGTCGTCGCCGACGGCGAGGTCGAGGTCCTGGCCGTCGACCAGCGATTCCTCGAGCGCATCCAACGCCGCTACCCGCGCATCGCGTCCAAGGTGTTCCTGAACCTCACGCGTATCCTCAGCGACAAGCTGGAGCGCACGACCACGCAGTTCGTCGCCGCCGGCGCGGGGCGCCGGGCGGGCTGAGCCCGCTCCGGGCGCACCCACCGGCTGCGGCGCCTGCACAAACGGGCGTTTGTGTGGGAGGTGCGAAATTGCTTGCGGATCCCGTACCCCACTTGGTAGACCCGCGCCGCCCCACCGGGCGCGGCCGCGCTCGAATCCGGGGCCCGAGGCGATGTGAATGGTCGGGCGGATCCTTCTCGCAGCCCTGGTCGCGCTGGGAAGCGCGGTCGCGGCACCCGGGGCGCTCGCCGGTGACGCCGGCGTCACTGGCCAGAGCGTTTCGATCAGCCGCACGACGACGGGCCGGCAGCTCGTCAAGTCGTTGCAGAAGGGCGCAGGCATCCAGTTCGGACCGAGCAGCGGTGCGAGCGAGCTGAGCGGGCGCCTCGAGATCTGGTACGCCGACCAGCCCGCCAACAAGGGCGTGCTGGCGATGCCCGCGCCGTGGTTCGGCAACAGCGGCAGCGTCGCGACCTACAAGAACGGGCTCGCGCCGAACGGACCGTCGCCGGTGAAGGCGGCGACCATCAAGCAGGGCAAGCTCGCGAAGCTCCTCGGCGCCGGGCTCGGCGGCCTCGACATCGGCGCCGCGCCGGGGAGCGGCGGCGTCTACACCGTCCTCACCATCGACAACGCCGGCAACGGCTCGCGGCATCGCATGTGCTCGCTCTATCGCGGGTCCCTCGGCAGCCGCGTCATCCACCGCGCCAGCGGCGCCACGACCAAGCTGATCCTCAAGAAGGGCGTCGCCATGCCGTGCCCGAACTGCACCGACGGCACGCGCAACGGCAACGAGACCGGCATCGACTGCGGCGGCGGTGAGTGTGGCGCGTGCCCCACCGGCCAGGGCTGCAGCGGGCCGACGGACTGCCTGAGCGGCATCTGCACCGCCGGCGTCTGTCAGGTCCCGAGCTGCACCGACGGCCTCCAGAGCGGCGCCGAGACGGGCGTCGATTGCGGCGGTCCGTGTCCGCCGTGCAACCCGGGCGGCGGCTGCACCGTGCCCGCCGACTGCGCGAGCGGCGTGTGTCTGGGCGGCGTCTGCCAGGTCCCCACGTGTGCCGACGGCATTCGCAACGGCGCCGAGACCGACGTCGACTGCGGCGGCGGCAGCTGCCCCGCCTGCGTGCCGTTCACGGTGACGATCGACGCGCCGGTGCACGGCGTCTTCTCGGGCGCGGGCTCGGTGGGCGTCACCGGCCACACGACGGGCGTCGGCCCGGCCGGCGCCGCGCTGACGATCAACGGCGCGCCCGTGACGCTCCAGCCGGGCGGCACGTTCGCCACCAGCGTGCCGCTCTCCGCGGCCGCCGTCTTCAACCCGATCCATGCCCGTCTCGTGCGCAACCACGACGGCCGCACCGCCTTCGATCGCGTCGTGGTCATCCGCGGCGTGTCGATCCCCGCGGGCAGCCCGTCGCCGAACGGCGTCGGCCTGCGCCTGAACGACCGCGGTCTCGACGCCATCGAGCCGATGGCGACGACGTTGGTCGCGATCGATCCGTCGACGCTCGTCACCCCCGGCACGCCGGTCATGCAGGACTACTGCTACGCGCCGCTCGGCAGCCTCTGCTTCGGCTCGGTCGACGTCTCGATCAGCGGCACCCCGCCGCCCCAGATCGGTCCCGTCGGCATCGCGCTCGACTCGCAGACCAACGCCATCGACGGCGACATCACCATCCACGACCTGCGCGTCACGGTGAACATCGACAGCGCGAGCGGCATCCCGATCCACTGCGAGCTGCACCTCACCGTGCCGACGATCACGATCTTCGGCGACTACGACCTCTCCCCGCTGGCCTCGCAGCCGACGAAGGTGGACGTGAGCCAGGTAGGCCCCGTCGCCGTGCAGGCGAGCGGCACGACCTACCAGACCGATTGCAGCGGCCTCTTCGGCGCGCTCACCGAGTCGCTCATCGGCAGCGCCATCGGCGACGTCGGCGCGCTCTTCGCCGACGGCATGCAGACCTTCCTCAACCAGGTCGACGCGAACGGCAACACGCCGATCGCCGGCGCGATCGAGACCGCGCTGGCGGGCATCGACATCGCCGGCCCCGTCGGCAGCGGCCTCGGCATCGACCTCTACGCGCCGTTCACGTCGATCGTGGAGGATCCCGCGGGCATCACGCTCGCCGCGAACCTCACCGCGACGACGCTCGTGCGGCATCCGTCGGCGCCGAGCCTGACGGCCACCTATCACGTGGCCGAGCCGTTCCCCGCCTTCGCCGCGACGACGCCCGTGCAGCACCTGCCGTACGGCCTCGGGCTGGCGATCTCGACGTCGGGCTTCAACCAGCTGCTGCGCTCGCAGATCGAGAGCGGGCTCCTGCAGACCGCGGTCACGACGATCGACCTCGGGGGCGGGCCCGTGCCCGTCAGCGCCGGACTGCTGGCGGCGGCGTTCCCGCCGTTCGCGACGCTGCCCCCGGCGACGCCGCTCACCATCCGCGTCGCCCCGACGCTCGCGCCGATCCTGACCGGCGCCTCCGGCCCGACGGGCGAGCTCGGCGAGCTGCGCATGGCGCAGGTGCGCGTCGAGTTCGTGCAGGACGCGGGCCTGCCCACGGAGACGATCCACCTCGAGCTCGCGGTCGACACGCGGCTCGGGCTCGAGCTGGCGTTCCAACCGGGCGGCATCGGCTTCGTGCTGACGCCGCCGCAGGCGACCGACGTCGTGGTCGCGTTGCTCTCCAATCCGCTCGGCGTCGCCGAGGCGGCGCTCCAGGCGTTCATCCCCGGCGTGATGGCGTCGTTCCTGCCCGACATCGCCGGCGCGCTCGAGAGCTTCCCGCTGCCGGAGTTCGTCGGCCTCTCGCTCTCGGGTCTCGAGGTGTCGCGCAACGGGCAGTACTACTCGATCTTCGCCGACCTGACGCCGGCCTGCACCTCCGGGACGCAGTGTCCGAGCGGCGTCTGCCTGGCGAGCGTCTGTCAGGCGCCGACGTGCTTCGACGGCGTCCACAACGGCGCCGAGACCGGCACCGACTGCGGCGGCGGCAGCTGCCCCGGCTGCGCCACCGGCCAGGGCTGCTTCCTCGGCACCGACTGCCTCGTCGGCGGCTGCTCGGGCGGCATCTGCCAGCCGCCCTGCTCGACGGGCGCCGAGTGCCCGAGCGGCGTCTGCAGCGGCGGCTTCTGCCGCGTGCCGAACTGCGCCGACGGCGTCGCCAACGGCGCCGAGACCGACGTCGACTGCGGCGGCTCCGCGCCGAACTGCGTGCGCTGCGCCAACGGTCTCGGCTGTCACGCGCCGAGCGATTGCGTCAGCGGCATCTGCACCGCCGGGACCTGCCAGCCGCCGACGTGCACCGACGGTGCGAAGAACGGCACCGAGACCGACGTCGACTGCGGCGGGCCGTCGTGCCCGGCGTGCGGGCTCGGCGGCACCTGCCAGGCGGGCACCGACTGCGCCAGCGGCCGCTGTGCACCGAACGGCCGCTGCAGCTGCGGCAACCAGACGTTCACCTTCACCGTCGACAGCAACCACGGCGGCCCGTTCGACTCCGCCGAGTGGCCGGGCGGCCAGGTGTCGCAGTCCGGCCCGGCCGGCTGCGGCGTCACCATCAACCGCCCGAACGGCAACATCGACCTCGTGTGCACCATCCAGGCGCCGTTCTCGGTGGCCGGCTACACCGGCTACTCGCAGTGCGTCGGCACCGGCGGCGAGGACGGTGACGGTTGCCAGCCCGTGTCCTGTCCGCCCGCCGGCATCGGCTCGTGCTGCAACGGCCGGCCGTCGTGCTCGGCCGCGCTGAACGGCTCCGCCCGTGCCCGCTATTTCGTCCAGTGTCTCGAATGATCGCAGCCAGGGGGAATCGCGTGCAGAAGAATCGCAGCATGGTCCGGGTGCTCGCCGCGACGACGATCGCGGCGGCGGGTCTGTGGGTCGCCGTCAGCTCGTGGGCGACCGACGTGGGCGTGATCGGCTCCAGCGTCTCGATCAGCCAGTCCGCGCTGGGCAAGCACACGCTGAAGTCGCTCCAGAAGGACCCCAACGTGCACTTCGGCGCGTCGGCGACGCCGGCGCAGATCGGCGCCTCGCTCGAGGTCCACTACGTCGATACGCCGGCGAACAAGGCCGTCCTCGTCCTGCCGTCGCCCTGGAAGTCGGCCAGCCCGACGACGCTCAAGTTCGCCAACGGCTCGGCGCCGGCAGGCCCGACGGCGGTGAAGTCCGCGGTCGTGAAGGGCGGCAAGCTGGCGAAGATCGTCGCCAGGGGCCTCGGCGGCCTCGACATCGCGACGCCTCCCGGCCCCGGCGGCGTCGTCACCGTGCTGACGATCACCAACGCGGCCGACGGCTCCACCCACCGCCTCTGCTCCCGGTACGCGACCGGCAGCGGCAGCAGCGTCCTCCACCGCGTCAACGGCAGCGGCTACAAGCTGATCCTGAAGCGCGGCGTGCCGACGACCTGCCCGAGCTGCAGCGACGGCGCCCGCAACGGCAGCGAGACCGACGTGGACTGCGGCGGCTCGTGCGGCGCCTGCGGCGCCGGCGCCGGCTGCATCGTCGCCGCCGACTGCCAGAGCGGCGTCTGCACCGGCGGCGTCTGCCAGGCGCCCACCTGCGGCGACGCCGTCAAGAACGGCAGCGAGACCGACGTCGACTGCGGCGGCGCGTGTCCGAGCGACTGCGCCGACGGCCAGGGCTGCAACGGCGCCGGCGATTGCGTGAGCGGCGTCTGCACCGGCAACGTCTGCCAGCCCGGCGCCTGCGGCGACGCCGTCAAGAACGGCAGCGAGACCGACGTCGACTGCGGCGGCGGCGTCTGCCCGCCGTGCGGTCCCGGCAGCGCCTGCGGCGCCTTCACCGACTGCACGAGCGGCGTGTGCACCGGCGACGTCTGCCAGGCGCCGAGCTGCAACGACGGCACGAAGAACGGCAGCGAGACCGACGTCGATTGCGGCCAGACCTGTCCCGATTGCGCCACCGGCCAGGGCTGCCTCGTCGGCACCGACTGCGTCGAGGGCGTGTGCACGGGCAACGTCTGCCAGGCGGCGACGTGCGGCGACGCGATCAGGAACGGCGGCGAGACCGGCGTCGACTGCGGCGGCGGCGTCTGCCCGCCGTGCCCGGCGGGGCAGGGCTGCGGCATGGCGGCGCACTGCCAGAGCGGCGTCTGCGCCGGCAACGTCTGCCAGGGGCCGGCGTGCAACGACGGCACCCGGAACGGCAGCGAGACCGACGTCGATTGCGGCGGCTCCTGCCCGCCTTGCGGCAACGGGCTCGGCTGCACGTTCCACATCGACTGCCAGAGCCTCGTCTGCACCGGCAACGTCTGCCAGACGCCCACGTGCACCGACGGGGCGAAGAACGGCAGCGAGACCGACGTCGACTGCGGCGGCTCGTGCCCGGATTGCGGTCCGGGCGGGTCGTGCCTCGACGGCGGCGACTGCACGAGCGGCGTGTGCACGGGCAACGTCTGCCAGGCGCCGACCTGCTCGGACGGGGTGAAGAACGCCGCCGAGACCGGCGTCGACTGCGGCGGTCCGCTCTGCGGCGCCTGCCCCGCCGGCCAGGGCTGCGTCGGCGCGTCCGACTGCCTGAGCGGCGTCTGCACGGGCAACGTCTGTCAGGCGCCGACCTGCTCGGACGGCGTGAAGAACGGCACCGAGACCGGCCTCGACTGCGGCGGCGGGTGTCCGGGCTGCGGCCCCGGCGGCGCCTGCAACGTGGCCGGCGACTGCGCGAGCAGCATCTGCATCGGCAATCTGTGCCAGTCGCCGACCTGCACCGACGGCGTGAAGAACGGCAGCGAGACCGACATCGACTGCGGCGGGCCGAGCTGCGCCCACTGCGCGTTGAACCGCTCCTGCCTGAGCAACGGCGATTGCCTCACCAACTCCTGCAACGGCGGCCTCTGCAAGTGCCCCGGGCAGATGTTCACCTTCACCGTGACGAGCAACAACGGCGGTCCCTTCGACTCCGCCGAGTGGCCGGGCGGCACCGCGGCGCAGAACGGTCCGACCGGGTGCAGCGTCACCATCAACCGGCCGAACAACAACGTCGACCTGGTCTGCTCGCTCGCGGCGCCGTACTCGGTGAACAGCTTCACCGGCTACTCGACCTGCTTCGGGACGGGCGGCGAGGACGGCGACGGCTGCCAGCCGGTGTCGTGCCCGCCGCTCGGCATCGGGTCGTGCTGCAACGGCCGGCCGTCCTGCTCGGCGGCGCTGAACGGCTCGGCGACGTCCCGCTACTTCGTCCAGTGCAATCCCTGAGGACGGCCTGACGAACCGCTAACGACGGGGGTGCGCGTACTCGGCGCGGGTCAGCTCGACCATGCCGGTACGCGCATCCAACGTCGGGCGGAACAGCACCAGGCGGACGGCCGTCCACTGCGGGTTCGCCGCCAGCACCGCGCGCGCGAAGCGCGCGTGCGGTGCGAGGTCGCGCAGCCAGCGGTAGCTCTCGAGGAAGGCCGTGGCCTGCGCCCGCAGCGCCGGCGCGGCGTCGGTGAGCTGCTGCTCGCCGCCGTCCGGCAGGCGGCCGTAGACCTCCATGCCGACCATGTCGAAGCGCGGCGTGGCGTACATGCCCCAGCCCGCGAGCTTCCACGGGCTCACGTCCCAGCGGGCCACGAGCCCCATCTGGGCCAGCGGCCAGAGGCTCAGCAGCGCGAGCGCCGCGTGCACGACGCGGGTCTTCAATGGAACACCATCTCCGGCAGGACGCCGAGACGTGAGAGCGTCAGCGCGGCGAGCAGCACCGCGACGAGCGGCACGGCCCGGCGATGCCACGTCCCCGGCAGGTAGAGGGCGATGGCGTTCGCGAACACGAGCCCGAAGAACATCTCGCGCGCGCCCACCTCGATGCCGAGGAGCAGCCCGAGCCCGAGCAGCGCCGCCACTCGCCGCGTGCGCCGCCACAGGAAGAGCGGCGCCAGCGCCAGCTCGACGACCCACGTGCCGTTCGAGACCCCGAGCAGCCGCCAGTCGGCGACGAGATACGGACCGTCGCCCGGCCGGCCGCGGTAGGTCGAGAGCCGTGCCAGCTCGGCCGGGTCGATGAGCCACGCCAGCACCGGCCGGAAGCCGGCGCTGTCGAGCGAGAAGGCGAGGTAGGCGCCGTTCGTCCAGTAGCCGTAGGCGAGCTTCTGCGCCGCCGACCAGAAGAAGACGACGCAGACGAGCCAGCGGATCGCGCGGTGCGCGAGCGCGTCGTCGTCGCGCGTACCGGTGGCGCACAGCGCCGCCAGCGCGAAGAAGACGACCTCGAGGTAGGCGTGGTTCCCCGTCGCCGGGAACTCGCGCCAGACGAGGATGGCGTGACTCGCGGCCAGCGCCGCCAGCGCTGGGCGTCGCCACGCGCGGCGCAGCGCCACGAGGCACAGCACCGACGCCAGGGCGAGATGCCCGTGGTACGCGGGCGCGAGCAGGCCCCACTTCGGGATCGCGCGCGCCCAGTACTCGGCCGCGACGACGAGGACGAGGATCACCTCGAAGGCGCGCAGTCCGAGCGCGCGGCCGGCCGCGTCGCCGTCGTCCAGCAGCGCGAGCAGGCGCCCCATGCGCGGCGCGCATACGGCCGGCAGACCCGCCGGGTCAACCGGAACGGGTCAGGCCGCGCGCGCGACCAGCACGATCTCCGGGCTGTCGCCCTCGAACGGGCGGCGGTCGAAGTCGCCGTAGAGCGCCTCGACGGCGAACCCCGCCCGCGCCAGCAGGTGCTCCAGCTCGAAGCGGAAGAACCAGCGCATGCCGAAGGTCTCCTCCTCCGTATCGAGCGGGCGGCCGGCGCGCGTGCGCAGGTAGCGGACGGTCACCTGCTGCACCTGCGTGGCGTAGTCGCGCTCGATGCCGATCCAGCGCCCGATGGTGTCGTCGCCGTCGGCGAAGCTCGCGTCCTCGGTGATGTCCTCGCTGTGCGCCGCGAGACGCGTCAGGTCGGGGTTGAAGACGTCGAACGCGAAGCGGCCGCCGGGGGCGAGGTGGCGGCGCACGGCGGCGAGGCAGGCGAGCTGGTCGTCGACCGTGTAGAGGTGCTGGAACGCCCGGAACGCCGAGTAGACGAGGGCGAAGCGCTCGCCGCCGAGGTCGAAGCCCTGCATCGGCGCGCGGACGAGCCGCAGGTTCGCGGGCGGCTCCTTGGCGCGCAGGACGTCCAGCATGGCGTCGTGGGCGTCGAGGCCGACGCAGGCGACGCCGTCGCGGGCGATGGGGAGCAGCACGCGACCCGTGCCGCAGCCGACCTCGAGCACGGCGCCGCCCGCCTCACGCGCCAGGCGCCCGTAGAACGCGACGTCGTGGCGCCCGCGGAGGTCGCCGTGGGCCGGATCGTAGTAGCGGGCGGCGACGGCGCCGTATTCCTGCGCGATGCTCATCGCCGCGACGATACGCGGCGGCGGGCCGCCGAGCCATGCGGGTCCGCCGCCCAAACGAGCGTTCGCCCAGCGCTGGACATCGCGGCCGGGGCCGTGTCAGTTTCCCCGCCGCCATGAGCCAGGCCACGCTCCGGGTGCCGATCAAGCCCGGGTACTTCACCATCCCCGACGACCACGCCGCCGCGCCCGAGGTCATCTGCACCCGGTGCGAGGACTGCGGCGAGTACTTCTTCCCGCAGCGCCTGGTGTGTGCGAAGTGCCTCTCGCGCAACACCAAGGAGGCGCGCGTACCCGCCCGCGGCACGCTCTACGCCTACACCTGGGTGCACATGCCGCTCTTCGGCTCCATGAAGATGGAGCACATGGAGGGCTACGGCGTCGGGCAGATCGATCTGCCGGAAGGGCCGCGGCTCCAGGTGCCGCTCGCGGGCAAGCGGGACGACTACACGATCGGCATGCCCCTCACCGGCGAGCTCGAAGGCCTCCGCGAGGAGAACGGGCAGGAAGTCGTCATCATCCGGTTCAAGCCGGCGGGGAGCTGAGCACGATGGACAGGAACAAGGTCGCGATCCTCGGGGTGGGGATGACCCGCTTCGGCATGAACTACGAGACGCATCACAGCGTCATGGGCCGCGACGCCGGCCTCGCCGCGCTCGACGACGCCGGCATGACCTTCGCCGACATCGACGCCGTCTACGTCGGCCACATCTTCCTCACCCCCATGGCCGGCGTGCGCACGGTGAAGGAGCTGGGCGTCACCGGCGTGCCGGTGCAGCGCATCGAGAACGCCTCGGCGACCGGCTCGTGCGCGCTGCGCGAGGCCTACATGGCCGTCGCCGCCGGCTGGTACGACCGCGTCCTCGTCCTCGGCTTCGACAAGATGACGAACGTCATGGGCTCGATGCCGAACCCGCAGGACATGGACGAGGCCATCCTGCCCGCGGGCTTCTTCGCGATGTGGGCGACGCGCCGCATGCACGAGCGTGGAACCAAGCCCGAGCACCTCGCGAAGATCGCCGCCAAGAACTGGAACTACGGCGCGCTGAACCCGTTCGCGCAGCGCCAGGCGCAGGAGACGGTGACGCCGGAGAAGGTCCTCGCCGCGAAGATGGTCGCCTGGCCGCTCACCGCGATGATGTCGTGCCCGATCGGTGACGGCGGCGCCGCGGCGATCGTCTGCCGCGCCGACCTGGCGAAGAGGTACCAGCCGGACCGTCCGGTGGTCACCATCGCCGCCTCGCACCTCGGCAGCGAGAAGTACGAGCGCGGCCACCTCTTCATGGGCCCCGTCGTCGGACCGGCCCAGATGAGCCGCGACGCCGCGAAGGACCTCTGGGAGCAGTCCGGTCTGGGCCCGGAGGACATCGATCTCGTCCAGGTCCACGACGCCTTCGCGATCGAGGAGCTCGAGTACTACGAGCTGCTCGGCTTCTGCCGCGAGGGCGAGGCCGAGCAGGGCATCGAGGAGGGCTGGTTCGGTCCCGGCGGCAAGGTGCCGTTCTCGACCGACGGCGGCCTCATCGCCCGCGGCCATCCCGGCGGTCCCACCGGCCTCGCGCAGATCTGGGAGACGACGCTCCAGCTGCGCGGCGAGGCGGGCAAGCGCCAGGTGCCGAACGCGAAGGCCGGCCTCTGCCACATGATGGGCGGCGGCAGCGTCTGCGCGGCGCACATCCTCGTGCGCGAGTAGCGATCCGCGAGCGCACCGGGCGGCTCCGCGCCCGCTCCGTGCACCAGGGCCGCGTCGGCGCCGTCGCGTCCGCGCGCACGGACGGCGCGTGACGCTCGCTCCGCGCCGGGCGGAGGCCGGCGCGCATCCCACGCGCGCGTGCGGTGCTATGTGCGAGCGGATTGGATCGGGACGGATGCAATACGCGCAGAAATCTGTTGACGCGTTCCCGCTGGAGCGGGCAGGCTCCTCGGCAGGGAGCGGAGGCTCGTCGCTGCCCGCGGAGGTTGCGGACAGGCGGGCCTTAAGAGGCCATGGACGCCAGGGTGCTGCTGGTCGCAAACGACGACGTAGCCGGGCGCGCGATGGAGCAGGCGCTCGACGGCGGCGGGCTCGGGTTGCACGTGGTCCGCGTCGACACCGGCGATGCCGCCCTCGCCTGCGTCACGCACGGTGGCTTTGGGGCGGTGGTGGTCGACCACCGCCTTCGCGGTGGCGAAGGTCGCGCATTGCTGGCGGCGCTGCGTAGCGGGGCATCCCGGATTCCGCTGATCGTCGTGGTCGGTCCGGAGTCGGAGGCGGTCGGCGCGGAGATCTCGTGCGACGGGGCGACCGGATACGTCGTCGAGCGCGACGGCTATCTTCCTCGTATGCAAGTCGAAATGGTCGGGATTCTGGATGGCGCCCGCGGCTACGACGCATGGGCGCACGAGCAAGCCGTGCTGGCGACGGCGTTGGCGGCTGCGCCGCTCTCGCCGCCGGCGCGATCGGCGGTGGCGCTCGCCGTCGACGACGCCGCTACGGCGGTCCGCGGCCGGCGATGGGGGGACGTCGTGGACCGACTCGACGCCGCTCTCGAGATGGTCGCCGGCGAGGTGCCCGGCGCGCAGGCGCTGCGGGCGGAGCTCACGACGGCGCTGGCCCACGCGCGTTGGCGCGCAGGTGACGCGGCCTCGGCCCATCGCCTCGCGCTCGATGCGGTGCAGAGTGCCCGCCGTGCCGGAGCGCCATTCGTGCTGGCGCGCGCCGTGCTGGGGTTTGCCGGCAGCCTGCAGGGTTTCGGCGTCACCAGCGCCAACGAGACGCTCGTCGCGCTGCTGACCGAGGTGTTGGACATCCTGCCCGAGGGGCCTACGGCCGAGCGCGCGCTCGCGATGGCGCGCCTCGCCGAGGAGCTCACGTTCTCGCCGCGCGCCGCCGAGCGCGTGCCGCTCGCCAGCGCCGCGCTCGCGATGGCGCGCCGACTCGGCCGCCCCGACGTGCTGGCCGGCGTGCTGCGCTCGACGCACTGGGCGCTGTGGACTCCCGAGAGCATGCGGGAGCGCCGCGCCCTCGCCTACGAGCTGGCGGCGCTGGGCGAATGCCTGCGCGATCCGGGTCGGGTCGTGGAAGGCCAGATGTTCCGGCTGCTGGTTGCGCTCGAGGGGGGCGAGCTCGAGGTTGCCCGCCTCGCCCTGACGGCGGCGCGCGACGCCGCGAGTGCGCAGCCGCAGCCGTACTACTGCTGGCTCGTCGCGACGGCGGCCGCCTGTCTCGCCGCTGCCGGCGGCGAGCTCGCCGCGGTGCGCGGCGGGGCCGACGAGGCGCTCTGCCAGGGGCAGCAGGCCCACAACCCGAACGCGGTGCTGTTCTTCGGCGTCCAGGTGGGTGCCTTGCAGTGGATGCTCGGCCAGCACGACGAGCTGGTGCACGCGCTGCACGACCTGGCGGCCGCGTTCCCCACGCTCGCACCTGCAGCGCACAGTGCGCTCGCGGTCACGTACGCCGAGGCCGGCCGGCTCGACGACGCGCGCCGTGTCTACGAGGTGGTCCTGGAGGACGGACGCTGGAACGCCGACCGCAATCCGACCTGGCTTGCTGCCCTCTCCTTTCTGGCGGAGACCTGCACCCTCCTTGGCGACCGCGGGCGCGCAGCGCAGTTCTACGTGGCGATGCTCCCGTTCGCGTCCTCGTTGGTCACCCTGCCCCCGGCGGCCGTGTACGCGCCGGTGCGGCACTATCTCGGGCTGCTCGCCGCGACGCTCGGCCGGCACGAGGACGCCGCCGAGCACTTCGACGCCGCGCTGGCGTTCGAGGCGAGCTGCGGCCTCCTGCAGTGGCGGGCACGTACGCAGGTCGCCTACGCCGGCATGCTCCTCGACCGGGGCGTTGCCAATCCGCCGACGGGTGTCCGCGCGCTGCTGACGGCCGCGGCGGCTACTGCGGCGCAGCTCGGGCTGTCGGCGCTCGCGGCGCGCGTGCAACGCATCCAGCAGGCCCTGCCGGCGGTGTCGCTGCACGAGCCCGGCCTCGAATCGCTGGTCGTGGGCTTCATGCGGCCCGGCTCCTGCTGGGAGATCGAGTTCGATCGCCAGCGGTGTGTCGTAAAGGACGCCGCCGGGCTCCATCGCCTCGTGCAGCTGTTGCGCCAGCCGGGTATCGAGATCGATGCCGTCGAGCTGTGCGGGGGATCGGCACAAGTGTCGCCCGGCGTGCCGTCGGGCTGCGATGCCCGCGCCGCGAGGAGTCTCCGCCAGGAGGAACGGCGGCTCGCCCAGGAGGCCCGCGCCGCGGCCGAATGCGGCGACATCGACGCGGCCGAGGCGGCGCGGCACGAAGCGGCCCGGATCGCGGCGCGGCTGTCCGGCGATAGAGGACGGCGCGGGAAGCCCTGGCAGGCGGGCGCTGGCAGCGAGTGCGCGCGCCTCGCCGCCCGCAAGTCGATCCGAAGGGTCGTCGACACGTTCCGCAGGGCGCTTCCAGATCTGGCAGCACATCTCGACCGCTCGCTGAGCTACGGCCGGTGCCTCGTCTACCGTCCCGACGCCAAGCGGCCCGTCCGTTGGATCATCCATGACGCCGTCGCGTGACGTCCGGAGTCCCCGCGTGCCCTCGAAAGTCACTCCCGTTGGGCATGACGACTCGCCTCGAACGTCCCACCGACCCGTACCTGCTCGCCGCGCTGCACACGCTCGCCCGGCGCGTCGGTCTTCCCGGGCCTGCAACCGACGTCCTCGTCGATTGCGTGCGCAGTACCGTCCCCTTCGGGGCCGGGCGCGAGATCTTCGGGGCGGGCGACGCCCACGATCGCGTGTACCTCGTCGTGCGCGGGGCAGTGAAGCTCGCGTGCCGGGGCTGGAACCGCCGCTGCGTCGCCGTGCAGCTGGTCGAGCCCGGAGGGATCTGCGGCGTCCCCTGGTCGTTCGACGCCGCCGCACGACGCCAGTTCCGGGCCGTCGCGCACGGACCGGCCCGGGTGGCGACCATCGGCCGCGAGGTGGTGGAGCGGGTGCTGGCGATCCTGTCGCCCGCGCATCGCCTGCGCCTCGTCTCGCACGGCTGGCGCGCGGTGTCGGGGCTGCTCGTGGACCGCTGCCTCGATCTCGTGCGACGGCTCGACGATCGCCTCGAGCACCGGCTGGCTGTGCTGGCAAGTGCCCACGGCGTGCCGCATGGGGACGGCCGCACGCGCATCGGCGTGCGCCTCAGGTCGCAGGATCTGGGTGAGCTCGTGGCGGCCGCACCGACCTCGGTACGCCACGCGATGATCCGCCTGCGGGCGCGCGGGCGTCTCGCCAGGTGCGGAGGGTATCTCGTCGTGCCGACGCCCGACGGTCCCGCAGCCCCCCCGGCGTCGTGCCTCGTGCGCCCGAGCCACGGGCCGCGCAGCGCCACCGTGCTGCGGGCCCGGACACGCGAGGTACTGATGGGGCTCTGCGCGAGCCTGAGCTTGACGGCCGAGGCCGTCGACCTCCTCGTCGGCTCGGCCCGCGTCGTCTGGGCCGCACGCGGAGACGATCTGATCGAGGGCGATGACGTCGGGCTCGTCCTCGAGGGCTCCGTGCGCGTGGAGGTCGGCGTGCCGCGCACCGGGCCGATCGTGCAGATCGTCGCGGCCGGACAGTTCGTACGGCTGACCGGCGGCAACGTGGCGTTTGCGCGCGCCGTTGCGCACGAGCATGCCGCCGTCGCCTGCTTCGACCGGGCGACCGTGACCGCCGCGCTCGGCCGGCTGCCTGCGTCCGGCATGCTGCGGTTGTTCGCGCACAGCGCCCGGGCGCTGTCGCGGCATCTGCACGACCGCACCGTTCTCGCGACCATGCCGCTCGCGGCGCGCGTGCGCCTTGCCCTCCTCGGGCTCGGGCGGGACTTCGGCGAGCAGTCCGGGGATGGGCTTCGGCTGAGCATCCGACTCACGCACGGCCAGCTCGCCCGCCTGGCGGGCAGCTCCCGCAGCGCCGTGTGCCGCGCCCTCGGCCGGCTCGCCGACGAGCGCAAGGTGGCGGTGGAAGACGGGCATTTCATGCTGCCCGGTGTGGCGCACGAGGTCGCGTGACGCCGCCCGAGGATCCGTGTCCGCGGGCACCGCACGGCCTTCCACCGTCGCGCGTCGCTCTCGTAGCCTCACCCGCATCACGCATGCCGCCGGTGGGGCGGCGAGAAGGAGGGAGGGTACGATGCGACGAACGACATGGATGGTGGCCGTGCTCGGATTGTTCCTACCGGCCGTGGCTCGAGCCATCGACGTCTCCGGTCCGTGGCACGTCGGCATCGGCTTCACGTCCAACAGCCCGCTCTTCGCCTGTCGCATGACGTTCACCACCGCCGGCTCCAGCCTATTCGTCGAGGGCGATTGCGTGCTGTCGGCCGGCACCCTGGCGGGGAGCGTCGATTCCGTGTCCGGGGCATTCGTGGTCGAGGGCGGTGAGGGCTTCTGCCGCCCCGCGCAGCTGGCGGGCGTGGTCGCACCGGACGGTGCCAGCTTCACCGGGACGATGAGCTGCTCCTCGTCCACCTTCACGCTCTTCGTCACCGGGTCGCGATGCGGCAACGGCAGACTCGACCCCGGTGAGGGGTGCGACGACGGCAATCGGGACGCGGGCGACTGCTGCTCGAGCAGCTGCCGGCCCGATCCCGCCGGCAGCACGTGCGACGACGGGAACGTGTGCATGCACGGCGTGTGCGACGGTGCCGGCTCGTGCGAGCGTACCGAGGTGTCCGGTCCCTGCGACGACTTCGAGGCCTGCACCACGGACGACACCTGCATCGCCGGCGTCTGTATCGGGACTACGGCGCCGAACGGCACCCGGTGCAACGACTTCGACGCCTGCACCGGCGATGGAACCTGCTTCGGCGGCTTCTGCTACGAGGGGGAGCCGATCGACTGCGGCCCGTGCCGGTCGTGCGACTTCTTCCAGGGCTGCGTCGATCGGGCCAGCTTCGCTTGCGAGCCGATCCCGGCGGCTTCGCAGCTGCGCGTCGCCGACGCCGTTCGTGATCGCGACGACGCGCTGCGACTGCGCTTCGTGCCCGCCACGTCGGTCGACATCTCGGATTTGGGCGATCCACGTCGGGCGACCGAGTGGGAGGTGTGCGTCCACGATGGCTTCGGATTCGGCAGGCTTCTCGCCAGCGTTCGGGTTCCTGCCGGCGGACGGTGCAACGGCCGTCCCTGCTGGCGCGGGCTGCGCCGCGGCTATCGCTACGGTGATCGTGTCGGGCGACAGGACGGCGTCCGGTCGATGACGCTGCAGGCGGGGACGGCCGGCCAAGCGCGGGTCGAGCTGCGCGCGCGCGGTGAGGGGCTCGATCCCGGCCCGCTTCCGGCGGCGCTCGGGGTGCTCGCCCAGATCCGCTCGTCCGACGGCACCTGCTGGGAGACGTCCTGGTTCGATGCGCTCCGTAACGGCCCCCTCGAGCTGCGGCTGGCGCAGGATGATCGCTAGTCGTCACGGGCCCTGAACCCCTCCAGGGCCCATCGCCCCGGGACGGCCGGTGACCGTCCCGGGGCGCGGCGAGTCTCCGCCCTCGGAGCCTCCGCTCCCGCAGGCGCACATTTCGTCGCTGCGGCGCAGAATCCCATGGACAGGGGATGACGCGACACGTTACGGTCACCCTGCCCGAGAGAGGTCCGAGATGCTGGGTGGTCGCGTCGCGCTGCTGCTGTTCGTTCTCGTCTCCCCGTGCGCGACTCCCGGCCGCGCGTCGGCCGAGGCCGGCGCCGCCGCCGAGGCCAGCCGGGACGGGGTCGCGGGCCGGGTCGCCCGCACGCCGGATCGGGTCATCCTGCGCCTGCGCGACGGCGTCGACGTCTGTCTCGCCTGTCGCTGGGCGGCCGGGCAGTCGATCACCGGGCTGCCCCCGGGCAGCCGGCTCGCGGAGCTGCTGCGCGCGCGCGGCGTGCGCGGCATCCGCCCCCTGATCCCGGTTCGCCGCGGCGACCTGCACGCCGAGCCCCATGCGACGGCACGCGCGCGGCGTCGTGCCGCGCAGGCGCGCTTCCCGGAGCGGCGGCGGCGATCGGTCGCGGAGCCGCGGGTCACCGACTGGAGCCGCACCTGGGTGGTCGAGCTGCGACGCGACCCCGACATGGCGGCGGTGGCGGCGGAGCTGGCGCGCGACGCCGCGGTCGCGAGCTGCGAGCCCGACGCGGTGGTCGAGATCGCCGCGCTGCCGAACGATCCGTTCCTCGCCAGCCAGGGCAGCTGGGGGCAGCCCTTCGACGATCTCTGGGGCCTGAGACGCATCGGCGCGCCCGCCGCCTGGGACGTCGCCAAGGGAGCCGGCGTGGTGGTCGCGATCGTCGATACCGGGATCGATCACACCCATCCGGACATCGCCGCGAACGTGTGGGCGAACCCCGGCGAGATCCCCGGCAACGGCATCGACGACGACGGCAACGGCTACGTCGACGACGTGCGCGGCTGGGACTTCTACGGCAACGACCCGAGCCCGCTCGACGAGAACGGCCACGGCACGCACGTCGCGGGCATCCTCGCCGCCACCGGTGACAACGGCATCGGCGTGATCGGCGTCGCCCACCAAGCGACGGTGATGCCGGTGGCCGTGCTCGGCCCGCTCGGCACCGGCTTCGTGTCCGACCTGGTGCGCGGCGTCGCCTACGCCGTCGACAATGGCGCCGACGTCCTCAACCTGAGCCTCACGGCGCCGCGCACGCAGGCGCTGGCCGCCGCCCTCGCCGACGCCCACGCGGCGGGCGTGGTGATCGTCGCCTCGGCCGGCAACGGCGGCACCGACGTTCGCCGTGCGTTCATCGCGGCGTCGACGGCCACCATCGCGGTCGCGGCGTCGAACCGCCTCGACGGCCGCGCCGACTTCTCCAACTTCGGCATCGGCGTCGACGTCGCGGCGCCCGGCGGCGGCGACCCGCCGCCCCCCGCCGCCTTCCCGGGCTCCAGCGTGCTGTCGCTGCAGAGCGCGTTCATCGTGCCGGCGGCGGCACGCGACAAGGCGCTCACCCTCACGCACGGCGGTCTCAAATACCTGCGGCTCGCCGGGACGAGCATGGCGGCGCCGCACGTCGCCGGCGCCGCGGCGCTGCTGCTGGCGTACGATCCGGGGCTGCGTGTGGAGCAGGTGCGCCAGCTGCTGCGCACGACGGCGCTCGACACCGGCCCGCCGGGGTTCGACGTCGCCGCCGGCTACGGGCGGCTCGACGTGGCGGCGGCGCTCGCGGCCGCGCCGCCGCTCGAGGCGCACATCGCCTCGCCCGGTCTCGTGACGCTGGTCGCCCCGGGCAGCATCGAGGTCGTCGGCACGGCGCGCGGGCCGGGCTTCGAGTCGTACCGGCTCGACTATCGTGCCGACGGCGACCCCGACGGCTGGGTGCCGATCGCGGGCCCGATCACGGCCGAGGTGGACGACGGGGTGCTCGCCTCCTTCGACGCCGGTGCGCTCCAGGCCGGCCGCTGGGTGCTGCGCCTCACCGCCCAGCGCGGCGCCGAGACGTTCGTCGACATGGTGAGCGTCGACGTCGAGTACGCGGCCATCACCGAGCCGAGGCTCCTCGCGGGCGTGCCCGCCGGCCCGGTCGAGATCCGCGGCACGGCCGGCGGCCCGGGCTTCGTCCGCTACCGGGTCCTGTACCGGCGGCCGGCGATCGACCCGAACCAGTGGACCGCCGTCGGCCTGTCGCCCGCCGTCGCCGAGACGCCGGTGGTCGACGGCGTCCTGGCGACGCTCGACGCCTCGGCGCTGGTGCAGGGCGACCGCTTCGATTTCCGGCTGCTGGTGGAGAGCGCGGACGGCACGGTGGAGAAGGTCCGCTACGGCGTGGTGATCGACCCGACGCTGCGCCCCGGCTGGCCGCGGCAGCTCGTGCCGGTCGAGGACTCGGAGTACCTGACGGTCGCCGACCTCGACGGCGACGGGGTGATGGAGATCCTCGTCGGCTCCGGCGACGAGGTCGTGGTGTTCGAGCCGGACGGCAGCGTGCGCCCCGGCTGGCCGCAGCGCGTGACCACGCTGGCCCTTCCGCACGTCACCACGCGTGGCTCGCCGATCGTCGCGGACATCACCGGCGACGGCGCGCCCGAGGTGATCGCCACGAACCGCACCGACGTCTTCGCCTGGAGCGCGGCCGGCGAGCTGCTCCCGGGCTTCCCGGTCGCCGTCGACGTGTTCGCCGCCGGCGCCCACGACTGGCTCACCGCCGGCGACGTCGACGGGGACGGCGTCGACGAGATCGTCTGCACCGGGCTCACGGGCATCCGCGTCATCGACGGCGACGGATCGTTCGTGGGCGCGCCCATCGTCTCGTCTTTCGGCGCGCACGCCAGCGCGGTCGGCGACGCCGACGGCGACGGCGTCGCCGAGATCGCGCGCGTCGACCATCAGCGCAGCGCGAACGGCAAGGTGCGGGCGCGGGGGATGGCCGAGCTGCGACGTATCGACGGCAGGGTCCTCACGGCGCTCGCCGGCCCCATCCAACCCCTCGGGCACGTCGCCATGGCCGACCTCGACGGCGACGGGCGCCTGGAGGTCGTGTGGCTCGAGGAGGACCGCAAGCAGGTGAAGCTGAAGCCGCGCTCGGTGGCGATCGATGGGCGGCGCAAGGCCCTGCGGGCGATGCCGTTCGCGCGTCCGAAGCGGCCGTCGAGCGGCGCGCTCAGCTTCGCCGACCTGGACGGCGACGGTGCCGCCGAGGCCTACGCCTACGTCCGCGGCCTCGCCGGCGGCGAGGCCGAGACGGGCGCCTTCGTCTCGTACCGCCAGCGCACCCCGGACATGCGCTTCCCCCTGCGCCACACCATCTTCGAGACCGCTGCGACGCTGGTGGGCGGCGTCGCCATCGGCGACGTCGACGGGGACGGCGTGCAAGAGCTCGTCGCCGGTGTGGTCGGCGACACCTGCCGGCGCTGCGGGCCGGCCGGCCGGCGCCTGCGCGAAGCCGTCGTCGTGCAGCGACTCGACGGCTCGCTCCTCCCGGGCTTTCCGAAGCCCATCCCGGTGGTCGACCCGAGCGGCGACCAGCGCAGCACGACGCTCCCGATCCCGCCCGCCGTCGACGACCGCCGCTTCTCGACGCCCGCCATCGCCGATCTCGACGGCGACGGGCTGAAGGATATCCTCTGGGTCGACCCGATCGAGCACCAGCTGCTGATCTGGAACGTCCCGGGCACGCCCGGTCCCCTGCTCGCCGACTGGCCCATGTACCAGCACGACGCGCGGCACTCGAACGTCCTGCCGGCCGATTGAGCCCGCGCGCGGCCGCCCGCCGCGATCACGGCTCGGCGGTGAGCTCGACGCCCGCGACCGGCTTGGTGAGCGCGCGCCCGGCGGCGCGCCCGTTCTTCAAGTAGCGCGTGAAGAACGGCACCGCGTAGCGCACGATCAGGCGATGCGCCTCGCCCTGCGGCACGTTGGTCGCGGGACAGCCGTTGCAGTCGTCGAAGAAGCTGAGGTGCGTGGCGTCCAGCAGCTTCACGAGGTAGCGCGGCCCCGCCCCCCTCGCGAAGGCCTTCTCCGACTCGGGCGTGAACGGGACGATCTCGTCCTTCTCGGCGCCCTGCACCATGAGCGGAATGCCGAGCGGCGCGATCACGTCGGCGCCGCCCGGCACGTTGGCCATCGCCGCGGTGAAGCGCGTGTCCTGCTGCGCCGACCACAGCGTCGTGAAACCGCCGTACGAGCCGCCGGTGATGCCGATGCCCGTCGGCCGGATGCGCTTCGCGAAGGGCGACGTCCGCGTCGTGCTCTCGGCGAGCACGCTGTCGAGCGTGAAGCGGACGTCGGGCACGCGGTTGCGGGCCGAGTCGGCGAAGGCCTGGAGGCACGCGCCGAAGCCGTCGGCGCGCGTGTTGCCGGGATGCGGCGGCGCGGCGACGATGAAGCCCCAGCTGGCGAGCGCCATCGTCAGGTACGTCGCCTCGTCCGGATCGCCGCAGCTGCCGTGCGAGTAGACGATGAGGGGGAAGCGGCCCTTCTTCACCTTCGCGTCGACGAGTCCGAGCGGCGACGGCGTGCCCGAGCGCTTCACGGTCGGGTACCAGACGCGCGTCGCGAGCACGCGCGGCGCACCGGTCGTCACCGACGTCTTCGTGTACGTGAGCGTCCGCACGCCGACGGCGTAGGGTCCGGGCCTGGTCCAGTCGCGCGCGGCGGCGGACGTCGTGAGGGCGAGGAGGAGGGCGGCGGCAGCGAGGGATGTGTGCATGCGGGGCGGGGACGCCGGAGCGTCCCGACCGTTGTCGCATCGGCGATCGTTGGGCGCCAGAGCAGAAGGCACCTCCCGTCGAGGTTGCCGGCGGGTCCGGATTGGGGGACGAATGCTCCCCCCGTGCTCGGCCTCGACTTCGGAACCACCAACAGCGCCGTCGCCGTCGTCGGTCCGGACGGCCAGCCGATCCTCGCCACCCACGGCGACGGCGACGCGCGCACGGCGACGTTCCGCTCGATCCTCTACGTCGATCCCGAGCTGCCGGGCGAGACGGGCCTGCCGCCGCGGGTCTCGGCGGGGCCGGCGGCGATCCGCGCCTACCTCGAGACCGGTGGGCGCGGGCGGCTCATCCAGTCGATCAAGTCGCACCTCGCGAGCCGCCGCTTCACGGCGACGAGCCTCTTCGGCGTGCAGTACCGGCTGGAGGACCTGATCGCGCTCTTCCTGCGGCCGTTGCGGCTGGCGGCGCGCGAGCAGCTCGGCGCCGCGGTCGACGGCCCGGTCACCGTCGGCCG